>OZ242354.1:4800000-6490504 GCA_965208765.1 Candidatus Poribacteria bacterium
TTTTTGCGCAATTATACTCAATTAAGGAAAACCGAACAGCATGTTTCAGCTTTACGACACAACACTTCGGGATGGAAATCAGGGGGAAGGGGTTTCCTTCTCTGTCGAGGACAAACTGCTCATTATCGAAGCATTGGATCAGCTTGGAGTTCACTATATCGAAGGCGGCTATCCCGGCTCTAATCCGAAGGACATCTCGTTTTTCAAGCAGACAAAATCGATCAATCTACAAAACTCCGAGGTTGTTCCGTTTGGAAGCACACGCCATCGCGACTACCCTCCGAGCGATGACCCAAATCTACAGGCGCTGCTGGACGCCGGTACACGCACCGTCACAATTTTCGGCAAGAGTTCAAAGTTGCATAGCACGGATGTTCTACGGGTGTCGCCCGAGGCTAACCTTGACCTCATCGAGAGTTCTGTTGGATTTCTGACCGAAAATGGTCGGCAGGTCATCTACGACGCCGAGCATTTCTTCGATGGCTTCAGTGACGATGCAGATTACGCGCTTCAAACCCTCAAAGCGGCAGCAGACGCGGGTGCAAGATGTCTCGTGCTCTGCGACACGAACGGTGGACGGCTGCCCTTAGAGATTCAGAATGTCGTCAAGGCGGTGACGGCAGCTGTCGATTGTCCCATCGGTATCCATACGCACAACGACGCCGGAATGGCAGTTGCAAACACGGTATTGGCGGTGCAGGCGGGCGCCAGCCATGTGCAGGGGACGTTCAACAGTTACGGAGAGCGCTGCGGAAACGCAAACCTCTCCTCGATTATCCCGACGCTGAAGCTCAAACTCGGGATCAATTGCGTTAGCGAAGTGCAACTGAAGCGGATCACGGAAGTCTCGCGGCTCATCAGTGAATTGGCAAATCTATCGCACGACGAGCGCCAGCCCTATGTCGGGCGGTCCGCCTTTGCTCACAAGGGCGGTATGCACATTGACGCCGTCCGAAAGAATAGGTTAACGTTCGAGCATGTAAACCCGGAATCTGTCGGTAACACGCAGCGCATTCTCGTCTCCGACCAGGTGGGTAGAAGTGCAGTCGTCAAAAAGATTGAGAACCGATATCCCGACCTCGATCGGAGTTCGGCGGAAGTCTTGGCACTGTTCCAACGCTTGAAAGAGGCTGAAAACGAAGGCTATCAGTACGAAGCGGCGGAAGCGTCATTCGAGTTGTTAACTTGCAAGGTTTTCGATGAGTATCGCCCCTTCTTCGATCTGCTCGGATTCCGCGTCAACATTGAGAAGTTCACCGACCACAGCTTGCGTTCCGAGGCGACAATCAAAGTTGAAGCACCCAATGGCGAGATTGAACATACCGCCGCGGATGGCGATGGCCCTGTCAACGCACTTGATAACGCACTCCGCAAAGCTCTTGAGCGTTTCTATCCAGCGCTTAAAAATGTTCATTTGACCGATTACAAAGTGCGCGTTTTGGATACACAAGCCGGCACTGCGGCGAAAGTTCGCGTCCTTATCGAGGCGAGCGATGGGCATGACCATTGGGGCACAGTCGGAGTCTCCGAAAATATCATCCAAGCAAGTTGGGAGGCGTTGACGGATAGTTTGGAGTATAAGCTCTACAAAGATAGGGAGAAAGAGCATTCCGATTTGCTCCGATAAGCCAGGCAAGTGTTGAAAAGAAGAAACCTCACTTTATCGCACCTCTTTTTCAAAACATCGCCCGCTCATGATTGCTACGGACCTGTTGCCCAATGAGATTCGCTATCTGTAACGAGACGTACGAGGGTTGGGATTTTGGTGCTGCTTGTGCGGATATCGCCGAAAGCGGCTACGACGGCGTCGAGATCGCGCCGTTTACACTGTCCGACGAGCCGACGGAGATCTCCGAGAGTCATGCTCGAAAAATCGGCGACCTTGCGAAGTCATCCGGGCTTGCCGTGGCAGGTTTTCATTGGCTGCTGCAGAAGCCGGAAGGGCTGCATCTGACCTGCCCGGATATTGAAATCCGTAGGCGCACCAAGGAGGCGCTCCAGCATCTGGTTCGCATCTGCGCCGCTATGGGCGGCGAGGTCATGGTCTTCGGCAGCCCCAATCAACGAAACGTGTTACCCGGTGAAACGTACGACGCCGCATTTGGAAGGGCAGTGGAACTGTTTCGCGAGGTGTGCGATGTTGCGCATCCATTGGGGGTGACCCTAGCATTGGAACCCCTTGCTGCCGAATATACGAACTTTATGGTGAACGCCGAGGAGACCGTGCGGGTCATTAAGGCTGTAGACCATCCCGCGTGCCGGTTGCATCTGGATGTGCTTGCCATGTGCAGTGAAGAGAAAACCATTGACGACATCATCAGCGAGCATCGGGAGTACCTTGCCTATTTTCACGCCAACGATCCCAATCTGCGGGGACCGGGATTCGGCGATGTTGATTTTGTTCCCATCGCCCACGCCCTGAAAAAAGTGGGATATGACGGAGTGGTTTCAGTGGAAGTCTTTGACTACGAGCCAGATCCCGAGACAATTGCCCGCGAAAGCCTAGCGTACCTGAAACGGACGTTTCGAGAAGCGGGCGCAATATAGGAATAACAATACATGACTAAGCCAATCAATCTTCTCGTTAAAGCCGGAGCGCACGAAAGACTTCACACTCCGGTGAGCATCAAGTTATCAGACAACCCTCTGAGCGGTCGACTCTCGCGAGATGATACGGGGAGCGAGGTTCCGTGTCAAATTCACAAGGGAGTATTGTGGTTCGTCATCGACGAGTTGGCGGAAGACAGTGAGATGCGTCTGACCTTTGAACCCGAGGCAAATCGTCTGGATACCAGCCCCGGGGTATGCTTCGATCACCGTTATGCTGACAGCAGGATTGACATCAAGATTGGGGAGCAGGAGTTCACGAGTTATCAATATGATACCAAGTTTCCGCGCCCACACTTCTATCCTTTTCTCGGACCCGATCAGAAACAGATCACTCGAAACTATCCCATGGCGGAGGTGGAAGGAGAAACGACTGACCACATCCATCATCGTTCGGTGTGGGTGGCGTTTGGCGACGTAAACGGCACAGACAATTGGATCGAAGAGGATGAGCACGGCTGGCAGACGCACCGGCAATTAATTTATGTAGTAGACGGACCTGTTCTCGGAGAGTTTCAACACCAACTCGAATGGGAGGATCATGACCATCGGTGTGTGATGAAAGAGACACGAACAGCCAGTTTCTACGCGACTCCCGACGCCGCGCGATTAATGGATTTGACCGTAACGTTAAAGGCGCAAGATGGCGATGTTCGACTGGGCGACACAAAAGAGGGGGCGTTTTGCAGCGTGCGTGTCGCCACATCCATGGACGCGAACAAGGGCGGTCGGATTGAAAACAGCGTGGGAGGAGTCGGCGAGTCCGAATGTTGGGGAAAACCCGCTCACTGGTGCGATTATTCAGGTCCAGTCGAAGGGCAAGAGGTGGGCATCGCAATCTTCGATCATCCGATGAACCTGCGGCACCCGACCTGTTGGCACGTACGCGATTACGGCTTGATGACGGCAAATCCATTTGGTTACGCCACCTACCGAAGCAGTTTTCTCAATGACGGCTCGCACACGATTGCTGCCGGTACTACCTTGACCTTCCGCTACCGCCTTTGCGTGCATCGCCACGACGCGCGCGGAGGCAAGGTCAACGATCGGTACCATGACTATGTTAATCCGCCTGCCGTGGAAATAGATGAGTGAAAGGTGCGCTAGGCAGCGCTTCGGAGATACGCCTAGCCGGGTGCCTCAACCGTTCGTTTAATGTCACCGCCCGTGCCGCCCGAGATGTTAAGTTCGCCTAGTACCTGTGAATCTGTTCCGGATTCGTGCGGCGCCGAAACGAACCATTCGACAATTTGACTCCCCGTCACCGCAGCCAAGTGTCCCAATTCTTGAGACTCGGCAGCAGATAGCATCGTTACACCATGAGCTGGAGTGAACCGCGCTTCCACCGGACGCAATCGGCGAAGAGACCTGCCCTTGTTCGTCAGATGTGTCGGCAAATCGCCCCGATTGGCGACACGCAGCCGTATTCTGTACACGCTGTCGTCGAACCGTTGAATGTCGAAATCTTCAACGACAACCCATGGATGCCTGCGGGCATGCGCCATCGTGAACCGGTACGCCGCTTCAAGGGTTGGGGAGAGCTCCGAAAGCAACGGATTGTCCAGCACCGTGTATAGGAACCCTCCAATCTCAACGTCCCCAAGTTGCGGATGTTCGAAAGGCTGCCACGGTTTGAAGAGCGGATGACGATGTCCGCCACTATCCCACCACTGCATCAGTCGCCGCATCCAACCCTCTTCGTCAGCCCGGCTTGTCCATGTTAGGTAGTTCTCCGTGGTTAGTCCGGCCGCGTTCATAACGGTACCTAGTTCAATCTCTACCGTGAGAAGGCCGAGGTGATGGTAAGTGAAGTCGAGCGAGTGCCCGCCCTTGCCGCGATCGCGGCGTCCCGCCCAATGCATTTTTACCAGCGGAAGCGCCGGAAAACCGGTTAACTGCGCGCCGAGTTGCGCCAACTCCTCCAGGGCGATGTCATCATCGGCATCAAGTTCATCGCTAGAACCACTCGCGGGCGGACGGATGACCGAGGGGTGTCCGCAGTGGTAACCAACCATGCCAAAAATTTTCGGATGACGCTGCAGGAACTCCACGAATTGTCGCATTGCCAGTTCACTGAACGGGTAGTCGCCCGCCCCCTGCTGTTCGCCCTCTGGACGCCAGCCGTAAGACCAGTTTCTGTTCCAGTCGAAACTCCGGCCGGCGGTGATGTCGGGACGATGTGTCAGGAAGGCATCAAACCCGGCTACTCGTATCCGGTCATTTCCGTCCCAGTCATGAATGTGGCCCTCGGGAAAGGTTCGGTAGTATGGACCCGGCGAATCAGATCGCCTCTGAATGAAAAGTCGTGGATCGGCGGGATCGACGACGAACTCACCGTCTGGATGTTCTTGCCGTATGGTAAGAATTTGCCCGTCGCCGTTTACATCTTCGGGATAGACAGTGCTGGAATCGCGGTTGCAGAAGTCCGTTCGACTGCGAATCCGGGTCGATGTCTCCAAACAGAATTCCGAACCATCTGGCGATAACCTCGGTAGGATAAAAAATGTAACGCGATTGAGTAATCCGTGATGGTCGTGGTCTTTCAGGAGTCGATTGGCAATGTGTAATGCGGCGTGGGCGGAGGCTAGCTCGTGGGCATGAATTCCGGCGTGAATCACATATCCCGGACGCTCTTCCGGGCTTCCTGAAGCGAAGTCAGTTAGGGTAAGGAGGTGAATATCCCTTCCTTCCAACGACTGTCCAATGGATCGAACTCGGCAAAGGTCGGGAAAGGCAGTCGCTAAAGCCCGCAAGAAGCCATCAATCTCTTCGTAGCTGTAGAAGTGTTCGAATTGAATGTCCGGTGCGGCTGCCCCGTTCATTTTCACGCATCTTCCAATCTTGAGGAACGTCTCATGAGAGGCAGCATGGCGCTTTATTTCCGGACGCCGGTCTGAAGTGACGTCGAAATAGCAGCCAGCGATAGCACTAGAGGAGATCGTCGTCTATCTTGCACCGCACGCTTGTAAGCACGCCTGCATGTGCCCTCTGGACTCGGCGGCGATGGCGCCGCATTGCGCAGCGTCGTAATCTGTCGCGCCAATCACTTCCAAATTGAGGGGTCCCGTATAGTTATTCTCATGCAACACGCGGATATAACCAACCAAGTCTATGTCGCCTCTGCCATTCGCCTGCATTTCCGGCTTTCCGGGTCCCGGTTCACGTCCTTTACAGTCGCGAATATGTACGTGCTTGACTCGCGAGATTACAGCGGCTATCGCTTCTACCGGATTTTCGCCGGCACGATGAATGTGCGACGGATCCATATCAATACCGAAAGCGGGGGAGGGAATCTCCTCCATCGCTCGGAGAGTGGTCGGCGTATTGTAAATACTCCCGCCTACGTGCGCTTTCACGCACAAAGTCACACCGTGACGTTCCGCCATCTGTGCCAAGCTGCCTAGCGAGTCGATAACTTCGTGCCAAGACTCCTCGTCATCGGATTTTCCGCCCGGGCCGCAGTTGACGATGGGGATCCCGACTTCAACGCTTGCTTGAAAGGCTTGCTCCATGATGTCGGCGTCTTGGGACGGTTGTTCCATCGCCAACAGTTCTAGTCCATAGTCCTTCGACAGCCGCTTAATCTCTGGTGAGAGTTCGCGCCAGCGACTGAGGACGAGGTGTTCGCTCATGCCATCGATGGCTGACATCTCGATGCCGTCGTATCCAGCCATGGCGATATGCTTGAAGGCGGTTTCCATGTTATGGCCGCCGAATAGCACGGAATTGGCTCCTAATTTCATCTATCTTGTTCCTTGAATACAGTGTTCAGTGATTAGTGGTCAGTGTAAGTTTTGTTGACATTTATCTGGAACGCCCCTGAAATTCGCCGATATACACCGAATCGTAGGGGCGGGGTTTCCCCGCCCATTGGCCAACACGGGTCGGGAGCACCAAACCATACGGGTTGAGTGTAGACTGTAGGTCGAAATTCATATCTCGACACCCAAACGTAAGTTGGGAAAACCTACCTGCAGAAGTCCGAAATCGTTTCTGATGCGAAACCAAAGGGTTGGGAGACCCAACCCCTACGAACAACCACTCGTTTGTACACCCTCTCGATTTTCTGGTTGCTATGAAATGTTAACAGAACTAGCCACTCTCCACTAATCACTGTATTTAACTAGGGTGGGCGTGTTGCGGGGGCATCGGCTGTGGACGAACGAGTATTCCGCCCTGTTCATAGGATTCCATCGCTGCCCAGGTGTATTCCAAGGCTGCCAGCGCGTCTCTCCCGGAAGCCCTGAGTTGCGATTTGGGGACGTTAGTGGCGATGTCTTCTAAAAACGCGTGGATCCTGCGCGGGAAGGTCTCACCGAAATCCGTAATCCCGGACTCCGTGACGACGGGCCCCGACGATGTTCCCACGTCCAAATCTTCGGGCTTTGCTGCATCTTCTCCACCGGGTGCCCGCCAGAACGTTATCTTCTCAATGCAATTTTCAACGCAGAAAGTTCCGCGCGTTCCCGCAACTTCGAGACTCCACCAGCCCCCTAAACCGAAGGTGGCATCTCCACGTTGGCTGAGGAGATAACCGATGCAGTCGTTGGCGAATCGAACGTGTATACCGTTAATGGATAGCATGACATCGCCGGCGCTCTTGCGAAAACTCGGACGCGTCACGAAGGCTTGTACATGCGTCACATCGCCGCAAAAGTGCCGCATGACGCTGAACGGGTGCGAGAGGAAGGCTTTCATGTGGAAGTATGGAAAACCTTTGATTCTAGGTGAGTCTTGAGACTGGTATGTGCGCTCCCCGCCCGCGAATCCCATTTTGTGGAGGCAATAGACGAGTTCGCCGACTTCACCGTCTTCGATATACTGTCTCGCGCGTTCGGCAGGTGGAGTAAAATGGTGATTTAGATTGCAACCGAGGTATAGATTATTTTCTTCAGCTTTAGCGACCATTTCCCGCGCTTCGCGAATATCATTTGAAAGCGGTTTTTCAACGAGCACGTGCTTCCCCGCCTCCAAAGCCTGCATGGTGGGTTCATAGTGCCAACTCCCGTTCTCGTTCCCTCCGGTACTGACATCGACAATATCCAATTCCGGTTGATCGTCGAGCATGTCTTTGAGGCTGTAGTATGCCTTCACGCGGAACTGTTCGGCGAGCGTGTCGGCGCGTTCCTTATCCAGATCGCATACGGCTACAAGGTCTGCCAATTCATCGTTCGCGTAGCAGTGTGTATGCGTGGTTCCAATTCCGCTTAGACCGACGACACCGACTTTCAGTGCCATGTGATTCCTCCTTGGAAACAGTGGTCGGTTTAACTAATCGCTGGACGTTGATAAACCCACCATGAACAGAGACTTCAGAAAACCCCAGTGTGGAGTGGATTGTGCTACTATAATTTTTCGCTGTAGCCGTTTTCCCGCATGGCATCCGCCAAAAACTCAAAGGAATACGGCCCCGGGTCTTTTTTCCAGCGTCCGACCGAATCGGGGCGCACAATAATGCGCGCGAGCGGGATACCCAAGAAATCCTCAAGCCGCGAGAGCGTTTCCTCTTGCCGCAACACGAAGTCTTCAAAGCGAATGAGGATGTAGTTCTTCGGCTTGGGTGTCGATTGCATTATTTGGTATTGATACAGCCATGAGATTGCCCGGCGTTTCCGAACGTCATCGGTTAACGGATATTGAACGCCGAAACGCCGCAGGTCGTCGGTGCCGTGTCCGCTAAGGATACAGTCCCTCGGATCGCGAATCCAATGAATATACTTGAGGTCGGGAAACATTCGAAGGATCCACGGGTAAACCAACGTCGTCTCCGGTATTTTCCAGCCTCGGTATTCGCACGTGTTCGACAGGACATCGTCCAAATAACTGTTTATCAACGCTTCAAACTGCTTATCGATCTCCATCATGTGAAGCGGCGAGAAATCCCAAGACAAACCGCCATTCCACTTGACGTGTTTTGCCATGACATGGCAGGCTTCGTACATTGCGTCGGGAGGGATCTTGTCGCCTGAAGAATTGAGCGTCCTTCCCATGAACACGCCGCTGGCATATAACGTGTGTGAAATTGCGCGTGTGCCGGAGTGGCCGCGTCCGATGACGGTGACTAAGGACATCTGTGCACTCCAGAGTTCATTCAAGAATCCGCAGGTCTGGCAGGCTGACGCTTAAATGAGACGACAGTGCGCATCCGATTGCAATTAGAGTCATCCGGGATAATTTTTCCTCAACTGTTCAATCTCGTCCGACTCCCATGTGTTCCTCTGCCCAAGCAACTACAGATTCTGCCAAGCGTAGAGCCTCTTGATATTCCATTCGGGTAACACGTTCAAAGGCGCCAGGGTATCGAGTTTGAGAGGCGTATCTCGTCAGCACAGCCGCTTCGCTGACAACCGGTGTTATCGGTATGCCGCTTTCTCCAAGCCCATTGACCAAATCATGAATATCGTGAGTGTAGTGGTAAACCAGATCGTTATGTTGGTATACGGCTTTAATCGCTATTTCCGCTGCCTGCTGAGCGTGGAAACATAAGTCCTCCCAGAATGCCGCTTCTGGCTTGGTCTGCTTTGTCAAAGCTAGATGTCCTCGCGCTCGATCCAACCAGTCAAGGGGTGCTCCGCGAATGGTTTCATCGTGGGGCATCGTAAACCTCCCTCCCCTCTTCCAACGCGCTCTTGATTATCATGTAGGGGTTAGAACCGAATTGTATTACATCGCCTTCCGTCACAACGATGATGTCCTTTGGACAACGAACTCCTCCCATCCGCCGGTAGATTTCTTGGACAGTCTTGCCCCGGTGGATGCCGTTTGGCATGACCACTAGCACATCAAGATCACTGTGCGGTCCCATATCGTCGCGTGCCGCCGAACCGAACAGAATTATGCGCAACGGACTAACGATTTCAACGATGCGCCGCACCAATTCGTCAATGACTTTCGGATCAGGTTCCATTTTTCTTCCCTTGAAATGCACCGTAGCGTCCCGGCTACGCGGTCGCGATCAGGAGATCGCTACTACCATTATTGCCGACTTTTGGCTTGCAATCGCGCCGCCTGTCCCGGATCTCCGATATGCAGCGTGTCGTAAGCATCTTGCGATGTTTTGAACGGCGCACCTTCCACCCAGGCTCCCTGCGTCATCATCGGATTCTTTAACCCGGTTTCCTTTTCCCGTTTGGCAATCCAAGCGTGCATTCTGTCTTGTAAGGCGGCGACAACATCCGGTCGAGTCTCTGCAAGATTATTGTTCTCATCCGGATCTTCGACGAGATTGTAGAGTTCAATCGTGGGTTTGAAATGGAAATCGGGTTCAAGTGCGACAATCATCTTCCAGTGTGGTGTTCGCCAGCCGTGCTTCCGCATCCATGTGCACTCGGTAATGTAAAATTCACTCTCGTGTGAGGGGACCTCTCCCTCGACCATCGGCATCAAACTTCTGCCGTCAAATTCGATGTCCGTTTGGATTGATGCCAATTCGAGAATCGTTGGAACGAGATCTTTGTGCTGGTTAAAACCGGAGACGCGTTTCCCGGCGGGGACGGCGCGCGGATAACGGATTATCAAAGGGACGTGCAGGGTGACATCGTAAAGCCCGTGATGGTCGAACCAGCATTCATGATCGTAAAGAGTTTCGCCGTGATCCCCATTGAAGATGATGATGGTATTGTCGAAGACACCACGGGCTTCGAGGGCGTTAAAGATGGCTTGAATACACGCGTCCATGTACGCAACAGCGCCGTCATACTGCGCGATGACGTAATCTTTGTCGGTAATACCGGGCGGCATCCAACTCGCGAAAAAATCACAAAACGGCTTGAACGCCATCACGGGTTGCATTGATGTATTACTCGGATCGCACTCGTCGCCGTGGTAAAACATACGCTCATAGGGTTCGGGCGGCAGGTAAGGTGCGTGCGGATCCATATGCCGGAGAAAGAGAAAGAAGGGGTCGCTCTGGTCGACGAGCCTGTCCAGCTCGGGAATCGTCACATTGTTGAGGTTCTGTGCCTTCGGGCTGCGCCCTTCCGCCCAACTTCCCCATCCCGGGTAATCAAGGTAGCTGTCAAAGCCGCGGGAGCCGGGATTGCCGCTGAAACCAACGCAGGTGGTGTTATAACCGGAGTCGCGCAAAATCTCAGCCAAGGTCTTGACTTCAGGTCTTAGAGGACCTTTATGTCGCAGTGCGACGACTTGGGTACTAAAGCAATCCATGCCGGAGAGCATAGACGAGTAGGCGCTGGTGGTGGGTATGTGAGCGCTGTACGTTCGCTCAAAGAGAGCCCCGTCTTGAGCAAATCGGTCTATATGCGGGGTGGTGTGGCGGTGATAACCGTAGCAACTCATGTGGTCGGCAAGAAGGGAATCAACGCCGATAAGAAGGACATTCGGTTTCGTGGTCATAAAGTAATGGCTCCCTTCAGCGGTAGTCAGACGCTGGTGAATGTGGAAAGACTACTCAGATGGCGGCAATATCAACTATCTGAGTTTTGTCTGGAAAAGTTCGAGCAGTTTCAACTGTCGAACGGCAGCCAAGATTTGTGGATCGTGTTCGTACTCGTCTAGGTCATTTTCGGTTTCACGCGCGATGGCAAGGTTTATCCCCGCATTCCCAAGGACAAGCTCCTCTTCGGACAACGCGTCCACCAAGCGCCGGTATTTCCGCAACATGGCTATTGCCTCGCGGTCCTCGCGCGATGCATGGCGCGCCGCGTCCAACTTTGCCAAAACGTCATCGCCATTTTCCTCGATAAACGTTTGGATTTTTTCGTGATTGCGTAGCTTGGTGAGAATCTTATTCTCGGATTGACTGAACCATGGGACTTCAATGTCCGGCGTGATCCCAATCTTGTGGATATTGACGCCGCTGGGACTGAAGTAATGAGCGACGGTCAGTTTAATTGCATGGTCACCGCTTAGCTGGACGACCTTTTGTACGGACGCTTTTCCGAAGGTTTTGCGGCCAAGCACAATGCCTCTACCATGGTCTTTAATGGCCGCAGCGACAATCTCCGAACCGCTCGCGCTCCCTCCATTGACAAGAACAACGAGAGGATAGTGTTTCTGCTTCTGACCAGGCCGGGCGAGCAAGTCTTCTCGCGGGCTAGTTCCTTCTGTATAGACGATCAACAGATCAGGGTCAAGGAAATCGCTCGCCACCTCAACGGCTGAACTAAGCAAGCCG
Organism: Candidatus Poribacteria bacterium; assembly: GCA_965208765.1. Taxonomy (GTDB): domain Bacteria; phylum Poribacteria; class WGA-4E; order WGA-4E; family JAJDTR01; genus JAJDTR01. The sequence continues at coordinate 4,811,744 of OZ242354.1, forward strand.
CCGGGATTAGAACGTAGATCTAAAATAATCCCGCGAAGTCCCTGTGCATTGAAGGATTCGAAGGCTTTGTCAACGTCGGATCCCGTAGTGTCCCGGAACTGGTTAATTCGGATATACCCGACATCGCCGTTTAGAACTTTGGATTCAACGGAACGAAAACGGATAACGTCACGTGTTATCGTAACCTCAAGCGGTTCGTTTTCACCTTCGCGTAGCAGCGTAATCGTTACTTGGGTGCCGGGTTCTCCACGCAGGAGTTCGACCGCTTCATCCACAGCCATGGTCGCGGTCGGTTCCTCCTCTATAAGGCTAATAACATCGCCGCTCTGAATCCCTGCCTCGTAGGCGGGTGTGTCTTTGAACGGCGAGATTACGGTCAGACGGTCTTGGCGAAATCCAATCACCATGCCGAGACCGCCATAGGCACCGCGACTTTCGGTGCGGAAATTCCCATAGCTATCAGGATCGAAAAACTGGCTATACGGATCAAGTGTCCGCAGCATACCGCGGATGGCGCCGTACATTAGTTTCTTCGGTTCCGGTGACTCCAGATGCCCCTGTTGAATATGTGCCAAAACTTCTGACAGCAGGGAAAGATTCTCCAGGAGTTCCTCATCCAGAGGTTCTTTGGATATCAAATCGTCGGCTTCCGTCGCTGGTAAAGGGTTCGGACACAAGAGACAGATCACTGCAATAGACCAGATGAGGAGGCCTGCCAAAGACGAACTACCATGAGAAGCCAAGGGTTTATGAGGTGCGGCAAGATGACCGTTACGACCTTCTTTCATTCATTCGCTCCGTTCAAAGTCAGTGACTGATGCTATTCAGCCACTGTGAGTATCGATTTCAATCAGACTTCTATAAATGATGCCCGATAGATAATGCAATCAATATCCTAAAAAATAGCGCTACAACGTAGTAAACTGTGGCTTCGAGTTAGTGTAGCTAGTCTGGGTTCACGTTGTTCTGAATAGGAGTTGGTGTAATCGCTTACTATAGGCTGTACGAAACGCGACGAAACTGGCAACCGCGTAGTAAATCAGATCGAACCATTCCATTCGCATCCGCATGAGTTTCCATGTCGAATTGCCGGCTTCGCTTGCTTCAACCATCTTGGCAATGCTCTCCGCGTATTCTGGCGGGATATCCGGTTGTGCCTCAACTATACCAACTGTGCGGGGCGCATTCCATCGGACATCAAGGTACTTGCCCAATAGAATTCCAATGATGGCAAAAACAACGGCGACCGAGGCAATAGCAACGCGGCGTGAGCGACTCGTCAGCACGGCGCCGAGACCGGATAGAAGTCCGATAACTAGCGCAACCCAACCGGCTGTCATACCTGTCCAGTTGATATATTTTGCCCACAAGATGCCGCCGATGATTGCGCCTAGCAGTGCGCCCGTGGGCGCAAGAATGGCATTGGCTGAAAAGTGGTTCGTAGTGTTCATAGTCAAACCAAGGTGAATCTCAAGGACGAATACAAGCAAACGCTACAGAACAGTTTTGCGGATTATTTTCCACATTCGTTATTGATCTCGGTGCTCCCTCTTGCCGTTTACAGATTCGGTTTCTGCAGGTGGTGATTCGTATGTTGTTCAAATGTGTACGCGGCATTTAAGATTTTCCCTTCTTCAAACGGCGCGGCTAACATCTGGAGACCGATTGGAAGACCGCCCGATGTCAACCCGCACGGGACCGAGATTCCCGGCAAACCCGCAAGGCTAGAGGGGGTCGTCAAGACATCCGATAGGTACATCTGGAGCGGGTCGGCGGTGCGTTCGCCCACTTTGAATGCTGGTGTCGGCGAGGTCGGTGTCACGATGACGTCAACGGTTTCAAAGGCGCGATCGAAATCGGATTTAATCAAGGTTCGCGCTTTCTGCCCTTTCAAATAGTAGGCATCATAATACCCGGAACTTAGTGCATACGTTCCAAGCATTATGCGCCGTTTGACCTCATCTCCAAACCCGCGGCTGCGGGATTTCTTGTACATTTCAACGAGTTCGTCGGCGTCTTCGGCGCGATATCCGTATCGGACGCCGTCATATCGCGCAAGGTTCGCGCTCGCCTCCGCAGGGGCGATGATATAGTACGTTGCAATCGCGTATTCGGTGTGAGGTAAAGAGATATCCTCAATGGAGGCGCCGCACTTCCTCAGCGCTTCGACTGCCGTGTGGACGATTCCTTCAACCTCTGTGTCCATCCCTTCAATGAAGTATTCCTTCGGAACGCCGATTTTAATGCCTTCAATATCGTTAGTTAGATATTCGGTGTAATCTGGCGTCGGCAGATTGACGGAGGTTGAATCCATCGGATCGTGTCCACAGATTGCGTTAAGCATCAGAGCGCAATCGGTCACATCTTTGGTGAACGGTCCGATCTGATCCAAAGAGGAGGCGAAGGCAACCAACCCGAATCGCGAAATACGTCCATATGTGGGTTTCATGCCCACAACTCCGCAGAGCGCCGCCGGCTGCCGGATCGAGCCTCCGGTGTCTGATCCGATGGAACAGATAGCTTCGTCAGCGGCGACTACCGCGGCGGAGCCGCCGCTCGATCCCCCGGGTATGGTATCCAAGTCCCACGGGTTGCGCGTAATTCGGTACGCGGAATTCTCCGTGGACGACCCCATCGCGAACTCATCCATATTTGTTTTGCCAATGACTACGCTCCCTTGCTGGTGGAGTTTCGTCGTCACGGTGGCATCGTATGGCGGCACGAAGTTGCCCAGAATCTTGGAACCGCAGGTGGTCAATACGCCCTTGGTGCAGATAACGTCTTTGATCGCGATTGGAATTCCCGCGAGCGGCGGCATCTCATCGCCGCGTTGGAAACCAGCATCCGCAGCTTCGGCTTGCTGGAACGCCGTCTCCTTCGTGAGGGTAATGTAGCCTTCAATCTGCCCTTCGACAGCGTCAATACGATCAAGCACCGATTGTGTGAGATCCGCGGAGGTTATATCTCGTGCTTTTAGCTTCTCATGAAGCTCGTGGGCTGTGAGTTGGTACAACGACATGCAACTTCTGCTCCTTCGGGGTTCATTCCGCCAACGAATTTACCGCTTTACCGAGTAGTGGTTTCAGGTCCTTCATATGACTTAGCATGTGGAGTACAGAGACTTCAAGTGCTTCCATACAGTCAGCGAGGTCATCCTCGGAAATTTCTTCGCTCTGCGTGAGTGCCGTGTAACACTTTTCAAAATGTGGGAGTTCCCCGGCGACATCGCTCAAATGAAGGGCAATCATAGACCGTTTCTTTGCTTTAAACGTTGGAATATGTTTTTCTAACACGACTTCCAAGTGGTGAAGCTGATCGACTGAAGTGTGTGGCATGACTATTTTCTTCGGCAATTCTCTCCCGCTGTTCGCGGATTTGCGATCCCAAGGATTCAATCCTTTACGTTTTCTGCGTTTACGCAATCTTGAGCCTCTCACAATCTACTCGGCGCCGAAAACATCCTCGGCGAATTGGCTGAAGATGTCGGGATGGCTGAAGGCTTTCTTGAAAGCGGTGTCATACAAGGGAACGATTTGTGCCATATCTGCACCCTATTTCAGTTAGAACTTAACTAAGGTTTTCTGCACAATGCTGTATATTATGCCACAACCTTATATCTGATTGTCAACAGAAGCCTGAGATTTGTGTGGGTCAGTCGTAACTCATCCCAACACGGTCGGGTGGATGCTGCCCACCTAATGGCCTCCATGCTTCCATTCTTCCAAACACTGCAAATCAAGCGCCATTCCCCTGTGAAACAGTCCCAATTTTGTTTGACTTTTTTCGAAATCAGGGATAATATTAATGTAGCGCAGGCTGCGGATGGCAGAGCCACCGCGCCAATAGCCAACCGGTTCACGCTTGGCGAATCCACGCCTCCGTAAACTCGCACATCCCGGAAGCAAAACGCTTGAACACGGAGAAAGGAGCAGCGATGAAGTTTGTCCTTTTTATCTCAATTATTTCTTTTGCAATCGCGATGCCGGTTCATGCCGAGTTAACGCCGGAAGATCTTGATAGAATCCGCCTGATTATCAAAGAGGAAATCAAAGAGGAAATCGCGCCTTTGAAGGCAGATATAGAAACACTAAAAATTGACGTTGCGCGACTTGAAGGACGTGTGACCGGTATTGAAAAACAGATCGCACTATTGACAAATGTCGTATACGGTCTAATCGCCCTCATTGTGGTAGCCGTAGGTATTCCCGCGTGGCGCGGGAGAAGAGATCGCGACCAAGAGCGAAAAATAGAAGAACTTACGCGTGAAATAGAGGCGCTGAAACAGCAGCGGATTGTAAACCCTTGAAAATTTTAAGCGCTTCCACGCAATCAAGCCGTCCTTGCCCCGATGTAAGAGCAATTCCCTAGCGAAATCGGGTTTCGTTGCCCCTCACGGGTTGTATGTTTTTTCCCGACCACTCATCACTAGCCACTAAACACTGACTTATCAACTAGCCCCGTCGGCAACGGATTCACGCACGAATTCTAATCGGGATTTCGACATTTTGAGGATATCCTAACGTTCGGTTCGTGTTTCACCTTGTTTGGTAGCGTGCTCAAGATACGGTTGGACGAACTGTTCGTAGATATGCTCGGATAGTAATCTCCCCATGATTTGTAATTCCTCTTTGTCGGATGGAAGTCGGGCGTTCGGATTATCGTCTAAGTTGTTTTCATCCGGAGTACGAAGCAGAAGCGGAAACACAGAATGTAAACATGCCATCACCCTTTGGACGATTTGTGTTTTATCCAGAGGGTTGCCCTTTGACATTTCTGTAATTAGCATTGCGCCTATCACATCCCTTGTACGCTGATCAGGTTCCATGTCGAATATAGCATGCATTTTCTTGAGGATGTCCTCACGTGTAGCTCGGGATTCACTCTGTCCAATCGGACGTTCCGCCTTTTTCTGTGCCATGATTTCTAACTCCTCTTACTCAATCACCTTCGGCACCTCAAAATACCCTTTTTCCGCACTCGGCGCTGTGTCCAGAACAACCGCTCGATCATAAGAGGGATTGACATCATCCGCTTTCTGAACATTGTGAACTGGGAGGACATGAGACGTAGGCGGAACATCCGTTGTATCCAATTCGTTCAGTTTTCCGATGTAGTCCAAGATTCTACCGAGTTGATGCGTAAACTCCGTTATTTCCTCCTCATTAAATTCAAGGCGTGCGAGATTCGCAACGTGTTCTACTTCCTCTGGCGTAATGGCTGCCATTTTTGTTTCCTCTTCACAATTTTTGGTAATTTGTCTGTTAGTCTAACACAAGTTGTTACGTGTAACAGAGAAACCGAGTTTTTGATTCGTGTTTGCTAAATCATTAGACATCTTTCCAAAATGGATCCATGTGGTTACAGCAATCTTGGAGATTGGAATAACTACACTGTCTGGCAACTTGTCGAGCAATATCTCAGGTTCACAATGGCAGCAATCACATTCCACGTTTTCCCATAGTTGCGATGTTTGCCTCGATAAATGTCTTTGGTGATGCGAAAAATCTTACACCGTCTGACGATATTCTCAATGCCAACTCTTTGTGTTGCCAACTGCCGGTTGAATTGCTTCGCCTCTGGAGTCAAGGGCGCACTCCGACGTTTCTTAATAGGTGTCGAACTGTTGGCATACAGCTTGGATATGCCCTGATAACCACTGTCAGCCAACTTCTCGGTCTCAGGAGAAATCGCTACACGGCTTTCCTTCAGGATTCTAAAATCGTGTACACTCCCCTTGCGGCAAACAACCGATAATAGTTCTAACATCGCCAAACATGCAATCAATTGAACTTTTATGGGTTTTTTTTACCGCTGTAGTACACACGCTGTCCTTTGGTTGGACGTTCAATCGGTTGCTCGGTGACATCAATGATGATGGTTTGCAGATTGCTCTCTAATAAGTGCTTTCGGTTCTTCAGCGAAAGCACCTTAACCAACACATCAAGTATCTGATGATAGAGTTTATTTGCATAAGACTCACTGATACCAAACTCTGCACCTAATCTGGCAAAGGTTGGATAGTGACGCAAATAGGTGAATGTCAATAGAAGGCGATCGGTCAATGCCACCTCCGATTTCTTTCCGCGTTTCTTCATCGGTCGTTCTTCTCGAAGGTTTTCGAGGTAAGCCGCCACGCGCTCCAAAATAAGGTTGAACGCTGCCTTGTCAATACCAACCGCTCGCAGAAATTGCTCATCTGACAACTTTATTGCTTTTTCAAATTGACTCATGGGTATATCCTTTCTACAATAGAAGATGTTGAAAGGATATAACGTAAATTCAAGCCAAACGGATACTTATTTTGGAAAGATGTCAATTGGTAAATTGGCCTGATTTTCGTCAATCTCGTGTTTTCGCGTCGGAAAAAACTCGGTTTCTGTCCCCTGTCAAATAAAAGTGATAACTTAGGATTGTCTATCACATTACCATCGGCTGTAATGATGCGTATCCAGCGACCAAGGTCTTCTCGTCACCACGCGCAAATCGAATCGTAACCCGCATGTTCTGCCCAGCCCCATTGATTCCGGTAATCTTGCCGCGACCAAACTTCGGGTGAAACACGAATTCGCCAACGCTATAGTCAAATGAGGAACCCACGTCATAATCGGATTCATCGGGATCGTAGGATCTAACGGTGGGGCGATGGGCGGTCTCATACCTGTCAATATGATTGATTAGCTCGGGTGGAATCTCTTGGATAAAGCGAGAGGGCATGCGATAATCCTCAAGACCGTGGATTCTGCGTGTTCGCGCGTGGGATAGGGAGGCGCGCTCTTTTGCCCGCGTCAAACCCACATAACAGAGCCGCCGCTCCTCCTCCAGTTCTGCTTCATCGGCAAATGCGCGTTGATGGGGCAGGGAGCCTTCCTCAACTCCAGCCATGAAGACGATAGGAAACTCCAACCCTTTTGCACTGTGGAGCGTCATTAGCGTTACCACATCACTTTTGTCGTCCATGTTGTCCACATCGGCAACCAAGGTAATCAACTCCAAAAACCCTGACAATGTCGGCTCGGGTTCGTTTCCCTCGTATCTGGCGGCGGCGGAGATGAACTCGCTCACATTTTCAACTCTGCCCATCCCCTCAATTGTGTTATCGCTTTTGATAAAAGTAAGATAACCCGTAACATCAAGTAGCTCGTTGATAATATCCTCAGGAGGACGCGCCGGATCGAAACTTTCAATCAGTTGAACGAACTCTTGGATTTTTGTCTTCGCGGCTACACGCAGCGTCGAGATTTCATTGACACGACGAAGGGCAGAGAACAGGTCAATCTGTTCCTCATCCGCAAAGTCCTCAAGTTTCGCAAGCGTAGTTCCTCCGATTCCTCTGCGGGGGACGTTAATGATTCGTCTGAGGCTAATTGAATCGTCGGGATTCACAATGACACGGAGATAGGCGATGAGATCTTTTATCTCCATCCGCTCGTAGAATCGGACGCCTCCCACGATTTGATAAGGGATGTTTGCGCCTCTCAACGCTTCCTCAAACGCGCGGGACTGGGCGTTAATCCGGTAAAAAATCACGCAGTCGGTATACTTGAATCCCTTCGAGCGCACCTCGCGAATCTGCTTTATGACATATTTTGCCTCGTCAACTTCGTCTATCGCCTCATAACAATCAATCAGGTCACCCTGTCCATTTTCTGTCCAGAGTTTCTTTTCCTTTCGTCGTTGATTGTTGCGCACGACCTCATAAGCGGCAGAGAGGATGTTTTGCGTCGAGCGATAATTTTGCTCAAGGCGCAGCACCGTAGTTTGCGGATAGTCCTTCTCGAAGTCGAGGATATTGTTGATATCCGCACCTCTCCACGAGTAAATGGACTGGTCGTCGTCGCCTACGGCGCAGATGTTCTGGTGCTCCTTAACCAGTGCATGAACGAGCAGGTATTGACCACGATTGGTGTCCTGATATTCATCAACAAGAATATATCGAAACTTGCTTCGGTAATACTCCAGAACATCGGGGCAGGAAGCAAACAACCTCACGGTTAAACCGATTAGGTCGTCGAAGTCTAAGGAATTGTTTTCACGGAGATAGTTTTGGTACAAAGGATAGATTTTTGCGATATTCTCTTCAAAGTATCCGTCCGCGGTTTGCAAAAACTCGTCCGGAGTCACAAAATCGTTCTTGGCTTTGCTAATCTGGCTCAAGACGGCCTTGGGGTTATTCATCTCTTCGCGCATCTGAAGATTCTTGAGAATCTCTTTGATAACCGCCAGCTGATCGACCGTGTCGTAAATTGTGAAGGAACGAGAAAATCCGAGCCTCTCAATATCTCTGCGCAGAATGCGGGCACAGGAGGCATGAAAAGTTGACACCCAAATCAACTTCGTCGTCTCTTCGCCGACGAGCCCTTCTAGGCGGGATTTCATCTCCCCTGCCGCTTTGTTGGTAAACGTTACCGCGAGGAGGTTAAACGGCGACACGCGGTGGTGACGAAGTAGATAAGCAATGCGATAGGTAATGACGCGCGTCTTGCCGCTACCGGCGCCGGACAGAAGTAACAGCGGTCCCTCGGCATGTTGCACCGCTTGTCGTTGCACCGAGTTCAAGGACTCAAGGAGGTCGATCATTAAGTTTTCTTTCGCCGCTACCGCATTCCTAATGGATGAATCGCAAATGAGGGAAACGGAAATCTAGTATTTAGAACCTGTTTGAAAAGTCATTTCAAGTAGAATCATGCGTCTCGAAACCGAGTTTTTTCTTCAAAACTCGGTTTCTTTCTCGCACAATTCTGTAGGATCAAGCGAATGGATAATGAGCGCGATAGGGATCCTTCAAGCGAGTGGATAACGAGTGCGATAGAGATCTTCCGCGCACCGGCCTCTTAAAGCCCCGGCGGGGATCAACCGACTGATTAAGGAGGGCGATAGAGATTTCTCCGCCGTGCTGTAATGTGCACGAAGGTTACCGGAGTATGCCTACTACTTTCTTATTAGCATCTTGCGCGTCCCCGCGAACTCGCCCGCCCTCAGCGTATAGAAATATAAGCCGCTGGCGACAGACTCGCCGCGCTCATTGCGACCGTCCCAATACAACGCGCGGCTTCGGCTCTGATAGGTGCCCGCCGCTTGATGCCCCAACTCCAACCGCCGAACTACTCCCCCGTTCATGTCATAAATCGTCAGCGCGACCTCCGCGGGTACTGCCAACTGGTAGGGAATCCATGTCTCGGGATTGAACGGGTTCGGGTAGTTGGCCTGCAGGGCGGTCTCTTGGGGAATAATCAGCGACGCCAATAGATTTTCAAGATTCGCGATCCCCTGTCGGAATGCAATCGAACCGTCATCTGCTAGACGTGCTTCAGCAATCCACGTCTCTATAGTCGCCGAGTCTACCTGTCCTGTCGCAACAGCAGGTGCTGCGGCGGCTCCAATACCCTGTGCCACGAGGGTGAGGTCAAAGATGTTCACAATTCCATCGCCGTTGATATCCTCTGGAGAGTCGGCGGCTACCCTTTTCCCTAACTCTTGCGCCACGAGAATCAGATCGAGAATGTCGACATCACCGTCACGATTCACATCCCCAGTCAGCAGTCGTTCCTGTACAGTGATATGAATTGTGTGAGGCCCTGTGGGAATGATTTCCCCCGTGCTAGCACCGAACTTGAAATTCTGCAACGTGATTTTCGTTTCGCCGCCGGACGTTGCCTCGAACCCTACTTGAAGAAGAGAACCACTGCCGCTCACGCCGCCGTCGGTGATCCGTGCCGCACGAAGTCCCGAGATTTTGCCGCCAGGGTTTTCAATACGTCCGCCCTGAAAGAAAGTCGATCCGCCGTCCGTTTTCAGGAAATCGCCTTCACTCACGTCGAGCGCTTCAAGGGTATTAGGGTCGAAGGCGATATCAAACTGCCAGCCCGCCAAGTCGGAAACATTCTCAGCACGGATATCGAAGGTAAAGGTATCGCCGATGTGAATCGGCATCTGAGAAAAGCCGTAATCTATGCCGGTCGCCACCGTATATTCGGTTCCGGATTCAAATCCAAAAAATGCGCCAGTTTCAGAACTGGGCGAGAAAACCGCGACTAACAGTACATTTTTCCCCTGCTGAAGTGTAACCGGGAAGAAATCATTGAATTCAAGTTCCAGTTCCTTTCCGTCCAACACCTCGTAGACCAGATCCCCGTTGAGCCAGACCTTTAGCCCCTCATCGTTACCAACGTGCATCCTTGTCTTCTGTTCACGCGGCGAATAAAGAGATACAGTGCCATAGATAACTCCGTCGTCCAGCATAATTCCGATGTTGTTCCGATCCGTGGAGGGGAGTATGTTGGCTATCCACACCTCGCTCCCGATAGGTTTTCCTACTGTTGCGCCATTGGTGGCAATCCTCTCCTCCGTCACCCTGCCCCCGGTTGCTTCCGAGAGTAGATCGGCGGCACGCCCCAGTCTTGTTTTCGGCAAGTTGACCCATAACCAGGGCCCCTCTATCTTTGAACCTCCTTTTGGGTAGCCCGGATTGTCATGCCATACAATCTTAGTGTTGGCGGGCAACGCATCCAAGACCGAGAAATCGGAGATATTGTTGTTATCGACTGCCAGCCATTTCAAGTTGGTTAGCCCTGCGAGGGGCGATATGTCCGATACGTGGTTTAGGCTAATATTCAGGCGGGCTAATCTAGTTAGGCCCGCGAGCGCTGTTATATCAGAAATTCCATTGTGTACAAGATACAGTTCTTTAAGATTGGTCAAGCCCGCCAAAGGCGAAAGGTCCGACAGTTCTGCACCACAAATGTCGATCAGCTCCAGTCTTGTTAATCCTGTCAGTGGTGACAAATCAGATATGGGATTTCCCCAGGTATGAATGCCTTTCAAGTTGGTCAATCTTGCAATCGGCGATATATCGGATACCCCGTCAATGCTAAAACTTATATACTCCAGATTGGTCTGTCCTGCAACGAACGACATGACGGATTGGTTTGTACCGGAAAAATGCATGCGCTTCAGATTAATCAATCCTGTGAGCGACGACAGGTCGGATATGTTTAGTTCGGAAATAGCCAATTCTTCCAGATTGGTTAGTCCTGCTAGGACTGATACGTCGGACACGTCGGTACCTCCAATATCCAAACTTCTCAGATTGGTTAGTCCCGCAATCGGCGACAGGTAGGTCACGTTGGTACCTCCAATGTCCAAACGCCTCAAATTTATTAATCCCGCGAGCGGCGATAGATCGGATAACTCACCGTGAACCTCTAGGAACTGGAGGTTTGTCAAGCCGCTCAGGGGTGACAAATCGGAAATCTTACTGTTATCAAGTTCCAAGTGATTGAGGTTTTTCGCCAGTTGCAAGCCTGTTAAGTCGTGGACACGCCTGTCCAGCGAAAGCAGCCTTCTCAACCGCGCCATGTCCTCTACGGTAAGCGGGGCATTGGGGCTATCGCCAAGTTCTTCCGCAATCATTATACGCAGCGTCGGGTCCGGAATCTGAACAACCGAACCCGGTAACACATCCGGATCCGTTATAACCGGCGGCTCTCCAACCTGTTCCGGGTAATCCAACGCATACATCACGTCTCGGAAACTTGATGTCCAGGTGTCCCGTTTCACGCTCCCGTTCTCATCAGCCAAGGCTAACAATCCAACGTTCTGCAGTCCCGTGTTATCACGAACCCTTTCGAGGAACGTCTGGGTCTGCAATCCGACCACGGCAGCGGCGTATGCCGCGTCTATCGGTTTCTGAAATGCCTCGTGAAAACGTGAAACCGGCTCAACACCGCCAAATTCACCGCCGGTGGCTTCAAGTGCCTCACGGTAGCGGTTCATATCTTCTTCCACAAGTGTGTCCATCTCCGATTTCTCGACGTACAACCTTAGCGCGTGCGCTTTGTTGTAAGGCGGATTCGGGTTGCTCTCAATCACGAAACGCACCTCGTCCTCAAACGTCTTCATCCCTTCCGTATGGCAACCGATACAGGAGATTCCGTTGCGCACCGTGGGATCGCTTGTGGCGGGGTTGGAAACGATGCTAATCGGGGCTGTGTTCAGTCGAATTCCACTACCATCCGCAAGGTAATAACCCTGCAGCCCGTTTGGGAGATGGAAGATAGCTTCTCCCCCATCATGCGTGAAGTTAAGCGGGTGGGTTAAGATGTTCTGTGTTCCGACACTGCCTGCAAAGTCGTAGCTCTTCCAATACGCTCCATAGCGAGAGGTATGGCGTTCCACCACTCGGTTGTGGTTTGACACACCCGAATTTTTTAACCCCGCCCGCCAGACTTCAATCCCCGGTGCATCGCGCAGATTGCGCACGACATCGACCTCCAATCGAGTCTCCAACTCCCTATCTGTCAACGGCAGCGAAAGCAGGTCATGATACAACGGCGGCGTAGATGCGGTTGCAATAAACCAGTCGATATGGACTGATGGCACATTGCATTCCATTGACGTCAGCAACCGTCCCAGTTGGTTCCGCAGAGCAAGTTGTGCGGGCGCGTCAAACGAGATGTGATAAGGATACGCCTGCTCTATCTTCGTCCAGCCGTCATTCCGGTCCCACTCGTAGTGCCGCAGGTCGATGTAAAAGATTGTCTCATTTGGGTCGATGGGCTGCGGGTTTGTGATTTTGAGCCGCCACGAGAGACTATTAACGAGTTTGGAAAGCGCTTTGCGGTACTCACCAAGAATCTCCGGTGTCGCGCCGGCATTATAGAGATGCGTCATCGTGAAGTAGCGTGCGAAGGAGCGGTCAAACGACGCGAGCGAGTTGAGGTGTGACTCGATGCTTGTGAGCACTTCGCGGGGGGTAATGAAACGACGGAGGGTTGTCGGAGTAATCGTCCAATCGGGTGCGCCGGCAAGAATCCAGCGTCGAACGACCTCAATGGATTGAGGAGGCAGTTGGGGGAGTCCGAACGGCATCTGAACACCGTTTTCGGTGGGACCAAGGAGGCGTTTATACAACTCGGAGGCATTGGGATTTCCGGGAATAACGGTGCCGCCATCAATAAGTTCGCTGTGTTCCATAAGGAGTGTTTCTCGAAAGGCGCCGTCGGGACCGTGGCAGTTAAGGCAACTCGCTTCAAAGATGGCATAGGTATCCCGAGCTATCTGCGATTGGGCAGCGACGTTTGGAGAACTAGCGGTGAGAGTCAATAGAGCAATGAGTGCGATCCAATCCCGAAGCCCAATCGAAACGGGTGTAAAATGACGTCTATACATAGAGAGTGTCTCCTTGCCGAAACCGGTCTCGTGCCGAGAAAAGGGGACTTCACAATGGCTTAATTCAGTCTCCGGACTGGCGCCAAGGGTTATTAGCCGTTGTTTGGGGTGCAGTATAATCGATTTACCCCGGATTCGCAACAGAAGAATCTCTGCCTCATGGGCAAGAATGCATGTCAATCGACATTACACGACGTTAGAATTCTCATTCCCACTCAATCGTGCTTGGCGGTTTGGAGCTTATGTCGTAGACCACGCGATTGATACCGTGTACTTCATTGATGATACGATTGGAGACAGTTCCCAACACTTCGGGCGGAATCTTCGCCCAGTCGGCAGTCATCCCATCGGTGCTCGTAACCGCACGCAGCGCCACAACGTTTTCGTAGGTACGCTCGTCCCCCATCACGCCGACACTTTTGACGGGCAGAAGCACCGCTAACGCCTGCCAAATATCGTCGTACAATCCAGCTTTACGTAATTCCGTGACGAAAATCTGATCCGCCTCGCGCAGAATGTCCAAGCGTTCTTTTGTAATGGCACCGACAATCCGCACTGCCAAGCCGGGACCGGGGAAGGGATGCCGACCCAGAACCGACTGTGGAAGACCCAACTCCATACCGACAGCTCTGACCTCATCCTTAAACAATTCTCGAAACGGCTCGATCAACTGGAACGGAAGATTACTTGGCAACCCGCCAACGTTGTGGTGTGTTTTGATTGTCGCTGACGGTCCCTTGACAGATACACTCTCAATCACATCGGGGTATAGCGTGCCTTGCGCGAGGAAGTCGATTTTTCCCAATTTCGCCACGCCCTCTTTGAACACCTCTATGAACTGATTTCCTATCACGAGACGTTTTTTCTCTGGGTTCTCGACGCCCGAAAGATATTCAAGGAATCGATCCGTGGCATCCGCATAATGGACTCCAATCTCGAGTTCTCGGAAATTTGACAATACTTCGTCGGCTTCGTCTTTTCGCAGGAGTCCGTTATTGACAAAAACGCACACCAGTGCGTCATCAATGGCGTGTTTGAGTAAAGCGGCAAGCACGGTTGAATCAACCCCGCCGCTCACCGCACACAATACACGACCGCCATGCGTCGTGCACCGGATTTCCTCAGTAGCCTCGGCAATAAAGGATTGCATCGTCCATTCGCCGCGGCAGCCGCAAATCTTGTGTACAAAATTGGATAGGATGCGATTGTCATCCTTCGTGTGCATCACCTCCGGATGAAACTGCAAACCGTAAATCTTCCTATAGGGATCAGCCATCGCCGCAATCGGCGAGTTCTGTGTGTGACCGATGACTTGAAAACCCTCGGGCAGTCTATCGATTCGATCGCCGTGGCTCATCCATACATCGATCCCGTCGGGCAGGTCCTCGAATAACGTCCCACGTCGATCGACCTCGAGGGATGCAGCGCCGAACTCACGTTCAGCCGTGGGATGCACCTTGCCTCCTTTGGAAAGGTGGGCGATAAGTTGCATTCCGTAGCAGATGCCAAGAATAGGAGAGCCGAGCGTCAAAACTCGGGGATCGGGAAGGGGAGCATTTGCCGCGTAGACACTGGAAGGTCCGCCAGATAAGACGATTCCCTTGGGATTCAACGCACCTAGTTCGTCGACTGAAATGTGATACGGGTGGATCTCGCAGTAAACCCGTCGTTCGCGAATTCGTCTGGCAATCAACTGGGTGTATTGAGATCCAAAATCTAGGATTACAATGGTTTCACGGTTCATCGCAATCTACTCACATGTCTTTGAGTGTAGAATCCGGGGTGCTGTTTCGTCTAACGATTTCTAGTGCGACTGTTAGGGATTCACTAATGATTTCGGGGAATCTTGACCCTGAAACCAAATTCAGATTCCTCCAGATGATGGGAATTTCGATTGTCAATTCGAAAGTGAAATCCCCGCTATGGAATAGCGGCATGTTGATAGTCCGCCGACTCGTACCGATTCCCCGCTCCAGAGGAGCGGAATGTTGATACCTGCTAACGCGTCCGGCTACAAAGCGGATAACACATCGCGTAGCGAATCAAAAATCCGATCTGCCTCAGCGGTCGTCACAATAAGAGGGGGCGCGATGAATACGG
Organism: Candidatus Poribacteria bacterium; assembly: GCA_965208765.1. Lineage (GTDB taxonomy): Bacteria > Poribacteria > WGA-4E > WGA-4E > JAJDTR01 > JAJDTR01. The sequence goes on from OZ242354.1 coordinate 4,827,011, forward strand.
TGTTCTCAGGCTCGTCCATCGTGTGACTCACTTTTCCAATCAGAATCCCCTTGTCGCGCATCATACCGACGACTTTATTTGTGGTTGCCGTATCAAGACTCGATTGATCGGGATTAACGAGTTCGACGCCAATCATCAACCCTTTTCCGCGGATGTCACCGACGATCGGAAGGTCTAGCAAGACCTTTAGTTTTTCCAGCAAGTAGCGTCCAACTTGAGCAGAATTCTCCCATAACCGTTCCTCTGTCAAGATTTTGAGATTGGCGAGCCCCGCGGCGCAGGTGACGGGGTGTCCGCCGTAGGTGGCAACCTGCGCGAACTCGAGGTAATCATCGGGCGCTCCCCGAAACACATCAAACACTTCCGGGGTCACTACACTCGCGCCGAGCGGGAGATATCCGCTTGTTAAACCCTTTGCGAGGGAAATGATGTCCGGCTGGACGCCCCAGTGTTCGCAGGCGAACGGCACGCCGGTTCTCCCGAATCCCGTGATGACCTCGTCAAGGATGAGGAGCAAACCGTGACGATCGCAGATTTCTCGTAGTTTCGGGAGGTAGTCGTCGGGCGGCACAATAACTCCGCCCCCGCCAATAATCGGCTCGGCAATGACCCCGATGACCGTGTCAACACCTTCCCATTGAACAATCTGTTCAATCTCATCCGCGCACGAAACGTCGCACGCCGGATAGTTTTTCCCCAGTGGGCAGCGATAGCAATATGGCGGGTGGGCGTGCAAAAACCCGGGAACAAGTGGCTCAAAAACTTTCCGTCGCTGCGTCTGCCCCGTCGCCGACATGGCGCCGTAAGTAAAACCGTGGTATCCACGGTAGCGAGCAATAATCTTGTATCGATTCTGTCCGGGATATTTTTGACGACCGTACTGGCGGGCAATCTTTATTGAGGTCTCGTTGGCTTCGGAACCACTGTTGCTAAAAAAGACGTGCCGCAAATCGCCCGGCAATAGTTCGGCAAGTTTGTCGGCAAGAAGTGTTGCCGGGATATTAATCTGTGACAGTGGATAGTATGACAATTGCTGAATCTGTTCATACACGGCGTCGGCAATCTGCTTGCGTCCGTACCCCACATTGACGTTCCATAACCCCGAGAGCGCGTCCAAGTATTGATTGCCTTCCGAGTCGGTGATTGTGGTGCCGTGCGCCTCTTTGAAAACGGTTAAATCTGTATCCTCCAAGGCTTGATGCTGAAAAATCGGGTGCCAGACGTGATCCCGATCGATACTGCGATATTCTTCTAGGGACAAATCCTTTTGAGAAGTCGCCATAGTTTTTTTCCTCTTCAGACTATAAGTGCAAAACTACGTCAATTATTGAGTGGCTGTGTAAATGGCGCACGGCATTAGCAGGGCGGTTAAGGAGTTTAAGTAGTGCAACACGGCGTAGAGGTTTGACGCCTTCACCGTCAAGGTTGAGAGCAACCAGGCTTCCTGCACGATCCCGACTTCAAAATCTCGGATCTCTCCATTTACATTGATTTGGGCGCGGAAATTCCCAGCAGCGTTAAGCCGTTTCTCAACACCGTCTGTACAGCGCCAACTAGCATAAGCCGCGCTTGTGTCAACGCCGAATTTGAAAGGTCAAGCACGCGGTGCTCATTGTAAAAGCCGTGGAACAGACCGGCAAGTTCGAATAGGTAGTGCGTCAATCGGTGCGGTTCCCTTTTTTCCGCACTGTTCAAAACTACCTCCGGGAATTCCGCGAGATGTCGTATCAGGTGCAAAGACTCCGGATCGTCGATGTGGTCGGCGAGCACTTCATCTAACTCGGTTTGAGCGATGCCCTGGTTCTCCATCTCGCGAAAAATGCTACAGCAGCGTGCGTGCGCATACTGAACGTAGAAAACCGGGTTTTCATTGGCTTGCTTGACCGCCAATTTGAGGTCAAAATCAAGGTGACTCGTATTGGAGCGCATCAGGAAAAAGTATCGCACCACATCCACGGCAAATCGATCATCGACGGCTTCAGCAAGTTCATCGATGAGTGAATCGAGTGTGTAAAACTGACCGCTCCGCTTGGACATTTCAATTCGGTTGCCCTCGGAATCGATTAGGTTGACCTGCTGGATGATCCAAACTTCTAACCAATCTTCACCCAAGCCAAGCGCCTCCACGAAGTGCTTGAGGTGTTCAACGTGCCCTTGGTGATCAGGTCCGAGAAGATCTATCGCTTTCTCGAAACCGCGCTCGAATTTGTCGCGGTGGTACGCCGCATCAGGTACAAAGTAGGTGTATTCGCCATCGCTCTTGATAACTACGCAATCTTTGGAGTCGCCAAAATCGGTCATGCGGAACCACGTCGCGCCATCTGCCTCGTACAGATAGCCGCGTTCGCCGAATACCTCAATGATTTCGTCCGGTTTCCCGCTTTCGCGCAGCGCTCGTTCGCTGCTCCAGATGTCGAAGTTAACACCGAAACGCTCCAGAGTCGCTTTCTGTGCGGCGAGCAACCGTTCAATCCCGAGGTCTCGAAAGACGGCTACTCGCTCTGCCTCATCATCTTGTAGGTATTTGTCACCGCTTTCTTCAATGATTGACTGAGCCAGATTGATGAGATAGGTGCCGTGGTAACCGCCTTCCGGGATTTCCAAACCGCCTTGACCCAATAACTCACGATACCGCACATCAATTGATGCCCCGAGGTTTTCGACCTGTCCCCCTGCATCATTGATGTAATACTCACGAATCGCCTCGTAACCGACGGCATTGAGCAGGTTGACGAGTGCATCACCCACCGCCGCCGCACGGCCGCTGACGATATTGATGGGTCCGGTCGGGTTGGCGCTAACGAATTCTACCTGCACCCGCGCCCCTTGGCCGTGGTCTGAGTGTCCGAATTTCGTCCCCTCATTTTCTATAGTTCTAAGCACGTTATATACCCAGAGCTTAGACAGGTATATGTTAATAAAGCCCGGACCGGCAACTTCCACCTTTCGAATCAGGGAGGCTTCTTCAATCTGTAAATGGCTGGCAATCGCTTCCGCAATCCTGCGCGGTGGTGTTTTGGCTGTCTTAGCCAACGATAGAGCAATCGGACAGGCAATGTCGCCGTGCTCAGGTGCTTTGGTGGGAGAAAACGGAATGTCGGCAATGTTGACGTGGGGGAGGTCACCGCTCTGAACCGCCGCGTCAATGGCGTTCTGCAGGATTTCCTTTATCTGATTTCTTACTTCACTTATCAATCTTTCTTTACCTAGACTCGGATTTTTTGAAAATGTAGAAAAGCAAATGGGCTGGATCGAACGGAAATCTTAACGTTGTCGAACGAATTGGAATGCAGTTGTCCTGAAAATGCACTTTTCCGTGGTGTATGTGCGCTACTCATCTTCTCCGCCTTCAACGGGTAAGCCATCAGCCTTCCAGCCGCGAAATCCGCCGTTCAACATTGAGACGTTCTCGTAACCCATGATCTTCAGTGTATGAGCGGAAAGGGAGCCGCGCGTGTTACCGCCGCAATAGGTGACGATTCTCATATCCTGATCGGGAACAATTTCATCAATGTCCAATTCGATAGCGGCACGTGGGAGTGAGATGGAACCCGGCAGATGTCCGGCGTCGTACAGTTCTTTGTCGCGGATATCTAGGATAACTAACCGTTCACTCTTTTCGACTGCCGCGTGTAGTTCATCGGCAGTAATGTGCCCGACATTCGCCTGGGCTTCGTTAACGAGTTGTTCTAGCGTTTTTCCACGCATCAATCGATCTCCCGTAGCAAAACACAAATTCTAACACAACAATCGAAGCATAGTCAAGTTCGGATATGTGTGCTGTCAGGGAATACGCGTTCAGCTTTTAGATTTGACATGAGGCGGAAATTGCCTGCCACCGCGTAAAACCGTGCCAGCCAAAAAACAGGACAAAAAAATTCCGGAGCGTGATGCCCCGGGCTAGGATCAAGGCAGAAAAAGCCATGTGCGTCCTACTTCCCTATCAGCGTTTTCCGAGTGGCGGAGCAATCACGAGCGGTCAGCGAGAAGAAATAGATGCCGCTTGGGTTCCGCTCACCGAATGCGCTGCACCCGTCCCCAATACGCCGCACGACTTCGATTTAGGTAACCCAAGTTGCTACCCATTCCCGTAGGATCAACTGAGCGAATAGCGAGGGCGATAGAGATCCACGAGGCTTCTAGCCCGACCCTCTTATAGGATACGTCGCAAGCCGGGGCAATGTAAGCTAAATCGACTGAATCTGCTCGCAATGGATTGACAAATTCACTGCACACATGCGGATGAGGCGAGCATCGGTTTTTTGCCGCCACTCCAAGCCAGGTGCTCAACCAATGCTGCGCCCCCGGAGGTTTCTCAGTAAATAGATGCTTGCCAGCGTTAAGGCAATCCAAGGCGGGTTGCAAAATCCACCTTTCGTACATGACACAATAGACGACATCTAAGTCCAGTGTATCCAGCATCTTCCGATGGTCTGTGAAGGTGTGTGGGATCTCATATTTCTGGGAAACTTGTGCGAGTTTTCCTCATCCAGTTCGCAGGCACCGAGCATCTCAACGTCATCTTCCAGACGATTTACGCTTGGATAGTGTGCGCCTTGGCTGCGTCCTCCCGCACCGATAAATCCTGCTTTGAGCATTGTGACCTTTCTCCTTCGTCTTAATGTTCGCTAAATTTCGTCGGTCAGAGTATCCGTACTTTCGCGCAAGACTGAATTGATTGCAAGAAATTTTTCGGGTATCGGAGAGCCTTGCGAAAATTTGGAAAGGCTCAGGGACGGTTATAAATCGAAAAGTTTGATTCTCTCAATCTTTTACGATATTCTTAATACCACATTAATCTTCAAGCGGTTAAAGCATTTCTCTGTTTACAGAGGAGTCCGAAACTGATCCGATTAGTGAGGAGAGACCTATGCCAGTTTTTGACGCAGAAGCCTTAGAATTTTGGGAAGAGAACGGTTACGTCGTTGTACCGGAGGCGGTACCACTTGAAAATTGCCGCGCCGCAGAACAAGCCGTCTGGGATTTTCTTGAAATGGACCGCGACAATCCAGGCAGTTGGTATCCCGATCCACCGCGCGGGAGCATCATGGTGGAGATTTATCAACACCAAGCGTTGTGGGACAACCGCCAATACCCACGTGTTCATCAGGCGTTCTCGGAAATTTGGGAGACGGAGAAGCTCTGGGTTAGTTTTGATCGTGCAAGCATGAATCCGCCTGAACGTCCGGATTGGAAGTTCACCGGTCCTCACTTACATTGGGATATGTCGTTGGATGATATGCCGGTAGGTTTGAAGGTGCAAGGTGTATTGTATCTGGCAGATACGCCGGGTAATCAGGGTGCATTCACCTGTATTCCGGGATTTCATCGGAAGTTGGAGAAATGGTTGGAGGACTTACCTGATGACGCGGATCCGCGGGAAGTTGTCCGAGAATACCAAGCAGAAGCGGTGCCGGTTGCTGGGAAAGCCGGAGATCTGGTTATCTGGCATAGTGCATTGCCGCATGGAAGTAGCCCGAACTCCGCTGAACGTCCTCGTATGGCGCAATATATCACGATGTCGCCTGCGCCAGAGAATGGCAATCCTGAGTCCCGAATTAAAGGGTGGTGCGAACGCTTGACGGGACTCGGAAAAGAGGCGAAAGAGAAGGAGCATCACCACGGTGAAACAGCGGAATTGACACCTTTAGGAAAGAAACTTCTCGGACTTGAATCATGGGTTACTTAAACACGGTAGGTGCGGTTTCCTACCGCACCGAGTCTCCGTAAAAACCTATGCATCGGAATATCTCAAGGATTCCCTAACCCCTTAGAAATGTTATAAGGAGAACCTTCTCGTGACAGATTTGTTGGCAGCACGCGCACAGATGGCGATGTCGCTCGCATTTCACATTATTTTTGCGGTGATCGGTATAGCGATGCCGCTGTTAATGGTGATTGCGGAAGGGCTATGGCTCAAAACGCGAGAAGAGGTTTACCTGACGCTTGCGAAGCGGTGGGCAAAAGGGACTGCAATTATGTTTGCTGTCGGCGCGGTCTCTGGCACCGTTTTGTCTTTTGAACTCGGTTTGTTGTGGCCCAATTTTATGGCTTACGCTGGTCCGATCATCGGCATGCCGTTTTCATTGGAAGGGTTTGCATTCTTCCTGGAAGCGATCTTCTTGGGGCTTTACCTCTATGGCTGGGACCGCATTCCAAAATATGCCCACTGGTTTGCTGGGATGATGGTGCTGCTCGGCGGAACCTTGTCCGGTATTTTTGTTGTCACCGCGAATGCATGGATGAACACGCCGACCGGATTCTCTATTGTCAATGGAGAGGTGACGGATGTCGATCCGATCGCGGCAATGTTGAATCCCTCCTCGTTTAGCCAAACACTTCACATGACTATCGCTGCTTTTCTGACAGTCGGATTTGCGGTGGCGGGCATTCACGCCTATTTTCTGCGACGTGATCCCGACAATCTTTTCCATCGCCGTGCGTTTGCGATTGCCTTGAGTGTTGGCGGTGTGTTCGCACTCCTGCAACCGATTTCGGGTGACATCAGTGCCAAGAAGCTCGCGAAACACCAACCTATCAAGCTTGCGGCGATGGAGGCGCAGTGGGAGACCGAACGCGGGGCACCTTTACGTATCGGTGGTATTCCTAACGAGGACACTGAAGAGACTCGATATGCGCTTGAAATTCCGAAGGCACTTAGTTTTCTTGCGTACTCTGACTTCAACGCTGAGGTTATGGGGCTTAAGGCGGTGCCACCGGAAGACCGTCCGCCTGTGGCGATTGTGCATTTCGCATTTCAAATTATGGTAGCGTGCGGGATAGTGCTGATTGCCGCTGGTGTTATCGGTGGTTGGCTCGCATGGAAACATAAAAGACTACCGGATCAACGTTGGTATCTTCGGTTCGTTACGTTCTGTACACCGCTTGGGTTTATCGCGATTGAGGCAGGTTGGACGGTCACAGAGGTTGGGCGGCAACCGTGGATTATTTATAATTACATGCGAACCGCCGAGGCGGTAACCTCAATGCCGAACCTCGTCGTTCCCTTTCTCGGTTTTACGGTACTTTATATTTTCCTCTCTATTGTCGTTGTTATCCTATTACGTCGTCAGATATTTTTAAGCTAACGCCAAGCGTTAAACACGATTATTGGTTAAACAACATTTCTCGGATAAGTTCCGCAGGACTCCGATCTTGTCCTGCTGCTTGCACTTCAATAGATTGTTGCGACGAACCTACTGCCAGGCACCCACCGACACGTCGAGAGAACTTTCATGTTGAGTCTTGAATTCTGCATTGCATGTGTAATGCTTATTTCCCTGATTATCTATATGTTGACGGGTGGTGCTGATTTTGGCGGTGGCATCTGGGATCTGTTTGCAACAGGTCGCCGTGCGAACGCACAGCGCTCGCTTATCGCACACGCGATTGGACCCATCTGGGAAGCGAACCATGTCTGGTTGATTGTGATTGTCGTTCTACTTTTCGTGGCGTTTCCTGTTGCATTCGCTGCAATTAGCACGGCTTTACATATTCCATTGACATTTATGCTCATCGGTATTGTGCTTCGCGGCACGGCGTTTGTGTTTCGCACCTATGATGTTCAATCGGAGGTAATACACCGCCGTTGGAGCCGAGTATTCGCTGTTGCAAGTGTTATTACGCCTGTGATGTTAGGGGTTACGTTGGGCGCGGTCGCGTCCGGCACGATACACGTTGACGTGGAGAGTGGACAGGTGGACACAGATTTCATCTCGGCATGGTTTGCGCCGTTTCCGTTTGCAAACGGGTTCTTTACCTTGACGCTTTGTGCGTTGCTTGCGGCGGTGTATCTCACCCTTGAGACTGAGGACACAGAATTGCAGGAGGATTTTCGGCGACGTGCTCTCATCTCGGCAGTGAGTGTCGGTGCGATGGCAGGACTGAGTTTTATCTTGTCTGCGGAGGGTGCGCCAGCAATTCGACGCGGACTCGGTAGCGCGTCTTGGTCGATCCCGTTTCATATTTTAACGGGCGCGATGGCACTGTGGGCGATCTGGACAATTTGGAAGCGTCAATTTCGCCTCGCGCGTATCCTCGTTCCGACACAGGTCACGCTCATCGTTTTCGGTTGGGGGCTGGCACAATATCCGTATCTTGTCACACCGGACTTAACCTTTTCAAATACGGCTGCACCGGATACAGTGTTGCGTCCGTTGTTGATTGTACTGATTGCGGGGGGTGTGCTGTTGGTGCCTGCTTTCTGGTATCTTTACGCTGTGTTTAAGGGTGCAACTCGGAAGGCGGGGAAAACCAAAGAAGAGATTGGTCCTTAACGTGAATGGGATGAAAACGCCATTCCGATTCCACTTGGCATCGGTTAAATAACCAAAGTAAGAACTCGGGCAACCGACTCCGTTTAAATGTTGAACTTTAACCTATCGAAAAAACGCTCACCCCGCCCGACTCGTCACCAACAGCGATATACTGGTCATTCGGTGACCAAACGAGGCTTGTGATCCCCGCTGACAGAGCGGCTTCATGAACCGCTAGAGAACGGAGTCGGCCTTGCAGTTGCCAGACACAGACCAGACCGTCGGCGCCGCCTGAGGCCAGCAGTTTTCCACGATGTTGAAAACGCACAACGCTGAGAAAATCCTGATGCCCGGAAAGCGTAATGGGTTCGGTACCGGCCGGGCCGCGACCGGAACAATCCCACACCGTAACTTCCTCACCGCCTCCCGTAGCCAGGTATCGACTCGTGGCATCCCAAGAGAGTTCTCGCACTTTCGTCGGATAGCCAGACATTTGCAAGTCGTTACCGGTAGACATAATCCAGAAATGTACGGTCGAATCTTGATCTCCGGTGGCAATGTGTTTGCCGTCAGGGCTCCACGCTATCTCCAGTGATGAGCCTGTCCATTCCAATCGGCGGACGGCTTCCGACTGGTGCGGGTCCCACAGCGTGACACCGCCGTAGGCAATCGAGGCAAGCTGCCTTGCATGCGGTTTCCATTGGAGACCGGAAATCGTGCTCTGATGGTCGGGACATTCGCGAACAAGAGCGCCGACGGCGTTCCAGAGTTTCAGCTTACGACCAGCGGCAGAGGCGAGCATCGGTTTTTTGCCGCCACTCCAAGCCAGGTGCTCAACCCATGCTGCGCCCCCGTCAAGGGAATGGGACGCTTCGCCGCTTGTCATATCCCACAACCGAATTTTCCCATCTTGACCTGCGCTTGCAAGCACCTTGCTGTCTGGACGCCACGCGATTGACATTGTGCCGAATTCATGCCCTTCGAACGTATGTACAACCGCTCGACGACCACCTTCAAAAATTGTCACCGGACCGAGAACCGACGCGGCAGCGATGTATCTCCCATCAGGTGACCACGCCAGATCAATGACATGGTCGCTGATGGTTGCGGTCCAATTTTCGCGCAGTTGAGACGGCTGAACAGTGTCGTTGCTCAGGTTGTTCAAGCGAGACATGCTTCAAACCCTTCAGTCAATTCGGCCCGGTCGAGGTTGCGCCCGATGAAGATGAGGCTATTGTAACGCGGTTCACCGCCCCACGGACGTTCGGGGCGACCGTCGAAGAGCATATGAACTCCTTGGAAGACGAATCGGTTTGGCTGACCCTTGATGCTCAGAATACCTTTCATGCGGAAGATGTCGAGACCTTTTGTCCGAAGCAGATCGCCAATCCAATCGTTCAGCCGGTCGGGGTCGAGGTCGCCGGGGGTTGTGATGCCGACCGATGTGACTTCGTCATCATGTTCGTGGTCTGGCTTAAATTCGCGTTCAACAACTGGCTTGACAAGGGCGCCGCCGCCAAAGAGTTGTGCTTGAAATTCGTCGGGGTGATGCTCGGTAAACAGCGCGTAAGCGCCGGGGCGGTCGATCTGCACGTCAAAGCGTAATTCGTCCGCCGTGAGATTCAACTCAATGAGTTGTCCACTCGGTTGAAGGGCACCACTCGCCGTAAGTTCATGCTCATCATCGGAGAAAACCATAACGACTGGCTCGACAGCGGCCTCCAAAGCTTCATCGGTTGACGCATTTACGGGCGCCAACGCAACCTTCATCGTCGGGTCAGGACCTTCTTGGAGAACCAGTTCAAGCGTGCCTGCCGAAAGCTCATAAACACCAGCCCATTCAAAGGGATACTCCGGTTCCATAAACTGTGGATCAACCTCCATTGCCCGGTCCAGATCGAATCCGCCGACATTGAGAATCTTGTCCATTTCAACCACGGCGTTTTTCGTTCGATAAATCTTCGCTGCAGCGTTCATGCTTCGAATTCTGGCTTCGAGTTGCTCTAATTCTCCCTCGGTCACAAGGTCAATCTTGTTCAACAAAATGACATCGGCAAACGCAATCTGTTCACGCGCCTCGTCGCTGTCATCGATGTGCTGCCAGATGTGTTTGGCGTCAACCACCGTCGTGACGGAATCCAGTTGCAATTTCTCCTGCATTTCGGTGTCCATGAAGAACGTCTGAGCAACTGGCCCGGGGTCCGCAAGCCCTGTGGTTTCGACCATGATGTAGTCGAACTTATCGCGACGCTTCATCAGATTCCCCAAAATACGGATGAGATCCCCGCGCACCGTGCAGCAGATGCAACCATTGTTCATCTCGAAAATCTCTTCTTCGGCACCGATGACCAAATCATTATCGACGCCGACCTCGCCAAACTCGTTTTCGATGACGGCGATACGTTTGCCGTGGTTCTCGGTGAGAATGCGGTTGAGTAGCGTGGTTTTACCAGATCCCAAAAAGCCCGTCAATACGGTGACGGGGACCTGATTGTCTAGCATGGCTGTGTTCATCTTTCTCTCCTTGTTGAATTTAGCCAGCGGTCAAGCTAACGATGTCCGTCTGCTTCACCTCCGCCAGCGGTTTGTGAATCTTGTATTGCCGGGGCTTTCTAGGCGTGTCCATGATTGCAATGACGGTTTCTATAGGCGGGCAGCCTTCTTCGGTGCATTGCAACTGAGTAATCATCACGGAGACGTCTTCTGGTAAGTCAAAGGCTTGGGAGACCCACGATTTGACTTGGACGAGTTGCCGTGGGTCACTCTCTTTTTGCGAATTGAAAAAATTCTGCACGGTTGTATGACCTCCTTTCCTCGGGTATGATGCTGTTTTAATACTTGAAATCTCGCCACGAATCGGTCATCGCAAACGATTCTAACCGGATTATTCTCAAGTCCGCGGACTCTATTCCGCGGGAGGCGTGTACAGAACTGCGTAAACCAGTTGCACCGTCCTCTACACTGTCTGTCATCAAACTCGTATCAATGCGGCAACTCTGTACGACAGGAACCTGCCCGGCGAACGTTTGCCTCGGTGGAGCCTTGTAATTCACGGGCCGCTAGTTTTTTTGAAACGCGAGCGAGGGAGATCGAAACCGATCAAAACGGTGGCTATCAAAGGCTGAAGGCAACGGAAGTAGCGCATCCGTTCGTGCCACGGCTTCCGCCCAGTCCACAAGTCGCGCATAGTGCAGATGGGATTCTATCTGTCCTAACCACGCGACGCCGTGCAGTGATGTGATACAGACGACATTTGCGAGATCGCATGGCCCAAAGGCAGCCTTCGCTGATTGTCAATGTAATAGACATCTTTCCAAAATAGATCTATGTGGTTACAGTAATCTTGGAGATTAGAATAACTACATCGTTTGGCAACTTGTCGAGGAGTATCTCAAGTTAACAATCGCGGCAATCACATGGGTACATTTCTGTGGATTCGTGCCAAATACGTCTCCTCCCAAATCCACTGTTGGCATTACCTCATCACAACCACACCATACGAAGGAAATAATCAATATGGCAATGTTCAAAAAATCGAATGTAGAGGAGAGGGCGGCATTTCATAGTCAATAGCCTTTTGGTTGAGGGACGCAGATCTGCGTCCCTTACTTGACAATCTTCTGCGGGGGTTCCGTACCTGGCCCGGGGTTATCCCTGATCCGAGTCATCGATGCCGCACGGGCAGATGGCGTTGCCGGGCGCGCCATATAATGCCGGCATTTTTCCTCCAGGCGCGGGCTGTATTGGATTCTCATAGTATGCCTTCTCGACAGCGCAGCGACAGTGCGGGTTGACCGGCTTGGCTGCGACTATCTCCTTATGACTGTAACACGATGCACATATCAGAACTGTCGTTATCACGAGGGTGATGCTCAATGGCTTCATGGTATGCTCCTTTGACATAGGCCGCAAACTAACAGTTTGCGGTACAGTCCCTAGAGTTGGCGCCGAGGAGGACATTGCTAGCGGTAACGGTGACGAAGAATCCGAGCGGAAAACTCTACAGCAGGTTTTAGCACCCCTTCTCGGCATTATGAAAGCACTTATTTTGGAAAAATGTCTAATGAAGAGGACAGCCGCCTGTTCCGCAACGCATGTTTGAGCCACTCGACCGGCACAGGCGGATTTCGTGTCTCTGTCACGCCGCAACAGCAACTCTTACAGATCAGCATCTACGCTAAGACTCACCGCCTTGATGCCAGCTTGGGCGACGATTCGATTCCATCTGCTCTCATACCTTTTTCCTGTGTGTTTCACTCCTGCGAATATACCGATTCATCACTACCCAATGACATTCAAGGGTAGTGATGAATTTTCTCGGCGCTTATTTCAAAATAACCATCCGCTTCATCTGATGGAAAGATGGTGTGGACAATCGGTAGAAATAGACACCACTTGAAACCCGCTCACCCACATCATTTCGACCATCCCAATAGGCAGCACGTGCCCTGCCTTGATAGAATCCCGCCGGCTGGAAGCCAATCGAAAGCGTTCGCACCGGTCGCCCTGTCGTATCGTAAATTGATAGAGCCACAGGGGCTGACTCCGAAAGGCGATACGGAATCCATGTTTCGGGATTGAACGGGTTGGGATAGTTCTGCAACAGTAGGCTCTGCTTCGGTATGCCAATCCCCTCAAGTGTAATAGGGAGAACCGCGTTTGCAAGCATGTCTGGTGTTACAACGAAACTCAGCTTCTCCGAAGCAATCTCTCCGGTTGCATCAGCAACGGTGACTTCCAGAGCGTCGCCTACCCGGACGACGCTCTGCCGGGAGAGATCGGCGGTCACTGCGGCAAAGTATCCGTCTCGCACACGATTCGTCATAATAGCGTTCGTCCTCAGGTTTCGTACAGTGACCAGATAGCCATCAAGGTTCTGCACGCCTTCTAATTGCCCACTGACAACGAACGCCCAAGCGGTATTTGGTGTGTCAATTGATCTTGCAATCGGTGCCGCAGAAACTTGCGGTTGATTGGTCCACGGCGCCCCGACAAAGGCAACCTGTCGGGCGTGCAGCACGTTGACGATGTATCCCTTTGCTCCTTCGATTGGGAACCCGTCGTCTGGTGCATCCGGCGTCCAGCCAACGAACTCTTGGTTGACATCATCAAGCTCAATTACCGTCGTTGCGCCAACCATCTCCGCCAGCGACCGAGCATTCATCGGCTGGCGAGGCTTCAGAGGTAAGGAGATCATGTTCAAGCCTTTGGAGAGAGAAGCGAAGTAGGCGTGACTGAAGTCATCTCCGTCTGTAGGCATTGGGGTGGCAATGAAGCCGTGAATCTGCTCTTCGCCGTCTTCCTGGTGAATTTCAAACCAGCCGACAATGACGCCATCATCGTTAATGGCTTGTGCGATCGTGGCTTCTGCGCCGGGAATCCCGATCAGGTGAAACTCGCCCTCTGGAGTGCGTAGAAAACCCTGTATTTCGGAGAAATCAAGCGGTGCAGTATGACCGACAATCCGGCCATGATTGTCGATGTCATCGGGGAGCGTATGCCGCTCTGCGTCAATGGACAAAGTTGTGAACGCGCCATCCTCGAAAATCAGCCCATCAATAATCTGTGTTGGTGTAAATCCTGATTCAGGCAGATTCCAACCCGCCATCACACCGGCGTTATTGATACCACGAAAAACGTTGCCGCCAACACCGCCCGAAGAGGGAACTTGCACGAAAGTCCCGTCCGGTTCGCGAAGAAAACTGGTGATGACGATGTCGTTCTCTGTTGGGAAATCGAAATGATACGAAGTGAGTTGACCGGTGTCGTTGATGCCCCACGCGTAGTTAAAGGCTGCCCCCGGGTTGACTACGATAAACGTACCGTCCGGTTCTCTCAGGAATCCGTGCTGCACGCCATCCGCGTCTTTATACCGACCCGTGATTTGGCCGGATGCATTGATTCCGAATGCCCGTGTGTCTGTCGCACCTTCTGGGGCAATCGTCTCGAAGACTCCGTTTCTGAGCCAGAATCCTTTCCGAACAGCGTTTGCATCCGCATAACTCCCGACGATGTCTCCAGCGTTGTTGATACCGAAAAGCTCTGTCTCCGACGCGCCTGCGAACGGTACATCAACGACCTCAATATGATACGGCACACCGATTGTCAGGTGTATGCCAGTTGTGGGAAGGTTGGCGACAGGTTCATGGTCGTGGTCATCGTCACCCGGTTGTGCGACGGATTGCCATGAGATGGTCAAACAAAACATCAAAAACATAAGCAGAGCCAGTTTGGCTCTTATGTGAGTACGCATAGCTGTAAGTCCCTTTTCAATTGAAATTGTTTGATGAAGTTAAGATTCAGTCGGCGACTTCATCGCCAACCGAAAACCCGATGAAAATCGGGTTTTCGGTTTTACATCGTGGTTTGGTAGCTCGACGACGTACATCGTCGGGCGGTTGTTCAGCACAATGATTATCTGAGCTTGATGTTTATCAATTGCTTCCAGGCTGTGAAAGTAAGTATTCGACGAGTTCATGCCACTTTGCAGCCATTTCGTGCGCAGGAATATGTTTTTTCTTCCATGCGTCAGTGCACCGTTGGCGATAGTCAAGCCCGTATTCAGAAATAATCCACCGCTCGTAGTCGCTCATCCACGCGAGACCTTGAGTGAGCAAGCTGAAAACGCGACGCCACGCTTCCACATCACATGGCTGCGTAAGCTCAGGGAGTTGCTCCGGTTTCCATATGGGCAACGAAAAATCGACCGCTGCTGTCTGTTTGGGCGCGAATTTGTAACGCTGCAAGAAAAGCCCTCCTCGGTCCCCATCGCCATAGAAAAACCCGAATCCCCATAAAACAACTCGGCTTCTGCCAGAGCTACGCCATTCATAAGCGGTACTTCCGTGCTTGCCTTCCAGCGGTCGATGTTTGGTAAAACCGTAGGCGAGCAAAGCATTTCCCTCTGTCCGGCGAATGTCCTGCCCCCAACACCACAACTGTTGGTCCAACAGCGTCGTCCCGATCTTCCTGACCTTGTTCAATGCACCTAACCAACGCGCAGATTCGTCGCCAGTTCTGCCAGACATGACTTATTTCCCCATAAGAAACCGCTTCTACTTCTTCACAAGGTCACGAAGCAATTCAAAAGCGTCGTCGAGAATTGCATCTTGGCATGTTTTCTCTGTAGCTTGGCACGCATCAAAATGTGACTGCAACTCGCAATCGTCGATTCCGCCATACTCACCGATAAAGACTAACTGCGTGCCCGGTTTCTCGTCGCCCCATGGCTCACCAATGATCAGACGCGCCCGTTGGCCGACAACGTGGACGATTCCCTTCCGATCCGGAGTCTCATCAAGATAGACAAAGCCTTTGGCGCGGTAGATCGTCGCCGGTAAGGTTTTCACTGCATGACGCACTGCCCGATGTGACAGCGGTTTGTCGGTCGTATAACTCCACGTATTAAAGACCAACGTATGATCGTGTTCATGGCTGTGTTCGTGATGGTGTTCATCCTCGCGATCATGCGCATGGTCGTGGTCATGCGCCTCTCCGTCGGCATGGACGTGAACATCCAAGCCCGATTTCCCCGAAAAGCGGCGGAGGTCGTATGTGCCGACGCCGAGCACCAAATCGAGCGGAACCTTACCGTGTGTGGTTTCGAGGATACGCGCCTTCGGAACAAGGTCTTCGACAAATCGCGCCAATTTTTCGCGTTTTTCATCATTGACCAGGTCAACCTTGTTCAGCACCACAATGTCTGCCATAGCGATTTGGTCTAACGCAAGCTCCCGATGCTTTCCGTCTACCTGATCAATCTGCTCGGAATCAACCACGGTCAGCATACTGTCTACTCGCGCCCTCGACCGCAATTCACGCGCCATGAAGGTCAATGAAACCGCCATAGGGTCAGATACGCCGCTGGTCTCAACGACGATATACTCCGGCGGGTTTGGGCGTTGAATCAATTGTACCGTAGCCTCAAGCAGATCGTCGCGAATTGAGCAGCAGATACACCCGTTGGAAAGGTTAATAGTGGATTCCCCGGAGACGCCAGAGATCAACTCGGCGTCAATGTTAATCTCTCCAAAATCGTTGACCAATACCGCCACGCGCAATCCGTGGTCCGCGTTGAGAATGTGGTTGAGCAGGGAGGTTTTGCCCGAGCCTAAAAAGCCGCTGATGATGGTCACCGGAATCGGTTCCGTGAAATCTTGGATTTCAGTCACCTTCTAATTCCTTGACTTTTAGATTTCCTGTATTCGTAGCTTCGTCACGCTGACTGAGCATATTGAATCTCCGAATTGAGAACTGTTTTCACCGCTCATCCTTTAAAATCCGGCAAGGTGAACGCCTAATCTATCCAATATTCCAGCAGCACGCGCAGCCGACCGGGTGTCTGAGGCTGCGCGCCGCCGGGGTCTCAAACGCTCGAGGTTCAGTGGCCTCTTCGGCACCCGACTCGCCGGAATCTACTTCAGCGCCGGATGGATTGGAACGCCCTCGGCTGATGAGAAAGGTGGGGGCACTAATGACCTTTTTGACACGAGGCGTATAGCAGATGGGGCATTCGACAACCGCTTCGTCCAACTGTCCATGGGAAAGCCGTTCCTCGAAGAGAACATCACAGTCGGGACATTCAAATTCATAAATCGGCATTGCGTGTTTCCTGATTGATTTGGGCAGTTAAACGTCCGGTTCAATTGCCGATAACGTCTCACGCTTGACGTCTTCATTGCCTCCGATAAGCTAACTCAGCTCTCAAGGCGTTCACGATGGTATCCATGTTGTGACGCATCGACCCGATATACGTCCCTTCAGGAGTTCCGGGCGTTCCCATCGCATCGGCGAAAAGACTGCCGCCGATTTCGATCTCGAACCCCTTTGCGCGAACAGCGGCCTGAACAGCCTCGATGCCCTGCGACGGGGCTGAGGTTTCCACGAACATAGCCGGGATTCGATGTTCAATAATAAACGCCGCGAGTTCTCTGACATCGGCGACACCCGCTTCCGTTTCTGTGTTCAACCCTTGAAGCCCGCGCACCTCGAAACCGTAAGCGCGACCGAGGTAACCGAACGCATCGTGCGTCGTGACGAGAATGCGACGCTGAGTGGGTATCTGTGCCGCGAGGTTTTGTAGGTCGTCATGCAATGTATTCAACACTGCCAAGTAATTCTTCGCGTTAGTACGATAATATTCGGCATTATTCGGGTCGGCTTGAGCCAACGTGTCACGAACCCTTTCAACTGCTTTCATCCAGAGCGACACATCGTGCCAGACATGTGGGTCGTAACCGCCCTGAAATTCAGATGATGTGCGAAGTTGTGAGGGTAGGGTCCCAGCCGTGACGGCGACTGCCTTCGTTTTATACGCCATCTTATCGAGGGCGGCGCCTATAATTTTCGCTTCGAGATTCAAGCCGTTGTAGAAGATAATCTCAGCGTCCTTTAGCCGTTCGACATCTCCCGCTGTCGGTTTATAGAGATGCGGGTCAACTCCTTCACCGACAATCCCGGTGACATCAATCCTATCTCGGCCAATATTTTCCAATATGTCCGTAATCATGCTGATTGTTGCGACGACGCGTAGTTTTTTCCCTGTCGTAGGGTCTGCAGTTGCAGTGTCTTCCGAGTTATCCTTTTGACATCCACTAGCAACCATCAGCAGTAACACCAACAAACATAAACTCGTCTTGAGAAAATGCCGATCCATTCTGTCAACTCCTTCTGAATTTGTTTTTAGGACTTACGCAGCGCGTTCATGAGTCCCTTGGTCAAGGGACATAGGCGGTTGATAATTAAAAATCTGCCCCTGTGTGCCATATTTTCGTAAGTTCTGTTATGTAAAAGTACCACACTCGCTTTCAAATATGTTATATTATAACATATCATCTTCGGAAGTCAAATCAAAATGGGATCTTCTAGGGTCATTTAATTCTCCAGCAATTCGATCTCCCGGTCGAGGCTACGGCGGGGGAAGGGGATTTACTATCGCGCTCCTTATTCAGTCGCTTGATTCCCGCCTACGGATTCGGGTTGTTCCAAAAACAGTCAAAAAACGGAAAACTAGATAGCCCTGTGGAATCTTCTAGGTAGTTCTAGGTAGGAGGAGTTGACTGAATCTTTAACGAAGAAAACAAGACTCGTTCTCTGCCACGAAAGAAAAGATGTTTTGAGTTCATTGACAAAAACGGCGTTATGTCATAACATAACATCCACCTTATATTATAAGGAGCTAGAGATATGTCTTTTACGGATGCGGAAAACACAACATTTGAAGCCTTTCCCAAGCCGGTCCATGACCATTCTCAGTGCGTCAAAGACGCATCGACAAAGGCTTTGGCGATCTGTCAGGTGCGAGGCGTGCGATTTACCGAGCTACGGAAACAGGTTTTTGAACTCGTGTGTGCCAGCCACAAGCCAATCGGCGCCTACGATATTCTTGACACCCTTCAAAAACGTGGCCGGAAAACCGCACCGCCAACCGTCTACCGGGCCCTCGAATTTCTGATTGAGCAAGGTTTGATTCATCGGATTGCCTCGTTAAACGCCTATATCGGGTGTGATTTCCCACAGGAACCTCATCGCGGCCAGTTTGTCGTCTGCAAATTGTGTGGCGAGGCAACTGAACTTGTCAGTCACACGATCGAGAAGTGTATTGCTGTCGCCGCCGAGAAACTTGACTTTCAGGTTCAATCCAGAGTGATCGAGATTCTTGGCATCTGCTCGGTCTGCCGATGAGTATTCCGCGACGGTTTATTCGCGAGCACAAAGCGTGATAAGCGAGTCTTTTCTTGTGTGCCTTTCCGCGCTTTGGTGGATGCTTCAGATGTACCGCCAATTTACGCTTCTCTGCCACAGTTAGATTCGAATTCTCTCCAAGATCCCATTTGATGGTGCACTTGGGAAGAAAAAATCCGAAATCCGTTCCAGTCGGCGTTGGCGTTTGGGAATGCAGTGGTTGGGCAAAACGGAAAACGGAGAGAGACCATGCGCACAAGAGATTTTTTCAAGCTTTAAATTCGCCCCCTCAACCGATTGAGCCCCAACACTTTATCTTTACAGCCGACCTAGGGTAAGGTAGAAGACAACTCGGCATCAAAAGTTAGATGCGCTTTCCTTGCGTGTGCTGTTGCGCCATTCCATTCAGGCTTGTTAAAGAGTCTTAAGTCTACGAAGTTCAATCCACAGTTGATCGGCTTGGTGCGAAAGTTCTTCAGGAGCGCCATTGTTGTCAATAACGAAATGCGCGAATTTTTCCTTTTCAGATAGCGGTATCTGGGCGCTAATCCGCGCCTGCGCCTCCTCGGCGCTCAGCGGACGACTCTCTTCGATGCTCCGTTCAAAAAGGCGCTGTAGTTGGTTTTCGGGGGACGTAGTTACGACTACGATAACATCTACCAGATGGTGACGTCCGCCCTCGATGAGTAGCGGTATGTCGATAACTACGACGCCATCGGCATCTTCGGCAACGAGCCGATGCGCTTCAGATTGGGAGCGTTGAACGATTGGCGGATGCATGATCGCGTTCAATTGTTCGCGCTTGGCATTGTCGGCGAACACAATAGCGCCTAGTTTATTGCGGTTGACGTCACCCGAAGCGTCGAGGATCTCCGGTCCGAACGCTTCAAGCAGTTCATCCATAACAGGACTTCCCCGCTTGAGCAGTTCGTGGCCAATCTCGTCCAAGTCGATGGTGAATGCCCCCTTCTCCGCCAGTAATCGCGTGACGGTTGATTTGCCACTCGCAATCCCGCCGGTAACGCCCACGATTATACCGCGTCCCGGATCAATTGGTTTGGTAGGCTTGTTTATCATGGGAGGTTAATGGTCTGACGTATATTCTGTAGGGGCTCTCTATTAATTCTTGACCATGCCGCCATCCACGTTCAGAGTCTGTCCGGTGATATTCACACCATCATCGGACACGAAATATACGACTGCCCGACCGATGTCTTCAACCATCTGCTCTCTCCCCAACGGCGTCGAACCAAACATGTCCGGATATTTGCCGTGGGCGATACCGACGAACCATTCTCTCGCGTCCTGTCCCTGAAACTCCGGTATATTATTTACCATCCGTGTCGAATTGTCCGCCCAGTCGTCCGTATAGACGATACCGGGACAGACACAGTTCACGTTGATATTGTGCGGACCGATCCGTTCTGCCAACGTCTGCGTGTAGCTGATTAACCCTGCTTTCATAGCGCTGTAGGATTGGGGTACGACGCGCTCCTGTAACTTGAGCGGCAGCGCAACACGCCCGGCAATTGATGCAATGTTCACAATCTTCCCGCTTTTCCGCTCCATCAGATGCGGCACGACAGCTTCACACATGAGCACAGGAGCCCTTAGATTCTGTTCATACATATTGTCCCACAGGTCTATCCATCGCGAAAGAGGTCCGGCATCGGCTGTGTTCCAGGTCTTGGGGCCGGCACCCACGTTGTTCACTAGAATATCGATTTTACCGAAGGTATTCAGTGATTCCTCTACTACGTGCGTAATCGCGTCCGGCTTTGTGATATCGCAGGGCATTGCGAGCGCTTTGCGTCCCAACGCTTGAACATCGCCTGCGGTGCGGGTTGTTGTGTCTTCGCTGTATGAGTTGACGACCACGTCGGCGCCTTCTTCAGCAAGGCACAAGGCGATCGAACGACCAATGCCTCTGCCCGCTGCCGTTACAATAGCTACTTTATTCGTGAGTTTCATTCTAATTACCTTTCATTATGACCAAATGTAGTGAAATCTCCATTACGTAAGTCTGCGAACCGCGGGTGTGCGAGTAACATCATAACCATAATTCACCGCGCTCTGCAACATGTTTAACGCAGGCTGTTACTAACAACGTTCTAGACATGTACTGCCGTATTTAATTGAGAATAGTCCATTGTTCGCTGAGATTTCTGTAGGGTGCAATCAAGCGAGTGAATAATGAGTGATCAAAGGAACGGATAGATCAACTGAGCGGATAGCGAAGGCGATAGAGATCCCACAGGTATGTGGTAGACAACAATTAAAACATAAAAATCTTCCTGCCATTAACCAGAAATGGCTTCGCCACCGATTTTTCAAACAGGTTCCTAGGTGCTCAGGTGTCGATGTTCAGATATTTTCAATCCAGCCACATATTTCAAAATAGACCTTCCACCCGTTCGAGGATGATTCCTAGCGATAAAACGAATATACTGGAAAGCCTGTTATCAGACGGATAACTACCCACGCGCCGCCAACCATGTATTCACCCAAGATGAGGCCCAAAAAGAGAGGCAATGCTTTACGGTAGAGTCCGATTCCGCCAATCTTCAGTATAATTACTTTTGCCCCCCAACTCACTAGTATCGAGAACCAGAGCCAACTAAAGGTTAATGAGCCGCTTGCGACCGCGTAACCCGCTGGATGTAACGGCCAAAGTGGAAACAGCCTTCGCAACCACCACAACGCCCCCGTGAATACGAAACCGCCGAACATGGCAATCACTCCTCCAACGCTCGTTTCCGACGGTTTAAACAGCCACCGCTGCAGTGACGAGTACGCGCGAAAAGCAAGACCCCCTTCGCCGACAACTGCGTCTGAACCGTAGGATACGGCTAGATATGCCCAGAATGCGGCAAGTATGCCGACAATGGTCGCGAGCACCATGGCGGGAACAAGCCGACGTGAATTCATGCCCGATTCTCCGCTAAGTTTAAACCCCTCGAGTGCGTGAGGCATCGGGTGGGCGCGGTAACCCCTGTTAAATGTGATATATAACGCCATCATCGTTAGGCTACCTGGAGATAATACCCGACTTCCAAACATGGATGTAAAAAATTGGCGAGGATTTGCTAAAAATAGTTCATGCGTTGGAGATCCGACCTCTGCGCGAATGCGACTCACGCTGATGGCGAGAAGATAGTATATAAGGAAATAGACCAATATCGTCCAAACAGCCATGCCTCCGGCATAGGAAAAACTGATGAGAAAAACCAAACCTACCACAAACCCGATCACCGCCCAGCGGTATATCATGGGTTCTTGCCGTTCATACGCCTGTGGCTTGCGAAGGCTCTTGACAATTCCCACGATGTGTCGGCGGGCGCCGATAATTGCAAAGATGGCGAGCGCCAAAAATGCGCCGAATGCCTGTTGCCCATCGAAAGCAATGCTCCCGTGGGAGTCCATGAATCCGGTCGCCGTGTTTACCCCAAGCGCCTTTATCACCACACGCTGCGCCTTCCAGAACAGATAAAAAAACCAAATGGAGAAGGACATGTCCGATGGCATCAGAAAACCTAGCCCCACGGCAAAGGGGAGTACGTATAGCGGAGTCCACCCGATGACGTTCCATGGACTTTCCGTGAAAAATTGACCAATCTCCGCCTTACGTACGGGAATCTCTACGAATGCGGGCACAAAGGCGTGTATCCCGTTTACCAAATTTATCCCACCGGCGATGGCGAATCCAAGCCACATCATATTGGACTTAAACAGCCTACCTTTGGGACGAGTCATTTCGAGCGGTAATTGGATGATTGGATAGGCAAGGCGCTCCCGTTCCACCCACTGTTTTCTAAGCAGAATGTCCAAGCAGATTAACGTCCAGATGAGCGCGGTCAAGAACAGCGTCCACCAAAAGACCGGGCGCAACCAGTATTCCAGATGAGATCTGGTGTACAAGGTGTTTCCGCCTCGATAATAATCCTCCAATCGCGGCAGATTGTCCAAAGTCAACCAACGTGGAAGATATTTCCAGAAGAGTTGCTCCCATTCATTCTCGGTGGTAGCGTACTGAAATCCGTAAGGTATGGTTGGCACGAGCGTCTGCATCATGTCGTGACCGGAGATCGCCGACGAAAGCGAAAGAATGATGTAGACGACTAGCAATTCCCCCTGTTGGAGTGCAAAATTAGGCAAAAAACGCTGAATCAGGAGATTGACGATGGTTAGTATCGTTAACGTGATGACGACATTATAGATGAGCGACAGCGTGGTGGGCAGGGTGCTCCAAAACAGCAGATGGTTAGCCATGATGAAATACGTGTTGATTGGGATGAGCAGCAATCCCAAAATCACGGCTCGTAGTGTTACCCCGGCATTAGGAATCTGATTGATTTGGCTGTCCTTTGTCATACGTGAGGAGGTTGCGCCAAAGGTTCGAGATGGAAGATTTTACAACTGAGCCGTCCCGTGTATGCGGAAAACATGAATCCGTTTGTTGCACGGCTAAGAGGCTTCTATGGATCTAAGCAGGGGAGGTGTGTGAGTAGGGAGAATATCAGAATAAGGGTAGACGTGAGGATGAGACCGCGCAATTTCTGTCGTCCTGGATTCTGGTCGGGACAAACCTCCAGGTTGTCTTTGGCTTGACCGTCTAAAGGTCGAAAATCTAACGTTCCCTCGCCAACGGCGCGTTTACCCGGAATGGCGTACGAGGGTTGTTAATTCCAGTCAACCGGTGATTCCAACGCCCCGAGCAGAGCGCGGCGAATCCAGTCGAGCCCTTGAATGACCAACCATCGGTGAACGTGGTCTGTGGCTTGATAATGCCGGCCGTTTTTGAATAGACGCAAATCCCCCGGACCATGAATGAAAACACATGTCGAATTGTCTTCAAAGGGTCCCAGCATCACCAACGCAAGCCCATCCACATTAGATGGTATAACGCTTGTGGCAAGGGAGTCGGCTAATGACTGCTTGTCTGTTTTCGCCGGATTGGAAGCAAGATTGGCAGTCTCCAATACGTCGTTCAAATCCTTTGACCAGGAATGGGCCGTAATCAGATACCCGTAACCAGCTTCATTCAAGTCTCTTGCAACTTGGCCATCTGTAAGCGTATCGGCTATACCAAGTTTTAGTGATCGTTTGTCCAGTAGACCTCCTACTACATCCGGTACGGTTTCTTTGGCCACGCCGTAAATGGCGACACCCAAACGCTGGCGAAGTTCGGTTTCCATCTCATCGATTAAGGCATCAGCCTCTTCCTCGGTATCCGCTTTGGCTGTGATGCGCACATCTGTCTGTCCCGAATGCGCCGCCAACCCGACGGTAGGGTTGCCTCCGGTCATCAGATCGCCGATCCCTCGATCAATGTTACTTTCACCCACCGCGCAGGTGCGCAGGACTCTCACTCTAGTCACCTTGATGCCGCCAATTCGCTTAATCAGAAGAGGGATAACCGTATTTTCGAGCATGTACTGAAGTTCTCGCGGCACGCCAGGGAGTGAGATGATGCAGCCTCTTCCGCCCACGTCCTCGCTTAAGAAACAGGGAGCGGTGCCGACGGGGTTCGTGAGCGGCATCGCGCCTTCGGGCAGATAGGCTTGGCGTCGGTTATTTTCCGCCATCTTCCGCCCAAATTCACGGAAGCGCTCTGAAATCTCTGCCTCCAGCTGACTACTGTAGACTAGCCGGCGCCCGGTTGCGTTTGCCGCCGCTTGGCGCGTCACATCGTCTACGGTAGGTCCGATTCCGCCAGAAGTGATAACCACATCCGAGCGATCCAAAGCACGATTCAAGACATCGGTAATGCGTCCCTCGTTGTCGCCAACGGTAGTTTTGTAGTATAAGTCAAGCCCGATGTTTCGAAGCGCGATTGCCAGTTTGTTGGCGTTCGTGTCAACAAGCTCTCCCAGCAGAAGCTCGCTGCCGATCATAACTATTTCTGCGTGCATACCACTTCCCTAAAGTAGGTAAGATGAAGTACATTCAAATCTCACAATGTTTTTGGATGGATTCCGGCCGCCCATTTCCTTGACATTTGCGTATAGCTGCATCTTCGAAATGCCAGGGCCGAGGTGGACAAATTACCGAATCATGTTACAGACTGAATTTCTTTGGAAACGTCTCGTTGCATTGTCGGTCGTATTATTACTTCCGGTATGTTGGCTCGCTGCGGAAGGCTTGCAATAAAACAGATAAGCTCCGACGTATCGTCGACATCCGCCATTGTTGCGCGAGCTTCTGCCGATGGAGGTACCGGGCGCAATTCGAGAATGGGTGTATTGATCTCACCCGGTATGATTGCACTCGCCCTTACTCCGGTGTTCAACAGATCGGCATTGAGAAACTCCGTGAAGTTATTCACCGCTGCCTTCGCCGCTCCGTACGCCAGTCCGCTAAAGGGACTCGGTTGTATCGCGGCAACTGACGAGACGTTGATAATTGTTCCGCTCTTTGCCTCCAACATAAAGGGCACCACCGCTTGGGTGCAGAAGATTGTGCCGATCAAGTTGGAATCGACGACTTGGCGAATCTCCTCCGGCGTCATATTCAAAAGACGGCGGTTCGCGGAGCTGTGTCCGGCGTTGTTCACCAGCACGTCAATTCTGCCAAAGGCAGCGATCACATCCTTTGCCATCTGTTGAGCAGCATCATAATCCGCCACGTTGAATGCAAATGCCAGTGCCGGACTGCCGGCAGCCTCAATCTCATCTTTAACCGCTTCAACCTTTGATGCTGTCCGACCAACAAGCACAATTTTCGCTCCGTTCTGCGCCATCAACAGCGCGGCGCCGCGACCGATGCCGCTCCCGCCTCCCGTAACGATGCAAACCTTATCTTCTAAACCCATTCTGCACCTCTCAAATAACTAAACTGTGATGTGATGCCCCCAAGTTCCTGTGAATTTCTTCAATCGTCAACTTCCGTTCTTGTCCTTGAAGGCTGTTTTTCCTATAGTATCACTATCCATAGCCTACATTTCTACGCCGTCGGGAAAGCACGAGCGCTGTACAGGGACGACCACCTTGAGAACGCCCTGAAGCACCTCCGCGGGTGTGGTGAGTGCGTCAACCAGGCTTACAAGCGATGCCGAATAGTGGTCGATTAGGGGTTGCGTTTCCTGTTCATAAACCTTCAATCGATGTCGTATGACATCTTCGCGAGCATCGTCGGCGCGGTTCTCTTTAAGCGCCCGACGACTCAGCCTATCAACCATCGCGTCCTCGTCTTCACAGCCCAAATGAACAAGACTGAGAACCTGAATGTGTTCATCCATTAACCGTGCTTGATTTAGATTCCGTGGAATGCCATCAAGCATCAGTAGTTCGCCGTTCGGGTTATATGTGCCCTGCGTGGTTAGATTACGTGTGTGTTCTTCCCACATCTTGACCGTCAGATCATCGGGCACGAGCGCACCGCGCGACGAATAGTCTGCGAAGATTTTCCCCAGTTCGGAGGCGGGATCGAGCGATCGAAAAACATCCCCGGAGGCAACGTGAAGGAATCCGGGTATCGATCCGAGGATTTTTCCCTGCGTTCCTTTTCCGGCTCCGGGGGGACCAAATAGTAGTATCGTTCGGTAGCGTGAATCGTTCTGCATTATCCTCCTCAAATAACGGAACTTGAATTTGGATGAGGTTGCGGCCGCTCAAGCGAAAGCAAAGAATATACTTGAATACAAGCCCATGCTATCTATTATAAATTGACCGACTCAAGAATACCAGAAAATTAGTCTGACCCGACGTTCGTGCCTCCGCCGCAAATGGAGAAGATTCAAGATGGAAGACCTTTGCTCGACTTTGTACATATGTAGAGTGGACACCGCCCACCATTCCTTGTAAGGTGCAATCAACCGAGTGAACAGCGAGGACGATAGAGATCCATCAAGCGAGTGGACAACGATCGCGATAGCAAGTCCTCCGCGCACCAGCTTTTGAAAGAGCAACGAGCGACATGCTGTATTACACCAAAAACTGCTGACGACTTTTTCAATGGTCAACCAAAAAGACCAGATGGTTAAAATCTCACCCGCTTTTCTTCAACGCTTGATTGACACTGTTTGTTATGTCGCTTAAGTGTACAGAGTTGAGCTTAGGAAGTAATACCATTTCTCTAAAATGACAGTGCATTAATGGCGTTAATTAAGTAAGGATATCCGGTAATGCTTGCCACTTCAGAGGCAGTAAGCTTCTTGAGGACATTCGCCACATTGTCCTTGAGGGAAGGAAGAGTCTCGTGAAGTTGAAAGGCAATGTCTTCCTTGACAACTTGCCAGAGTCGTTCAATCGGGTTCAGTTCCGGCGCATAAGGTGGAAGGAAAAGAAACCCAACATTCTCGGGTATAGTCAACTCTGAAGTTTTGTGGAAACTTGCATTGTCGAGAATGACGATATTGTAATCTTGTGGGTAAGTGATTGCCAGTTGTTCGATAAACAACTGCTATTGAGAGCAGGCATCTCCAAGAACAGATGCTCTCCTGTTCCAAGAGCCACCGCACCATAAAGATAATAGCTCTCATATCTGGGATTCACCACTTGTATCGGCTTCGTTCCCTTCGCCGTGATTCGTCGTTGGGACACAGCCAAAAGTCCAAAGCGACTTTCATCTTGAACCAGAATCTGAA
Source organism: Candidatus Poribacteria bacterium (assembly GCA_965208765.1). GTDB lineage: Bacteria > Poribacteria > WGA-4E > WGA-4E > JAJDTR01 > JAJDTR01. The sequence continues at coordinate 4,854,533 of OZ242354.1, forward strand.
CACGAGACATGGGGGTATCGCCCATAACCCCTAGGAGGTGCGATTCAATATCTTCTTTGAAATCTTCAATCTCCTGTTCGTTTTTCTTTTTGTGACTTTTTCGTGGCACTTTGAGTTTGGCTTTCATGTCATAACGCACAATACGGTATACCGTTTTGTAATTGACTTCTAAGCGATGAGTGTGGAAAAGCCACATCTGAATTTCGCCATAGCTTCTAAAGCCACTTTCTTCTTTCAGACGCTCCGCGAGTGAATCTATCACCATCAAATGAGCGAATAGCGAATGCGATAGAAGATCCGCCTGAGGGAGAGTCTTTTGTCCCGGTTTAGCGCCGGGGTCTTCAATGGTCATCAAGGCGTTGAGACCACCGTGTTCATAACGCTTCAACCAGTGTCCAATGGTATTTCGGTGAATGGCTAGAGTTTCTGCGACTTCAAGCCGAGTCCGACAACTTCCACTTTTCAATAAATACAGCATATGAAGCCGTAGTTTCCGTCGAAAATCTTTCTCTAGTTTCAGTCGATTTTCGAGCATCTCCACGTCTTCATGAATAATTGGTATCGCTTTTTTCATAATGAAATAAGTATATCACAATATGCACTGTTATTCAAGAGAAATGGTATTACCACCGGGCAGCCGTGTCTATGGAGACAAAGCATACAATAACTATGAGATAGAAGACAGTCTTGCCGAAGCTGGAGTGGAGTTGAAACCGATACGCAAGAAGAATTCAAAGCGTCAATATCCGCCATGGGAAGCCTATCTGGTCAATTATTATCGCAAGTCTGTTGAGGCGACAGCGAGTTTGATGGAAAGGTTGTTACCGCGTTCAATTCATGCCGTGACACCACAGGGATTTGAACTGAAAGTCGTGTTGTTTGTCGTGGCTACCAGTATCAACCAATATGAACCAACTCAGAATTTACCCATATAACCAATATCCGATGAATAGGTGGCAACTTGGGTTACTTAAATCTCCTTATTTTCTGTCTAAAGGATAGGGGTAGATTCAGTTTCTCGTATGCCCTGAATGCGGAGCGGAATTAGGGCGTTAGACAATCGCCGACACCTCTTTATCGCGCTCCTTACCGGCGTAACTGAGGCCCGTAGGCGATTTAGTCTCAAGAACTGGGGGAGGGGACTGATATGCGTCCCACTGGGAATAGTGTTGATTTCCCATACCATCCGGGTTATACTTCACCCCGCAATTATCCGTCATATCATTTGGAAAAGTTGTTGACTCGCGCCAACGTCGGCAACCCGTGACATGAGGTGTTTTCGACACATTTTTGAGCGCTATGCCCGCAGTATTACGCACGAATGAAACGGAGATTCATTGGCATCGTTGATGCACTATAAAGCAAGAACTCCAATCACGAAGGCGTCGAACCAATTGAGATTCTAAGGAGAATCACCAATGGATAAATTAGTTATCAGCGGCGGCAAGCGGCTTAAAGGAACGGTGTCGGTTAGCGGCTCCAAAAACGCAACGCTACCAGTTGCGGTTGCGGCATCAATTTTGGGGGATGGGGCAAGCGTAATCAACAACGTACCGGATCTCAGAGATGTTGAAACCCTGCGTTCTGTCTTAGAAGTATTAGGGGCGACAACAAAATTCAAAGATTCAACCCTGCATATTGCACCCAGAAACGAAATTGTATATGAAGCACCTTACGATTTGGTGCGGAAGATGCGCGCCTCAATCTATGTGTTAGGACCTCTCCTCGCTCGACTAGGTCGAGCCAAGGTTTCCTTTCCGGGAGGCTGCGCTATTGGTCCTCGACCAATCGATCTTCATATAAAGGGATTAGAGCAGCTTGGAGCGCAGATTGAAATAAAGGGGGGCTACATTCACGCCCAGACCAACCGATTGATAGGGGCGGACATGGATCTCAGCGGCGTTCACGGTCCAAGTGTTGGTGCGACCGCGAATGTAATGATGGCGGCAACCTTGGCGGATGGAACAACGCGTATTCGAAATGCGGCGCGCGAACCACACATTACCGACCTCGCCAATTTTTTGAATGCGATGGGAGCCGAGATAGAGGGAGTCGGAACGCCAGTTCTGAAAATACATGGTGTGAAACAGTTACGGGGAACGGAATACAGCATCCTCCCGGATGACATTGAAGCAGGCACATTCATGGTAGCGGGGGCGATCACCGGTGGAGATGTGTTTGTGAAAGATGCTCTGCAGAAGAACCTTGAAGCCGTTTCGGCAACATTGTCCGAAGCAGGGGTTCAGCTTGATTGGAGAGAGAACGGTGTTCGCGTGACAACCCCGCGCCAACTTAGCGCCATTGAATTGAGCACTGAACCGTTTCCGGGGTTTCCAACCGATATGCAGGCTCAAATGACAGGTCTTCTCAGTCTCGTGTCAGGCACGAGCGTAATTACCGAAGCTATCCATACCGATCGGTTTATGCATGTAGCGGAACTGAATCGAATGGGGGCGGACATTCGGGTGCGCGGAAACCGTGCAACAGTGCACGGGGTGCCAAAACTCAGCGGTGCACCGATTATGGCGTCAGACCTGCGGGCAGGTGCCGTCTTGGTGCTTGCGGGCATGGCGGCGGAAGGCGAAACCACTATTTCTCGCGTGTATCATATTGACCGCGGATATGAGCGGATTGAAGAAAAACTAACCGGTATCGGTGCAGATATTGCACGGATAGATGAATAACCCGCATTAGGTAGAAGCGATCTCCGAATCGCGACCTCCTGCCGCGGCGTTGCGCCCTATAGATGTACATATACTTCACGCTGCTAAAAATTGCGTGTTTTCAAGCGTCTGGTCGGTAGGTGCGGTTTCCAACCGCACCGATACTCCAACCCTTGTAAGAGCGATCTCCGATTCGCGACCTCTTGTTGCGGCGTTGCGCCCTATAAATATACATGACCTGAATATATAGAGGTTCAGATGATTAGGATTCTTGAGTCCGGTTCCCAAGAAGCACAAGATTTCCTTGAAAAATTGAGAAATCGAGGACTGCTCCAGGACGAAAATGTCTTGCGAACTGTAAATCGTATTCTGGAAGATGTGCGGAAGAACGGAGATAAAGCGGTCGTTAAATATACCCGAAGATTTGATGCGCCGCGAATCGCCATCAAGGAATTGCGCGTAACGGAGCGGGAACTCAACAAGGCGTATTCGCAGGTTGATTCGGATTTCCTTGATGCCATAAACCACGCGCGTGCCAAGATTGAACAGTTCCATCGGAAGCAGCTGCGGAATTCATGGGTAACAGCCGAAGATGATGGCGTGCTCCTAGGTCATCTTATCCGTCCGTTGCAGCGTGTTGGCGTCTGCGTGCCCGCTGCAAGCCAATTATTGGTTTCATCGCTAATCATGAATGTGGTCCCTCCCAAAGTTGCGGGAGTGGAGGAGATTGCAGCGTTCATTGCCCCCGCTCCGAGTCGAAAGATTGATCCGCATATGCTTGTGACTGCGGGAGAGTGTGATATTCACGAGATATACAAGTGCGGCGGCGCGCAAGCGGTCGGAGCGATGGCATACGGGACGGATTCAATTCGGAAAGTCGATAAAATTGTTGGCCCCGGCAATCTGTACGTCCAACTAGCCAAGAAAGCGGTCTACGGCACGGTGGACATAGACAAATTGGCGGGACCGAGCGAAGTGTTGGTAATCGCCGATGATTCCGCCGATCCTGCCTACGTTGCCGCAGATCTCATTTCACAAGCCGAGCATGGCGAAGATTGTTCTGCAATCCTCGTCACTACGTCGAGGGGATTAGCGGAGCAGGTGAGGTCGGAGATTGAGTTGCAAGCGACGAATTTGGCGCGTCAGACTGAGATCACCGGTGCCTTTGGCAACTACGGCGTGGCATTTGTCGTTGATGATTTGAATGAGGCTGTAGCGCTTGCTAACGAAATCGCTCCGGAGCATGTGGAACTGGAGGTAGAAGAACCGCTTGAGTGGATTGGTACCATTCGCAATGCCGGCGCCATTATGGTTGGACCTTACACGCCGGAGTCTGTTGGCGACTATATCGCCGGTCCCAACCACATTTTGCCGACCGGGGGCACGGCACGATATGCCTCTCCGCTGAGTGTAGACGATTTTCTAAAGAAGACGAGTGTCATCTCTTATACGAGGGCAGCCTTGAAGAAAGTCACATCATCAGCCGTAAAACTAGCACAAGTTGAAGGATTGGACGGCCATGCGGCGGCGATGGAGGTTCGTTTCGAGGACGACCGCGAGTAAGGCTTGCCCATAAATACGCGCGCCGACATTTCCTATCTATTGTTGCAAATCATATGGTCTGTGTTACGCTGTAACATTTGCCCGCAGTCGGCGAAATCTATCAGCGGTATTGCCATCGTCGCAAACTTCTCGCCAGTTGTATCCCTTTCATTTGTTGAGCAAGCATCGTAAAATACCTTTTTCGGCGTTGCCGTACAGGATAAGACCAATCCAATCATTCCACTACCGTTTCGCTAATCAATTTCTGAAGTTCGATCGAAGGAGTTCAACAACATGGAGATTCGCGGCGTAGACTTCGTCGTACATTATGTACCCAATCTTGAGGAAGCGGTCTCATTCTATCGAGATACCCTTGGTCTGAAGTTGGAGTTGCACAATCCTGACTGGAATTGGGCGGAGTTCTCACTGCCTCCAATAACGTTGGTATTGTTCGGCACCTATCCCGGGGCACCGCTAGCGAACGGCAAAGGCGGCACGGGACTCGCCTTGGCTGTAGACGATATTGACGGCACGGTTAAAGAATTGAGTAGGAACGGTGTGGATGTCGAGTGGGGACCAAATGAACTGTCCACCTGTCATGTGGCGATGATAACCGACCCTGGAGATAATCCGATTTTCCTCCACAAGCGAAAAGATGGGAGTTGGGGATAGTCCCAGCTTATTCAGTAACTTTTCGATAGAATATGGGTAACTGTTTAGTTCATTGATCTATATCCCCGATGTCGGCTTGTAGTAGTAATCAAGCGAGTGAATAGCGAGTGCGATAGAGATCCCATTCATTGCGCGTCCGCCATAATCAGTGTCGAGGCAAGGATGCCCTTCCCACAGAGGGATGCTCCTCCTACCAACGATCAGCCCCGAATTAATACTAGACCAGTTTTTTCTCTTTGTTTGGACCGAACTAAACAGATACGAATAAGGAATACGGCAAATCCATGACATCGCAACACCCTACACTCAAACGGAAGGTAGCACGTTGGCATGATTCGCGGGCATCGTATGTTGAAGACGAACTGGTTGTCGAAGAGCCGATTGAAATCCGTGTTGGAGGCCAGAGTTTGATTGTTGTGATGCGCACGCCCGGACAGGACTTTGAACTCGCCGCCGGCTTTCTTTATACCGAGGGCATTATCAACTCTGTCCACGACATCGGAACAGTCGCTTATTGTGAGGATGCGGAACAGGATGACCTACAGAACATCATTAATGTGAATCTCACGAACGGCTGGAATGCCGAATCGGAAGATGGTTGGCAGCGTAACTTTCATGCAAATGCGAGCTGCGGATTGTGCGGCAAAATGACGATTGAATCTGTACGGCAGACGGTTGCACCGATTGAATCTCAACTTCGAATTGATCCAGAGATTGTATACACGCTGAATGATTTGCTTCGGTCGGCGCAATCTGTCTTTGAGGCGACGGGAGGGCTGCACGCTGCCGGACTATTCACTGAGGGCGGGGAACTGCTAGTCGTCCGGGAAGACATCGGGAGACACAATGCCGTGGATAAAGTGATTGGACAGGCGTTGCTTGCGGAGATGTTTCCCCTAGACAGTCACGTACTAATGGTAAGCGGTCGAGCCAGTTTTGAGATTGTTCAAAAAGCGCTATTTGCACGCATACCGGTGGTGGTGGCGGTATCCGCCGGATCAACGCTTGCAGTCGAACTAGCCCAGGAAAACGGCATGGCGCTCATCGGTTTTACGCGCGGCAATCGCATGACTGTGTACAGTTGCCCGGAACGTATTCAACAGCCCGCATCCAAGAATGGCAACAACCTTGTAGCTTGATGAGTTAAGCACCCGCACAATCGAAAAGGAGACAGATTGAATGATTTCGTCCATTTTAGGCGGTATCCAAACATTGGTAAATTTACTCTTTCTTGTTGTTGTTCTGGGAACAGTCTTACTTTCGTGGTGGCTCTCGGCGAAATATCGCCAGCGCCACGCCGAATTTCCGTGGTCAAAAGCATGCATAATCTTGGCTATTGAAATTCTGGTTTGGATCGGTTTCAATATTTTTTGGAGTTTCTTCGTGCACAATTGGTGGATTGTCAGTATTGTGGTCGTCATCATTCTCGTGATTGTGACTAAATCGAGAAAGAAGAACGATATCATTTAAGATCGTTACCGGGTACTGTTGACATTTCATCATCGCCGGATGACCGAGGGGGCGCGATAGAATCGATCGTACACTCAATTCGGGCAAAACAACCGGGTTTGCGTGAAGTCAGGGCGGGGCAAGAAAACCCTATCGCTATGGGATTTCTATGGCAGGCTCTACTATCGCGCGCGCTATTAAGATCTCTATGGGAACTCTATCGCAGTCGCTATCCGCTCCTTTGATCCATCGTTATTTACTCGGTCGATTTCCTTATTCAGTCGCTTGATCCCACCCGACAGAAACCTCAAATTGCACCCATTAAATTGTGGTAATTGTTTAGTGGCTAGTGATTAGAGGATCTCTAGCGCACTCGCTATCCGCTCGCTTGATCCTCTCGTTCTGTCCTTCCTTTTTTCCCATCTACGAACCCAGTTTTAATCTCCTTGTGAACTTTCGTCCATCCTGCGGTGTCATCCACAGTGGAAACCCGACGAAAGGACCCCCTTGATGCAAGCTGATCGGGAACTCATTGAGCAGATTCGCGAGCGTAATGCTCCTGCGTTTGAAGTCCTTTTTGAGCGTTACCGGCATTTGCTCCTTAAGCATATCCTGCACATTACCCGAGACGAAAGGGCTGCCGAAGACTTGGTCCAGGAAGTCTTCCTTCGAGTCTGGACGAGTGCGGCACAGTGGGATGGGCGTGGCGAATTGAGATCGTGGCTTTACCGCATTGCGACCAATCTCGCTCTTAATCATCTTCGAACAGTGCATCGACGCCGGCAACAGCCGCTTGAAGTTCCCGACGAGCCTTATGATGACGAAGATGGCACTTTCACACAGACACCACCTTGGTTAATCGACAATGCATTACCAGACCCGCAAGCGATGCTTGAACAAGCCGAACAGTCCAAATTCCTGTGGGAACTCGTGGACGGGTTACCCGATGAGAAGCGAGACGTTCTTCACCTCGTCTACGGCGCCGAGATGGACATTCGACAGGTCGCTGATGAACTCGGTGTCCCAATAGGCACAGTCAAATCGCGTTTGCACTATACACTGAAACGTCTTGCACGCGAATGGAAGGAACTTGGTATTGAATGGGATGAGTGGTGAGGGCAAATCCGGGCTAGGTGCTACATAAAGGAACTGAAACCAATCTCTACATTTTAAATTCCTGAATTTCTAAAAGGGAGGAAAGAATGTCGCGTAATATTGCCGCATTTTGGCACAAAGAATCGTTTGACCGATTCATCAACAATCGGCTGCCAGACCTTCTCGCCGCGCGTATGCCGCTGGCTGGCTATCATGTTGAATCAACCGGTACGTATACTTGCCGCATTGAGGTTGCCTTTGGATTCAGTTCAGGCAACTTGGAAGAATCGTATGCCGACATTCCACAACCGGATGATGACGGGGTATTCAATATCGATGGTAAGGAGCGAATTGTCCTGCCAGTCGCACAAGATGAAGATTTAACTGCCGCCGAGATAAAATGTGTGGGCGAACAACTGTACGATTTCATCGCAGAGCGCTTAGGAAGCACTCCCCCCGATTTTTCATGGGATGCCTCGCTCGTAAAATCTTGGTTTTCCCTCCACACGTGGGTTCGCGAATTCTTCGCGAGTCAACCATCCTTCCCTCGCCTACCGAGTTTCAACTGGCTCGATAAACACACCATTCTTCGCCGCATTCGCCTTGAATGGAAAGATCGTGTCATGAATCCGAGTTATTTTGGCCGCGTGTGTCCGTATGAAACACCCGAGGGTCCGAGCGTTGGTAAGATTTTGAGCGTAGCAGTTGGAGCGGAAATTCGCGACGGCAAGCTAATTGTGGTTGATAATCAACCGGAAGCCATGCTCGGACTCAGCGCTTCGCTCGTGCCGTTTATTGAACACAACGACCCACAGCAACTGGGATTAGGGGCGCAGCGTCAATGCTATGTTCCACCTCAGCCCGAACCTGCACTTGTTCAGACCGCAAACAGCTTTGATGCCGACGGGTTTTGGTGCGGTCGGAACGTGTTGACAGCATTTGTGCCGTGGGGAGTTGACACGTTCGAGGATGCAATCCTCATTAGCGAATCGTGTGCGAATCGCTTTGATTACCCCTATCCTGTTGAACCCGGTGACAAGTTTGCTAACCGCCACGGCTCGAAAGGCTGCATTGCCCGCATTGTGCCGGACGATGAGATGCCACATCTTGCTGATGGAACTCCGGTTGAGATAGTTTACAACTCGTTTGGCGTGCAGACACGGATGACTGTTGGACAGTTAAGAGAAGCAATCATGAGCCGCATCGCGAAAGTGGAAGGAGAGCCAATAATCGTACGCTCTTTCGGTGCCCCGAGTGTTGAAGAGATACGCGAGCGACTGAGACGTGCCGGTCTCCCAGAGAATGGCATGGAATACCTGACCCTCGGTAAAGATGGCAAAAAACTGAAGCGCCCTAGCACGGTTGGTTGGGTGTACTGGGGATGCGTGCACCACATTGCGCGGGAAAAGATTAAGCCCGCTCGTGAAGGACTGAATTACGGACAGGGGTTAAGTAACCTCGAATATAGCGTCTTGCGAAATCTTGCTGTGTTCGAGAATCTTTATGAACGTTATCATACGTGCTCAACAGACTGGGAGAATATAAACACGCTTGCGGATCGGGCTGCCCGCGGCGAAGTTGAACAAGATGTCAGTTTTGCCCCGCGTTTTGTCAATCTGATGAAGCGTCTCGCCCTCGCTGGGATCCGAACTGAACTTGAGGATTCGTCGCCATCAGAATCCGACAATGGAGAAAAAATCTATCCGAAGATAAATTTCCGTTTCGAGTCGCCCGACAGTGAATCGCTCAAACTCGCTCGCCCGATTCCGCATCCGTGGCTGCGCCAACATACGCTCAATGAGGTTGGCGTCCCTACAGATGAGGATTTCTCCGGAAACGCCTCTGGTTGGCGCGAATACGGTAATGGATGGTGGATGCCCAAAATTCGTGATGTGAGTACCAACCTTTCTACTGCCTACGAAAACTTGGCGACAGTTAATTGTCGAGCAAATCGAATGCTTGCCAACAATGCCCCTGAAAGTCTCATTCGTCAGACGCTCAATCAGCTAGAAACGTGCGTTCGAGAGTATTTTGACGCGCTTGTTACGCCTCGTCATCTCGCTTTTAACACGCGGTCGGTTTTTAGCGGACGGGGGGTGATTGTCCCGGACATCAGCTTACAGCACGATCAAATTGGTATTCCGGAGGAAATGGCATGGAAACTCTTCGAGCCGATGGTGACACAAGAGATTCAGAACTCCGAGGCGGTCCGCAAACGAACCAAAGACGCATCACAAGCGCTTGATTCTGTCATAAGCCGCTCATGGGTGATTCTGTACCGCGCCCCGGCTATAACGCCAACCCAATTTCTCGCGTTCCGACCGGTACGGCGCCGGGACAATGCCATCCATATCCCTCCCATTGTCTGTAGACCTATGAATGCAGATTTTGACGGGGATCAAGTCGCATTGTTTCTGCCGATTACCGAGGCTGCACAAACCGAGGCGCGGGAGAAACTTACCCTCGCTGCGCATCTTGAACGCGATCCGGGAGCGCTGGACTCCCTACTTCCTATATTTTCGTCTACACGCGGGCTTCGGCCAAGATTCGATCGTGACCCCGGATTGCTTGAAGCTCTTATACCGGCACTGGATCCGATGTGGGGGCTTGCAAATCTGAGCCTGACCGCAGGGGGACGCGCGGAAATCTCAAGGCTAACGGGTGTAGACGTTGATGCCCCTGAAGAATTCATTACACGAAATACGCTCGGATGGGCGCTCCAAATCATCTTGGAACGTGACGGCGCCGCGAAAACGCTCCGTACCATTCAGGAATTAATGAAGCGCGGGTTTGAAATAGCAAAGGAATCAGGGGCGTCAATTAGTCCATTCATTGGAGAAAGTTTGGAAAGAGAGCCTCTGCCTCCGGATCACGATGAAGCCGCGTGGGAGGCATACACCGAGGAGATGAACGAGCAACTCGCGACTCGAAATGATTTCAGTGACAATGACGTGGGTCCACAGTTGTTCGCAGTGAAGAGCCTTGCACAGGGCAGAATCGATTCATTCTCCCAGATGGTTGTGCGATGGAACAGTACGAAATACGGTCTTCCGATCCCGCTCAATGTCCGGCGCAGCTATCGGGAAGGTCTGAGACCGGAAGATCTTCGTGCTGTTGCGCACCGATACTGGGAAGCTATCGTCAGATCACAGCGCGAACTGGCAGAACTTGGACGTAGCTTGAAACACAATAACCCTATCGGTGATCGGACTTCGGTGCTCGGGCGAGCGATGCAAGCCAATCGTCCCGGAATCGTCTTTGCGCGCGCAGCGGCGACAGGGACAGTGGAACCGCTTACAGATATTGACAGCCGCATGTTCGTGGGTCTGCCTGCGATTGACAGCCACGAGAATTAGACAAATACGGAGTTGACAAACCGTAGATAGCTCACTTCGGATGGTTGGGGTGCCACCTACAGGAACCCCAAAATGCGACCGTTAAATCGCGATTAGAAAGAAAAAGGACACACTTGGAAAACGCCGGAATTCCACGATTCATGCCGTATCGAAGCCTTGACAGCCTTCTCGCCTTAGGCTAAAATGCCACAAACAATCCTATTCGTGGCTTCGCCAATCGAGGTGATTTTCAATCAAGGAGACGCCCCAAACCGGAAACACGTCGCTTCCAAACCAAACTAAAAGAATGACGATTTGGGCATTCTATGTGGCGATGTTTTTGTATTGGGGTGCGCTTTATGTCTACTCGCCCATATTGTCGGTCTACGCCGTATCACTAGGCGCTTCATTCACAATAGTTGGCGTGATTGTGGGAGCATACGGTTTCGTTCAAATGCTCCTGCGAATTCCGGTCGGCATTTGGTCGGATCGTCTTGGGTGGCGGCTGCCCTTCCTTTATGCCGGTCATTTCTTCAACTTGGTTGGGTGCCTCGGCCTTGCTTTTGCGCCGAATGCCTGGTGGCTCGTCATAGCCCGCGGAGTGTTCGGAATCAGTGCGTCAACTTGGGTCGGGTTCACGGTATTGTATGCAAGTTACTTTCCGCCGAATGAAACGCCCAAGGCAATGGGTGTTGTCAGCGCAATCAATGGCATATCACTAACGATTTTCATCGGTCTAGGCGGTCAAATTGCAGAAGTCTGGGGCATGACTTCTACATTCTACGTCGGCGCTGTCTTGGCGCTTTTAGGCATTGTTACAACAGTACCGGTTACGGAGCAGCGAGTGCCCCGGAAAGCTGCCACCGTTCGACAGATTCGGTCGGTCGTGACGCATCCGATAGTGATCACGACGGCGCTGATTTCCGCTCTGAATCAATATGTGATCTGGGCAACAACATTTGGCTTTGTCCCGCTGTATGCAGATGGACTGGGTGCGAGCAAATCGGCACTCGGGGTCATTGGCGTGATTGCCTTGCTTCCCTACACCCTGGCGTCGTTGGTCAATCACCGCGTTGCAGATCGTTTAGGCGAAAATCGTGCGCTTTTCATTGGCATTCTTGTTATGGCGATAACGGCGTTTGTCGTGCCTCTTATTACAAACCTTCCACTTTTGGCAATTACTCAAGGTATCAGCGGGATTGGACGCGGCATGACATATCCACTGCTGATGGGATTGAGCATCAGACACATACCGGATCAGGAGCGTGCAACGGCGATGGGAGTTTTTCAAGCCACGTATGCCATCGGGATGTTCTTGGGGCCAATGACGTGTGGCGCTCTTGCCGATGTTTTCGGGCTTTCCGGCGCATTTGTTGTTGCGGGCGCAATCTCTTTGGTTGCCGCGTTAATTGCGTTAATTGTGCTCAAGCCTCCAGCCAGTGAAGCCATTAGCGCGTAAATCATCCCCAATCCCTCCGTTGAATCTCCCTCACAACTTGCTCCTCCAATCTTGATTCGCAAGGATTTTCAAGTTGACACTGATTACCTCGCGTGGCATAATTGCGCCCGATCCGAGGTCGTGGGGATGCGCGCTTCAAAAGTTAAATTCACTGGTGATTAAGAATTTCTTGCCGCCTAGGATTCGATACTTTAGGGCTCGGAAGTCTTTTGGCAACTCAGAACCCTTAAGGAACACCTCCGGAAGAGAGAATAGCGGGGAATGAATATCGTCTGTACGGGTATCAGTTGCTCCGGAAGAAAAGAGTTAATGGCGGACTTTGAAGCACTCTGTCGCGAGAAGAAGGTGCAGATCGGATTCTTCAATGTTGGCGATTTCATGCACCATGCGGCTGCTGAATCCGGAGTCCGCTTCACGGAGAAAGTACTCGATTCTGATCCTGTCGTGCTATCCTTGGCACGACGCTCCGCATTCCATGAAATCGCGAACCGTGCCTCAGATTACGAACATTCATTCATCGGACTTCATTCATGCTTTCGCTGGCGAGGTAGACTAATTGAAGGGATATCTGCTAGGGATATTCGGGAGTTTCCTGCGGATGTATTTGTAAACGTGGTGGATGATCTTGCGGACATCGCAGATCGTATGGCGCCAAATCCTCAGTGGACAGGTATGCGCCGCGAAGAGATCAACGTCTGGCTGGATGAGGAGGAGTTTCTAACCAAGCAGATGGCGACCCTCAATAGCAAACCGCATTACTCGGTTGCGCGCCGACACAATCTTGAGAATTTTTATGATCTCTTATTCTCCGACAAACAGAAGTTTTATCTCAGTTATCCGATCACTCTGCTCCGCGATAATACCGACCACCTCAATAAAATCCAAGCGTTCGGATCGAAAATGCGCAGGAATTTTATCGTGTTCGATCCACTAGACATAAAAGATATGGAGTTAATTCATGACGCGGAATCTGAGCTGAGCGAGAAACTGGAAGCCGAAACTTCCGACAGCATGACCACCATTAGCAGTCTTGACGCGGGTTTTAGCGAACAGATAAAGACGCGCACTATCTCAAGGGATTTTCAATTCATTCATCAAAGCGATTTTGTTGTTGTGCTTTATCCAACCGACAAGCTCTCGCCTGGCGTGTTAAGTGAGATGAACTATGCATCGCGTTACAACAAGCCGGTCTACGCCGTCTACTCTCATGCCCGCAGTCCGTTTTTTGAGAACCTGTGCGAAAGAATCTTTGACACCGTTGAGCAACTTGATTCATTCCTAGTGGGTAGGCGACACAACACATAGCGTCACTATCTCACCGACCCATCCCTCTTGTAGATTTCCAGTATGAAGATAGCTATTTTATCACGTGCCGCCCAGAATCATTCCACGCGAAGATTGACCGAGGCGGCGCATTCGGCAGGATGTGTCCCACACGTACTCAACCCGTTCGGTTTCGATTTGCAGATTGGAGGCAGAGGCAACCGGATTTATTATGAGGGGGTTCCGGCTGAGGATTATGATGTGATTATTCCTCGTTTGAGCGCTGCAACAGCGATGTACGGTGGAGAAGTTGTTCATCATTTCGAATGGGTGAGTATTCCGGTCATTAATCGTGCAACGCCTATTGCCAACGCTCGTAACAAGCTTCGCACGCTCCGTATCCTCGCAGAACATGGTCTGCCGGTTCCACCGAGTTTCAGTGCGGGTTCCGCCGACTTTCTGGACCGTGCGGTTAGCGAAACGGGAGATTATCCATTCTTGATGAAGCCGTTTCAAGGTACTCATGGCGATGCCTTCCTTCTTCTAGACACCCGAACCTCGCTCACATCTGCTGTTGGTGCCATGTGCGACTTGCATCAAGATTACGTCATTCAGCCATTCATAGAAGATTCGGGTGTGATGGATCTTCGGGTAATCGTGGTCGGAGGAGAAGTAATCGCCGCCATGAAGCGGGTCGCGCAGGCTAGCGAGTTTCGATCAAACATCCACCGCGGTGGAAACGGCGCCATTGTGGAATTACCCACACAGTGCATCGAAACTTCTATAGGTGCGGCAGCAGCCATGGACTTGGATTTAGCAGGCGTGGATATGCTGCACACCGCCGATGAGGTTTTTATACTTGAAGTCAACCCGTCACCCGGATTCGAAGAGATTGAAAAGGTAACCGGAGCCCAGATTGCAGAGGCAATCATCGCCTTCGCGGTCAAGCATGCTAAGAATTCCCTGCCCCTATCACCCTAGATCCTTGGACACCTAGATATGCGAATTCTGATGTTTAACCACGAGTTTCCCCCTATAGGCGGTGGAAGCGGCTGGGTGAGTTACTTTTTTGGGAAGCACTTCGTAGAGGCGGGGCACGATGTACACCTGATTACCTCCCAATTCCAGAGTCTCCCCGAAGAGGAGGAAGTTGAGGGAATCCATGTTCGTCGTGTGCCTACATTGCGGAGTAACAAAGATGTCTGCGCCGTACACGAGATGCTGACCTACACGATTAGCTCAGTTCTGCATGGACTACGAAACGCCTCTCGACTCAAGCCGGATATTGTCCAGATTTTCTCAGGAATTCCAGCCGGCGGCGGCGGATACCTGTTGAAGAAGATTCACGATTTGCCGTATGTGGTCTTTCTCAGCGGACGCGATGTACCAAGCCAGAATCCGGATCCGCTATATTACCGTTGGATTTACAGCCTACTGCGTCCCATGATACAGGGAATCTGGAAAAACGCCGGAGCGGTGGTCGCGTGCAGCGACGGATTGCGCGACTTGGCGTTGCAGACCGCACCAAAACTAGACTTTAAGGTTATTCCCGACGGACTCGACCTGAATCGTTTTTCGCCGGTAGTTCGAGTTGCTAATCCAGCTTGTGTCCGAATCCTCACGATCGGCAGGCTAATTCCGAGGAAGGGTTTTCCACTCCTTATTCAGGCATTGCCTCAAGTGATGGCCGAAGCGACGATTGATTTTGGGATTGAAATTGTTGGGGATGGTCCCGACCGCGATACGCTCGCGGCGCTGGCGAATGAACTAAAGGTCGATCACAAAATTCGGTTCGCCGGTTCGGTTTCCTATTCGGAACTCCCCCAAAAATACCGGGAAGCTGATGTTTTCGTTCTTTGCTCCTTGGCGGAAGGGATGCCGCTTGTCGTGCTAGAAGCAATGGGAACCGGATTGCCAATCGTTGCGAGCAAGGTGCAGGGGATTGAAGACTTAGTCAGGACAGGAGTAAACGGAGCCCTCTTTCCACCGAATGATGTCGATGGTTTGGCGAAAAGTCTGGTGAGCCTGATCAACGATGGCGAAAGCCGCATCCGAATGGGCAGGTCAAGTATCGATTTTGTACAGAAATACGATTGGAAGAATATCGCGAGTTCCTATTTGGCAATTTACGAGCGCCTTTTGGAGGAACGAGACTAAATCGAGGCCTACACACACAAGAAACTAAGTCTTTCGGAACACTCGATTTCGCCATATAGGTTAGGGAAAAAACCCTTAGGGAAGAGAAGGTTATACGGAATCCAACTTATTGTCCCTTGCCAAAAATCCTTCCAAACCACTGTCCAACACGTGCGAGCCGTGACGAATTGTGTTCGTCCTCCTCTGCTTCCCCGTGCTCGTATTCGGGAATCTCACTGTTGACATCAAATTGCGGTGTACTTTCTGCCAGATGTAGATTGTGCAACGCTTCTCGAAAGTCAGGGTCAATCTCTAGCGCCTGATTCCAGCTTGAAATAGCCATCTCACGATTTCCTTGATCGTAGAATATGCAGCCTAATTTGTTATAGGCTTCAATCAAGGTTGGATCTAGTGAGAGCGCTTGTTTCAGGGATTCGATAGCTTTGTCCGGAAGATTTTGGTGAGCGTAAGCGTTTCCCAGGTTATGGTGAATCTCTGCCACTTGGGGATTCATACGCAGGGCTTCTTCCCATTGAGCAATTGCTTCACCAAACCGATTCTGTATCCAATATTCAATCGCTTGATCGTTCGCGATTTCTGCTTGTTCACTCATGAATTCTTATGATGCTGTAAAATAGGATTGTTTCGTCGGAGAGTGTTCTGATTGGCGATCTGTTGGATAGTTTCTCTTCGCCCTGCTGCGTTGACAAACCCTGATGCCAGCCCAATTTTATTTTTTCACCTGAAAAACTGCCGAGTTCTCAATTGTGAAGACTGCGGTTGTCCTTATCATCAAGACCACTCGAACGGCTATTACAACTCAGCCACATCAACGCCGGAATCTAGGAAACATCGCAGCTTCATCTAAACGCTTTAATCTTCTTGAATCAAATGCGACTGGCTTGCGGAAAGCACTAGGCAAGAAAAACTCGGTTTCGCAACTATACCACATTCTGCATCTACCGTCAAATGCAAACACCAATTTTCAGTCAAGCAAGAGATAGGTTAAATTATCCACAGTGCTAGCCGTGATTTTACTGAATTGCACGCGAGCTTAGGCTTGCGATTTACAAAGTAGCGTGACTTGCGGTGGATTTAAGAGGGGCGGTCGATGGGAAAATTATGTTGACATCTCCTCGTCAACTTGGGTATTATTCTAGCCGCTTCATTTGATGCCGAGGTAGCTCAGTCGGTAGAGCAGTGGACTGAAAATCCATGTGTGGGCAGTTCGATTCTGCCCCTCGGCATCCTTATCCTACCTTGCCATCGTGGCGTGAGCCCACGCTTGATACGCCGGTGTAGCTCAGGGGCTAGAGCGGCTGATTCGTAATCAGCAGGTCGGAGGTTCAAATCCTCTCACCGGCTTCCTTTGCAGTTCGACCTATTCCTCCTATCGGCTTTTCTACACCTTCCTACAGGCCGCTTTCCTCTCTACGCCATCGCTCCAACGGGTGTTCGCGCGGTGTAAGCGGCATATACACTCTGGCTTTCTGTCGATGTGATTCCCAGGTCGCATGAATCATTTCAAGGCAATCGCGACCATCTCTGCCGCTTGCGAAGGGATCTCGATCTTCCTCGATTGCTTCAATCAAATCGCGTAGCATAAGGCGTTGCAATAACAACCGTATTGAGCCCTGATTTCGGGGATTTCCTCCCTCGTCAAGGTCTTCGGCGGGAAGATGCACCGGCTCCCATGCGTCTGCCGGCGTCTTGTGTTGTCCTCTATGGATAAACATGGTTGTGCCAACACTTTCTCGAACAGCGATTCGACCTTCGGTACCGATGATGTCAATACCGTAGCCGTTATCGTTGGTTTGAGATTGTCCGAGATATTGCACATCTGCGTGAATACCGTTCTTGAAGCGGAATGAGGCATGTCCTCGCTCACCAAGCACAATTCCGGCATCACGGTCTCGCGGGTGAACCTCTTGGGTATGCTTGATGTCATCAACAGTTGACTCGCGACCATCCATCTGAACAAGGTGCGCGTGCGTCCACTCCACATCGCCGCCGAAGAGCCGCACCCAGTCGTAAAGATGTGTGCCCATCTCCATCAGTGAATTGCCTGCCTTGCGACCTCCTTTGTCCGTTGCCTGCAGTAAGACCACGTCTCCGATTTCCCCTTCCGCCATCAGCGATAAGGCGTGCCGATTGTACGGACTGGCGCGTTTAATGTGGTTTATGGAAAACTTGACACCGTACTCGTCACAGGTTTCAACCATCTCGTCGGCTTCAATGAGGTTCAAGGCAGTCGGCTTTTCGCAGAAGACGTGAATGCCTCGCTTTGCCGCAGCAATCGTGGGAGCGTGGTGCATGGGCGCCTGTGTTGGAATGATGACAATGTCCGGTCGTTGTTCATCAAGCATCTTTTCGTAGTCATCGAAAATGACGTTTACGCCAAATCGCTCCGCCCAAGATGCTGCTCGTCCTAGGTCAATATCCGCGCCGGCGACCAGTTCGCAATTTTCTTCCGACTTCACCGCATCGGCATGACTTCCTCCCATGCCGCCTAAACCGATAATCGCAATACGGTACTTGCTCATGCATCTCTCCGAATTAACCTACGCCAAATGAGTCTCTACAGCCGTTCTATAGACAACCTGCTCTAAACCGCGCCGGTCAGACTAATCTTCGTTTCATCAACAGAATGAGCACCAGCAAACTAAGGGTACAAAGTCGAATCTCAGGCATTGTATCAACTATCTCTTTTGTCTGCAACAGTTCATTTGCGGATAAGCATTTTGCGTGTTGCGCAAAAATTGGCTGCATTTATGGTGTAGAGGTAAATATCGCTGGATAGGGCTGCCCGATTGTACCGATGGGGTCGATCGCGAACGCAGTGCAAGGGAGGAAGCGGATGCTGAGAAACAGGGTGGTAAGGGCCGTCGTGAAAAATCTCCAAATATCAAGCATCATTGGGAGATTTTCATGCCACCCGGCAGACATTCGTCCTGAAGTAGGGATTGAGAGGGGGAAGCATCGGCGTCACTGTGCGTGAACTAATGAACTAACTTATCCGTCATTGATAAAAACGCCGTCGCCGCGTTTGAGAAAGCCAATCTGCGGGATTTTGTCCCGCACAAGCCTTCAGGTAGGTTATGATTTGTTTTACTTCATTTGAACTTGTGACACAACATTCGCCTTAGATTCCGTATGGCATTAGAACTGTCGGAATCTCTCTATAATGTCTACGGTTTCCCCATGAACCATACACTCCCCCAACTTGAATTGCACACGGTTCATAAGTTAGCATCTTCATAATCGGAGATTTAGATTGAGACGGACGGAACGTCCCGCTGCCGGATAGAAATACACTAATCCACTCCCTGTGTTATCTGGAAATCCGATCGTGCTGTACGAATTGTCAAGGAGGTTCATTAACGCAACAGCCGCGGTAATCCGCCTGTACCGATATGAGATTTTAGCGTCGAGTGTGGTATAATTTGGAAGGTTTATCGTATTTGCTTCATCGAGATAAATACCGTTGACCGATTTCACAATCAGACTACCTCCAATTCCATAGGGGTGAACCGCACTTATCCCACCGATTATCGAGTTTCGAGGGACTCCTTCCAGTTGGTTTCCTTTGAATTCACCGAGTTGCGAAGTGGCGGATTGGTGTGTGTAGTTGAGAAAGATATTCGTGCTGGATTTTACGTAGAGTTTAAGCCCTGCCTCAATGCCCAGATGGCGGCTCGCTCCAATGTTCACATACTTGAACTCTTGAAGGCTGAAGCCCAATTCATCCTTCAGGTCCATAGAGTAAGCAGCGATAGAAAACGCACCGGTCAGCGTATTTTGGATAAACCGTTCCCGATGATACGCGCCAATCTCTAGATTCGTCCCAAACTGTGGCTTCAGGTCGCTGTTTGAAAGCGATATCTTAAATGGCGGAAATTGAACGGGGATAGAGCGTTGGTCAAACAATTGGTCGAGCGTAGGCGCTTTGAACGAGCGAGAGACATTAGCATACAGATTTCCTCCTCGCTCCCTTGTATTTGAGTAGCGATAATTCATTCCCGCCTTAGGGCTAAATTCAGTATGAGTGGTCGTGGTACGATCGCCCTGACCGTCTGTCGTTGGCTCGTATCCATCTTGCAAGGCATCAAAGCGGCCACCGAGCACAATGCGAAGTGCACCTATTGGTCGCAGTTCATATTGCAAGAACGCCGCAACCGCGCTGCGGTCACCGTCTCCGCTTTCATCCAATTCGCCGCGATCAGCGACTAATTTCTTTTCGTAGTCAGATCGTCCGCCCAAAAAATACGAGTAGTATTCGGAAGCCAGGAAATTCAGTGACGCATCGACGCCTACAATCATCTTGCTAGTGAACGGAGTCGGTAGTGCATTCATAGTCAACTGAACAGAGGTACCCAACCGTGAAGTGGAAAGGCCCCGGTTTTTTGTGTCGGCGAATTCCGGACTCAACAAGAGTGTCCTCGTAATATACGCGTTACGAAGTTCGCCTAGGATAGATCCCGACAGAGTCGTACCTTCGTCTAGTTTGAAGTTGCTATCTAGCGATATCCGATGCTTCCGTTCATCCGTTAGATCAAACTTATAATATGGCGAGGATTGGGTGCGAGAATCAGCCAGTTCGGGACCTGACAACGGTCCCGGAGAATCAGCCCGTACCCAGCTATGCGCGGTTGCTACCGATAACGATCCACTCGGTCTTTGAATAAGCGATAGCGTTCCACCTATATTTTCGATTCTCCGCTCGGCGTGATCTCGAAAGCCGTCATTTCGCTCATCCGATGCAAACAGGGAGTATCTTTGTGTTTTGAAGTTGCCGCTGCTTCGTAACTGCGTGCTCAAGGTCTTGAACGTCCCGATATGGTTAGTGAACTGAGTTTGGTTATGGTTTTTATGTTTTGTCAAAATGTTGACGATCCCGCCGAGAGCCGCGTCCCCGTAAAGTGAGGATACGCCGCCGCGGACTACTTCAATTGATTCAATGCTCGAGATCGGAACAGAATTCCAGTTTACCAAACCTGTCTCAATGTTATTAAGAGGCTGTCCGTCTACCATGACTTGGAGGTATTCTGCCTCGCCGCCGCCATAGAAACCGCGGACGGTTGCAATCGGGTCCTGACCTAGACCGTCACGGTTGGAAAAGACGATTCCCGGAATCAGAGCAAGTGCATCGGAAATATTCACTATTGGATATCTCTGAATATCCGCGGGATTCAACATAGAGACGGCGCCCGTAGAAGCGGACAGCGGATTTTCAGTTCGCTCTGCGGTCACAAGGATTGTATCAAATTCATAAACCCAACTTTCTCCAGAATGGGTATCCTTTGCTCTCACGCCTGAAGATGACATTACGGTTAGAAGTAAAGCGACCACTGAAAAAGTTAATCCTGCATGACTACAAGCCTTAAGTCGGTTGGACATTGATTCCATTTTGCTCCTCGGATATGAACGGATGAAGTTGAGTCAATATGGGAGGACACACGATCGACTGTTATACTCTACGTTGTTGGAAGTTGCGTTTTTCAAGAGTCAAGAAATGGAGCGTGAGTTTTGCAGGGTTAGGAGGAGTTCCCACCGATTCCCGACCGTCGCGATTCGGAGATCGCTCCTACAAACCTTCGGTGCACAATTGCGCAAAATTAACCGATGCGGAGTATACATTAGCTTAACCGAGCGTGGCAGTTCCCAAGCGTCGGTCTGTTGCGAACCGAGCGCCCAGGATCTCTTGACCTCGGCCTATTGGTTGTTCCCACCAGGAAAAATAGCTTCATTTGCTGAAAAGGTAATCCGCACGTCAATACTTCAATAACGTGCCGACTCCCAACCTCTCAAATGCTCGAACTACAATCGGGCTTACGCTCCAGACCTCGATAATCGCGTTGCAGCGATTTGCATCTTGGAAAAACCCAATCAGCGCCGTAGCTGTTGAGGTATCAAGGAAAAATACATCGTCCATCTTCAGACAAATCGCACCCTCAATTTCCCGGTTCAACAACTGACCCAAGGTCGGACGAATCGTTTTTCTGAGCGCGAAATCGAGCCTGCCATACAGTCGTACGAAAATGTCTGCACTCCGATAATCGACCTTCAACCAACTTTCCTCGTACATTTCCTGAGGGTTCTTTTTTCGAAAACGCATCTCTGCTCCTCTAAATGAATTCAGAAAATGAACTATATTTCGGACTTACGCAATTGCGCAGAAACGTGATCATGTTTATGCCACCTTCGCAGATTTCAAATCGCTGCGAGAATTCAAGGAAGGAATCGATTGCCTCGCTTAGATCCTGTCTCCAATATGCCTACGAGCTCGTTATCACCAAAGTTGTTTACTCGGTTGATCGCACCAGGCAGACCGTACCCTTCGAACAAGCACTTAGTTTACGCGTGGTTTCTCTGTAATGGTGTAGAACTGAATTGTGTCAATCGAGCCCTTTCCTGTAGTCGTGCGATGAGAGATCTTGATGGTGTCTGTTTCCGCCCTAAGCAGAACTACATATGGAAATTGAATGGCCCTTTTTATGCTCTTAACCAGCTTCCAATGATTAGCGTCTTCACGAGCATGAATGTCGATGTATTGGATTTTTTCAGAACCGAGAATCACAATTTTTCGAAGGTCAACTCTTTCGAGGATAGAATAAGCAGTTCCGGCGTAGAGAGGCTCTATCGATACCTCTTGATCGACCAAGGTGAACTCCTGTTCGGTAAGAAGCGCAGCGCAACCGAAACATGAGAAACAGACTAGTAGTATTAGAAAGCAAGTCCAGTTGTTCATGGATTTTTCTCCTTGAGGACGGCGGAACACTAAACCGATCGGCTAAGAGGAGCGATGCGGCTTGATCTGCGGAAGTGGGAAAGCCACCGCATCGCTCCGATCTCTTTCATGGAGGCAAGCTTTCCCACGTCCTATATCCTATTTGGAGGTTCACGTCTCAAGCGCCTTCCGACGATCTTCATAATCCAAATCACTGAAGTTCTTTGTCCGACGTGCTGGTCTTATGTTTAATATAATTCTGCGCTACTCTTTAAGCATTCAATCAGCAAGCGCTGAATCAGCTGTGTTTTCCCATCGTCTCTGATTTTTTTTTGTTGATCCTATGATTAGAATAGGTTGTTGAGACTGACAATCACATTAAAACCCGGTGCGTTTATGCCACTGCCGTGTTCGCGATACCGCTTATTGAGCAAGTTCTCAAGAGCGAGGGTGAGGTGGCTATACTCGGTTACTTGCATTCCGGCGCGTAGATTAAGAGTGAACCATCCCGGAGAGCCTTGGCCGATGGCGTTGCCATCTGAGTCGAATTCGACCTCGCTGGTCTCGCGCGTTGTGCCCGGTATGCGCGGATCACGAATGTCGCTGCGGTTCAACCGCCTCTGCTCGGTTGCGCCGCGAATGAAGAAACCTCCCCAATATCGCTCCGCAGGAGGGTGCCAGCGAATACCTAGTATGCCGTTGAGCGGCGGTTCACGGCGAATCCGCTCTTCCCACGGCTTTTGAGGGTCAGGCACGGCACCGTTGATAAGCAGTACCTTACCTCGCGTGAACGTCGCGTTACCGTAGATGGACATACTGTCTTGAATCGGGACTGTTCCAGCCAACTCGATGCCTTGGATTTGGACTTCATCAACATTGTCAAATACGAAGATATCAACGTCAGGATTAGTTCGCTGGAGCTCCTGAATCAAGTCTGGAAGTTGCTGTCCTGCATAGACATCTTCGGCTAGAACGCGGGTGACCAAATCGTTGATGCGCCCATGAAACACGGTGAGGGAACCGGCAAACTGTGGGTAGCGCGCCTTAAGCCCGCCTTCAACCGTCCATCCTGTCTCCGACTCAAGATCGGGAGAAGGGGAATCGATCCCTTCATTGCTGACTTCCACGGCGGTCGTATCGTTAAGCGATGGCGCGCGGAATGATGTCGCGAAGTTGCCGACGGCGTTTAATTGGTCGGTGATGCTTGCGACGACCCCCGCGCTCCCGGTCAATGCGCTGCCCGACTCGCTGAAATCACTAAACTGATCGGAACGCACCGAGAGGTCAGCATGCGTGTTGTAATGCGTGTAGCGTCCACCTAGGGTCAGTTCAAGACGTTCGTGCAAGGCGATTTCGTCTTGGAGGTAAACATTGGCATCCCAGAATCGGGAGCCGTCGATAAAGCGTCCCTTAGTTTCGTCCACCTTCTCGACACCCGTATTGGTATCGGTTTTGATGGTCAGGCTTGCGATGGTATCGAAGTAGAATTCTCCGCCCGCGACGACGCGCTGACTCGGGAGGGAGGAACTGGTCGCTTGCGTACTCAGCCCCAATGTGCTGACAGTGTCGTATCGCTGGCGCCGTTCGGTCGCGCCTCGTTTTAGCTCATTGCGTCCCTCCTTCTGGCGATGAAATGAGGCAGTGACGCGAAACTGGTCAATCGCTGCAAGGGTCGGTTTGGAAGAATACGTGGCGTAGAACAGGTCTCGGTTTTGCGGTTCAAAGAAGAATTCGTCATACTCGCGCGGCGCAATCTTGTCGTAGCGCGGCGTTTGAGATTGCCGCCAGAGTTGGTAGGCGACATTGACTACGCTGGAGTCGCTCAGTTGGTAAGCAAATTTGGCATCGGCATCGTACGCGTTCCAACCAAGCGGCCCCTGAGAATCAATTAACCAGCGGTCAGGCACTTCCTCGGGAGGTCCATCAGAGACTGGCACACCCTCTAGTTGGTCGCTGACGAACTCGAACTTGCGATTCTTGTAATGCAAGTCGTATCCGCTTCCCGGGCTGACGTCGCCGAACCATCGCGCAGATGCACCAGCAGAGAAACCGAGTTGCTTTTTGCTTCCCATCACTTCAAGCCGTCCTAACCGCTCCGAAGTGGCAGACGCGAATCGGCCTAAGGCGCGGGATTGGAAGTTCCACTGTTCGGACGCATTATCAAGAATGAGATCCTTGGTATGCATGCTGATGACTCCGCCCATGGCTCCGCTGCCATACAGCATCGAACCCGGACCTCGCAATACCTCAATTCGACCAAGGGCGTCGGGGCTGATTGTAGCCAGATACTGATTGGGTCCGGAGCGAAAGGTCGAGTTATTGAGTCTGACACCGTCAATGGAAAGAAAGGCTTGATAACCGGTGAGACCGCGAAGCAACGGAGAACCCTGTCCAGTTGTGGTCTGTTGCGCCCACACGCCCACCGTTTCCCGAAGCATGCGCGGGGCAATGTCCGCGTTAATGCGTTCAATCTGAGATCGGTCAACTACTGAAATCGAATTCGGAGTTCGAAAAGTATCTTTCTCAACGCGAGTAATGACAGTTATTTCTTCGAACTGAATCGGAGTATCCTTCCCATCGTCTATTTCAGCATAAGTGTAGGGGACGCAAATGAGAAGAAACCCTAACCCTAACAATAATGATTGTATTCTCGTGATATTCATCGTTTGTTCTCCTTGATTGGTTGCTTGGGCGAATGCGCTTTTGGCATCGTATGCTCTTTAGGGCAAATTGTGTGCCAAAGCGTTCGAAGACAGAAGGTACGTCTTTTTGCGGGTTTTCGCCGACTGTATCCGTTGTTCAGAAATTGTCGTTGTTCAATTTCTGAACAACGGTGTCCATTTTTTGAAGTATAAATCACTCCGCAGGAAATTTAGTGCCCTTTTCGCTAACTCTAAATAGCGTCGTTTCAAAGTAGTAGGCACACTCCGTGTGTCGTAAACTGCCTTAGGACGACCGACCTTTCCGTAGGAGCGATCCCCAGGTCGCGAGATTCTCACTTACCTAGATAACCATTAGGTGGGCAGGTATTATGGTTAGCGCTATTAAAGAGTTCCCTGTTTAGGACGTATTCTCAACAGACTATACGTAACGCAGATCTGCGTTCCCTCCGTGCCTAAATTCATAGAACGGGTCCTGGATGTAGGCAGCGTGCCATCGACAGAGCGATTTGAACATACAATCAATCCACTGATGTGTGCAAAATTTAGTGTATACGAATATCGTACGCTCTGTCGAAAATCTTGAAATGATAAAGGGCGGGCGCCGTCTGGAATCTACTAGCTTAAGAGATCGAAGAAACAGCCGTCTGAAAGAAAAAATCCTCAGACGACTTGCGATGTGCGAAGGGTTCTATTACTACTGCTGACTTTCTTCGTGAGCCAAATCAGCTTCAAGATTCTCAATTTCGGCGAGAATTACTAGGTCGGGATCTAATCGGTAGGCTTCTCTGAAGGCTTTGAGGGCGGCCTCCTTGTCTTGCATGAAATGGGCGTGAATCTCTCCCATTTTCTTCCATATATCTGCGATATTCGGACCGGTTGGGTCTAGTTCTACGATACGCTCATATACCTTGAGCGCTTCATCGTACGGGCGGGTATCCCCTTGTCGTTCGATAATTAGAGCTCGCGATTCAAGTAGACCGACGAGTTCATTTTTTGCGTCGATGAAAGTCGGACTCTTGTCAACCGCCTGCTCCAAAACAGTCACGGCATCCTCTTCCATTTGACCAATCCTATTAATTTCCTGTTCCGATAACTCACGGTCGATGAGCCGATAATCTTGGAGCATCCTCCGATAGGTTCGCGCCAACTGAAGCCGGGCTTGCAGCCCGATCGGCTGAGATTCAAAAGGCAACTCGACCAACTCGGAATCGTTCTCAATGGCGATCATATAGTGTGCAACAGCGTCTTCATATTGCTCGTTATTTCGATATAGCAAACCAAGGAGGTAATGTGCTTCTGCATGAGTTGGATCTTTTTCAATCACAGCGAGAAATTCGTTCGCGGCGGATAACCTGTCCCCATCATCACGCTCAAGTTTGCCTCGCAACAGATGCACGTCTACGTGATCCGGCTTAATCTGCGCTGCATGTTCCAAGCGGCTTCGCGCATCCTTAATCCAACTGCTATGCAGATAGATCTCCGCGACTCGCAGGTTGGCATGAAACAGGTCGATATCGAGTTCTTCGACTAACTCTTTGCCATCCCGCTTCGCCGACTCAATAACGCGAATCGCTTCCCAGTAGGCGAGCGCCGCCCTGCCAAGATCGCGTTTAGCGAAATCGTGATCGCCTTGTTTGATGAATTTCTGCGCCCGCGATATGGGCGGTGCTTTAGATTGGGTTTGCCCGTTGCGAGTGAACACAACGATGAGTGCGATAAACAGTATGATTATGGCGCCCTCAAGATAAGGCAACCAATTTCGAGATGGGGTTGGGGATTTCGTTACATCAGACATGGTATTAATCTTGTCTTTCGACGTTGGTGTTACCTGATAGGCTACTCTGTTTAACCTTGGTCAATGTCATCAAGGATCTCGAGGAAGGCCTCGGGGCCAACGAATTTTTCAAGCCGTTTCAACGGTTTTCCTTCTGAATCAAGAAAGAGTACAACCGGCAAACCAACGATGCCGTATTTCTTCTTGAGCTGTTCAACTTGCTCCGAGCCTCGACTGAAGTCGAGTTTAATCTTGACAAACTCTTCTAATCCAGATTTGACTCTCGGATCCGAAAAAGTGAATTTGTCGAGTTCAACGCAAGCGCCGCACCACGTCGCGTAAAAGTCGATCATAGCGGGTTTATTTGAAGCACGTGCTTCTTCCAGTCCTTGAGTTTCATCGTAAGTCCAATCCAGTGACTCTTCTACAGTTGTAAATGAGCCAACAATCACGAACAGCCCAAAAACGGCGGCAAGAATCCCGACCGATTTACGCACTTGCGCGGCGCGAGCTAGGTCCCTGAACCGCTGAGTGAATTTTCCCAGAAGAACACCGAGGAGCAGCAAGACGCCGCCAGCGATGAAAACCGGAGCAGAATTATCGAGAACCGCTCGTAGGGGTGCGACGACCTCCTTCAAGAAGTAAAGCGCCAGTGCAATAATAACAACCCCGAAGATATTCTCCAATACATACATCCATCCACCAGATCGTGGCAGTGACGAAATCAAGCCTGAGAATGTACCAAGCAAGATAAAGAGCAGCCCCATACCGATGGCATAGGTCAGCATGAGCCAAAAACCCAGAAAAACATTTCCAGTCGTGGCAACATAGGAAAGGACCGCCCCAAGCGCGGGACCTGTACAAGGCGCCGCAATTAATCCGGCAACGGTTCCCATGGCGAAGGCGCCACCGAATCCGGTACCCCCAACCGTGTTCAATCTATTTTGTAGGGCGTAGGGCAGCCGGAGTTCGAATACTCCTATGAGCGACAATCCAAGAGCTACAAGGATGGCACATACAAACCCAACTACAATTGGATTAGCCATAATCTGGCCGAACACCGCGCCAGTGGATGCGGCGGCGACTCCAAGGATTGAGTACATTACGGCAATCCCTAAAACGTAGGTAACGGAAAGAGAAAAAGATCTCAAGCGACTTGCTTCTCGGCTCGCCCCGAATACACTTACTGTGATTGGAATTAACGGATAAACACATGGTGTTAAGCTTGTCAATATTCCACCGATGAATACAGCAAGAAATGCCCTCAAATAGCCTTTTGATAGTGCTTTGCGGAACTCCCCGGTTTCGCTGGTTGCAGATAGAGTATCCTGTGGCATATTGAGTTGCAGACCCGAGAATATTTCCGAATTAATGGGCTGTACCGGTTGATCGGTACCAACGATCTCCATGGGTATGTTCACGTCGACGGTTTTAGGCAACAGGCACTGCTCGTCGCTGCATGCTTGGTAGGTTAACCTGAATGGAAGTTCTACCTTTTGAAGTTGTGCGGTCTGTTCCAGCGTCGCCTGTATTCCAATTATCGCTTGATCATGATAGACGGGTGCTTTACCGATCGACGCAATCTCAAGTACATCCCCTTCGGGATAGATTACTTCACCGAATTTCAAATCGGGGTATTCCGGCAAGACGACCTGAGTGGCTATGAGTCCCTCTCCGGCAGGATTCGCATTTGCGTGCCATCCTTCATCAAATGTCATCACGACGGCAATCTGAAATGTGCTGCCGGGTTGCACTTTATCCACAGACAAAACGCCTTTCGTATGAACAGTGTCTTTCGGTTGACTTGGCGCCTTGAGCGCGTCAAGCCCTGTTAATTGTCCATACGTTCCCAGGGGCCCAGTGTTAAATGCGAGGACTACGATAATCAAATGTAATACATAGACAAGGTTGTGTTTGTTCATACTTGAATCTCTCCAGTGAGAACGTGGCTTGGCATTGAGACGCAACATCGTGTCCACAGTCGCGGCACTTTATACTATACCCGAGTAGCAGATAAGATAGTAAAACCAATTATCATGTGTACACCGTGTCTGGTTCGAGTGCATAACCGATCCAGGGTTTATCCAGCCTCGTGGGCGCGGATGGTAACCGCTCCTACGGAGATATGTGTGCGCATGAATTGAGTCGGCTAGACGCCGATCCGTGATTCATGAAAAAAAGCGGATTGAAAACACCTTTGCGTGATAAGGAATCCGCAATCCGCAAATGACAATCTAAATGGCGGACGGAGCATCGGTGACGACGTTCGATATTCCGGTCACCGAGGATCGAGGACAACGCAAGGCAGAATCATCTCTTCCAGCGAGATGCCCCCATGTTGGAAACCGCCAACAAATTGATCCTTGTAGTCGTTGAACTGAGATGCATAGACAAAGTAATAATCTTCTTTGGCAAGTACATAGTTCTTCCGCGTTGAATCGTCGGGCAAGCTGTAACGCTTAGGATCGGTAATTCGCAAACCAACCTCATCATCAACATGGATTTCTGCACCGAGTTTGAATCGAAGCCCGCTGCTCGCAGCTTGATTGCTGGTGACACGCGCCGGACGCTCGGACAAAACAGAACCGTGATCTGATGTCACGATCACGGTAACACCTCGTTCGGCAAGTAGTCGCAAGATTTTGAACAGTCCCGAATGACGGAACCAGCACTGCACTATGGTTCTGAAGGCGGCTTCGTCTGGAATTAGTTGCCTGAGCAGACTGGTTTCGGATCGTTTGTGAGTCAAAATATCAATAAAATCAACCACGAGAGCCGCTAAGCTAATGCGTGAGACGCCGTTCATCCATTGCAGGTATTCCGTCTCGCCGCGCACGTCGAAAATCTTGAAATACTGCGGTGCGGGTTTCAAAACAATGCCGTGACGTTCAAGTTGTATGCGCATAAGGTCTTTTTCATGACGATTGATACTTGTGTTTTCGTCGTCAATTTCTGTCCATAGATTCGGATGACGCTGGGCAAGTTCGAGGGGAAAGAGTCCACTGAAGATTGCATTTCGCGCGTAGGAGGTTGCCGTCGGCAGAATAGAATAGTAATAGTTGGTGGTCATGTCGTAGTACGGCTGAAGAAGCGGTTTGATGGCAAGCCAATGATCCAACCTCATGCAGTCGAGCACGATGAAGAGCACTTGTTTGCCAACCTGCACCTCTGGCAGAACGTACTTGTAAATGACATCAACTGACAAGACTGGAGAATCTTCGCCCACCAGCCAGTCGCAATAGCGATCTTCGACATAGCGAGCAAAAAGAGTTTGCGCTTCCTGCTTTTCTAGCCGGTGTGTTTCACGCAGGTCGTCTGCCGTGGCAAGGTCGTCCAAACGCAGGTCCCATTCCACCATTTGAAGGTAGAAATCGATCCACGTTCTCCAATCGACGGCTTGTTGTTTGAGACCCCTACGTTTATTAAAATCAACGACGTACTCTTGAGCGGTGTAATCCTGCTTAATTGCTCCGTGTTCGAAGATAAACGTGAGGACGGAGGCAATCTGTTTCGGACTCACCGGTTTAATCAAAAAATCATCCACTTCGTGAATGATTGCTGCGCTCATGACGTGTTTCTGATCGCTGCCGGTAACTATTACCACGGGAAGGTGAGGATGACTCTTCTTGATTTTCGACAGGACGCGAATCCCATCCATTTCCGGCATCTTGTGATCTAGCAGAACTGCGTCATAAATCTCCGATTCTAGTAAGGCTAGCCCCTCAGAATCGCTTGTCGCTGTAGTGAGATTATATCCGTTATGTTTGAGGAACAAGATATGTGGCTGCAATTCACTGATTTCATCGTCGATCCACAGGATTCTTCGTTGTCTATCCATTTCATATCACCTTTCCTCCGTATTGTTTGAGAGTCGCGTCTTGTAATTCAGCGCGATATTGCAAACCGGCAGAAGCAGACTTCTGCAGTTTCACCAATAAATCGGTCCTTAGCTCGTTAATTGTTGCCCAGCGGACACCAGCGATCTCCTTTTTGTCAATAGCCTCGAGACGCCCACCGGTCGCGCGAGCGGCGAGAACGTGAGAGGTCCAAGCAACTGTCTCCTCTTCAAAGGCAAGATTGACATGAGATCTGAGAGCGTATTTCTGGAGTTCTATTTCCAAACCTGTTTCTTCATAAGCTTCTCGCCGCGCTCCGACCTCAAAATCCTCTCCCGGTTCAATTCCACCGCTAGGGGGACGGTAAACCCCCGTCGGGTAACTCGGTTTTCGGATAACGACAATCTTGTCTTTTGCCTTATTGGAGATGAACAATGTCACGTCGTGCCTTCGTCCCTTGCGCATGCTCCACTTCAATACGTCAAACTCGGCACGATTCATTGAATATCGGGTACGAAGAATGTCGGGCACGCCGTATATGCGCTCAATCTCATTCACGACATCTTGTGTTATGTACATGATGTGAACGCAAGTTGGGATGGATTCCGGTACGTTTACTGCGCGTACCCTATATTTCGACAGCGAATCGACCAGGGTTCAGCAGCCTGTTAGGGTCGAACTGCGCCTTAATCTCATTCATGATTTTGGAGCCACTGCCGACCATACCCCAAACATCAATATGGCGCTTAACATCAATGGGCGCAGTTTCAAGGATCAAGTTTCCGCCGACACTGATCGCGTGATCGCGCAATGCTGTTAATGTGGATGCGACCATTGTCGGTTCGACCGTTCCGGCAAATTCAGAGAAAACGAAATAAACCTGCCCAGTCCCCATTAATCCCATTGCTCGGACTGAACACTCCAATGCGTTGGTGACATTCAACCCCGCTCCAATATATTCTTCAATGTCGGTCCTTCGAAGATTTGCCTTGCTAACAATGACGTGGCGTGAGGGATGCGCTTGCGTGAATGCCCGCATCGCTTCTTCCAATTTCGCCGCTTGCCGCTCCTGTATGATTTCCACACCTGTTACTCCCCTTTGTTTCGCGATCCATTGCACCTGATTTCTTTGCCATGTAATGGCTTTGGGATCGGCGTGAAGACCTACAACAAGACTAGGATCTAGAATATCCGTGTCTGGCACGCCGTTGATGAATAGATTGAGATAGCTAGGCAAGAGTTGGGAACCGGTGATGTCGGAGGCGGTCTTGGTTGCGTCTTCCAACCGTGAAAACCTAAGAAGCATTGTGATTCCGCTCTCCGCCAAAGGATACAACTTAAATGTAAGTTCCGTAATTATCCCGAGCGTGCCGTACGAACCGATGTATAGCTTGTTGATATCATAACCCGAGACATTCTTGACCACTCTTCCACCGCTCTTCACCACGGTCCCGTCCGACCGAATTACTCGCATTCCCAGCACCTGGTTTCTGGGAGTACCGTGTCGCATGCGCAATGGGCCACTTGCGTTTGCTGCCGCAATTCCGCCGACTGTAGCGAGAGAAGTGTACGCGGGATCTAGCGGTAGGAATTGCCCGTTTTCACTGAGTTGTTCCTGCAGATCCGCAAGTCGCATACCTGCTTGAGCGGTAACAGTAAGGTCGGCGGGTTCATACTCAATCATATTGTTGAGTCTTTGCGTAGAGAGTACGAGATCGACCTTGCGGGGTAGGTTCCCGATACCAAGTTTTGTTCCGCTTCCAGCGGGAATGACAGAAAACTCTCGACCAGCGGCGAAACCTAGAATTTCTCGAATCTGTTGAACCGATGCGGGTAAAGCGACCGCTTTAGGCGTAAAGCCGTCCACACGGTAGTCATCGTACTGATCGGTGGGCAACAACACGTTTTTACCGACAATATGGGTCAACTCTTTTCGCACAGCGTTAGAATCAGTCATGGTGGTTGGGGTAGGCTACTTTGGTTTCGAAAAGGCTAGTCCAAGTCGAGACTAGCGTCAGATTGGACACATACGTGTCGTCAGTGTTTTTGACGTTTATAATCGCTGTGATCTTCACATCGGCATTCATTAAGTAGCAAGCCCGAGCTTGACATAAGATTCGGGGGTTGGAAAGATTTTGCCCGGGTTGCATAGTCCAGTCGGGTTGAAAATATCCCTGACGGACGCCATAACTTTCAGATCGTCGGGACTGAAAATAAGCGGCATGTAGTCCATCTTCTCAACGCCAATTCCGTGCTCGCCGGTGATTACACCGCCGGCTTCGGCGCAAGCGGTAAGAATCTCTTCATTGACCATTTCGACACGCTCGCACTGGTCCGGATCCCGTTCGTCAAATAACACGATTGGGTGGATGTTTCCGTCACCCGCATGGAACACATTGGCAATTGGTATGTCGTATTTTCGGGAGATTTCCGCGACTTGCCGCAGGACTTTAGGCAGTTGGGTGCGTGGAACTACGCCGTCTTGAGTAATATAACTCGGCGCTAGCCGTCCAAATGCACCGAAAGCACTCTTGCGTGCCTTCCAGAGGTTGTCTCGATCTGTATCATCCTTAGCGTAACGGACTTCACGGGCATTATGCTCATTTAGAATGGCGATAATGCGTTGCGCCTGATCTTGCATGCCGGCTTCAATGCCATCAAGCTCTACAATTAGGATTGCCTCGGCGTCAAGTGGGAAACCGTAGTGAAATCCGGCTTCTAACGCCTTGATGACGAGTTGATCCATCATCTCTAGGGCGGCGGGGATAATGCCCGCTGCGATTATGCTCGAAACCGCGTTCGAGGCATCGTCCATGGTTTCAAAAATGCTGAGAGTCGTTTGATAAGTCTGGGGACTTCGGAGGAGACGTACAGTCGCTTTCGTTACAATTCCGAAGGTACCTTCGGAGCCTATCATGACGCCGCGCAAATCGTAGCCGGGTGTTTCTTCAACGGCGCCTCCGAACTCGACGATGTCCCCGTTTGGCAGCACCACCTCCAGCCCCAAAATATGATCCGTAGTGACGCCGTATTTGAGGGTGTGAGGTCCTCCGGAATTCTCAGCTATGTTACCGCCGATAGTACAGGCTTTCTGGCTGGACGGGTCCGGAGCGTAGAAGTAGCCGTCGTCTTGAACGGCGTGGGTTAGCAGTAAGTTCACCACCCCGGGTTCAACCACTGCACGTTGGTTTTTCAGGTCAATTTCAAGGATTCGGTCAAGCCGATTGAGAGCAATCAGCATTCCACCGCGTACCGGAAGCATCCCGCCGCTCAGTCCTGTGCCTCCGCCGCGGGCGATAAATGGGGTTTGATATTTATTAGCCAGCTTTACAATCGAAGATATTTGTTGGGCATCTTCAGGAAAAACGACCATTTCGGGCAGCGCTTTGAATAGCGTCGCTCCATCACACTCGTACACTGACAGTGCGGTTGGATCCGTAATCACGTTTTGAGAGCCGACTAGGTCCGCTAACTCAGTTATTAGTTGATTTACATCAGACATTGAGCATCCTCCATGTAAGTTTATAGTCGTTGCCAAAATAATTACTTATGCATGTTGGAGATAACGTCCTTCTGCACGGAGATATTTAGGATTGTGGTATGCACAATCCAACAGCGTGCGCTTCGAGGGCGTGTCCGATTTCCGGCTGATCACACCTCGCGTCATCGTTCATTAACTTACAATCGTGATTTGCATAGATATGATTGTAGTGGACTATGAATTGCTAGGCAACGTCCCCGATAGAAACTAAAATGGTGCTTCAACCGACAAATCATCAAGCATGTGTGGAGACTTAAACTCAAGTGTATTGATTCACAGGTTATACAAAACACAAGCCGACGGCGGATATTATCTTTAACCTACCTCGATCAATTCAACAAAAAAACCGAGATTTCTTCGAATTGGAGATGTCGGAAACCTCGGCGAAATTTGCGCCACCTGAAGACCTCAAATAGCGAGAGAGCTTAATTCATTACTCAATAATCTTCAACTCATCCTCAGGTCCTCGCTCACTCAATTCTACCGAGAGTTGGTTCGCAACGTCATGAAACGCTTTAGATTGAGGCGAATCTGGGTGGGCGGCGACGATCGGGACGCCGAGGTCACCTGCAGTGCACACCTCCGCGTCAAGTGGAACGCGCCCAAGGAATGATACGCCCAGCTTATCGCTGGTTTTTTTCCCGCCGTCCGCCCTGAAGATGTCCGTCCTCTCGCTGCAGTGTGGACACAGAAAGTAGCTCATATTTTCGACGATGCCCAAAATCGGTACGCCCAAGCGGTCGAACATGGCAGCGCCGCGTCTGACATCGGCTAAAGCAACATCTTGTGGCGTCGTGACAATTACCGCGCCGGTGAGAGGAATGGCTTGGGTCAAGGACAGGGCAGCGTCACCCGTACCGGGCGGCAAATCAATGATTAGATACTCCAACTCGCCCCAGTTGACATCGCTTAGAAACTGGCGGATTGCGCTGTGCAACATAGGACCCCGCCAGATCATAGCCTGTTCCTCCGGTACCATGAAACCTATCGACATCAACTGAATATCGTGTCGGACAAGCGGGATTAATTTTCGTTCCGGGCTTGTTTGAGGTTTCTCGCTAATGCCCATCATTGTGGGAATGCTTGGCCCGTAAGCGTCGGCGTCCATCAGCCCTACCCGTGCGCCGCCGCGAGAAAGCGCAATCGCCAGATTGGTCGCGACGGTCGATTTGCCCACGCCGCCCTTACCACTCGCCACGGCAATCTTATAACGAACATCAGGAAGTTCCACGTTGTGTTGTCCGGTGTCCGCTTGCGGGATACCTTGAGCAGGCCCCGAGCGTGGCGCAACCGTAGGCTGAGAAATTTGGGAGCCACTAATCACTTTAAGCTCGGGGTGCCCCTTAGTCGTCGGTTGAGACGGTGTGTTTTTCGTTGAATCTGCTGTTTTATTGCCTTTTTTGAAAGGGTTCATGTTTCATCCTACTCTTGTTCCACGTTTTACGAAATCGTCATGTCGCGGTGTTCGCATATTGAATGTTTTGGCCGGTCAGACCGTATCCGACCAATGCCGCTCGTAGAGCGGCGATAGTTGTCGCAAGCGGTGAACCTCTTTTACAACGGCGTCAATCACCTGATCGACTTCTTCCTCGGTGGTGAATCGGCCCAATCCGAAACGAATGGCTGTATGCGCGAGTTCCTCTTTCAATTGTATGGCGCGCAGCACGTGAGACGCTTGAACGGCGCCGGATGTACAAGCCGATCCCGCAGACAGTGCGATGTCATCTAAGCCCGTCAACAAGGCCTCGCTTTCTACAAACTCAAAGCTGATGTTTAGATTTCCCGCGAGGCGATTTTGGGGATGTCCGTTGAGATAAACGCAGTCAATGCGAGTGAAGAGGGCGTGATGGAGCTTATCTCGCAAGGCCGCGATTCGTTGGGATTCTTGGACCATCAAAGCTTTAGAGAGTTCGCACGCTTCGCCAAAACCGACAATGCCCGGAACGTTCAGCGTGCCCGGTCTTATATGATTTTCCTGGCCGCCGCCGTGAATCATGGGAGTCAATCGAATCTCCGGTTTTCTCGCGCGGATGTAGAGGGCGCCAACTCCTTTCGGACCGTACATCTTATGCGCGGTAAGGGACATAAGATCGAGCCCAAGTTGATCCACATCTGACTCAATCCGTCCACCCGCCTGCACCGCATCCGAATGGAACAGGACACCATGCTGTGCTGCGATCTCTCCTATCTCCGAGAGAGGGTTAATCGAGCCAACTTCATTATTTGCGTATATGAGACTGATCAGGATAGTTTGACTCGTGATCGAATCCTCAATCTGTTGCGGGTGAACCGTCCCATACTTGTCGACGGGCAAATACGTAACATCGAACCCCTCGTTTTCCAAGACCGCACACGTATCTAGCACGGCATGGTGCTCCGTGGCGCTGGTTATGATATGGTTGCCTTTATGCTTATAAGCGTACGCTACGCCCTTGATCGCCAGATTGTCAGATTCTGTGGCGCCGCTCGTAAATATAATCTCCTCCGGCGAGCAGTTGATGAGTTCAGAAACCTGCCGTCGAGCCTTTACCACTGCATTTTTTGCTTCCCACCCGAACGCATGCGCTGTGCTGGATGCATTGCCGAAACAGCTTGTCATAAAGGGCATCATCACCTCTACAACCCGTGGATCAATAGGTGTAGTTGCGTGATAATCCATATAGATGAGGTTGTCTTGGCTTCGCATTTTCACGTACCTATGGCTAGAATCGTTGATAATTTTACTGCACGCCCGAGGGAAAGTCAAGCGCAATGGCGAGGTTCTCAACGGGCATGTTTAGGGACGACACTTCCTTATTTCATCTTGAATCTCCGTCCCGCTTTCACCTATAATACCGTTCTGTTGTTTGCGTGCCGTGATACGGTCTTTCCGATTTCGATGCACTGATCGTGCATCACGTCCTTATTTGTCTGGTTCTTGACCCGCGAAGGAGTTTATTTACTTGGGATTTCTCAACCCGATTTTGCTTCTCGGCGTACTTGCTGCCGCTATACCTCTTCTCATTCACCTCTGGAGTCGCCGTCAAGCGAAACGAGTTGATTTTAGCAGCCTGATGTTTCTCTTGGTTGCGCATCGCCAGAACGTGCGGCGTATTCAGCTCAAGAACCTCCTAATCTTATTTTTACGAGTGGCGATTGTTACGCTCATCGCACTTGCCCTCGCCCGCCCTCTGCTGAAGAATCAATTCTCATTTGCCGGAGCCCGCGCGAAAACCAGCGCGGTCATAATACTGGATAACTCTTTTAGTATGGGTTATCAAGGTGCGCAGGGCCAAAGATTTGAAAAGGCAAAAGAGGTAGCTGTGGAAGTTGCCGAATCACTTCGACACGGAGATAACATTGCAGTCATCCTAATGTCAGACATCGCGGAAGCGGTCTTTCTGAAGTTAACCAGGGATTTGGAGGCTGCCAAGACAGGAATACGTCAAGCAGAAGTTTCCAGCCGATCTACACTCGTACCGCCTAGCTTGGAGTTAGCCCATGATATCCTTGAAACCTCGGTTCTCCCGAACAAAGAAATTTACTTGATTTCCGACTTCAGCAAAAACGGCTGGGACAAATGGGAGCGTGTGCCGAATCGATCGGAAGCTAGAATCTTCCTTCTACCCATAGGTGAGGGGAATGAGGATAACACGAGCATTGAAGAACTTGAGGTTTCCAATCAACTAATTGGGGCACATCGTCCGGTTCAGTTAAGCGTCGGTGTCAACAATCACTCTGCGTTGTCGCCGGGGGAAATCACGTTGACGTTATATGTTAATGACAGGAAGCGGAGATCGCGAAGTTCGAATCTGCCGGCACGTGAGAAGATCACCACCACTTTCACTCATGAATTTGAATCACCCGGCACACACACCGGTTTTGTCGATCTCACGCCGGATCGATTGCAAGTCGACAACCGACGTTACTTTGCGTTTGGGAGCTACGGTCAGATTCGAGTGCTCTGTGTCGGGGACCACACGCTGTACTTGAGATTAGCGCTGAATCCTGAAACACAGTTATCACCATCAACGGAGTATACGATTCTGCCAGTGAGTTGCTCGGTCGAAGAGTTTATCGACTTCGCATTGGAGGATTACGACGTTATCATCTTTGCTGACGTACCTCAGCTCACGGATCGAATTAAGCAACAGATTCAAATCTTCATCCGCGCTGGCAAAAGCGTCGTATACTTCGTGGGCGACAAGACTGACGTGTCAAGCTACAATCAGTTTGCCGATTGGTTGCCGGCTAGGCTCGGCGCCGCAGTGGATTGGGATCCACCCTTGACGCTGTCGGAGTTCGACACCAATCACCCGATATTCGGAATCTTCGGTGCAGACCACTTTTCTGGGCCGTACGCGCCACAGTTTTATCAAGGTCTAATCCTCAGTCCGGCTGAGGGGGCTCGCATCATTTCACAACTATCCAACGGGGTGCCATTAATTGTTGAAAGGCGAAGCGATTTCGGGATGAGCATGATATTTAATGTGTCAGCTAGTCAACATAACTCCTCAAACCTGATAATTAACTCTCATTTTGTCCCATTGTTGCAGCAGACTATTATCTATGCCAAGGCGGTCCAATCGGCGCACGTTAGAAACCTTCTTGTCGGAGACACGTTTGCCGCCGCTTATCGTCAAGCAAAGGCAACGAAGGCTTCTGTCAATCGAGTCGACGATCCATCCGATTCGAGCGAAACCGTCTCGGTTGGTACAAGCGGCGCCTTGAGATTTGATGGAACCGATTCGCCCGGCATTTATCAGGTAAACGTACACGGCAAGGAGCGGCTGATTCGCGATTTTTTCGCCGTCAATGTTGAGCCGACGGAATCCGATCTGCGTACCATCGAAATTCAAGAGGCGATAGACCGGGTCGGAGCACAACCTATGGTCAATTCCTCGTCCGAACCGCTGGATCTTGAGCTTAACTCCCATCGAATGGGAAAGGAGATCTGGGGGGAACTGCTGATTATGGCGCTAATCTGTATGCTTATCGAGAGCATCCTCTCGAATCGCGAACGTACTGCTCCCGGAGAATCATCTCCAGCGCACTTGTCCGATTCTAATGTTTAGATCCGAGCAATGAACCCACGTTGTTTCGTCATTTCGGTAG
Organism: Candidatus Poribacteria bacterium; assembly: GCA_965208765.1. Taxonomy (GTDB): domain Bacteria; phylum Poribacteria; class WGA-4E; order WGA-4E; family JAJDTR01; genus JAJDTR01. The sequence goes on from OZ242354.1 coordinate 4,893,782, forward strand.
TCTTGATAATATTGTGCGGCTCGGCGTTGGCAAACCACCGATCTGTTCGGAAAATCATCCTGCGCGGTAATGAAGCGTTCTCCGATGAACAACTGCGACAAGGAATGCGGACCGAAGTGGGAGCGGTATACGATGAAGAAATCCTAAAGCAGGACTTCGATCGGATTATCGGCTTTTATCGAAAGAGCGGGTATAGTTTCGCACGTATTGACGAAAAACGCCTGTTTAAGAAAGGCTTCCCCGACGGAGTATACCTGCATATTTACATTGATGAAGGGCAAATTGGGCAGCTAACGGTCGAAGGCAACTCGCGCACAAGGGATCATGTTATCCTCCGGGAGCTCCTCTTCAAGACCGGGGATGTCTACACCGTTGAAGATGAGTTGGAAAGTGAGCGCATCCTACGCCGAAAACCTTATCTGGGGGATGCAGAAATTGGTGCTACGTGGGACGCCGAGACATCTACTGTTGAGATCCATGTTGTCGTCACGGATTTATGGTCGTTGATTCCTGCTCTGGACATGCCTGCGTTCAGCAAAGATAGTTCTGACTTTCTCGTTCAAGTCGTTGATTCGAATATGTTTGGCACCGGCAATCAAGCACAACTTCGATATCAGCGGATTAGCGAGGCTGGGGAAAGAACGAGAAGCCTCATTCGTACTCGGTATACAGATCCGCGTCTTTTCAGTTCGCATTTAGAATTTGATGGACATTACACGCAGAAGCGCGAAGGCGATTCGTGGAAGGTGAGTCTACAGCGACCACAGTATTCGTTGAAAACCCGCTGGAGCGCTGCATTTATGGCATCAGAGCACGTAGATTTGAAACGCTGGTATGAGAATGGAGAAAAAACGGATGTTTATGACCGCAGTATGCAACAAGGATCGGGCCAAATCACCCGTTTCTTTGGAGGCCGGCATAAGCAGATACAACTCTCTGTATGGGGGGTTTCTGAACGTTCAAAGTTCAACTTGCTTGAAGCACATTCTTCTCCCGACTTCAGTGCGACATGGGGAGCAACCAAACATCGGAAGTCTCAATTTGCACCACAAGATCGAGACGTTAAGATTCTTGGAGTCTCAGTTGGACGTCGAAACATCGATTTCGTTCGGACTCGGTACGTCAATCAGATGGGCCGCGTAGAGGACATTACCGTAGGATACGGATATAGCATGTCCATAGGGTACGGTTCGCCGTTCTACGGATCGGACCGATCCGAAACGGTTCTGAATTGGCTGTTTTCCTCATCGCTAGCGCACCAAGACTCTCTCTTCTTGAGTGCCCATGCCGACTACACGACGCGCCTTAGTAATGAACCTCGTGAATCGGTTTTCAAGGGAAGGATAAAGTTTGTCAGAAAGAACCTTTTCTATCAAACGTTGGCGGCTCGACTGTCCACCCTGTTCGAGTTTGGACGTGAAGGAGAAAGCCAGGTAATTCTCGACGGAGAAAACGGGATACGCGGTTACAGCCCATACGCCTTCAGCGGGGAGAAGATGATAATCCTAAACCTTGAAAGCCGCACGATTTTCAATGGAGGGATATTCGAAGAACTGAACTCTCTACTTGTGGTCGGATCGGCGATGTTTTTGGATATCGGTTACATCTGGATAGGCGACGAACTCGCCATAAGCGAACCGAAACGCAGCATTGGCGCGGGACTGCGGTTTAGCATTCCGAGATTAAGTGGGTCGCGCGTATTTAGGTTCGATCTTGCTTACCCTTTGGATATCCGTGGCGGTACTTCCCGCGTTCCTGTTATTACGTACGGCATCGGGCATGTTTTTTAGCGCGGCTCGCGGATGTGAAATCTCTCCATTCGAGAAGTTCTCCAGACCGTATGTGAGCGGCTGTGATTCTTTGTTATTCCGGATGACAATATAGGTGAAACTTCATGAAACGTATCCTGATTGACACCGACATCGGTGTAGACGATGCGCTCGCAGTAATCTTTGCGCTGAAATCTCCGGAACTCCAAGTTGAGGCGATTACAACGGTAAGCGGCAACGTTCACGTGGAGCAGTGCACGCGGAATCTGCTGATTACACTCGACTGCATGGACCTCCGAGAATTGCCGTTAATTGCCCAAGGGGAAGAGGCACCGTTGACTTTGCCGCTTGTCACATCCGCTCATGTTCACGGCGCTGATGGGCTGGGAGGTATATCTGAGAGCGTGAGCCCTGACGGAACTAGGCTTTACCCGCCGCTTGAATGGCCGCTGTCCTCGATGCGGGGGGTGGATGCCATTATCGATCTGGTCAACAGATATCCCGGCGAACTGATTCTGGTTCCGGTTGGTCCTCTGACTAATATTGCAAAGGCGATGCTCTGCAATCCGACGGCGATGCGGGGGGTTCGAGAGATTGTGCTAATGGGGGGCGTATTCGAAATCTACGGAAACGTGACGACACAAGCCGAATTTAACATTTTTGCCGATCCGCAAGCGGCGCAGGTGGTATTTAACTTCGGCGTGCCAGTCACGGTGACGCCCCTTGATGTGACACACGAGGTAGTTCTGACGCGCGACCGGTTGGATGCGGAGGCAAACCAACGGAACACACGGTTAATTCAGTTCTTACGCGACTCAACGCAGGCGTGTATGATGTACCATCAGCAGCGTGAAGGGGTCAAGGGATTATATATGCACGATCCGCTTGCAATCGGTTATCTACTGCAGCCGGACCTTTTTGATGTTGTGGATGCCTATGTACAGGTTGAGACGCAGGACAACTTGACTCGAGGCAGATCCGTTGGCAATCTCCGCGCAAAACGCGCAGATTCTGCTCCGAACGCTCGCGTGTGTGTTGGGGTTGATGCGGAGCGATTTTTGAGAGTCTTCTTCGACCGAGTCTTGGGAGGAAGTGTCTAGTTCTATTGACATATCATCGCGATCAGGGATCAAGAGCGGTGCAAAGGCACATGCTCCTTCGTAGGGGTTGGGTTTCCCAACCCGTTGTTCACATATCAGTGACGAATTCGGACTGTTATCGATCAATTTACGAAAATCGACTTAGAGTGTCGAATTCTGAATCTCCACCTATAGATTGACCGAACCAATATGGTTTAGCTCTTCACGCTGGGGAACGGGCGCGGTGACCGCGCCCCTACGATTGGACACACACTTCACATAGATGTCAACAGAACCTTGCTAGAAATCGCGCGGGCTTCTCATTCGTGTGCCGGGAATGAACAGAAAGTCGTTATAACGACTGCGCCGAAGAACATTCGGGAGTTTCAGCTTGGGCAATTCAAGCTCCTCGAATGCCGCGAGTTGCCGGGGGGAAAGAGTTGCTCGAATCTCTCGAATGAGATTCGTAATTTCCTTTATATATTCTTGACGTTGCCGGGCAAAAGCCCGAATCTTCGTTCTCAACACATTTTGTTCACGATATACTTGCCGCATTGTTCGCCTACCCCCGCCTTCATATCTGCGTAACCGCGGCAGGCTTGCTTCACTCCGATAACGCTGATAAGCCAATTCTAATTCGTGCTTCTCGAAATTGTAATCTTCGACGATATCAGTAATGAATTCAATTTTTGGTTTAACGATTTCTCTCTGATTAGGAGACAGGTTTAGCGCGGCAGCACTCTTGTGCACTTCAATGAGCTTGACTCCCCCACATGCCGAAAGCGTTAGCACGTAGCCCAATAGGAAGAGCGCGTATCTAAGCTGCCCCATCTCTTTATTCCTTTCAATCAGAATTCCTTACCAGAGATCATTAAGAGGGCAGATCATACAATTCGCCGTATTTCTGTCCCAGGTAGGCGACATAAGGATCCACCTGTAATGAGCCGCCTGTGACGCGCTGAACGAGTTCAGACGCCGTGAATTTACATCCGTGTTGGTAGATATTCTCCTTCAACCACCGGTGGAGCGTGCCGAAGTCGCCTGCCTCGATTTCCGATAATATCTCGGGGCGGTTGTCAAGTGCGCTCGCGAAAAACTGTGCGCCAAGAATGTTCCCCAAGGTATATCCCTGAAACGCTCCGCCAATGGTTCCGGCGTACCAATGAACATCCTGCAGTACACCGTCTCGGTCGTCCGGAGGAACAATCCCGAAATCGGCTTGAAGACGTTCCCGCCACACCTCGGGCAGGTCTGCCACCTTTAGTGTCCCCTCCAACAAATCCAACTCAAGATCGAACCGCAGCATCACATGTAGGTTGTATGTGACTTCGTCGGCATCCGTGCGGATTAGCGACTTCTCTACCTTGTTGATTGCACGATAGAAAGTCTCCAAAGATACGGCGCCAAGTTGCTCGGCAAATACCGCTTGGAGCTTGGGGTAAAAACAGTTCCAGAATCTTCTGCTACGCCCTACGACGTTCTCCCATAGGCGAGACTGGCTCTCGTGAACTCCTGAAGATGTGCCGTTAGCGAGTGGCGTTCCGTCAAGTTCCATACGAATTCCTTGTTCGTACATCCCGTGCCCGGCTTCATGGATTGTACTGAACAGCGCATCGCTTAAGTCATCCTCTTTTGAACGGGTCGTAATGCGAACATCGCCGAGAGAGAATTTTGTCATGAATGGGTGATGCGTTTTGTCTTGCCGTCCACGTTCAAAGTCGTATCCAAGGCACTTGATAGTTTCGATTCCAAACCTCAATTGCTGTTCTTCAGGGAACGTTTGATGAAGGCAAGAATCATCAACAGGCGATTGTGCGGTTATGGCATCCACGATGGGTACAAGGCGTGTGCGTAAATCGGAAAAAATGCGTCGTACGTCCGAGGATTTCATGCCGTAGTCGCTAAAGTCGATCAGCGGATCAGCGATGTGTTCGTATCCGGGAAAGAAATCAGCCAATTGACGGCTCATCGCAAGAGTTTCTTCGAGGTACGGTTTCACTATGTTGAAGTCGTTTGCCGGTCTGGCTTCGGTCCAGACTTGATAGGATTCAGAGGAGTGACTATAGAACTTTTGCATAAACGCCGGTGGAACTTTAATCGCGCGTTCATATTCGCGTCGTGTCACACGAATTAGGCTGGCGTCATCCGAGTCATACGGCTGTTGTTCTTCGTACGGTTGAAGTTCATCAAGGAGTTTGCCGAGTGCCGGTGCCGTGAATTTCTCATGAGCGAGGCGGCTCAGAGTTGCGGTTTGGCGTGCACGCGCCGCGGCGCCACCTGATGGCATGTAGGTTGATTGGTCCCAATACAACAAAGCTGCTGCCGACTGTAAATCGTCAACTTCAATAAGACTGCTTCTGAGTTCCTTCAATTTTGCTTCCAATTGTCTAACTCCTCTTCAAGTACCGAGTGCAAGTCTTAGGGACGTCGCTCGGAGATAAATCGGATAGATTGCCGTACAAGCAAGTTTAGTGGATAAGCACCCCATCAATCTGACCTGGTTCGACAGTGTGCCCAAAATGACTCAAGATAGTTGGAAACAGGTCAACTGTGCGAATGTGTTCTGTTTCGATGGGGACGTTCATAGCGAGCGGTACCAACATCTGTTGCGCGTGCAATGCTCCGTGGGTTGCGCGATGTTCCGGATATTCATAGCGTGCGCGTAAGTCATAGCCGAGTTGGGCGCTTAATACGAGGTCTCCTGTCCGTTCACCTTGGAAAATCTGCCACAGCTGTACCAAGCCGTCCGGATACTCGGAATCGTAAGTTTGAGTAAGCGCCTCACGGTAGGATATGTTTTCATAAAATGTCCCGTATCCTAGTGGGTCCGCCCCTTGAAATTCATACGAGAAAGCCCCGTTTTGACGGGAAATTTTTCCTTGACCTGTTTTTTTCTTTACGATAATGCTTTGGTTTTCGCTTTGTCCCGCGACAAAATCAAGCCCTTCAATTTCAAGGAGCCGATCAATGATGCCCATACCGTTAAGTTGCTCAATTGATAGCCGCTCACCCCAGCCCTCCTGCGACTTTTCTACCGTACCTGTCCCTCTGTTTTCCCCTTTGAAATAGAGGTGCGCCATCCCGTTCCCCGAAACCATGCTGGCGGAAGCGGCTTGTTGCCTCCAAAGCAGGGGATAATGGAGGCAACGCAAACCCGCATTTTCCAAATGGCGTGGAATATCAATGTGCGTGTGAGTGTTACTCATTCCGTGATCGCTTGTAATCATAATCAGGGTATTATCGAAATCATTTGATTCTTGCAGAATCCGACAAACGTCTCCGACAGTTTTGTCGATTTCTCGATAGGTATCAAGGACGCGGTCTGATGTCGTATGCGACAGATGCGAGAACGTGTCCACTCCGGGGAAGAGACACATCACGAATTCATCACCTGCTTTAACAGCTTTCAATAGCTTTCGAGAAGCTATGGTATTCACAAACCGCCAGCGATGGGAAAAATGTGCGTAGGTATATACCAGCGGTTTTATCCAACGAGTTCGGTTTCGAGAGGGTGGGCAACCGCGGGTCAATAGATTGTAGATGTTGCTCACGGGTGAAAAAAAATCAAACAGGGTGGGCTTAGGCGGTAAATCGTTGGTAAAGGAAAGCCCGTCTAGCCCCATGTAACTGCATATCCCCGGACTCCGGAATCGGTGAGGGTTTTGGAACTGCCTCTTTGACAACCAGCGAAGGCCGGGTACATTTGCAGTGCCCGGAAAATGCCCCATAAAGAACGGGATAAATGCGGGTCCTGTCGCTGATGGGAAGGTCGAAACAGCTTTTTTGAATGAGCCTCGATCTATCACATATTTCTTGATGTTTGCTAGAGTACCATCGTTGACTAAATCCTCAAAGATCTGATATGGAGAACCGTCAACTAGGATGAAGATGAAACGCGTAAACGAAGCCTTAGGACTCATCGAAAATGTGGAACTGAAAGAGGTGTCGATCCCAGGCACATCGGAAGGCATTCTTGGGTAGCGGCACCCCGGACAAGAACGCGAAGTAATGCGGTCGGAATTCGGGAAATGATTGCAAGGATCTAGTAGCCTTAAGTGACCAAGAATAGATGTATAATTCGCCGTAGTGGTCGGGGGAAACAGACGAGAGGAATAGTAATCGGTCTAAATTGTGTCGTAATTAACCGGGTAGTCGATCGTGCCGGGTATTTATCGTGGAACCCGACAATACACAAGGAGCCTTAACTTCCAGCGAATCCAGTCTTCGGCCCTCAACTCTACGATGATTGGCGTTACGAAGATTCCGATTTGCCCGCCGATATTCGAGGATGATTGCAGCAACCGCGGAAGCATGGATTTATTCATCCTCGAATACCCAAGAATGTATCGCTGTCTGCTGAATGACAAAATTGGGACACTCTCAAGCGGTTGGGCACAAAGTGTAACAGAAATGGAAGTGAAACGCAAGGATTGGTTAACCCAAAAATCCTTGACAAGCCACGGCTCAGGTGCTATGCTCTTCCCACACATCACTTCCGAGGACTTGATATGGGTTGGGAAACATTGGGCTGGGACGCCTGGGTAACACTGGCTGTCGTCGCATTAGTGCTCAATTTTTTGATTTTCACGCGTGTCGGTCCTGACGCAATCCTGCTTGGCGGCTTAATCCTGTTGCTGACAGCAAGGATTCTCACGCCTGCCGAAGCCTTCTCCGGATTCGCAAACCCCGGGATGATTACGGTGGGGGTGCTCTTCGTCGTCGCCGCCGCGCTGCGAGAGACGGGTGTCATTAATCTGATTGTTCGACACCTGCTCGGCCGCCCCAAATCGCTCTCGGCGGCGCTTCTTCGCATCGCGTTGCCAGTCGCAGCCACCAGTGCGTTTCTGAACAACACTCCCGTAGTCGCGACACTCCTACCGGCAGTTGATGAATGGGCGAAACAGAATCGCCTATCTGTATCCAAACTGTTGATACCGCTAAGCTATGCGGCTATCTTGGGCGGCATGTGTACGTTGATAGGCACGAGCACCAATTTGGTGGTCAACGGATTGCTGGTAGAGTGGGGAAAACAGAGCCTCGAAATGTTCGACATTACGAAGGTCGGGTTGCCCTGCGCGTTGATAGGGACAATTTACACGGTGACATTCAGCCGGTGGCTATTGCCCGAAAGGCGCCCGGTGCTCCGCCGAACTGACGATCCGCGCGAATACACCGTCGAAATGCTTGTAGAGGGTGGTAGCTCCCTCGTCGGTCAAACAATTGAACAAGCGGGATTGCGGCATCTTGAGGGGCTTTACTTGATGGAAATCGACCGCGACGGGCAAGTAATGGCTGCTGTATCACCGCAAGAACGGCTTCGAGCAAGAGACCGCCTCATCTTTGTCGGGATAGTCGAATCGGTTGTCGATCTGCAGAAAATTCCCGGCTTAACCCCCGCCACAGATCAGATTTTCAAACTTGACACCCCAAGGTCCGAGCGATGTCTCATTGAAGCCGTCGTCTCAAACACTTGTCCTCTCGTTAGCCAAACGATCCGAGAGGGGCAATTTCGTTCAACCTACAATGCCGTAGTAATTGCAGTCGCACGAAATGGCGAACGCCTCCGTCGCAAGATTGGAGACATCGTATTGAGGGCAGGCGATACCCTACTACTGGAGACCCATCCTTCCTTTGGGACACAGCAGCGAAACTCGCGCGATTTCTTCTTGGTGAGCCAAGTGGAGGATTCCAACCCGCGGCGCCATAGCCATGCCTTGATAGCGTTAGCGTTCTTGACAGGCATGGTCGTGATAGTGGTCGTCCAACCCGGACTCATGCTGAATGCCGCGCTCATAGCGGCTGGACTCATGCTTTTGACCGGCTGCTGCTCGGTGGCAACGGCAAGACGCAGCATCAATTTGCAGGTCTTGCTAGTCATCGCGGCATCTATAGGAATCGGCCACGCCATGCAGAACACCGGAATAGCCGGTGCGATAGCGCGATCGCTCATCGCTATGGCGGGACAAAAACCGCTGCTAGTGTTGGGGGTGGTATATGTCATCACCTTGTTGTTCACCGAGACGTTAACCAACGTTGCGGCGGCAGTGCTCGTTTTCCCTATTGCAATTGCGACGGCTGAAAACCTCGGCGTGAATTTCATGCCGTTTGTTATCGTGACCATGGTGGCAGCGTCGGCGAGTTTTGCCACGCCGCTAGGTTATCAGACCAACCTGATGGTTTATGGCCCTGGCGGCTACCGTTTCAGTGACTACCTACGAATAGGACTTCCGTTAGACGTATTAGTAGGCGGTACAGCAATACTCATCACGCCTCTCGTATGGCCGCTATGATTTTACAAGACCTCTCGATTTCTGGGGGAATCTTGCGGCTCGGATTAGTAGTTTGCGCGCCGGTAACATGTAGCAGGTCAAAGGACCAAACGATGGGTGTGACCTGCTAGCAACTTTGGGGGCTGTTTGCGAGTAACAACGTGGGGCAATTTTGCCTGAAAATCGTTGGTTGGTTCAACGCACATGCTGAACTTTCGATTAATTGATCCCTTAATTGAATTGGCGATTGTAGAGGATGTCGGCTCTGGCGACATTACGACCGAGTCCACGATTTCGAAATTTCAGGTTGCGAGAGGCACTATCGTTGTGCACAGCAGCGGTATCATTGCAGGTCTGCCAATTGCTGAACGCGTGTTTGGCAAGATCGATCCGTCTCTCAAATTCGAGTCGTTCGTATCCGACGGTTACTCCGTGCAGGATACAGCCCCGATTGCCAGTGTAGTCGGGACGGCGAGTTCGATTCTCACCGGTGAGCGTATCGTCCTCAACTTTCTGCAGCGCCTCTCGGGCACGGCGACATTAACCGCAGAGTTTGTTGCTGCCACGGCTGGGTATCCGGTTAAGATTCTCGACACTCGTAAAACAACGGCAGGTTGGCGCACAATTCAGAAGTATGCTGTCCGAGTTGGCGGCGGGTATAACCACCGCTTCGGACTGTACGACGGAATTCTGATTAAGGATAACCACATCATCGCCGCTGGAGGCATCACACAAGCCGTCGAGCAGGCCCGATCTATTGCACCACATACCTCAAAGATTGAGATTGAGGTGGAGTCACTAGATCAGGTCCAAGAAGCCTTGCAAGCCCAGGCTGATATTCTACTTTTCGATAATATGCCCGCTGGCTTGATGAAGGCGGCTGTTAAAGAGGTCAACGGCAAAGCCATCACGGAAGCATCGGGCGGAATTACGTTGGAAAAGGTCGAGGCTGTCGCCGCGTCAGGTGTAGACCTCATCTCCGTCGGCGCACTAACGCATTCGGCAGCACCACTAGACATAAGTTTGGACCTGGAAATCTGTTAACGAGGGAGGGACTATTGGCAAAGACGAGTGCTTCGGGAAGTTTGTTCCCGTGTTCAAGATTGATTCAGGAGCGCAGATTAAGCGAATTCGGAGGCGGCGACTTATGTGGAAGGAGCCCATGGATTCATAAATGCAAGAGTTCTTGAGTCGATCCCTGAATCGTAAAAACATCACACGCGGATTCATTTTTTTCGGGCTATGTACGGTAGTCGGGTTGTGCGCTAGCTTTCTGTGGAGTGGCACTCAAGATATTGGTACTCACATCCTGTCCATGCGGGGAAAGTTCATTCTCCTTGCAGCATTGTGCATGCTCACGGATTGGCTGCTTGGGGGAGCGCGCATCCATATTTTTTGCCGGAAGATGACTACCGGCCTCACCTTCTACGACAGCATACGCGCGAATCTGTCAACTATCTGCGTTGGAGGCATTACGCCCTTTCAGGCGGGTGGTGTGGGGCACATCTATATTTGCAGTCGTGTAGGGGTCCCCGTAGCAGGCTGTATTACGGTGGGGATAATATCTTTCACCGGAACCCTACTGTTCCTGTTTCTCGCCGCAGCGTACGTTGCCGTTCATGCACCGGATTTCGTTCCCAGCGAGATCACGCGTGTTAGTCGATACACCCTGTTGATGTTTTCGCTCTTCCTCTCGTTTTTTCTCCTCATGGTGGTGAAGCCGAAGGTTTTTCTCATTCCTTTGACGCTCATGCGCTTTCCCGATCGGCGCGGATTCCACCTCGCTAGAAACCTGCTCAATCGATTGGTCACAACGCTTGACAGACTCATCACGGAACATGCGACGTACACTCGGATGTTCATCACCGATCACAAAGGGATTTGTGTCGCCAACTTCCTGTGTACAGCAGGAATTTATGCGAGTCGATTCACGGGCGGATATGTCATCGTTCTTGCGCTCGGCGGAGACGCGCCTTTCTGGCATGTAATCGCAATACAATCAATCTTACACTTTGTCACGCTGTTCGCGCCTAGCCCGGGCGCAGCCGGAATAGCCGAAGTCTTAACCGTTATATTTATGGGGAATCTATTGGTTGGACACACGGGCGGGTTATATTCCTTGTTGACTCGGTTTTTCACTACGTACTGTGGCGTGGTGGTTGGAGGAATCGTGCTGGTTTCACAGCTAGCAAAAGATTTGGATTGGCAATCAGGCAAGGACACAAACACCAAGAAACCGATAGATACGTCTAACTAGATGTATGACCTCCCGTCATAAGGAGTTCTACTTTGGGATGAACTTGAAAACAAAACCACTATGCGGGCGTTTGTAACTGGCGCTACCGGTTACATTGGCAACCACTTGATGGACCTGATAGTGGATCGTGGTAATCAAGTAACGTGCGCGATTCGGCAAACGAGTAATTTGCGGTGGCTTGAGCCGCTGCTTGCAAGGAAGTGTTCGCCAATTCAAACAGTGACCACCGACCTAAGCGATCCATCTACGTCACTACCATCGTTAAGAGGTGTCGACATTGTCATTCAGCTCGCCGGTTTGACCAAAGCGTTCAATGCTGATGAATATAATCGGGCGAATGCCACGGCGACGAGGCGTTTGCTCGATGCTTGTACGGCTGAAAATGGAAACATAGTTCGATTCCTCCATTGAAGCGACTTGGCGGCATGCGGTCCAAGTCCGGATGGCAGGCAAGTGTCCCAGGACACGCAAGCGAATCCTCTGACGGACTTTGGGAGAAGTAAGCTCGAAGGGAAAACGATTACTCGTCAGCACGCCGATCGGATGCCTATTACAATTATCCGCCCGCCTGCGGTATACGGAACTCGCGACAAGGACATCTTTCAGTTTTTTCAGTGGGGAAAAAATGGGGCATTGCCGATTGTCGGCAATCCACAACGGCAACTAAGTCTTTTGTACGTGAAGAATCTGGTCCGCGGGATTCACGCGGCTTCGGATTCCAAGCGCGCCGTGGGCGAAAGCTACTTTCTGACCGATGGCGCCGTTCATACGTGGCGGGATATAGCGCGGGCTATCGCCCATAGTTTGGAGAAGCGGCAGTTTCGGCTGCGCGTGCCGTTTTTACTTTTGGACGCCTTTGCCCGTTTCACGGAAGTTCTTGCCAAGTTAAGAGACGAGCCTACTTTGAATCGCTAAAAGATGATTGATTTAAAACAGCAATATTAGATTTGAGACGATTCCATGGCAGTGAGGGAAATTGGCTATCGCGCCGCATTTCCGCTCGAAAAGGGAATTGCAGAGGCGGCCCGTTGGTATCTGGAAAACGGGTGTCTTTGATGTCACATACACTTGATTATCATTTACTTACTGTGGGGAACGCAAATGTGCGTACCTTACTAGCGTTCAAGCGCGAAAGACCTAACGTGAAAGCTAGTTTGACACGCGGAAGAATTGGTAATGTGGTCAGAACCTACGGGGTGAGAAAGCCGTAATTGCAGTCTTGTACCTTAACCGGATTGATTTCACATCATATCGAATCTTGAATATGCAAGCCGTAAAGGAGGAACATTATGAGTCTCACTGTAATACCTGGGGAAACGAAGATAGGATGGATCGGCACCGGCGTTATGGGGCGCTGGATGTGTCAACACGTTATGGATTCCGGCTATTCGGCAACCGTGCACAACCGGACAAAGGAAAGGGCACAGCCGTTGCTTGACGCCGGTGCGGTGTGGGCGGAATCCTCGCGGGAGGTGGCCGCCGCGTCCGATGTTATCTTCACAATCGTCGGCTTCCCTCCGGATGTTCGCGATGTCTATTTGAGTGAAGACGGTATACTCAAGGGAGCGAAATCGGGCAGTATTATCGTCGATATGACGACGACGGAGCCGTCATTGGCGAAGGAGATCTACGCTCAAGCAGGGACACAAGGTATAGCTTCTGTTGACGCTCCCGTGTCGGGCGGTGATGTTGGTGCGCGCGAGGCTCGCCTCTCAATCATGGTAGGCGGCGACGAGGACGCCGTCAACTCGGTTATGCCTCTTTTTGAAGCGATGGGAAAAAGTATCGTGTATCAAGGAGGTGCAGGGGCGGGACAACACACGAAAATGTGTAACCAGATTGTTGTTGCCGGGACCATGATTGGGGTCTGTGAGTCGCTTCTCTACGGTCACAAAGCGGGCTTAGACTTGGAGACGATGCTATCGTCAATTAGCGGAGGTGCTGCTGCCTGTTGGACGCTTGATAACTTGGCGCCACGGGTTCTCAAACGCAATTTTGATCCCGGATTCTTCGTAGAGCATTTCATCAAGGACATGGGCATCGCCCTGGACGAATCCAAAAAGATGGGATTGAGCCTTCCCGGGCTTGCCCTCGTGCATCAACTCTACCTTTCCGTGCAAGCCCAAGGGCATGGCAGACTTGGGACACATGCGTTAACGCTGGCACTGGAGCAGATGTCCGGTGGGGGGTCGGATTAGTGGTTGGTAGGACGACTACTCCGATGAGATTGGCGCGAGGAATGCGGAATTTGCCTTTGCGTCGTCGATCAATATTTGGAGGTCAGCAATCGTTGACCTCCTCTTGCCAGTCCAATACTTTATTCCTCGTTGGATACCCCACGACTGTGACACGCCTCTAGGTACGCACCTGGCCGTTTCCATAGACGATGTATTTGTAACTCGTCAAACCTTCAAGCCCCATGGGTCCTCGACAATGGAGTTTCTGCGTGCTGATGCCGACCTCCGCACCGAGTCCGAATTCATAACCGTCGGTAAAACAGGTGCTGGCGTTGACATACACCGCCGCCGAGTCGACCTCCCGTAGAAACCGCTGCGAGTTTGCGTAGCTCTCGGTAACGATCGCGTCGGAGTGGTGCGATCCGTAGGTTTCAATGTGATCCACCGCGTTATCGAAGTCGGGAACAACCCGAATCGACAATATCTCATCGAGATATTCCGTTCTCCAATCCTCTTCGGTTGCGAGCTTGGCATTGGGAATCAACGTCCGGGTTTCCTCGCAGCCCCGCAACTCCACACCTTCAGCTGCGAATCTCGTAGCCATTGACGGAAGGAATTTCGGTGCGACCGACGCGTGAACAAGCAGTGTTTCCATTGCATTGCACACGGCAACTTTATAGCCCACTTTGGCGTTGATACAGATATTCTTGGCCATGTCGAGGTCGGCAGCCTCGTCTACGTACACATGGCAGATTCCGTCCGCGTGACCAACGACGGCGATGTCGGAGGTACTCATAATGTTACGTATGAACTCTTGGCTGCCGCGGGGTACGATGAGGTCGATGTGGTCGGACATCGAAATCATTTCCCGTACCGCCTGCCGATCCGTGATGTCAACAAACTGAATCGCGCCGGGAACCCCTTCTGTCTCCGCTGTCTCGGTCAATATGTTTGCAAGGGCAGTGTTTGAATGGATGGCTTCCGATCCGCCTCGCAGGATAACGCCGTTGCCCGACTTGACGCACAAAGCGGAGACCTCAACGGTGACATCCGGGCGTGACTCATAGATTACACCGATAACGCCAATCGGGACGCGAACTGTCCCAATCTTTAGTCCATTCGGGCGTTCCCCCATGTGAACAATCTCGCCGATCGGATCGGGCAATGCGGCAACCTGACGGAGGTTGTCTGTCATTCTTTCAATCTTCTTGTCGTCGAGCGCGAGTCGACTCATCAGGGGACCGGCGAGCCCGGTATCGCGTCCAGCTTTCAAATCAACCTCGTTCGCGTCCCGAATCTTGTCCTTGAACCGAATTATGTTCTCCGCCATTGCGATGAGCGCGCGATTGCGCACATCAGAGGATGTCTTGGCAAGTTTCCGCATCGCGACCTTTGCTGTACGCGCTTTGGATTCTACCATTTCATGAATAGTTTGATTCACCTAGTTATCTCCTTTATGTGTATTTCTCAACAACTATGCGTATACTTTCAATTCATCGATCTGTTTCAAGTTTTCTTCTAGACGGTGTAGAACTTCAATCTCACCTTCCCACTCTACCAAATCAATATCGTCGATTGGCGTGGTCGAACTAACCATCTCTTGTAACGAACCGCCATATTTTTCTTCAAAGTGGGAAATTCCCCCTGTCGTTTTTTCAATCCCTAAGCGAAAAAAAGCAGCCTCTTTGAGGAGACCGGAACGAATGAGACGTGCCGCGGATTCAGAATTCGCGGTCTGGATAGTCAATGACTCCATGATCTCGTATTCCTTTTGACATAAGCTGCGCATCATGGTTCACGCATGTTCCATCAGCACCAGATTGTCTCGATGGATTACCTCTTCGTAGTAGCGTGATCCAAGGATTTTTTCGATCTCTCGGGTATGTTTACCGATAATCTTGGCAACGTCATCTGTGTTGTAGTTGACCAGTCCACGGCCAAACTCATCCCGATTCTCATCAAGGCATGAAACGGTATCTCCGTATTCGAACTCGCCTTCCACACCGCGTACGCCGGATGCGAGGAGGCTTTTCCCTCGATCCACGAGGGCGGCTCGTGCCCCGTTGTCAACCAGCAACCGCCCCTTGGGCGGACGCGAGTAGGCAATCCACCGTTTTCGCGAGGATTTAGGCGTTTGCGGTAGGAACAGCGTGCCGATATGCTCGCCGCTAAGGATACGATAGACAACGTTAGGTTCTTTTCCTTCAGCAAGCACCATCATTTCACCTGATCCTGTCACGATCTCCGCGGCTTGCAATTTCGTGACCATCCCGCCAGTACCGCCGAGAGTGCCCGCTCTGCCGGCGGCTTTCCGAATGTCTTCGGTGATGACGGGAACAACATTAATCAGCTCCGAATGTGAGTCTTTTCGTGGATCGCCGGTGAAGAAACCGGCTTGATCGGACAAGACAACCAGCAGATCGGCATCCGCCAAGTTGGTGACTTGGGCTGACAGCGTGTCGTTGTCGCCGACCTTAATCTCTTCCACCGCCACGGTGTCATTCTCGTTGATGATAGGCACTGTGCCAAGCTGTAGCAGCGTGTTAAGGGTATTGCTGATATGGGTGTAGCGTTTGCGATTCGTAAAGTCCTCTTGAGTCAGGAGCATCATCGCCGCCATCTCGCCATACTCCTGAAATCGATCCTCGTAAGCGTGCATCAATCGGCTCTGGCCCACCGCTGCTGCTGCCTGCAATCCGGGAATCGTCTGCGGACGACTTGAAAGCCCGAGTGCGCCTACACCGGCAGCAATGGCGCCCGATGTAACAAGGATAACCTCTATGCCTGACTTCTTGACGCGTGCCAGATCGGCGACAAGCTTATCAAGGGCGCTATCATCCAGCTCAAATCCCCTCGAGATGGTGCTGCTGCCGACCTTTACAACGACGCGCTTCACACCGGATAATTGATCTCGGCGATTATCCACCGTCGACGCCGCTAATACTGTATGCGAACTCGAATTCATCAATCTTAACTGTATCTCCTTCCTTAATTCCGGCTTTATTCAGCGCATTCATAAGTCCCATCTTTTTCAGTTTACGATGCAGCAGGATGAGCGCTTGATCGTTTTCCATGTCCGTCATCAAAACCGCGCGACGGGGTTCGTCACCAGCCACGACGAAACGGTTCCCGTCCCTCGTCAATTCAAAGCGCCCCCGAGGTTTGGCAGGCGAAAGTTCCATTTCTTCAAATGGGAATTCATCTTTTCTGCTCAGTTCATTCAGCGCTTGCAAACGGTGATATGTCGCACGGATTAACCTGCCGACTCCCTCGCCGGTGACAGCAGAAATCGGGAAAAGTTTGCGTTTCTCAAAGTAACGCCGGATACGCGGCAAATTAGCTTGGGCATCGGGCGCATCCATTTTGTTCAATGCAATCAACTGCGGGAGTTCGATCAAACGTTTATCGTGCCCTTCAAGTTCCGCGTTTAGTTTTTCATAGTCCGCTATCGGGTCGCGCCCGTCAATCGCGGCAGCATCAATGACGTGAACCAACATCTTTGTCCGCTCAATGTGCCGCAGAAAATCGTGGCCTAGCCCTGCTCCCTCGTGCGCGCCTTCGATTAGCCCGGGGATGTCCGCCATCACAAAGTTTCGTTCCGCATCGATTCTAACCACGCCGAGATTTGGCGCGAGGGTTGTGAATGGATAGGGAGCGATTTTCGGCTTGGCGGATGATACCCGTCCCAGAAGTGTCGACTTTCCGGCATTGGGATATCCGACCAGTCCGACATCCGCAATCAGCTTGACTTCCAATTCAATGTTGCGTTCTTCGCCGGGCTCTCCCTTTTCCGCCACGCGCGGCGTCTGGAAGATACTGCTCTTGAAATGGGAGTTTCCTTTTCCGCCGATGCCGCCGCGCGCTACGACGACGCGCTGCTTGGGAACGGTGAGGTCGGCCAGAATCCCTCCGCCTTCGACATCCCGCACAATCGTGCCGCAGGGAACCCGCACGATTCGGTCGGCGGCGTCTGCCCCGTGCATCTCTTTGCCCATACCGTGCTTACCGTCTTCGGCGAGTTGAAGCGGATTGTGTCTCAGGTCGATTAACGTGCTCATGCCTTCCGCCGCTTCAAGAATGACGCTTCCGCCGCCCCCGCCATCACCCCCGTTGGGACCGCCGCGAGGCACGAATTTCTCCCGACGGAAACTGATGCAGCCGTTACCGCCCTTACCTCCCTTTGCATGAATTCTGGCTGTGTCTATGTTCATCTCTGACACCCGTGAAGTTGAAAAACAATCTGTAACTGTTTAGTTCGGTCAAAAAAAATGAGAAAAATTGATCTAGCATTTATTTCGGTTTGATCGTTTGTAGGAGGAACACCCCTCTGCGGTATCCCTCTGTGGGAGGGGCATCCCTGCCCCGATACTGATTACGGCAGACGTGCAATGAATTGCACTACTACAAACCGGCATCGGCGATATAGATTGATGGACTAAACAGTTACAACAATCTGTAAACTACCATGCGTGATTTACGCTCCGTTGGCGCCGACGCGGGTATGCCAATTTGAGTCCGTTACCAAACACAGTCAAATTGATGGTGTTCCCCCAAGCAGGCTATTCCATCTCCTCCAAGTCGGTTAAATCTTCGACGCCAGCAATATCTGCCAGCATTCGCGAATATTTTCGCAATTCTCCTTGGAGCGCGGCGAGTTCCTCGCGGAAAATTGCGCGCTCAGAATCATGCTGGAAATCTCCCGCCAGGCTTTTTCGATGCCACTTTGCCGTGAAAGGACGAATCACTTGGTTAAGCACAACAATCGCAATCTTCGCAAAGTTGATGCAGCCGGGCCCCTGTTCTTTGATAACCTCTCTCGTGATTGCAAATAACGAATAAACGCTGTCCAATGCCGTCTGTTCATCGCCGTGATCCACCGGCAGAGGCTGAGTCGTGATTCGCGTCAGCAATTCAATGTACAGCGCCCAGGCGGCATTTTTGTCGGCTGCTTTTGGCGTCCACTCCATTTGTAGAAAGGGAGGAGTGATTTTCAGGCTTTTCATGCCCCATTTTTCAAGAAAATCTGAGAGGTTCATTCTATCCACCTTTCACTGGGACGGTTATTTGGCAACCGAAAGGTTGAAGTTGCCCGAATTCATCTTTTCCTTGATTCGGCGGCCGCCCAGGCGTCAATAGGTTGAGAATTCACACGAACACGGATGGCGACACGTGAAATCTTGTCGCTAACGCGTGAAGATGTTTGACCGTAAGCTCCCGCTTTCCATCAAGAATCTCCAAAACAACGTCTGATGTTCCTAATTCCGGAAAGTCTGAGGGGCCAAGCTGATGCTCCTCCATCAAATGCTGAAATATCTCAACACCGCTGCACTCCGGCATGGGGTAATGCTTCTCTTCATAGGCGTGTATGACTATACCCAGCGTATCAAGCAGTTCATACAAGGGATGTTGTTCATTGGTGCCGATTTCGTCAATAAGTGCGTTCAACCGCCCGATTGCCGGATTGTATTCACTTTCATTTCGAATGGAAAAAAGCGGCTGCACAACACGCCAGTGTAATTGAATTTCTTCTGGAACCACGCTCATTTCTCCCGCCTCCCTTTGCCATATTCTGCGTAATAGCTCTGAGATGATTGAAATGGATCGTTGAACACCCAGCAGGAGCGATCAAGCGAGTGGATAGACCGAGGGAGTAAACAGTGACCACGATAGAGATCCCGGTGCGAGAGATCGCTTGTTATTCTCTGCATTGTGTTACCAGAACGGACATTTTCAGCTCGTACAATCCTTTGTTAGCTCGTAGTGATATCAATAAATGCTGTCGTTGACGATGGAGGTGGAATAGCATCATCATCTTGTCGATAATCTTTAATATGGAATTGAATCGCTTCCGCAATCAATCTGTGGGCATCAGCCTTCGTTTCGCCTATTGCGACACAGCCGGGTAAGTCTGGTACATAGGCACCGTAACTGTTCTCGCCTGTTTCAATGATGACAAGGTACTGCATAGGTTCATTTGAGTCGGCCGAAATGATGCACCCACTTCAGTTCTTAATACCAACCGTATTCCAAGGTTAGGACAGGTACTTGGTAGGATAACGGACACACGATAGCGAGGGGGTGTGGCTACAGACGCAGAGCAATGATTGGAAAACTCGCCGCGACTTTTTACGTTTAATGTGGAGATATCTTATACCGGCAAATGGAAACTAGTGGGCTGAGGCGTATTGCTGGTACCAGCCTCGTATAAATTAGCGGTGCTAACCGGTATGAAGACCGACTGGGAACGGGACTCGCGGGTGCAAAGATGTAACGATGTTTCAGCACTGGTGTTGGCTTATATCGTCTCGTAGTTTTCTCGGTCAACCGCTACCGTTCAATTCAAGCCATGTGCGTAGATCGGACTAACCCTACTCGAACTCGTATACTACGGTGATATCTACAGTGACAGTGAGCTGACCCGCTTCAATCGGGCTTGATGTACGGAAGCTATCATCAGCAGCAATGCTCTCGGCAAAGACGATTGGAAAGATTCCTCCGGAGGTAACCTCCGTGATTGTCACAGGTTTTCCAAGCTTAACTCCGTGGGCGTCCGCTAGGGTTTGTGCCTTCGCTTCAGCATCTTTCGCTGCTAACGCACGCGCCTCCATCTGCAATTCCGTGGGGTCCTCAATCATGAATTGGACAGAGTTTACAACGATAATATCTCCCCCGGCTCCAGCGGCATCGTCGATTATATCGCTGAGTCTTTGGAGTTCTCGCACCTTCGTACTGATGGTGTTATTTACGCGGTAACCACGAAGCACGCGCCCGTTTTCCGTATAGTCGTACTGAGGGCGGATGCTGAAGTTCTCCGTTTGAATGTCGTCTTCCGCAATGTCGTTAGCTTTCAATGAGTCTAGCACTGCTGTCATTCCGACCGCGGCTGCCTCCCGTGCCTCTGCAACAGTTTCTTTCTCAACCGATACTCCTAAATTCAGGGTGGCAATATCCGGTTCGCCCGTGACTGAACCGCTCCCTGTCACGTGGATACTTCTGTCCTTCGGCGAATGTAAGAGCGGTATCACGCTTTCTGCTTCGCAGCCGGCGAGAGTCAAAACAATTAATGCACTCAGTCCTAAACTCAAGAATTTTAATGTCTTCATGGTTAATATCCTTTGGTACAGCAGCCGTTCTGTATATATCGTGAGAGTTAATCCAGTAGAAAGGTACCGCCTTGGGCTGATAAAGTACGCCATAGTTCAGAAAAGCAGTTTTCTATTACGAATTATACCACTTATCCACAAAATTGACGACTTTTTCTCTAGTTTGAGAATCTTATCACAAAACAACTCTGACAATAGGAATAAAAAAGCCCCGCACAAGGACGGGGCTTTGGTGTAACAAAACTCGGATTCAATGGCAGGTTAGAAATTCGGTCGCTCGGGGTAAACACTTACCTTCCTGCGTATTTTGTCCTTCCTCTCAAACCATACATAGCCGTCAATCGTCGAGAAGAGCGTATAGTCGCTCCCGACACCGACGTTGTTTCCAGCGTGGATGTGCGTGCCGCGCTGCCGAACGAGGATGCTTCCCGCCGTCACGTAGTGCCCGGAAAACCGTTTGACACCGAGCCGTTTGCCGATACTGTCGCGTCCGTTGCCGGTACTGCCGCCGCCCTTTTTATGAGCCATTTTCTTCCTCCGTATCTGGTGGACTGCCTGCGCCTTGAATGCCGGTAATTTTCAGCCTCGTAAATCTTTGGCGGTGTCCGAGTTTGCGTTTGTAACCTTTACGCCTCTTGGATTTGAAGACGGTAATCTTTTTCTCTTTGCCCTGTTCAACGATTTCGCCAACGACGGCGCTGTTTGGGACATGAGGTTGCCCCACGTGGATTTCGCCATCGTCGTCTCCGATTGCCAGGACTTCCGGAAAGGTGATTTCATCTCCCACGGACGCTTCAATTTTCTCAACATCGATTAACGTACCAACTTCAACACGATGTTGCTTCCCGCCCGCGGCAAATACAGCGTACATCTTTTTCTCCTCTGCGGTTAATAGTATTGATTTATTCGTATGTACACGATGAATAATGAATGATTGCCTCTACTTTGTCACCGAAGACGAAATTATATCATAGAGAGTGGAGGGTATCAACTTTATTTTCCGGTATTAAGGCCAACGCGCTTGAGTTCGCGTGAGTGGTGGAGCCGCTAGGGAAATTGGCGGAGTTCGCAAGCGGTGAGAAGTAAGATGGGAAGTCGGTGATTGGCAACCACCTATCCCACCTTACCACTGCGCAGCGTGAAACGAGTTTGCCGACGTGCTATTCCAGATAGATTTCGCGATTGGTGTCTTCGGCGAAGATTTGATAATCCTCAAGATGCAGATCCGCGTCCTCCTCAACCCTAATCTTGATATTCATGGATCTTTCAAGTTGACTGAGTTTGTTGGAATCTTCATCAAGCAGGCGGGAAACGATGAGCTCGTTCGCTATGACACGAAGTCTCTTTTTCCGTGACTTCAGGTGCGCTTTTTTAATCGACCTCAGCACCGAGATGGTAATGGTGTCCACCGATAAAATTCTTCCGTGCCCGTCGCAATAGGGGCAGGATTCGGTGAGGAGCGACGAGAGACTTGGGCGTGTCCGTTGTCTCGTCATCTCCACCAAACCAAGTTCTGACACGTGCAGGATATTGGTTCGAGAGCGGTCTTTCTTCAACGCTTCCTGCAGTGCCTTGAACAGCATCCTTCGGTGCTCGTGCTTATCCATGTCGATGAAATCGACGACAATGATTCCGCCAAGATCTCTCAACCGCATCTGCCGAACGATTTCTTCGACTGCCTCAAGATTGGCACTCAGAATGGTGTTATCCGGATCCGCCTTCCCCACGAAACGCCCGGTATTGACATCAACAGACACCATCGCCTCAGTCTGCTGAATGACGATGTGTCCGCCGCACTTTAGCCAGATCTTCTCGCTTAATGCTTTCTTGAGCTCCTTCTCTATACCGTAGGCTTCAAACAGGGGAGATGATTTCTCATACAGTTTGACACGCGAGTTGAGCTCCGGGAGCCCGGATGACAAGTATTCGGTTGTTTCCTTGTATCGTTCTTTCGAGTCAAAGACTAGCTTGGTTACATCATTTGTGAAATAGTCCCGAATGATTCTACCAACGAAACCAAGGTCCTGCCGCACGAGGCTTCGCACCGGCATCTGCCCGCCGCGCTCACAGATCTCCTTCCACAGGTCTACGAGATATTTGATTTCGGTGGAGAATTCCTCCTCGCTCTTGCCTTCAGCAGCAGTGCGGACGATAAAGCCGCCTTCGACCCCTGACCGAAGTTTCTGGGAAATGTCTCGGAGCCGCTGTCGTTCCTCGGCAGATTCAATCCGGCGCGACACGCCAATATTCGATGAAGTGGGAAGATAGACCACGTAGCGCCCGGGCAACGAAATACAGCTTGTAACACGCGGCCCCTTGGTGCCCAGCGATTCCTTGACAACCTGTACCAATATTTGTTGGTTCTTGTGAACCAATTCGCTGATTGAATATCGAGATCCTTTTGAACCCTTTCGAGGAGTAGGTTTGTCCGAGCCTAAATCAAGTTTCGTTAGGTCCTTATCCGTCTCCTCTTCTATCTCGTCGAAATCATAGTTGATATCCGAAATATGCAGGAAGGCGTGTTTTTCAAGTCCAATTTCGATGAAAGCGCTCTGCATACCGGGAAGTACATTCTCGACACGCCCTTTGTAAATGTTTCCCAGAGTATGCTCATTGTCCTTTCGTTCAACATATATTTCACTTAAATCGCCATCTTCAATGATGGCACACCTTGTCTCATACTCATCGTCAGAGATGAGAATTTCCTTTGGCATTGTCGCCTCCTAAATGCTAGAACGGGCCACAACCTGTCACTAGAGATTCTGTAACAGGTTTGTCCATGGAGGCAACGAATACAATCGCTCAATTGAATATGTGTCAACAATTGCCTTTCAATCATATAATGGCTCTTTGACGTAAAAAGTTCGGTTTCGGTACAGCTGTGAGCGAAAACCGTCGATTTCCATATCCAACTCTGTCTAATCCGCACAGATGATTTACGAACATCTTTGAACGCGCCTAGAATCGTGCCTACTGCTCTTTTACTGCGATGGCGGCGTTAACTGCCACTCAAAGATGTTTAATACAGTGTTTCGTTCAAGGACAAAAACCACGATGCCTGAGTCGTTGCATGGAATACAGTCCACTTGAGGATGCAATTGGTATGATTTTTCTGGAGTATTCTGACCGTACAACCTACCAATATGAACGGCTTGAATGTACGATTTTTCCGGAGATTGGTGCTATGTTTCCCACTCAACGCGATGTCATTGTAACAACTGGCACAATCAACTCTCCCATTGAGATACCTCCATGCTGAAATCCTCCTCGAAACTGTCGAGTATACTCATGGAACTGATTTGGATAAACAAAATAGTAATCCTCTTTTGCAATGATATAGTTCTTATTTGAACTTTCTGCAGGCAGTTTGTACGATTTCGGCTGCTTGATATGGACGGCTTGACTGTCGTCGCATGCCAAGTCCGTACCGACTTTGAAGCGTAGGCTTGTCGAGGTTTGCCGATTGCCAAACGCTTTTGTCGGCCGATTACCGAGTACGGAACCGTGGTCCGTGGTTAACACAACTACAGCATCTCGAGGAGCAATAATCTTCAAAATCTCGAACAGTGCAGAGTGTGCAAACCACGATTTCGCCAAAGAACGAAAGGCGGATTCATCTGGAGCAATCTGTTGAAGCACGTCTAACTGAGAGCGCTGATGAGTCAAGATATCAACGAAATTAACAATCAGTGCGGATAGACTAATTCGCTCATATGATGAAACCTGTCGGATGTATTCGTTGCCTCCTTTGGCATCAAAAATCTTAAAATACCTCAATCCAGGTTTGAGTCGCAGTCCCGCGTTCCGCAGCTTCAGTTGCAGGAGCTGTCTCTCAAACCGATTTGTGCTTGTTTGGTCCTCCGAATTTTCCAGCCAGTATTGAGAGAACTTTTCGGCAAGCTCTAGTGGGAAGAGCCCGCTGAAAAGGGCATTGCGCGAATAAAGTGTCGCGCTAGGCAAAATTGAGTAGTAACAACTCCGATCAATATAGTAATACGGCTGTAGCAAAGGCTCAATCGTTAGCCAATGATCTAGCCGTAAACAATCAACAACAATAAAGTACACCTGTTTATTCTTACGAAGGTGGGGAATTACAAACCGGTCGAGAACATCAACTGACAGAATCGGGGCATCTTCTCCTCTTATCCAGCGTGTGTAGTTCTCCGCAACATAATCGGAAAACAAGGCGTTACACTCTTTCTTCTGTTCGAGATGTGTTTCTTCAAGACCGGTTTCGCCTAATAAATCGAACTCAAGATCCCATTCGACCAATTTCAAATAAATTTCTGCCCAATTGCGCCAATCGGGAGATGAATCCTTGCTAAGACGAATCTGATTGAAGTCCTGCGTGTATTTCTGTGGTACCTGTTCCTCAATGATCTTGGACTGATCCAGGACTCGCTTGAGTGTCGACGCAATTTGAGCTCCACCAATCGGTTTGACGAGAAAGTCGCTAATCCGTTTTCCTAGCGCCTCATTGATTAGCGCGTCCTCCCTGCATTGTGTCACCATAATCAGTGGTACAGTTGAGTCAAGTTCGCGAACCCGCGCGAGGACGGACATCCCATCCTGTCCGGGCATCATCTGATCCAGCAGAATTACATCATACCGAGAAGCCTTAATCATGGAGATTGCGTCATCTCCATTAGACACTGGGGTGACATCATACGATTTCTCATTCAGATAGAGAATATGAGGCCTGAGTGCCTCTATCTCGTCATCGATCCAGAGGATTTTGCGCGCGGCGTGTTCCATCAAACATCTTCCTCGTTCATCTTCATGCTTTTCAACTTCCATCTCGTAATCTGTCTCAGGCGACTCGCCTCATGGTCATCGTCAACTCGCTCTACCACGAGGGATTCAACAGGCAATACCAACTCGAATACTGTTCCATCCGAGTTGCTCTCGATTAACCGAATCTGGCCGTGATGGTACTCGTTGATGATTCGTTGGGCAAGCGTCAAACCGAGCCCCCAACCGTGTTTCTTCGTCGTCATCCCTGGTTGGAAGATTTTGCGTCGGTTTTTCCGTTCAATGCCACTCCCATTGTCTCTGTAGTGGATGACAATCTGCTGCTTTTCCTTGTCGAATGTCGGTGTAATTTCAATCAGCCCGATATCCTGCTCCATGGCATCAAGCGAATTCCGAATCAGATTCTCAAATACCCACTGCAACAAATCCGCATTCGCTTGAATGTAAGGAAGCTCCTGCGTTGCTACCCGTATTTCAATCTGCTTGGTCCGATGGGGCAGGCGCTTTCTAAAATATGTAACGACAACATCGATAACTAAGTTGATATCAACCTTCGATTTTGATGGGTACGTACCGATAGTCCCAAGCCTGTCTGCGATTTTTCTGAGTCTAACGAGATCGTTTTGCATATCCAAGTATATTTCATTCGTGTTCTCGTCTGCAGTTTCTCGACCGCGCTCTCTGAGTAGTTCAATCCATCCCATTAAAGAGGAGAGAGGTGTTCCCAACTGGTGGGCGGTCTCTTTTGCAAGGCCACCCCAAATTGCTGCTCGTTCGAACGATTGAATTCGGTGATAACTAAGAAGCCCTACCGCCAGGAAAGTGAGAAAAACCAGCGCCAGTACTATTGGCATTATGATAAGACCGTAATAAGGCCTCACTCCGTAATAGAAGTAACCTTTTCTCAAGTCTGGGTGTGTCTGCAGCGGCACGTAGAAGTTGAGCGCTTTTGAGTTTTGAACCAACCTCTCCGCATTCGCATACTGCTTCGGCGTAGCGCTTTCAGCTGTCATCCATTCTCCCCATATTTCCCACTTTTGCGGCTTGTCATTCACATCTGTAAGCACAAAGGGGATTTGGGTTACCGCTGATCCATCACCCTCGCCATAATAGAGGTAGGCGTATAGCTTGCGGTCCTCTAGGCTATACATGACCTCCTTTGGATAATCAGTGTTTTTCTTCATCCGCTCGAGAACGGTTCTAGCCTTCAGTTCTTCAGAAGGGGATAGTGCCGGCGCGCCGTCGGTACTTAATTTGCGTTCAATTGACTCGTCAATTCCAAGCGCAATTACTATTTCGTCGGTCTCCGCGTCGGTAAGTATGAAGGACAGACGACTCGCGGACAGGGATTCTCTGACGATTGCCTCCAGTTTGTTGGCTAACCGCATATCATTAATGCCGGGAAGTTCAGACGCCAAATCTGCCAGTGGCGGGACTTGCGCATCAAGGTCGCGGTTTAACTGGAGAATCTGTCTGGTATAGTAAACGAACGCAAGCGTCAGGATAAGTAGCCCAACGATGAAATAGGTGAGCAGAAAATTAGAAGCGGAATAGCTGGCTGGGTTATCTTTGTTGCGTCGGAAAAACATGTGCTTTCCTCACACCAGAATCATGGAAATTCTAAAGGTATTGTATCAGATTACGTCTTGGAAGTCAAGAACTCCTTTCCCTACAAGGTAGGCACTTATACGGTTTCATTTTGAATCATGGACGGTGGAAGCGATTTCCGAAACGCTACCCTAACACCACTTTCTCTCGGAGCTGAGTATGTCCTACGAACTGTATCACGTACGGAGTTGGACAAGGTTGCGCGAAATGTCGGCGCTGTCATTATTCGAGCGCCCAAACTTCCCCGGTGAACAGCGGAAACAGGCAGTCAAGTAGGACGGTCGTCCTATCGGTTGCCGAGCAATCGGCAAATCGTGACGTCAACTCGTTGGTGCGGCAGCGGCCGCAAAGGAGTTGCCAAAAAGCCATGCCCGGAAACTGAGCATCGCCATCTTCGACCGAGTCGGTGCACCATCTGGAAATCTCCGAAATACGCCCAGCCTCAAATTTCATGCGCAATCCGCTTCGATAGAAATTGAGTTTCAGTTCTCCGGTATAGGCTTCAGCCACGGTGCCGACGAGGTGTTTTTCAAGGGCGGGGCGGATATGCTGCAAAAATGCGATTATATCCGGTATTCGGATATACCAAGCGTACGAGTCTTCATTGCGTGTGAGGTTCTTCGGCAAAGCCGCATATGCTTGGTGGTCTCGTCCGAGGGTAAAGATGATCCCTTGGGCTTTCTTGTTTTTTCTGTCTTCAACGAACGATGTCTTCTTGGTTATCCCCCATAGCGCTCGAAGCAGAGACGGCATGAGGTAAAGATAGCCAATGCCCGGTTTGAGCTCGAGTTGTGCTACCCAAAAACAGCAATTACCGGAAAATTCCCAGGGTGTAGGGAAGTATCCCACATAGCCCAAGCGTGTTCCCGCCTGATCTTCTATAATTTGCCACTCAAATCGGGCACCGCTTCCTTTTGAGCGCCCGTCAAATTCATACTCCCACATCAACGACGAGCGGTGACATGCAAAAAGTTGACGATCAATAGTACGCTGGTGCAGCTCCTGAATAAAAGCGTTATCATCCGTGCTTCGCGCTCGGAGGCGGCAGGTTTCGCGTTGCCCCTTCATCCGAGAAGGGATATGCACACCATCCAGAATCCTATTTGCCTCCAAATCTAGTGCCATCTCGTAGCCAAACTGACGGTAATACCACGGGATGCCGGTGATTCCCTGCATCAGTTCACCTTTTTGGGTACTGACGGCGTGAATTACGTCAAACTGTTTTCGTACCAAGCCGCGTCTGCGATAATCAGGTTCTGTAGCCACGAATTCCGGACGCCCTAGTTTAAAGGGAATTCCGTCGTAGGTCCACGTCTGCGAGATTAAGCACATTGATGAAACGACTTTACGTGTCTTGGTATCTTCAACGACGGTAAAATCAGCAGGCTGGGTCGTCGGATGCTTTCCTGACATCAGATCTTGTACAGCTAAGCCGGCGGATGATTCTTCGTGGAGACGCGCATTAAAATCAACCAACTCATCGGTATCTTTGCGAGATGCAAATCGAAGCACCAGATTGTCGCCCAGATCACGGGGCATTCGGCATACAGAAGTCTCTTTCGACATTTAGGTTTCCAGAGGTTTGACGGTTTACGTTCCGACGACAAAATGGCAGTATGACACCTTCCGGCTTGGGAGCACGAAGTGGTGGATTCGGGAGGTTCCGCTTTGTTCTGTTATTGTCACTCTCCCTCCCGGCGTGGCCGCACGACGGTTATGCCATCCTCCTCAATTAACGGACGATTGTAGATGTAGGGCGGTTCCAACACAGCCTGCTGTGCTTCGGTCAATTCTGAGATCCACTCAGGTAAGCTGGTCTGGTAGTAGCCACTGTCGTAGTGCAGGTATTTTGGCGTGTAGCGGTGAAGAATACAGCGGCGCTCGGTTTTGCCCTTCCACGGAAGTCCGCCGTGCGTTGTCGCTTCGTTGAATATGATTAGGTCCCCCGCTCTGAGAACCGGTTGGTAGACAACGTCTTTGTAAGTTTCCCATTCTTCGAAGTTCCGTGGACCTCTGTCCATCGGAAATGGATAGTTGGCTTTGTGGCTTCCGGGCACAAGGCAAAGTCCACCGTCGCCGTCATTGACGTCGGTGAGATAGAACTGACAGACGATAAGCCCGCAACGCATCCTTCCGTTTTGGTACACATAGTGACGGGATCCGTTAAAATCGAGGTTGCCATGACCGTGCAGGGTGAGTCCTTCACACCCTTGTTTCATGGTGAGTACTTCGACGCAATGGTCTATTTTCCACCCCCTCCCCATCAATGTATTGAGATACGGAATAAGTTTGCGATGCGCGATTAGATCGCGAAACGGCTGGCACCACGGCTGTTCCCACGTTATCATATCAATCCAAAACGAATATGATCCAAAGCGACCTGAAAATGGTTTGTCCGGTGGTCCCGGAGGTCCAAATTCACTTCGTTTTTCCGGATTTGCGGCAAGCGCCTCTTCAAAGGTGTGGATTTCCTCCGGCGTGAGGAACTCGCGAACGATGAGAAAGCCCTGCAGATCGAATAGATATTTTTCTCGGTCACTCATCGTCGCAAATTCAACTTGTTCATTCATGGCTATATGACCTCGTGCTAAAGGGTAATAAGTCTAATAACTCTCTACATTTCAAGCGTATTTCGCCTCTAATTCTCTTGCACGTATTTGATTGCAATGTAAGACTATAGCCTCGCTATAACTATACTCCGCCGATGTAGCTTTAGTGGCTTCCTCCAAACTTACTCCGACTCATTTGGACTCACGTATTTAGGAGTTATCGGCTTTAGCCTTCAGTTGATAAATCTGATTTAGCGCGTCAAGTGGCGATAATTGGTTGAGGTCGAGTTGCCGCAACTCCTCAACGATGGGGTGGGTTTTGGGAGTAAATAGGGCAAGCTGAAGCTCGTCCCCTTGGAGAGTAGATCTCGTTAGGCGATTGCGCGGACGAGGCATTTTGGGGCTGGTTCTTGCCGGGTGATTTGGAGATCCAGGTTCTATACTGAGGTTATGCTGTTCGAGGACTTCCAAGATTTGCTGAGCCCGTTCAATGACTGCATGCGGTAAACCAGCAAGTCTAGCAACTTGAATTCCATAACTCTGATCTGTTCCACCCTTAACAACCTTTCGCAGAAAGGTCACGGTGTGCCCATCTTCATGAACGGCCACGTTGAAGTTTTTTGCCGGCTTATACTTTCCGGCTAGCTCGATCAGTTCATGATAATGCGTGGCAAACTGGGTTTTTGCACCAATTCGCTTCTCGTCAAGAATATACTCAGCGACCGCCCATGCGATACTTAGTCCATCGAACGTGCTAGTGCCGCGGCCAATCTCGTCAAGGACGATGAGACTCTTTCGGGTAGCGTTATTCAGTATATTGGCAGTCTCGTTCATTTCCACGAGGAAGGTGCTTTGCCCCATGACAAGGTTATCGGATGCGCCGACACGGGTGAATATTCGGTCTACGATACCGATTTTCGCCGCGGTCGCAGGCACAAAACTGCCCATCTGTGCCAGCAACGTGATGAGTGCGGTCTGCCGAAGATAAGTACTCTTCCCGCTCATGTTTGGACCCGTGATAATATGCAGCTGGTGATCGCGGCAATTTAGTTCGGTATCGTTCGGGACAAATCCTTCTCGAGTAAAGAGACGCTCGACCACGGGGTGGCGACCGTTTCGGATGATAATCTCGTCGCTCTCGTCTACCATCGCCTTGGCGTAGTCGTATTTGGACGCGATATAAGCCAGATCTGCAACGACATCGGTCATTGCAATGACCGAAGCAAGCCGCTGAATACTTTCGGTCTGGCGGGCAACCCGACTACGAAGTTCGCAGAATAGATCGTATTCAAGCGTTTGAATCTGATCCTCGGCGTTAAGGATTCGTGATTCGCGCTCCTTGAGTTCCGGTGTAATGAATCGTTCCGCGTTAACCAGTGTTTGTTTGCGAATATAACCTTCGGGGATGAGATTTAGGTTGGCTTTCGTAACCTCTATGTAGTATCCAAAGACTTGGTTAAATCCAACCTTTAAAGACGCGATTCCAGTTTTTTCCCGTTCCTTCTGCTGTAGCGATGCAATCCAATCTTTGCCTTCACCGGTTATGCTTCGCAGTTCGTCTAGCTGCTCGCTATATCCATCACGAATTAAGTTGCCTTCTCGCACGGTTGCCGGCGGTTCCGGATTGATCGCCGCCTCAATTAATTCGCACAAGTCTGTCAATGGATCCAGCTCCCCATTCATGGATTTGAGCAACGCGCTTTCGCACACTTGTAGTTGGTCTTTAACTGTGGGGATAAGTTGCAGCGAGTTCTTCAGGGCAATTAGATCGCGCGCATTCGCGGAGCCCAAGCTAACACGTGAGATCAAGCGCTCAACATCGTACATTCCACTCAATGCGTCGCGCAATTCTTCTTGCAAGCCTATTCGGTCTTTCAATTCGCCCACCGCAGCTAGCCGGGCGTTGATCTCCTGCGGTTTCAAGAGAGGCTGCAAGATGCACTGACGCAGCTTGCGTCCGCCCATCGGCGTAACAGTTTCGTCCAATACTTCCAAGAGCGTGCCTCTGGAGGAAGCGTCACGAAGGGAGGTCGTCAGTTCCAGATTTCGCTGAGTGTCGGCATCCAGTACCATGAAGTTGGAGATCGTGTGAGTGTGAAGAGAAAGAATGTGCTCAACCTCCTGCTTCTGTGTTTCATGCAGGTAGTATATCAGGGCACCCGCTGCACAAATTGCGGAGTGGAGATGCTCGCATCCGAAGCCGTCAAGCGAGAGCGTCTTGAAATGCTGAAGAAGCTCAACTCGCGCGCTGTCGAACGCAAAACGCCAATCGGGAAGAAAATTGACGACAACCTTTAAATCTGTGCGGAGGCGCTCAAACAGTTCATCACCATCGAATGACTCGGAGAATAAGCATTCTTTGGGCGCGAACCGATGTAACTCCGCCCAGAGATTCGGGACATCCACTAGTTCGGTCACAGTGAATTCCCCGGTAGAGAGATCGGCCGCGGCAAGACCGTAAACTCCATTTAGTTGGTAGATGGAGATCAGGTAATTGTTAGCCTTCTGTTCCAGTGCCTTGGGATCGGTGAGTGTTCCGGGAGTCACGACTCGCACGACGTCGCGTCTGACTATGCCCTTCGCCGCTTTCGGATCTTCCATCTGCTCGGAAATCGCCACTTTGTGACCTGCCGTCACCAGTTTGTAGAGATAGGAGTCGAGAGCATGGTGCGGTACCCCCGCCATGGGAATTGGCCCGCCCTGGCTATCCTTGTCTCTGGAGGTGAGTGTGATTTCCAGCGCGCGTGAAATCAGTTCGGCGTCATCGTAAAACGCCTCATAGAAATCGCCAACACGGCACAGCAGAATGGCATCGGCATGCTGATCTTTCAAGCGTTGGTATTGCTCCATTAGTGGGGAGAGTTGTTGGTGTTTTGCCATATTCCGACCGCGACAGCCACAGTAATTAACCCATTACCGCCTCGGGAATTAATGGTACATTAGCTAAGAAGATAGAATAGCATCGCGTGCGATCTACGTCAATCCTTAATTCCCATTGCATCTGTTTGGCGTCGTAATATATCATAGAATGGCTCGTGACTATCTTGACACAAAGCTAGGAGTCGGCAGGAACCGGGTAGTGCTAGCGGGAAGGTGAAAACTGCCTCACCTACCCGTCGAACTAGGATAGTAGCTATCTTAAGATTTGATTTACGGCGTATAACCTGCATCAAGCTCAGTAATAACGCTCGTCGAAGTATGAGTCAGTCTTTCTAAAAATGTGGGTTCGCCAACGGTCCGTGCTGATAATCGCTCGCTGGTATGACAAAAAGAAGCTTTCTCACCAAAATAGTTATCCCAACCTCCATTGCGGTCGTTGTTTGCTACTTCCTCCTAAAAGAAATCTCGATTCAAAAAATTCCGGGCACGCTCGGACGAGCGCCGGTTTTCGCGCTTGTTGTAGGGTTTGTACTGTATTCGTTACTGGTCTGGACGAAAGCCCTTCGATTTCGAGAGTTACTTGAGTTGAACGTTCCGGTTAATCAACTCACTCCTATCCTCGCCTTGCATACCTTCTGGGGCAACCTACTTCCGATGCGCAGCGGGGATCTTTCGTACATCTACTTGATGAAGCGAAGGGAAGGGGTTGATGAAACGAAAAGTGTCGCATCGTTGATGTTGGCAAGTGTCATCGACCTGATGTTACTGTTGGCTTTCATGGTTGTTACAGGTTGGATTCTCCGTTCTAATCTTCTTGGACAACTATCCTACTCGATTCTCTTCCTAGTCCCACTCTTGATATTCTGCGCGCTAGCACTCTTGGTCTCTACCGCATGCACCGCACCCAACGCATGTTTAACTGTCGCCTTCTACTGTTCCAAGCCGCTGCTGTATCTACAGATTCGTCCCATCACATGGTTTACGAACAAATGTCTCAATGTAGTTCGCGAATTGACGCATATCCGTTTTGACGTACGGTTTTGCAAGATTTGGGTGTATTCTCTTCTCGGCTTGGGCGTCCGTTTCGGATTTCAGTGTTACCTCGCGTTAGAGATGGGGATTGATATCTCCGTGGTTCGCTTAACCTTCGCTTTGGCCTTCACCAGTATCTTCAACCTGCTGCCTATTCAGAGTATCGGCAATTTCGGGACGGTGGAATTTCCTTTCGCGTGGGTATTAATGCGTTTCGGAACGGAGAAAGAACTGGCTATCGTCGCAGGGTTTAGTCTTCATCTCATCATCCTACTCTACTGCATCCCTCTCGGTATCTACGGACTAATAAAGAAACCGCGTGATCGCGTAACGGAAATGAAGAAGCCAGCTTAGATGCGCAACCTAAGTGCAGTCACCGCTGGTAATCGGCAGAACTCCAGCGCCTCTTTTCTAATTTCATGAATCGATTTGAAGTTTGAATTCAGCCTTTTCAATTTCGCTAATTTTGGGTATAATTTCGAAAAGGCGGGTTACCAGGTACGATATTACAACGGTAAACCCAAGTTGCTACGGATATGTCCCGATTGTGCCAACGCATATGTCTCTTTCAAGGGACGCCAATGTCGTTTTCTCATCGGTGCCGGACCAATTTCCTAATGAAGGGTTCCATTTATACTGACTGAGCAACTAATCTGGTCGTAGACTTTCCGTTGGACGATTGAGCTGGATAGGTAGACCGACTATTGCCCAAGTGGCAGAAGTAAGGGGCGTGCAGAATCATCCTTCGCTCCGATGGGGTGGCATCCTTGCCCATCCGAAAGGATTTTATATGTGTGCGCAATCTCATAAACCCGCGTCTTACCTCTCTGCTGTTGCAGTATTCTGAAGATTCCGATGCAGAAAGCTATGCGAATTGAACCTAGAAGGAGAATTTCCACCGTAATGACACATTTGCGTTTGAGCCTTATACTAGCTGTGTTGGTTTTGTTTGTAGGCGCTACACGTGGCGAGATGTACCGAGGCGATCCCGAGGACACCCTTCGCGAGGGCGCCGCTCGCAGCGAGACGTACCGCATCGAACCCGGAGACACCCTCTCCATTGTTGTCTTGGATCACCCATCATACAGTCGCACCATAGTAGTTAGACAGGATGGCTATAGCATATATTTGGGCGGGGAATTACATCTGCTAGGTAAAAGCCTTGGGGCGGCGGCGGATCTAATTCGAAATCAGATTAGGAAATATGGTCGCACTGAGAATCCCATCGTTATTGTTGATCCGCTCCAAGGAAAAGGTTATCTCGTATGGGGAGCGGTAACCCTGCCAAACCGCTATACACTGCCACTTCACGACAAAATTGGATTGTACGAGGCATTGGCAAAGGCAGGCGGTCTTGGTGGAGGCGCAGATCGGCAGAACGTGAAGATTATTCGTGCCGATAAAAGCATTGAAATTTACGACCTATCGCCAAACCAAGATTATCGTGAAATCGACGTTGAAGATGGAGACATCATCTTCGTATCCGCGCTTGGCGGCGTTCTGGTGCATGGTCAGGTTCAAAAGCCGGGGCGATTCCCGATTCGGGGAAGAATTCGAATAGATCATGCCCTGGCGTTAGCGGATGGCCCCGATGTTAAAGCAGATCTAGCTTCGGTGACAATATTTAAGGCTAATGGTGAGAGTGTTGACTTGAATATCGCCAATCCCTCTTGGAAGGATGATTTAGATCTTGATAAAGAGGACATCTATTATTTGGAAGACGGTGATTTAGCTTTCGTGCCCCCGTTAGCTATTAGTGATGTTCACGGGCAAGTTCAAGTTCCGGAAAAGAGAGTCCAATTTCACCGTCGCATTCGAATTGATCGGGCACTAGCGCAGGCTGGAGGACCGGATAGTATCGCGGATCTCAGTTCGGTGGTCATCATGAGAACGAACGGTGAACCAGTTGAACTCAAGTTGGATGAGGAATTCTGGATAAATTTGGACGAACAGGATGACAAATATTTCTTGGAAGATGGCGATGTAATGTTTATACCTAGTGCCTACAAGGTTGAACCAGTTCATGTGCTTGGTTACGTACGCAATCCGGGCCCCTATCGTATCCGCGAACCGATCACCCCTCGCGAAGGAATTTCACGAGCCGGCGGCTTTGAAGAGCTTGCCAAGCGAGATGAAGTAAA
This sequence comes from Candidatus Poribacteria bacterium, assembly GCA_965208765.1. GTDB lineage: Bacteria > Poribacteria > WGA-4E > WGA-4E > JAJDTR01 > JAJDTR01. Next base: position 4,929,398 of record OZ242354.1, read on the forward strand.
AGTTTGGCGAAAAAATGGAACGATTGAGGAAATTACATTGGATTGGGGTGACGACAAAGATTCAGCAGGTTCTAGGACGTTGCTATACCCTGGTGATTCATTGGAGATTGGAAAGCGATTTCACATTAATTGGTCTTTCATACTTAGCATTTTTTCTGTTGTTGGTACTACCGTTCTTGTTTACGAAACGGTCACTGACGATCCGGCTCCGGCTAGTGGTAATTCGGCCAATAATTGACAGGTACTGCGTCCCCGATAACAGGTTTAACTCGGAGACGCCGTTTGGAAACACAATCGTTAACGAGCCTGTGTGGAAGATCTCTACACACCCGCTATTGAGACTGCATTGACAATTCTGCCTTGGAACGCTATAATGGCGGTCTGGTCTCAATGAGCCAAGAAATGAGGAGAGAACTGTCTTGTTGAAGAAAAATCGGTGGTTAGGCTTTCTTGCTGTTTATAGTCTCCTGGTCCATTCGCCGATGACGGCAAGTGCTGCGGAAATTCACCAGAACGCTGGAACACGCGCTATGACCTTCCTGAAGATCGGCGTCGGTGCCGAGGCAATTGGTATGGGAGAATCGCACGTCGCCGAAGCGAATGACCTCTACGCCTCCTATTGGAACCCAGCCGGACTTGCCAAAATACACCATCCGCAGTTCGGGTTAATGCACAACGAATGGTTTGAAGGTATAAATCACGAGTTCTTAGGATTTGTTCAGCCGATGGGCGAAGCGGGAGTTATCGGCGGAAGCATAATTTATATGTCCTTCGGAGAGATACAAGGGCGCGATGCCAATGGCAAAGAAACGCGGGTATTTCGCCCTTATGATCTGGCGTTAGTTCTTTCGTTTGCGCGCCGCCTTGGCTCACGCTTGGCTCTTGGGGTAAATGCGAAATTGGTACGTGAAGAGATTGACACAGTGAGCGCCCAAGCGCTGGCATACGATGTGGGCGGCTTATACACATTCTCAAACCAGTCTCTTTCCTTGGGATTCAACCTGCAACATTTAGGGACACAAGCCACCTTTGTAGAAGATTCCTTTAGCCTTCCTTTCAACATAAAGGTTGGTGGCGCATACAAGTTACTGGAAGATAGGCTTACAATCGTCACGGATGTAAATCGACCTTCAGACAACAACATAACTGGCGCATTCGGCATTGCGATTGCTGTCTCAGAACTGCTCCACCTGCGCACTGGGTACAAATACCGAGTAGGTGGGAACGATTTGGGAACTGCTTCTGGCCTAACAGGTGGTGTCGGATTTAGGATTGAGAGTTTCCAAATTGACTACGCCTTCGTTTCTTTCGGCAAACTCGGGCCAACGCACCGATTTTCGCTTATTTCGAACTTTTGATTCGACGTGTTCATCACTTGCTGTATTGTCGCGCCTGCAATACGATTGTACACAGCTTGCCGAATTGGTTGTGGCCTTGTTGCAAATAAGCTGCATATCAAATAGCGATGTCCCGCCGAGGTTGTAAACTGGGAAATGCTTCCAACCAAACTGCGATTATTCACTAAACCCGACTGTCCGCTGTGTGATAAAGCTAAAGCTGGATTGGAGGAATTATCTAAGACGCAATCAATAGAGGTGGAGGAGATCGATATTACGACGAGTATGGGCTTATTCACAAAATACAAGAATCTCATTCCGGTATTGGAAATGGATGGCAATCGGCTGTTTGTCCATGAAATCAGAACCTCGGCGCTCAAACGCAGATTGGCTTGGAGAGCGTTCAAACAGTGGTTTGGAGGCCACTAGACTATCGGGGATGCAAATCGTCGTGCGTTCAATAGAAACCATCCTATCAATCCTTCGTTGATATTGGGAAAAGTAAATGGAGTCAATTGCTGGCGACTCCTCATCGATTGCTGAAATCGCTAGTCGGCTAAAAGTGATGACTCTTGAAGCTACTCATTGCCAATTGAGATGACAGCGGAGTGTTTCAAGATGAGGGGTTAGGTTGCATCGGCTAGAAAACTGACGGAACAGTACGAACCCAATCAAACAATCAATGAGAAAGGAAGGCAAAATGGCACACGGGATTCGCTGGTACTACGTAGGACTGATTATACTTGGGTTGAGCATCCCGATGATCGGCAACACAGCTAACATCTTTATAGTTAGTGGGCAAGTTACAGACGCAAATAATTCGCCGCTTGATGGACTTGAAGTTACTGTTTTGAATGAAACAAAGAACCTAATGCTAACGCAAATCACCGGTGACAGTGGGCGCGGCACCTATGCTGCAACATTTATTGACTTTTTCGGTGGAAGCGTAGCCGACGCTGGTGATGAAATCAATGTAAGCGTCAATCAAGGGGGAAAGGTTGTCGCGGAAGAAACACAAACACTTGTCCAAGGCGATTTTGACGATTCGGGACGAACCGGGGACGTTAGCATTAACCTGCGGCTTGTCGTGCAACTAAGTTTGACTCACATAATTCCGGATAATGCCCTCGCATCGGGTGGCGCAACAGTTCAACTTATAGGTGACAATTTCCAAGAGGGTGTAACCGTAACCTTTGGTGGAATTGAGACTAGCAGTGTCGTTCTTGTATCGGACACGGAACTTTCCGCTACTGTTCCTCCGGGATCAAGGGGCGTAGTTGAGGTCACTGCTACGAATCCCGACGGCCTTTCGGCATCCATTCAGTTTACCTATATTGACTATCCTCCGTGGGATCTGGACAAGAACGGATCAGTTAATATATTCGACTTGGTAGGAGTCGCATCCCAATTTGGCCAATCGGGTCAAGGGCTGTCTGGAGACATTGACAGGAACGGAACCGTGAACATCTTTGACCTCGTGCTCGTTGCCAGTCATTTCGGTGAAGCCACCGTTCCGGCAGCGCCTCCGCATGTTGCGCTAGTTTCCAAGGGCATCGGAGCGGAACGACACATGAGCATGAAGTTAGCCGACCGAGACGCCACAATGCGCCGACGTGCGGCGCTTATTGAGTTGGAAAACCTATCCCGCACAGATTCGGAGTTTATTCTTGTCGCAAATTTACTGCGTCAGTGGCTCGCCAGGACTGGAGAGATTCCGTCGAAAACAATGTTACTGCCGAATTATCCGAATCCTTTCAACCCGGAAACGTGGATTCCGTATCAGCTTGCCAACTCGTCAGACGTGACGATTTTCATCTATAATGTCCTCGGGCAACCGGTCCGGCGTCTTGACATCGGTTTCCGTCATGCGGGCAGATACGTTGATCACTCTCAAGCCGCCCACTGGGATGGACGGAACGATGCTGAAGAATTAGTGACCAGCGGAGTTTACTTTTATTCACTTAGTACGGACGAGTTTAGCGCGATGCGCAAGATGGTCATTGGCAAATAGCATTACTTGGTTAGATGGTGGATGAAGCGTGGCTCTTCAGTACGTCTTACTCATCATGTTTTTTATCGTAGCCCGTCCTTCGGACGGGCTTTTTCTTTTCCTTGCGATCTGAATGACAGAAATCGTATTATACATGCCACGCATGATGCCGTCCGGCCGCTTTTTGAAGCGAATTACCAAGTTTGAAATCCCGATGGTCGGGCGCCGCGGAAAACCATGCCAGTTGGTTTAGTGACTCTAGCGAATGAACATGGTTAGCTGACACAAGATGGTTGTCCGTGCGCACTGGCTGGTGTCATCGGAATCTACTTTCAAAAACGGTTTGCAGAAAGAGTAGCGTTTGTGGTATAATCCTCGGTGGTTCAGTTTCAGGAGCCGACGTAGCTCAGTAGGTAGAGCGCGTCCTTGGTAAGGACGAGGTCACCGGTTCAATCCCGGTCGTCGGCTTTGCCTGCCAGTATTGTCCCTATTACTGACAAAGACCAATTCTGTGAGAAACGACTATGCCTAGAGATGTAGCGACGTTAGCTTGTGACGAATGTAAACGACGCAATTATGTGACAACACGCAACCGGAGAACCCAGCAGGCGCGGCACGCATTTAAGAAATTCTGCCGGTTTTGTCGAAAGCATACGCTTCACAAAGAAACCGCATGATATATTGCGACTCCCAAACCATTGGCGCAAACTAGATTCTATCGTGCAGTATAGCCCGCCTTATGGCAATCCACTTGAGCAGTAAAACACATGGCAAGGATCATTTCGAGTCACAATTTAGCGTACCGACCTTGAAGGCCAGTAGCTCGAACGGCTAGAGCGTCGGTCTCCAAAACCGAATGTTGGGGGTTCGAATCCCTCCTGGCCTGCATTTTTCATTGAGACTACACGATGATAAGGCAAATCAAGAAGTATTTCCAAGAAACACAGCTAGAATGGCAAAAAGTCTCAAAGCCTGATCGTAAAGAGGTACAAAGCAATACCTTCGTGGTGCTTGTTGCCTGTGCGTGTTTGGGACTGTTTCTGTGGTTAGTTGATGGGAATTCCACATTTCCGAATTGGAGGTCTATACACGGCGCGGTTATATTGGTGCCGTTGACTATTGCCGTCCTTCTGATTTCTAGAGCCATACTACAGCGCTGGCGGATGGCGCTCCTGATTTCGATTGTCCCATTGGCTGTTGTCGCGCTTTTCGCATATGTTTTCGAAAACCCTCTTGAAGGTTTCGGGATGGCACTGCTGCGCAGTCTCTTCATTCGATAGTTCTTGCATTCAAGCTAAGAAATATCCAAGTTTATGGATGGCTACTGGTACATTATTCACATTTACTCGGGACATGAGAAGAAGGTGAAGGTCAACCTTGAACAGCGGGTTACCGCTCTCGAGTTGCACAATGAGATTCTGCAAGTTATTGTCCCGATGAAGGAAGTCGCTTCTGTAAAAGATGGCAAAAAACGGGTACAGGAACGACCTTCGTATCCGGGATACATCCTCATCCAGTCATGCCATGAACTGGGACCTGAGGTTAAAGAGGATGGTGGTCGGCGTAGTTGGTATATTATTCGGGAAACACCTGGTGTCATGGGCTTCGTGGGTGCAGCAGGCTCGAATCCTACCCCGCTCAAGGAAGATGAAGTCAAGAATATACTGAATCTGACTAGTGACGAGGAGAAGGACGCACCGGTGACGACCGTAGATTTTGTTGTTGGCGATCAAGTGAAGGTGGTTGACGGACCATTTAACGGATTTGGTGGTGAAATCAAGGCGATCGATTTGGAGCGTCAACGGTTGCATCTGGTCATCTCGATCTTTGGCAGAGCGACACCTGTCGAACTTGGATTCCTTGAGGTCGAACAGCATTAGAATTTGTGCCCGTGATGAACGAGTTAGAAAAGGCGATTCAGCCTGTAGTGAGAAGGACTTAAAATGGCAAAGAAAATCGCAGGAATCGTGAAACTTCAATTGGTCTCGGGGCAAGCGACGCCAAACCCGCCGGTTGGTCCCAGTCTTGCCCCGTACATGATTAACATCCCAGAGTTCATCAAGTCGTTTAACGCCCAGACCCAGGATCAAGCTGGAACGGTTGTTACAACGAATATCACCTGCTATGCGGACCGCTCATTCTCCTTTGAAGTAAAATCGCCTCCGGCAGCCGTGCTGTTGAAACAAGCGGCGCGAATCGCTAAAGGGTCTGGCGAACCAAACCGCAATAAAGTTGCATCAATTACTAAAGATCAGGTGCGAGAAATTGCACAGAAGAAATTGGTGGATCTAAACACCAGCGATATTGAAGCTGCGATGCGAATGGTTGCAGGAACCGCTCGCAGTATGGGAATTACAATCCAGTAATCCCAAACAAACGTTAACCAGAATCGCGTGGAGATTACAGTGAAGAAAAACGGAAAAAGATACCGTGAGATCACGAATCTCATAGATAGGTCTCAACTTTACAGTTTGGACGAGGGTGTACAGTTACTGAAACAAACTTCAAAGGCAAAGTTTAACGAGACGATTGACCTAGCTGCGCGCCTTGGGGTAGATCCTCGCCACGCGGATCAGAACATACGTGGCACCGTTGCATTACCTCACGGTACTGGCAAGGAGATTCGCGTGGTTGTGTTCGCGCAAGGAGACAAGGCCCGTGAAGCGGAAGAGGCTGGAGCGGATGCAGTCGGCACGGACGATCTGGTAGATAAAATTGTCGGTGGCTGGCTTGAGTTTGATGCCACGGTAGCAACGCCAGATCTAATGAGGACAATTATGCCCAAGTTGGGCCGTGTCCTAGGTCCTCGGGGATTGATGCCCAATGCGAAGACAGGGACCGTAACTATGGATATAGCGGAAACTATCAAGAACATCAAGGCTGGTCAGATAGAATACCGTGTGGAAAAGGAGTCGGGAGTTGTGCATGTTCCCATCGGGAAGACGTCTTTCGATGAAAATCAGATTAAGGAAAATCTTCAGACGGTAATGGAGGCGATAGTGCGAGCACGCCCTGCATCGGCGAAAGGACGGTATTTGAGAAGCGTTGCCGTTTCGCCGACCATGGGTGCGGGGATCCGGCTTGACCCCGTACAATTCAGTGGGTGAACGCACGAACTTTAGATACATCTAAGAAAATCGATACGGTCGAAGACAGCAGGTGCCAAAGGCTTAAATGGTACTCTTAGCCTGCCGAGGCATAATACCGATGGAGCGTGGGTATCCCTTATCGAAGCAACGAGGAAAATACCTGTGTGTATATCCATGAGTAAGGGCCTCCAGATGACTGGGGGCTTTTTTGTTTTCAAAAGTTCTGAACAATTCGCGGAAGGAGGTGAGATATGCCTAGTCAAGAAAACATCCAGCAAGTTGATATGATTCGAGACCATATTCAGGGTGCCGATGTTGTACTGCTAACTGATTTCAAGGGATTGACTGTTGCAGAGGTTAATGAGCTTAGACAGCAGTTGCGAGATGCAGGCATTCAGTATAAAGTTTGTAAGAATCGACTTGTAAAGGTTGTTGCGCAGGAGTTGGGAATCGAGGGTTTAGACGACCATCTGGTTGGACCAACTGCTCTCGCAACAAGCGATGATCCCGCAGCATGTTCAAAGATCTTGAAGGAATTTGCCGGTGAACATGAGCATTTGAAAATCAAAGGCGGTCTTCTGGGCGAGACGGTCATCGATGCCGCGGGAGTTGAGGCGCTTGTCGACATGCCGTCAAAGGAACAATTGATTGCTCAGGCTGTTGTCGGTATCAAAGCACCGCTTTCCGGGCTTGTTTCCGTTTTGCATAGAGGTTCGTCAATGACGGACTTTGTCAGCGTCTTGAGTGGTACAGTGCGTCAGTTGACGACAGCACTGCAAGCTGTTGCCGATCAGAAAAAGGAAGCTGAATCGGCGTAGTTACTTTAATTTAGAAAGGAAAACGAAAATGGCTAACATTGATGAAATGATTGAATCAATCAGCAATATGACGGTTTTGGAGCTCTCCGAGTTGGTGAAGGCTTTGGAAGATAAATTCGGTGTGAGCGCTGCCGCTCCGATGATGGCGGCGCCGATGGTGGCGGGTGCCCCGGCAGCGGGAGCAGCGGAAGCCGAAGCCGCACCGGAAGAAGCTAAGACCGAATTCGACGTTCAGTTGAAAGAGGTCGGATCCCAAAAGATTCCTGTTATCAAAGAGGTGCGCGCGGTGACAGGTCTCGGGCTCAAGGAAGCGAAAGAGACGGTGGAAGGAGCTCCGACTGTAATCAAGGAAGGTCTCCCGCAGGAGGAAGCGGATAAGATCAAAGAGCAATTGGAAGCAGTTGGAGCAGTTGTGGAGATAATCTGAGCCCAAGCTGTTTCCAGTTTGTCCAAACCCATTGTGGTTACCTACCACAATGGGTTTTTCTATTTCTGAAATAGGCCATGTCATGATCCTTACCCCGATTTTTTACCTGGTATTCAGTCAACTAGCAGTTGGCGGTTTCACATTGCTTCTACTAGTTCCAAAGGGATTGGTAGGTCGCGGCTTCTATCGCTTAATGGGAGGGATTTACCTGTTAGCAATCGTATTCGCCCGGTGTGCAATCCTTCCCATTAGCGGTCAATCGGTCAGTTGGCAAAGTTTTTTCATGGCTTGGAATGGACGGGATGTTCTCTTTACGCTGGTTTTGTTTCTCATCCTATTGAGTTACACCGTTAGTCTTTGGCTGAAGTCTGAACCTCTAGATCGAGTGCTCCTATTCGTAGGCGCGGTCGTCGGAATCATTTGGATCGCTAGCAGTGCCCAATCCTTTCTACCACAAAGCAATCTTCCGGCCGGCGGGTTCCTGTTACCCCTCCAGTTTCTGGTCTCCGCAGTTCTGCTGGGCTCCGTAAATAGCGGCATGTGGTTTGGTCACTGGTATTTGGTGACACCAGATCTTCCGGTTATTCATCTGAGAAGGTTCAATCAGATATTTCTGATCGCACTTCTGTTGTCAAGCTCTCTGTTTGCCCTCAACTTTGCAGTGGGTGTGGAGTCGCCAGTGAGACTTCCGCGTAATTTCTTTTTACAGGTTGTGTTGGGAATGCGCGTCCTAATTGGTATTTGCGGGTCATTTCTGCTGTACGTCATTGTATGGTACTGTCTGCGAGAGAAAGCCGTGGAACAGGATGCCGTTGGAGCAACACGCGCCGCGACAGGATTCCTTTATGTCGCCATGATTACAGTTTTTATTGGCGAGTGTTGCGGCAGATTCCTGTTCTTGGAGACTAAGTATTTCATGTGATTTGGCTGGTTCCATGACCTAGAGAATCCACGCAGTTTCCTTTGCCCGGCGAGGGCACGGAGACCGAGCTTTTTCGACGTGAAGCTAGGAGATTGACGAGAATCGGACCAATTTATCCTCAGATCAGCAGACGTGAACTCAAAACTCGGTTTCTCTGTTATGGGGGCGAATTCGCGATAGATTACACGATATCGAACTAGGTATTCTTCCTTCCCGATATGGAAAGCGGCGTGACAATTCACCCTCATCCACGCTCCCAAATGACCTAAAGCCTGATTCATCGGTAACCTACCCTAAAACGATACAATTCCGAGCTACAACCGCCACGGATTTTCGTTATGGCCCCTGCCGATTATGATATAATGTTGTGAAATCGAGTTACGGTTGAACAGATTGAAATTCGGGACAATCGTATATTCACAGAGTGGTTGTTTCTGCGACTCGGCTCCCGTGTTGATTGCAGCTAGGAAGAAATTTGCAGACAAGAGTGTGATGTAGAGTCAAAGTAATCGGTCACCGGATAACGCTATCATGGGTATACCATTCTTCATAGTGTTCGCACTCTCAATCGTCTTTCTGTCGGTAGGTGTTACAGGCTGGAGCGATTTCGCCTCGATTGGCTGGAAACCAACGTTGAGATTCAACATAGATACTCAATTTGCGTCAGAATTGGATCGGGACGAGATTTCGGAAGGATTCCGGGAGACTTTTGAGAAGCACGGGTTTTCTCTTTCCGCAAACCTCAGTGGCTCACACGGTGACAATGACAACGGTAGATGGATGATTCTTGACAGGGACAACAAACGGACCTATACACTGCGGCAGGAAAGCGATTCGCTAAATGTTTATCATGGCTCCTTTCCTCGTCTTCATCTAAAGGCAAACTACTTTGCTGTCTTTAGATGCTTCTTAGGTTTTATACTATTCTTCATTAGCCTGTACCTGATGGGCTTTTTCCTCTATCTTGAAGAGCGCGAGAGCGGCCGTATTATGAAGAACGTGAAGAGTTTCGCGAGATTGAGAAGATTTCTTGAACGCCATGGTAGAGAAGGAGTTGGAAACAGTAAGAATTGACCAAGTCCATGCTAGAAAATAACCTTCTGCTTCGCGCGGCAAGGCGCCTCCCCGTTGAACGTGTGCCTGTGTGGTTGATGCGTCAAGCAGGTCGTTCCGATCCGGCTTATCGGGCACTTAGGGATAAGATCGACCTTCCTCTAGAGCGTCTCTTTCAAACTGTTCCGGGACCGTTCAGTATCGCGGAAGTCGAATGGGTAATCGAAATCTCACTCCTGCCGAAACGCATCGGGGTCGATGCCATTATTATGTATCATGACATCCTTACCCCACTAGCTCCGATGGGCGTACACTTTCGCTTTTCCCCCGCTCCCGTGTTGGAAATTCCCATTCGGACGGCCAACCAGATTGCGGGGTTGCGTCCACTTGAAAATCCCTTTTCGCAGTTGAATTTTACGGGTGAGGTAATCAGAGGGCTCCGCCAGTCGTTAGACGGCGAACTCCCATTGATTGGTTTTGCCGGAGCTCCGTTGACTCTGGCATTCTTTATGATTACGGGAAAAAGTCCAATGAATCGAAAGGGCGGACTATCTAGCGAAGCCAATATCGTATTCCAAATGATGCGAGAAGCGCCCGATCTGCTTCATGACCTGTTGAAACGCTTGACGCAGATGACTATAACTTACCTCAACTATCAGATCTCGCAAGGTGTTCAAATTGTACAGTTGTTCGAGTCAATCGCGGATGGCATTGATCGACCGTTATATGAAGTCTTTGCTCAGCCGTACCATGAACAGATCTTCGCGGGATTGAGCGCAGACGCTCCTACTATCTTGTTTGCGAAGGAGTGTTCTTATCTGGATCTAATGCTGAATAGCGGTGCGGACGTGCTAAGCTTGGGAACATGTATTGACCTTAAAGAAGCCCGCGTGCATGCTGCAGGTAAGGTCGCTCTTCAAGGCAATGTGGATAATCGCATTCTTCGTGACGGCACTACCGACGCTGTCTCGGAGGCGGTGCACGGTTGTTTGCAACAAGCGGGAAGAGTCGGGCATATTCTTAATCTCAATCATGGCATCCACAAGGACACTCCATTCGAGAATGTGAGGCGCTTTGTGAAAGCCGCTAAGGAACACGTTCGGAGTGTGTGATATTCAATGAAATATCACGCCGCATTATGTGCCCGGAAACTTTACGGGTGATCTGCAGTTGTCAGTCTTGTGCCTAGGGTGATTCATTCCGCGCAAGGAGAACCAGTTATGAAAAACGTGATTTGGTTACTCACAGCGTTGCTTAAAGGTAGTAAATGAGATCAACCGGAGACAATCCATACGCGCCGCTTCAATATGGCACCCTCGAGAAAATAACCGAGAATGTCTACCTTTTCCGCAATATGGTGAATTCATCAATTGTTATTGGTGACAAAGGAGTAGCCATTATTGATACGCAGGTAAACCGGCGAATGGCGTCTCGGGTGTTTCAATCTGTTCGGCGGATAACGGACAAGCCGATTCTCTATACCATCAACACCCACTACCACTGGGATCATACCAACGGCAATGCTATTTTTCATGATGAGGGGGCAACAGTCATTTCAAGAGAGATGACAAGAGAATTCATGGTAGATCGAGCGCCGCGTCAAAAAGCGTTTCTCCGATCCCGTGGTTTCGAGTTAGGCGATGATCCCTATCTGCCCGACGAGACTTTCAAATTCGAAATGGAACTTGATTTGGGAAATCAGCCGCTGCACCTTGTCCATCTTGGAAAAGCAGAGACGGATGACGCGACCGCCGTCCGCATTCCAAGGGAAGGATGCATAGTTTCCGGCGATACGATTATGACCGGCAGCTTTCCCATCTTCGGTCAGCCCGTAATGAATGAGGGATTGATGGCGAACCACGACTGGATTAACACGATAGGCGAACTGCGCTCCTACAATCCTGACCACGTACTTCCCGGTCATGGGCCGTTGGCTCATGACACAGAGATCGATCTACTAATAAAGATTGAAGACTACTTCCTAACGGAAGTTCGCATGCGGGTGGACGCTGGCATGGGACTAACAGAGTTACTTGCCGATCTTGAAAACAGTTTACCCGACTGGATTACCCGTATCGCCGAGGTATGGGGCACTCCGCGCTATGCAGCGCTGCGCGTTTATAGAGGGTTGATTGATGTACCCGAGCCTGGCTGGCAGCACTTCAAGCCTACGGTTGTCCCTTCGGCCGACCCACGCGAAGTTGGAGAAAAGACTGCCAAACTCGGTAGTTTTGAGGGTTATTGTCAAGCAGCGGAGGAACTGGGAGAGGGCGGTGACACGGGGCTGAAGATTGCGGTTCTGCGCGAAGCCACGCGCCAGTATCCGGAAGACCCCGCCTCGTGGACGGCGTTGGCGGGGACACTGAACCAAGAATCGCGCTCGGTATCGAGTGTTCTGGAAAGAGGAGATTTTTTCTCGGAGGCAAGAACTGCTATTCAAACTGCGTTGGAATTGGATCCCGAGCATGCACCGGCACTGTTGCTGCTTGGCCAAACGCTGATCACAATTGCCTACCGAAATGGCGACGATCCAGCACCCGGTCTAGCATACATTCAGCGTGCATTGAGTCTCCCGCTTACCGACACTCAGCTCGCCCAAGCGTACTTCTCGGTTGGACTAGCCAACCGAACAAATGGTTCTGAAACGGAAGCGAAGGCTGCCTTAGCTAGGGCAATTAAGGCTGATCCAACGTACATGCCCGCCCAACTGGCAAACATGGTCTGAGAATACTGGAACTTCAGGATTCGTCCGCGGAAGAATTCGACAATCTCAAAAATCTCAACCTCGCAGTCAGCAGAATTCCTGCGGTCCAGTGTTCGCAATGGAGTTTTCTGATCAGTTAGAGCATCACGTGTCGACTTGCACCCTAGGCAGGATACGGCAAACCTCGTCTCAACGAGATAGTATTAGGATTTATCAGAAATGATGACTATTGTAGGAGTACGAATGATGCGAATGAGTGTTGCGACGCTGTTAGTGCTGTCAACAGCAATGTGCGTTTATGCCCGTACACATGGAGAAGAAGTCGAATATGTGGTGAATGACGTCGTGTTTAAAGGTTATCTGGCGTATAACGACGAAGCGAAAGGGAAACGTCCCGGCGTGTTGGTTGTGCACGAATGGTGGGGCCACAACAAATATGTGCGCGACCGGGCGCGGATGTTGGCTGCATTGGGATATACTGCGCTTGCGGTCGACATGTATGGTGACGGAAAACTGGCGGTCCACCCTGACGATGCCCGGAAATTTGCGCGAGCGGTGACGGAAAATATGGAAATCGCCAAAACCCGTTTCACGGCCGGCATGGATCTATTGAGGAAACACCCAACCGTTAATTCCCAACAAATCGCCGCAATCGGCTATTGCTTTGGCGGGGGAATCGTGCTGCACATGGCGCGTCTCGGCATTGATGGGCTTGGCGGAGTGGTCAGTTTTCACGGTTCGTTGTCAACTGACACGCCGGCAGCACGTGGGACCGTGAAAGCCAAGATTCTGGTGTGTCACGGTGGAGTCGATCCGTTTATAACACAAGAACAAGTGGACACATTTAAGGAAGAGATGCAAAACGCCGAAGCAGATTTTAAGTTTATCGTCTACCCCGAGGCTAGCCACAGCTTCACCAACCCGGCTGCAGACAAACATGGCGGACCGCTGAAATATAACGCGGAGGCGGATAAAAAATCCTGGTCCGATATGCAGGGCTTCTTCAAGGCGCTCTTTACGGCGCAGTAAGAACCTTTCCGCCAGACAGATGGAAATCCTACCGTTTCTGTTTTTTATTCTGTTCTGTGTTATTGCTCTAGTCATGATCTACGCGCTGTTCCGTATTCTGCTATACTTCGGAAGAAGCGACGCAGATGAACTTCGTGAGGTACGGTGTTCGAAATGCCAGACGCAGCGGAAACCGATTAAGACAGGGGCGGTTAGAAACCTTGTTGAAATAGAGTTGCGGTGTCCGGTTTGCGGCTACATTTCGTGGGACATCCCGGCGAAAACAAACCTTTCAATCCGTTCTTCCCCCGACGATCCGAAGAACCCGCAGGATGGTTGAATATACGAACCTACGTGTTGCTGAGAATATCGCTGCCTTTCGTGAAACTTCAATATTTCGCCGTTAGAATCTTTACACTCATAGTTTTTGCCGCATTCGGTCCCAAGTTGTCATTGAACGGGCAGATGCTTACGCAGCCTACGCCGGAAGACGAACACCCACTCGTCCGATCGGTGCGCGTTCTTCCCCCGGATCGCAAGACGACTGAGGACAAACCGCACCAATCTAATGAGTGGGCGCAAGCTATTGCAACCGCTGGAATAGCCCCGGCAGCCGAGCAGTGCATTAACTGCCATTTCAAAGAACAGACTACAGAAGAGGCGCACCCGGGGAAACATCTAGCTCGACATGCCCCTGCGACATTTGGCTGTGTACTTTGCCATGGTGGAAACGGCAGTGCTTCGGATAAGGAGGAGGCGCACATGTCGATAGACGGTTTCCCATTCTTGAAGGGTCAACAGATAGAAGCGGCATGCGGCAAATGCCACGTTGAACCTGCGCTTGTGGATGCCCCCTATCTTTCAGGCGGTCGGTATGTGTTGAATAAGTACGGTTGCGTAACCTGTCACCATCTTCCGGTCAGAATTCCTGTGCGGCGTTATGCCCCTCGCCTGGATTATATTGGGAACAAAGTCGCGAAGGAGTGGTTAAATCAATGGCTAAGCGATCCGACCGTGTACCTGCCAAAATCGAAGATGCCGCGAGTTGAAATGTCCGAACTGGAACGGGAGGCGATTGTTGAGTTCCTCAGTAGTCTGCGCCTTGAGGAACAGATAAAACCGATCGAAGGGGTGGGAGAGGCTGAGGCCGGAGAGAGGCTGTTTGTTGAGAGCGAATGTCACAGCTGTCATACCGCGCCGGTGGCCGGACATGCTGTTGGTCCGGATCTTTCCAAGGTGGACACAAAGTTAAATCGGGCATGGTTGATGTCGTATCTTAAGAATCCAGCGGGCCTGCATCCGGAAACAAAAATGCCAAGTTATGACTTTACCGAGCAAGAAATCTTGAATTTGACGGAGTATTTGCTGGGAAATGTTCCACCCACATTGGCCGACGGATTATCCGAATCGACACTTGAGGAAGACGAGCTTTCCAGCATGGCGCAACCAACCGAGATCGATGCTGCAAAGGCGGCAGATGGCTTCAGACTGTACATTAGCAAAGGTTGTGCGCAGTGTCACGGCATTGGAAAATATATGGGAGCAGATGTGACGAATCAGTTGCTAGACAACGACGTGCGAGATTCCATCCGGCAGATTCTAGCGCATCGGGGCATTCAGATTGATGTTCCGAGGATTGACATGCCAGAATCCGATGCTAGACTCATGGCAGTCGCCATCTTGGCGCTTCGCACGAACGAGATTCATGACAACTTGACGCATAAGCAGGATGATGGCCTGCTGGGCAATCCGGATCGATTCTTGGAAGAGTTTTGGGAGTTACCTATCCCTGCACAACAAAACGCACCTGATTATTACAACGAAGCAGTATCGAAACTGGGGCCAGAGGCTTGCGGGGTTTGTCACCAACAACAGCTAGAGGATTGGAAAACATCGAGGCATGCCATCGCCATGGGACCAGGTGTACACGGTCAACTGGTAGAGCAACAACCGGCAACCATCCTCACTTGCCAGACATGCCATGCTCCGTTATCCGAGCAGGCGGAGTTTCTTCCGCGTGGCGAGAATGAAGTCAGCGACCAAACTGAACCTTTAGGCGGGGCACATGTTTCAAACAACGGATATGATGCGGAGCTTCAGTCCCACGGTATCGTATGTGCTGCATGCCACGTGCGCTCACATCAGCGTTTCGGCCCTCCATTCTCGGAGCATAAAGCAGCCGCAAAAGTCTTCGCGGAAGGGCATCACGGTGGAGCCGTGGTAGCTTCTGCCTTTAGTGACTCTGCATTTTGTAAACCATGCCATCAGTTCGAGGAAAACGGATTCGCCTTAAACGGTAAGTTGCTGGAAAACACGTACAATGAATGGCTGGAAAGCCCGCATGCGAAGGAGGGAAAAACGTGTCAATCGTGCCATATGCCGGATCGTCGCCACCAGTGGCGCGGGATTCATGATCCCGACAGTGTGAAAAATGCGTTGAAGTTGGATGTGGAAATCAGGAATCATCAGGATCCTATCGAAGCAGAAATTCGACTGACGAATCACGGAGCGGGGCACCATTTGCCAACCTATCTGACTCCGGCGATTTTTGTTACTGCGCGACTACTTGACGCGACTGAAACTCCAATTCCGAAAACCGAGTCGATTCGAGTGATTCAAAGACGGGTACCGTTGTCATTGGATAAGGAGATATTCGACACGCGTATTCCTGCCGGTGGAACGTGGGTGTACACGTATAACGCGCCCATGTCCAAAGATGCAAGAACTCTGGAGATTCAGCTCGACGTGCACCCGGACCACTTCTACAACGATTTTTTCGAAGTGTACAAAGCGAAGACTCCCGATGCACAGATGGCTATCAAGCAGGCGCTCGAAATCACGGAGGATAGCCCTTATCTGCTAATGTCCAAACGAATACAATTGTCCGAAGAGTGAGGACATGGAATCCTATACGTCGCAGGAATAGCTATCTCATGCTCAGTTTATGAACAGTGATGTACATTAGTTGGTCATGTCTCAACGTGATGCGCGTCGTCGTCCAATGGATACGGTACTGCAAATCTTGGCATGGCATTTGCTCGCTAGAAACTGATAATTTGAGGCATAATTTCTAAGCTGTGTCGTACCAACTTAATCAACTACGCTCCAATACTTGGGAGGTTCGAAAATAATGATAGGATCAAATTGGATTGTCCACACGTCACGAATTCTGGTATGCGCTTTTTTCACATTGGCCTTGAGTCTAACCGCCCTTTCCCCCAGTGAGGCACAGTCATCAAGCAATCAGGCAAAACAGGGCGCTGAGGCGTCGTATGAAGGCTTGAATCGAGATGTACTAAAGGCAATAGATCGCGGACTCGAGTGGTTGAAAACCCAACAGGGCGAAGATGGGCTTTTTATGCACCACCCCGGAATGACCGGGTTGGCAATTACGGCGTTTCTAAGACACCCGGAAAATCGGTACGCGGAAGACAATCACCCATTCGTAGAGAAAGCACTTCGTGCTTTGTTGAAATTGCAACATCCAAATGGGGCGATCTATGACATCGAACAGCAGCCGGCACTACCAAACTACAACACGTCGGTATCACTGATGGCACTCTCGTCTACGGACAATCCTGAATATAAGCTGGCAATCGCAAAAGCACAGAATTTCATCAAAAGTTTGCAAGTCCAAGACTCGGAGAGCGTTTACTTTGGCGGTATCGGCTATGGTAGTCGCGAAACCGTTCATGATCTCTCAAATCTTAATTATGCAGTCCAGGCGCTCAAAGAGAGCGGATCCGACGATCAGCAAGTATGGGACAAAGCCGTTAAGTTTCTGCAAAGGTGCCAAAATAGCAGCGAGACCAACAGCGAGAGTTGGGCTGGTAACGATGGAGGCTTCATCTACGCTCCGGATGGGGAAAGTAAAGCGGGAAGGGATGAAAGCGACAAGCCAAGGTCTTATGCGAGCATGACGTATGCGGGCCTCCTGAGCTTCATCTATGCGAATGTTGACAGGGATGATTCACGTGTACAGTCCGCTGTAGATTGGATACAAAAGCACTTCACCGTCGAGGAGAATCACGGGATGGGACTGGAAGGTCTTTACTATAATTACCATACCATGGCAAAGGCGTTAGGTGCGTACGGCGAGTCTGTGATTGTGGATGGTAAGGGTATGTCCTATGACTGGTACAGGGAACTTGGCGAGAAACTCATTGCTGAACAGACCCCGGAGGGATTTTGGGTGAATGAGTCGAGCCGTTGGATGGAGAGTTTGCCGGTGCTTGCAACCTCGTATGCGATACTCGCGCTTGAAGCAGCCTATCGCCCCTGACAAACTTCGGCCGGAATAACGAATTCAGGCTCCTAGTTGCGATGGATGGTTGACATGACAGTCGAATGACTGAGGTTGGAATCTCCCCGCGCCTATCAGTCATGGCTATCACATAACCTCGGCTTGGCATTCTCCGCAGTAACCGAGTATTTCGTTTCTAAACTTAATAGGTTTGAATCGATGTAGGTCACAAATGGCTTTCTGGAGCTTATCAACCTCGGGATTGGTGAACTCGACGATGTTGTTGCACCGAAGACAGATAAGGTGGGCATGTTGCTGTTCCTGGAGGGCATGAACGTGTTCGTAGTATGAATTCTTCTGGGCATCAATTATCTCCGTGAGGAGACCGCTCCTGACAAGAAGGGGCAAGGTACGGTAGATCGTCGCTCTGGAAGCGGAGTGTCCTTTCTCTCGAATGTGAACCAACAAATCCTCCGCTCGAAAGTGCCCTTCGTAGGAAAAGACTTGTTCAAGAATAACGAGCCGCTCCGATGTAAGCCGTAAACCACCGCTCTTGAGATATTGTCGAAACTGTTCAACGAATTTGGGATCGACCTGTGTTTTCTCTCTCGTTCTCATTGCGGTAGTGCTCTTTTCATGATGAGGGTGGACATAATTTAACCGTCGAAATACGCCCCAATCACCTTGTTCATACCCGACAAGTCGCAATTACTTTCTTTGCTTGTTTTCCCGCTCTTGGTCAAGTAGTTTTGGTTTCCAGTGCAATCCAGCCGAGTAACCACCGAGTTTACCATCACTGCGGAGCACACGGTGACAGGGAATTATAATTGGTAAGGGATTGGCGCCTTCTGCGCTGCCAACTGCCCGTGTCGCAAGTGGTTTCCCAATTTCTCTGGCTATCCAACTGTAACTTCGGACTTCACCGTACGGAATACGATACGTAGCTCTCCACACCGACTGCTGAAATTCCGTTCCATCCTGAAAGTCAAGATCGAGGTCAAACTCAACGGGTTCACCACTAAAATAGCGTTGGAGCAAATCAATCGCTTTGGATAAGCCTTCTTCAGACTTCGCCGCTTTTGTTCCGAGGAGCAGGCAATCTTCAACTTCCGTCTCATTCGATTTGCCAAAAACCACCCGCGAAATACCGCGCGAGGATTTGGCAACACCCACCCAACCGAATGACGACTCAAAACAGGTATAATTCATAATTATTTGTGCCTCAAATTATCGCTCAGTTGTATAACGACTATAGATACGGCATTGATATTCTCAATGACATTCCAAGTGATTACATCCCGCCCTTATAAAACGGAAGTACTGCTACCGTTGCGTTGACAGCCTCGTCTCCTGCCATAATCTTGACTTTGCTTCCAGCGTCGGTATAAGCCATCCGCACATAGCCGAGAGCAATTGTTTTGTCTAGCGATGGTGAGGAAACCGCACTGGTAATCCAACCGATTTCCTTGCCGTTATCGACGATTTTGTCATTTTGAACTGGCGGCGTACCGCATTCAACTTCAAATCCTCGGAGAAGTCGGTTCGGATGCCCGCGGTATTTCATTCGTGCGACAATCTCTTGACCAATGTAACAACCTTTCTCAAAGTCAATAGCATGTTCTAACTCAGCTTCTAGCGGAATAATCGAGTCGGATAGTTCCGCGCCGTACCGGGGAATGCCAGCCTCAATGCGAAGAGAATTAAGCGCTGTCAATCCAAACGGTGTCGCATCGAATTCTCGCCCCTTCGTCAGAAGAGTATCCCAGAGCCATTCCATCGACTCCGCCGCAACGTAGAGTTCATAACCAATCTCACCGGTTTCATCCGATCGGAGGCAATCAATCAACCTTCCCTCTACCTCTTCGCTGATAGCGTGGTATTCCTTAAGCCCAGTAACATCGATTCCAAGTATGGATTGCACGAGTTGTGTTGACTGAGGGCCATGTAAAGCAATTATTCCTGTCGTGTCCGTGCAATCTTCAAGGTCTACATCGTCAGCGATAATATATTTGTCCAATTCGTTGAATAGGATTTCGGTTGTCTCGGCATTGGTGGAAATGCCGATACGGTCTTGAAAGGCGCACACCTTCATATCAGAAATTATTTTTCCGCGATTGGTCAGCATAGTTGCACAATTTCCCTCACCGAGTTTCAGTCCTTCCACATCATTAGAATTAATCCGATGGAGGAACGCAGCGCGATCTTCTCCTGTCAACCGCAATCTGCCGCGATGGGAAAGATCTATGATTCCGACTCCAGATCTAACGGCGTGGTGTTCTTCAGTGGCATGAGAAAAATGGGCGACGAGGTTCCAATCGTCATGGCTCGTCGTGAATGTCGCTCCGAGGGCAGACTGCGAATTATAGAGAGGTGTACGTTTCATCCGTTTGGCTGTACGAGGGGGATGTATCGCGGTTTCGAAATCTACATATTGCTTGATTACTCTACACACGTTAATTATAGCGCACACTCGGAGGGAAGTCAAAAGTATCTGAGAGCGCGTCGGCGAAAGCGCCTTATGAGTCAACTGTAGGCGCGATTGAGCGAGTGAATAGCGGGCGATCAACTGACTGGATAAGGATGGCGAATGCAAATCCTGATAGAGATCCCTTTCCTTATCTCACCGTCAGATAGAGTGAGATTAAATGGACGCGCATAACACGCCCCTTAATCGCTCACTCACTAACTGACTCCGCCAACGTGCACCAACTTGACAGAGTGTTTCTTGATATAAAAGTACCCTCTCAATGAACAATTTTCTAGAATCACCGTATTATCAAGAGAGAGGGGAGGATCAGTGCCAAATAATGAGGAGCATGAGCTCTTTGAACAAGCAAGAGCCAACAATCGGAAAGCTTTCGATCGATTGCAGGAAACACTGGATGCGTCTGTTAGGCGATTTATACGTAGATTGGTTGGAGTTAGCGAAGAGGAGGATGATATTGTGCAGGACGCGTTTCTCGCGCTCTACATAAACCTTGAGCAACTTGAATCGAGTGCGCATCTGCGCCCTTTCCTCTTTCGGGTTGTCCGAAACCGCTGCTACGACACGCTTCGACAACGGGGACGTTTTCAGTTCGTTCCCATAGACACTGTTTCTGAAGATTTGGCTGTCGACATCTCATTCCTCAGAGATCATCCCCGCCAACCCGATGAGGAGTTGCACTGGGTGCTGCTCCTTTCCGAAGTGCAGAAAGCAATCGAACGCCTGCCCGAAATTCAACGGCAGGCAGTGATTCTTTACTGTGAAGAAAATCTGACGTATGCACAAATCGCGGAGGCGATGGCGACTGACGTTGGTACCGTCAAATCCCGAATTTTCTACGGCAGGAAGAACCTGCGAAAACTACTCAAGCCTGAGATTCTTGAGATGTTGAGCATAAAAAAGGAGAATAAAAATGGCTGAAATGGTAGATCTCCATGCCCTTATCCGTCTGATTCCACCGGCGCGCGCCCTGAAGAACGATCTGGAGGAAAGCATCCACACGGAACTTTATGTCGGCACCGGCGATCTGGCGGTGAAGAGTTACAATAATCTGCATTCCAACCTTACCAGATATATAGACGATCCGTATGTCGCATCTCTTGCTTTAGAGGCTCCTGAAAATGCCAATGACAGAGAAAAGGTATTGCTCGCTCGCATGGCAGCTAGTCAACTTGTGGCTTACCTTGAAGGTCAGATTGGATTGGTAGGTGAAGGAACGAGTAAGAGCGGAAACCATTATTATAACGCCCCTGTTATCAACGGTCCCATATCGAGTGTAAGTGATGAAACCATTGAAAACCTGCTAGGTCTCACGGCTAACTCATCAGCTGACGAGGAGGAAAGAGAACGAGGAGAGAGCGAGCCGAGGTAGGGGCTCTCACAACCTATGGCCGATTAAGGCGGCAGAATTCAATCAAGCCGCCTTATATTTTGGGACTCACGCGCTGCTTTTGGATCGAAGCGGTCGGATCGCAGTGAGTCCTAAACCGATGTGTGTTTTTCGGGGTTTCATTCGTTTGCTATCCTTAGTGAATGAGTTTCGACAAGCTCAGTACGCGTCGAACTTACCGAGATTTCCAACTCTGCGTCCAGAGGACGATCAGAAATCCCGGGAGAGCCGCAAGATGTAACGGGTGACCTGCCATCTTTTCTCTAACGCGCGGACAATCTCAATACGTAGGGTGTCCGGAGCCCCGTCATATGGCATTGCATTTGTGAATATTGAAAACCCCATTCCGACTGAGGCCCTCGCGCGCGTAAGGCTAAATCGATCGTGATGGAACCAGGCATCACCGGCATCAAAGAAGATTGAAACTGCGCCGTTTACTGATTTGTCCTGGCTGATGTGCTTAAGTCTCTGGACAACTCTGTATTCAAGATTCAAGACAAGCATGTTATCGCCGATAAATCTATTGTAGCGGTAGCCGCGCAGTATGTTATTGAGATTTGGATAAAGCAACCGCTGCCTAGGTAGTGGAGAGTCCGAAAGGGCGCCAATGACTCGAAAGTCAAAATTGTGACCGTTAGGCAATCGGTTGTATCTTGCTGCCTCAAATCGGTACAGAGTATAATCGAAGTCGCTATCGAATCGGTGGCTTGAATATTCCACAGAGAAAGAACTGCGCCAACCCCGAGTCGCGTGCTCGTTCGGCCAAGGTATAGACTTAAACGGACGCCTGATGCTGAACTTGTGATCTCTGGTGTCGAAATGATATGAAAGCTCGAAGCTACGCGCTGTTCCCTCGTCAATGCGGGCATTGCCTCGCTTCGGAAGACCTCGCGAGAACAGACTCCAATCCGTGACTGTAAAAAGATTCTCATGCTGTTCATTGGTAAAACTGACTGCAATCTCGGAGGAAGGCGTCAATTTCTGAGCCATCCATGTCTGAAAGCCTTGACGTTGATAGTAATCGACGAGAGATGTTCCCAATAGAGCTGATGACAGTATACCCTCTCCCACGTACGTTGATGCGCTATGAACAACGCCGGTCAGTTTGTACCATGCACCGCCGAGTCGCAATTCACGGGTGTCAAGCAACGATGTTTCCGCGCCGACCTGAAAATTTGTAATTGAACTGGATAGTCCGCGACTCGTGCCGCCGGAGATTCGTCCCTTGCCATATGCGTTTGTGGAAACC
Organism: Candidatus Poribacteria bacterium; assembly: GCA_965208765.1. Taxonomy (GTDB): domain Bacteria; phylum Poribacteria; class WGA-4E; order WGA-4E; family JAJDTR01; genus JAJDTR01. The sequence continues at coordinate 4,952,113 of OZ242354.1, forward strand.
GCACCGCCGGCTCCCATGATTGGGCCGTGAACACGGTTGAACCCGACACGCGGCAAAACATGATACCGAATGGGAGGATGTTCTTCTATATCGATGATTAAGACTGTCCTTCCTTTTTCTCGCAGCGCCTTCCAATCCCGAACATCCTTAAAGATTGCATTATGTCTTGCGAGTTGCTTATGCATACGGCTTATTTGTCTCTGTGTATGCAATCTATTATAAATGTCACCCGCTTTCAATCTTAACATCTGGGTCATTTCGCGGTGTTTGATTCGTCTGTTTCCGGTAAAACGGACTTCGTCCAAGCGTCCTTCGTCAATAATTAGTTCCAGTCTTCGCGGTGAAAACCTTGCTTTTGTTCTTGCAAGTTCGTATCCGTGATTCCAGTAAAGATTCGTTATGAGTCGAGATTTTACGTTTATGTCCTCAACGGAGACACGCCCGCGGTTCAATCCGAACCACTTCCGCAACATTTCTGATTCGAAATGTCTGTTTCCCTTAATATCGTATTTCTCAATGACATACGATGGAGATTCCGTGACATGAATGCGAAGGGCAAGCCTGAGTGGGGGCGCTATATCGTGCCCGTTGACAATCGGGTTAACGTCAGTATCGGGTTGTGTGACTTCCGCTGAAGCGTTTGCATCCGTTTCAGGAGCGTTTACGTCTGACTCATAATCTGCCTCGTCGAGCGGAATGGTGTCTAAGCGTGCCTTCCTAAACCACGGGTGCTCCCCAAGTTCATCAACGAGCCAAGACAGTTGACTCGAAGTTATAACGTCCCCAATCTGAATCGGAATTAGTTGGATGATTTCTAGCGTTGGAATTTCGCGGTTGCCCTTAATCTCGATTTCGCCTATATGTAGTTGTTCCTCAATTCCGAACAACGTCGATTCCTCACCGGTCACGGTAAACTGAAGCCTTCCCATCAGATCTCTGTTGTGGCGCCACCACGGCGCCTCTGTGTCATAGGTCGGCATCCAATAACTCGATTCGCGGCTTTTGTGAGTTCTGCGGTGCAGGTTTAATCGCCAATTTCCCGCCGCTTCGGGTTCCAAGAAATCGCGCATCAAGGCAATTTCAATACTCCAATACCGAGATGTGATTTGGGTTTTAACCTCGGCTTGTGCTGCTCCAAGATTTGGAGTAGGATCCGTCTGATTACGGTTCTGCTCTACCTCAGGATTTCTTGAACTCATTGCTACTGATGTGCCCTTACGATTATTCGCGGGTTCGGTCACCTTCGATGCGAACCGATAGTCCGGCGGATAGTCCGTCCTAACCATCTGGCTGAAGATAGCACCAATGGGATTGACGATCAGGTGATAATACAACTTCGTTTCCGGATTGGGATCGACCAGTATCTCTAGCGAATCGTCCTGCCACACAGTGCCCCCCGTCTCCGTCTCTGAGACATGGAGTTGTCCCATCTCATCACTATAAACCCTGATGCCAATGTACAGGCGTTGTTCATCCCGCATAAGGAATGCCTGCGTATGCTCTTCAGCTTCCTCTGTACCATCCGCGTTATAAAACGGGTGCAACGGCGCCGCCTTTGACCACGCTCCTTCAAACAGATTGCCATCAATCACGGGCGATTGCAAGGCTTCCGGCACTAGCTGTGCTCCGTTAATTTCGCTCTGAGATGCGGCGGATTCGGCAGGAGTTTTATCGACTGCACTCGTGGATTCCAGTGGAAGGATCTCAATTTTGTCGCGCGCAGTCAACTGAAGTAGCGGACCTCCACCGTTTATCCACCCGTGCATTGAGTCGTTTTCAAATGAGCTCTCGATTTCAACGGGCAGATTTATGGAAACTGCGCGCGGATCTTGGCTCTTTGTTTGAATCTCTACCTCGGCCTGAAACGAGTTGGGTAGTCGGAGTGTAATCGCGCCGCTCATCGCGGTTAGATCGGTTGGAGCGGCAATCTCATCCGATACGACAAGAGTGACATCTCCTAACGCGGTTTCAAACCGGTTTGTTTGATTGGTCAGAAGTATTTCACCGTGAATATCCCCCTCGCCGGAGTAGACCTGATATCCACCCATCGTTTCATTCAAGCGTATCTCTCCGATTGTTGCTTTTAGGTCGATATCGCCACGAATTCGGTTGACCTGAATGTCTCCGTTCTGTGTTCGAATTTTGAGGGAGACATCAGGCGGCGTTTCGACAATGCAGTCCATTCGCGTTAACTCGGCACTCGCACCGGAAACCGCAGGTAGTCTCGGCGCAAGCGTGAGCACATTTTCCGACTTTGAAGCGGACAGTTCTACGCCTCCAAGGTATTCTCTCAAGCTGTCCTCGACTGCGCCGCGCCCGCGTTTCTCAAGTCGGACGGTGATTTCGTCGCCATCGACTGCGTTCACCTGCACGCTACCAACGAGCTGCAGTTCTAGAGTAATTATGTAGATATTGTCGAATTTGAAACGCTGTTCAGACGTAATCGGGGTGTCTAAGCCTAAAGGTTCCGCAATTATCGCAGCACCTGCCTCAAGGGACTCCGAGAATGACGCAGTGGTCTCGTCGACCTGCGCATAGGATGCATACATAGGCATAGCGGCGAGAACGAAGCAATAGTATACACGTAGGACAACAATAAACATAACGGACAGATTGTGGCGATTATGAGGATTAATAGGCATTCGGAATCGACACGGCAGGTGGTCCGTAGCCTCTGATCCGAGCGCCGGTAACTGGATATGGCGGTTAGTGCCCACCCTGAAATCCGATAGGCAGCGCTCGTGAGATCATAGTTCGTATGACAAAGAGAGACCATGTTCCTATAGTTGAATCTGGGAACTAGGCTCTCTGATAACAGGAGGATATCAAATTGGAGTTGGATTTAGCTTACTCTGACGGAGATTCGAAAATCTTCTTCGTCATTTAGCCGATAGTCTAGCCTATCTTTTGCAAACAATGCACGGATACTCAAACCCGTTATCAACCTTTGGCGCAAGCATTGGAAGAAATGCTTGGACTCGGAAACGTAAGCACAATCTACTAGATTTTGAAACAGTTTAACGCGAACAGCCGTCTTGAAATACGAGGCTCAGTTTTTCGATACAGTGGAAGGTGGCTTCTCGAAGGTCACAATCTCCGCTAGTGGCATAATGCTGTTCTTCTCAAGCAACCGCTTTAATTCCTCAAATCTTTCTCTTGAGATTACAAGATTGGTAGGTGAGACTTCACCAAGGATATATTTTGCAATCTGCTTGCTAGCTTTCAGCTCTTGAGCAAGGCGTTCATCTCTGCAGTGAAGTAACATGACGTCCATAAAGTACACTTGGCCGTACCTCGCTCCCCACTCCTGAATCGACAGTTTGATGTTCTGCGGCATATCTGTCTTGGAGTAGGTCTCCAGAAACTCGAGAATCTCGTTCGCCGACATACCTGAGCACAGGCTCTTGTAGATTGATAGGGGCGTAAGTTTATAGGTGATAACCTGGCTGGCTCGCTGAATCTCCGCGATTAGGTTGAGTTTCCAGCGTATTTCGGGGGTTAGGTTGCTTGACGCCAGAATCTCGTAGTTGGGCTGGACAACGAAGGATGATTCTTGTTCATAATCTTCTATCGACTGCCCAGATAAAAGACGCTTCCCAATCTCTGTAAGCTGGATGGCCGTATCATCTCCCAATGCGCCAAAGTTCACACACCCCATGTAGGTCAGATAATTGGTGAGTCCGCGTTCCAAGTTTGAGAAAAGCGTCTGTTCCCATGGCTCCGCCACGGAGAACCGCTGCACCTGCTCCAGGATGGACGAGAGTTTGACCCACCGGTTCTCGTTGAGACTCCGTACCAGAGAATGGGCTATTGTGAGGGAGCTGCTGGGAAACACGTCATATTCAAGCCAGTAGTCATAAACGGTTGTCAGTTTCTCACCGTTAGATTTCCGAATCCATTTATGCCCAAGCGGCGAGCAGTGCAGGCAGTTGAATTCGTCCAGGTCTACGAGTTGATTGTGCCGACAGAAGTGGTGAATGAAGTGCATCCGGTCTGTAGTCCCGTCGGGCGGGTTAATCCGTTCGTAGATTTTAATCGTATCATCGGAAACTTCAAAGGCACTGAGGAGCCTTTTCTGAGTGTGTTTGTGAACAGTGAATCGCTGGGTAAGTCGAATTCCCTCACGCGCAGCAGTCGAGAGGAATGTAAATATGTCCTGAATCAGTGCAAATCCGTCACTTCGAATAATTTTGGGTGCTGCCTCCGGAGAAGCGAGGGCGGCGTTTATTTCATCTGAAAAGACCTCTAACAACAGCGATTGAAGGTCTTTCGGAATCATGTAAACGTATTGGAGATGGCCAGCCGTTACCAAGAAAATCAAACCCGATTCGTGCAAGACTTGCCTCACCTGCTCGGGGGCAGACGACCAACCTCGACAGAGTTGCTTGAGTTTCCGGTTGAAGGTATCGACGGGTACTCCATATGAACCGGACAGAAACGTGAGTGTGGTTAGGACAGACCGTTCCTGAGGTGTGAGGCGAGCGATGGTGTCTTTTAGCCAAACGATGTTAAGCGCCCGTTCGGGAATTTTTTCTCGAAGACTCTGCACAGACAACTGGCTTGACAATCCAATTCTCTTGGCTACTAACCGACAATACTCCTTGGGGACACGTTGGATGATTTCTCTGTATCCCATTGTTTCGTTTGAAGGGCTCATAGGCGAAGGGACATGACGCAATGCATTCTAAGGTACGGAATCAGAACAACAAAATGTTAAACAAGCTGCTGGATATTAGACCGAGACAGGAGTAGTCTGAAGAACCCAGCGTTCTCTTGGCCACACCATTCTTAACATGAATGTCATCAACATTGAGTGGCTGTCTCATTAATGGCGAAGAACGGTTTTCAAGGAGTCTGTTGGCCCGAATCTATTGTAATCTAGCTTCTAACGACTCCAAAACCTTAACCATGATGTATAATAATGAGAGCAACAAGAACAACCATAGGTATATATGCACAATTGCCTCCAGCGTTCCAATAATCGTGCCGTATATGCCGGACATCCATAGAAGTTCGATTCGATCATAATCTTGGTTATCTGTGGTGAGTTTGCGCACATCTTCGTATAACTGGAATATTCTAACCCCTCGTGAAATACCGACCAGGTATGTGGCTAGTTTCACATACTTGATAAAAAACCGACTAACCTCATCCTTTATGATACGACTAAGAATGGCGGCTATAGGTTTCTCGAAAACCTTGACAACGCAAAATGAGACGATAGCCGCTACTATCAGTGGGACGAGCAAAAATCCAAGGAACATTATTCCTCCATTCAAGCGTTAACGCTCTCCGTTGGTTGGGAAGAATTCGGCTGATACGCCTGAGATGAACCAAAGAAACTTACCTTAAAACCGCGCCAAGATTGTCTTCGGGTATATCTATCTCAACTGGGTTTCCCTTAATTCAGAAACCTTGACTGCGATGTATGCAATTATAGAAACCACAAACAAAACCAAATACATCTGCGCAATCGCATGGAGTGTTCCGGCAAGACGTGACATGATCAATCCGATTATCATCGAAATCCAGAGGTTATGTCCAAACTCTGACATGAACTCGTCGTCGAAGTCCGAAGACTCCGAATCTAAGGCAAACTCACTCAGATATTTCGCGGGCATATATTCTTCGGACAGATGGCCGATCAGACCACCTGAGATTCCGAAGAGGTATGTCGCACATTTGACATACTTAATTAGCCATGCGCTGATCTCATTCCGAAAGATGCGCTTAAAGATTGCAGAAAGAGGTGTTCTAAACACCATCACGACGATGAATGAGACGACGATCGCGCAAGTAAGTGGGATTACCAGAAGTAGTATAAACGGATAAGTTAGCAGCATGTATCCTCCATTTGCGCACCTATGTACCTCGTTCAGGTGCGGCAGAGCCTACACACATGACAGAGACCAACAAAAACCGGTTCTTCAGGGTTAAGTGTGGGAATGAAACTTACTACAGGAAGGCGCGTCTGCCCCTGAGTTCAAATTGATCGCAATAATTCCCACTATGGTTCTGGAGACTCCAATCTATACGCTTTTGATGATTTCGACTAGGCTTTTGTTAGGATCAACTGAGTGGATAACGAAGGATCAAGCGAATGGATAATGAGCGCGATAGCAATCCCATAGTAAATCCCTCAACTGAGCGGATAGATCAAGGGACGAATAGTGACTGCGATAGAGTTCCCATAGAAAATCCCGTACGATAGAGATCCACTAAACACTTACCAGTTTGGCTATGCCCTGATAACCACTGAAAGAAAACGTCCCTTACTTCCCGCAACTCGTTACTTTTAGTGGTCTTCTCGCTAAGTATTTAACGCATGCCGAAACCAAGTTTTTTCTTGAAAACTTGGTTTCTTCCCTGAATCCTAGTCCCCTCAAGATAACGATTTAGCCGACTCATCATCGACAACGTGCCACATGCAATCAAGGTAATCACAAAAATCCATCAAGCGAGTGAATAGCGAGTGCGATAGAGATCCAATAAATCACAGTTCAGACAATGTGAACTACCGACACCCAACACTTATCATAAACACTTATCAAGTAAACCATTTAGATTGATAGCTTAACATGTATGTGGTACATTGTAACAGGCAATGACAAAACGTCACGGCGACGGAACGTTTTTTTCTGTTAGCATTGAGAATCCCGAGAACCTGCACACCAAAGAAAACCTCCGTTTCGGAAAATGCTAACACACCGCATAAGTCGGCGCTCCGTTGGCATCTCTTTTCACCGTGTCGGTTCAATGAGAAAAAACCGCGCGCGGATCCAAAACGCGCAATGAATTGCGCCGCTACGAACCCGCGCTTCCTGTAACTTATAGATTACGAATGGGTATCAGATGAAGCAAGTTCAAATCAAACTCACAGACGAAGAACGTACCGACACAATCTATCAACCAGTCTACGCTGCCGCTACCGCCATTGTTGACACGCTTATTAAGGCGCATCCCGAATGGAAGGACGTGCCAAGACGCAAAATCCAAGATCGAACCTTCAATCCGTTCCGCGACAAATTCGCAAAAAAGTGAAAGCCATTCTATACAAGCACTTTCAAGCAGAATGCAAAATGCCGCTCCAAGCCGCGTCACTACACGCTTCGGCGGCAATTTCCGAGGTCATAAAAAAAGTGCTTGAAAGTCTCAACTGCATCGCAATAGAAATTGCCAATGACGACGGCAATACTGAGACTTGGTTTCTGACCATGGATATCGATTCCAAGCCAATTCGAACAAAGGTAGATGCCATCAGCCTCCAGGATTATTTTGGAAAGATGTCCAATTTTATTTTCCACACTTAACTCTGAAGAGCCCAAAAACCGAATTGCTTCAAACCCGCACCTCCTCTTATACTACTACGTTCCGGGAAGCGCGGAACGTGGTATATCAATATCCAGCGAGCTTTGAACGCATTGGCTCCTACGTATCGCGGTGTCCTCCGCCCGCTGATTTTATCAAAGGTCTCCTGATATGTCAAGGTAACTGAATACATGCCCCAGGGGAAACGCATCTAAAGTTTCTGCATCATAAGAAAGAAAATCGGGCTAAGTTTGTGACACTATTTTGGGACTCGTAGGTTGGGTTGAACGGGAATTCGTTAGTAATCGCTAATCTTGTAACAGTTTTCGAGTGTCTATTTCGCTTGAACGCGCCAAAATTCGAGTGAAACCCAACAGTAATCGTACGTTCCAACACCATGAGACCTCTTCTGCAATTAGATGCGTTTCCCCTGATACATGCCCTCGACCCGCGATGTGCAGGCAGCTTAATGAAAACAACGGGTACGTTCTGTATTCTCTTCTACACATTGACACTGTCCTCCTGTTTTCGCTCCGCCGATTTTACGCCGGTACTGTATAATAACGCTTCAAGTCGACATCATGAACTTACCGACGGTAATGTAGGCGGATCCGACGACGTATGGATGTCGCTCATCAAAGAATTTGAGGCAGTTATCACTGCTAATCCTAATGGCGAGTGGGCGGATGATGCTCAATACGCCATCGGCTCATGCTGGATTTGGATTTCGAAGGGTAAGGATCCGTTGCGTATTCAACGCGCGATAGACGCACTCGAAAAACTTCTAGAAAACTACCCCGATACCCCCTTAGTTGCTGATGCACATTACTGGATTGGAACTTGCCACTTTCAACTCGGCGACGACAACCGTGCAACCATACACTATCAGAGAGTAACCAACGAATATTTCAACCATTCTATGTCCGAACTGGCGCAGTTTAATTTGGCACGAATCTATGAAAAACAGGAGAACCTGGCAGTCGCGATTTCAATGTATCAATCCGTCGCTAGACGAAGTAACAATGCACAGCTTGGCACCCGGGCAGAGGAACGCATCCGAAGTCTTCGGTTAGGGTTGACACCCGAATCAGCTGAATCGGAACGGGAGGGGATTGGTTCACTCGGGACCAACATGCCATCGGTACGGCGATCACTGGCGCGACAATCCGACGAATTGCCGGTTGTACCGTTCATGGCTGCGCCTCACCCCGAATCTGATGGAGAGAAAGTTCGGGCGGAAGAGCAATCTATCCCACAGATAGTGCTTTCCGATGATGTTGAAATTGCTAGCCTTCCAATTAGCGACAACCGGCTTGAAGTAGCCCCACCGACGAGTGAAGAACGGACAACCCAACCACATCTGATTGAAACGCACCGTCCGGAACAGAACGTTCATGGAGAAAACCGGCAGACCAACTTCGGCGGCAATCTCACATTGCCGCGCCAACTTGGGCTCGAAGTCAAGACAGTTGTTATCGACCCCGGACATGGCGGCAGGGACCCTGGCGCAACAAGCAAATCACACGTTCATGAGAAGATGGTCGTACTGGAACTTTCGCTCATGCTGCGCAACCTGCTGGAAAGTCGAGGTTACGATGTGCGGCTGACGCGCGACAATGACACCTATCTCCCTCTCCGCGAACGCACTCGAAAAGCTACTATACAAGGTGCGGACCTCTTCGTGAGTATTCACGCTAACGCCGCCGCCAATACCGGTGCTTCAGGCGTTGAAACCTACTACCTTGCCCTTGCTTCCGACGAAAAGGCGCAACGCACAGCCGCCCGAGAAAATAGCGGCTCAGGATTTAGTATCAAAGAACTCGATAAACTTGTGACAAGGATCCTCAAAGAGACTAAGAGTGAAGAAAGTCGCCGCCTCGCTCAGTGTGTTCAGTCGGAACTGGTTGACTCGACAAACGCAGAAGATCGTGGAGTGAAGCATGCCCCGTTTGTGGTGTTGATCGGCACAAGGGTTCCGGCGATTCTGGTTGAGGTAGGTTTCTTGTCTCATCGAGCAGAAGCAAAGAAACTGACGAAAAAAGCATACAAACGAAGCATCGCGGAAGCGATTGCAAACGGGATTGACCGGTATGTGTCAAGTAGCTCGGTAACCGCAGCAAAGGCCCATGGCGAGATCTATGAATAGCCCTTCAAACACTACCCGATGTCGCTTATACCATTTAGGGAGTAATTCGATGATAAGGACGAGTATCGCAGCATTTGCAATGTTTTCTACCGTTGGCCTACTCTTGGCTAACATTCCTCAACCCCGCGCGAAGAATTCCGAACCAGATCCGTACCGGAAACAACGTGAGCGTATGGTTACTACACAAATAGACTGGCGAGGCGTACGTGCAGGCCGCGTCGGAGTTCGCGACGAAGTTGTGTTGGACGCCATGCGCCGGGTGCCGCGTCATGAATTCGTACCCAATAGATACAAATCCCGTGCTTATACTGACTCGCCGCTTCCAATCGGATACGATCAGACCATTTCTCAGCCCTACATTGTCGGATTCATGACCGAGATGCTCAAAGTCAAAAAGGAGCACAAGGTGCTTGAGATTGGTACGGGTTCCGGATATCAAGCCGCGGTCCTCGCGGAAATCGTTGATGATGTCTATAGCATAGAGATTATCAAGGAACTAGGCGAGCAGGTGAAAACACGTTTTGAGCGGCTTAACTACCAGAACATTACCGTGAGAATAGGCGACGGCTATTATGGGTGGGAGGAACACGCCCCATTCGATGCAATCATCGTCACAGCTGCCGCAGATCACATTCCTCCACCCCTCGTGCGTCAACTCAAGCCAGGGGGTCGGATGGGTATTCCGGTCGGCGGGCGGTTTCAAGTACAGAATCTGTTGATTGTCGAAAAGGCGCTGGACGGTACCGTCACGACAAAGCAGAAAATGCCGGTTCGGTTTGTACCGCTAACACGCAGCCAAAAGAAGAAGAATCGAGAAAGATGATCTAATGCTAGGCTCGTCTATTCTATTGGTCGAGAATGGACGGTCGCCAATCACCTGTGTTGTAATCCCAGTTTTCCTCCCCTTATATCGTCCACTCACTGTTGATGCTCCCACTCCTGTGTCTTTCATGTTTTTCTCACTCCCTCTGTATCCAGTTTCGGCTTGTTGAATCCAGGTCTTCACGCGTGAGATTTTGCGCTTGAAAGCGACCGTCAAATGGAGTAACATCTAACCAATCAATCAGAATACCGGCGGTCTACGGAGTTAGCGGGATTGTGGCCAAAACCCGCAATCACATGTCGTCGCACGGCTGCATGCCGTCATTGGTTGGTTGTCGAATTCGGGGCTCGCTCACGGGAGAAAAAACCGGGTTTCATTGAACATTGGTGCGCCATATCAAGAGGTGAAACTCCAAACTTCAGGAGGCAAGATCATGAGAGAGAGGTTGCAAAAGTCGTTAGATTCTCTGGTCGCCGAGTACGTGGCAAATAATCCGCGTTCACAGGCGATGTGTGAGCGGGGGAAACAATCGTTGCCGGGAAGTAACTCCCGTTCAGGCTTGTATTTCGACCCGTTCCCACCCTATATCAGTCACGGTGAGGGCACCGATATTATTGATCTCGACGGCCATAGCCTGTTGGATTTCGTCAATCAAGCGACAGCCCTCATTCTGGGGCATGCCCATCCCGAAGTCGTCGGCGCACTCCAAGAACAGGTCGCAAAGGGTACCGCGTTCTCGCGACCGACCGCGCTTGAAGTTGAAATGGCAGAGCTACTAATGGAACGGATCCCTTCCCTCGAACGAGTGCGCTTCTGCAGCTCGGGTACTGAAGCCGTAATGAACGCTATCAGATCAGCGAAGGGATTTACCGGCAAGCCCAAGATAGCCAAGTTTGAAGGTGCTTATCACGGCACAAGCGAATTTGCATTGGTCAGTTACAGTCCACCATTAAGCGATGCACTTGGAGCGCCGGAGCGGCCGAATTCGGTGCTGTCCTCCGCGGGACTCACGGAGTCCACGGCCGACGGGGTGGTTGTGTTGCCATTTAACGACGCCGAAGCCTGCGAGCAGATTATCAACGAGTATGCCGATGAACTGGCTGCGGTCATAGTTGACCCGTTGTCGACCGGCGCAGGGTTCACCCTTCCGGAAAAAGGGTTTCTCGCCAAATTACGGGAGATAACCAGGCGAGCGGATGTACTGCTCATCTTCGACGAAATCATCAGTTTCAGATCTGCGCGCGGGGGAGCACAGGAAACATACAACATCCAACCCGACTTAACATGCCTCGCCAAAGTCATCGCCGGCGGCGTACCGGGCGCAGCCTTCGGAGGACGCGCGGACATACTGGCGCTGTACGATCCGACAACTACGGGCCCAAAGATTCATCACGCGGGAACTTTCAATGCGAATCCTCTAGCCATGGTTGCAGGACTAACCACGCTCAGAATCATGACTCCGGACGCTTATGATCAGATTACGGGATTAACCCGACGATTGGCGAAAGAGCTGAAAGCCGTGTTTGATGAAGTTGGTGTTGAAGCGCAAGTGTCGACAGCGGGGTCGCTGTTTAAGGTACACTTTATGTCGCACGTGCCCTCCAACTATCGTGAAGCCGCCCAAAATGATGGGTTGATGCACAATTGGCTGTTTTTTGCGCTTCTCAATCAGGGGATTCATTGGAGAGAGGGTGGAAATGTCTCGCTGCCAATGGACGATAGCCATGTCGACCGATTGGTTTCAGCGGTAGCGAACGCCTTCCATCAGTTGTATTGAGGTTTATGAATCGCAAGGCGGAGATTCCGTTTTTTGACGTAGATGCAATGCCCCGATGGCAAGTGGGGTGCGAACACCTGTTGCAAAGTTCTGTTTCAATTTGTGCCAGTTTGAGGATATGCGGATATGAAAATTCTTGCAGTTGTGACTCACATACTTGCCGTCATTACTATATGCGGGATCCTGTTTTTGTTTATCAGACATTATAGATGGGGCTCTCAATGGCTACGACGGTGGTTTCATCACTGGACTCAAACTTGGAACGGTGTTGTCATTGGAAAATATATCTACACTAAGGAGAACTCTGAGATTCAACATTGTGTCTTTGAATTGTGCCACGGACAGGCGATTGAAACGTGTGAGGTTTGGCCATCTACTTGGAAACAAGCTGAGATTGGGGATTACCTTATGAAGAAGCGTTGGCGCAATGCGGTAGAAAATCGTCCCATGCTAACTGGCGAAGCGTCATATGTTACCAACGTCTTGGTGGAGCGGCTTTCGGTTGAAGACGAAGCGACACGCTCGCGTGCGGTTGATGCCCTCGGTCAAATAGGTGTTCCTGATGTAACTATAACATCAGAGTTGGTTGCGATCTTGAAGAACGATACCGATCAATTACGGTCTCGGGCGGCAAGCGTATTGGGGCAATTTGGTGACGTAACGCAAGGGGCTATTCCTGCTCTCGTAAACGCGTTAGGGGATAGCACGGCGCGGGTTCGAATGAATGCCGCTTGGGCATTGGGCGAAATGGGTTCACCTGCCCGGTCCACGGTCGCCGCACTCATAAAACTATTGAAAACCGAGCAAGATCCGAAGGTACGGTTCAACACCCTTCAAACTTTAAAAAAGTTCGGCACGACCGAAGCCATAAAGGCTGTCCACAAAAGTCCGAAAGTAGAGATTTGAACTTCAGTGTAGAATGAGGAAGAGGAAAACATGAAAACAGTACGAGTCCATGAATTTGGGGGTCCGGAAGCCCTACGATATGAAGATGCGGCCGTACCTGATCCGGGTTTTGGAGAAATCCGCGTCCGAATTGAAGCAATCGGACTAAACTTCATCGATTGTTATCACCGCAAGGGGGCGTACCCTGGAACGCTGCCGGTTACGCCCGGAATGGAAGCAGCCGGAGTTGTGGATGCGGTTGGTGCGGGGACGGGTCGGCTTAAGGCGGGAGATCGCGTCGCGTATGCCACGCATCAGGGTTCTTATGCCGAATACACTATTGTGCCCGCAGAAAAGTTGGTTCCAGTGCCAGGCGAAGTAAGCACACAGCAAGCATCAGCGGTGATGTTGCAAGGGATGACGGCGCATTATCTTGCCTTTTCTACCTATCCGCTTGGCCCGACAGACACTGCCCTCGTTCACGCTGCAGCCGGCGGCGTCGGTTTGCTCTTGGTGCAGATGGCGAAACGCGCGGGCGCCCGCGTCATTGGCACCGTTTCTACGGAAGAAAAAGCAGCCTTGGCAAGACAAGCCGGCGCTGATGAAATCATTCTCTATACACAGAGCGACTTTGAGGAGGAAACCCTCCGACTGACGGATAATCAGGGTGTGAATGTCGTCTATGACTCGGTTGCCAAGACGACTTTCGAGAAAGGGCTCAACTGTTTGAAACCCCGGGGTTATATGGTGCTCTATGGTCAGTCTAGCGGGCCCGTATCTGAATTCAATCCTCAAATCTTGAACCAGAAGGGTTCGCTCTTTCTGACACGACCGAGCCTGACGCACTATGCTGATGATCGGGAAGAACTGTTACAACGGTCGGGCGATCTCTTTGAATGGATGTCGTCCGGGGATTTGGATGTGCGGATTGATACAACCTTCGCACTGGCGGACGCCTCCGCCGCTCATCGTTATATAGAGGGAAGGCAAACGAAGGGAAAAGTGCTTCTTATTCCGTAGAGTCAAGCGGTAGATTTGAGGAGCGCAATGTAAAGCACCGCGCCGAGTTCACGGCTGCTCCTGCTGGATTGACAAATCCAGCAGAATCTTCTCCAGTTATTCAGCTTCTATTCTTGCGCTCTGGTGGGATTAAGGGAGCAATCAACTGACTGATTACGTGGTTCTCTCGGTAAGTGTTGGGTGTCGGTAGTTAACATTGTCTGAACTGTGATTTATGGGATTTTGATGATTACCTTGATTTTTAGTGTTTCGTTGCAGGTGATGAGCTGACATCGGGGCAGGGGAGGAACGCTATCAGGATCTACTATGGGAACTCTATCGCATTCGCTATTTGCTCATTTGATCCTTCACTATCCGTTCAGTTGATCACTCACTATTTCGTTTGATCCCGCTGGGGCTATTAGGGTTTGAGTAATCAGCAGGTCGCGATTCGGATAGGGATCTCTATCGCGTTCGTTATTCACTCAATGGGTTCCACCCGACGACACGCTTTTTCAAGTATCAACGTGTCATCCACTTCCGCGAGCAGCTTGTTAATCTTCGTCACCGCCTCCGGGTTGGGTGGGGTTTCGCCGCCAAACTCAACACGAATTTTGAATTTAAGTTCCTCCCCAATCGCCGCAGCGGTCATATCCGGAATCTGATCCGCCAAATCTTGGATACCGTGTGCTTCCAATTCGGCCTCGGCGACAAGAACTCCCAACAGATACGGCGGTGGATCGGGGTGGCGAATCTTCTGTGGGATTTCAAGCAAGACGTTCTGAGCGCCAGCGAATTCGCAGGGCCACTCACCGCTTTCCTCCCTTCGCTTAATCCAGTTCGTCTGAATGGCACCGTTGATCGCCGTCTTTACCGTGTACCAAGGAAGTGTTACGCCCCTTCTATTCGAGAGGGCGGTGGCAAGTGCGAGTGCGTTTGTTTTGCGGTTCTGCCACGCCTCGGGAATTGCCTCTTCCATCAACTCCTGAACCGGAATCGGGGCGGGCGGCGGGCGTAATGAGGCGGAAGCGCTAAGCACTCCTGTGGGTACAGTTTCATTCAGAAGTGACGCCGGACCGCTTATCAGCCACAACATCCCCTGCTCGACGGCTTCCGACACCGCGGCGTCAATATCCGCCGGTTCGCATTTGGGTATGGTGAGCGGTTCTTCGTACCCTTCCTTTGGAATATTCACAACATGTCCGCCCGCGAAATAGCCGTACAAGTCTTGAACGGTAATCTCGTCGGACGACCAAAGCCCCGGCAACTCGTTATGCTTGAGCAGACTTGGCGGCACTTCGCTCAGCGTTGCAAACTCGGGCAGCACGACCTCAAGGCTCGGTTCCTTAAGCGCGGATTCGTCAATCACCGTACGCCAGAAGGTCCTCATTGTCCTATCTGGTCGCGCGACTTGCGCCACCCAGATTCCTTGCCGGACGCCGCCCACCACCGTGTCCATAATCCCTTTGGAGCGCAGCATCTTGGGCAGTTTCGGGGATTGAGCAAAGGCGCCCACCAAATCCTTGACGCGGCGCGACTGTTCGTCTTCGCGCCACAGGTCGTAGGGGCCGCCGGGCAGCATGGCTTCGGCGCTGATGGCGGTCTCTTGGATGCGTGACCGTTTGTCGTTTTTTATGGTCGTAAATAGGGATTCATCGGTCACTACCACTTTGAAGGCGTGAATCTCATTGCTTTCGTTGACTGTCACTACGATGGAGTACGCCTGCTTGACGGCGTCCGGGATGCGCATTCGCGCCGTATCCGTCTCTCGGAGCAGCATCTGTCCGCGGATCGGATCAATCTGTTGGTCTCTGAGTTGACTTCGGACCTCCTCCCAACCGAGATACTCGCGGACGCGGTTGCCCACCACCTCAAGCCCATCCCTGGAGGGGACGGCGAGCACAACGGCGTTGCGATTGGCGCGTGGGCGGTCGGGCGCCGTTGTTTCGTTGATGAACCGCTTGGCTTCGGCACTCGGTTTGCCGGATTCCGAGACCGCACTCGGACCAAGCACGGCGTAGTGGAAATCACCGTCGTCCTCAATGTCGCGCGGCCGTGCCGGAAGATTGTGCACCTTTGCCCCCGCCGCACGCGCATCCGAAGTGAGAGTTTTCTGCTTCTCAATCATCTCAATCACCTTGGCATCCACAAGGTCGGGAGGGACGCGAGAAGTGCAGGCGGCGTGATGCATTTGGCGCAGGTTGGGGCGATTGCCCAGACGCCACGCCTTCGGCAACGTTGTGACTCCATCGGCATTGGACTCCTCGGTGGCAATCTCCTGCTCATCCAGAAACCAAGACAGTTCCGTCCAGCGGCGAAGCGCTTTCTCCAACTCTATTTTATCCGGATTTGCGGCGCCGATCAGCACCATCAACTCCGTCGTCAACGCCTTTTGACAGATCGGCTGCGAGCTGAGGAATACCGACATAACAGCTTGTTCCATCTCTCTGCCGTTCAAACCGGTGGCTTCCGACTGGATGGCAGCCGTCTTTTCCAGTTCGCCTTCAAGAATAGGTCTCCATTCCTGCTGTTGACCCGACGCCGAATCGACACTGGCGAAGGAGGCGAGTTCGCTCGCGGCTTCCGTCAGATCGCTCTTTCCCGGCTCCGCGAGAAAAACGTTTGGCCCAATCAACGGGCTGGTGTCCCATTTTTCCGCATCGCGCAGCGCAACCGCAAAGGTGCGCAGGATGCCGCGAGTACGCTGGAATCGTTCGACCTGTGTCCAGCGGGTGTAGAGGGTTTCGGTGAGCGCCGGGTGGAAGGGATAACTATCCAAATACCGTTTCTCCTCCGTCTGTTGCCCCCTCTGCGTCTCCTCATCCAGCTTCGCGATGCCGCGCAAGACGGCTGTGACTTGTGGTCGGAAAGCCTCCTGGTCTTGCATGGATTCCAGTGTGAAGAAACGGCGGCGCAACACCTCTGCCACGTCCTCCTTGCTTACCGGGCTGGCATCCTCTTCCATCTGCCTGCCAAAGACATCGGACACGTCGGCGAGGAGTTCGGTTCCGAGGCTGTCGTGCTTATTCGGATCGGAGGCGCGCAACGATGCCACCATGGCGCAGTGATCCACCTTAACCACCGAGTTCGTGAGATGTTGGAAGAAGTTGATTAATCGTCCTCGGCAACTCGGGTCGGTTTCGACCATGTCGCGAAGGTACATGAGCACCTCGTCGAGGAGCACCAGCGTGGCGAGATCCTCGTGCTGTGGTTTCGACAGCAAATCCGATAAGACGGGTTCCGCAGGCGGTGAGTCGCGTTCAAGATTTTTGCCCTCGCCGTGAAGCAACCGCAGCCCCTCGTCGCCGGCAATCTGGTAGGCGAGGATGCTCCACGGACGTTTGAGCGTTGCAACCGACCCGTTAGGTCCACGTGTTTCGACGCCCTTTTCCAGATCGATCTTGTCGAAACACAGCGCGGCGCACCGAGCCGATGGGGGCCTTCGACCGATATGCGCTTCAAACTCCTCTATTGCGGGCAGTCTTGGCAGCGCGGCGGGGTTCTCTACCAGATGCTTGAGCGTGATGAGTGTATGTGTCTTGCCTCCCCCGTAGTTGACGGAGAGTGTGCGGTATGCCTTATCGCTCTGCCGCGCCAACCGCAGCGCGACATCCTTGACCAGTTCCCGCAGATTGTACGTGGGATAGGTCAGCGTGAAGAACTCGGCGGGATTCTCGTACACCGAGCGCTTACCCTTTTGCATCACGACATCGTAGAGATCGGCGGCAAACACCGCCAGGGAAAGTTCGCCGGTTCTAAGATCGTCGCGCAGTTGTACAACCTCGTGCCACGGTTTCCATGTCGATCTCATCTTCGTGTTATCCTCGTTCAATTAAGGATTATTTTTTGGAAGTTGTCTGAATCGCGGATTATCACAGATTAAAGGATTTTACGGATTAAGGACGCTTCATCGGCGGCATTAGCGCATTTTGTGTTTGGTCTAATGATTGTCAATCGGCGCTTCTAGAAATTACAGACATGGGCGGGTGTTCAGTGGAAGTGGAACGTGCCAGCAGGCATGGTACCTGCGATTGAAGGGATTACTTCTATCTATATACGTCTTTTCGATGTTCAAAGTCCATTAGATAACAGGTTTTGTTTTTCACATCAATCGAATAAATCAACCTATATCTTCCTACCCGATAGCTATAGCAACCTTGGAATCTCTTTTCTCGCAGTTTCTTTCCAATGAAAGGCAATTCTGATATTTTTTCGATGGCATTTTCAAGACGTTGATACATTCTAGCATCCAAACGACTACACTGGTCATCGAACTCACCAGCCGTTTCAACACTATACCTTTCGTTTGACATCTTCCCACTTTCGACACGTACCGTTAGCTATATCAGCTTTTGCTTTCTCGAAACGTTTCATAAACTCCGGGTCATTGAGCATTTCGAGTTCTTCCGGGTCGATAGAAGGGTTATATCCGACAGCGCTTTCTTGAATATTAGCTGGAGTGGTTTGCGCTTCCGGCTTGTCCTTGTTATTCATGAGTTCTCTCCAAGGTTTTGCGCTATGTCCTGATTCTACAACGCTTGATTTATTTTTATAATACCATGTCATTGCACGAAATAGCAACGACAAGATTGCATAGTCTTACAGAGCGAATGTGTACCGGATCAACCGACTGTAGGGTGGGCACTGTCCACCAGTCTTTGTAGGTTCCAGCGGAAATCGAGCGAATGAATAATGAGATCAAGCAAGTGAATGGCGCGCGCGATAGTAGATCCTGCGATAGAGATCCCATAGAAATCCCGACAGGTGTATAGCAACGCCGATTCGCTAGGCATCAAAAACCCCGCCCCTATTTGCTCTCCGCATACGGTATATACCTCTGACCCGACTCTCGCACATCCCCCTGCGCCGCAATATGGGTGCTCAAGGCTTCAAGAATCGACCGCTCCTCCGACGCCTCGTCCGCTAACTCGATGAGTGCCTGAAGAATCTGGTTGAAAAGCGTGTTGCGCTGCAAGCCGCGGTCGCTCAGATAGTTGTCCACCTTTGCCTGATCTCCGGCGCGCCAGAGGTGCATCAACTTGTGCACCTGATCAATGAGCGGCACCGGCTGCCCGCTCGGCGCCTCGAGACCGAGATTGCGCCGTCCTCGTCGACCCCACGGTTTGAGTTTGACCTTGGCGCCGCCACCGCTTTCCGTTTCCTCGGTGTCCTCCGCGTCGAGCGCCTCATCCGCGCTTCCGGCGCCCGATTGGCTAAGCAGGTCGTGCTGGTTGACCAGCGCGGCGTCCGAGAGGTTGCACGACAAGGCGTAGAGGATACAAGCGCCGACAGGGGCATCCCCCATCCCGAAATCGTGACGATGCAGCAGGTAGTACGTCGTCACATCGTCCAGTCCGGTCGTGACCTCCGCCTCACCGTCATGCGTCAAGACGCGACCAACGACAAAATCCACCACCATCCGCCGCACCTCACGCAGGAACTCCGAGACGGACATCAATTCATCCTGTGCGGTTGCCTTCTTGACGACCGGATGCTTGCTGAAGGCTTCCAGTGCGGGACCTGTCGCTGCCCACACGAAGTCGGGTCCGCGAATGCCGGCGTCCCAGAAATCGTGGAGTTGCCTCGTGATGTTCGTTCGCATGTCGTCAAGGACGGTGTTGTCCCAACCGGGCAGATTTGACGACCGCTTCTTGCAAACGAGCCAGACGGACGACGCTAAAGCAGCGGACCCATGGGAGCGAGTTCGATTGCTCATCTCGGTTTGAATTGGCCAAGAGCCATTAACGACAAAGCCAGCTCGGATTAGTGCTGCAACCATCGTCTCCCATGCTTCCGGCTGTTTGTTAGCAAAGACCACAACAAGCCTTCCACGCAGCCCTAAGGCCGAATGGCACTGCTGAAAGGCACGAAACATTCCCTCTTCATAGTTCTGTTTTGATTGTGTCCTGTTACCGTCGAAACGCCCCGCATCATCAATTAATTCACCCTCGCCAAATTCGTGGTTCCATTTTGGCCCTGCGGGTTCGCAAAACGCCGCATCCATTTCTGACGATAGTCCATGTGTGGAACGTCGGAGCCACACATGGAAAAAGTCCATAGCATCGGAATATGGAATGGCATCATAGTACGGCGGATCTGTGACTATCACATCAAACTGATCGGGTATGTCGGTAGCAGAATTACAGGAAATCGTTGGCGGAATCTCTAGACTTGGTATTGCTACGGCCGTGTCAATAGATTTGGTGACAGATTTTAACATTGACTCCCAGCTACCGGAGGCACCTCCTATAGGGGATGTCTCCGCAAAGTCCCATTTGATTGGAAGTGCAAATCTGTTGAACAAGTGCGAAATCTGTTCGTTCTGTGTGTACCAAGAACATAGTCCGTTACCATAGTCAAGTTGCTTGCTAAGAACGCAAAACAAGTACCCGAGAAAACATTGCGTCAAACTGTCATGATGCACAGATTGGTTCGCGATGCTGCGGAGTATTGAAACTAGAACAGCATAGTCAGCAAGTTGTCGGTTTGTGAACAACTTCCGCCACGTATCAAATCCGTAACCGTCAACCGAAAATGCGCGCGACGCCCCGATCCCGGCTTTAGGTGTCGGTTCTTCCGGCAAACCGAAGGGAATGTCCGCATAGAGGTCTCGAAGTTTCTCCTCCGTCACTTCCGCTACGGCGCGTTCATGCTCTGTCGGTAGGCGGTACTCCTTCCCCTTTTGCCCCTCCACCACCACAGCCGTCATCACCGCGCGCAGTCTCCCGGCGCGCCCCTCAAGCCGGATATCCTCCATCGTCATAATCATCCTGCAGCAGGGGCAACTTGCTCCGGTGCGCGACATGGTGCCCGCCCCGAGGCGTTTGTCGTTTTCTCTCCGTTGCGCGCTGTTCCCGCCGTTTTGGGGCACGTCCGTCTCCACGCCGAACAGGACCCCGCTTCCCTCGGCGTTCGGCGCCATCGTCAGCAGCACCCGCTTCCGCTCCTTCTTGCACAGCCAGCGCGTCTTGAGCAGCGGCAGCGTGGCTCGGCAGCCCTTGCACGTCACGGTGCGCGCCCAGAGGTAGGCGACCGTCGGCTTGGGGATCCAGCGCGGGTTGCGCGGGTCTTTGAGAAAATCGTCGTCGAATTCGGCGTTGAGCGGATCGAGTTGCGGGATGCCGTCCTCGTTAATCTCCAAGAGTTGCGGCGGTTGCGGCTCGTAGTCCTGATCGGGGTCGATCGGTTCGCATTCGGCGTAGGTGGGGTAGTACGCCGCCAACTCCGCCCGCGCTTTTGCCAGCACCCACCTGCCCCACGCTCGGACATGCCACGCCAGATCCGCTTGGAGCAGCGAATCGTCTTGGGAGAAATGTTCCAACTGGGTCTCGTCCCCGTCGCCGTGACCCAGTCGTTGGAGCGCTGTCCGCAACCTGTCGCTCTTGTACCCCTTCGCTTTCAGAAAGGATTCCATGAAGCCGCGGTCGGCTACCGCAAACTCCGGCAGCGATCGCGCCTGCCCCGCCAGTTTCTGGGGGTATTCCAGCGTGCATTTCAGGATGAACCACGCCACCGGGTTGATGTCCATGGCGGTGACCTCGCAGCCGAGGCGCATGGCTTCCAGCGGAATCGCTCCGCCGCCGGCGAACGGGTCCAGCACCTTGGGCGCCCGTCCACCGTAGGCTTTGCGAATCTCGTCTCGGAACCACTGGAGCGCGTCGCCGTTCTCTCTCCCCCAGTGGAGGATGCCGCCCTCGGTTACCTCCTTCGTCTTCTCAATGATTCTGCCGTTCAGCCGTTTGCGTTCCGTCTTTTCGACGACTGTGCCCGCCATGCGTTTCAGGATGGCTTTGCGTTCATCATCGTTGCCGGGATCGGGCAGCAGTGTGGCGATCAGCGCGGCGCGGGCGGCTGCCAGCGGTCGGCGTGCGGGCCAAATGTGGAGCGTGGAGATGTGCCCGTGCCGCACGTTCTTCTCATGCACCGAGTCAAGCGAGACCTGCTTGAGCGGGAAGGCGACCTCTATAAGGCGTTTGTCGTTAGTTGGCATGGGTAGACTGAACTCTCAATCCGTCTTTGATTCTGCCGGATGTCTTGTCCCGGCGGCTTTTCGCGCAGATAAATCTACGACTTTCTGCCCTTCGGGTCGCGGCTTGGAGGTAGGCGACGAGAGCCTCAATGTCGTAGCTGTGTTCGCGGGCGTTGGCGTCTTTGATTTGCCAGAGTTCTTTGATGATTTCGTCAGGCATTATAAAATACTCCCATGAGTTCTTGAGTGCATAGGTAACTTTGTGTTATTGAAGTGTTTTCTCCAAGGAACATCGAATCATGGTAATTACTGCTTAGCGTTGACTTTCACGCGCAAGGTTTCAATTTGCTCCGCTTCCCAAGCAGTGTAATTTGCTGGTGTGCTCCAGAATTCTTTCCATGCGGTGTTGAGAAGATTGACAATACACGTCAGCGTCCCCGGTTTGGCAGTTATCACACCGGTACCTTTGATCCCTTCCCGCACCATTGAGACAATTTTATAAAGCAAATCTTCCGGGTAACACTGATGGTATTCAGGAGATGCGTTGTACCCCATGACTTTAATGAAATCTCGCCAAGTTCTCTCGATCAATTTTACCTCCTCCTCAAAGCCAATCCTTTTCAACATTATCAGCGCTGTGTGCATCCGTGCATTATCAGCAGGATGTGTTGATTCAAATATCAAAGGTGTTTCAAAGGGATCTCCCCCACGTTTGGCGCAAAGGTGGTAGTGAGACCAGGCAAACGCCGGCCCTGCTATCAGCACTGCGAACAAGTCGCAGAAGAACTCTTGCATCCAGAATTTGACCCAACAAGTTTGCCATAGTTGGAACTGGTAGAACTTGCCCATCGGCTTGCGTAAGCGTTTGGCATTTGTGGTTTCATCACGAAAATGCCTTACGATCTCGAACAAGCTTTGTTCGTAGGCGTCATGATACGATTTAAGTTCTGGTGGACTCTTGTCCTGTTCCTGGTGAAATGGATGGCAAAGTTCGTGGTAAATATCGGGTAGATGAAGTAGAAACCGACTTTCCATTAAGGGAACGCAGAGAAGATTGAAATCTCGATATATGTGAAAATAGTCCTGAGATATATGGCTGATAGTCGGAGGATTTAAAGGGTAAGCAATTTCGTCGCAGATGATAGCGATAAGGCGATTGAGAAAATCATCATCCTGAGTCGTTTTACTTAGGGCAAATACACCAACTCCTTCAACAGCGTTAATCTGCCTCTCTATTCGTTTGAATTCCCGTACGCGGCGAGGTGTCTGTAGTTCCGCATTGACTACTGTCTCTTCGGCCAAGCGCCGAAGAGTAACTAATATTTTCTCCAGCTGAGTCAAGCAAATCGTTCGCAAGCTGTCATATTCCTGTGAATACTCTGCTTGCGCGATTTCGCGCAACAGACACGCCCGTTGCAAAGATTGGCCAATCGACCCAATTAAGTGCCTCTCAACCATTAACGTCCCCGGAGTCGGCGGGCTATATCTGCTCGCTCTTGTTCTAGGCCTTGGGCAAGTTGCTCAAGCTGTCTTAGATACGACTGATCCACGTCGCCGTTTTGAAGGCGTTCACCAAGTTGTTTCAGATCGGCTAAAGACTCGCCGGTATTCGTCCGCAGCAGACTGTCTAGCGTCAATGCTTCAAGAGATCGAGACTTTAGGCCTTGATCGCTAGCTTCAACAAATAGTTGTGCTAACTTTTTCTGATCCGGATCTGCCGGGTCGATTATGTTTCGCCCCAGCCGTTCAATTACCCTATCTATCAGTATACCGTATGCTTCTACGCGGGCGTAAACGCCTGTAAGTAAACTAAAATCGCTCATGTTGTCACCTCTTCTTCAGGATCGATACTTGCGAACTCAATCGCGTCTTCATCGTACTCAGTCGCTTCGTCGAATAGGTTCCGATCGGAAAGTTTAATCGAAATTGGCAAACGCATCGCGCCTTCCGGCCGGGGCCACGTCAAACAGCTAAGCGAAAAGACATCGGAAAGGCAGTGTTCGATGGGCATTTCACCGGCAACTCGCCGGATGTGGAGAGGGTTGGAAGTGCCATGAGTTAAGAATGGACGCCCAGTGGTGCAGACATAGCCTTCGTCTTGTGTAACCGGTTTCCAATTACCGACTATCGGATTTTCGATGTGGAACTCATGATGATTTCTGGGTGATTCCACATCAAAGAGTCGCAGCGGCGCTGGCGCCGACTTAAGAATCTCAATAACTGTGAGTCGCCAGTTTTGGTCAAGAAAACCTGCTCTCGCAAGCTGTTCGCAAGCTCGTTTTAACCCTTCAATTTCTGGCCGCCACGCGCGCCCATCGCGATGGATAACAATCTGTTTTGGCGATTGCATGAGATAATTCTCTTCCTGACTCATGAGATCAAACACGTACTTTTCAACCTGAGCTTTGAGCAATTGTTCCTTTTGCCGCGATGGATTTGTAAAGAGGCTGATGATTTTTCCTCCGTTGCCAATCAGCGTGAAAGCCGCCGTATTATTCTTCACATCAATCCCAATCACCACATCCGCGTACAGGGGTGAATCAAGGATAAATGGCCATTTCCCATTGGTCAGTAGTATCTTGTTGAACGCCACATTGCGGAGGTACCCAGAGAATCGACTACGCTCTCTGGGATTTACTATGTAATGCGTCCCGTTATCACTTGTCTCGCTAGTGTAGGCTCTCCCAGATACGTCCGTGTGTATCACAGCTGCGTTGAGACCGAAAAGACGGGGAAATTCCTTCACTGTCCACGCTGCTAGTTGGTCTGCCGATCGAGGCCGGTGATCGTAGCGATGGGCCATCACTAGCGCGAAGCCGGGATTAACGTTAGCGACCTCTACGGCTTTTCTTATCGCACGGGACTGTCCAGCAAAATTCCGGGGCACTTTCAAATCGTCGTAGACAATGAATTCGGGATTGTAGCCTCCGCCTTTGGGATAGAAGTCGTCTACTCGTATCTTAAGGTCCTTGAGAAACTGCGAACCATAGGTATTCTCAACACTTTTGGGCAGAACGAGATATTGCCTATCGAGTAGGCTCTGTTCAAAGAAACCTGCATTCTTTTCCTTTAAGAACATCAGCCTTTTTCGTCCATAAGCATTAATTGATGTTAGCTCTTCGCAGTTCTTATATTCAGGTGACAAGACCGTATTGTTGCCGAAACGCAAGTCGGGCAATGAGAACGGTTTTGTTCTTACCAGCCCTGCCTGATCTGAAACCGAGAGAATAACGTCCCCGACCGTGACTTTCTTCAGAAACACTTTTACTAGTCGAATAATCTGGCTATACCGCTCTTTGGGACTAATTACTGTCTCGCGTTGGTACTTAGCCCCCTCTCTACTCTGCGTGTCTTCAACGAGATGGCAGAGCGCTGCGGGAGCCGAACGTTGTTCTGGTCCGTTCGTCCGATAATAGACTGCGGCACTCTCTGGACTGAGGTTCGCGATGGAGGTTGGAACACGTTTCGGGAACTTTTTTTGCAGGTAGTCAATCAGACTAACCGCTTTCCCGTTGAGTGGAATAGAAGGTTCCTCCACCCTTGTGTCGGCAAGTCCATCGAGACTTATTTCATACCACCAATGTCCCATTTTGTAGAGGCACGATCTGCCTTTTAATGCATTAATTTGTCTGCGTGTAGGCAATGCCGGTAGGGGCCGTCTTGAAATAAGCTTTCGGCGGAGATCCACAATGAGTCCGAACCCACCTTCTGGATGTAACACGACCCGTATGGCGAAACCTTCATAGAGGTCAAGTCTATCAAGCTGTTCTTTGGGTTCTTTGAGAAAGAACGGTCTTCCGGCCCGCGGCTGCCAGAGACGTGGATGCTGCCAGAGCGGGGCTTGAAAGACAAACTGAAGGAAGCGTAGTCGGACGGAATTAAGCTCCGGGCGATCTGACGCAAAATCAAGATCGATCTCTTCGCCTGTATCCATTAACTTTGCGACAGCACAAACTAGCGTAACATGGGTAGGCGGATTTCCAAACCCCCCAGGGACGACCAAAAAAGTCTCGCCACCTTCGTCGTAAGTCGTTACCGGCGCTTTCATTTCATAACTCAAGTTTCGGGCAACTCTTTGTACATTACTGTAATATTCTGGACTGTCCCGGTGCAGACCGGAAATTCGGTAAAGTCGATATCTGGTATTCAACTTGTCGAGGTCGTTAATGCGAAAACAGTTTGTTTCAATGGACATAAGGATCCTCCCAACAGATGGCCCGGAATGCACAACGTTGGCAAGTGTCTGCATACCAAGCGACCTTAAAATCTTTGACATTCAAATCAGTGTATTTTTTGCCCTCCGTCAAGCAGGCAATCTCGTAGGCAGAGCTAAGCATATATTCCTCCGCGTCTATGATTTGTTCTTCCTCAATCAAATGCTTCCGTACTATCTTTGTCAAGAGTTGGACTTCGTAGAGCGCTATCTCTTGAGGGTGTGTTTTAAAACCAACAGGAAAATTCCTATGCGGTTTGCAGCGGCTAAGCGCGATTGCATAGATTGCTAGTTGTAACCAAGCATCACGAGTACCGGAAGTGTGAACCTTCCAGTCAATAATCGCGGGTGGAGCGTCACTGAAAAACGCTATCGCGTCTGGAAATGCTCGCACGAGTACATCGTCCATTAGCACGAACTGGAGCGGAGGCTGTGAGGCGATGTGGTCGGACGACTTCAGAATGCATTTGATATCGTCCAATGAGAATAAGTTCGCTAAAGCTTTTTCAATTTCACACCATGCTTGATCGATTTCATGCTCAGGAAGTTCCCCCTCGTATTCCATGGCGTGAAAAACTGCAAAATCATCTCCTACTTTAGATACTTGCAGGCTCAAATCGGTAATCGGGTGATGTCGCGCATAGGCAAGTTGTCGTTCGAATATTTCACGCGCACAATTCTTCGCATCTTTCAAGGTGATTTGGGAGTTGTGGTTGAGATTTGGAATGAGCGTCTTCGATATCACGCTGTCGACGATACTACCCCGCCAAGCACTTATGCTTTGGAGCTTACTGAGCAAATAAGCCCGCTTCCGGAGCGGATCTTTGGCGTTAGCATTTGCTAAGATATTTTTGAAGAACCATTGCCGCTGGCAGTGGTGGAACGATCGACTTGCCGAATAGGACCAGCGCATTAGCGTCTCCTTTTCCGTGATCGGATAAACTGCAGATAGTCCACCAGTGCTTCCTCTTCGTCCTGTGTAACAGTACCAATACGCGCAGCGAAGGTGCCGACAGCCAACCGTGAATCGTCCGATTGTGTTCCCGGTACCGGATAACCAGCAAGTTCCATCAAGAGTTCATAGGGCACGCGATAAAGTTCAGCGAGTTTGTAAAGGTTTTGCGGTGCCGGTGTTTTTATCTTCCCATGTTCCAATTGGCTAAGATAGGCGTTGGAAATCCCCGTTTCTTCCTCCACTGCGCGTAGCGTCAGTTCCAGTTTGTTTCGTGCCGAGGCTAGAAATGTCCCCAAATTTTCTGGAGTATTTTTCATGTTGCTAAGTATACTTAATTATGCTAAATTTGTCAAGCAAAAAAATATTACAACACAATCAATTCATGACACATCGGTTGTTCTGCCTTCACATCTACACCCTCTCCCATTTGAAGGCGCTATAGCGTTTTCCTCAGTCATTTCAAGAATTTCAATCGTATCGAATCTTCAATTGACCTGTGACGAAGAAACTGATTGCCTCAAAGTAATGTCCGTTTGCAGCGCCCTGAGACTCACGGCGGGCAGCCTTTTCAATCGCTGGTTAAGCGGATCAACTTCAATACCGACCGACTCCAAGGCAGTGAGACCAAGCAGGGGTCAGCGTTTTTCTCCCCAAATACGACGGTTCCACCGACAAACTCTCCCATGAACTCAACCTCCGCCGTTGTAATGTCCATTCTGAGTTCACTTCCGTCCGCCAAGCCGTAGACTCGCTGTCCTTTCGGTGCGAGGCCGATGGATTCCAGATGCGGTCGAGGTACGAGGCAATCCGTCGATCCCGTATCGATGAGAAAAAGCCCCTCCCAAGTCCTTTCCGGCTCAGCCGGATTGCGGATGGTTACGGTGACGTGTGTGGCTCCCATAATTAGCCTCGTTTATACGCTATGGCGCATGTTGAAAGAAAGTGCAAAGTAACTGTGAGAAACCGAGTTTTGAGGAAAAAACTCGGTTTTCACCCACATATTATTCGGCTGCCTCTACAACGGCGCCCGGTGTGATGGTGAAAGCGGATAGTTCGCGGCTGCGGACGAGCAGCTTGGCGAACGGATCTTGGACGCGCACAAGGCGCGGCCTCGGCGTGGCGCAGTCGTAGACGACATAGAGCCAGTAATTCTCACGCAGGTTGCAAGCCCGCGCCCACTCGTTTTCGGAGACATGGACATTCCCGGAACCGGCGCCCCCCTTGACCTCAATGGCGCGTTCCGCAACGGATCCGTCGGTGCCTGCGGGATGGCGCGACTTCAGGTCAAAGCCGGGCCAGTCCGTCAAGCCGGCACGGCGCGCGAGTTCCGGCTTTGACACATCCGTCACCTCGGCGCCGAGGTGCTCCTCGTACGCCGTAGCCACCTCCACCGCGATAGCCTCGACATCGGCATCGTAACGCTCAACCTCCTCCGCGTCCTGAATCGGCACCACCAGGGCGTGCACCAACATCTCGACCTCCCCGACCCGAATGCCCTCCGGCTCGGATCGCAGTTCATCAAGGCGCCGATTTCGGGAAGCGGTGAGACGGCGCTGGCGCTTCTTGATTACCCGAAGTTCTGACGCTGCGTCTTGATCCCCGTCGTGTGCCAGTTGGCTGAGGCGCGATCGGGCAGCCGCAAGTTCGGCAGCTTGAAAATCATACCCGCGATTGACTGCCTCCACCAGTCCGGGCAGGTTGTCGAATCGTTCCCGCCGATGGCGTTGCACCAGTTGCTCGCCTATCTCTTCGTGCGCAACCCCCAGCGCCTCGCCGACCATCCCGCGCGCCAACGTAGCCAGGGGTACGCGGCTCGGCGCGAAACCGTCCGCGCCCCTGAGCAGCAGTAGGTGTTCCACCGGAAGTTCGGCTAGGCTGCCGTCACCGGATTGGCGCAGCCCGACTAGTCGTGATTCCAGCGGCTTGGACGCGTTTTCACGCTCACCGTCCTCATCAAACAGATGCGGCGCCTCCGCATTGCTATGTTGTTCGACGGAAACCCGCGCGATGTGGAACAGATACGCTTCCGCCGCATAGGGATCGAAGAACACGGCGCCCTGTCGTCCGGAACGCCCGAACCGCTCCAGGATGGCATCCGAGAGACAATCAAACACCGGCTCGCCGGGGTGCATCCAGACGGCCTCCTCCCGGCTCGCCGGTTTGTAAACCGTTAATAGCTCGCGTGCGCCCTCGGAATACCGTTCAAGCGAGGAGAGCAGCGGATCGGTGGCGCGGGCGCGGCTGGGCACCAAGCTGAAGGCGGTTTCCGGATCGCCCTCGATACGCAGGTCGAGCAACGGTGCGGCACGCTCCACGAATCGGCTCACGTATCCGGGCAGCAAATGACGATAGATTTCCTGATCGGTTTCCTCGTTGAGTTGCGGGAGCCGCTGACGCACGTCACCGCCTTCCCCGTACAGGATACGCTCCTTGTGTTCGAGCGCCAGAACCTGGTTATCGGTAAGTTCCCCCTCCAACTGCCGGACTGCGGCATCGGCATCTTCGGTGAGCGCCTGCCTCAGATACTCCGCCATGGACACCCCCTCGAACAGGCGTCCCACCACGTCGAACACTTTGTCGGATTGAAGCTGCTCCCGGATTGCTTCCAGCTTCTCCAGCAACGTCTTGAGCACACGTCCCTCGCGCGTGCCGCCCGCCACGAGATTGACAATCACCACCGGGTCATGCGTTTGACCGTAGCGATGAATGCGCCCCATGCGTTGCTCCAGCCGCGCCGGGTTCCACGGGATATCGTAGTTCACCATCAGCCAGCAGAATTGAAGGTTGATTCCCTCGCCGGCGGCGTCCGTCGCCACGAGGTAGTTTGCTCCGCCCTCCGCCGCCGATTGTCGGAAAAACTCCACCTGCCGCTCGCGTTCCTGATAGTCCAATCCGCCGTGGATGAGCGCAACCTGATCGGTGAATCCGAGTCCTTCGAGCCGACGCACCAGGAATTCGGCGGTATCGCGGTACTCGGTAAAAACGATAAACTTCTCGTCACTGTAACTCGGAAGGCGAAGCACCTCCCGCAATTTCTCGAACTTGGATTCTTCGCCGGCGCCGAACAGCATCTGCGCCTTTTTAAGCAGCTCCTCAACTTTGTCCTTCTCCACAATCAATTCGACGAGGCTGACGGCTACGGTGCCGTCTAGCGCCTCGTTCTCATAATCTTCGTGCTCGTCGTCGGTCTTCTCATCGGCGGTCGCCGTATTGAAGATGTCGTCAAGATTATCTAATTTTCGCTGCTGATTGGCGAGTTGTGCCTCGGTGAGTTCCCCGTTTCGGAGGTTCTCGATCAACCCGTCGAGTCCTTCTATGCGGCGCTCGAATGATCGCACGAGGGCATAGGTGGAGCTGGCGAGACGGCGTTGGAAAACGCTCATCGCCAAACGAGCGGCAGAACGATTTAAGACTCCCGCGCGGTTGTAGTAATCGCGAATGTATTCCGTCGTTTCGTCGTACAATTCCTGCTCGCTTTCTGCGCCGTCCGAGAGATTGTAGCTAAGCGTGTCACAGTTTCGCTGCGGGTACAGGGGTTGTCCGTTGAAATGGAGCATCTCCTCCTTGGTGCGACGGATGAAATGTCGCTGGCGGGATTCACGGGGAAATCTGTCGAAAGCATCGTGCGTTGAAAGCGTTTCCGGCAGCAGCAAACGCCACAGGAAGTAGTAGGGGGAATCGTTTCCCATGTGCGGGGTTGCCGTCAGCAGCAGCAGGTGTCGGGCTGACCAAGTCAACTCCCAATCCTCGCTATCTACCTCGGCACCAGCGATGGCTTCCGCCAACTTGTACCGGTTCGTCTTGCGCACTCGGTAATCCGGTTGACGTGCGGCGGATAACTTGTGCGCTTCGTCAAAGACGACGAGATCGTAAGGTTCGGCTCCCGAGTCTCTGAGGCGGTTGAACATCCGCTCCGTGACCAAGGTGTCCACGCTGACGATGACCCGATCACCCTCCGGACCGATGAAGGGATTTCCGGTTCGCGCGTCCTCGCCCCTGATGATGCGGAACGAAAGACGGAACAGCTTTCGCATCTCCTGTTGCCAATTGCCGACTAGACCGGCAGGCGGCACGATGAGTATGCGGCGAATCAATCGGCGAGACAACATTTCGCGGACGTACAATCCCGTCATGATGGTCTTGCCCGCGCCTGCGTCGTCCGCCAGCAGGAATCGCAGCGGCGTCTGTTCCAGCATCCGTTCGTACACGGCGATGCGCTGATGCGGAAGCGGGTCGATTAGCGAGGTTTCCGTGGCAAATGCCGGGTTAAAGAGGTGGCCATAGGCGAGACGGTGCGCCTCCGCCACTGCCGCGACGGCGTTCGGGTCGGCGGCGAAGTCCATGCTCGGCGCTTCGTCGGGTACGGGTTGCACCTCTTGACGCACCTCACTGGCTTCCGCCAACTCAATGATGCGTTTCCACGCCAATCTGTTTGGGCGCGACTGCTCGTTTTCCCAGCGATTGACGGTGGCGAAGGAGACACCGACGAGTTCCGAAAATTGGGTTTGCGTCAAGCCTTTGGTCTCGCGGATATCTTTGATTTTCTGCGGATAGTCGTCTGGAATAATTGTTGACATGTCTTTCACATGGTCCGTTTAATTTATAGAGGCGATCATCAATCTATAGTCTTCGTTTGCATGCGCGAAAGTAATATCACGTCCCGCTATGAGTTTGATACATGGGAAAGTTTCACACAGGAGATCCAACCCGAATCGAATCCTAGTGCGAAAAAGATGCTGATTGCCTCGCGTATACTCCGACCGGCGCGATAACCACGTTCTCTGGTGACGATGTCACGGAGCACCTACGCGAATCGGAGTTTTCGTATACCGTCAAGAAGGACACGCGTGGCGACGCAGTCATCGTAGTTGTAGTCCAAGATTCGCTCTTTGATGGACTCATCTTGTGTCTTCGTCCAACGATCGAACCACTCAATCGAGTTGGCGCCCGACGGGTGAGAGTCACGCCAGTTAAAGCCTAAGGAAGTCGCCAGTGTCTTGATTGAATAGTCTCGAGTAGGCCATTCTGTCGCCTTCTTTACTACGTCAAAGTAGAGGTCGACAGAGTCGCTAGAATAAAACAGGTTCTCAATGTCATCGGCAGTGCACACGGACGGATATTTTTTTTGCAACTTACGCCAGACGGTTCGCTCATACTTTGAATAATAGTAAATGGCGCAGGGCTTCCTTTCGCTGATATACCTCCACGCTTCGCTGAAGGCGCGTTCTTCTTCCTCCGGATTAACGGCATTCGCAAAGAATGCGGTGTAATGCTCGGTGGCAACGTCACCACCGCGGCGTTCGACAAATCCGTGAAGATAACAGAAATCCCGCGTAGGATCGACCTCAATGTCGAAAAACAGTTCAATCTCAAGACTAGGCAAACTGACAGGCGCCGTCAGGTGCGGGCTTGCACCTTCAGTCTTTATGAGTCTGGCGCGTCTATGGAACTTGCGAAGCATATCGGCACCAATTCCTCGAAATGCCGTCTTCCTACCAGAGATGAATCCTTCAATCTCTGATGCCGCCAAGTCTGATACTGTTGGAATGTGGTCAACCATAGCATCGCGTCTTTCACGACCAAACTCTGGAAGAAGGGTTAGGTCATCCGAGCTTTCGAGATCGGCGAGGCAAAACGAGTGCCAATGGCAATCTTTGCAGCCGCTGCAATAGGCGGGAGTCGTTTGATATTCCTGCGCCACGATTTGCCGCACTTGCATCAATGCGTGCTGATAGACTCCCCACATTGTCCAAGGAGGGCGCATGCCGTACTGTTCGTCAAGGTCGTACGTAACCTCCTTCCCGTGAATGTCCCATACGAAAGGCCGCCGTGAACTTGATAGTCCCTTGCGTTCAAGTATGTCAGTATAGAGTGCGAGTTGTACACCGTAGTGCTTCTTCGGCTTGCCGTTATCGCCTTCCTCGCCCGCGCCGGACTTGATATCTCCGGCCCGGTAACCGTCTCCTTCACGTTGCAAGAGATCTGGCTCTCCCAAAAGGTCGCCTGCGGTGACGCGTCCGCTATAGATTAGCGGCACTTTATTTTGTATGGCTTCAGTAGTTTTTCGCTCCTTTTCGTCACCGGTATAAGACGAAAGGTCAAGTACGGGCTGCTCTACGCCAGCCATTACTTCGAGCTCATACGCAGTACCTCTTTCCCAGAGTAGCTTCACAAACGGGCTCGTCTTATCGCGTTTAGCACGATCGGTGAAAAGGTCTACGCAAGGTCGGTGCGGACACTGTGTCCAGTCGTAAAGCATAGCAGCGGTGATCGGATGCATGAATGACTCCTTCCGCAGTTGAATTAATGGAATCCCATTTGGATGAATATTTTGTCCACTCGACTAAGTTTTTGGGCTATAAGATTGAGAGAATTAGTCACGCTTCCACAAATAGTTCAGGTTACGATGGCGAAGGAAACGCTAACGAGTTCCGTGCATTGGGTTTGCGCCAAGCCTTTGGCCTCGTGCCGGTCTCTGATTTTTTGACGATTTTCGCTTATCGAAATAGATGACACATCGTCCACGATTCGTGCGAGTAAAAGTAAGACATACTTTATGTTACTATGCGGATCGTGTGATTGTCAATTAAAATATAACACATGCGATACAAGCTACGGGCAGGGATTTGCGGCTGGAGACTTAGGCAGGATTAATGCGTGAAACGTGATGCGAAAGGGAGTATTCGTGTAAAGAAAGACATTAGCAAGTTTCAATATAGAAGTTTATCTTCCGCTTCGACAAGGAAGACTACGATTGGAAGGATGGAAGAGTGGAAGGGCGGGAGGTCTCCCGCCGCCCACTCTCAATAGTCATTCCACCGGAGCGGCCGCTCTTGCCAGAACCGAACTAAACTGTTACCCCCAATCTATGCTTTGCAATACTCACTTGATTTAGCCTGCGTTAGCCCAGATAGCGGTTTAACCGGGATGTTTAGCCAGTCGAAGAAGGTTGATGAATGCAGTCGTAGTCTGCGTTGACGGCGTTTCTGATTGGGCTAAAACAGAAGGCGCTTGTGTTTCCGGGCTAACGCTCAAGATTTGGCAGTTGGTGCCATTGAATGGTTGCTCCTAACACCCACGACTGCTACTCCGTCATTTGTTCGTATGGTTGTGTATTTCGGCTGAATTATACTATACGTGTGTAAAGTTGTCAATGCAAAAGTGAGGTTGAGAGGTTAGCGGAGGTTGAATATACTGAATGGTGAAGTTTCGAAACAAACTCTGTGTTTAGGCACTATTTCAATCAAGACGTCAGCCGAAGTGAAGAAAATCTTGGGTTACTGTCCGTCGGCTGATTCGCTTGGTTATCCGGAAGGCTATACGACCAATCTATCTGTGTGCGAATACTCTCAGGCGTATGAACCTGTTTGACAGTTCATTTTTCCGAAAGAAGAAGTGTAAATCTAAGGTTTGGGAAAGTGTTGCGTGTCACCCCATTTCATACCAATATGTCATCACACTGCCTATATGGTATGAATGCCAACACTGCCGATAAGCTTGTCAGACCAAGGGGGTCAACCCTTGCTTTGCTCCTACTGAGAACTCCCTTTTGGTATGAAATTGTCCAAGATCGCCAAACGCCGTTATACAGACAGGCTTTTATGCGATTTTAAAATCTAAGTGTTACAGTCGATCCGAGACGCGCAATGAATTGCGCTACTACGAACCTCGGATCTTATAGCTTATAGGCTACGAATTAGTATTACTCGCTGTCTTGTGTTTCCTTCCTTTTGACGCGCAAATATACGATGCCCACACCGAGCGCGCTGCCAATGATATCAACAATCAAATCGGAAACGGTTGAGTGGCGACCTATCACGAATGACTGGTGCCATTCGTCGCTCACTCCGAACAGAACGGCAACGGCAAAGGCAATGATCCAAGAATAGGTTGAGAGAGTTCGCCGCAAAGAGTACGACAACGCGCGTGCCAACAAAACTCCCAATACGGTGAACTCAACAAGATGGAAAACCTTGTCGATAGGTCCCCAGTCAATAACCTCCATTAGCGTTTCGGGCGGTTGGGACAGCGACGAGAGATAAACGATGAGTCCCATGTAAATCAGGAGTGGTAGCCAATATCTAATCATTCGCAGGTTTCATTCCTCCTGAACAGGTGTGCATTCACGTCCTAACGCCTAAGGATTGTGTCGATAACAACCCTTGTCCATCAATCAGCCCCAGATGCGTTGCCCGATTCTTGCAACCTAGCCCGGCCAGTTTCCAGCATCTCAATGATCGTGTCCACATCGTAAACGCATCCGCCCCAGGTGCCGCCGCCAACAGATTGAAGCGCTGCCCAAAGACGCGTATCGTCCGGAATCATTTCATCCGCCGCAAGGTCGGGACGTGGAGAACGTTCCGCTAGAACCTTCGCGCCGGCATCGGGTCCAAAAATATCCTTTTTATAGCCTACCAAGTCGACGCTGCCCTCAAGCCGGTTACAGTCGACTACAATCTGTATCATGTCTCCGTCGAGGAGCTTCCCGATAGGTCCGCCGGCTAAGGCTTCGGGACCGACGTGACCAATGCACGCACCAGTGGATACGCCCGAAAACCGGGCGTCGGTGATTAGAGAGACCTCCTTACCAAAGGATAGATGTTTCAGGGCGGCAGTAATCTGGTAAACCTCCTCCATACCTGTACCCATAGGTCCCCGGCAGCAGAGCACCATCACATCACCGGGGCGAATTCGATTCTCGTCGTGGCTCTTGATGGCGCGTATGGCGTCCTGTTCGCGGACAAATACACGTGCTGGACCAATCATTCGGTAAACACCATCGGAATCAACTACGCTCGGGTCAATCGCGGTGCTTTTAATTACCGAGCCTTCGGGGGCAAGGTTGCCGCGCGGAAAGGTAACGGTGCTCGTCAATCCGCGCGCCTTTGCCACGCTGGGACTCATGATTACGTCATCGGGCTGCACTCCGTCTCTGTCTAGGAGCAGGTTGCGCAGGTGCTGACGTCGTTCCGATTTTACCCACCAGTCAAGGTTGTTACCAAGTGTTTCGCCGGTTGCCGTCATGACCTCCTCATTCAACATCCCCATTTCTCTCAAGTGCAGCATCACTTCGGGTACGCCGCCTGCGAGAAAGGCCTGGACTGTCGGATGACCGACCGGTCCATTGGGAAGTACATCGACGAGACGAGGCACCTCGCGATTAATCGCAATCCAATCTTGGACAAGCGGGCGATCCAGTCCGGCGGCATGTGCCGTTGCGGGGATGTGCAGCAGTAGATTGGTCGAACCACCGAAAGCGGCGTGGAGAACCATCCCGTTGCGGACTGCTTCAGGCGTCAGAATCTCCCGCATCGTGATGCCCTTTGATTCCAAATTCGCAAGGGCGCGTGCCGACCGCTTCGCCATGTCTAGCCAAATTTCCTGTCCGGAGGGCGCGAGTGCGGCGTGGGGGAGCGTCATGCCTAGCGCTTCTGCAACGACCTGCGAGGTAGCGGCAGTCCCCAAGAATTGGCATCCGCCGCCCGGTGTTGCGCACGCTCTACAGCCGAGGTCGGCAGCGTCTTGTAAAGATATTTCGCCGTGCGCGAAACGCGCCCCGATGGTCTGAATCTTGCCCGCATCCTCACCTTCCGTCGGCGGTAGAGTGACACCACCGGGAATTAGCACACACGGTAAATCTGGCGTCCCCGCCAATGCCAGCATCATTGCCGGTAATCCTTTGTCGCAGGTCGCAATTCCTACCACTCCTCTGCGCGTTGGGAGCGAACGGACGAGACGCCGCAGAACTTGGGCGGCGTCGTTGCGGTAAGCGAGGCTGTCCATCATCCCGACGGTACCTTGAGTACGCCCATCACAGGGGTCCGAGCAGTACCCTGCAAACGGAATTGCACCAAGCGCCTTGAACTCGTGCGCCGCTTCCTGCATCAACAAGCCTATCTCCCAATGTCCCGTGTGGTATCCAAGCGCAATCGGTGTGCCGTCTGGCGCACGAATTCCGCCTTGGGTGCTTAGCAGCAGAAACTGCTTTCGGTTCAGTTCGGCAGGTGCCCAACCCATGCCAGCGTTTTGGGTCATGGCAAAAATGTCGCCGCTAGGCCAATTCAGGAGCATCTCTTCCGCAAGCGGTAGGCTGCCTTCGGGGCCCGCAGCATTCGTTTGGAGGTCATAGATACCCGGTTCTTGCGAATCTAGAATCTCTTCAAACGCGATGTCTTTCTTGGACGCCATTATATCTCTCCTCTGGCTGGATCGTAGTAGCAATAAAATATCGGAGTCCGTTTGATGGCAAGCTTGGTTATTTGTTGACTGGGGTGGTCGAATGATTTGTTGACTTCGAACTCGACACGTAAAGACTGGCGACGAATCTGGCGCGAATATACCCTATGTAAATCTCAGCGAGACTCCCGGCGGCGCCAGATCATACCTCTGAGCGAGCTCATAGAACCGGTTCATACCGGCAATTTCCATATCGCCAAGATCGTAGGAGATACGATTTGTCAGATAGTCGCTGCACAAGGCTTCAGGTAGACCTAACGTTTCAGCTCCAACTCGTGCAATCTCGGGTATGTTCGGGATACTGAGTTCCTTTGCCTTCTGCAAAATTTGGGTTACTTTTTCAAGATCAATGTCACGTCTTGCGACCCAGCAGGCGTAAACAAAGGGCAAACCCGTCAATTCGTTCCACTCCGCTCCGAGATCCACGGAATACGGTGCTGAATCAAGTTGCCGCAACGCGGCATCTCCTATACGGAGCAATGCATCGGTGTCGGCTGATTGCAGTTCAATGGATGGCGGTGAAGCGGAAAACGCGGGCTGGAGATCGTACTTCTCGGTTAACACAATTCGAAGCAGAGCGTGTGAGGTACGCG
The DNA here is from genome assembly GCA_965208765.1 of Candidatus Poribacteria bacterium. Lineage (GTDB taxonomy): Bacteria > Poribacteria > WGA-4E > WGA-4E > JAJDTR01 > JAJDTR01. The sequence goes on from OZ242354.1 coordinate 4,990,017, forward strand.
AACCGGTATCCAAGCCAACGCTCTGAATCTGTGGAATCGGCACCCGACTAAGAAGTTGAATACTACGCACAGCCCCGTGCGACGAGATAGAGATGTTGGGAATTATGCGGTATGAAGAAGGGTCTTCCTCTGACGCACGAAAATATTCGATAATCGGGATCAAGCCAACATCTACGCTGCCGACTGTCAGCAGGTCGGCTAAACGGCTTGGCACATGAACACTAAGTTCAATCTCATCGTTTGATGGAGTCGAGTTCAAAAGGCTGTATATGAGAGGCTTGGTGTTCAGAAATGAAACTGCGCCAATTCTTACGCGGCTCTTCTGTGCCATTGATTTCCGTCTCGGATGATTTCGTTGTAAAGCGTGTCACGTTCCATCGGAGCCCTTCCGGCTTCTTGAATCAAGCGAGTTATCTCCTCAACACTCACAATTTCCGGGGTCGTCGCTCCCGCCATATGAGTTATTTTCTCCTCCGTCACTGTTCCATCTATATCATCAGCGCCGAAACTCAACGCCGTTTGTGCCACGTTCAAACCGGTCATTATCCAGTAGACTTTGATATGTGGAAAGTTATCTAACATGAGACGGGATAGTGCAATGTTCCGAAGGTCGATTAAACCCGATGGACTTGGCAGATAGTCCATCCGCGTATTTTCGGGGTGAAATGCGAGCGGGATAAAGGTGACAAAACCGCCTGATTTATCCTGCTGTTCGCGCAAACGAATCAGGTGGTCGACCCGATCCTCGTTCGTTTCAAGGTGACCATACAACATTGTCGCATTTGTAGAAATACCAAGATCGTGAGCCTGTTGATGTACATCGAGCCAGCCTTCTGCACTGAGTTTGCCGGGACAAATTTTATCTCGCGTCTCTTCGGCAAAAATTTCTGCTCCACCCCCGGGCAGAGAGTCTAACCCTGCCTCACGGAGGGCGACTAACACCTCTTTAATCGACATTTTGAAAATACGAGCGAAATGGTCAATTTCCACAGCCGTGAAGAATTTGAGATGAACTTGCGGCATACGTTTCTTGAGTCCGCGAAGCATGTCAAGATAGTATTCGAACGGCAGCTTAGGGTGCAGCCCGCCGACACTGTGAATCTCAGTGCATCCGTGTTCGATTGAGTACATCGCCTTATCAAGGAACTCGTCAACGCTCATCTCCCACGCGCCTTCTGTACTTATATTCTTCCGCGCAAATGCGCAGAAATGACACCGCGCATGTAGGATGCACACATTTGAATAGTCAATGTGTTGGTTGATGTTATAGTAGGCGAAGTTCCCGTTCTGGCGTTCGCGCACTATGTTGGCGAGGTATCCGACGCCAGTTATATCGGGACTTTCACAAAGAGCGATGCCGTCTTCAAACGAGAGGCGATCATCGGCGATTACTTTGTCGTGGATAGAGAACAAGCTAGAGTCTGCTATTGGCAAGTATCTTCCCATCGTAACTCCTGTATCGATTTTGATTTAACTCTTAAAGTTGTCAAAGTATTGGTCAATCTCAGAGCTTAATTCAATGCCAGCACTTTCAAAGCAGCCTAACAAATCCTGATAGGTGCCTTCTCCACCGAGAAAATCCCAAAATTCATCTCCTACTTTTAACTCTTGCTTGAGATCCAACATTCCCCTCAGCGTCCAACGTTCATAAGGTTTGGGTGCATATGGATTATAAGGAATTGCGATGAGAGAATGAACATCAAGAAACGGATACTTTGCCAAAATGATTGCGCACCATTCTAACAACGTTCTCTTATATCCTTTGAATTCGCCGATATTTGGCTTGGCTGTTTTCAGGTCGAACAGGATTATAGATCCTTCATGTGTTTCAAGCAGCAAATCAACTTTCACAGGTCTCAATCTGTTCATTGTACCTCTCTGACACACGGACCTTATCTTTTGGATTTCTTCATATTTATCAGGCGCGTCGCCTATTGTTAAGTCGTTAATGATTCGTGTGATTTCGATTTGGGCATGTTCGCTAATCTCGTCACCTACTACGTATTGTGACTGTGCTTTAGCGAATTGTGATCTAGCTAACGTCTCTGCGACAGGTTCAAAAATTGATGTGCCAAAGGTTGTATTCAGCGATTGGATGAACGAATAAAGGGCCATCCTATCCTTCCCTAACAAACGATGATGAAAGGGCATATTCTTGGATTCCGGCTTGTAGTTCTGGAACTTCTTCCTTAGACTACCTTTAATAGTTGCTTCGACAGACTCTATTTGTTCCTCGGATAGCGGCATTTCTTGGTAGTTTTCAAGTTATTTGGACTTCAGATGGAAGATACTCTCCGAGTATGCGCCCTTGTCCTTCTCCGTCCTGTTGAGCACGGGTCGTTTATATAAATTGACAATGCGCATCCCCGAACGGTCGGCAATTGTTGGATACATGTTGAATTTGTCGTTTGCCACTAGGAAGACATCATAATCTTCGGCTAAGAATCTAGTGCAGTTCCGCAATACATCTGAAACGCCTTCGATATAGGAGTCTCTGGCTTCTTTGCCTCTACCCTTGAAAAGCGGACCGATTTCACAATCGTCTTTTCGCTGAAATTCAAAGAGATCGTAAGCATAAGCGTGTTGTTCGTGGTAATTGATTAATCCAACATACGGTGGACTTGAAAAGATTCCTTTGATTCGCCGTTTCGCCGCGAGTTTTGCGAAAGTCTGAGGTCCCTCTTCTAATTGCTGAATCACATCAATCGTTCGAGAATCGCCCGTTAAACAAAACTGAAGCGTATCCGTTCTTAATCTATCAAACTTGACAAGTCGCTGGATTGTATCTTGACTATATCGTTCCCACCAACCCAGTATAGAAAATAACGGCTTGCACATCTTGCCATGCTTGGAACAGTAATAAACTGCCGTTACAGGTTCTATTAGAGTTCCTAAATCGGCGTGGGTTGTTGCGCGGCAAGAGCGAATTGTTCGACTCAGCATAACCTGAATTACTCGTTGTGTTTCACGGTTTGAGATCTGTTTGACACGCTCAAAGACAAGGTCAATCTCTTTTCTTACAGGCAATAGATACCACGTATCTAGGAAATTCTCAGATCCTCTTTGCCACACCTTGATTCTATACTGGTTGACTAATTGACTGTATCTGAGCTGGAATTCGCGCTCTTTCTCTTTTCCGTACTCTTCCTCATCAAGTTGTCCATTTCTGACCTTGTATTTGAAATCGGGAGACGGGAAATGTTCATTATTGAACTCACTGAGTTCCTCCGTCAATTGTACTTCAAATTGAGTCACATTGGACTTACTATTGAATCGTTTAAGTGCGCTGGTGATGGCGTAGATTTCATTCTGTACGTCAACGAGGTTATGTTTTTCCACCTTGATATTGCTAACGAGTGCATTAAATTCCGAAATATCAACTCCAATCGCATGCATTCCTAGCTCGTTGGCTTGCACCAGTGTCGTGCCGCTCCCGCAGAACGGGTCAAGAACAATATCTCCCCCTTTGAAATACACCTCTTTTTTGAAATCATCGGTATGGGCATCTAGGAAGTATTCGACTAGCTGTGGAATGAATTTGCCTTTATACGGGTGTAGTCGATGGACGTGTTTCGTCGTATCCGCTTCTTTGAGAAAATCAAATGACAAACCCCAATTGATGTCTTCGCCTAACCGTGCTTTCCAGTCAATCTCCCGCTTTCCTAAAAAGGATTGATAGTAGGTAATCAGGTCCCGTTTTGAAACTCTTGCGGCTCCATTGTCCTCATGTTTCCTGATTCTTCCGTACTGAACGAGATAAGAGATATTGGAAGGGGTCACATGTTTTTTGAGATAATCCGTCGCCCACTTGCTGGCTTGAGGGATTGTCATTAGGTCTTGACTTTCAATCATCAGTGACTTCCTTTCGCAATACACGAATCTCTTGAAGCGCACGCGAGCTCACAGGATTATACGGAAGTATTATAGCCCAGCGGATGCAGTCGCGCAAGCGAATATTTCACCTTGCCTACTACTGCCTGTTTTGGTAGACTTTCGACGTTGTCCAGGCTGCGGCGAATCGAAGGTACGGAGTGAACCACAATGCATCTGGATCCATGCGGCGTCATCACATTAATGACTGATTTTGGAACTAGCGATCACTTCGTCGGTGTCATGAAAGGCGTGATTCTCAATATCAATCCGAAGGTCCGGATTGTGGACATTACGCACGCTATTCCGCCACAGGATGTTCACGGCGCTGCCTTCATCGTTAATTCTACATATCGCTATTTCCCCGACGGAACTATCCATGTCGTTGTGGTCGATCCCGGTGTAGGCAGTCGACGACGGGCAATTATTTGTCAAACAGACACGGCGTATTTCGTCTGTCCCGATAACGGTGTTTTGAGTTACATCCTCGGCAATGATACCGCGCATCGCGTTGTTGCGTTAGGCAACACAGATTACTGGCTGTCTGAGGTTAGCAATACGTTTCACGGAAGAGACATTTTCGCTCCCGCGGCTGCCCACCTGTCACGCGGGATTTCGCTTAGTCAATTTGGTGATGCGGTAAACAACGTGGTGCGATTGCCCATCCAGATACCTCAAGTGACGAAAACGGCGATTGTGGGAAGCGTCATCTGGGTTGATCGCTTCGGGAATCTGATTACAAATCTCACATTCGATATGATTAAGTCATTTGGCATGAGCAACGGCTTTGTCATCAGGGCTGGTAAGTCTGAAATCTATCAGCTCAATTCTGCCTACGCGGAGTCTGAAGTAGGCGAGTGCCTGGCAATCATTGGAAGTTCCGGTTACTTGGAGATTTCAGTCAACCAAGAAAGTGCGGCGCAAGTTCTCGGGCTAAAGCGCGACGATGTGATTGAGATTCACAAGATTTGAACCAGTTCTGTGAAATGGTCTATTACCCTAGCAGGTTGTCCTAATCACCGATTGGTATCTTTCGTTAAGTCGAATTTGCACCGATTAACCTTGTGTTTTGTTGGACCAGTCAAACACGACACTATGACAGGTTTCTTTCTCGTTTAACAAACTCAGGTAGCCTGCCTCCGCATCTAACGGAGACAGCACATGGCTCCGCAACGGGGCCGCTTGAATTTGCCTCCGTGCGAACAGATTCATCGCGTGTTGGAGGTTCTCCGCGGTGCTGCCTTGTCTGAAGGGAGTTGGATATTCGGGAAGTTCCAATTCCCAACCGCTGCGAAGGCGCAGGTATTTCAAGAAGACGGGTTGCAGCAGGTCAGACATACTGAATGCCGAACTTCGTTTCCACGGTCCGCCTATCAGCACTACTTCCGCACCAGTTGACGCGAGTTGGATGGCAGCATGAGTGGCGTGCGGGGTGCCACTTACTTCCAACGCTAACTTGCAAGGCGTGTCCCCAAGCGTTAGTGCCCATTGTGTTGACAGGTCTTCGCTTGGAAACAGCGTGTGGCGGACACCGCAACTTTCCGCACGACTACGCCGTGCATCAATCGGATCAATTCCGATTACTTCATACCCGGATACCTGAAATATCTGGGCTGCCATGGTTCCGACGACCCCCAAACCAAATACCGCCACACCGTCTCCCGGACGCGCTACCGTCGTGCGGAGGGTTGCCATACTAACTGCGCAGAACCGAACATAGACCGCGTCCCGGGGTGGGACAGCCTCCGGAATCTTAATCACCGACGTCCCTGTCACATCGGCGCGATGATGTGAGGAATGACCTTTGGCCACGAACACCACATCTCCAAGGTCAAAACCCTTCACGCTATCGCCGAGATCGATGATCGTCCCGACTGTAGCGTATCCGGGAAAAGCCGGATATGGAATGCCCGGATTTATGCTAAACGGCATCGCGCCCATGTCGTGATCGTTTGTGAAAGCTACAAGTTCAGAACCTGAACTGACCGCGGAGAAGGCAGTTTCAATAACAATCTCGTTCTCATGCTCCGCGCTGTCTTCAAAGGCGTAACGCTCTAGGCACGCTTGCAGTTTTCCCGGAAAGATGATACGATGTGCTTCAATCATTGGCTTTACTCGATCACCGTTTGATGTGTTCCGAAGCGCATTATAGTTGATGCAGAGTCATTGGGTAAAGCAGAAAAAACGTAGGGTGCGACAGTACTTGGGTTTCCGTACCAATCACCCGTACCTGGATTCAAACGCCCGATAATCGGTGCGCGCGGGTTGTCACTTTTTGAAACGTAGAGAAGTGCAATACGTAGACTTTTTGTGAACGTCCCATCTAGTCAACTCAATTCTTTGCCGATTGGCAGGCATAGCGTCATTGCCGATTGAACGGGTACCATTGCGCGAACTCCCGCTGAACCCCGGGAGGACGAGGCGTTACGAGCGATTAGATTTGTCAAGTCCTGAAATTGGATTGCGATGTACTGGGCACTAACTACTGACGACTTCTATCGATATGGCTGAGAAAATACTCTTTGAACAGTCTTATGAAAAACAGAAGCGTGCGCTCTTAACCGAGACGCTTGACCGGCTTCGACCTATCTATACAGAAGAGGAGCTCCGCGCCTTGCGAATCGACAGCATTAAACGCGACATGCTCTCTCTAGGGTCGGGGCGCGGGTTTGTCAACCGGGATATCCTGGAGACAATCCTCGGCAACTTGCTGGAATGCGTTGCGCCGGGTTCACACAACGCCCCCGATCCGCAGTACCAGAAGCGGGATCTGGCAGAAGCCGTTGAAGAGGTTGTCGACCAACTGTATGCCATGATTGCCCAATCCTTCCTTGCGGTTTCCGAATCGCCGCGACTGGAAGAAGCCTTGGAGACAACTTTTGCGCTCCTATGGGACCTGCCGCGCTTGAAGATCCGGGCGAGGTGGAATCGCTTTGCGTCCCTCAGAGATCCTGCTGTTTGGGATGCGTACCTTCTTCATAGCGGGGTCTCCCACGAAAAACTTGCCGAGCTAAATATCGGTGCACATGTAGATAGTGCGATTGTGGAAAGAGATTATGAGCCTTATCAAGATTTTCTTAATTCTCTCGGTCTGGGCTTCGCGTTTGACTACCAGATGCAATTGGTTGTGAGCGCCTATCCCGGGTGGCGCGTGCTATTTTATCATGACGTTGCCCATGCATTAACTCGCGTCGGACAACTTGACGACAGCCCGGATCTCCATCAGATTCCCGTACCGCTTCTACCGCGCGCGATCGCCGAACTGGGCGGACGATACTATCAAGCCGATTTACATCCTGAAACCCGGATAGGTGATGCGAATTTTCTGGAGCATCCTCATCGCGGCATCACGACGGGCCAAACCGGTATCATCGGTTCCGGCTGCGCCATGTATCCGTGCACGCTAGGTGGCCTCAGTGTCAAGGTTAAGCAGCGTCACCCTGATGTCGGAAATTTCGTACAGATCGGTACCGACGCGGGAATATTTGGCCCCGTAAAGATTGGCGATTATTCCAGCATCGGCACCAATACGGAGATGTACGGATTCATCGAAATGGGCGAAGGTTGCCGCATCGGTTCATCAGTCATCATTGGCACCATAAAGAGCGAGGCTAATCGACCGGGCGTGATTCGTCTTGGAAAGCGCGTCCATGTGGGCGATAGCACTATTATTGAGAACACGTCCGCGATCGACCTAATTATCCCGGATCAATCGGAGGTTCCTGCCAGAAGCCATGTCGCCAACGATGGTTTTGGTCACCCTCGCTTCATAGCGTAAGTCGACCTGCACCAACATCTTGTTTTCGTCCCGTTCAATTTACTCCAACGCCACGATACAAATCTTCCAGCGGTCTGCCTGCCGACAGAGTTCTGTCCGATCCAGGATAAATGTACGGTTGGCTTCTATTGCTAACACGCTCGCGCGGGCTTCGTGCAGTACGGCTAATGTCTCTGTGCCGACGGTCGGCACATCAACCCGAAAATCGTGAGATGCGCTCGCTGCCTTTCCAACGACAACACCTTTGTTCCCGAGTCTCCCGCCGCGCCGAATTGCCTCGTTTGTGTCCTCGATCGCTTCAATCGCCAGAGGAATGCCGTCTTTGACAACGACAGTCTGCCCAATGTTCAGGTCTGCTATTTGGCGAGCAAGATGGATTGCATACTTCAAATCCGTCCATTGCGATTCCGTGGGCTGCTTCTCGGTAAGAACGCCGGGTGATGGTAGCAGGTGCTGCAAAAAATGGTGCTGCTCAATGACGCGAAGCCCATTCGATTCCAAGTAATCAATAATTGCGGATACGATTGCAACCGCACCCTTCTGGCGTGTTGTGGCGAGGATCTTTGCCGCGACCCGATCTACCTGCAACGGGCGGAGGAGTATTCCCTTGTGAACTTTGCCAATTAGCGCAACTTCCCTTACGCCCGAGTCGAGCAACGACCGTGCCATCTTCTGAAGCTGACCAATACCGAACGAATAAATCTCGGGCGCTATACGGGAGAGATGTTCAGACGGCGTTTTTGTTACCTGAATGACGAACGGTGTCCGACCCTGCTCAATAGCAGCCTGAGCCAACAGGACCGGAAGTTCCCCTGCGCCGGCGATAATTCCGAGTTTTTCCAATGTATCACTCCGTTAGTGAATGAACATTTTCATGGTACGGGGACTAAGTGGTTTATTTTCCAAAAAAATATGGTTTGGGTTGGGTGCCGGTGCGGTTAGAAACCGCACCTACCGGCGTGGTAGAACGGTTTCTTGTGCCAGTCTCGTAAGCATTAAATTCTTAGCGAATGAACCACTAAGTGCAACGTTGCACTCGCGAATTTCGGGGTGGGTTCACGCACTTTGCCGTGTGCACAGAAGGAGTTTTCAAACAACAAATCACTGGGCTAATGGAATTGACGTGTTCGACGACATGCGTACCGACGAAGGCAGGCGCATTGATTGGTCCAAGGTCGAAGCTACAGAATTTCACCTGAGCCTGCGTGCTAAATTCCAATTCCTCGTTGGGAATTTTCGATGAACTCAAGGAGATGTTCGACTTCGGGATTGAACTCAATCTCGTTTCTAGCGCGATCAACGGCTTCTCGGAGTGGAAGTTTAGAACGAAACAGAATACGGTAGGCTCTTTTCAATAGTTGAATCGTTTCGGGCGGGAGTGAGGACAAAGGGTTCGTACTTGATGTGCCGAGTCCAATAATGTTCAAGCCCCGAACGCGGGCAGGATGGCCGTCGGAAAGGGCGAACGGCGGAATGTCTTTTACAAACTTTGAACAACCGCCGGCTATTGCCATCTTGCCTACCCTGACGAACGGGTGTAGTGCGGAATGCGCTCCCATTCGAACATCGTCTTCAATGATAACATGTCCGCCAAGGGTAGCAAGATTAGCCATAATCGTGCGATTGCCGACGACTGAATCGTGCGCGATGTTCGTCCAATTCATCAACAGATTGTCATCTCCGATGACGGTGGCTCCCTCCTCGGTGGTTGCGCGGGAAATTGAAACATACTCTCGAAACACGTTTCGATTGCCGACTCGTGTGTAGCTGCGCCAGCCGCCGTATTTCAGGTCTTTGGACGGATTTCCGATTGTGCAACCGAAATAAACCTGGCACCCCTCACCAAGCGTTGTCCATTTATCGATTTGCACGTGCGGCCCAATGACAGTTCCATCCCCAATATTGACTTCATCATTGATGATTGAATACGGTCCAATCTCGACATCAGCTCCTAGCTCTGCTTTAGGTGAGATGATTGCAGTTGGGTGAATTTTGCTCATTCACCTATCCTCCCCCGATATTCCCTCACTGCCTGCGGTTAACCCGATGCACAACAGACACGCCATGAATATCCAACCACAGGAGTTTTGTCCGAAGTTGATACGCGGATGAAGTTTCTATGCCGATCGATTCCTAGCTTGTGTTTTGTCAAGCACGATTGTAATTTCGCCTTCCGTGGCAAGCTCATCGCCAACATAGGCTTTTCCGCCGACGCGAGCTAATGTCTCGCGCCCGCGCAGTACCTCAACCTCCAATCTGAGCTGGTCGCCGGGTATCACCGGACGGCGAAATTTCGCTTCCTTGATAGTAGCGAAGTATCCGAGCTGCCCTTCGGCGCCGTAGTCGTGAAGTAACAACCATGCAGCGAGTTGGGCTAATGCCTCCATTTGCAGTACGCCCGGCATGACGGGCTGTTGCGGAAAATGTCCTTGGAAGAATTGTTCGTTATATGTCAAATTCTTAAGTCCGACTGCACGCTTTCCGCTTTCAACGTGGGTCACACGGTCGATCATACACATCGGATAACGGTGCGGTAGGACGCCGTAGATATGCTGAGCTTCCACCGGCTCAGTCGTGTTTCTGTCGATGAAGCCCTTTTCGGCTAAGGATAATACGAGTTCGGTGTGCAACGTATGCCCTGATCGCAATGCCATTACATTGGCTTTGAGGCGGCGGCCCGCCAAGTACAGGTCCCCGATCAAATCTAGTATTTTGTGCCGGACAAATTCATCTTCGAATCGCAGCGAGTCGCTAGTGCTACCATCTGCCTCAACGACGACGACGTTATCGTAGGTTGCGCCCTTCCCAATCCCTTGGCTTTTTAACAACTCTATTTCGTCCCTGAAACAAAAACTGCGCGCCGGAGCAATCTCTCTCGCATACGTTTCAGGATCAATCGTAAAGGTGCCGACTTGCGCCGGAACGTGTGGATGATCATAGACAAAGGAGAATTGCAATGAATCGGAGGGAAGCAGAACAATCTGCCTATCCGCTTCATGAACGGCGAACGGCTCTTCAAATTCAATATAGCGACGAGGAACTTCCTGTTGAGCGGTCTCTGCTTTTTTGATGAGATCTACATAGAGCAAGGCGCTCCCGTCAAGCGCTGGAGGCTCGGAAGCACTGATATCAACTTTCACATTATCAATGCCAAGCCCGGCGAGAGCTGACAAAATATGTTCAACGCTGTTGACGACCGCGTCCCCCTCTTGTACGCTGGTACAACGCGGGACGACAGTGCCGTAGTTCTCCGGGCAGACGCGAATCTCGGGCGCATCGGGCAAATCTATCCGTCGAAAGACAACCCCGGAATCCGGGGGCGCCGGTCGGAGTGTCAGGTCAACAGGTTCGCCGAACATCAAACCGTGTCCGGATATTGTACATTCACCCTGCACGGTTTGCTGCATTTCCGTGTTAGTTCTATTCTGCTTCAACTTTCGGTTGTATCCTTCCTTAGCCTCGAGTCGAATTCCTTCTGATTCTGCGAATTACCCTGTTATGTTCTGCGAGAGTATTGGAGAAATGGTGTTTTCCGTCACCTATAGCCACGAAATAGAGATGGGAACTTTCAGCAGGTCTCAACGCCGCCATTATCGAAGCCAACCCTGGACTACAGATAGGCGCCGGAGGTAAGCCGCGATAAACATAGGTATTGTACGACGAGTCAAATTTGAGGTCCGTCTTCGTCAATGCGCGGGGTGGGTTACCCAGGGCGTACAGAACTGTCGGATCTGCATCAAGTTTCCAACCACGTTTCAATCGGTTGTGAAATACGGCCGAGATCAATGGTCGCTCGTCGGCGACCTGTGCTTCCTTTTCGATGATCGAGGCAAGCGTAATGATTTCTTGTGGAGACAAGTTCAGCGACTCCGCTTCCTCGGAACGTTCACTTGTCCACTGTCGTTCGAATTCGTCGAGCATCAACTTGATAACTTTAGCGGCAGAGATTTCATCGACCAGTTTGTAGGTATTCGGGAAGAGGTACCCTTCCAAGCTGGCCCCTTCGATGCCGTACCGTTTTCGCCATTTCGAATCGCGCGTCGCACGGCTAAACGACTCCGCGGATCCAAATCCCTCGTCTTCGAAGAGTTGAGCGATTTGCGCCACGGTGAGTCCTTCCGGTACCACAAAATGCCGGTGAACGACCTCACCTGATTTGAGTTTATGAATAATCTCGCGAAGACCCATGGCGGAACTTAACTCGTAGGTACCTGCCTGCAAGTGGCGGCTGGCGCCGTCGAAGTATGCTACCGCTTCAAATAGTAGAGGGCTGCGAATGATGCGCTCTTCCGCAAGTTGCTTTGCGATTGACTTTGTGCTCGTGCCTGGGGAAATTCGTACCTCCTTGGGTTCTAAGGGTAACCCTTCTGAGGTCAGATAACTACCGAAAACAAGCGCGAGGATAATGCACATAATCGCTAGACAGCAAGTAACAAGAATTGTGAGACGAGTGAGATGTCGTACCATTTGGCTATAATAGTTAGGTGGCCTCGCTGCACGTGGGAAACAGTAACATGGCAATCCTAGGGACAGTGTGTTTCGCCATTTGATTTACGAACATCGTTCAAATACCCGTCAAGAATGACCACAGCAGCAACTTGATCGATTACATGCCGCTGCTTCTTGCGCGGTTTCCCAACTTCCCGCAGGATTTCTGACGCTTCAACCGTGGTCAGCCGTTCATCCCTCAAATGAGTTGGTATGCGTGCCGTCCGCATCAGGCGGTTTGCGAATTTTTGAACTTTCTCTGCCTGTATTCCGACCTCCCCGTCAAGCATCAACGGAAGACCAATCACGACTTCTTCTACTTGATGGGTATTGATTAGGTCGCATATCGTCTCTAGGTCCGTTTTACGATTTTTCCGTGTGATTGTGCAGAGCGGATGAGCCGCAAACCCGAGTTCATCACTGATTGCCACCCCAATCCGTACATCGCCAACGTCCAATCCTAGAATTATTGGCATAGTTGAAAAAGTTCAAAATGGAGTGCAATTCTGCGGTCCAGCATCAGTCTCGGAACAAGAGAGAAAACCCGAACCGGGCATCAAATGGGAGTGCTTTTGCCAGATGGAGTATGAGTGAATAAGAAGCCTAAATCACTAAATGGTAGCATTGATATAAATTTTATGTCAAGCACAAAGTCTTTTGGAGCTAGGGAAGTCGCATCTCAAATCACATGATCGCTCTCGCGTTAAAACTAACCATGTCGTCTGTATTCAGCTTCATAGGTTGTCCACTCTAAAGCATCATCGGAACGAAATATGAATAAAATCAATAGGTGCTCTCATTCCTTTGATTGCCCCATATCATACTATAGACATTGTAGCTTATAATTACCCATATTTGTGGAGAATGACATTCTTCTGTGCCACAATCTTTAGATTGCGAGTAACTGTTAGTCCATCAATCTGTATCGCCGATGTCGGTTTGTAGTAGTGCAATTCATTGCACGTCCGTTCTGGGCATGTAAACTCCTGATTCGTCGGAATCAGCATGGTACTTCCCTGCTCGGTCTGGATTGGCAAATCCAGACCGGTGGACTAAACAGTTACGACTGTGGGCATGCGCAAACTAACAGTTTACGTTGCGAGGGTAGGTCTGATTTTGTCGGTAACAATTCAGTGGCAGGTGCGTTTGCCGGGCTCTTGGAGCTTGGTTGAAGAATGCAGTTTGTAAGATGCGATCAACCGACCAATTAAGGAGGGATCAATTGAGTGGAAAGCGAAGGAGCAACTGACCGATAGGGAAGGCGGTAGGAATCCCATTGCTAATCCTGATAGAGATCTAGAAGGTTTATTGAAACAGCATAGCCTGGTGCATATAAGCCCAGTGTGATCAAGTGAGTGAATCACGAACCTTCAAATGAGCGAAAAGCGAATGCGATAGAAATCCTATAGTGTTCCCATAGAGGTCCCACAGGTATGCAGCAGAAAACAATAGAAACATGAGAAATCTTCGTGCAAATATCCAAAAATGGCGTTGCGTCCAATTTTTCAAGCAGGCTCGTAGTGGGGACCGCTTAGCGAGGAGATTGTGAACTGTATTCTACGTGAATGTCAAGCGTACCTAGGACTCGTCCAACAACCATCGCGTGGACGGGACAATTTGTATGATTCCCTGTAGTCCGTCAAATCTTTCGCCCGAAAGTATGTCCTTCCATAATCGCATGCTGGAGCGTACGTGGTGCAAACGCATCGCCGACGACAGAGTACGTTACCTCGTTTTGGAGTAACTGAGAGATTTCGTCGACCGCTTGCCCACCAAACGCATAGACCATGGCGTCGTAACCCGTCAATTCACCCTTCGTCTCAGCCCAAGCGTTTTCGGTGATGAGGGTGCCGCCCTCGATCGCGCGGACATGCAGGTGAGGGTGGATCACAATCCCTTTGCGGAACAGACGTTGATACACCGGTGGGCGTGTTGTTGCGCCGAGCAACGTACAGATTGCCTCCATGCTTGTGATCATCTCCACGGATTTACCTAAATCAAGCAGTAGTTCCGCGACACTGGGCCCTTGGAAGCCGTATTCCTCATCAATCACCGCCACACGCTCACCTTCCGGGACATCCCCGTTCAAGACAGACCATGCATCCACCATCTTTTCAACCCCGGGGAGCTCCGGGATCAGTGGACGAGCGCCGGTCGCTACAACCACGACATCGGGGTTTTCACTCAAGACTAACTCAGCGGTTGCTTCACAGTTCAGTCGAACCTCTACCCCGGATTTTCGGCATTGCTCACTCATCCATTCTGTTGCACCCGAGAACTCGCCGCGCAATGGGGCTTTGGCGCCAATCAACGTTTGACCGCCCAATTTGCCGCTTTTTTCCATCAACACAACTTCGTGCCGACGCCTCCTCGCAATCCGCGCGGCTTCAAGCCCGGCGGGACCGCCGCCGACCACCACCACTTTACGAGGTTGCTCCGCCGGTGTGAGCGCACCCAACTCGGTCTCCCTTCCTATCGTCGCGTTCTGTACGCACGTCACACCGCGTCCAGTATAGATGCGATCGATGCAACCTTCGTTGTAACCTTGACATAACCGGATGTCATCCAACTGTCCTGTCATCGCCTTATGAGGTGCCTGCGGATCGGCGATCAGCGCACGAGTCATGATGACCAGATCCGCCTGCTCGTTTGAAACGATCTCTTCCGCCTGCATCGGATGTGTCACCCGACCTGCCGTGATGACCGGCACGGACACCACACCCTTAATTGACGCTGCCAGCGGCGCGTACGTCGCATGTGGGAAGGTCATGTCCGGCACTGCTGCCGCTTCTCCAACGAAGGTCTCGGCAGTTGCCCCAATGACGCTGAAGTAATCGAGTATTCTCAACCCATCCAGTTTTCCCGCGATCTCTTGCATCATCGTATTGTTAAGACCGCCCTTAGTGAAATCGTCACCCGTGATGCGGATGCCGATAATGAAATCATCGCCGCACCGTTCACGAATAGCCTCAATAACCCGAATTCCGAAACGTAAGCGATTGGGGAGCGCACCTCCGTATTCATCAATACGCTGATTCGCGTTTTGTGTCCAGAACTGATCGATTAGATGACAGTGGCTCGCGTTTACTTCGCAGCCGTCAAAGTTGCCTTGCTTCAATCGCCACGCTGCATCCGAAAACGCTTGGACGAACTCTGTTATGGTTTCTTCGTCGAGTGTATGCGGCGTTTCGCGGTGGTTCGGTTCGCGAATAGGAGACGGCCCGTACATCCGATGCATCCGGTCTACGCTCCGTCCCCGTCGTCCGCGATGCGTAATTTGCGAAATGACCGGAGCGTTGTAAGTGTGCATTGTATCGGCAAATTCAGCGAGGTATGGAATCACACGGTCCTCGAACAATTCCACGCCGTGCCAATCCTGTGCCGGCGAAGTTGGGTGTACCCCTGCCGATCCGAAACACATCAGCAGTCCCACCCCGCCCTTTGCCTTTTCTTCGTAGTAACATCGTGCTTTTTCCTTTGGCATCCCATCTTCTGCCAAGGCATCCGCGTGCGCCGATGAGACGATACGGTTCTTCACCGTGGTATGGCGGAGCTGTAGGGGGGTGAATAGATGCTTAAATACAGATGCAGCCACGATGTCTTTCTCCTTATCACCAAGAACTTATAAAGTTCGTTCCTACTGTTCCAAACACGTAGAGTGCGAATCTGCGTCCTTTAATTCATGGTAACTGTTTAGTCCACCGATCTGGATTTGCCAATCCGGACCGAGCAGGGGGCAGGGAACGCGCCTAGTAGGAAAGTACAATGCTAATTCAGACGAATCGGGGCTTACATACCCAGAACGGACGTGCAATGATAGGATCTCTATCGCGCTCCCTATTCAGTCGCTTGATTACTACTACGAACCCAACGATGCACTGAACAGTTACAAAAGATCTAATTGGTCTGGATTTGTCAATCCAGACCGAGCGGTCAGAGAACGCGCCGAGTATGGAAGTACATGCAAATTCAGACGAATCGGGGGCTTATATGTCCAGAACGGACGTGCAATGAGAAGGGATCTCTATCAAGATCTACTATGGGAGTTCTATCGCGTTCGTTATTCACTCACTTGATCCTTCGTTATCCACTCAGTTGATCGCTCATTGTCCATTCGCTTGATCACTACTACGAACCAAACGATGCACTGAACAGCTACAATTCGTGTTTTCAGCTATTTTCCGGTTGCCGCCGTTTCCAGTTAAACTCGGTCTCGCTCATCGGGTCATCGGGATTCGGCTGCCAAACCTCCGGCTCGTCATACTTGCCTAACGCTCGCGCCATCTCTCGGACATGACTAGCGATGCTGCCGCAGCAACTGCCGATATAGTTTACACCCATATTCTTTGCTTTGTACGCGAACGCCTCCATCTCGTAGCGTGTAAGTTGGATCGGTTCAAGGCGGTCCGGGAAGGCTGGCGTCCCCGTGAACCATTGAACTTCATCGGAGCACTGAAATGCTACAGGCTGCGCAGCAAGGTAGGCACTAGTCGCGTCACGCATCTCTCCAATGAGGGGATACATTCGTTCGGGGTCCCTCATGCAGTTGATACCTACAATGTCCGCCCCTGCATCGACCAGACGTTTCGCACATTCAGTCGCCGCTACGTCGTCATCGGTTTGGTTGCTGCCACGGAATGCTAAGGTAATCATCGCAGGCATGTTCGTCTTTGCCTTAATCCGTTCAAGGCAAAGCAACGCCTCACCGAGATACCAGAATGTTTCTCCGATGAAGAAATCCACGCCTTCCTGGGCGTCAATCTGTTCATCAAACATGCTAGTGACTTGCGCCTGCGCCGATGGATTGTCCGCTTCCCATTTCCAGGTCGCACTCAGATCCCCTGCGACTAGTGCCTGATCAGCGGCAACCTCCTTGGCAATACGGGTCGCCGCACGATTAATCTCAAACGTTCTGTCCGCATAGCCGACCGTTTCCAACTTTTCGCGGCTGCCGTAGAACGCCATCACTTGTAGGACATCTGCACCCGCCATGAGAAATTCACAGTGCATTTCTCGAATTGCATCGGGATGGGTAACGGCTAATTCCGGAGTGAACGCGCCAGCGACGACGTAACCACGTCTCTCCAATTCAACGATGTAGCCGCCATCACCAAGCACAATGTCGTCAGCCAAACGTTCCAAAATTCCTTTCGCCATGCGATTCTCCTCTACATAAGTATTACGTAATGAGTAATCCGGAATGCGCAAAAAATCTTGTCTGTGAAATGACGACAATTGAGTGGATAATCCCTCACGTGTTACTCGTCGCCCATCGTTTTTCAAGCGCACGTAGAAATGAGTAGCAGCATATTGCGCTCTATCATTTCTATTGTACCACAACCAACAAATTTTCACTAAACAATTGCGGCAGCGGCTGAAGCTTGATGCTTTCATAGATGATGTAATCCTGCGTCCTTATCAAGGACTGTCGCTGAAGCAACGGGATCTACTTCCGCCCTTGCTATTCGCTCGGTTGCCGGTGGTGGGCTGGAATGCCTGCATACTATCAGAAGCCAACTACCGCAAGATGGCTGTTGAACGGCGGGGCGTCGAGTAACAAGCGCTGCTCTCAGAATCGTTCGGCATACCAGTACATCGTACCGATTTCAGTGGTCACCGACTGAGTCAACTGCTCATACACTAAGCTGATGATGTTGCGTGGCACTCCATTGAGCAATAACTCTCGCGTAACAGTATTTGCGACGGATTATTTTTCCCTTTACTAACCTGAAAATGATAAAATAGGCTAATACGGACGGGACATCCGGTTTCTGATTTGTGTGACGAGGTTCTCCATGAACATTGGTCAATGCTTGACAAAATCCGCTCGAACTTTTGCCGGCAACTTGGCTATCGCACACGGTGAAAAAAGACTATCATACACGGAGTTCAACAGTCGGGTAAACCGTTTGGCGAACGCGCTCTACAAGCACGGGATTCGACCGGGCGATAACGTGGCGCTGCTCATGTATAATTGCCCCGAGATGCTCGAATCAATGTTTGCGGGCTTCAAAGCCGGGTGCGGCGTCGTACCCATCAATTTTCGGCTGCATCCCAAGGAGTACACCTTTATTATCAAGCACTCCGAAGCCAAAGCGGTGATTGTATCGCCCGAATTCAGCGAGGAAATCATCAAGGCTTGCAACCTTTTCCCCCGTGTCACGTCTATTGTCTCACTGTCCAAAGCGCGTGACAATCTACTAGATTACGAGTCTCTACTGGCTGCCGAATCTGACCAATTTGATGATGCCGATGTCGATGCGGACGGTGTGGCGTGGATTTTCTATACATCAGGAACAACCGGCAGCCCGAAAGGTGCGATGTTGACACACCGCAATCTGCTCGGCATGACGATGAACTTCTACGCAGACATGGCTCCCGGTTTCGGCTCAAGCGATGTTGCCCTCCACGCTGCTCCGCTATCCCACGGGAGCGGGTGCTACGCTCTACCGAATATCGCCAAAGGCGCCGCCAATGTCATCTTGGAATCCAAGTCCTTCGACCCGGAAACAGTTTTAAGGACAATTCAAGAACACCGCGTGACAAATATGTTTGCCGCGCCGACAATGATTAAGCGGTTGATAGATAGCCCTGCGATAGACCGATACGACCATAGCTCGTTGAAATACTTGAACTACGGCGGCGCACCGATGTTGGTAGAGGACTTAATGGATGCCATGAGAAAATTGGGTGCGTGCCTTGTCCAACTTTACGGTCAAGCGGAATCTCCCATGACCATCACTTATCTTTCCCACGATGATCACGTGCTTGACGGAGATTCGGATCAGATGAAACGCTTGGCATCCGCCGGTATTCCGCGTACCGACGTCGAAGTCAAAGTCGTTGACCCGGATGGAAACGAACTTCCGCCGGGTGAAACGGGGGAGATCGTGACACGATCGGATTTGGTGATGAAGGGATACTGGCGCGCGCCTGAAGCCACTGCTGAAGCACTGCAAGACGGATGGCTGTATACCGGCGATATGGGCTACATGGACGAGCAGGGCTACCTGTTTCTCATGGATCGCTCGAAAGACATGATTATCAGCGGCGGTGAAAACATCTATCCCCGCGAGATAGAGGAAGTTATCGTGGGACATCCTGCCGTTCGAGAGGTTGCCGTGATTGGCGTGCCGGATCCGCAGTGGGGTGAAGCGATTAAAGCTATCGTTTCTCTTGTGCCCGGCAGTAACGTCACGGAAACGGAACTGATTGATTTCTGTACGGAACACATTGCCCGTTACAAAAAGCCTCGATCTGTCGAGTTTGTAGATGAACTCCCGAAGAATAACTACGG
The DNA here is from genome assembly GCA_965208765.1 of Candidatus Poribacteria bacterium. Taxonomy (GTDB): domain Bacteria; phylum Poribacteria; class WGA-4E; order WGA-4E; family JAJDTR01; genus JAJDTR01. The sequence continues at coordinate 5,009,450 of OZ242354.1, forward strand.
GAAAATAGTCAAACGGGAATTGAGAGAGAAGTATTGGGAAGGCAGAACCAGTAGGGTGATATGAGAATGGAAGGGTGGAAGGGTGGAAAATCTCCCACCGCTCCACCCTTAATGGTCCTTCCTTCGGAGCAGAAGAATAAAGCTATCGGTTTCTACGGCATAGAGACTCTCTATAGATTAGAATCTGCTGGATTTGTCAATTCAGCAGGAGCCGCCGTGCCGTAATGCGTCCAAGGGTTACGGCATACGGAGTATGCCTACTACATGCAAAAAACGTTCAAAAGGAGTTCTTCATGTACAAAAAACGAAAGCTGGGAAGAGGAGTCGCCATGGTCGGCGCCGGCATGTCGAAATTTGACATGTTCAATGATAAAGACTCGAAGGATCTGTTCGTCGAAGCGTATATCCAAATGAACGCATCTGTGGACAAGGGACTGGATCCGGGGGACATTGATGCCCTTTATCTAGGCAATTTCACTAACGATTTCTTCGTCCAGCAGTCTCATTGGGGAGCGATACTTTCCGATTCTCTCGGACTCGTTCCCAAACCGGCAACACGAACCGAAGGCGCCTGTGCCTCGAGCGCTCTCGCCTTCCGCGAAGGCGTTTTTGCCATTGCTTCCGGTTTCTACGATGTGGTGCTAATCGGCGGAGTCGAGGATATGTCGAAGCGGTCCACGGAAGAGGTTGCTGAGGGCCTGGCTTTGGCGGCAAGCCCTTACGAACGCAAAGCGGGATTAACGTTTCCGGGCGTTTTCGCCGCCATAGCAACTGCATACTTCGAGAAATACGGCGCATCCCGGGAACATCTTATGAACGTAACGATAAAGAGCCACGACAATGCGCCTCTGAACCCCAAAGCCCAGTTCAACCTCGCTATTCGAGACATGATGGATGCCAAGATTAAGCGGGCAAAGAGTCAGGGAAAAGCGGTGCCCGATTGGATTGATGAAAGGGATTTCCTCCGCGACGCGAGAGCGAATCCTTCCATCGCCTGGCCCATGCACCTCTTCGACTGTTGCCCCATAAGTGACGGAGCGGCGTGCATACTGTTAGTCGCCGAAGAAATTGCGAACCACTTTACGGATGATCCATTGCACGTCGTAGGTCTTGGTCAAGGTAGTGGGAGGGCGCTTCATTCTGCGGATGACCTGACGTACTTTGAAGCCACGAGACATGCCGCCAAAGAGGCTTACGATATGTCCGGTCTGACGCCCGAAGATGTGCAGTTCGCGGAGGTGCACGACTGTTTCTCGATTGCGGAGATTCTTCATATCGAAGATCTTGGATTTTTCAAGCCGGGTGAAGGACACAAAGCGGTGGAGGAGGGCTTGACGAGATTGGATGGCCCCATTCCAATCAATACTTCGGGAGGATTGAAGTGCAAGGGTCACCCGGTCGGCGCGACCGGTGCGGCGCAACTCATTGAAGTGTGGGAACAGTTGAGAGACAAAGCGGGGCGAAGGCGTGTGCCGAAATCGGACTTGCGCATCGGCGCGGCGCACAACCTCGGCGGCACCGGCGGCACCTGTACCTTCACCATCCTCGAAAGGAGATAATCCCATGGTGGAAAAACCGATCAACGATTACGGGTTTGAACAGTTTCTCAATGAGGGAAAACTGATGGGATCAAAGTGCAATGGCTGCGAGACGCTTTACGTGCCGCCGCGTTCGCTCTGTCCTCAATGCCGCCATTCCAAGATGGAATGGACGGAGACAGCGGGCGAGGGTAGGCTTGCCGCTTTCACCTCTATCTCTATCGGCACGCCCGCGATGATTAAAGAGGGATATGACAGAAACAATCCGTATTGCTCCGGCGTCGTCGAGTTGGTGGAAGGAGCGCGTGTTGTCGCACGGATCGAAGGCGTAGATTCGCTTCACCCTGAAACGGTAAAGGTCGGAATGCCGCTGCGAGTCAAATTCTTGGATCAAGGGGCCGGCGATGATAGGGGGACCGTCCTAGCCTTTTCGCCGATAGGAAATGAGTAAGTGTTTAGTGGCTAGTGATTAGTGGTCAGTGAAAACCCTGAAACCGTAAGACGGGTAAAATTGATCGCTACAAACCAAGGAAATGGGCATTCACCATGGGGTACGCCTAAAAATGGCAAAAAAAACTGTGTAAATTCGTACTACTCGACCCTAAAAATCAGCAGACTAAACAGTTACAAAAATAGTAACCACTGGGGGGATAACCGAAAGCATGGCGAAATTTGGAAATAGGATTCCCGAGACGGTGAGAAGCCTGAATCTGTGGCTGTCTCTTGCATTGATGGTTCCATATCTCGTATTCGCACAAGGAGACGAAACGGTTCATGATGTTGAATCCATCGTAAAGAAGATGGATCAACTCCATCGCAGCGAAACCAGCCACGCCGACATAGAAATGCAAATTACCACACCGCATTGGGAGCGTACCCTCGCCATGACCGTCTGGACAAAAGGGATGGACAAGACGCTTATCCGCATCACTGCACCGAAGAAGGAGCAGGGTGTGGCAACGCTGCGCATCGGAAATGAAATGTGGAACTACCTGCCCAAGACGAACAAAGTAATGAAAATTCCGCCATCAATGATGATGGGATCGTGGATGGGCTCCGACTTTACGAATGACGACCTCGTCAAGGAGTCGTCCATGCTTAACGATTACACCTATCAGTTGATCAAACCGGAGAACGCAGTCCCCGACCACGTGTACATCCAACTCACGCCTAAGGAGGATTCGCCAATCGTTTGGGGGGAGATTGTCGCTGCGGTGAGATCCGACGATTATATTCCGATATGGCAACACTTCTATGATGAGCAGGGGAACTTGATGCGCGTCCTCAATTTTAAAGAAATCAGAACCTTTGATGGTAAAACTACCCCTGCCGTCATGGAGATGCTTCCTCAAAACAAGGACGGTCACAAAACGGTCGTCCGCTTCGTAAATGCCGCGTTTGATTCGAAAATCGACGATAAAATCTTTACGCGCCGAAACCTCCAGAAAAGGAGATAGGTAACGCAGGTCGCTACCTATCATAGAGAAACCGAGTTTTTGGTTCACGTTCGCTAGATTATAGGTAAATAGGGCTGATTTTCGTCAATCTCGCGTTTCCACGTCGGAAAAAACTCGGTTTCTGTGATCCTGTCGGCACGCGGTGTGTACCTACTATCCTTTGTTTACGGCACACGGAGCGTGCCTACTACTATGGTGCTCAAAATTGCATTTCGTAATATTTTTCGCCAAAAGCGGCGTACAATCCTTACCGCGCTCGCCATGATTGTCGGATTTACATTGTCTTCGGTATTCATCGGATGGTCCGATGGGGCATACGGAGACATTATCACGATGTTCACGAGAAACCGCATCGGACACATTCAGGTGCACCGGCAGGGGTACCTTGATAAACCATCACTCTACAAAACAATCAGCGACTATACAGCCGTAGGCGAAGCGATTCAAACCATCCCAGGCGTCGAAGCGTGGACGCCGCGGGTGTTTGGTGCCGGACTTGGTTCTGTCGATGAAAAAAGTACAACCGTACAGATTATTGGGGTGGACGCGGCGCGTGAGATCGAGACGACTCAATTTGACAAGAAAGTGATTGACGGCAGAGTTCTGGGCGACACACCTTCCCACGACATTGTGATTGGAAAGGGACTGGCGAAAACTCTCTCCGCGACCCTTGGCAGCGAGATGGTGCTCTTTTCACAGGGCGCCGACGGTTCCATTGCGAACGATGTGTATACGATTGTCGGTATCTTGGAAAGCGGCGACGACGCCACCGATCGGGTGACGTGTTACCTGAATCTCGAAGATGCACAGGAATTGCTCGTCCTAGAGGGGCGCGTCCACGAGATCGTGCTTACGGTATCAAAGATTAACCAAGTTCCTAAAATCACCAAAGCGATTGAGACTCGCCTCAACGATTCAACGCTGCATGTCGCGCCGTGGCAGGAGGTTGCCAAATCCTTTTATCGAGCTATGCAAGCCGATAAACAAGGAGACGCCATTGGGCGCATCGTGATTATGCTTATCGTCGCCATCGGTGTCCTAAATACGGTATTGATGTCGGTGCTGGAGCGTACGCGGGAATACGGCGTGCTCAAAGCTGTCGGGACAAAGCCGACGCAGATTTTCCGGCTCGTGCTCTGCGAAGTTGCCATTATCTCGATCGCCAGCATTTGCGTAGGTGCGCTGCTTGGAGTTCTGGCAAATTACCTACTATCCATATACGGGATTACGTTACCGGAGGAATTCACCTACGGCGGCGTCAAATTTCAGACGATGTACGCCGAAGTCAATGCGCGAAGTCTGATTATTCCGGCAATCACGGTTTTGCTCTCGGCGATGGTGGTAGGCCTCTTTCCCGCAATAAAAGCCGCGCGGATAATGCCTGCAAAGGCGATGCGAACGCATTAAATTGAAGAAAGTGTTTAGCCGCTAGGTTCTGTTGACATCTCATAGCTGCCAGATAATTGAGAGGCATGCACACACGCATGGTTCTTCGTAGGGGATCTCTACCGCCTTCGCTATTCGCTCAGTTAGTGGTTGGGTCTCCCAACCCTTTGGTCACGCATCAGAGACGATTTCGGGCTTCTGTAGGCAGGCTTTCCAAAATTAACGTTTCGGTGTCGAGATATGAATCTCGCCCCACAATCTACACTCAACCCGCATGGTTTGAGTCTGCCAACGCGCATAGATTAATGGGCGAGGGGACCTCGCCCCTACGATTGGACACACACTTCGCGTAAATGTCAACAGAACCAGCAAAAACCTTAAAATCACGAGACGTGCAATGAAGAGGAATCTCTATCGATTAACCGCCTGGATAAGGAGGGCGATAGTAAATGTTACTCACTATAGTACCTTCTATCAGGATCTACCATCGCTTTCACTATTCGTTCAGTTGATCGTTCGCTTGATTGCTTTAAGGTTTAACATACGATTCAGACCATGTGGCTAATTCTAACAAAACTTGCTTGGAAAAACATCTTCCGCAACAAACGGCGCACGATTATCGCTTCCACGGCGATGGGAATCGGCTTGGCAGCCCTGATTTTTGTCGATGCGTTCTGGATGGGGATGGAAGAGAACATGATTAAGACGGCTACCGCCTCCTTTCTCGGTGACGCACAGATTCATCGGGAAGGTTTTCGAGACGAAGGTGAGGTTTCCTTGACAATACAAACGCTTGACGAATTGACTGCGGATCTTGCCGAGGAACCCATTGTGGAGCGTTTCACGCAAAGAGCGCTCGCCTCCGGCATGATCACTTCTCCGGCAAGTGTCAGCGCAATCAATCTTGTCGGGGTTTATCCGCCTACCGAGAGATTCTTGTCAAAGGTTGATGATGCAATTACGGAGGGCGTTTATTTTGAAGGAGACAATAGCCGCGATATGGTAATCGGGACAAAACTCGCCGAAGTCTTGGAGATTGGTCTTGGTCACAGGGTAGTCGTGACGGTGGCGCAAGCCGAGAGCGGAGAACTTGCGCAAGAGATGTTCAGAATTTCCGGCATTTATCACTTTGCCGACGAAGAGATGAACAGGGGGATGGTTTTTATTCGGATTGAAAAAGCTCAACAAATGCTCGCTATCGGCGACGGTGTTCATGAAATCGCGCTTAAATTTTCCTCGTTTGCACACGCACAGGATTCGGAGTCCCCGTTTTGGAGCGCATATTCCCGCCACGGCAACGAAGCGTTAAGCTGGACCGAGATTTTGCCGCAACTGGAGGCAATTCTAAAGATGTCTCAAACGAGCAAATACATCATGGGAATAGTGTTGTTTGGGGTGGTTGTCTTCGGAATTGTCAATACGCTTTTCATGTCGCTGTATGAACGCATGTTTGAGTTCGGCGTATTGCGCGCTGTTGGGACTCGTCCTTTGCGCATGGCGCAAGTTGTTCTATTTGAGGCGGGCGCACTAGCTATTGTAAGCATTGGCTTGGGCGCGGCGCTCGGCTATCTCGTGACTGTGATATTCGTGCATCGTGGTATTGATTACACCGGCATTGAAATGATGGGCGTGACGATGCAGGAGTTTCTCTACCCCATCATGGCAGTTCGACAGTTCATCCTTTATCCGATATGGGTCTTTGTATTCACGATTATTGCCGGGCTATACCCTGCTCGGTACGTCGCCAAGATGACTCCGGTAGACGCTATGCGGCGCAGTTTCTAGATACTCACGAGGGATGGAAGACGGGAAGACAGGAAAGCAGAAATGTTGTAATGGAGAAAGGCTTGAAGGGAGGATGTGCGGTCCCGTCTCGATTGCAACTACGGCGTGTTGGCATTTGTACGAAACTATCCGTAATCGTAGGGGCGAGGTTCCCTCGCCCATTTACCAATGCAGGTTGGCAGACTCAAACCACATGAGTTGAATGTATATCGTAGGTAAAGTTCATATCTCGACAGCAAGATGTCGATTTTTGAAAACCGGCCTGCGGTAGTCGGAGTTCGTCTCTGATGTGTGGCCAAGGGGTTGGGAAACCCAACCCCTACGAAGAACCATTCGTGTGTAGATACCTCTCAGTTATCTGGTTGCTACGAAAATGGCAACAGAACCTAGCCACTGGCAACTGACCACTTTTCTTGAGCGCTTACCATGAAACAAGCTGAAAAAAACGATGTTATCGTCACGGAACGCGTAACAAAAGTTTATGCAGCGGATGGAATTCCCGTTAACGCCCTCGGCGGAATTGACTTGACCATTCGACAGGGAGAATTCACCGCGTTGATGGGGCCTTCCGGCTCGGGTAAGACGACCCTTCTCAACATTATTTCGGGCTTGGATGACCCTACGGAGGGGAAAGTGCGGCTCGCCGGCAAAGTAATATCTGATATGAGCGGAAATGAACTTTCCGACTTTCGGCGCGATAACATCGGGTTCATATTTCAAGCCTACAATCTTATTCCCGTGCTCACGGTCGAGGAAAACGTCGAATATATCATGCTCTTGCAAGGCGTATCAAAAGCCGAGCGTCACGATCGGGTGGCATCAATTCTTGAAGCGGTCGGTCTAAAGGGACTTGCCGACCGGAATCCGACACAACTCTCGGGCGGACAGCAGCAGCGCGTCGCCATCGCGCGAGCCATGGTTTCGCACCCGGCTATTATCCTTGCCGACGAGCCGACCGCGAACCTTGACTCGAAAACCGGCGCAGACCTACTTGCCATAATGAATCGTCTCAATGTGGAAACAGGCATGACGTTCATCTTCTCCACCCACGACCCAATGGTGAAGGAAAGCGCGAGGCGTTTGATTACACTCCGCGACGGACGAATAGACACGGATGAGGCGAAATGCAGTGGCTAGCGTCCAGTGGATCTCTAGCGTACTCATTATTCATTCGCTTGCTGTCAGTGAATAAAGAAGGGAGATTGGAAGGATGGAAAGTCATTAATCACTGGTTTCTTAAAACCTGTTTGACACTTCTGGGTGTGACCTAAATGACGTTGTTTAGTAGTCCTCCGAGATTTCATAACATTCATACTTTTCATACCAAAGCGGAGGTTCTCAGTGAGACAAAGACAGGGTGAGAACGCTTGCTATGACTGTCTTCACGGCAGTTTCGACATTCAGCTATTGAGACGTTGTTATGAAATTCTGGTATGAAACGTGATTGCAATTCAAAACAGTGTTTCGCCGAATCTGGTGCGTCAGTTCACTCACAAATGAGAACAGTCCTCGCATTTGTTACTTGTCTGATAACAATACTGTCGGGAGGCATCGCTAAAGCGGAATTGCAAATTGGAGGCTACTACAAGAACTTCTTCACGATCTTCGATTCGCCCCTCGAAAACGAACCGATGATGGGCGCCGTTGTCAACCGATGCCGTCTTAATCTGTCCTACGCGCCGGCAGCGCCGCTATCATTTATCCTCTCCTACGATTTTGCGCCGCGTATACAAGATCCTTCTCTCTTTTCGGATTCTCCGATAGCTGTTTCCATTCCCCCGCACTACTATCGCGTTGTAGACCTTGAGTCACCAATTTACCCAAACGAAAACAACCCGACCGGCAGCGTCGGAATCTATCATAATCTCGATCGGGCTTTCATCGAGTTCAGCACGGATTTTGCAGACATCTCCGTTGGTCGAGATGCAATTGCTTGGGGAAGCGCTCGCGTTGTAAACCCAACCGATGTCCTTACTCCCTTCACCTACGATCAGCTGGATACGGAAGACCGAATTGGGGTAGATGCGGTTCGAGTTCGTATTCCGATCGGCGTCATGGGAGAGTTCGATACCGGCTACATCATCGGAGAGGGTTTCGATTTTGAAAAGAGCGCCTTCTACCTTCGGAGCCAGTTGAATGCCGCGGAAACGGACTTCTCAGTTTCACTGGTTGGATTTCAGAAACATCTGCTGGCAGGATTGGATGTGGCACGCGGGATCCACGGCGCGGGATTCTGGTTTGAGGCGGCTTACGTGTTTGTCGAATCGTTTGGTCGGGAGGGCGACGCGGCGAACAACTATCTACGTGCCTCTACCGGTTTGGACTACAGCTTCGGGGAAAAGACTTACGGATTCCTCGAATATCATTTCAATGGCGCTGGCGCGAAGGCGCCCGAGAATTACCTCGCCAATCTCGACCAACCAGCCTACACCCAAGGGAGCGTTTATCTGATGGGCGTGCACTACCTTGCCCCCGGATTCTCATACCAATTGACTCCCCTAATGTCTTCAAGCGGTCAAGTGTTGTTCAATCTATCCGATTTGTCAATCTGGCTCGGTCCTCAAGTCGAGTATAACATAGCGGAAGACATTTACCTCGCCGCAGGTGGGTTTCTCAGCATCGGTAAGCCCCTTGAAAATGGTGAAACGCCCGAGTTTCATTCGGAATTTGGCAGTTACCCCAGCGTCATCTTTTCCTCATTTCGGGCTTATTTCTGAGGCGGTTCTATTCGTACAAGTGCCGGCTTGATCGCTGTTTTTCTTGCGAGTGCCGTGTGCAGATGTGCGACGTTCGCGGTTATAACTCCAATGCTCCGTCGGTTCTTCGCGCGGTGAATTGATGATTAAGCACCCGATAGATTTCTGTTCCATAAGGCATCTTTCCAAGAATTGTTAGTCGTTTCATACTTTTTTCAAAGCCTTGGGTAACCAAAGAAGCAACTGCACGGTCAACTTGGAACGGATTGTCTAAGTCCTGTCTCAGGGTTTAGATGAATATCGTGTATTGCACCATGTCTCGGCATAACACAACCCTCCTTCAAGAGCTGGCGGACAAACTGTTTCCCTTCATATTGCAATTTCTTTCATCTCATACTCTTCGGGCACATCATCCATCGCCATTAAAAGATAGGCGTCCTTTATATTTTCTTCCAATTCCTCAAGGGTCTCGCCCTGCGTCATTATTTCTGGGTGTTCAAGGAGTTTTCCTAGCCAAAATCTGTCCGATTTCCAGTAGAGCATCGTCATTTTAGGTTTCATTGTGTTTGTGTCCCCAATCTATGGCGTTCTATCCGTTTAAACATTTTCCGACTGTAAATTATGACGCCGTTTCAGGGAGAGATGTCGTTCTGTTTCAACTCGGTCCCTTCTGCTGTGGCATCTGATTCCAGATCTTTTCATCCAATGTCCTACCCGTTTTCTTTTTGAACACGCCGCCCCACTGCTTGAAGAAAAAGGGTACACCATGTTTGACACAGTTGTCGCGAATCTCTCTCACCCAGTTAGGTTGCATTGGTCGTGCGCCAGGACCGGATTCGCCGCCGACAATGACCCAGTCAATCCCATTCAACGCTATGCCCGGCAGGGGACCGAGCAGCGGTTCGAGCGACAAAAACTTTATCCGGGCTCCCGTTTCTTTAAGCGGCGCTAACCGTTCAAGCCACCTCTCGGCTTCGATACTTGTACCCAGCCAGATGTTCGGTGTCCAATTTAGTTTTCTACCCAATTGGACGACTCGACTCGGCCGCTTGGTGAGTACCTGAAATGTGTGTTGGTGTGCTTGGTTCATAGTCTCAAAAACCGACTCAATGAACGTTGTCGGCACTGACTTGTGGAAGAGATCGGACATGGAATTGACAAAGACAAGGCGCGGTTTACGCCATTTCAGTGGATGTTCGAGGACGGATTCGTGAACGGTGATCGAAAAGCCGTCTCTGTATTTGTCAACTCCCATTGCCCGAAGCCTCTTGGACATTCGCTCGGCATAGCAATACGTACAACCGTGGCTGATCTTCGTGCAGCCGGTCACGGGATTCCAAGTGGTTTCGGTCCATTCGATTGAGGAGTTTGTAGACATCGTCAGATGTACTCCACGATATGCTTTGCGATACTTTTGGCGGGTGCAATTCCCTTCGGATGTCCAACGCAAAAGAGAAACTCAAACAACGCGGAGTTGTTGGAATTCTTCAGTGTCCGTGATTCCTTAAGAAATCTATTTCCAAATAAACGCTCTAGATTCCCTTTATAGATCGAAATTAGTCCATCAACCCCAGGATCTCTCACGTGTCCAGCGTTGCCAAACAACCTCATCTGTTCAGGTTCCTTATAAAGATTGCGCCAACTTTCATCCCCAAAAACTATTGTGAGTCGATCTGCCCATCCTTTTATAATATCGTCAGGCTGTCTTGAGTTAGGCAGCATTCGCGCGACTGCAAACGTTGGGAAGAGAAGCCACGTATCTAAGGCATTGAAACTTGCTATTGTTTCAATTGTCGACCATTGGACTTGCGTGGCGAACGGATCTAGAAAAAGAACACCACGCCAATTTTGCCAATCTTGCTGAAGGTTTGTTAGATACTCATTCGCATCCGAATTCTCGATCTGAATATCCCTATTGGAATGGGCTTGCTTTAGGTTTTCCAATTCAAGGCACCGGCTCTGATCTTTCTCAATAAAGATTAGTTTATCAAATTGTTTATCGTCAATATTTGCGGCTATAGCTGCCGATCCACGTATGAAATATTCGACATCCGCATCTTGATCTTGTTGGGATTCTACATAACCTGTGCCGGCGAAGGCGTCAATGTACATCAGTTTGAAAGGTTGGTTTTTTAGCGCCGTGGTGTACGCATCCAGATATCTTTCCAGTATTTCTAATTTTTTCTGAGTCCACGGTCCGCCATAACTCGTTACGGGTTCGCCTAATTGGTTCATCATTGCATCTCCACAAGTTTTAGACTTTCTATTCCACAATGGACCACAATCTTTATCCCCGCTCGTCCATGCTTGCCGGAAGTGAACAGCAGGGAGACTGTGCCACAGTAGGATTCGATTAAGTCTTGGTCAATTTCTGCCTTGAGATTGAGCGCAAGCCGCGCCCAACCGTCATCCGAGACAGGTATGGGAACGAACCCCTGCCGAGAAAACATGCTGAGTCCGTCACAATTTGGCTCATGTATCCGCAGGGCGATTCCATCGCCGCCGGATTCCAAATCTCCGTTCTTGGTATTGTCCGGAAACCGCTAATCGCAAAGTGCTACGGAAGCGGAAGGTGCTCAATTGCATGAACGCCACACAATTCATTGGTGACGATTTTGCATCTAAAACCACTACCCACGCATCGTTATTTGGTCGGTTGATCGATCCGGAGATTGGTCCTACGCGCAAATTATACTATACACATATAAAGGTGTCAACAAAAAAGTGCAAATTTATTGTAACTTAGGTTGCTGGCTCAGCTTTTTGTAGCATGGTGACACGCCCGAATCGGTAATTTGGCGATTGTCTTCCAATTGAACGGTTGTCGCGATGCGGAAAGTAATCTCTATCGCACTCGCTATTCATTCGCTTAATGGCTCCTACTTCGAAATCTTGACCCGAGATTTTACCACGGCATCGTTCGATTCGTATACTTTCGCCCAACCTCTGCCGTTTCCTCACCGGCGGACAATATTTTTACCCCTTCGTCAATCCTCTGGGCGACGTTCTCAGGGTCGGCGCCGTCGAGAAACGCAACGCCTGCCGATTCGCAGGCATTTTTCACTCTCGCCTGTGCACTCGCCATCTCCTCCGAATAAGGCGGGTCATGAGCGTCAGGCAGTCCGAACGAAAATCCCATATCCCCGGGCCCCCATTCCGCGAAGGAAATGCCGGGGACGCTCGTGCTCGCTTCCGCATTTTCAAGCGCACGCCTGTTTTCAATCTTTAGTCCGAGCATGAGCTCGCCTTCCGGGTTAAGCGGCCAAACATCGGCTTTGCTCTGATATTCCTGGCTCGATATTCCCCAGATGGAGGCGGCGTTTCCCTGTCCGCCGTTTCCGCGCCGCCCCTGTTCCAGTCCGTTCCCGACGCCAGCCGACTGGAACGGATAGCGGGCCGCTTCGACAAATGCCCTGACCGCCCCGGGGGCCTCCGCATGGCAGAGCAGTATGCCGTGCACGCCACAGGCGAGCACCTGCTTGACCATCCACGCGTTTGCGCGCATCACGCTTTCATTCGTTCCTTCCGCAGGCAGCGTAGTAATTACCGGGGGCGTGCGGTGACCGCTCCGGGTGGGGCCTCCCTCCACGAGACCGTGCATGAATTGGTGAAGTCCGGGGACATTGAAAAGGCCGTGTTCCATCTCGACCATAAGGTAGTCACCCCACGTTTGTGCGGCTTTGACCCCGGCTTCGTAACTCAAATCGTTTAGTCCCGTGTAATAGATTGGCTGACCCTCTTGGAGCAGTTCGATTGCTTTGTTTATCCTCATAATTCCGCCTTTCAATTGATAATTTAGTGGTTCATTTTTTTATGATTATATGGTTACGTGTAGGTGTAGGTGCGGTTGGAAACCGCACCTACCGCGCGGAGGAATTCCGGTTGCCGACAACCCGCGATATCAGCGATTAAAAGAAAGGGTTGTGTTCCTTCTCTTCGCCGACGGTGGTGGATGGACCGTGTCCGGGGAACAGTCTCACGTCGTCCGGCAGCGAGAGCAGGTGGTCGCGAACACTCGTGATTTCGTCTTCGTAAGAGATTTTTGGCCCCCCGACCGACCCCGCAAAAATCGCATCTCCTACGGCTGCAACGGAACTCGTGTAGAAGCTGCATCCGCCGGGTGTATGCCCCGGTGTATCAAGCGTCGTTACCGTAAGTTCCCCGACCGACACTTCGTCTCCGTGATTAAGTGTGCGGAACTGTTGAGAGCTGCGCGGCTTGGGTTCGTTCGCATGAATATACGTCGGGCAATTCGTCGCCTTTTCCAATTCCGGCAAACCGTCAGAGTGATCGGCATGCGCATGCGTCAGCAGAATGACAGCCGGTCTAACGCCGATCTCCTCTATCCGTTCAAGGATAAGGTTCGGGTGGGCGGCGGTGTCGATAACAGCCGTTTGCTTGGTTGCCTTGCAAATTAGTAGATAAGCGTTCACAGGATACCCACCAACGTCCCCGGAGATTCGTTCGACATCCAGCTTCTCATCAAGTTCCGAGGGAACGGGAGCCGGCGCCCAGCGTTCCATGGCAATGTCAGCGAGTTTACTCCCGTTGAGGCCTAACGCTTCTGCGATTTTGTGAACCTGATCTTCCGTCGGTTTGAGCGTATAAGCCTCCATCTGCGAGAGTTGACCATCCGTTATACCAGCTTCGTTGGCAACGTGGTTCAGGCTCAATCCATTGCCTCGGCGCGCTTTACCGATAATGTCACCAAATTCATCTTCAAGTTCATAAGCCATTGTCTGTATTCTCCTATCATTTGATGGAAAATCAGTGTAACACGAAACAACTCGATGCACCATCGAAAAAAGAAGGGGAGAACCGTGATTAGTGGATCTCTATCGCTTTCTCCACCCAGGTGATCATGTCGCATTCGCCATCCTTTCGGTAAATCGCGAACGGTTGACATCATTGAGGATTCGTGCTATTGTAAGAAAGGTGATTCGTATACTGTCCGAACTATAGAAATTCGCGTCTTCAGGTGACCGCAATTCCGAATCGTGAAAAAATGAGAGACAAGGATAAATGCCAAGCGCAACTCATCGGTGAATTGCAAATGCGCGTGGCTGAACTAGAGCGAGACAAAGTGGAATACCAGCAGCTAACTGAGCAGTTACTGCTTGAAACTGATGAATCGGTGAGAGAATATTTCGACATTTACTTCCATGCCCACGATATGGTGGTATCTATCGATATGGAGACGCAAAAAGTGGTCAGATGCAATAGGGCGGTGATGAAGGCATTGGGCTATAGTAGAGCGGAGATTATTGGACATCCTATCTTTAAGTTATATCATCAAGACTGTTTCGAAGATGTCAAGAAACTGTTTCGTGTTATTGCGTCGACCGGCGAAGCACACGATGCCGAACAGACGTTGCGAAGAAGGGATGGTGGCAAGATCAATGTGAGTCTGAATGCCACAACCGTCCGCGGCGAAAATGGGGAGCCGATGTTGGCTCAATTTGATTGGCGCGACATTACCCAACGCGTGGTGGAAGTCGGGAATTTGCGCACCGAAAATCGCCAGTTGAAGGGGCGACTGAGTGGCGACACCCTTGAACACCCCGAAGCGTTTTCCGACATCGTCACTCAAGACCCGTCGATGGATATCGTTTTTCGGAGAGTTGAGTTGGTCGCGTCCTCCGCGCAGCCTGTATTGATAACGGGGGAAACCGGCGTCGGAAAAGAGAAAATCGCGGAGGCGATTCACCAACTCAGCGGTCGACCGGGGAGGTTTGTCAAAACCGATATCTCAGGAGTTGACGATCAGATGTTTTCGGACACGCTCTTTGGTCACGAGAAAGGAGCATTTACCGGCGCAATTTCTGACCGGCGGGGTTTGATCGAACAGGCGTCGGGCGGCACGCTATTCCTTGACGAGATCGGTGAGCTCGGTGTGGAGTCCCAACTCAAGCTTCTTCGCTTTTTGCAGGAGGGACAATACTATCCGCTGGGCAAGGACGAAGCACAATCGAGCGATGTAAGAACAATTGCGGCGACGAGTCGGACGGTTGAGTTTCTGACGGCGGGCGGGACTTTCCGCGAAGAGCTCTACTTTCGCCTCCGAACGCATCACATCCACCTGCCTCCACTGCGTGAGCGCAAGGGAGACATCCCCATACTCGTATCCCATTTTCTCAATCTATCCGTCGCGGCGCTTAACAAAAAAACGCCTACCCCTCCACCGGAGCTTTTTACCCTTCTTAAAAACTATAACTTCCCCGGAAACATTAGGGAGCTTGAGGCGATGGTGCACGATGCCGTCAGCCAGCACGAAGGCGGCGTGCTCTCCACAGAATCTTTTCGGGAAACGATCGACGAACAAACCTCCGCATCGCACAAGGACGTCGTGGCCCCAGCAGAGGAGGTCCGGTTTGCAGAGACATTAACTCGCGCGCGAGACCTGCCCTCATTGAGAGAGGTAGAACCACTTGTGATTGCAGAAGCCTTGAGACGCTCCGATGGCAACCAAACGATTGCAGCCCGACTCTTGGGCGTATCAAGAAAAGCGCTGAGCAGTCGCTTAAGCCGCGCACGAATTACCAAACCCTAAACTCGAACAGCTCTTTACTTTCCCTACCTAGAAACTCTTATTCCCGATAGAAAAAGGGTGCCGCATTTCGAGTTTTAGCCTCGTTTTGACGCACTCGGCAGCATCCCCTACTTGGCAAGGGTTCAAACCACTTCTTATGCCGAATTCTCGGCATTTGTGCCCCAAAACGTTCCACACCTTTCTATTTTGTAGAATAGCGCCTCCCCTCCTTCTTCCAAAAAAATATAATGCCCTGAACCCCCACTGCGCCTAGTTTTAAGGCCTTCACCGTCGTCAAGTTGGCGCCTGTTATATTTTAGTGGCACGATTAATGCTTTAGGACACCAGTGAAACGTGAGTCGATAGCCGTTCCACATTAAGCGAACGGTTACCGTAAGCGAGGGGGAGCATTGGGCTTCCGCAATTTTACTGACCACTAGCAACTAGCGCGTGTTTTTCTTCATCTATAACTATATCATCGGCCACTGCGTTTAAGGAGGTAAAATGTTCAGAGATCAGTCTTTCAAACCACTGACTTTCCTGCCGTGGAAAATCAGGGGGCTTGCCTTTTTTCTAGTCATCTTACTGATTTCTGGGTGTGGTGGAGAAGAAACCGCCAACAGGCCTATGATCGAAACTGTAGAAGGTGAAACCTTCAATACTTCACAGCCGAATTACTTTCCACTTACAGTTGGCAATCGCTGGGTTTACCGTAATCGCGACGGCGCCGAATGGACACGAGAAATTACGAATGCCAAGGTAATCGGTGAACTGCGTTATTATCTTTCTAGTCACAATCCCCCTAATGATGCTCGTTTTGAATTTCTGAAAATCCCTGCGTATGCTTCAACTCCCCATCGATTCGTTCTCCTGGTCAAAAACAATGGCGTGCGTGATGCGGTTAGCCAAACAATACTCCGGAGTGGCGGCGAAAATCCCGACTGGAATTTGAGTCATACATTTGATGGACGTGCGTGGAAAACTCAGAAAAACGAATCAGCCTTGGTCTACCTTTTCAATTATAGCTCAAGCGTGGTTTCACATCATGAATCACTGGCATTGCTTCGTTTTCCGCTCGTTCCTGGACAGACGTACGAATCCCTGAATTTGAAACTGAGCGGAAGTAATGAAACTGCCTCTGATTTTCACGCTTATGAAGCCAGTGGGGTGATCTCAGGAGAGGTAGGACAACCGGAATCAGTTTACACGCTGGCAGGTACGTTTGAAGACTGCTTAAAAATTCAGTATCAAGCGAGGGTGTTATCATTCGAAACTACGGAATTTAGGGATATGGCTGGACAACCACCGCCACGAAAAGTGCTCAAGAGTTACCTTAACCTTTTAGAATCGGACATATCGAAAGAGTTAACAAATCTGATGATATCCATAATGCCGGAACTCGGATTTGGAACTGTATGGTTGGCACCGGGGGTGGGACCGGTGAAAATAGAGACCTCCAACGGCATCGCCGAATTGATGGACTACGAGATAAAGGAAGTGGATAGTAGTCAGTGACCAGTGACCAGTGACCAGTGAGAAGGAAGATAGTTCACCCAATGATCGGCTGTATTGGGAAGTTCATGCTACCCCTTGCAAAGAATAGCATTCGCGTATGGATTGAGGAGGGAAGAATGTCAATTCATCGTTTCTTCAAAAAGCATGCCTTTTTTAGGAGCTGCACCAAAGTGGTTGCCTTTCTTTTTGGCGCCCTATTGATTTCCGGGTGTGGCGAAGAGCCCGTAGATATTCCTATAGTCGAGTCAGTTCGAGACGAGAAACCCATTAACGATGTACCTATGTCCAACCCCTATTATCCAATGACAGTCGGCAGCCGCTGGACTTACCGTAATCCTGACAACTCTGAATGGTCGCGTGAAGTTGCCGAATCGCAGAGATTCGATACCGAACTCTATCATTCTTTCAGCTACAATCCTCCAATTCAAGATAGTCAATCGGATTCGCTCGGTGCCACCGAGTATTTTACATATGCTGATCGGCTTGTCCGCACGATGAATCTCAGGGACATCAATGTAGCTATTTGGCAGATTATCTTGGAGAGCGCCGGCAAAAATCCCAAATGGGGTGTCAGTGTGGCTTGTCGTAATGGACAGTGCAAACTGGTCAAGAGTATATTGGATCCGCCTGAGATATTGACTTTGTTATTTAATGCCAACACGCGTGTCACTTGGCACAGCAAATTAACGCCGCTTCGATTTCCGCTTTTTCCGAACCGGACCTATACAGCGCTCAAGCTAAGACTGAGCGGAAGGTCTGACAAGTCTTTTTCAATTCACGCTTATGAAGCCGAAGCAATGATTGTGGGAGAAATCGGCTACGACCGTGAATTGGTTGAAGCGCCTGCCGGCGCCTTTGAGAATTGCCTCAAAATTCAATACGAAGCGAAGTTGACATCGTTTACAACCGTAGAGTTTAGAGATGCGGTTTGGCCACACATTGAACCTCCGCCAGGGGAACTCAAGGTTATAGAGTCGACTCTTCACGACGAATTAACCGATGTCCTGAATTATTTAATGCCGAAACTAGGATTGCAAACGATGTGGTTGGCGCCCGGCGTCGGACCTGTAAAAATAGAAACACCCAACGGCATCGCAGAATTGATTGATTATCACATTATGCCCGGACGGTGACACCATGGCATTACTCCTAAATTGCTTCTTTCTCCTCCTACTCCTCCTGGTCGCATGCGGCGCAGACGAAACTGTCAACACCCCCTTCGCCGAAAACGGCTCTCCTGATGTAGCGCCAGCCCCGACTTCGTCCCTGTACTTTCCCATAGCTCTTGGCAACCGTTGGACTTACCGAAATCCCGACGGCTCCAATTGGTCGCGTCAAGTTGCCGAATCAGAGGTTTTTGATGGCGAGCGCTATCATTCTTTCAGCTATAACCCTCCAATCGAATTGGGATCAATCGAATCTACCGAGCATTTTACGTATGCCGATCGGATTGTCCGCCCGATCCCTATCAAGGGCTTGAAGGACGTTATTTGGAAAATAATTCTCGATAGCGGAGGCGAAACTCCAGAATGGGGTTTTGGACTCCATTGCAGCATAGATCCCGATGTTCCCCGCGTGTGTCACCTCATTAAGGCTTCACGTGTGTTCAATCCGACCGGGATATTAACCATGCTATTTAAGACAAACCCGCATGTCGCTTCGCTTGGCGAATTAACGCCCCTCCGGTTTCCAATCTTGCCCAACCGGTCCTACACGGTACTCGAATTAAGATTGCGTTCCAAATCCGATATATTGGACATACAATGGGAATTCTACTCCGACACTGCAATTGTCGCTGCGATCGGTAACGCTCCCGAATTGGTCGAAACGCCTGCCGGTACGTTTCAGGATTGCCTCAAAATTCAATATGAAGCGGGGCCGATATCGATTCACACTTTACAGTTTTTTGACATTAGCGCTCTCGGGAATTTCGGTCCACCTGGGCGTGCGGAACTCGATGCTTTCGAGTTGACCTTTCGCGACGAGTTAACCGACCTGTTGGCGAATTTAATACCGAAATTAGGATTGCAAACGATGTGGCTCGCCCCGGGTGTCGGTCCCGTGAAAATAGAAACACCCAACGGCATCGCAGAATTGATTGACTACGAGATAAAGGCAGTGGATCTCTATCGCACTCGCTAATCACTCGCTTGATGGCTAGTGGTCAGTGATCAGTGTCCAGTAAGGGCAGATAGTTTGCCCACGACTCAACGGGATTTGAAGATTATGTGAACCTTTGGAAAGATCATATTAGCGTTTGGTGCCGGGAGGCAGAGATGTCAATACATAGGTTATTCAAAAGGCAATACCCTCTAAGGAACAGGATTAGGGGAGTTGTCATTCTCTGTTTGATCCTATCGATGTCTGGGTGCGGTGAGGAATCGATTGAAAAACCGTTAGACGGAAGTGCCAACGGAACGAGAGAAACCGAAGATTTCGCAGTTGTGTCTCCCGTTTATTACCCAGTGACAGTCGGCAGTCGCTGGGTATACCGCAACCCCGGCGGATCCGAATGGTCGCGAGAAGTCACCGAAATTGAGGAAGTTGGCTCACATCTTTATAATTTCTTCAGTTACGACCCACTAATTGACGACAATCAATCGGACGTTTCCAAGACGCTTGTGTATACACCAACTCCCTATGTAAAAACCCTCGATGGGCAGCTTATATACGGCTTAAAGCTGAACGACCTAAACGACGCTGTTTCGCAAACAATCTCCCTAAGCGGACGGGTTCCCCCTAATAAGTGGGGTATCTGGGTTGGGTGTCGTACGGAAGGAGAGCGCGCCGTCGCAGTATGCCGGATGGAGAAACATGAAACTATTTATCGCGACGGTAAGGCGCGAAAAGAAACGAACAATGATGCCTTAATGTTCTTATATCGATACGATACACGTGTGGTTAGGAATAGTAAACTGACGCTGCTTCGCTTTCCCATAGTTCCCAATCGGAGGTGGAAAGCGATCAATGTCCATCTGAGCGGCACTCGGTATCGGCCCCCCTTTAGGGACAGAGACGGGGTCGGGGATCTTCACTCTTTTGAAGCCGACGTTACAATATCGGGAATAGCGGGGCGGCCCGAATCGATCGTCACGCCTTCAGGTGCCTTTGAAGGCTGTCTTAAAATTCGATACGAGATGACGCGAATCTACTTCGAAACTACAGAATTTAATACGAGCTGGCTTTTATTTGAACAAAAGGAACTCAAGCTATATGAAGCGGAGCTTCGCAAAGAGTTGACGACGCTTTTCAGGGACGGATTGCCGAGGATGCAGTTGGGCGCCGTGTGGCTAGCCCCGGACATCGGACCGGTAAAAATAGAACGCGCAGACGGCATCTCGGAATTAATCTCATACGATGTCAAGACTGACGGTGATATGTGACACGCGGCTAGCGGTCTATAGGACGATCTCTACAGACAACCAATCGCAAGGTTGTCCCCAACTAGATTAAGGAGGCAGCAATGTTTATACCTGAACATTCTAAATCGAATTCTCCGCAAAAGACACGGGAGGCGGGTCTGTATTCACTGGTCTCTAGCCACCTGTCACTGGCTACTGTTGTCATTGCCATCCTGTTGATTTTCGGGTGCAGCGGAGAGGAGTCAGTGGACAAACCGATTATCGAGACCGTAGGAGAGGAGAAACTCATTAACGACGCACCCACATCCACCCCCTATTATCCAATGACGGTCGGCAGCCGCTGGGTGTACCGCAATCCGGACGGCTCCGAATGGACACGTGAAGTCACCGAAACTACGAATTACGGTGCCAATCTCTACCATTTCTTTAGATCCGACCCGCCACTCCAAGATACTCAAGTAGAGTCTCTCAGGTCTCCCGTGTATGTAGCATTTCTCAACCGGCTTGACCGCAGAATCGTACGCGATGACATGGGCGCTGCTATCTGGGAAATTATTGTCGACAGCGGCGGCGAAACCCCAAGCTGGTCTCTCGGGATGGGTTGTAGCAAACGGGGACGCCAGAGAGCGGTGTGCAAATCAAAGAAGGATAGATCTACGCCGGGAATCTTGACCTACCTTTATCGTTACAACGCCAGTGTAGCCTCGCAAAGTAGATTAACGCTCTTCCCATTTCCGCTTGTTCCGGGCGATACCTACAACGCGCTCAGTTTAAAACTGAGAGGAAGCTATAATGGGCCGTTCCATATTCACGATTTTGTAGCCGAAGTAGTGATTTTGGGACGGATTGGCGACGACCGGGCATCGGTTGAGGTTTCTGCGGGTGAATTTAAGGATTGCCTCAAGATTCAATACGAGGCAAAACTTGCGTCGTTTCGAACAGTAAAGTTTAGAGATGTCGAGGGGTTAATGTTTTCGCCGGACGTGTATCTCGAGACCATGGAATCGGATATCCGCGACGAGTTGACCGACCTGTTGATGCATTTAACAACGAAATTGGAATTTCAAACTGTATGGCTGGCGCCAAGCGTCGGACCAGTAAAACTTGAGACGTCCAACGGCATCGCAGAATTGATTGACTACGAGATAAAGGCAGTGACTAGTGATCAGTGTCCAGTAAGGGAAGATAGTTTGCCCACGACTCAACGGGATTTGAAGATTATGTGAACCTTTGGAAAGATCATATTGGCGTTTGGTGCCGGGAGGCAGAGATGTCCATACATCGGTTATTCAAAAGGCTATTCCCTCTAAGTGGTTTATTTTCCAAAAACATATGGTTAGTGTTGGGTGCCGGTGCGGTTAGAAACCGCACCTACCGGCGTGGTAGAACAGTTTCTTGTGCCAGTCTCGTAAGCATTAAATTCTTAGCGAATAGACCACTAAGGAACAGGATTAGGGGAGTTGTCATTCTCTGTTTGATCCTATCGATGTCTGGGTGCGGTGAGGAATCGATTGAAAAACCGTTAGACGGAAGTGCCAGCGGAACGAGAGAAACCGAAGATTTCGCTGATATGTCTCCCATCTATTACCCGGTGACAGTTGGCAGTCGTTGGGTATACCGCAACCCCGACGGAGCCGAATGGTCGCGAGAAGTCACCGAAATTGAGGAAGTTGGCTCGCATTTCTTCGTTTTCTTCAGTTACGATCTCCCTATTAACGATAATCACTACGACCCTTCTGAGACGCCCGCCTATACGCCATCTCCTTTTGTGATTGCTCCTGATGGACAGCTTATCTACGACATTAAGCTGAGCGACCTTAACGATGCTGTTTCGCAAACAATCTCCCAAAGCGGACGCGTACCTCCCAACAAATGGGGAATCAGGGTAAAATGTACCACTGAAGTTGAAGGAGGTGAATGCCGATTGGAGAAAAAAGAAACTATATATCGTGACGGCGAGCCGCACAGAGAAACAAACAACGATGCCTTAATCTGTTTGTTTTGGTACGACGCGCGCGTGGTTCGGAACAGTGAACTGACACTGATTCGCTTTCCCCTCGTTCCCTTTCGGCGGTGGAAAGCGATCGAAGTCCGGATGAGCGGGACTTGGTATAGGCCTCCTTTCTGGGACGTAGACGGGGTCGGAGACCTTCACTCTTTTGAAGCGGACGTTACGATTTCGGGGATAGCGGGACAGCCTGAATCGGTCGTCACCCCTGCAGGCGCCTTCGAAGACTGCCTAAAAATTCAATACGAGATGACGCGGTTGTTCCTCAAAACCACCGAATTTACCGTGTCCGGACCTGTATTTGAACAGAAGCTACTCGACCTTTATGAAGCGGAGCTTCGCAAAGAGTTGACGACGCTTTTCAGGGACGGATTGCCGAGGATGCGGTTGGGCACCGTGTGGCTTGCTCCGGACATCGGTCCGGTAAAGATCGAACGTACGGACGGCATCTCGGAATTAATCTCATACGATGTCAAGACTGATCGTGATTTACGGCAAGTGGCTAGTCGTCCGTAAGGCTCTCTTTACAAACAATCAATCGCAAGGTTGTCCGAAACCTGATTAGGGAGGAAACAATGTTTACGCCTGAACATTCCGAATCGAGATCTCGACAAGAGACACCGGAGACGGGTCTGTGTTCACCGGTCACTAGCCACTGTTCACTGGCAATTGTTCTTATTGCCATCCTGTTAAGTATCGGGTGCGCAGACGAGTCCATCAACAATCCCATCGCTGAAAAACCCGTTGAAGATAGGCAACCCGACGTAATCGTATCCACATCTACCAATTACTTTCCGATGACAGTCGGGAGCCGGTGGGTGTACCGTAATCGTGACGGTTCTGAATGGGCGCGTGAGGTAACCGACGCCGAGGAAGTTGGCTCGCGCAGTTACCATTACTTCAGCTATGATCCGCCGATCGAAGACAATCAATTCGCCATTTTCCGAGCGCCCGTGTACATGGCGACTCCCGATAGCATTATCCTCAAGGGCAAAATCGGCGACATCAATGATGCGATTCGGAAAACGATTCTTGAGAGCAACGATAACTCACGACGCTGGCATTGGTTTCAAATATTCCAAAACGGTGTGTGGAAAACACGGAAAAAGGGATTAACCTTCTTGAATTATTACAAGGTAAGAGGGGATTTGCATAGCGACTCGAGAATTTTGTTTCATTTACCGCTTGCTCCCGGTAAGACATGGACGATGCTCAATATCAGATTGAGCGGCTCCTCGCCGATTGGTGATACCATGCGGCACTCTTTTGAATCCGATGTGGCGATTCTGGGAAGGGTTGTACACCGGTATTCGGTTGCGACGCCCGCGGGCATCTTTGAAGATTGTCTTAACATTCGGTATGAGGCGAAACCGCCGTCGGTCGACACTAAAGAGTTCACGGTTATGCGTGAACTCACAGAACTCCAAAAGAAGAAACTCCGCAAACATATGGAAGTTGAGCTTCGCGACGAATTGACAACTCTGTTGACGCACGTGAACGTGATGCCGATACTAGGGTTAGTAGAATCGGTGTGGTTGGCGCCGGGGGTTGGACCGGTGAAAATAGAGGGCGCCGCCGGGGGTAGGGCAGTATTGATGGACTATGACATAAAAGTAAGTGATTAGTGGCTAGTGAAAAAGACGGCGGTCAGTTGCCGGTGGAGTTCTACCAAGTAACACTTTTTCAGAACCAGTCATATAGCGGGAGTTGAGAGTCTCTTGATGAGGCAATTATTCCGTCTAGTATAATGTGCGCTTAGGACAAACCGTCGGGGCAAGATGCCCCTCCTACATGGAAATTTGGGGCAGTTACTTGCAGAATGAATTATACCGACAGGGATAATGGCGTGCTATCAAGTAACACTACCAATTAACGCACCACATGGCGCTCCTCTGGAGCGCGGGAATCTGGATATGTCGCATTCTATCAACATGTCGATCCTCTGGATCGAGGAAATGGACTCCGACTAGAAAGTGATACTTGCTGAATGAATTATTCCACCCAGGATAATGGCGTGCTATCAAGTAACACTCAACATAGCACTCCTCTGGAGTGCGGAGATTGGGCGCATCACGATTCTATTGACATAGCACTCCTCTGGAGTGAAAACCAGACCACGAAGGAACACCTTTTCAAAGCCTATCATAGATTCAAAGACGTAAGTGTTGCTTGCTGAATGAATTATTCCGACAGGGATAATGGAGTGCTATCGATCAACTGACCGGATAAGGAAGGATCAAGCGAATGGATAATGAGCGCGATAGCAATCCCATAGTTCATCCTACTCGTGAATCACTCGCTTGATGGTCCGTGTCCAGTAAGAATAGGTTGCTTTAAGTAATCTTCGTCCATAGATAGGCAATTATTTCGTTTACGCTTGGTTGCAGGAGGTAAAAATGTGCATACGCAGTTTCTTCAAATGGCAATCCTCTCTGAGGAGTAGAACCAGATGGATTGTCTTTCTTTTTGGCGTCCTATTGATTTCCGGCTGCGGCGGAGAAGAATCCGTGGACACGCCTTTAGTCGAGGCCATGGGAGACGAGACGCGCAATGAAGCCGTGCCCATATCGACCATTTATTATCCAATGACACTTGGCAGCCGCTGGGTATACCGCAACCCCGACGGCTCCGAATGGACGCGGGAAGTTACCGAAACAACTAATTATGGTGACAATCTCTATCATGTCTTTAGCTCTGACCCGCCACTCCAAGACACTCAAATAGAGTCACTCAAGTCTCCCGTGTATGTAGCATTTCTTGATCGGCTTGACCGCAGGATCAACCTCAAGGACATTGATGCCGCTGTCTGGAAGATTATTGTTGATAGTGGCGGCGAAACTCCAAACTGGGCTGTCGGGATGTCTTGTAAAAAACAGGGTCGCCAGGCGATGTGCGTATCAAGGAAGGACAGGTCTACGCCGGGAATCTTATCCTACCTATACCGTTACGACACCAGTGTAACTTCGCATAGATTAACACTCTTCCCGTTTCCGCTGGTTCCGGGGGAGACCTACAACGCGCTCAATGTAAAACTGAGAGGAGGATATTATGATTGGCGGCTCTATGATCACGATTTTGAAGCCGAAGTAGTGATTCTGGGAAAGATTGGCGACAACCGGGAATTGGTCGAGGTTTCCGCTGGCTCCTTTGAGGATTGCCTCAAGATTCAATACGGAGCGAAAGCGAAGCTGACATCGTATAGAACAGTAGAGTTTGAAGATTTTATGGGAATGTTTGCACCACAGGCGTATCTCGACACTATAGAATTGGAAATTCGTAAAGACTTGACCGACCTGTCAATGCATTTAGCAACGAAATTAGAACTGCAAACTGTATGGCTGGCGTCAGGCGTCGGACCGGTAAAAATTGAGACTCCCGACGGCATCGCCGAATTGATTGATTACGAGGTAAAGGCAGTGACTAGTGTTAAGTGACCAGTGGCCAGTTTGAACGACAATAGTTCACCCAATCATTGGCTGTATTGGGAAGTTTATGTCATCCCTCGCAGAGCATAGCTTCGTCGCGTGGACTCAGGAGGCAAAAATGTTCATACCCCGCTTCTCAAAAGGGCAATACCCTCTAAGGAACAGGATTAGGGGAGTTGCCTTTTTCTGTTTGATCCTATTGATGTCTGGGTGCGGTGAGGAATCGATTGAAAAACCGTTAGACGGAAGTGCCGATGGAACGAGAGAAACCGAAGATTTCGCTGATGTGTCTCCCATCTATTATCCGGTGACAGTCGGCAGTCGTTGGGTATACCGCAACCCCGACGGAGCCGAATGGTCGCGAGAAGTCACCGAAATTGAGGAAGTTGGCTCGCATTTCTTCGTTTTCTTCAGTTACGATCTCCCTATTAACGATAATCAGTACGACCCTTCTGAGACGCCCGCCTATACGCCATCTCCTTTTGTGATTGCTCCTGATGGACGGCTTATCTACGACATTAAGCTGAGCGACCTCAACGACACTGTTTCGCAAACGATCGCCCGAAGCGGACGAGTGCCACCTAACAAGTGGGTTACCGGCCTTAGGTGTCTTAGCGATAGGCGTCCGAGATGCCGCCTGAGGAAACTCGAAAATATAGTTCGTGATGGTAAGGATCTACAAGAAATAAACAACGATGCCTTAATGTTATTATATGGGTATGACGCACGTGTAGATTGGAATAGTAAAATGACGTTGCTTCGCCTTCCTCTCGTTCCCTATCGGCGGTGGAAAGCGATTGATGTCAGTCTGAGCGGAACCCGGTATTTGCCCCCCATCTGGGACAATGAGGGGATCGGAGACATTCACTCTTTTGAAGCGGACGTTACGATTTCAGGCATAGCGGGACAGCCGGAATCGGTTGTCACGCCCGCAGGCGCATTCGAAGACTGTCTTAAAATTCGATACGAGATGACGCGGCTATCCTTCAAAACTACAGAGTTTAGCGCGGCCGCGCTTTTTTTTGAACAAAGGATAATCGACCTTTATGAAAAAGAGCTTCGCAAAGAGTTGACAACGCTTTTCAGGGACGGATTGCCGAGGATGCAGTTGGGCACCGTGTGGCTTGCTCCGGACATCGGACCGGTAAAGATCGAACGCACGGACGGCATCTCGGAGTTAATCTCATACGATGTCAAGGCTGACGGTGATATGTGACACACGGCTAGCGGTCTATAGGACGATCTCTACAGACAACCATTCGCAAGGTTGTCCCCAACTATACTCTACGCTGTTAGAAGTTGCGCTTTTCAAGAGTCAAAAAATGGAGCGTGAGTTTTGCAGGTGGTAGGAGGAGTTCCCACCGATTCCCGACCGTCGCGATTCGGAGATCGCTCCTACAAATCTTCGGTGCACAATTGCGCAAAATTAACCGATGCGGAGTATAGATTAGGGAGGCAGCAATGTTTATACCTGAACATTCTAAATCGAATTCTCCGCAAAAGACACTGGAGGCAGGTCTGTATTCACTGATCTCTAGCCACCGGTCACTGGCTACTGTTGTCATTGCCATCCTATTGATTTTCGGGTGCAGCGGAGAGGAGTCAGTGGACATACCGATCGTGGAGTCCGTACGAGGCGAGAATCTAATTAACGACGCACCCATATCCATTCCCTATTATCCTATGACGCTCGGCAGCCGCTGGGTATACCGTAATCCTGACGGTTCTGAATGGACGCGGGAAGTCACAGAAACCAAGAGATTTGGTGACAATCTCTTTCATTTCTTTAGCTCCGACCCGCCACTCCAAGATACTCAAGTAGAGTCTTTCAGGTCTCCCGTGTATGTAGCATTCCTCGACCGGCTTGACCGCAGACTCGTCCACAACGACCTGGGTACTGCTATCCGGGAAATTATTGTCGACAGCGGCGGCAGCACCCCGGACTGGAGTATCGGGATGACGTGTGGAAAAAACGAGCTTCGGAAGCCTGTGTGCGTATCGAAGAAGAATAAATTTAATCCACGAATCTTAGCCTACCTACATAACGCTAAAACCGATGTGGTTTGGAATAGTAAATTAACACCTCTTCGATTTCCGCTTATTCCGAGCCAGACCTTTCAATCGCTCGAATTAAGACTGAGAGGAAGTATTGATGGGGGGAACTATATTTGCAATTATGAAGCTGAAGGCGTGATTCTCGGAAAGATTAGCGGCGCTCGGGAATTGGTTGAAACACCCGCTGGTGTTTTTGGGGATTGCCTCAGGCTTCAATACGAAGCGAGACTAGCATCGTTTAGAACTCTAAAGTTTAGACATAGTATACTGCATCATATGACTTATCGAAGAGCGCATCGCGTGGCTGTGGAATTGGTGACTCGTGAAGAGTTAACCGACTTGTTGACGTATTTGATGCCGAAATTAGAATTGCATACGGTGTGGCTGGCGCCTGGAGTGGGACCGGTAAAAATAGAAACCACAAACGGAATCGCCGAATTGATTGACTACGAGATAAAGGCAGTGGATCTCTATCGCACTCGCTAATCACTGGCTTGATGGCTAGAGTTCAGAGACCAGTCGCCAGTTCGAAGGAAAATAGTTCACCCGATGATTGGCTGTATTGGGAAGTTTAAGTTCTCCCTAGCAGAGAATGACTTTGCCGCGTGGTTTCAGGAGGAATGCCGCCCGTACAATCCGGTAGCTTGTGGTTGGCGCCGGAGGTCGGTCCCGTAAAGATCGAGGACGCCTCAGGTATTTCAGAATTAATCGCGTTCGATGTCAAAAGCGGAAGTGATTAGCGGCAAGCGGATAGTGGTCGGTGAGACTTCGCAACGTCGCAAAGGGAGGTGGGCGACCTTTAGCCATGACGGGAGCCCCTTTTTCTGCGCAGACCTAGAAGGGTTCTTCAATGCCTTTCATGATGGTACGGTGCATTTTCCATGGCGCTTTGCAGTTTAAAGGCCCTAGGAGGAAAAATGGAGAGACATACGCCGTTAGCGGAATCGCCAGACAAGCCGAACGCCCAAAAACCGTTTTTTCGGTCAGAGGATTTCGACTATGCATTAATCATCGCCGGTTTAACTGCCGCTGCACTGTTCTTCGGGGCGCTTATTGTCTGCAGCGTGTTGCTGAAGGGTGGCGACCGCTTCCCTTCAAGACTATTCCTTTGCGTAGCGCTAGTTCCATCAGTTGCTATTTGGGTGTCGAGTTACTTATTTGTGCGGCGAAAATACTCACTTGCTTGGTCCGAGATAGGTCTAACGTTCCGCCACTGGCAACGCGCCTTAATCTGGGCAGCGGCTCTGTTCCCGGTCACATTACTTTTTTGGTCAATGGAAGAATGGGGCTGGCGCCGGTTGCTCTATCAATATCCGATCCCCATTTTGACACCGTGGCAAAGTCCTTTCGAATCCTATTTCTTGGGGATAAAGGATGCCGATATTACGCGATTTGAAGTGACAATCTTCGTTATATTGACGGTCATCAGTCAAGGCACGTTTTTCTGGGGACTCGTATATAACGGCGTAGAACGTGAAAGTTCATCGGTTATATGCGGCATTTTTTGTACGGCGTTCCTATTTCAGTTAATATACTCGTTGGGATTACTCTTTGTCGTCTCTCTCCCATTCGCGTCGGCGTGCATCATCACCTTCGCCTACCAGCGCACGCGCACATTGCTTACGCCTGTGATACTGACAGCTGGGGGGATTTTGTTTTCTTTATACGTCGTTCAACCCACGGATTGGTATGCGTTGAATCGATATACCATACGCGGAATTTGTGTATGTTCGGTTGACGGAGCCGCTTTGGATAACGGAATTGTCACCCAAGACGGGCGCGAGTACCAAAATTTGACGGTGGTTAAGTGGAATGCCGGAACACAAGGGGGCAAGGGTGAGACAACGACCTCGGAAACAGGCGCTTTCGAATTTGAGAAGGCGGCGCCGCGCGGTTACAATGCGGTGCTCACGGTGACGTCCACCCACTACCATTCGCACGGAACGGGGGGACAACTGCGCCTAAAAAAATGCGTCTACACGCATACTGTACCTCTTGTCAGTCCCGAAGATGCAATAGAAATCGTGGAGAAAGATTTCGCGTTGATCCCGAAAACTGCCGCGGAGTTACATTGAGGTTCAAACTAACTCGGTAAACGAACGCATCAGGCCGTACAATCGGATTTCACAAAACCGCACACCTTTACACACAGCACCGCGAGGCAAGAGTGTTCATAGGACATTTCTACAGAATCATGCTCGCTATTCACTCGCTTGAGAGCCCGTTTGAAAAGTAGGTGGCAAAGCCAATTGTTGGTCTTATGAAGGACTGAATCATCTATAGGCGTTTTGCCGCGAACAGCAATTTTTCAACCTGTATCCCCTCATCCTTCCTACAATCTATCCTTCAAAAGGGTGGAACATTTCGGGTTTTTGTCCACTTTTGCGGCACCTCGCACAAACCCTTGTCAGGCAAGGGTTTGAATTCCTTTTAAGCCAAATCTTCCCAGATTTTGTCCATTTTTGTGGCACCCCTTTGCACCTCACTGCGGAATACCATCCTCCGGCTCGAAAAACCCTAGAATCCCCGTGTTATCTTGACGCAGCGTATTTACCGAGTCTAAATCGAAGTGTGATTCTGGTTTTGGCATGAACTTTGCTGTACTTTATGGCGGAATCTTGAGTTACATTGGACACTGAAACCATATTGATTAGCAATCTGTTTGGATTTTCCAGATGTGCCTTTCGGTAAGGGCACATTGGGAGGTTAATGACTTGGAAACTCGGCAATTGTAACCTCCGAATTGCCGGAACATGGTATTGCCATTTAATTCTCAAACAGGTTCTGATGGTCGGTAACCAGAAAAGGATATAGTTTGCGCAATGACTGAATAGAGTTCAATGATTACGGGAGGCCAATATGTCAATTTATAGGTTATTCAAAAGGCAATTCTATTCGAGAAACAGGGTTAGCGGAGTTGTATTTCTCTGTTTCATACTATTGATGTCTGGCTGTGGTGGAGAGGAGTCCGTAGACAAACCGATTGTCGAGTCCATCGGAGACGAGAAACCCATAAACAACGCGCCCATATCCAACCCGTATTATCCTATGACGCTCGGCAGCCGCTGGGTATACCGCAACCCCGACGGCTCCGAATGGACGCGCGAAGTTACCGAAACACAGACATTCGGTGTCAATCTCTATCATTCTTTCAGCTACGATCCTCCAATCCAAGACAATCAATTGGATTCGCTCGGGTTGCCCGTGTATGCAGCATATCTAGATCGGCTTGACCGCAGGATTAACGCCAACGACACCATCAACGATGCTGTTTGGGAAATAGTTGTCGAAAGCGGCGGCGGAACCCAAAACTGGAGCCTCGGGATGACTTGTGGGAAGAAGCTGAATCGGAAGCCCAGGTGCGTGCCGAAGAAGAATGTATTCAAGCCAGGAATCTTAGCCTACCTATATAATGCCAACACTAGTGTGGTTTGGCATAGTAAATTAACACTCCTTCGATTTCCGCTTTCTCCGGGCGAGACCTACAAAGCGCTCAATTTAAGACTGAGAGGAAAGAATGAAGGGCCGTTCTATATTCACGCTTATGAAGCCGAAGTAGTGATTCTGGGAACGATTAGCGCCGACCGGGAATTGGTTGAGGTTTCCGCTGGTGCTTTTGAGGATTGCCTCAAAATCCAATACGAAGCGAAACTGGGATCGTATAATACTGAAGAGTTTAGCAGCGAGTCAGAATACCAAGGCGCGGAACTTGAGGCTCTGGAATCAGTGACTCGTGAAGAGTTAACCGACCTGTTGAAGGGCTTAATGCCGAAATTAGGATTGCAAACGGTGTGGTTGGCGCCTGGCGTCGGTCCCGTCAAAATGGAAACGCCCAACGGCATCACTGAATTGATTGATTACGAGGTAAAGGCAGTGACTAGTGTTAAGTGACCAGTTTGAACGACAATAGTTCACCCAATCATTGGCTGTATTGGGAAGTTTATTTCATCCTCGCAGAGCATAGTTTCGTCGCGTGGACTCAGGAGGCAAAAATGTTCATACCCCGCTTATTAAAAAGGCAATTCCCTCTAAGGAACAGGATTAGGGGGGTTGTCATTCTCTGTTTGATCCTATCGATGTCTGGGTGCGGTGAGGAAACTATTGAAAAACCGTTAGACGAAAATGTCAATGGAACGAGAGAAACCGAAGATTTCGCTGATATGTCTCCCATCTATTATCCGGTGACAGTCGGCAGTCGTTGGGTATACCGCAACCCCGACGGAGCCGAATGGTCGAGGGAAGTCACCGAAATTGAGGAAGTTGGCTCGCATATCTTCGTTTTCTTCAGTTACGATCTCCCTATTAACGATAATCAATACGACCCTTCTGAGACGCCCGCCTATACGCCATCTCCGTTTGTGATTGCTCCTGATGGGCGGCTTATCTACGACATTAGGCTGAGCGACCTCAACGACGCTGTATCGAAAACAATCTCCCTAAGCGGTCGAGTGCCCCCTAACAAATGGGTTACCGGCCTTAGGTGTCTTAGCGATAGGCGTCCGAGATGCCGCCTGAGGAAACTCGAAAATATAGTTCGTGATGGTAAGGATCTACAAGAAATAAACAACGATGCCCTAATGTTATTATATCGGTATGACGCACGTGTAGATTGGAATAGTAAAATGACGTTGCTTCGCCTTCCTCTCGTTCCCTATCGGCGGTGGAAAGCGATTGATATCCGTCTGGCAGGAAGTAAATATCGGGCTCCGATCTGGGACTGGGAAGGGGTCGGATACACTCACTCTTTTGAAGCGGACGTTACGATTTCGGGAATAGCGGGACGGACGGAATCGGTCGTCACGCCCGCAGGCGCCTTCGAAGACTGTCTTAAAATTCGATACGAGATGACGCGGTTGTCCTTCGAAACGACAGAATTTACCACGGGTTGGGCTGTATTTAAACAAAGGAAACTCGACCTTTATGAAGCGGAGCTTCGCAAAGAGTTGACAACGCTTTTCAGGGACGGATTGCCGAGGATGCAGTTGGGCACCGTGTGGCTAGCACCGGACATCGGTCCGGTAAAGATCGAACGCACGGACGGCATCTCCGAATTAATCTCATACGATGTCAAGGCTGACGGTGATATGTGACACACGGCTAGCGGTCTATAGGACGATCTCTACAGACAACCAATCGCAAGGTTGTCCCCAACTAGATTAAGGAGGCAGCAATGTCTATACCTGAATATTCCGAATCGAGATCTCGACAGAAGAGAACGGAGGTTGGTCCGTTTTCACTGGTCACGAGCCACTGGTCACTAACCACTGCTCTTATTGCCATCCTCTTGATTTTCGGGTGCAGCGGAGAGGAGTCAGTGGACATACCGATCGTGGAGTCCGTACGAGGCGAGAATCTAATTAACAGCGCCCCCATATCCATTCCCTATTATCCTATGACGCTCGGCAGCCGCTGGGTTTACCGCAATCCCGACGGCTCCGAATGGTCGCGTCAAGTTACCGAATCAGAGGTGTTTGATGCCGAGCGCTATCATTCTTTCAGCTATTCGCAAGTGAAAAAAGCCCGTAATCGCGCGATTGAAGAAAACATCCCGCGATGGCTCCGGCCGATTGAACACGACTATCACGACCTTTTCGACTCGATCGGGCCCGCCGAGTATTTTACGTATGCAGATCGGCTTGTCCGCCCGATTAAAGTCACCGAATTCAATGACGCTATTAGGAAAATAGTTCTCGATAGCGGAGGTGAAACTCCGGAATGGAATTTCGGACTCTCTTGCAGATTCGATCTCAATGGTCACGCGTGTCTCATCGATAAGGCTTCACATGTATTCAATCCGCCCGGGATATTGACCATGCTATTTAAGACTGCCCCGCATGTCGCTTCGCAGAGCGAATTAACGCCCCTCCGATTTCCGCTTAAGGCAAACCAGTCCTACACGACACTCGAATTAAGATTGCGTTCCAAATCCGTTGCACATTATCTGTGGGAATTCTACGTCGACACTACGATTGTCGCAACGACCGGCAACGCCCCCGAGTTGGTCGAAACGCCTGCCGGTACGTTTCAGGATTGCCTCAAAATTCAATATGAAGCGGGGCAAATATCGATTAAAACTTTACAGTTTTTAGACGTTGGCCCTCTTGCAGCTTTGGGCCAACCCGGGCGTGCGGAACTCGAGGCTTTCGAGTTGACCTTTCGCGACGAGTTAACCGACCTGTTGGCGAATTTAATGCCGAGATTAGGATTGCAAACGATGTGGCTTGCCCCCGGCGTCGGTCCGGTCAAAATAGAAACGCCCAACGGCATTGCTGAGTTGATTGATTACGAAATGACGACAGTGGCTACCAGTCAGTGATCAGTGTCCAGTAAGGGAAGAAAGATTGTCATGTGGGAGGCTGTATTGGGTAGGTAACATCACCAAATGTAGAAATCGCATTCGCGTATGGATTCAGGAAGGAAGAATGTCAATACACCGTTTCTTCAATATGCAATCCTCTCTAAGGAGCTGGACCAGGGCGGTTGCCTTTATTATTAGCGCTCTATTGATTTCCGGGTGCGGCGGGGAGGAGCCAGTAGACAAACCGATAGTCGAGTCCGTTCGAGACGAGAAGCCCATTTACCATGCGCCCATAACCACCCCCTATTATCCGATGACACTTGGCAGCCGCTGGATTTATCGCAACCCCGACGGGGCCGTATGGTCGCGCGAGGTCGTCCAATCGGAACTCATTCTGCACGATTCCTATCATTCTTTTACCTACGATCCGCCGCTCGGGGACAGGCATGGCGAGTTTGTCAAATCGCCAACCTATATGGTTGCCTCAGACGGCATTCTGCTCCAAACCAAGCTAATCGACATAAACGACGCAATTTGGCAGACCGTGCTGCGCAGCAATGGAGATTCCTCGGACTGGGGATATTCTCGGAAATGCACCGACGGAGTGTGCGTCACACGAAAAAAACAGAAAGACGCGTTAGTCTTCCTGTGGTACTACAAGATAAAGGCTGCAGAATACAGTGACTTTACCTTACTGCACTTGCCGCCCGACTACCCCCAAAAAAGCAAAGTATTCCAGATGAGGATAAGTGGAAAACGCCACAGCGACCTACCGGATTACCAGCACGACTTTGAGGCAAAAGTGAGTATATGGGGGTATGCGTCTTTCGAGCCCGAGGTAACAACGCCCGTGGGCAGATTCGAGAACTGTCTGAAAATCGTATATGGTACAGAGACAACCCCGCTCGAAACGCTGATGTTTGAAACATTCGGGGCGTGGCCTAGACCGGGTTTACTTGAGCATTTGGAACATGAGATTAACAAAGAACTAGCAGTCCTTGTACCGATGCTAAAGTACAACCTGAAGTTGCAAACGATGTGGCTTGCCCCGGGCGTCGGTCCCGTAAAGATAGAAACGCTCGATGGCTACGCCGAACTGATTGATTTTGACATTAAATGAAACAGTGTCGAGAGTTCAGTGACCGGTACCTTTCGGGAAAGGCACGGTGGGAAGCTAATGCAGCCGAAACATGGTCTTGCCATCCAGTTCTCAAACAGATTCTAAACGACTCGTTTACTCAAGTCGGCAGAGTAGACGGACGGTTTGCACTTTACCGCTACGTGCTTTGTCATGCGGTTTGCTCCTTCTTGTTTGCCGCTTGAAGACAATTGCTGATAACTTCGTAAATACGAAAAACGGGGGTCATCAAATGCAATCCAAAGGCATATTGGCTTCGATAATCGTCTTGTTAAGTATTCCAGGTGCCGGTGTTACACAGGAACCAACCATCCTTCACTTTGGTACGGCGGTGTACACGCTCGCATATTCACCGGTGGATTCCTCGCTTATTGCTGTCGCTGGTGCGGCTAACGTGCGTGGGGTCAGTGACATAAAGATTTGGAATCTACAAACAAATAGATCGAGAAGGTTACGGGGCCACACCGATACCGTCAATTCCGTGGCATTTTCACCGAGTGGACGACTACTTGCCAGCGGAAGCGATGATGGGACGTTTCGATTATGGGATGTCTCGCAGCCCCAAAATGCCGTAACCAAACAGCATGTAATCAACGGGCTGCCGACGGAAGTGAAGGCAGTCGCCTTCTCGCCTGATGAACGGCGTCTGGTGACGGCGGGTGAGCACGTAAAGGTATGGAGTGTCCGCACAATGAAGGAAATAGTTGCGTTTCGGCATAGTAAAGTGTCGGCGTTAGCGTTTTCATCCGATGGCAAATACCTTGCCGTCGGAGAACGTAATAGTAAAGCAACTAGTCGCGTGAAGATTTGGGATTTTCCCAAGCGAAAAAGTGTTGCAGTGTTAGAGACTGATTCCACATATGTTACCAGTGTCGCGTTTTCGCCCGATAATCAAACTCTAGCGAGTGGAGGGAGACAAGGACATATCAAGTTGTGGACGGTGTCGGACTGGCGACTCCGAGGCACAATCCCCCGCGCGGTACCAACAATCAACTCGCTTGATTTTGCGCCTGATGGCAAGACACTTGCCGCCGGCAGTGGTCATGCTTTAAATCTGTGGTCCGCAGAGAACGGGAAACTGATTGACTCCTTGGCGGGATATGATGACGCCGGTGTCGTAAGGACTGCCGCGTTTTCAAACGACGGGCGCGAAATAGCAAGTGGGAGTGAAGATGGCTTGGTACGCATCCAAAACATCGAGAAGCGTTTGTCGACGGGGAGACGACGAGAGGTGATTAGGTGCATATACTTTGTACCGAAAGACCGTACGCCTCAGAAAGATATGACGAGTAGAATCGATACCGTAATAAAGGGGGTACAGCAGTTCTACGCGGAACAGTTGGAAAACTATGGACATGCTAGAAAGACCTTCATGATTGAAACCGATGCGGGTGGAAAAGCGCTGGTGCATCAAGTCGCTGGGCGTTTCAACGATGAATACTATCGTGAGGGCACATTGACGAAGGTTCATGGAGAGATTGGTGGACCTAGCGAAGAGAAATACGTAAATGTTGTTATCGCGGAAATCAGCGAAATTATCGACCACAGGTATTGCGGCCTAGGGGCATTTTGGTATGGCGGCGGACGAGCCCTTGTCTTAGAACGCTGCATGAGTATGGGGGTTGTTGCCCACGAACTCGGACACGCCTTCGGATTAGAACATGATTTTCGCAGCGATAACGATATTATGTCTTATGGATTTAAGCACCCATTACGAATCTCAAAATGTGCAGCCAGATGGTTGGACGGCCACCGATTCTTCAACCCGGATCATACCGCATTCAACACACCGGCAACAATCAGGATGTTAGCACCGCTCGCTAATCCGCCGCGCGGTGTAATTCTGCGCTTCAAGATTGACGATGCGGATGGGTTGCATCATAGCCAGTTACTCGGACCAGCCGTTTCCAATGATCCGAGCGATGGAATCAAACTATATGATTGCAAATCGTTAAGTGCCGAGAGCGAAATGATCGAATTTATCGTACCGCAATTACCTGCAGATGCGCGAACTAGGATTACGCTTCGGGTTATGGATACGCAGGGCAACTTCTCGCAAAACACATTCCCGGTCGAAGCCGTTCACATAGCCGAGGAACACTCTGACACACCACCCTTCGCTGTCGAACAGTTTGAATTGAAGATTGAAACGCTGGGACAGGTCAAGCGCACCGCGCTATTTCAAAACTTCCCCAATCCGTTCAACCCGGAGACATGGCTGCCGTATCAACTTGCGAGAGACGCGAACGTGCACATAGCGATATACGACGCGAATGGAGCATTGGTGCGATTGTTGGATTTAGATTGGCAGGCAGCGGGATTTTACACAGATCGAGGGCGCGCCGCACATTGGGACGGTCGCAACAATAACGGGGAATCTGTGGAAAACGGCGTCTATTTCTATCAACTCCGTACAGGGGATTATACGCAAATGAAGAAGATGGCCATAGTCAAGTAGCCCCGCAAGGACAGCGAGCGCAGCCGAGATCGGGAATTACTGCCAGCCTACCGTACAAGAAAAGCGTGGATATGCCTATCCCATTCAAGCTGGACAAACCCGTTAAGTAATACCATTTCTATAAAATGGCAGTGCATTGACTACGCGGATTAAGTGAAGAAACCTACGTGGATCGGAATAATAAGTTTCGTCTCCGCGCAAAGTCGGCGGGGCAAGGGGATCTCTATCGCACTCGTTATTCACTCGCTTGATTCCCGCCTACGGCGTAAGTGAACGATATAGTGAAGACATCATATGCACTATTATTCAAGCGAAATAGTATAATGCCTTAAAAATTCGGCAATTATGAGCTCCATATTGCCGAAACATGGTCTTGCCATCTAACTCTCAAACAGATTCTAAACGACTCGTTAGCTCAAGTGGGCAAAGTAGACAGACGGTCTACACTTTAATGCTACGTGCTTAGTCATGCGGTTTGCTGCTCCTTGTTTGCCGCTTGAAGACAATTACTGATAACTTCGTAAAGACGAAAAACGGAGGTCATCGCATGCAATCCAAAGGTATATTGGTTTTGGTTATAGTATTGCTAAGTATTCCAGGTGCCGGTGTTACACAGGAACCAACCATCCTTCACTTTGGTACGGCGGTGCACACGTTGGCATATTCACCGGTGGATTCCTCGCTTATTGCTGTCGCTGGCGCGGCTAACGAGCGTGGGGTCAGTGACATAAAGATTTGGAATCTACAAACAAATAAAACGAGAAGGTTACGGGGCCACACCGATACCGTCAATTCCGTGGCATTTTCACCGAGTGGACGATTACTTGCCAGTGGAAGCGATGACGGGACGTTTCGATTATGGGATGTCTCGCAGCACCAAAATACCGTAACCAAACAGCATGTAGTCAACGGGCTGCCGACGAAAGTGAAGGCAGTCGCCTTCTCGCCTGATGAACGGCGTCTGGTAACGGCGGGAGAGCACGTAAAGGTATGGAGTGTCCGCACAATGAAGGAAATTGTTGCGTTTCGGCATAGAAAAGTGCCGGCGTTAGCGTTTTCATCCGATGGCAAATACCTTGCCGTCGGAGAAAGTAATAGTAAAGCACCCGGTCGCGTGAAGATTTGGGATTTTCCCAATCGAAAAAGTGTTGCAGTGTTAGAGGCTGATTCAATATCTGTTACCAGTGTCGCATTTTCGCCCGACAATCAAACTCTTGCGAGTGGAGGAAGACAAGGACATATCAAGTTGTGGACGGTGTCGGACTGGCGACTCCGAGGCACAATCCGCCGAGCGGGACCAACAATCAGCTCGCTTGATTTTGCGCCTGATGGCATGACACTTGCCGCGGCCAGTAGTCATGCTTTAAATCTGTGGTCCGCAGAGAACGGTAAACTGATTGACTCTTTGCCGGGATATGATGACGCCGGTGTGGTCTGGGCTACCGCGTTTTCAAACGACGGGCGCGAAATAGCGAGTGGGAGTGAAGATGGCTTGGTACGCATCCAAAACATCAAGAAGCGTTTGTCGACGGGGAGACGACGAGAGGTGATTAGGTGCATATACTTTGTACCGAAAGACCGTACGCCTCAGAAAGATATGACGAGTAGAATCGATACCGTAATAAAGGGGGTACAGCAGTTCTACGCGAAACAGTTGGAAAACTATGGACATGATAGAAAGACCTTCATGATTGAAACCGATGCGAGCGGAAAAGCGCTGGTGCATAAAGTCGAGGGACGCTTCAACGATGAATACTATCGTGAGGGCGCATTGACGAAGGTTCCTGGAGAGATTGTCGGACCGACCGATGAGAAATACGTAAATGTTGTTATCGCGGAAATCAGCGAAATTATCGATCATAGGTATTGCGGCCTAGGGGCATTTTGGAATGGCGGCGGACGAGCCCTTGTCTTAGAACGCTGCATGAGTATGGGGGTTGTTGCCCACGAACTCGGACACGCCTTTGGATTAGAACATGATTTTCGCAGCGATAACGATATTATGTCTTATGGATTTAAGCACCCATTACGAATCTCAAAATGCGCAGCCAGATGGTTGGACGGCCACCGGTTCTTCAACCCGGATCAAACCGCATTCAACGCACCGGCAACAATCAGGATGTTAGCACCGCTCGCTAATCCGCCGCGCGGTGTAATTCTGCGCTTCAAGATTGACGATGCGGATGGGTTGCATCATAGCCAGTTACTCGGACCAGCCGTTTCCAATGATCCGAGCGATGGAATCAAACTATATGACTGCAAAATGTTAAGTGCCGAGAGCGAAATGATCGAATTTATCATACCGCAATTACCTTCAGATGCGCGAACTAGGGTTACGCTTCGAGTTATGGATACGCAGGGCAACTTCTCGCAAAACACATTCTCGGTCGAAGCCGTTCACATAGCCGAGGAACACTCTGGCACACCACCCTTCGCCGTCAATCCGGTTGGATTGAAGATCGAAACGCTGGGACAGGTCAACCGCACCGCGCTATTTCAAAACTTCCCCAATCCGTTCAACCCGGAGACATGGCTGCCGTATCAACTTGCGAGCGATGCGAACGTGCACATAGCGATATACGACGCGAATGGAGCATTGGTGCGTTTATTGGATTTAGATTGGCAGGCAGCGGGATTTTACACAGATCGAGGGCGCGCCGCACATTGGGACGGTCGCAACAATAACGGGGAATCTGTGGAAAACGGCGTCTATTTCTATCAACTCCGCACAGGGGATTATACGCAAATGAAGAAGATGGTCATAGTCAAGTAGCCCCGCAAGGACAGCGAGCGCAGCCGAGATCGGGAATTACTGCCAGCCTACCGTACAAGAAAAGCGTGGATATGCCTATCCCATTCAAGCTGGACAAACCCGTTAAGTAAACTGCGATTCAACGCGCTAGAAGATGTAGATTCCGCATTTTCCGGTTGGTAGCAACTTTGAGATCCCGTTTGAAAAAGAAAAAGTTGCCTGAACGGTTGAAGTTTACGCATTGGAATAGTCCATTCTGAACCGATGAAAGGAGTAAACATGAACCGCAAGAGTAATCCCAGTGATTTGACCGATGCGCAATGGCAGAAACCGTCATCGTTTCTACCATCACCTCAACCCTTAGGTTGGCCTCCAAAATGGAGATGTACTTAATCATCAACGCGATCTTTGATGTCGTCAAAACCGGTTGCCGGTGGCGAATGCTACCCCATGATATGCCTCCGTGGCAAACCGTCTATTACCATATCAGAAAGTGGCAAGCCGACAACACATAGATCTTGATTCACCAGGCACTTCGCAGACAAACACGTTCTGTCTGTTGACGCGTGTGATGCCGAAACTAGAATTGCTAACGACGTGGCTTGCTCTAGGCGTCGGTCCCGTAAAACTAGAAACGATCGACGGCTACGCCGAACGAATTGACTACGAGAGAAAAGGAAACAGTGGTGAGTGGTAAGTTGGAAAAGAGGTGGTTAGCGTCTAGTGTTAAAAGAATGGCATGATTCGTGCAACATATCTCAGCAACTTGAGAACACAAAGGAGGAAAATCAACCATGAGACTTCAAAAATATCAGGAATTGGTTGCAAGGGTTTCCTCGGAGCGTCGGGGAATTGTCGCTAACGGACTCAAAGGATATCAGCGCGAGAACGCTCTTTCCCGTCTAGAGGCTGCGAAAGTCGCTTTGTCGAACTTGAAAGAACAGATGAGGGCTGGTCAATCGTTAGATCCTAAGACCGAGATCCACCGCGCTATTGCGCGGCTCGAAGCGGCACCTAACGCAACTGTTTGAAACCGAGAAAAACGAATACATCCAACCGAAAATTTAGTATAAGCACCATGTTGCCGACGCTTCTGCGTCTTTGCATGGTGCTTTTTTTATGTAAACGTTGTCCAAAGATTGGTCAATGCTGGTAGAGATAGTGAACAACCCCCATCGGAAAAATTTGGCCACATGATGGGACATCGCGCCGCGGACTTTGGATTGATCTGGATTAGGTTATCTGTTATACTAAACGCGTATTTGAATTCCAATTGTCTGCTGGCAGATT
The DNA here is from genome assembly GCA_965208765.1 of Candidatus Poribacteria bacterium. GTDB lineage: Bacteria > Poribacteria > WGA-4E > WGA-4E > JAJDTR01 > JAJDTR01. Next base: position 5,051,142 of record OZ242354.1, read on the forward strand.
CTAGTCCTACAATAGTGTCAGGTGTAACCCGATACTGTCACTAATGGCTGCGATTCATGATCGGTGTCGTAGCGCTATAACAGTGTGTGGTGTTTTTGCCCCTTTGTGTCTCAATCCAATCAACCCCAATGCCCCTGCTTCCTGCGTGTCTCCCCTAAACGAACCGTATGAACGTTAAACACATACCCATTCAAAATGTCGACGAGGCGGAATTATTTCGAATTAGTCGCGAAGGCATGTTGTCGCTCAACCTCGCCGAAATGAAAGCGATTCAGAGTTATTTTGTCCAACAGGGGCGAGAACCCACGGACGTTGAAATAGAGACAATCGCGCAGACTTGGTCGGAGCACTGCGTGCACAAAACTTTCAAGAGTCGAATTGAGTACACCGCCAACGGCGGGACGGCCGAAATCATTGACGGGCTGTTCAATTCATACATTCGCCGCGCGACAGAGGAGATCGATAAGGAATGGTGTGTTTCAGTTTTTGTCGACAATGCCGGAATCGTTGAATTTGACGATGAATATAACATCGCGTTCAAGGTCGAAACCCACAATCATCCGTCCGCCATCGAACCTTACGGCGGCGCCGGTACGGGAATCGGAGGGGTCATCCGCGACTGTCTCGGCACGGGACTCGGTGCGAAACCGATTTTGAATACCGATGTGTTTTGCTTCGGCCCGTTGGATTTAGCTTATAACCAACTTCCCACGGGAAGTCTCCATCCTCGGCGTGTCTTCAAAGGTGTTGTCGCCGGAGTGCGGGATTACGGCAATCGTATGGGAATTCCCACAGCGAACGGTGCAATTCTGTTCGACGTAAGGTTCACGGGTAATCCGCTGGTTTTCTGCGGCAATGTCGGATTGATTCCCAAAGACCGGTGCGAGAAATCTGTGCGTCCCGGGGATCTGATTCTCGCGGTCGGCGGACGCACCGGTCGTGACGGCATCCATGGGGCAACGTTCTCCTCTCTCGAACTGGATGACGCCTCCGAGAACCTTGGCAGCGTCGTACAGATTGGTAATCCCATTATGGAGAAGAAAATTGTTGACGTATTGATGGAAGCGCGTGACAGGGGGCTATTCCGATCCATTACAGACTGCGGCGCAGGGGGATTTTCATCAGCCGTGGGAGAGATGGGAAAAGACACCGGGGCAGAGGTTCACCTAGAGAACGTGCGGCTGAAATACGAAGGACTTGCACCGTGGGAAATCTGGCTTTCCGAAGCACAGGAACGGATGGTGTTGGCATTGCCCCCGGAGAACCTCGAAGCAATGATGGAGTTATGCGAAGCCGAATTGGTCGAAGCCACCGTGCTTGGAGAATTTACGGATAGCCAGAAATTACGTGTGTCCTACGGCGGGAATCTTGCCGCAGAATTGGATATGCACTTCTTGCATAAAGGGCTGCCGACACCTACCAAGAAGGCAGTCTGGGAGATGCCATGTTTTCCGGAACCGCCCGATCCGATGGTCCTCAATGAGGAAAATGGAGGGACAGATGCCGGTAAGGTCACGGATTTCACACAAGATCTTTGCGCGATTCTTGGAAGTCCCAATGTTGCGAGCAAGGAGTGGGTCATCCGGCAATACGACCATGAGGTACAGGGCGGAGTTGTTCTCAAACCGCTTGTGGGAGTAAAGAACGATGGACCAAGCGATGCCTGTATCATTACACCGGTGCTCGGTTCGCAAAAGGGAGTTATCGTTTCGAACGGTATAAATCCCAAATACAGCGACATAGACCCATATCACAGCGCGGCTGCGGCAATTGATGAAGCGCTTCGCAATATCATTGCTGTCGGCGGGAAGCTTGAATCCACGGCACTGCTTGACAACTTTAGTTGGGGGAATCCCGACAAACCTGACCGCCTCGGCGGGCTGGTGCGTGCGGCGAAAGCCTGCTACGACATTGCGACCGCCTACGGGACGCCTTTCATATCTGGAAAAGACAGTCTCTACAACGAATACCGCGACACCACCACGGGCAAACAGCTCGCTATTCCGTCAACGCTGTTAATCTCGGCTTGCTGCGTCATTCCTGATGTAACAAAGGCAATCACGATGGACGCCAAATCACCGGGAAACCTGATCTATGTCCTCGGGAAGACCTATGATGAACTCGGCGCCTCGCACTATTACGACATACACGGATTCGTCGGGAACAATGTACCGACTGTTCGAGCCAATGAAGGGAAGCGCACAATGACTGCGTTGAGTCGTGCGATTGAGGAGGGGTTGATTTACTCCTGCCACGACTGCTCGGAAGGGGGGATCGGCGTTGCTGCTGCTGAAATGGCGTTTTCCGGAGGACTCGGGATGAAACTCGATTTGGCAAGTGCACCGCGTAGTGCGGAGGTTACAACGGATGATGTTCTCCTGTTTGCCGAATCTAACAGCCGGTTCATCGTTGAAATTTCACGCCCGAATAGCGCCGCATTTGAAGATCGAATGGACGGCGTGCCGTTTGGTTGCATTGGAAGGATTGTCGCATACCCGGATTTCATCGTCCGAGGCATTAACCGGGAGAGGGTTGTGAGCGCAGAGATTTATCAACTGAAAGAGGCTTGGCAGTCCACCTTCCGCGACGGCGGATAATGGGTAAATGTACACGGAGGCATAGTGAGACCAAAAGTTCTAGTCCTTCGCACGGCGGGCACCAATTGCGATTACGAAACCGAATACGCCTTTCGACTTGCCGGCGCAGAAACAGCGCTAATTCACATCAATCGCCTAATCTCTGGTCGTAAAAACTTAAACGAGTACCATATCCTTGCTATTCCTGGGGGTTTCTCTTACGGCGATGATGTTGCGGCAGGGATACTGTTGGCGAATGAGATAAAACACAAACTCGGGGACCTCCTACGAGATTTTGTTGATTCCGGCAAGTTAATCATCGGGATCTGCAACGGTTTTCAAGTGTTGGTGCGGGCAGGTCTACTTCCGGGGCTAAACTCGCAGATCGCACAAGAAGCGACTCTAGCCATGAATAGATCCGCCAAGTTTGAATGCCGGTGGGTGCAGTTGGAGACACAGAAAAGTCCCTGTGCTTTTACACACGGACTGAAGTGGCGCCTTTATCTCCCAGTTGCTCATGCCGAGGGACGCTTCACCGCGCCTAGCCAGATCCTGGATCAGCTTGAATCCAATCGGCAGGTGGTGTTTCGCTATGTGTCTCGGTATGAAGACATTCTTTCGTATCCCGACAATCCAAATGGATCCGACCTTCAAATCGCCGGCATCTGCGACCCTACCGGTCGAATCTTCGGAATGATGCCTCACCCGGAGCGTTTTCTCACGCGGCTAAACCATCCGCGTTGGACGCGAGACAGTCTTCCAGAAAAAGGGGACGGACTTGGAATTTTTCGGAATGCCGTTGCTTATGTGCAGCAAAACTTTTCGTAGGACTGAGGGTTGATAAGATAGCACATCTCAAGCGATTCACGTATCACGCATTATTCCCTTTTGGCTTGTGAAAGGATGGCAAGTGGAACCCTCATTGAAGAAAAAAGCGGCAACTCGACCTGACAAACTTCACCGCCACCACCTGCCGTTCTATATGCAACTTCCGATTGTGGTCTCGTTCATCGTGGTTTCGATGGTGGGTCAAATTGCGTGGACTGCCGCCGTCAATCTAAGTCGCGTCGACACGGGCTGGTGCGGCGTCGGTTTCGCCGCGGGGATAGTTATCGGATTTATACAAGGGAAATGGACGGGGCGAATGTGGGAGCGGGATTACATGCGAGTCTTGACGCGAGAGATCACGTTTTGGGATGCAAAGGGAGCGAGAGGTACAACTATTTTTGTAGTTCTCGCGCTCGGGTTGCCGGTACTCTTTGGATTGTTGGTTCGGCAAACCTACGGCATCTTGGCAGGGCTTCAATCGTATGTTTTCGGGTTTGTCGGCGGGATGAATGTGGCGCTAGCGCTATGGGTGCGGCGGTTGCCCCGGTAATCGGATCTCGCTAGGTTTAGCGACCAAAGACTTAGCTGTTGATCCGTTCTCGTGGATGCGCTGCTTCAACGTACTTCGTATTGAATGGCAAGATCCGTTCTGCCCTCAAGTCCCTCGGCAAACAGCGAAAGCAACTCTTCATCGCAGCCATTTTCGGCAAGAAACTCCAAAACATCTTCATCGATATAGAATTCCTCGTCTTCAACCCCTTCCTCGGCTAAGTTGTCAATTAAGAATTGTACCTGATCGTCCGTGATTATACCCATTTCTTCCTCTTTCTCGGAATCTATCAAGTAAAATATCTCATCCATTGTTCTGCCCATCCACTGAAATTTGCCGAGGCGAAAGTAGCGTAACGCAATGAGAATTGTATCAGAAACAGCGGCACTTTTCATCTTAAAAGTATTTTTTGACGAAGGAGTTTCCCATGAAGCAACTTATGTATTCCGACATCTATAGCTGGTCAATCTTCAGCGAGATGCGCCAACTCGATTTTAACGGACATTTGTGGGTTCGTCCCGAGGGCAACATCCTGATCGATCCTGTGCCTATGATTGATTCGGATCTGGAGCAGATGGTCGCCCTCGGCGGTGCGGAGATGATTGTCATTACGAATTGCGACCATGAACGGGAAGCCGTAAAATTTCGAGAGATTACGGGGGCGCAGATCGCCGTTCACGATGCTGACGCGGATGCGCTTTCTACGAAGGTGGATCGGTTACTCACCGATCAAGAGGAGATTGTACCCGGTTTAACAGCGATTCGTCTGAAATACGGAAAAAGTGATGGAGAAATCGCGCTTTATTTCTCCGAACAAGGTATCGTATTGGCTGGGGATTTGATTGTCGGCGCGCCGATGGGACATCTCTCTTTGCTAATGGACGACAAGTTGGAAGATCCGGCAAAAGCGGCATTGGAAATCCGCAAAATCCTAGCCCTATCGTTCGACACGGTTCTTGTCGGTGACGGTCATTCCATTCTTCGAGATGGGCGGCGACAGTTGGTGGAGTGTCTAGAGCGGCGTAGCGATGTCTACATCAACCGTATAAACCTCAACGAGATTGGGTGGGAAAAAAGGGATGTGCCTTCTCCCTACGACTTCATGGATAAGGATATCGATCCCCTTATCGGGGCACGGAGTCTGGGTTATCGACTCATACGGTTGCAGCCCGGCAATGCGAGCTATCCGATGCACTTGCACAATTTTGGAGAGGAGATGTTTTACGTCATGGAGGGGAGTTGTACGCTAAAAACACCGCGCGGCAATCTAACGGTCACACAGGAGGATTTCATCGCTTTTCCTCCCGGGCAGGCGGGCGCGCACAAGTTTGTGAATGACGGGGAAACATCCTGTACGCTACTTGCCGTTGGCATTCAGTTGCCGCACGATGTCAGCGAATATCCGGACTCCGACAAGATTTTTCCTTATGTGGCGGGACGCATTTTCCGTAAATCGGAACACCTAAGTTATTGGGATGGCGAGCTGTAAATAGCGTGCCGGCATATTATAGTCCGTATTTACACATATTTAGGACTTACTCAGTTGAACAGCCTGAGTTCGTAGCAGGGCAATTCATTGCTCGTTTCTACGCGGAATCGCACGGGATGTCAAGGGCAGAACGCGCAATGAATTGCGCTACTACAAACCGAACTATGTTAGTCGAATATGTATAGTTATTAGTTGAAGTGACTATAGCAATAGACGGGGGAATTGATATAAGTCACACGGTGTTGTCCAACGCTGCGGTCGAAGGCAGTGATTTCACCGAATCAGTTCTTAACGCAAAACAGTAAGCCGTCTCCAGCCGCGAACTCTCGTGTAAGTTTCCCTGTCAGACGAGAGTATCCTGTACTAGATTGTTTGTTCCCGGTCTGCTTCGAAACCTCAAATAGTTCTTCCGGGGCAGTGCGAAACTGCAACTGCAGCACCGCTGGTTCGATGAAATCCCTATTTACCACCATCATGTAAGAGTGACCGGTTTCGCTCGTAAATTCGCCAATCAACCACATTCCGCCGCTAATGGATTCCACAAGTGTGGATTCATTGATTGATCGAGTCATTACGGGTAACGGCTCTGTATGGTAAACCCCCGTAGAGTTTAGCCGTAGTAGCGTCGGAGCCCAGGCGAGTACCTCGCCGTTGAGGTATTTTAGCATCGAGTAGTGGCGTGTCCTGGTGCCGTCCCGGTTGATGACCATATCTTCCCAACTTGTCATGTTGCCGTAGCTGGCTTCGGTTAGATAGGTGAACCAGCCCAGCGATTTTGCGCCGTAAGCAAGTGTCGTGAACGCCTGCCATCGTAGTTCTGCTTCGCTGGCGCCTCGGACTCCCATGAAGACTCCCACCGAAACGATTACGCCGAAATCTATGTCCGCCTCAAGTGTATGCTTTCGCACGATCTCCAAGTTGGGGAAGTAATCTCCTTCTCTATTAGGGCTGTACCAGCTGTCTACATGGATTTGCCGGTCATGTCCGACCATACAGTAGTGATCGTAGGTCAACATTTTCGGCTTTACTATCTCGATATATGACTTGATGTGATGGTCGTACTCATCAAGTGAGGCGCGTCCGTATGTAGGAATCAGATTCACCCAAAAGAACTTGGAAGGCGCTAACCGCTCGACCCGTTCGTTGAGTTCCGCCAAACCCGGAAATGCGTCCTCATGGGGTTCATCCACTCCGAAAAACCACCAGAGCATCGGATCTTTATCCAACTCAGCCAGCGCTGCGTCGTCTTTGGGGAGCCCACCCTCAAGGAAGTATTTCACGCCAAATCCGGGCTTTTTTCCTAGCTTGCTCCGACTGCCCATGTTGAAATTTGCGAGCGCATACTGGGAGTGGTGCAGATCGGAATCGATGTTGCTTCCCGGCTCCTCTTGACGTCCACTTGGCGGTAGGATGGCATAAATGGGAAAGAAATCCTCATCGGGGACCTGTTGGACGGAGAACTCTTCCTCAAAATCCATGATCTTGCCCTGACGGAGAGAGAAATCATCAAAACGCAGTCGACCGCCCACCCAGCGGCGGAAGATTTGAATCTGCAGTTCGTGGGCGTCATCCGGAGAGCGTACCTCCTGGTAAAACTCTATCCAACGGTCCTGCGTGTCCGGAAGCACGATTGTGAATGAACCGATTTCTTCCTTATTCGCGTCCAGCCAATTACCGGCCAAAGACACCCCTTCGGCATCCATCCATCTCTTGTCCGTAGTTGTACCTTGGCAGGTGGATGCATAGTACCCCTTAAAGAGATAGTCCTGATTCGCTGATACGCCAAATGCCGGACTAGCTAGTGTCGTACGAGCGATCGGTGTCGTCGATTCTAACTCTAAGCAGTAACCTTCGCCATTTCGGCCGGGGCTCGACCTGTGAATCTTCTCTTTTACCATTGGCTGGTTCCATATCCTGGATGTCCATCCCGTCGGCAAGTCGCCGTCGAAGTTGTCGAAGTCTGGATTTGGAAATTGGTTTATCGTTTTGCCATACGCTGTGCTTACCAAGCTAGAGTACAATGCAAACGCTACGATTCCTGCACATGTAATTCCTGTAGTCATAGCAATTCCTCTCGCTATTTACGATAATTCTGCCTCAGAACTTAGGGGCAAATGCTTCTCCCTTAACACCTAATGTCCATGTCGCTATCGCTGAGTTGTCCGGATGTACTCTTGATCTACCGCACCCATTTTTTCCAGGAAACCCTGTCCTTCGAATTGACGAATAAGCGGAGCGCCTTCGTCAAAGGGGTGGATGCCTCCGTTGGTATTGGGGTGTGTCAACTCACCCAATAACTGCCGGCGTACCGGATTGCATTTGGCGATCAACTCGGCTGAGTTTCCCATTCGATCTCCCAGCCGCATCCACAGCGGCGTGTAAACGTACCACAGGTTTTTCCGCCGTGCGTTTGAGGTGTTGCGCGGTACACAGTGCCATAGCGCGTTGTGAAACAGCACCGCGTCGCCCGCCTCAAGCAACAACTGCAGAGCGCCGGGAACACCGGCGTCAATCCGATCAATCTGTTTAAAGTCAGTATATGAGGTAATGGTTAGGGCGTGCTCCAAGCCCTGCGGCAATTTGGGAAATCCGGCGCGATGGCTGCCGGGAATGACCGTAAAATTACCCATATCCGGCTGAGGCACATCAGTCAGGAAGAAACCGATTCTCGCCCATTGAAGCGGGGTCTTGCCCTCCACCGTAGGAAAATAGTACGGCTTGGAACCGTCTTTATGCCACCGGTTTGCCGGTTTCGGACTTGGCGGCCGCACAACGGCTTCTGACCAAGATAGCTGGATTGCGGCGCCAATCAACTCGCACACAATACCCAAATGATTCTGATGGTCAATCAAGTTCAAGAACGCTTCGCACGGCTCGGGGCGCAGTACTGTGCCAACGTTGTCTTGTTCAGGCTGGAACAAACCTTCAGTTGCCGCATCCATGATGTTGACTGCATCGAGCATCAGGTCCGGATTTCGCCCCAGCCGCTGTGACGCCTCGTCGAGGCGATCAACTTCAACAGCTAAATCTGCCACCTCCTCGGTTGATAGCGCGTTTTTGATTATCAGATAGCCGTCGTTATCCCACCGGCTCTTCTGCTCGGGCGACATACGCTTGAATGTCATAGTTTCGTCCATCTCGACCTCCCGACCTAAACAGCGCATCGCCTTTCAGCAGCATGCGGAGCGTTTCTCTCCATATTAGGCGGAGCGGAATTCCGGAAGGCCGCCCGTGGGTTTGTAGCCGGACGGTTCCAACACAATGATAGTCGGATGTCCGTTGTCCGACTTTGGCAACGGAAACGTCACCGTGTGGTGTCGTACGACGTAAACGGCAGAGCGCGGGTGGCGATTGAGGAAAGCGTCAACCGGTGTCATTCCTCCGGCATCGGCACCTCCAAGCGGCGGGAGACCATAGTGCATCGGCACAATCCACGTCGGATTGAGGAACTCAATCATCATATCTAGTGGTCCCAATTTGACCGTATTCATTTCGCCCACGATTGGCATCAGCACATCACATCTGTTTGCCCATGGTGCAAGTTCCTCTTCACCCAACCCGTAACCCAAATCGCCCAGATGAGCGAACCACAAACCACCGGCTTTGAAAGCGTACATTGCATTGTCCATGGGAGCATGATGGATATGGTCGGGTGCTTCCGCCGTGGCTATTCCTACGATGGGTTCCCCGTTGATTGTCGCGGAAGTCGCACCTGTAGCTACGTCGAGAGCGTTAATCACGTGCGGATTGCCTCGAACAAAGGCTACGTTGCTATGCGCTCTGTCGGTCAGTGAACTAACAATTACCGTGTCGGCGTCAAGGCGGGAACCGTCGTCTTCCAGTTTGGTTTCCTCATGAAGGTACGGGTCCATCACAATAGACGGTCTACCGTCCTCCCAGAGGCGAAAACACGCGTGGCCTACAAATTCGAGCTGCACAGACATGATATGTCCTCCTTAATCTTCAGTCCAAAGTTCGCTGAACTCGGCGGCGTGCTACCACCGTTTCCCGACTTTACTCATGGAATTGGCGAATCCGTTCTGCCAAGGCGCCGCGCTTTATGGTGATGTCCACACCCAATATGAATATGCGAGCGCCCATGTTCTCGCAACGACGGGCATCTCCGGGGCTGGAAGCGCTGGCGGCTACGATTTTTCCTGCTTTTGACGCCGCTGTGATGAGTCGGTCAATCTTTGGGCTCAACTGTTCGTCCGCTAGCTTACCGAAGATTCCGGAACTGGCGCCCCAGTCCTGCTGCCCCACCATGATCATGTCAACCGCTTCGATTTCTAGAATGGCATCCAGCGCAGCGTACCCTTCATCACTTTCTATCAGCACCATCAAGTGCGTCCCATCGTTCACTTCCGAGAATGTCTTCTGCGGGTCAACTCCAAGCGTGTAGCCAGCGGCGGCTGTCGTACTGGAAACGCCCCGTTTGCCAATGGGCGGATATTTTGCCAGTTCCACGAATTGCCGCGCCTCGTCGGCGCTCCTTACGTCGGGCAGAATTAGAATCTGAATCCCGCCGTCTAACAGAAGCTGGACATATGCACGCGAAAGCTCGGGAATGCGCACCAACGGAACCATCCCCAAATGGGCGATAGATCGCCCCAATCGAATCACCTCAGAGAGCGGTTTAGCGCTGTGCTCGAGATCAATCCACACGAGGTGGTATCCGAGCTGTGCGAGAAGTTCGATATCAATGGGTGTCGCGTCGCGGCAAATTACTCCGTACAGGCGATCATGTTTGTTCAGAAGTTGTGTGAGTCGATCTGCCAAAGTGGCCTCCTACAATTCAATATATCGTCAATTCTGCATAAGCAACTAGCGGCTAGATGGGCTTGGACAGCGGGCGTGAATCGTATAAGCGAACCCGTCTCCGACAAACGGGTTAGCCTTATCCATTCACAGTCCCTGCATCTGATCCTGCAGATACTCGCGGCTTTGGTAAAGCGCTCTGTTCCACTCATCGGCATGGGCATGTAACTCGACGCTTAAGTAGTGCTCGTAGTTCGCCTGTTTCAGAACCTCCAACACAGAACGAAAATTGATGTCACCTTCTCCCGGAATCTCGTGATGATGTACTTTTCCCTTTACATCTGCTACGTGAATGTGCCGAGTATAGGGCAACGCATCAGCAATGCACGGCAATAAATCATCCTCGCAGCATTGGACGTGGGTGACATCCATGTTTAATCTGAACTGCGGCGAATCAATCTCCGTGATGATTGGAATCGCTTGGCTCGTTGTTTTTATGAAGCAACAACCACCGCCCATGGATGCGGGTAGAGGCGCTTCCGGCTCAAGTACCAGAATCACGTCGCCGGCATCTCTCAGGCAGGTGCGAATCCCCTCCGTCAGCATCTTTATCGCCTCTTCTTCGGAAACTCCTTCCTGCCGAATACCGCTTACGAATTGAACAACCGGTATGGACAATTCCCTTGCCATGTCAAGCGCGGTGCGAATAACATCGATCCTTTCCTTCCGATCTTGTTCGCGGGGAGAGATCAGCGAAGGCTCGAACGCATCATCACTAAGGAGGAACGGCGCACCGGTTGCCAAGGATACCGGTTTTATCGGCAGCGTAGCAAACAGTTCGTTCAATTCATCCATCTGTGCCTGCGTGGCATCAAATGGGTGCAGATGTCCGTCGCGATAGAATAGATCTATCCCCTCATATCCGGCTTTGGAGGTTTCTTCAATTGCCTTATCCAACGGGAGGTTTTGCAGGCAATTGGTGTTGAAACTCAAAGGAAACATAGATTTCCTCCTGTTCACGCTACTATGCCCGTGTTCTGGGTATTCCATCCAGCAGAGAACGCCACGACATCCATATCGCGCGGCATTTCGTTGAAGTAATAACGCACCGGGCCGGACTGGAAACCGGGGGCAAAATGTACCTCATCCGCTTGGAGGCTGGCATCGATCGGTTCGAAGTGCCGCCAGAGTATTTCCGATTCCGCGCACGAAAAACGATCAGCGAAATCAGGCCCCCAATTCAGCGTGGTCGGGTGTCCCCTAGTAGCAAAATGGCGCATTTCTGGTAGGATATCGTTTTCCTTCGGATGTTTAAGTATATGAATGAAATATGCCTCCTTGGCCAAAAATACCATCAGTAAGAGTTTACCCTTGTCCCCGCTCCCGGGCTGTAGTTTTTCGAGTTCTTCATGGAAGGCTGCCGCGTCTTGATTTATGACAGCGCGAAATACCGACGCCGTAATGTCTTGCATCCGCGCGCTCTGCCGGTTCCACCGGTCGAACAGTGCTTGATCTGACGGAGATAAATATCGGGTGTAGCTTAAGTCTTGATACTGTGTGTGATTGGCGTAACCCCCATGAATTGTACGTCGCATCTTGGTGCTGTAATTGCTTCCCCAATGTAGAATCGGAAGAATGTAGACCACACCATCCCCGGCTTTCAGATTCACCGGTATTCCTTCAGGCAAGGGAACGCGGGGATCGGCAAGCAGTTGCCGGTCCTCTTCAGCGGTGTTGAATCGGCGGTGACTTCCGGGCACGACCCATAGTACGTCATCATCGTATAGCGCTATGTTCCATTGTAAATACCGAGGTCCATTCTCCAGAAGGTCGTCGATGTAACCCTGCAGCGGCGCCGTGTTAAAGGGATGGAGGTCGCGGTGCCATTGCGCGGGCCCGTGGTCGCGCACCGGATTGCACATCATCATCATCTCCGTCACAGCCGCACCCGGGGAGTCCATCAATTCGCTGCTAACACCTAGGGTGTTCTCATAGAGCCAGAGTTCCACGGCGTTAATTGTACGCTCGTCGATTAACGCCGGAGTGTTGTGAAGGTTCAATCGAGGCTGCGGCGCCGTCTCCCATATCCCGCCCGGCGGATCACCCGGCTTACGCTCGCGCGCCCAGATATATTTCTGGCGCTCAACCAAGATTTCGTGGCTCGTGCGTAATTCCTCCAGCTTATCGGCCGGTATGGCGTTTCGCACGATGAGATAGCCGGTCTCAATGAATTGATCTCGATTCAGTTTCACCGGTATACATCCTTGTACATGTCAGATTGGGCACGAAGCCTATCAGCCACGATTGTGTTGTGTGAGATCGTCGGCGGTCAGTACCGTACCACATTCTTTACCAACCAATCTTGCCGGTTCCGTGCTAGTGTTCTGCTAGAGTAGATTATCTACGAAGCGCTTTGCCGCCGCGGCAATCTCCCAAGGGTCTTCACGGTAACCGAAATGGTGGGCTGCATACTCTACCGAAAGGAAGCCCGAGTAATTAATCTGGCGCAGCGCACCAAATAGCTCTTTCCAGTCAATGATTCCTTTTCCCAAGGGAGGATAATCGAAATCAACCGGAATGCCGAACAGCGAAGCCCGTTCCACCCTCGGTTCGCGTGGTTTAACGTCCTTCAAGTGGACATGCACGATGCGAGAACTCAGGGTTTTCACCCATTCCGCCGGATTCTCATCCATCGGTATCGAGTGGCTGGCGTCGAAGTTCACGTGCAATTTAGCTGGCTCCAATTTAGTCGTCAATTGACCAAGGTCAGCCATACTGGCGAGGAGCATAATCTCGTCAGCCTCAATCCCGAAGACAACGCCCTGCTCCCCCGCGTAGTCGATGCAGTCGGAAACACTATCCACCAGCCATGTCCAAGCTCGTTCTCTCGGAACCCCGGCTGGAGCCAACCCGCTAATGGCGTGTACGATGTTGGTCCCGACATCTGTGGCAAGGTCAATGCACCCTTTAACGAATTCCACGTGCTTCTGTCTCGCCGTGTTGTCGGCGTCGATTAATGAGATATGCGCGCTAATAGACGAGATTTCAAGACGGTGCTCTTGTGACAACCGGCGAATCGCGGCTCGTTCCCGGATACCGAGGTCCGGGGTCACGTGCGGTTCTCCCCAGGGCCCGGTCTCGGCGTTCAATTCGAGACCTTGATAGCCCAAATCGGCAAGGCGCGGGATGATCTCGGAAAGCCGAAAGTCGCTAAGCACGCCCGAATGAATGCCGATTTTCATAACTGTTTCCCTTATCGCGGTCAGCGGCGATGCACCCGGTAAGTTGGAGAGGTGCAGCCGAGGTTAAGTGTCATCTACCAATCTATTGGTCCCGCGTTTTTTCGTCTCGTCGATGCTCACCTGCGCAGCGATGGCTTCCGTGTTGGCTGCACAGCGGCGAAGGTAGGGTTTTCGGTGATGTTCCGCAATACCTTTCCACGCGTACGGATCCGTGCCGGCAACGGGGATAATCGCGCGTCGGTCACCGGTAGAAGGCACCGGCAAATCCGGATTTGACCATGGCAATATGGACCATGCATTCATATAGTGATTGACCATCGCCCTTCGATAGCCGGCACTCCGGTTCCTCTGCGATGAGTGAAGAAGATATCCATTGAAGAAGATTACCGAGCCCGAAGTTACCTCCACAGGTGCGGCGAGTGATTCATCGAAACCGTAAGATTTTGGCCCAACATCGTAATGTTCGGGTTCATCATGTTCCCGCTGAGGCCACAGGTAACCATTGCGGTGCGAACCGGGAATAACTTGGACGCAGCCGTTGTCAAGGGTTGCGTCGTCAATCGCGATCCAGACACCCGTCAGAGAGCGGTCGCGCGTTTGGATATAGAGTTCGTCCTGATGCCATGCCTGCCCCTGGAAGTCGGGCGGTTTCACGAATAGCATTGTTTGCATGCACTTGACGCTGCCGTCCCAAAAGGGTAGATGTGCTGCCACAATTTGAGCCAGCATACCGCAGATTTTGGGATGCCGGGCGTAGTTGACAATGACGGGGCTGATTAGGTGTGGATGATGGATCGCCAGGATATTGCTCACGGCGTCATCATCCGAGATGTCAGGCGCAAGCGGCTGCAGATTGTCGGAAGGGTACTTTCCCTTCGCAATCGCTACAATCTCGCGCTTTAATTCGCTGATTTCGCCGGGTGTCAACACCTCCGGCACAACCAGAAATCCCTCCTCAAGATATCGATCGATCTGGTCTTGGTCAAAAGGTCGAGGAACTTCAATGCAGTTCGCATTCGGCATTGCAGTCATCGTTCATCGCTTTTACTGAATATCCGAAGTTGATGGGCCGTCATACCGATTGTGCACGGGTAGAGCAAAGATGAATGAAAGAGAGAGTTGCATCCTTGATTCTCTGGGTGAATCGCGTTTCTGGTGAAATCGGGGATTGAGAGCCACGAGAAGTTATGTCGTAGATGTCTGCACTGGGTTGACTTAAATTGGCTGTAAGACAAACCATACGATGTAGCTTTAACTTAGCACATGTCGATGATTCTGTCAACAAGAACATTCTTGACTCACTTCAAGATGAATGCTATAATGCACTCGCAGTGGTGGTTCACATTCGCCGCAGATTCGTGCACGGGGCGCAATTGTGGACGACTGAAGTTCGCGTGAAAGGTATAGCAAGTTCCTTGAAAACCCAACAAATTCCGTTCAGAATGGGTTGTTTGTGTCTATTGGCTCATCCTGAGGAATCTTAGTTTAAACTTACACTTTGGAGGATCCTACCATGAAAGTTGCTTTAGCCTTAACAATATCGCTCTTGCTCGTATTCGCGGGATACACCTATGCCCTACAAGTGTTGGCCGGCCCCGAAGTTTTCACAGACGTGCCAGACGGTACTCCAGTACCGTTCGACGTTGGTACCCAACCACCCGGACTCTACTATGTCGAGTGGTCCGAGCCGACGGGAACGTCCGTCGGTATCTTCGGTGCAAACACGAACGTCTATGACGGTGGTATGGCATGGCGGGATCGAGAACCGATTGAGGATGGTGTCTTTGACTTCTATATGGCGCTTACCACAGACACGGGCGAGCTAAACGATTGGATTATCGAAAAGAAAGATGGGGACCCTAACATCCCTCTCCCGTTAAGACAAGGACATCCCGATCTGCCCGCGGAGGAATATATGTCGCTAGGACAGTCCTTCTCGGCTACAAAGGAGTTCACCCAGCTAGGAGTGAGGGTTGTACTCTGGACCATACCGGGCGGCGGCTACACGGTCACGCTGTACTCCGGCGATCCTTTAACCAGCGTTGAACCGAATGAGAAATTGGCCACCACTTGGGCAAGCATCAAGAACCGGTAGGAATCCCAATGGTTTTTGGCGCAAACGACGTGCTCAGATGGCGTCACGCAGGTTTAGCGAGAGCCTAGTTTCCATGCTAGATCGGTGTGATTCCATCTGACGCTTTGATCAGAACAAATTTCGCGACGAGGAGGAGAAGATGCGTAAAGGATTCTCCATGGAGGCGTTTTCACTTTTGCTAGCATTTGCGGCACACTCGGTTGCGGATACCCCTCCAAAAGACGTCAAAATTGCCGACAAGACATTCAAAGCCGGCACTGTGGTAGATGGTCACTTCTCACTGATGGTGTTTAAACGCCAACCCGCAAAGGACGAGAGTGGCAACCCCATCCTCTACTATCTTGAGATGAGTGAACCCACAGGAGTGTCCATCGGTGCCTGGGGTGCGTTGCACGACCCTTATCCTGATGGTAGGGCGTATTTGGATGGGAAACCTTATCCGGATAATGGGAAAGGCGACTTATATCTGCAGTATACGCCGGCTATTGGCGCCGAGGGCTGGATTATCGAGAAGCGCGGTGGTGCCTTCGCTGTCGCGCTAAATCATGACAAAAAAAACCACCAGACGTTAGGACAAACCTTCTTTGTTCCGGAGGAATTCAAAGGGCTTGCATTCGGAACGCCGACTTGGACTACCGCCGGCGGTTTCACATTGACTCTGTATAGAGGATTACTCCCGGGGGAGCAGCCACAAAGCGTCGAGCGGATCGGCAAACTAGCCACGACTTGGGCTAGGCTCAAGAAGCCGTACCTCGATTAAGAATGTTATGCAGGGAATCTGGAATTGCCACAAACTCGGCTGTCCGGGAAGCTTATTTCACTTCATCATACTGAATTAGAATCTTAAGAAATAGGTAATTGTTTACTCCATCAATCTGTATCGCCGATGACGGTTTGTAGTAGTGCAATTCATTGCACGTCCGCCGTAGCTAGTATCGGGGCAGGGATGCCCCTCCCACAGAGGAAGGCTCCTCTTACCGACAATCAGGTCCAAATAAATACCAGACTAATTTTTCTTCTTTTTTGGAACGAACTAAACAGTTACAGAAATAGCTACTCCGGAGGGTTGTCAACACGCCCCCATGTTGTACTTTGACCGATCAATCGACAATCTCAATGCGGATTAACGAATTCTCCCGATTAGCAGAATTCCAAGTTCGCGCGCGTCGGTGCGTTTTTCGTCCAATCTTCAGTTTGTGGCCCTCGGCGCCCTAGGCTTCCGCGGCTATACTCCTACATTTCGTCGTACTACATCCTGCGCTCCTTCCGCCACGCATTGTGGGGCGGCTGAACCACATTGTCTCTCCATCTTATAGTTCCATTCATCTCCATTGACGAGCGGTAATATGCTTTCTGCCTATCGCTATGCGGTGCATGTCGGGCACGTCTTACAAGTGTCGCAATCACGAATCGTTAAATCTTCCGCTTTCATGTGTGCAGCGACTCAGTCCTAATCTCAAATGCAAAAACACGAGCCTTCCATCTTTAAGTCGGTGGGAGGCGCTGTGACAAGAAGGAGAGTGCGACGGCTGTGAGGGAAAGATTAGCAATCTTCGGTGGGACGCCGGCAATGCCCGATGATGTGGAGCGGACACGATGGCCGCGGTACAGCGAACAGGACCTTGAAGAATTGTGCCGCGTTTTAAGAGAGGAACAGTTAGCCGCCTGTGACGCACCGCAGGTTCTTGGTCTACAAGAAGATTGGGCGCGAAAGATCGGCGTCGAATACTGCTACGCTGTCGGAGCGGGAACAGATGCCCTGCATATGGCACTGTGGGCTGCGGGTGTAGGTCCGGGAGACGAGGTGCTGGTGCCGGCGTACACCTTCCTGTCGAACGCCCTAGTCGTCCTCCATCAAGGCGCAGTACCAGTGTTTGTCGATGTGCAGCGCGATTCATACAACGTGGATCCCGGGCAGATCGAACAGCATGTGACTCCCCGAACAAAAGCGATATTTCCGGTTCACCTAGGTGGTCTGCCTGCGGACATGGACGAGATTAACGCTATTGCACGGAAACACGACTTAGCCGTAATTGAGGATGCGTGCCATGCCCCCGGTGCAACCTACAAGAGCCGGTTCGTCGGGAACTTGGGTGATGCCGCCGGGCTCAGCATCAACGCGATGAAGAACTTGCCATCGGGAGAAGCCGGACTCTTCAGTACCCGCCATCAAAGCTTCTATGAGCGAGTGGACGGGCTCTGGTTGCGCGTCAAGTTTCATGAGCCGCGCGAAGAACTCAAGTATCCCTTTGCCACACTGGGCTACAACTATCGATGCAACGTCATGTCGTCTACGCTGGCTCGATGCCAATTGGCTAAGCTCGACGAGTTGAACGCAATCAGGCGATCAAACTGCGAGAGGCTTAGCGATCAGCTTCGAGATATACCGGGCGTTATCCCGCCGCGAGTCCCGCAGGATAGGAGCCATGTGTACCACCTGTATCGGGTGCGGTTCGATCCAAAGCAAGCCGGAATTGATGTCCCACCGTCGGAATTCCGCGCAAAAGTGGTCGCGGCACTTGGCGCCGAAGGTGTGCTTTGCCGCGCTTGGATGAACTGGACGATTCCGTCGTTACCGATTTTCACACGGCCCGAGGAGTTCGAGTCACGATACCCGTGGCACCGTCCATGGAGTGCTGATTACACATACAACCCGCAAGATTTTCCCGAGGCAATTAAAGTCGTGGAGGAGACCTCTCTGGTCATGGAGGCGCCGACCGCAGCAAGTGCACAGGTGATAGACTACATGGCACATGGTTTTCACAAAGTGTTTTCGCAGCTAGACGCGGTGATGAAGTTGGAACTGCCGCACGGACTACGGGACGGCAGCGCGGCTAGTTTAGACGAAATACGCAGACTGTTGCCCTAAACGCTAGAAATAGTAAACGGGTAGATGGGGAAGGTTACATGCCGAAAACGCTCCGAGTCGGAATCATTGGAACAGGTTATGCCGGTTGGTGTCACGCCAAGGCGTTTTCACGTTTACCAAACGTTGCAGTGACCGCCCTTTGGAACCGAACCTACTCGCGGGCTGAAAGATTAGCCTCGAACCTAGCCCGACCGGATATAAAAATTTTCACGGATTGGCAGGATCTGATTCAGTGGGGTGATGTCGACATCATTAGCATCACGACAGATCCGGCGTTTCGGCAAGCTCCTTTTGCCGAAGGATTGGCGCAGAATCGGCATGTCCTGGTTGAGAAACCGCTGGCATTGGGTCTCTCCGAGGCTAAAGAGATGGCGTCGTTGGCTCGTAAAGCCAGTACCGTGACCGCCGTCAGTTTCAATTGGCGTTATTCGTCGGGCTGCCAAACTTGCTGGCGGGCGATTCAAGAGGGGCAACTTGGCGAATTGATGGATATCCGCACAGTGTGGCGAATGCGGTATAGTCCATCCTTCGGCTCTGTTCGTTCATGGTCCGAGATGAGTGGAGCGCTCAGAGAAGCGGGCAGTCACGAGTTTGATCGGGTGCGCTTTCTGACCGGCTGGGAATTCAAACGCGTGGTTTGTTCTTTGAGGTCTCCTCAAGAGTCACGGACGACTGTGTCAGACAATCCAACATCGTCTGACACGTCGGCGTTGGTGATGACAGAGATGTCCGATAGTGGCGCCGGCGTTCTTCAGTTGGCGATTACCTCTGGCAATCCCGAGCGGCAGATAACAATCGGCGGCGAAAGCGGTACACTGGCTCTGACCAGCGAATGGGTCACGCGCCGGCTGAAGGAGGAATCAAACGGATGGCGGATCCTAAGTAACGAGATTGAAGTGCTCAGACAGCGTGCCGATGAGTCCGCTCCGGTCAAAATTGAAGTCAAGGAATCGGATCGGCAACCGGAATCGGTGCAATCGGGACAACATACGTGGAACCGATTAATTGCTGACTTCGTGGCCGCCGTGCGTCGCGGCGACATTAAGCATGAAAGTGTCCCCAACCTCCCTCACATCTCGGATGGGCTGGCTGCACAGCAGGTTATTAGCGCCTGCGAGCAGTCTCATGGCGAGCGGCGATGGGTAGACTTGGAGCAAGACCTCGCTACTGTAGCTTGTTAGCGAAAGAAAATGGTGGCTGAAGCGTGCCAAATCGCTAAGAGCTTGTTTGAAAAGTCGGCAGCAAAGCCATTTTTAGTCATTTAAA
This sequence comes from Candidatus Poribacteria bacterium, assembly GCA_965208765.1. Taxonomy (GTDB): domain Bacteria; phylum Poribacteria; class WGA-4E; order WGA-4E; family JAJDTR01; genus JAJDTR01. The sequence continues at coordinate 5,070,815 of OZ242354.1, forward strand.
GACACGTTTTTTGATTTCTCGCTATATACCTTTGGGATCTCTATCGCACTCGTTATCCACTCGCTTGATCCCCGCTGGGGCTTAGGTGCACGGGATTTCGGCATTTCTACACACCTTCAAGATCTCTATCGCACTCATTATCCGCTCGCTTGATCCCCTCCGGGGCTTTTAAGGTTGGTGCGCAGGGGATTTCTATCGCGCTCGTTATTCACTCGCTTGATTGCAATCTGCAGAATTGTGCTATAAAGAAACCAAGTTTTGAGGAAAAAACTCGGTTTCGAGACGCATGAGTGTACTCGAAACGACTTTTCAAACAGGTTCTAAACGTGCTCTTTTATGGTGTAAAACCATCCACATCAAGACCGAGGTGACGGCACATGCACAAGTTGCGAGTTCAGATCGGAGAGCCAAGAATAATTCGCGGAGACTATTACGATTATGGTACGTTCGGCGGAATTGCCAAAGTTGGGGGCCGGCTTATCGTTTCTGCCAGCATCGGTATTGACAGGCACCGCACCAAAGAAGAAATACTGCGAGACTGGGAGGAAGAACCGGGACAAATCAAGTCCTCCGATGACTATCTCATGAAACCGATAGACGAAGACATACGCAGGCTCGGCGGCAGATGGTGTCTGAAATCAGATGATGCGGGCGAAACTTGGGAAGACTACGGCGCGCCCACAACGCAAATGAGCGAGTTGAGCGACGGAAGTCTGTATGGCACGGGCCAGGGAATGGAGACGGAAAAGGGTCAGTCGATAATGGTTTGGAGGTCGTTTGACAAAGGAGACACCTATGTGGGGCCCGAGTATGTGCCGGTAATAGGACCTAGTCTTGAGAGCAGATCTGAGGCTCAACATGGACTTAATCAATTCGGTTTCATCGGTCGGGACATCGCGGAACTTGACGATGGTACACTGTTGGTACCCGCCTGTCTCAGGTTCAGCGGAGACACAAAATACCGTAACGTGATCTATCGCTCGACGGATCAAGGAAAGAGCTTCCATTACTACTCCACGATGACGATGGAACCGGATTTCCAGAATGATTTTGGCGAGCCCAATATCGAACTCTTGTCCAATGGAAATCTAATCAGCATGCACAGAACGGGTAGTTACATGCCGTTGTGGCAGTTTATCTCTTCGGATGGCGGCGCCACGTGGAACGGCCCTTCGGATCCGGGGGCGCACGGCGTATCTCCGGACATGGTAAGACTCGGCAACGGTGTACTTGCTTGTACCTATGGACGACCCGGCTGCTGGATAATGTTCAGTCCCGATGGAACAGGAGACGATTGGACTGAAAAAACCTGCATTTGGAACGGTAGCGCTCTGGTAACGTACGAGGAACCAAATCTCGGACACGTTCCTCAACGACGCGACGACAGAAGTGAGTGCTATTCCTGTATTAGAGAGTCATCCCCCGGCACGCTACTTTTTCTTTTTGCCGCTCCCACATGTATGGATGACAGAAGTGTGTCGAATCCTTGGGACCCGAAACAGGTCAGAAAATTCTCAATTTGGGGAGTCAACATAGACATTGAAATCGATTAGAAAGTAGGTAATTGTTTAGTCCACCGGTCTGGATTTGCCAATCCAGGCCGAGCGGACAGAGAACACGCCGAGTATGGAAGTACAATGTTAATTCTGACGAATCGGGGCTTACATGCCCAAAACGGACGTGCAATGATAGGATTTCTATCAGGATCTACTATCGCCTTCGTTGTCCACTCAGTTGATCACTCGCTATTCAGTCGCTTGATTACTACTACGAACCAAACGATGCACTAAACATTTACGAAAGTACCAAGCAACAGTACGGTGAGCGTAAGTTTAGACGTTGCCTGAAAGATTCCCCATAGGAATCAATTCAAGAGAGTTCATTTGAGATTGGTGGAGTTTTCCGCCGCAAAACCTTTAACTTTGGTGGTTCTTTCGGTGGGTAAATACGGTTAATGTTGGGTGGTCGGTAGTTAACATTGTCTGAACTGTGATTTATGGGATTCTTGTGATTGCCTTGATTGTCAGTGTTTAGTGGTAGTAGTAATCCTAAAACCATTCGGACGCGAGATACAAACCAACCCCCTAGGGGATCTCTATGGGAGTTCCATCAGGATTAGCTATGGGATGTCTATCGCCTTCGCTGTGCGCTCAGTTGATCACTCATTATCCATTCGCTTGATCCTTCACTATCCGCTCAGTTGATCCCTTCCGATCGGAGATGTCTGACAATTCAGAGTGCCGCCCATCAGCTATTTCTGTCCGTTCTCTGGTTATCGCCTTCGGGCTGGTAGTATTCCTTTCGGCAACAACACCATACGTGGAAATGGTGATTGCCGGCACGCAGATCGCCGCAATCTGTCCGCCGGCAGGTGCCTTTTTTTTGCTGGTCTGTCTGGTAGCCATCGTGAACCCCGCGCTGAGGTATTTCAGCAAACAATCACGCGCAGGACTTCAGCAAGGCGAGTTAACAGTCATCTATTCCCTCCTGCTTTGCACCGCCACCATATCATCCGTTCAGTTTGCCCAGTTTCTCGTACCGATGATCACGGGCGCCTACTATTTCGCCACACCCGAAAATGACTGGGCGTTAAGCATACAACCGCTTATACCCGACTGGTTTAGTCCGCGAGACTCCGACGCGATAAGATCTTTGTATGAAGGTCAGTCGGACCAGCCTGGAATTCCTTGGAGACCTTGGATTCAGCCCCTTCTATTTTGGGCGCCGTTGATCATGGCATTCTACTTTGTCATGATTTGCATATGCGCTATCCTGCGGCGGCAGTGGGTGGAGACCGAACGGTTGGCGTTCCCGTTGGTGCAGGTGCCGTTGGAGATGACACGGGATGTAGGGGAAGGGCCTGGCCGTGCGAGCATAGGAACGTTTTTCAGAAACAAACTGATGTGGATCGGGTTCATGGTACCCGTAACAATTCACGCGCTAGACGGTCTGCATCAACATTTCCCGGTCGTTCCTCATATTCAAGTGCGTGGGCTAAATCTTGGTGCTCTTTTTGTCGGCGAGCCATGGAACGCGATTGCGCCGTTCGTCTTCAACCTCTATTTCAGCGTTGTCGGATTCGCATATCTCCTAAGCCAAGACCTGTCCTTCAGTTTGTGGTTTTTCTTCTTGCTGTTGAAGGTCGAATACGTGCTAGGTGCGGTGTTCGAATGGAAAACATCTGCCGGGCTGTACGGTACTGGGAGATTCCCGTTCGTAATGGCGCAGCAATCCGGTGGTTTCATCGCTCTGGTGCTTATGTCTGTATGGTTGAGCCGCCGTCACCTTAAGAAGGTCGCGAGATCCGTGTTCGCTCGCGAGAGTGGCGGCGATAGCAGTGAGCCGTTGTCTTACAGGTGGGCTGTCCTGGGGTGTTTGGCGGGATTATGTTTCATGTCGTGGTGGTGCTGGAGCGCCGGCATGTCGCCCGTGATGGCGTTATCGCTGTTTCTCCTCACAACCATCTTCATGCTCGGAGCGACGCGTATGATGGCGGAAGGCGGAATCAACTTCATCTGGTCCGCACAAAGTGGTCCCAACTACGTTCTTCATAGCCTTGGCGGTCGAAGTTTTTTCAAAGGCGCAAACGGCTTAATGCTCATGACTCTCCCGTTCGTGATGTGGAACTTCCGTGGTCTGGTAGTGCCGGAGGCTATGGAGGCATTCAAACTGAGTTCGCACAGTCGGATCAACATGCGGAGGCTCACTTGCGCCATCCTCGTTGCCATCCCTGTTGCCATGATTGTGTCGTATTGGTCGATGTTGTATCTGAGTTACACGTTCGAGGGTGGCGGCTTGGCGATAGATAATTACAGATTCGTCCATGTGGCAACGAGACCGTTTCAAGAACTGTCCGCCGTCCTGACGGATACTAGCGGGCTAAGCATGACCCGGGTAAACTTTATCGCGGGCGCGACCGGGTTCGGAGTATTCTTGACCGTCATGCGAGCGCGCTTCTTGTGGTGGCCATTCCATCCTACGGCATACGCTGCCAGCACGACTTTGGCTATGAGGTACCTGTGGTCGTCGATATTTTTGGCTTGGCTCTGCAAGCTTTTAATCCTACGTTACGGCGGGATAAGACAGTATGGGCGGATACGGCCCGTATTTCTCGGGTTGATATTCGGAGAGCTACTTATGATAGCCCTCCTACTGATCGTCGAGGCGTTTACGGGAATCAGGGGGCATTCGCTGATTCCCTAGAGCGCGGGTCCGGCAATCAAAAGGAGGTAAGTCTGCGTGATGCTTCGCTACAGCACGCGGAGCGGATCGAAGATAGGATAGTTCCAATCACTGTAGCCCACCATTTTCATCGCTCACCGCAGTTTGGTGCTTGACACGGATGCGTAGATGTATATAATCACTGCCACATTCCGAAAAGATCCGGCCTGCTGTAAAACTCCTGAGAAGAGGAAATCCTATCTTGACAGACACACTATTCCCCACGACTGTCATTGGCAGTCTCCCTCGACCGGTTTGGGTTCGGGAACTGGTCCTTGCCCGCAAGAATGGAGAGATATCCGAAGAAGAAACGGATCGCCTACTTGACCCGGCCGTTGAATCGGTTTTGCGCCTGCAAGAGTTGGCCGGTTTGGACGAACTCACCGATGGCGAATGGCGTCGGGAAAGCTACGTCAAAGTCTTTGCCGACCGTGTGCGGGGCTTCAAACCCGACCTCAACCCCAGCGGTGGATTGCCTTATCCGGCGGTGGTGGAACAAATTGAGTATCACCGCCCGCTGGTGGTCGATGAAATTCAATACATACGAGAGCGTACCCAACGGCGTATCAAGGCAACATTACCCGCTCCGTACATTATTGGCCGACGGATGTGGCACTCGGAGTATTCAAAAGCGGCTTATCCCACTCGCGAGAAGCTGATGGCCGATTGTGTGCCGATTTTGCGGAAGGAAATTGAGCTAATCCGTGAAGCTGGCGCGGACACAGTGCAACTTGACGAGCCGTGGTTGAGTGCGATGGTCGATCCCAGCTTTCGGGCGCGGGAGAGGGTCGGTAATGTGGAGTATGAGATGGACTTATGCGTCGATCTAATTAACCAAACCCTGGATGGGATAAAAGGCATTGCGACAGGGATGCATCTGTGCCACGCACACTTCGACCGCAAGCATGGTACTGAAGGTCCCTATGAGCTGATTATGCCGGCATTAGCGAAGGTGCAGGTTGGGACAATCTCGATGGAATACACCACACCGGTCGCCGGTGGGTTGGCATCGCTAGCGCAGTTTCCTGAGAATGTGCGATTGGGTTTGGGGTGCATCGATCATTGCAATCGAGAAGTAGAAACGCCAGAAGCTGTAATCTCGCGTGTGGAAGGAGCCATGCGTTATGTGGATAAAGAACGCATCACCCTGCATCCGGATTGTGGCTTCTCGCCATCGGTTCAGAACCCCATGGATTTAGACGAAGCATATCTGAAGCTAAAGGCTATGTGTCAGGCGGCAGCGTTACTCCGCTCGCGATACACTTGATGTGGCTTTCGGTTGAAGCGTCGCATCCTCCACGACGGGGCCATCCTTGGGTGCGATTGCATATTTGGACGAGAACCGTCCTTATACACCATAATGGCCACCAGAATTTGGGGGTTTCCGGTTAGTGGGTAATTGAGTGAGGTTGTCCTTCACTAAACTCCGTTGCAATCAGCCGATTCCAATCTCGCGCAGATAGGCGCGCGTGCGCTTGGCAATGGGAAAAGGTTTGTCGAACGGCGCCGGATACATGTCTTGTTCAACAATTGCGAAGCCGTTGTAGTCGATGTCACGCAGCACGTCCCGAAACGCGAGGAAATCCACCGCGCCTTCAGCGGGTTCAACAAACATATCCATGCCCACTGCGGTAGCAAATGGAATATTCTCGGCTTCGACTCTTTCCCGTATCTTCGCGTCAATACTCTTGAGATGCAAGTAAGGAATCCGCTCGTGATGTCGGCGCATAAAGTCTACCGGGTCCCCGCCGCGGTAGGCATGGTGACCGGTGTCATAGCAGAGCGACACCCGGCTCGGATCAGTCTGTTCCAAGAACGACTCAATCTGATCATCATAATCGACATGTGTATCGGCATGATGATGGTAGACCAACTGCAACCCGAATCGATCGCGAGCGATATCTGCAACCTTGTGCGTGGTGTCGATTAATCGTTTCCATGCGCTTTCATCAAGTCTATCCGGTCTCTGCGATTCCCCGGTGAAAAGGTCGGTATAGACATCGTCAATGAGCACAAGGTATTCAGCGCCAAGCGATGCCAGAGATTCGCCCGCTCCCAGCACCTGTTCTTCCAACGTCCCCCACGACGCCGGATCCTCGAGGTGATCCATGGCAAACGTCCCGGACACCTTTAAGCCGCGCTTCTCCAGTTCCGCTCGGAGCGTGGACAGATCCGTGGGAAGGTAACCGTAGGGCCCCAGTTCAGTCCATTCATAGCCGGCTTCGGCGATCTCGTCCATAAATCGGTGCCATGGCGTCTGTTTTGGATCGTCCGGGAACCAGACGCCCCAACTGTCGGGCGCACTCCCAACTCTAACGTCCATGTTTTTTCCCCTTTCCGAGTAGGGTTTTGTGATATTAGACGGGATTATTCAATCTTCAGTATCCAGATGGATAAAACCTGCTGCTGCCAACCGTGTCCGCCGTAATCATGGGGTAAGGTATTCAACCGCCCTCTGCCCGCGCACGGACTCATAAGGTTCCGCATACTCGACGCCGACGATACGTCCGAAAAATCTGTGCTCTATTCGTGAATCCTCTGCGTATTTCTCGGGGTCAAATCCCCCTGCTATACTTCCCCACGAAGCGATGCAAGCCTCAATCTTCTGTTCCATGGTGTCGGTTATGTCCACGAAGATATCGGGCGGCGTGGGCATGGGGTAATTCAAACCGCCAATGAAATCCATCGTAGAATAGTATATCGTCTTTGCTCGATGAGGAGCATCTACATCCGGGTGGCGCCAAACGGGCGCACGGTCAATCATCCTGGCTGTTTCGCCATGATCATGACCGCGCTCCGCTTCTTTAAACGGGTAATGCACGCTAATGACTATATCCGGTCGAGTGTCTTGAATCACCTTGCCTACCTCTATAAGTGATTCTTTGGTCGCAACCAGAGGCGAATCGTCGAAATCCAAAAAACGGTAGTCATTTACTCCAAGGATTTTCGCAGCCTCGGTGCTCTCCTCTCTCACAATATCCTTGATTTCCTCGGCACTCTTGTCGCGAAGTCTCTCCGTATGAACATGGATGCCGTAGGTTACGGATAAGAGTATTACGTTATCACCTCTCTTGGCATGTTTCGCTAACGTTCCGCCTATGCCGGGAAAGGCATCTGATGGATGGGCGCCAATACCCAAGACGGTAAGTTTCTTAGACTCAGACATAGCTCTGGTTCCTTAATGAAGCACGTAGGTTTTATGTGCCAGAATGGGGAGAAACAGACACTTGCGACTCGACACAGGTCATTACGGATAATCTGCCTTACATCTGTAAGAAAATGTTAACCGATTCTTGAGGGGAGCACAAGCAAATTCTGCAAGTCGTGCTGGAATATTGCGTTGATTATCATGTATGTTTGCACATGTTGCTGTCTACGTGAAATGACCTACTCGATGCACGCGAAATGCAAATAAACTTGGTAATTGTTTAGTTCAGTCAAAACGAGTGGCAATATTGGTTTGGCAGTGTATCGCGCCTGACTATCGGCAGCGGGGCATTCCTGGATTATATGTGGGAGGGGCATCTTGCCCCGATATTCCGCGTTCACGATAAATCAACTCCCTAAACAACTATGCAATGAAAATCCACATTCGGTGAAGAGTCGCTCCTGCATCGGGGCAAGATGCCCCTCCCACAAGGGATATCGCTCGCATATTGGGTCCATGGGAGAAATTGCCATCGGTCGCGGAATAAAGGGAGCGCCTTGTATTCGCCGCAAGGAGTCAATGGACTAAACACTTACTAAACTTGGAAACAATTGTACTTCTACGAACTTAAATGCTTTTTGCTTCGTATTGTCGATATCTAGGTTTCAATTGAGGCACATGATCAAGCCAACTGATTTTCGGAAACGCGGTGCATCAGCGGTTTCTACGAAACTAAATGGATCTCGTATGGGATCCCGGCATCTTGACAGGAATCGGGATTCGTGCTAGGCTCTGCATCGCCATGAACAAACCCTTCCAGCCTGCTGTTCCCACTTCTGAGCGATCGCATAATCCTAATCCCTGCACATTCCGCGCAGTCACTGTTGGTATGGTTGGTTCGTTGGTTGTAGGCGTCGGAACCACCTATAACATCATGGTGATTCACGGCTCTTACATGGCAATTGATTTCAGCACCGCGGCCGCAATCTTCGTTTTCTTTGTCCTGACCTTCATCGTTAACGCCGGGGTTGGGCGCGTGAATTCGCGTTTTGCGCTCAGCGGCGGGGAGTTGAGAGCGGTTTACATGATGTTGGTGGTCGCCTGCGCAATTCCGACGATGGGGTACAGCGCGCAACTGCTGCCAATCATAACGGCGCCGTTCTACTATGCCACACCTGAAAACAGTTGGGCAGAACTGATCCAGCCGCACATCAAACCGTGGCTGACGCCGCAGAGCGATCTGGGGATTACATATTTTTACGAAGGGCTGCCAAGTTGGGAAGCCCGCATTCCTTGGGACATCTGGATAAAACCGTTGCTGGTCTGGGGAAGCCTCGCCATGGCGCTGTACCTCGTGATGATCTGTATGATGGTCATTCTGCGTCGACAGTGGATGGAGCACGAGAGGCTTGTCTATCCGCTTGCGCAACTACCGATAGAGATGACGGCGCCAAGCGGGGGTTTCGGGCTTAGTCCCCTCTTCAAGGACCGGCTCATGTGGCTCGGTTTTGGCACTGTTTTTCTTATAGCCAGTCTGAAGGGGCTCAACTTCTACAATCCCGCCGTTCCACATGTGGAGCTAGAACAGGGCATCCCCATCTTCAAAAACACTCAGACCCTCTTCTTCCGACTCAGTTTCCCCATGCTCGGTTTTTGCTATCTGGTGAACCCGGCTGTTGCCTTCAGCATGTGGTTTTTTAATCTGCTCAGCTTGCTGGTGCGCGGAGTCATGGCGTATTTCGGTTATCGGATGACCGAGAATCTGGGCATCTACGGATCGCCTTCCCCTCTCTTCAAGCACTTGGGGATGGGTGCCATGGTTGTGTTGGTCCTTGCCAGCTTCTGGTCGGCGAGATCTCATCTCAAGGCGGTTATATCGAAGGCGTTCTTTAATAAGCAAGCCGTTGACGATTCCGACGAGATACTCTCCTACCGGGCAGCAGTTTGGGGATTGCTCCTCGGATCGCTTTGTATGGGACTATGGTTAAACGCGAGCGGCATCCCGGCTCTCATGGTTATCGTTTTCCTGTTTGCAGTCTTTGTAATCTTCATTGGACTGACGCGGATTGTCGTCGAAAGCGGAATGGCAGTCGCGGTGGCTTCGACAATCGGGTCGTCCTTTGTCATCTCGGGATTCGGCGCAAAGCGGCTCGGCGTCGCCGGAATAACGGGCATGGCGCTCACTTACGTCTGGTCCGCAGATGTGAGGATATTCGTGATGGCGTCTGCCGCAAACGGGTTGAAGGTGATTGACGGTGCGGGTCAAGACAAGCGCCGATTGTTCTGGGCGATGATGTTAGCCATAGTGGTGTGCATGGTGTCGTCAATTTGGATGCTGCTGTGGCTTTCGTACACACACGGCGGGGTCAACGGGAATGGTTGGTTTTACGGCGGCGGTGCCAGAGCTCCATACGACTTCATTGCCACGTTACTGATGTCACCGCCAGACGCGAATTGGACTGGTTGGTGGATTCAAGCAGTCGGTGGCGGGATTACAGGTCTATTGATGTTCTTGCGTGCGCAATTCTTGTGGTGGCCCCTTCATCCGATCGGCTTTGTCATCGGTCCGATTTGGCTGATGGATCGACTCTGGTTTACCGTTCTTCTCGCGTGGTTAATCAAGGCGTGTATCCTCAAATACGGTGGCTTAAGGGGCTATCGCCGAGCACGGCCGCTGTTTCTCGGTTTGATCTTGGGACAGTTCACGTGCAACGGCTTCTGGATTCTGATTGATCTGTTAACCGGACAAAAGGGAAACTCTATTTTTTGGATTTGATTGGAAGGAACATCTCGCGTACCATATTCTTAGGCTGAGTCTTTCCGGTAAGAAGATTGCCGCATCAAAACAATGGTAAAGTGGAGCCCTGCGTATTAGGAAATGCGCAGAGAGTCGGACAACCGAGATTTGGATGTATAATCACTGTAAAGGTAACGAGAGGATTCCCGTTCAACTCAAGATATCAACATCGGAAGAGTTGCACGCCTTGTTTGACAATGAAATATACGTACTTCTTGCTGTAGGACAAACGAAATAAAGGGGTATTCGTATGAAGATGCGGTTAAGAACAATTGGAGTCGTGTTCATTATATTGATGGCCGCGTGGGGGTCGGCTCATGCGCAGGTGGTCGACATCCCTGACCAACAGTTGCGCGTTGCGGTTTACGACGCCCTGGGTATTCCTACCGACGCGTCGGTGACTCGCGCCGAAATGCTGCAACTCACCGGACTTGATGTCACAGACCGCGGCGTTGAAAATCTGTCCGGTTTGGAGTTCGCAACAAACCTCACATGGCTCTCAATAGCGTACAATCCCGTAACGGATCTTCGTCCCATCGCCGGGCTAACGAAGTTGGACACTCTGTATATGTGGGCGACACCCGTCTCGAATATTACGCCACTAGCGAATCTAACAAATCTTCGAAGTATTCATGCGAACTATTGCAGGATCGTCGATATCAGTCCGCTCGCGAATTTGCGTAACCTTGAGGAACTGTCGCTAGTTGGAAATAGAATCACGGACGTTACGCCGCTCGCCAACTTGGTTAACCTCAAGTCACTTTATTTGGAGGCGAATCTAATCATGGATCACAGTCCGCTTGACGGACTATCTCTAACAACTTTTGTGTATGACCAAACGTGCAATATGCCGCGGCTTCCATTGCATGAGCGGTTGGAAAATAGAAACTTTCCATCACTCTTCACTCCCTGGGGTTTCCTGCCTAAGAATCAACCCCACCTATCAGAACCCGAACAGATGTCCCAGCACGATATGTACTTCTGTTGTATGTCTATGTTCCATATGGAACTCGCCAAAACAAGCGATGGCTATCTGGTGCGTGGCGATCTTGAAAAAAGCATCCAACGGAGAGACGAATACCTAGCGCATAATCCCAATATGATATTCCTAACCACCCTCAACGCCGTTCTCGAAGGGTTCGAGACGTTCCCTGAAGATTCCCCCTATTGGCTGCGAGACGATGCCGGTAACATACTGGAGGCATTTGGGGCTGGACTGGTAAAACTTAACCATCCCGATGTTCAGAAAAGAATTGTCGATCAGGTGGTGGCAATATCCAAATGCGGACTATACGATGGAATTCACTTCGATTTGTGGAGCGAAGGGCATAACGCGGGCCGTGGACAACTGTCGGGGCAAGTGGCGATTCTAAAGGCTATCCGTGAACGAGTAAGAGATAATTTTCTTATTCTGGTAAACACGAATGTATATAAGGCCCCCGCATCCGCACCCTATGTCAACGGTTCGTTTTTTGAATCAGGATTGCCCGGAGACGCACCTAGTGAAGGTAATTGGAGTGTTTCAAACCAATTGAAGGATATGGCGGACACCATTTCATGGGCGGAACAAAATTTCCGATCGCCGCAAATAAACGCACTGTTAGGTTTTGGGCTAGGTAGAGAACCGATGGACAGTCCAACCAACCGCCGCTATATGCGTGCCATCACAACGCTAAACCTGACCTTCTCTGACGGTTATTTTATGTACTACCTGCCTGGCCCGGACGGCGGTGTTGATACGGGGTTGTTTTCTGGTTTTTACTGGTACGACTTTTGGGATGCCGATCTTGGACACCCCGTCGGTCCGAAATCCCAACTCTACGACGACCGCCCGGGGCTCTACATCCGCGAATTCACAAACGGCTGGGCGGTCTACAACCACAGCGGTGCTCCGCAGGTCATTACGCTACCCGAAGAGGTACAGGGCGTGGCGAGCAATCTGGTGAACAAGGAGCATGCGTTGCCTAACCTTGACGGGGAAATGTACTTGCGCATCAAGCCTAAAAACCCGGCGGACGTGAACGGGGACGGGGTGGTGAATATATTTGATCTCACGCTGGTCGCGCAGGCGATCGGCACGGACGGTGTGGGCGGAGACGTGAACCGGGACGGCGTGGTTAACGTGTTTGATTTGGTTTTAGTTGCCAATGCTTTTTAACCAGCAGCAGGGTTGCCACATCAAAGTAATGGAAGAATGGAGCCCCGCGTATTTGGTAATTCGTAGCGAGTCGGGCTGCCACAGTAAATTTTGCGATTTCGTACTCTTTCCAACGACAGTGAGAATAGAACAAAGGAGCAAATAATATGAGCCGCGAAGAAGCGGTAACGAGTGGCTTGGACGAATCTGACCGCGTTGAAATCGACACGCCTACTTTCATTGAGCAAGGAGATGCCCGGATGATACTCATACCTGCCGGCGAGTTCATTGTGGGGAGTACGGAGAGAGAAGGCTACAACGATGAGCGTCCGCCAGTTACAGTGGATCTTGACGCTTACTATATCGACCGGTGTGAAGTGACCAACGCACAATTCAGGTTGTTCACGGAAGCGGCCGGACACAGAGCGCCAATGTATTGGGACGATGAAAATTACAACCATCCGGAGCAACCGGTCGTTGGCGTTACGTGGCACGACGCTGCCGCTTACGCCAAATGGGCTGGGAAACGACTTCCCACCGAAGCTGAATGGGAAAAGGCTGCGCGCGGAACAGATGGCAGAATGTATCCATGGGGTAACGAGTGGGATAGCTTGAAATGTAATGCGAATATCGGCGGGAATAGCCGCCAATGCCCTGCTCCCGTGGCTAGTTGTCGCGACGGAGCAAGTCCTTATGGCGTCATGGATATGGCAGGCAATGTCTGGGAATGGTGCGCTGATTGGTACGGCAGCAACTATGGTCGAAGCCCGCGCAAAAATCCTAGAGGAGCAGATTTTAGCGGTGAACGTGTGTTGCGCGGCGGATCATGGTGTACCACGGACCATGGCTACTTGCGTTGTGCCAATCGCAACTGGTTTTCCCCCGATTTCGGGTTTGACGATGCGGGTTTTCGATGCGTTAGCGATGTAAGTGCTTGATGCTTTATCGCCCGTATTTCGCTCTAGGGGTTTCACTGACCACGAGCCGCTAAACACTTACTCTCAGTTTTTTGGCTTGACGGCTCTTTGAAGGAGGAGTATGATTCGCCCAACTTGCCCGCTCGCCGTTCACATATGCTGTGCGGTCCCGGAAAGAAAGGAGGGTCTATGATTAGAAAGGCAATGGTGATGCAGGTGAATCCCGATAAACACGATGAATATCGAAAAAGGCACAATCCAATCTGGGAAGAACTTCAAGTTGTACTGAAAGCGCACGGCGTGCACAACTATTCAATATTCTTGCATTCGGAAACCAATCAACTATTTGCGTATGTCGAGATTGAAGACGAATCTCGCTGGCAAAGTATCGCGGATACGGAGATCTGCAAGAAGTGGTGGGCGTACATGCGCGATATTATGCCCTCCAACCCGGACAATAGCCCCTGTTCCCAAGAATTGGACGAAGTCTTCCACATCGATTAGGAATCGAATCATGCCCGTGACGACGATGCCATCGTAGCAGAGGAATAGCAGGACTTCAACGACAACAGCGTTTATGGACAGACCAAACATTCTTTACCTTCATTCGCATGATTCGGGGAGATATATTCAGCCCTATGGTCATGCCATTGCCACTCCGTGTCTTCAGAAGTTAGCCGAAGACGGGGTTTTGTTCCGCCAGAATTTCAGTGTCAGTCCTACATGTAGCCCGAGCCGGGCAGCCCTGTTGACCGGATGTTACCCCCATGAAAATGGTATGAGGGGATTGGCGCATCGAGGATATTCGCTTGATGACTATGGACAACACATTATTCATACGCTGCGCCGAGAAGGCTATGTATCTGCCCTAGCCGGTATTCAGCATATTGCCAGCGCTGAAGCGGAAGAGGAAGCGTGGCGGATTATCGGTTATGACACATGCCTGGAAGGCGGCCAATACGAGCGGCAGGCAGCTTCCTTTCTTGAGGGGTCTCCCAAGACGCCCTTTTTTCTCGACGTCGGTTTCCATGAAACTCACCGGGAATTTCCCGCTCTCCAAGACTCATCGGACAACCCGAATTACTGCCTTCCCCCTTCGCCACTTCCGGATACACCCGAAACACGAGAGGACATGGCGAGATACAAAGCGAGCGCCCGAGAATTGGATCGAAAAATGGGGGTTGTACTTGATGCTTTGGAGCGGAGCGGGTTGGCGGAAAATACCTTGGTGATTTGCACGACCGACCACGGGATCGCCTTTCCCCGTATGAAATGCAATCTGTATGATTCCGGCATTGGAACAATGCTCATTATGCGCGGACCGGGCGGCTTTGCAGGGGGCACGGTTATCGATTGCATGACCAGCCATCTCGACATTTTTCCCACGGTTTGCGACCTCCTCCAAATTGAACCGCCGCCTTGGTTAAGAGGGAGGTCGCTTCTGCCACTGGTAAACCAAGAGTCTACAAAGTTGCACGACGAACTATTCTTTGAAATCAATGACCACGCCGATTATGAAGCGGTGAGAGCAGTACGCACAGAGCGGTGGAAGTATATCAGGCGCATTGACGAGCATCGCACGCCGGTACTTCTCAATTGTGACAATGGCGAGAGCAAATCCCTGTGGCTAAACCATGGATGGGAGGATCAACCCGTCCCGGAAGAATCGCTGTACGATTTAGTGTTCGACCCAAACGAGACAAACAACCTCGCTGGAGATGCGACGAATCAAAAGGTTCTGAAGGGGATGAGGCAGCGCTTAATGCGGTGGATGGAATCAACTAACGATTCCCTGCTGGATGATTTCATGCGTAGCCTACCGGACGTAGATAGCCAGCCATCCAGCGGCGCACTTTGAACTCGTTTATTAGGAGGATGTTAATGCTAGAGGTTGTGGACAATTTAAAAGAGAGAGTTACGATAATTATTGAGCGTTTGAATGAAGGAATCCATGAGAGAGAAGAAATAATCGCAGTTTCGTTTTTGGCTGCTCTATCCAATCAAAATGTATTCTTAATCGGCCCACCTGGCACAGCGAAAAGTCTGATAGCACGCCGTTTATCCTATGCATTTGAAACAGGGAGTTATTTTGAGTATTTGATGCATCGATTCAGCACCCCGGAAGAGATATTTGGTCCCGTTTCGATCACCGAACTGAAAAAAGACAACTTTCTCCGAAAAACGGAAGGATTTTTACCAGAATCCGAATTTGCCTTCTTGGATGAGATTTGGAAGTCGAGCCCACCTATCCTAAATACACTTCTTACCATTATCAACGAGAAACTGTTTCGCAACGGGACGGAAGTAAATACTGTGCCGTTGAAGGCATTGATCGCCGCTTCCAACGAGACGCCTCCTCCAGGGCAAGGACTTGAAGCGCTATTTGACCGTTTTTCAGTTCGACTGAACGTCCCACTAGTTGAATCAAAGGACAATTTTGAAAATGTACTTGGTTCTCAGCCAACTTGTGCCGACTTAAATATGCCTGACGGCTTGACGATAAAAAATGCGGAGTGGGAGGCGTGGTGCAAAGAAATTCACTCAGTTGAACTTTCGAAAGAAACCCTAAATATCATCCACGATATTCGACTGTCTCTTGAAGAAAAAGGAGAAAAACTTGACGTTTATATTTCGGATCGACGCTGGCAAAAGGCTGCGATTCTGCTGAAAGCCGCAGCGTTCTTTTGCGGTCGAAAAGAGACAAATTTAGTTGATACGTTACTGTTGCGCCACTGCTTGTGGACGACGAAGGACGATCGCGAAGACGTGGCAAAAATTGTTGAAGATGCAGTGAGAACACATGGTTTTGAAACAGGTTTCGGTCTTGATGACATTGACTCCGAAAAAGAGGAGTTGGAGCAGGAAATTAAGAAAGAGTTTTATTATAGCGAAGACGTTTATGAAACGAAAATTATTGGTCGAAAGAAATGTTTTGAGGTTGGCACTAAGGACTGGCCTTATAAACGGCGTTCTGTACCGGACCTTTTTTACATCCCAAAAGGAGAGATGAAAGGGAAGGAGAAGTTTTCCCCGATAGACTCCAACGGAAATGAGGTAGAAGACGTTACATGCTGCTTTGACACCCAAGGAAGCTGCGCGATAAGTTATTATAATTCAACCTACTCTAGGTACGAGACAACAAACTTCACACCCTCAATTTTGTTTCATAAGGACGACAAGAAAGAAGGGGTTAACTCAAGGCTTGTAAGTGCATTACATGAAGGTGTCAAGGAAATGAAAGAGAGAACTGAATACATGATAATGGAGATTGAGGATAAGTTGAGTCAATTTAAGGACGAATTGGAGTCGCCATTTGTTTCTGAGGGTGTACGGAATATTGCTGTCGATAGTGTGTATAAGCAGTTAGAGGAGCTGAAACTGAGACGTAAGGACTGTGATAGGCTCAGTGGCTTGGTGGGGTGACAATGAACGGAAGTGTAATTGACAGTAACGCAAAAGAAATACTGGATACGCTTGCTCAAGAATTCTCAGTGACAAGAGAGGAGGGTATCAAGGAACAAGTATCGTCAGAAATCGGAACTTCACAGAGGAATTTTCGCAGGCGGTTGAGGCGAGAAAATCCCTTCAAGAATTACCAATATGCCCTGCAACGCTCAGAGCGCGACTTAGAAACCAACAATGTCGCAACCATTCGGCAGCTGAAGCAAGACTTGCAGCAATTTCAGGCGTTAGCAAAGCAGACAAATACGAGAATTGATGGTGAGTTTTGGGCGTCTGAAATTCAGAAACTAAAAGAAAGTCAGAAATTTCAAACCAACCTGCAAGCTCTTGCCAAAAAGTATGGTTCAAACAATCGTAACAAGGAAGGCGATGATTCAAATAAGGCACATGAGGATCGAGTCATCTGTCGGAGGCTTTTATTGCGGCAGTGGAGAAAATTGTTGGAAGAGCAATGTGCCAAATGGGAACTCGAGAAAATCCAAGAGTTTAGGAGAAATTTATTGACCAAGTTAAGAGAGTGGCTAAAAAGACTTCAGTCGCTTGCGGACACGTTGGATGAACTATCAATTGAACCGGGTTTGCTCTTTGATCTATCAAAGGACAATCTTTCGCTGTCTAATATTGAGCAACTAAAGAGATGGGTGTCATATATTTCAAAGGATGACGGGGTAAAAAGACTGTGCGATATGATGGGGCGTCTCCGTCGCGCAGAGAAAACGAAACGACAAGCGCTTGTCAAGAACCGATTGACCGTCACAGAATATATCCCCGACGTGAACTCCCGAGAAGAAAGAGTAGGCATTCACTTCGGGAAAGATATCGAACACGTACTGCCTCACGAAATCGCCTTGCTGGCGGATGAGACAACCGCAACACTGTTTGACATGAAATTTGTGGAAGGCAGCTTGATGTGTTTCGAAATGGAGGGGCGTCAGGCAAGCGACCGAGAAATTGAGGAAGAACAGATGCGCGAGGTTGAAGAGGAGGAAGAGTTTGGACCAATCATTATCTGTGTCGATACCAGCGGTTCTATGCACGGCTCTCCCGAAACCGTCGCTAAAGCTGTTACTTTATTCATGGCGACTCGCGCCTTATCGCAAAAACGAAATTGTCTTTTAATCAGTTTTTCAACCGGCATAGAAACGCTAGATTTGTCCGGAGGCGTTGGTATTGCAAAAGTGATAACGTTCCTGCAGCGTTCCTTTCACGGTGGAACAGAGGTGTCCCCCGCCCTTACCCATGCCCTCAACGCGATAGAGAATGAGAAATACAATCAGTCCGACTTGCTTGTCATTTCCGATTTTATTATGCCATCGCTACCCAAGCCGTTGCATGAAAAAATCTTAAAAGCCAAAGCGAACAAAAACCGATTCTATTCTTTGTCCATAGGCGAACTGTTTTTGAGTAAGAGATTACGCGACGTATTTGATAATCAGTGGGTTTATAATCCGAACAACTCCAGTATAAGTTCAATTCAAAAATTCGTAAGTTCAATCTAATGAATAGAACCTACGCAACAACAGAAGGGCGCGATTCGGTGATCGCTCCTACGGCGGGGTGTGGGTGCCCGATTAAATTGTTAGGAGGACGTTAATGCTAGAAATTGTCGGCGAAGGGATTATCTCCCGTGAACCGGGGCGCGGCGCCTATATGCCGATTATCACCCCGCTGCCGGACGGAACGCTAATCGCCTGTCAACATGTGGGCGCCGAGTTGGGGGCGGCGGACAACTACATTGAGGTGCTCCGCTCCGTTGATGACGGCAAAACCTGGCTCAACGAGGGCAGTATCCATGGTGACGGGCATCCCGGCGACGACTGGAGTTACCGAGCCCCGAAAATCAGTGTTGTGCCTGACGGGCGACTGGTGATGGCTGCAACTCGCTTTGAAGCAAACAAAAAGCAACTGTTCGACCCGGAATCGGAAATCCTGCAGCGACCGGAGATGCTGCTCTATTGGTCGGAAGACCAAGGACGCACGTGGTCCGCACCGCAGGCAGTTCACGTCAACCTGCCGCCCGAGAAATACACGTGCAACGGCACCAGCGGCGTCGAGCAACTAGCGCCGGATCGTTGGATGTACCCGCTGGAGACCTGGAAGCCGGAAGGATACGAAGGCCCTCCGGATCAAAAAGCCGCGGCGGTGTTTTCCGCGGATGGCGGTCGCACATGGGGAGAATTCACTGTTGTCGCGGACGATACCTCCGGGGCGCTCTTATGGTGGGATCTGACATGCACCATTCTTCCTGACGGCAGCATCTTTGGCATGTTCTGGGTGCATAAATACGGCACTTCTGAAGATGCGAACAACCATTGGATAATTTCAAAAGATGCCGGGCGCACATGGTCGCACCCTTGCCCCACGAATCTGCGTGGTCAGGTATGCTGTCCTATTGCGTTGCCGGACGGGCGGATAGCCACCATCTATAATTTCCGACACGATCCCCAAGGCATCCACATCGCGTTGACCGATGATCGGGAGACGTATGACGTGGAGAACGAAGTGGTGGTCTTTGACGCAGGGGCGGAGGCGTCACTCGGCACACCTGACAGCGAGAACTTCCTGGCTGAACATCTGCTTATCGGTTTCGGTAAACCTGGTGGCGTATTGTTGCCCGATGGCGACCTAATGACCTATTTCTGGTGCACCTCTGCGGGTGTCACGCACACCCGCTGGGTAC
Source organism: Candidatus Poribacteria bacterium (assembly GCA_965208765.1). Taxonomy (GTDB): domain Bacteria; phylum Poribacteria; class WGA-4E; order WGA-4E; family JAJDTR01; genus JAJDTR01. Next base: position 5,090,177 of record OZ242354.1, read on the forward strand.
GTCTGAGAATCAAAGATTGATGCCTCACAGCATTCGTGGCCAGCGACAATTTGTCCGTAGAATTCCAAGGGAGGTACAGAATGAACGATCCGAAATACAACCTATTGGCGGAAGATTTAGACAAACAGGGCGTTCGGATTGACGCGATCAAAGAGTTGCTCAAACTGCAGCATATTGAAACACCGTCGTGGGGATACGGTAATTCGGGAACGCGATTCGGCGTTTTTCAGCAGCCCGGAGCGGCGCGTAATGTGAATGAACGTCTGGAGGATGCCGCTACTGTTCATCGGTTCACGGGAATCGCACCGACAGTTGCCCTGCATATTCCATGGGATGAAACGGATGATTGGGATGGAATGAAACAGTATGCGAGCGAACTCGGAATCGGTATTGGCGCGATTAATCCGAATGTTTTTCAAGCGCAAGAGTATAAACTGGGAAGCGTCTGCCATCACGATTCGGCCATCCGCCGGTTGGCGACGGACCACATGTTGTACTGTGTCGAGATCATGAAGAATCTGGACTCCAAGCTACTGAGCCTCTGGTTTGCGGACGGTACGAATTTCCCCGGTCAAGCAAATTTTCGAAACCGCAAACGCTGGATGCATGAATGCTTCCGTGAAGTTTACGGTGCTCTACCTGAAGATTCACGCATGCTCATCGAATACAAGTTCTTTGAACCGGCGTTCTACCACACCGACCTTGCCGATTGGGGCACGGCGTACGTTATGGCGGCGAAGCTGGGTCCCAAAGCGCAAGTACTGATCGACCTCGGGCATCATCCGCAAGGAACGAATATTGAGTTCATCGTCGCTTACCTGATTGACGAGGGTAAACTCGGCGGCTTCCATTTCAACTGTCGAAAGTTTGCCGACGACGACCTCACCGTTGGATCTGTAAATCCGCAGGAACTCTTTCTTATTTATACGGAACTGGTGGCGGCGGAACTGGATCCGGATACAGACACGGACATTGCTTACATGATTGATCAAAGCCACAATCTGAAGCCGAAAGTCGAGGCGAGTATCCAGTCCGTCGGCAATTTGCAGACCGCGTATGCGAGGGCATTACTCGTTGACCGGGAAGAGCTAACGCAGGCGCAGGAAGCGGGAGAGATCATTGATGCCGAACGTGTATTGCAACGCGCCTACGAGACGGATGTACGTCCGCTTCTCGAGCAGGTGCGTTTAGAGGTAGGGCGGGATCCGGATCCGTTGGAGGCGTATCGCAAAAGCGGTTACTTTGAGGAAATTAGCCGAGCGCGAGTGGGCGGCAAAAGCCAAGGTTGGGCGTAATCGCCGCAACGCACGTGTTGGCAGATGACTTTACTGTACCACAATCTGTTAGATTGTGATTGCAAACGAATAGATCAGGCGACTGAACAAGGAGTACGATAAGGATCCAACAGGTATATAGCAGTTGTCGGGTGCGCACCGCGCACCAGCCTTGGAAATGCAATCAGGACAAACGGTTGGAAAGGTAACAGATTCAACGGTCAACTGAGCATCTGGACAATCAAAACATCTCCTAATTTTTTTAACTCTTGATCGGCACCGCCTACTATGCTGCCTCTATGTACAAAGTCGAACATAATCTACTCGCACAACGCGGTCCAAAGAGCACGATAATAGTTCATGACGCGCTCAGGATCAGAGCTGCCCGGGATTTCGGCTAGACAATAGCCATCGTATTTCGCCTTCTTGAGCAACGAAAACAACTCGCGCCACGGATACTCAATGCGATGCAACTCATTGATGTGGACTAATCGAATCCAGTCCTTGACCAAATCAAAGTTGCTCTTGACCGAGCCGTCTACGACTTCGCCCGGGTTGGAGTTCCAGCAAACAGACACATTGTCGTGGTCGGCGATCTCCATAATTGTGCGGACGTGCGGGAGATCGGACGTGTGCCGCCCGTGAACTTCAAGGCGTATCTGTACACCAAGATTGTTGGCGAATTCCCCACACTCGCGCAGCGAGAGTCCAATCTGCTCCAGCGTGGTTTGCTCCGGCACTTCGTCGGGTAGACCGTTTGGGCGAACCTTGACGCCAGGCGCTCCCACATCCGCCGCAAGGTGGGAATACGCTTTGGTTCCTTCAACATTTTGGCGCAACTCTTCGCTATCGGGTGAGTGGAACTCAAAGGCGCTGCCCAATCCGGCGAGTTCGATAGCGCTGTCTTCAAACTGATTTCGCACATTCCGGCGTTCTGCCGCTGAAAGGTCAACCTCAACATTGTGGGCGTGAGTGGTGCGCAATTCCACACCCTGAAAACCGGTCGCTTCGCAGCGTTCGATGATTGTTGGAACGTCCCACTCCTTTGCCATATTGTATGTCACTAAACCGAGTTTCATTGTCCTCCCCCTAGGTCACGAATTATCAATATTGTAGCACGATCCACGCGATCCGCATAGCGCAAAGTGCCGATCGGGTTCGCATGGCGCTCCTCTAATCGGCGCGTCTCTTGCCCGCTCGGTCTGGAATGCCAAATCCAGACCGATGGACTAAGCAGTTTCAAAGGATAAAAAGAAAGGCTAAACTCATGAGCCAAACATATCGAGTTGGGATTATCGGATGCGGAGGTATGAGCAGAATTCACGCGAAGGCTTATACCGAAAACCCGAGAACAACACTCGTAGCAGCTATGGATATCCATAAGGATTCGGCTGCCAAACTTTCCCAGGAATACTCCATCCCGGCAGTTTATACCGACTACAACGAACTGCTGGAAAAGGAAGACTTGGACATCGTAAGCATTGTAACTTGGCAAGGCGTACGCGCCGAGATTACGATTGCCGCCGCAGAAGCGGGAGTCAAAGGGATTCTAGGCGAAAAACCGATGGCATCCTGCTTGGGCGAAGCCGACGACATGATTGAGACGTGCGAAAAGCACGGGGCGAAGCTTGTCATCGGACATCAAGGACGTTTCTCGCCGAAGAGTGTCGAAATTCGAAGGCTTATCCGCGATGGCGCAATCGGGCAACCAACATTGCTGCACGGCAGATCAAAACCCAACGCCGGGTTGCTCAACATCGGAACGCATGTGATTGACGGGTGGCGCTACCAGTTATCGGACCCGGAGACCCTGTGGGTCATCGGGCAAATATCCCGCACGACCGACAAGTGGGAACGCCGCACCCTTTGCGAAGATCTGTGTATGGGGCTCATCTGTTTTGAAGGAGGAGCAAGGGGGATATATGAAAGCGATTTGCCCGAACCGTCAATTTCCGGTACGGCGATCCACGGAACTGCCGGACAGATTAGAAACGACGCAGATGGTAGGCTCGTGATTCAAACTGACGAAAGCAAGGGATGGACGGAGATACAGGCATCGCCAGAGGAGAGCAATCAGTTTCAAGAGCTAATCGATTGGATGGAGGGAAAGATTGACGACCATCGCAGCAGCGGGCGGCAAGCGCGGTATACCATGGAAATCATGATGGCAATCTACGAGTCGCTGCGGATTAAGAATGTGGTAAACATGCCCTTGGAGACCAAAGAATCGCCGCTTGAATTGATGGTGCAGGACGGAACACTTCCGGTACTCAAAGAGGGACGTTACGATATTCGAAGGGCGTTTCCGGAACAGAAGTAGAATAAGGCTGGAAGGTTGGAAGAGAGGGAAGATTGGAAGGGAATCCTCCAAAAGTAGTAGGCACACTCCGTGTGCCGTAAACCGCCTTACACCACTCAACTGGCGGTAGGAGCGATCTCCAGGTCGCGACTTCTTTACCACAACCGTCGTGAAGGACACGATGCTTGGCCTGTCGGGTTTTGTATCTCGTTCTCTGTTTGAATTGCAGGGGTAAAAATGAGCGCCCTCACCGAAGAAGACATTCGCCAATTCAACCAAGAGGGATACCTCGTATTCGACGGTCTGTTAGACGATAGCCGCAACGAGCGTATCAAGCGCGATGTAGACCAACTCATGGAGGATCGCAAAGATCCGAACAAACCGGCGATTCCGATGCGCTACCCGGAACTAGGCCTTTTGACCTCGGAACCCGCTATTGTGGATCGGGTGGCATCTCTCATGGGCGGCGATCGGTTTGTTCATCATCACATTCATGCCGCATGCCACATGCCGGGTGACCCCGGCGTTGCGTGGCACCACGATTACGAGCAGTTGCCCCAAACAAATCGTTCGCACCTTATGGTGCATGTCTTTATGTATCATTCCGGACTGAACGGCGAAATCGGGGACCTGCTCGTGCTGCCGGGATCGCACACGAAAACCATGAATAGAGATGCGTTCCAGCAGTTTGGAACCGCCAATCTTCCGGGATCACGCACCATCAATGACCTTGCCCCCGCGTCCGTTGTCATTGTCCACTCCGCGCTGCAACATGCGCGCCGCGCCAAACCTGCTAAGCCGGAATCCAAACGCTATTTCGTCGACACATCCTACTGTCAATTTGGAATTATCTGGCCCACAATCCGTCAGTTCCAGCAGTACAACGACATGGCGCTAGAACTCGGATGGGACCGAAACGGGAAGTACGCATATCTCTACGAAGAGGGTCATTTCTTCTTCAAAGAGGACCAAGAAGAAGCGTTTGAAAGTAGAAACAGGGGCAGTGTGGCAATGCAACTCTGACGGGTAGCTATGCACATGCCCGGATTTTTCGCACCTTCACAATTCATTGCAAGTCCTCTGTAGGAGCGACCTCCCGGTCGCGATTTCCTGACCCGGTCAGATTTTGCTCCGACTGTTGATTTGCCGTAATATTCTGCCAATACGCTATCTAACATCACACATTCCGAATCACTGTAGTCATGAATCTAGATGACTACCAGAATTCAAACTAGAGAGAGACAAAGAGACATTTATGCCCGATTTTAACTTTGTTCCGGAAATTCCGACCCCGGTAGGCCTGCAAAAACAACTCTTTGTTGACGACTACATCGTGGCGGAAAAAGATAATGTCAGTTTAGGAGTGGGTGAGGCGAAAAAACACGGTGTCGTGATGGAGCCCACCCTAGAGACGGATTTCCAATCGGGCGCGATTCACGATGGCCCGGACGGCGGTTCTGGCTTTGAATCGCCTTTCTGCTGGTTCTTCTCCCCTCATTGGGATTCCGACAAAGCCATGTTCCGCCTGTGGTATATGGCGGGCAAAAGGGCGGGTACCGGATTAGCGTATGCGGAATCATCTGACGGTTTCAACTGGACCAAACCCATGATTTCCAAGGATGGTAACAGCAATCTTGTCACTTGGAATGCACCAGTTCCCATTCTCAACCAGAACAGGAGCATTGACCTGCTTGATATCGGGCTGGATGGCACAACCGTCACCATCGATCCGAGCGTGGAATTCGGGTCGCCCGAGAAATACAAAGTCGCCTTCTATCCAAACAGCGGCGGTGTCGACGGAAGGACGCGTTTGGGATATTCATCCGACGGAATCCATTGGAACCTTTACCACGATGGCCACCCGGTAACAGAGCGGGCGGCAGACACAAACAACCAGATTATTTGGAATCCTCTGACCAAACGCTACCTGCTGCACTGCCGTCAGGATTTTGAGGGCGCCGGTGGAATTGGCGAATACCGCGGTGTTCGCATCATGGAACATGCCGAAGGGAACGACCTTCTGAACCACCCGACCGCATGGAAAACCCTCACGAAATTTGTGTTGGACGATCCGGACAAAAGCCTGATACCGGGCACCGAAACGCCCGTTTATCAGATTCACACCTTCCCGATGTGGTACTATGAAGGCGTGTGGTTCGGTTTGACGGATATTCTGGCGGCTACCAACAAGCATGTGACGGAAGGAGACCAAGATTACCACACCTCTCACGAACGGGGCGTATGGGAGTTCTACATGGCGCCGTCTCGTGACGCGGTCAACTACGATTTCAGCTTAGCCGCCTATCCGCGCAAACCGCTTATCTCGCGGGGACCAGCCGGCAGCTTCGACAAGGATTGCGTGCGTCCGCCGTCGAACATCGTTACGCACAACGACGAGCACTGGATCTACTATCTGGCGACAAACGAGCGTTGGGGATGTCATCGATGGGATGCGCGGCTCGCGCTCGCCAAACTGCGGCTCGACGGGTTCTTTTTTCTCGAAGCGAAAGAGGAGCCGGGAATGGTCGTGACTCGGCCATTCGTGCTTGAGGGTGATAAGCTACAGGTGAATGTGGATGCGTTGGGCGGTTATATGAAAGTCGAAGTGCTTGAGGCATCCGGTAAACCGATCCCCGGATTTTCGGCCGATTCAGCCAAGGTTTATCGCGGGTTCGACAATCTGCGCCTTGAACCCATCTGGAAGGGGGATGCCGGTTTGTCATCGTTGCGAAGTAGAGAAGTGCGGCTCAAGTTCCATTTGAGCAATGCGATATTGTACGCTTTTCAAATATGCTGATCATTGCATCTTCGAGAAATCGAGGTTCTCATGAGATGGAACTCTGTCACATGAGGATTCTTGTATCCTAAAACCTCTATCGCGTTGGTTCTCCCTCATTTGATCTATTCGTTTTGCTGATTGTTATTCACTCGCTTGATCGACTTTTCTGTTATAGGTAGCACGTGGGTTGATCCACACTCTGTGGGATGGAATCTTAAACGTATGTAGGAATTCCTATGAAACCCAAACTTTCGGCGGCAAGTTTGCGCTCCGAGGCTGGAGTATTTTCAAGGATGGTGTCAAATTCCCCTGAACCATCGCTGTATGGAGTAACCGACGGGAAAGCTGTAGGAACCCATTTAGAACGCAAATTCCGGGCACATTTATCACGAAAATATAATTATGAAGAGGGCAGTTCAGCCAGAGGGATTGACTTTCCGTTTATTTCGGTGGATATGAAGGTCACAAGTATTAAACAACCTCAGTCGTCCTGTCCGTTCAAGTCGGCTCGACAGAAGATTTATGGTCTAGGATATTCACTGCTGATATTTGTCTACGAAAAGACTGATGACCATCAAAGCCGCTCGGGGACTTTGAACATTCTTCACAATATCTACCTTCAAGCACATCGAACGGGCGACTATCAGATTACGAGAGGGCTTCGATCCATATTGGAAAATGAAGGGAACAAGGACGATTTAATTGCCTTTATGTTTGATAGGAATTTACCCGTTGAAGAGATAGAGGCAGACAGTATCGCCGATGAGATATTGACGAATCCCCCCGAACAAGGATTCTTGACGATTTCGAACGCGCTACAATGGCGACTCCAATATGGACGAATTATCGAAACCGCAGGTAACGAGGAAGGCATCATCAGAATACGGTAGACTCCGATGCGCAACACGTCACGGCAGAAAATTGAATTTGGAGATTATCAAACACCACTTCCCTTGGCTAATCGGATATGTGAGAGGTTAGCGCGATTGGGAGTAGTACCCCAAACCGTAGTTGAACCAACCTGCGGGATTGGTGCTTTTGTTAAGGCTTCCTCCAAATGTTTCTCTAGTGCCAAGAAGATTGTCGCAGTAGACATAAATGTCACCCATTTGTCTAGGGCAAGAAAACTTGCTTGCCTCGATCACAGGGTGGAATTGATAAATGCGGACTTTTTCCGTATGGATTGGGAGGCAATGCTTGAAGAGTTGACCACTCCTATTTTGGTCATTGGAAACTTTCCTTGGGTAACAAATTCAGCTCTCGGTTTCATTGAAGGCGGTAACCTTCCGATGAAATCGAATTTTCACAACTACACGGGAATAGATGCTATTACCGGAAAGGGTAATTTTGATATTTCGGAGTGGATGACGATTCAAGCGGTGGATTGGCTTCGGGAAGAAAAAGGCTCACTTGCAATCCTGTTGAAAACCGCTGTTGCTAGGAGGGTTTTAAGTTACATCTATCAAACAAATGCCCCCTTATCACGCTCGGCAATTTTCCAAATCAATGCATTTAAGGAATTTGGTGTTTCGGCCGATGCCTGCTTGCTGTTTTGCGATTTTGTGGGCGAATTAAAAGAAAATGATTGCCCAGTCTTTGAAACTGTGACCTCGACTGAACCGGATAAGGTAATTGGGTTTAGAAATGGCGATCTGCTGAGCGATATTCGGGGGTTTGATGAAAATCGATTCCTCAGTTCAAAAACAACGGTAAAGTGGCGTTCGGGGATAAAACACGATTGTTCGAAGGTGATGGAGTTGACAGAAAAAAGTAACGGACTCTACAATCGACGGGGCGAAAGAGTTGAAATCGAAGAGGGATACCTCTTTCCCTTGCTGAAAGGTTCCGACGTTGCAAATGGAAGAAGTGACGATCCGAAAAGGAAAGTGATAGTTACTCAACGATTTGTCGGCGAAGAAACATTTACAATTAAGGAAACTGCTCCCCAAACTTGGGCATACCTTGAATCACACCAAACCGATTTTGCTAGGCGAAAGAGCAAGATTTATCAGAATAAACCGAAATTCGCGATTTTTGGAGTTGGTGATTACTCTTTCACAGACTGGAAGGTAGCAATTTGTAGCCTGTATAAGCGACTGATATTTGCGGCGGTTGGGCCTTGTGACGGAAAACCGGTTATTTTCGATGACACAGTTTATTTTCTTCCGTGTCGAACTGAAAATGAGGCACGAACCCTTTGCGATTTACTGAACTCGGAGAAGGCGCAATCCTTTTTTTCTACCTATATCTTTTGGGATTCAAAACGACCTATTACCGCCTCGCTCTTGAGCAAAATTGACATAGGTAAACTTGCAAGTATCTATGGAAAAACCATCGAATCTGCGGGAAATTTACCCGATTCCACGTTAACCGAATCAGAACAAAACGAGAAAAGCGGCGAACAGTTGGAATTGCTATAGAGTCGGTTTGAAGAGTAGTTGACAGACTATCTCCGTCTAACAGGCAAAAGGAATAACAACAGATGGATTTTCACTACATCAATACGAACGACGGGTATCACGGAAGGGATACTTATAAAACGTGGCTAAATCTCGGCTATGCTTTCGCCAATGGGGAACAGCGTTACGGGGCAAAACTGGGAACCCTCCAACCGGGCGATTTGGTATTCATGTACGTTTCCGGCAAGGGAATCAAGGCTGTGGGGATGGTCATCAAAGAATGGGACGGTATTGAGTACCGCCAACCGATAATTTCAAGTTCATCCGCCAACAACGAGTTTCGCATTCAGGTTAATTGGTTCATCGTTCCTCCGGATGATTTTGTGCCGTCTTCGAAAGTAAAGGAGATTATGGGATACGATTTCGTGCACACTTGCGCACGCGTCAACAAACGCGATGCAGCCGAGAAACTCCTCCGATATATACTACAGATGCTGGAATGACGCGGGGCAGCATGGCGTCGGAGATCTCTAGGCTGAAAAGAGCATTATAGAAAGTAAGTCACTGTTTAGTTCCTTAGATTTCTGAGGTCGAATGCTATGAATCTAAGCAACTTTCGATAGTAAATCTCGCATTTTAACGGGAGCCACGGCGTGCTAACTACCCGACCGCTCCTGCTGGATTGACAAATCCAGCAGGTCTTTCTCCAGCTATTCAACTTCCATTCTTTCGCTTCAGAGGATCTGGGCGACCGATCAACTGAGTGAATAGCGAAGGATCAAGGGAATGAACAATGACCGCGATAGAGCTCCCATAGCAAATCCCATAGTGAGTGCGATAGAGATCCCCTGCGCTATTTGGACTGAGTCTCAATATCCGCATTTTTATTGGTAAAATAAACTAACGTATGATATGATTCGCCCACTTTTGACGACGGTAGTTTAAAGATTCAAAAAGTAGACGAACTATGCGGTTTTACATTCAGATGGAGGAAGTACGGTGTATTACAAAATTACTGTAATCTTACAACCTCAACCTGAAGGTGTATATACAGTAACCTGTAAAGAGTTGCCCGAACTTATAACTGAGGGCAGAACGATAGAGGAAGCATTATATAATGTGGAGGATGCTTTTTCTGCAACTTTAGAAATATATAGAGAATTTAGCCAACCTCTTCCTCAGGAAATTATGTTCGCGGAAGCTTCAACTGGAAACAACTCAGAAATAAAATTGCCTGAATCAAAAAAATCTAAGGCAAAGTCGAATTTTAGGTTCCAAACTCTTGACCCGACAATAGAGCACCCAGGCTTATGTTTTCGGGCGGCTTCTGTGACCCAGATTTATGGGATATGAGATATAACGAGGTTAAGCAAAAACTTAGGCGACTAGGCTGTCAAGAGTTAAAATCATCAGGCAAAGGTTCACACCGAAGATGGTACAATCCCGACACGAATAATACAATTTCGCTTGAATAACAGTGCATATGGTGCTTTCCATATACTATTATGACAACTGTTTCCCTTCACACCAAATCCCGTAGGCGGGGCATCTTGCCCCGCTTCGGACAGACTTGATTGACGCTATTAATGCAGTGCTAATATATAGAAATGGTATAAGAAGGCTACAATTCCGTATAACAACAGGGAATTAGCCAAGGGAACGCTCCATGCCATCCTGCGCACATTAGAAATTGACCGCAAAATGTTTGAAGATGCTTAGCCAATTCTATTCTAATTTTCAGCGGATACTCTACTATAGGTATCCGTTTTTTTATGTAAACTCTCATTTCTACTTAACATACGTAGGGATATAGGGGCAATTAGTAGCTGTTGCTCAGAAGGGTGGAATGGTATGATCCCCCTGAGGGTCAGCTAATCTTCAATCATTAAATCGCCCTTGTCCAGTCTTTTCATTTCGCGTCTGGCTGGTCGTTCACTTGCCTGTTGACTGCAATATGTGAAATATGAATGTAGACGACTAAAGTAGGAATCATGCCAAATTCTCGCCCAAACCTAATACTAATCATGTGCGACCAAATGCGCTGGGACGCTGCCGGATTTGCCGGAAGTTCCACGGTCCGGACGCCGCACCTCGATCAATTGGCTGAGAACGGCGTCTGCTTTGAAAACGCTTATTGCGCGTCACCGGTTTGTTCGCCTGCGCGTGCAAGTTGGTTGACCGGTCTATATCCGCATGCCCATCTTCAACTGCGCAATTATGGCCCCGCACGAATGGGCCAGTTCGGTTGCTATTTACCTCCCGGTTGTATAACCATCGGCGATGTTTTCAAAGCTGCCGGATATCGCTGCGGCATGGTAGGTCCATGGCATCTCGGCGATGACCACAATCCGCAACACGGGTTCACCGATTTCTGGCGCGCCTATCGTTATCAGGGCAGTCACCCGGATCCGCTGTTCGATTATTTTGAGCAGGAAGGGGTTCCGAACCTCTATCTCCGGGACGCGCCCGGGATGACACTATACGAAAACACATTGGAATTTGGTACAATAGACGACCCGCGGCAGCAGCGAACGACCTGGACGGTAGACCGGGGCATCGAATTTATCCAAGGGGCAGACGGAGAGCCGTTCTTTCTGTTCGCCAGTATCAAGGACCCTCACCCCCTAATCTTGATTCCGCCCGAACTTCTGGAATTCTATCCGGAAGATCAGATACAACTCTCTTCCTCCTTGCGGGATTCACTCAAAGGGAAGCCAGAGTTTCAGACAAGAGGAAAATTTCGGATTCGCCCGTCGGTGACCGACGAGCAGTTTCGCCGTATAATGGCTTACTACTACGCCCTCATAACGCACATCGACGCTCAAGTTGGACGTATCCTCTGTACCCTCGAGGCGCAAAATTTAATTGACAATACCATCGTCGCTTTTATCAGCGACCACGGCGAATTACTCGGCGACCACGGCTACGTGGAGAAATGCTTGATGTATGAAGCCTCTGTTCGGGTGCCGTGTCTTATCTCATGGCTCGGACAGGTGCCGGGCGGCAATCGAATTGACGCTCCGATTGCGGGCGTCGATCTCATGCCGACTCTGCTCGACCTGGCGAATGAAATCCCGCCGGTACCGATTGACGGGCGCTCTGTGGCGGAGGCAATTCTGAATGGGCGAGAGCCTGAGCGTCGTCCGGTCTTCGCGGAGATTGCCAGTCTTGACGCGATCTACCATGGCGCTCAAGAACCGGAGCAACTCGCTGCTCACGTGATGGTGCGCGATGAGAATTGGAAATATATTTGGAACCGAATCGACATTGACGAACTGTACGACCTGAATACAGACCCGGGCGAGATGAACAATATCGCCGATGATTCTGAACACTTAAATCGGGTTGCCTCGATGCGCGATCAAATTGTCGAGATGATTTGCCATACAGGTCCTGGGCCATACGAATGGTGTTTGCTTGAAAGAGAAAAGAATGAGTAGATATCTTCCAATTTGTGTGCTCGTAATTCTCTGTTGGGGTGGGGACACGCTCAGAACTGTCAAGGCGGATGAAGGAGAAGGGATTGGGGGACTTGCCGAGGCGATACCCATCTTTGAAAAGCAAACCAAGAAGGAAGGTTTGGAGATAACAGGTCCTCTGGAGATCGGCTTCAAGAAGCAACTGTTTGTCGATGACTACATCGTCGCCGAAAAGAGGAATGTCACGCGCGAACTTGGCAGAATCACTAGAGAAAACAGTGGCAATCCTGTCATGGTTGCGGACAAACCTTGGGAACACGCCAATCGGCTCGGTTTCTATATGACGGTGCTGCGAGACGAGAAACATGACAGGTTCAAGATGTGGTACCTCGCCCAACATGGCGGTTGGCAGGATTTCAATGGATTCAACACAGAAATCGGACCGGCGGGCGTAGATATATCGGGGGTCGGTTATGCGGAGAGCGTTGACGGTTTGATCTGGATGAAGCCTCCTCAGGACGTTTTCACATACGGCGAGATTGTGCGCGAAACTCCCGCGCGGCCCGACACGCCGACGAACATTGTGATACGAGCCCAGTCGTTCAGTTGCTTTATTGATCCGACAGTCCCTTGGGGCGCCCCGGATAAATACAAAGCGGCATTCGATAACCCCATTGATAAGAGACCGGATGGTGGCGATGTGGCTTGTGCGTGTTTGGCGTATTCCCCCGATGGCATTCACTGGACCTATTACAACGATGGGGAGCGCGTTACCTATCGCGCCGCTGATACGCAAAATCAGATACTGTGGGATCCGATAAGCGAGCGATACCTTCTCGTCACCCGCCACGATCTCGCCGGGGACGGGGCCGAGCAAAGAGAGACGCGCGGCACCCGGGTGATGGCGCACCACAAGGACAACGACTTAATCAAGCACCCGACGGCGTGGAGGGATCTTCAAATCCTTGGACTCGATGAACGGAAGCGGCGTCAAATTCATGCCTTAACGGTTTGGTCCTACGAAGGAGTGTATTTCGGTTTTATCGGCGCTTACGAATTCTTGACTGATGATGACTTTAGCAGCACGCCGGGGGACTTGGAAACCCGGCATGAGGAGAACATCGTTAACTTCTATATTACGACCAGCCGAGATGCTGTTGATTGGGACATGAGCTGGGTCTATGCCTCCAAAGCCATGATTCCCCGCGGACCCGCCGGCAGTTTCGACAAGGACGGTATCCACGTGCCCAACCTGGTTACCTACGACGACCGTCACTGGCTCTTCTACTGCGGCATGTCGGAACGGTTCGGCCACGATGATCCAAAGGGCGTCATGGGGATTGGGCTTGCCACGCTGCGGCTCGATGGGTTCGTCTGCCTTCAGGCGAAGGAGAATCTTGGAACAGTCGTGACGAAGCCGTTGAAGCTTGATGGGAACAAACTTCAAGTCAACGTCGAGGCTGCGGATGGGGAGTTCAGGGTTGAGGTGTTGGATGCCGACGGCGATCCTATCAAGGGATTTTCAGGCAACCACGCAGAGACTTACGCCCGTGTCGACGGATTGAAGTTCGAACCGCTGTGGTCGGGAAAAGACCTATCCCAGTTGGTCGGAGAGATAATTCAGTTGAAGTTTTCCTTCAAAAACGCTAAACTCTACGCGTTCCAAATTCTGTAAAGTATTCCTGCGTCGAAGGAAATCATTACGACGTTGGCTTAAGTAAAATGCTAGTAGTGTTCACCTCTTTGTTGCACAGTTGTTAAGAATTAGTCACCGGAGTTTCACGCTGTTAGGAGCGGTACAATATGGTTAATTTTGCAGTTGTCGGCTTGGGTATGGGAAGAAACCGGGCGCAGATGATTAAGGACACCGATGGCGCCGAGTTGAAATGCGTCGCCGATCTGCAGGCTGACCGTGCCAAGAAAACGGCCCAAGAACTTGGCACGGACTGGGAGACGGATTTGGACGACGTTCTTGGTCGAGGCGACATTGACTGCGTCATGGTAATGACGCCAAGCGGTACCCATGCAGAAGTTGGGGTACGCGCCGCGAAGGCTGGAAAACACGTGGTCACTACAAAACCGATGGATGTCAGCACCGAAGCCTGCGATCGACTCATCGCCGCCTGCGACGAAGCGGGTGTCAAACTCGCCGTTGACTATCAAAGCCGCTATGTGGACAACAACTATCGTGTTGCCGAAGCACTCAGGAGAGGCTGGCTGGGCAGACCTATTCTGGGAGAGATTCGCTTCAAATGGTTCCGATCCGACGAATACTTTGAACACAACGGGAGTTGGCGGGGAACTTGGAAGATGGACGGAGGTGGATCTCTAGCAAACCAAGGCGCTCATCTGCTTGATGTCATCAGTTGGTTCATGGGCGATTTCGAATCGGTCTACGGCGAAATGGCGGTGATGAACCACGACATCGAAACGGAAGATATCGGGCTCGCTATCGTCCGTTTCAAGAGCGGAGCAAGAGGTGTCATTGTTGGAACAACAACGTTTCCCACGAATGCCTACTTCAGCGCGGAGGTACATGGTACGGAGGGCGGAATTTTAATTGAAGATGTGCTTGGTGGCAAGATGCGAGTCTTCGGCGAAGGACTGGAGGAACGACTTCAACAGATCGACAACCCGATTCGTAGCATTATTGAGGATGTTGTAAGTGCGGTAGAAGGAGGCGGTGAGGTGAGGGTTAATGGCAGGGAAGGTCGCCGCACCGTTGCGCTCTTGGAAAAAATCTATGAGTCTGCTCGAATTGGAAAATCGGTTTTATCGTGAGGCAACTGTTAGAATGTTCCCCGCGTGTAACCCTCCATCATCCCGGTTAAGGGCCAATACTTGCTTATACCATTTCTCTTGAACAACAGTGCATATCGTTCGCTTTCTAGGTAGGCGGGGCATCTTGCCCCGCCTTGAAGACACTTGATTGACACTATTAGCACACTCCGGATGTTGAGAAGTGGATTACCTCCCCCAAAAGGGTTGTATACATGCCATGGGCTTAAAACACGATGACGGATGGAATATACCAACCGACTCTCCTTTCTACCCGTCCCTGCCTGCAATTTACCGGAATGTGAAATTTCAGTATGTCTTCTTTCACGCGGATCCCAATGCTATCCAGAAATTGCTACCCGAGCCGTTGCAGTCAACTGAGGACGGACTCTGTGCGGCAGCAGGGGTAGATGTGCCCTTTTGCACCAACTATGGTCCATTCCAGGAATCCTTTGTCGTGATGCGTTGTCAGTTTAGAAATCAGGCCGGTTTCTACTGCTCTCACGTTTTTCATAATGGGCCCACCGGAATTGCCGCCGGCAGAGAGATATATGGGACACCGAAAATCTATGCCGAATTAAAGGTTCGCCAAGAAGAGCGATCCATACTCACGGAGACTTTTCTCGGTGGCGTGCCGGTTCTGCAAATAGATTTCAGCATGACAGAGACGGCTCAGATAGATGCCATGCCCTCCTTGACTCCTGCATGGCGTTTAAAGGTGATCCCTAAGGCAGATGGGCCTGGCCCCGCACTCAAACAGTTGATTGATTGTAGCGAGACCACGCAGGGCCTAAAAGTACATTTCATGGCAAAGGGGAGGGGAAGGGTTGTGTTTGGGCAATCTTCCTTGTGCGATCTATCCGCACTAACTCCATTGGATTATGGAGACGCGTTTTACATGGAGTGTAGCTATTCTGAAGGATATGGGAAAATTGCCTACGACTATCTAGCGCAATGAAATTCATATAAAGGGCATCATAGAGCCAAGCATAAGGCACAAAGGGCCGGGACGGTCTTTTCCCGCCGTGGAGAACAAATGAACGAAGAGGAACGCTATCTTTTTGATTTACAGGGATGTTTGGTTGTGGAAGATGTCTTGAGCCAAGCGGAGATTGACGAGTTAACGCACTTGATGCGCCCGCAGTTCGACGCGGAACCGAATAACGAGGACATTTATACGCAACGTTTTGGTGGATTTCTCCAATTGGAGAGCGACGCCTTTCGGAATCTACTAAATCATCCGCGAATCATGCCGTATCTCAAGGAACTGATAGGCGATCGGTTTCGATTGGATCATGCCTACGGCATCGTGATGCGCAAGGGAAACCTTGGGTTAAACCTGCACGGCGGTGGAACACCGTATAATCCATCGCAGTATTATGTGTGCCGAGACGGGCAGATGCACAACGGACTCACGGTTGTCTCATGGGCGTTGACGGATATGCTCCCCGGCCAAGGCGGATTCTGCTGTATTCCGGGGAGTCACAAGAGTAATTTTTCCTGCCCGCCGCAGTTAAAAGTTGTCAAAGATGCCCCTGCATGTATGGAGGGTGTGCACCAAAAGGCTGGTGATGTCGCAATTTTCACGGAGGCGTTAACTCACGGCACACTGCCATGGGAAGCGGTGCATCCTCGGCTTTCAATTCTGGTCAAATACAGCCCGGGCCACGCTTCTTGGTCGCAGAAGCAGTATCCGGATGAAATGCGTGTGCAAATGAATTCGGATGACCAGCGGCTCCTACTGGAACCTCCTTATGTCCACGGTCGGAAGGCGGTTGTGGACTAGAACGTACTTTAAAACCACAAAGTTACTGTCACATTTCTGATATCAATTAGGTCTATCACTTTGACTTTCTAAGGAGACTGAATGCCATGCCAAAGCAACTTACCTCTGAGCAGCTTGAATCCTTTCATCGGGACGGTTACATTGCCGTCGAAGACCTCGTGTCACCCAGGGAGGTTGAGGAGCTAAGTCGGCGGCTCCACGAGTATACGCACGAGGGCAGACCACCGGGTGAAATTCGAATACAGGTTGAGCCGCGCGTGGAAAGAGGAGAACTCCAAGTCGATCATCCGGGCGACGGCGTTCGAAAAGTAGGCAACCTTGTTCAAGGTGACGACTTATTCCGCGCCCTTGGTACGCACGAGAACATCGTCGGCATTATTGAGCAGATATTGGGACCTGACATCAAATTCTTCCGCAACGATATGTTGATGAAGGCTCCCGAAGTCGGATCGCAGAAGGGATGGCATCAAGATTCGCCGTACTGGCCCATCAAACCCATGGCGCTATGTTCGTGTTGGTTCGCCCTTGATGACGCGACTCCGGAGAACGGGTGTTTGGCTGTGCTTCGGGGCTGGCACAAGAAGGGGCCGCTCCCGCACGTAAAAGTCACGGATGATTTTGTCATTCAGGAAGGGCGTTGGGACCCGTCTGCCAGCGTCTTGGCGCCGGTGCGGGCAGGAGGAGGGGTTTTCTTCCATTCGCTGCTCCCGCACTACACGGCGCCCAATCGTTCCGATAAGTGGCGGCGCGCAATCGCTCTATCCTATATGTCGGCAAAATCTCAGTACACCAAGGAAGGGGAAGGTCCGGTCTACTATCACGTGAAAGGGCGGACATACCCGGGATGCGTGCGCTAAGCATGCCTGAAAACAGTCAAAGGAGGAAACTATGGGACTAAAAATAAATTGGGAACAGGGACCGGCATATCCGTCGTTGATTAAGGGACCGTCGGCAGGTATCGTAGATGGGCGGTTCATGGTTGCCGGGGGAATGTCTTACCCTTGGCGTGAGGTAGAGTACGGATTCTGGCTCGGAATTGACGAAGAAACGGAGGCAATGCCGTCACTCGTCGTACCCGGCGAGCACATAGAGAGCGCCATTGGCAAATGGCATCCGCTCCCGCCTTTGCCGATAGGTCCCGGCTGGACGTCCGGCGCCGCTGTTGCCGGAGGTTTGGCGGTCGTCGGCGGGCGCCGTCGAGCGGTCGGGATGCGCGCCATCTCGGATGCTTGGTTTCTGGATGTAAGAGGCGGCGAAACAACCTGGGAACGCCTACCCGACCGACCCACACCCGCTATGGTGCCCACGACGTTCTCACACGGCGATTTCCTTTACACCACTTTCGGCACGGATTGGCAACCCCATGAACATTCGGTTGAAGACACAAACATCTACTGCATGGATGTCGCTAATCGCTCGGGCTGGGAAGTCGTCACTCGGTTCCCGGGCAAGCCCAGATGGTTTGCCGGAGTCACTATCTGCAACGGCAAACTCTACGTAATAAGTGGGCGCGACGCCCCCATCGGTGGAGTAAAGGACGTTTATCCCTATAACGCCCATATATTCGCGGCTGATGGCACCGCGGTGTATATTGCTTTCCGGGAAGTGTGGGAATACGACCTACAGACGGGAATGTGGCAGGAACTGGCACGTCCCCCGCGAGCCTTTGGGTGTGAAGCCTTTACCGTAGCCGATCGATGGATTGTGTTGACCGGCGGTGATAGTTGGGTGGTCTACCCCGAGGGCGTTTCGGTTCCCATAAAGAGCTATGAATCGGAGCTTGACTTTTTCTGCTATTCTCACGAGACGTGGGCTTATGATACGCATACCGGCGAGTGGTCGGCACTGGATCCGCTCCCATACGGCGTGTGTTCGCACAGGGTTGCGATCTCGGGCAATCGTGTATTCACGGTCGGTAACGAGACCGTGGACAAGAAGCGGAGCAATGCGTACGGAACGGTGTTTCAAGGCACAATCGAAATCTCATGAACTTTCGGTGGGACCGATCAAATTCTTAATGGCAATGTCAATAGGTTGGAGAACACGGGTTGCTCCGCTAAAGCCCGAGAGAGGAGATCATGAAAACGTATCGAGCGGCAGTCATCGGTTGTAGCCGAATGGGTGCGTTCATTGACCACGAGGTAGTAAACTACCACGGCATCGTACGCCCCTATTCACACGCTGCCGGTTTCTATGCGGAGGAGCGAACGGATCTTGTTGCATGCGCCGATCTTCGTTCATCCGTGATGGAGGAATTCGGCAAGCAGTACGATGTGCCGAAACATCGGCAGTACACCGACTATCGAGAGATGATTGAACAGGAGAATCTCGACATTGTAGGTATTGCAACGCAGCCGGAACAGCGCGCCGAGGTTGTCATCTTTGCGGCGGAACGCGGAGTGAAGGCAATCTACGCCGAAAAAGCCATGGCAGCCTCAATGGATGAAGCAGCCGCTATGGTTGAAGCGGTGGAGCGCAACGGGGTGGCTTTCAACTTGGGAACGAACAATCGCTGGAACACCGGTTTTGACAAGATGAAAGAGGTCATCGACAGCGGTGAGTTAGGCGAACTTCGGACGCTGATTATCTATTCGAACCAAAACCTTTTTAACAAAGCAAGCCACAATTTCGATCTGCTGCTCAGATTGAACAGCGACTGTCCCGCCGAATGGGCGTCGGCGTTTCTTCCGAAAGGCGACGACCAGATCGATGGCGATGTAGTACGGGAAGATCCTATCGGGCAGGGGACGATATCTTTTGAGAACGGCGTGATGGCGCACGCTCTCCTCGCTCCAACCGGCGGTACCGAGGCAATCTGCGAGAACGGATTAGTAAGACGTTTGGACGGTCGCGAGTGGGAGATTCGACGTTCTACGGACGTTCCGGGTTGGCGCACCTGCCTGATTTCCGAAGCCTTTCCGAACTTTGAACAAACCAGCGCCACTACCAATCTCATCAGAGACCTACTTCAAGCTCTTGATCGCGGCGATGCAACCACCAGAGGAGGAGTTCGGTGCGCTTACGCCAGCACGGAACTCATCTTTGCTTTTATGGAATCGCATCTGCGAAATGGGGAACGGATAAACCTGCCATTGAAGGAATCCAAGTTGCGTCTTAACCGGGAACGCGGTCCACGCGAGCCAAGGTTTAAGCCTAAGGAAACGTCGTCTTAACCTTCAGAGCATCAATGCAGTTTCCAAAGGCTCGTATTGAATATGAAGAAAGACATTAGACTCCTAAGAATAGGAGGGGACTTCCTTTATGGCTACTGATTTGCGGCAAGCCGTTCTGCATGCGGACCCGCGCCTAAGCCGCTTCAATCCTCTTGAGCGCATCCTCTTCTACGATGACTTCAATCAAGGGATGCAGGGATGGACCGCACTGATAGGAAACTACGAGGACTCACTGGATTCTATGTTGCCCGAATACAAGGACATACGCCCGCCGATGCTCAGCAATCTGTCCATGTGGGATAGCGGTACCGTTGGCACCCTCACAGGCAACTACGCCTTGAAACTGGCAACCCGGCCCCGTCCCGGTTCAATCAGCGTCGGCATCAAGCGGATGACGTTCCGCCATGCGGGACCTATTCGCCTTGAGGCCTATTTTACGTTTAAACCGGAGGCGACAGAGTTGCGATTGGCAGAGACGGACGTCCGTGCGGTGGGCGTGCTGTTTGATTTGCAGGTAAGCGATCGAACGGTAGAGAACCCGCTGCGAATCATGCCGCACATTCGCTATTTGAACGCTCTAGATGGCAAACCGGTGGAGCGCTGGCAGTACAAAAAAGACCGTATGTCCATGTACGATATCGGCGGTAGCGGCAAGACGCGCTCGCACTTTCATCTAGCCCCGGAGGGATGGGTCGATCTGCCCGGTGGCGATCAGCGTCTTTGCTATAACGAGATTGCCACCAAACACAACTGGTATTACCTGCGCCTCGACTTTGACTTGAGGAAAATGTCATATTTGGGCTTCCGATGCAACGATTGCGTCCACGATGTCTCCGGAATCGAGCCGATGCAGATTCCTGCTATGCCCAATCTGTGGTGTATGTTGAACAGTTTTTTCTGGGTGGAGAGTGATTGCGATAGCCGCGCCTTCCTCTATTTGGACTCTGTAATTTTGTCGGCAGAAATGGAGGAATGATGATGCGACAAAGTGCTACTTCCACTGTGGAATTAAACACCGAATGGCGCGACAAATTTACCGCCGAACCGTTTGAAGTTGCTTGGGCGTCTGAAGCAATCTATTTCATTCGCGCTCTTGAATCGGAAGGAGTTCCCGGAGGAGCTAACGCACGCGTCCAGATTTCACCGGACGGAGTGCATTGGTGCGATGAGGGAACGCTTGTTCCCCTGCCGGCGGCTCCGGGCACCACCTTTTCTCGCGTTAGTCACTTTGGAGGGTGGCTGCGTCTGGTAGGCGAACTTCCGAGCGGGGCGCACATGAAGGTTATCGTTCACCTCGCTCTAAAATCGTAGTTCGGTTGTGCCGATTTCTACCCTGCCGATTCCGTCGATTCCTTGGTGTATTTGAGTTCAAATCCATTCGTTGACCGTGAAATCTGCTATTTTTTTGTTGACAATCGTCCGAAACCTTTGGTAAACTAAACGTCGTATCTGAAGGAGAATCAACCCTTCGGTTAAATTTTCAATCACGGAGTCACAAGCTATCGCAACGATATAGAGGAACTGGTTCCGTGACTAGATTAATGAATCTACTATCAGCTATATGGTTACTGATAGATAAAAAAGTAATGAAAGGAAAAATGAGTCATGACTCATATAATGACACAAACAAGCGCTAGGGTAGTTCTGAGCGCGTTGCTTATTCTCGCATTGGCATCTCCGGTTGCCGTTGCCGAGTTGGTGCTCAACTTTGACGCTAACACGCAGGAAAAAGGCGATGATGTATGGGTAAACAGTGCCGCGAGCGGTGGCGGAGTGCCGCATAACGACGACAAACCTGCCCTTGAGGAGAGTGTGATTGACGTCGCCGGTCAGTCATTCAGCACCAAATATTACACCGCCTCGGCAGCAAGGCAATCGTTTGCTACGCCTGGCGATGAGCCCAACGACGATGTCCCAACTGTTTTTCTGGAAAACTACACGATGGGGCTCTTGTTGAAGATTAACGGCGGTACTCTTGAAGAGGAACATCATTTGGTAGGAATTCAATCCGATGCTCGCGAGGCGAACCAAACCTCGCGTATCTGGGTTAGCTCCGGCGATGCCGACAGCCCTGCCGGTGACATTACCAATGTCAATGTCATGCAGCCTGCCATCGGTCTCCGTGAGGACTATGGACTTGAAGACCACGGCCTGAGCCTTGGCGTCGGCACATGGCGTTTTGTTCATATCGCTTTTGAAAGCGGGATTGCCATAGACTTCTATGTTGACGGCCAAAACACGGGCTCGCTTCCCTCTGGCGTAACGTGGGATCCCGAGCGCCCGATGAATCTCCATGCGATATTCGGCCATAGCCATGCTGAACAGCACCGGACCTTCAACGGCTCCATCGCTTCCTACAAAGTGTGGGACGAGTACCTGACCGAGGATCAAATCAATGCTGAGATCGGCGCTGGCGGCGGCACTTCAGTTGATCCTGGTGACAAAGTTACGACAACTTGGGGTAATGTGAAGACCCAATAATTGTTCGTACCGACCTTTCGAACGGTTCGCTGAAGAGCAAGATGTGAGATGTTTTGGTTTTCAGCGAGCCTTTCGTGAGGTTCGCATGAAATTAGGGAGCGAATTTCTCGCAGCGCCAATAGTTTATCCGTTAGATCCGCAGTAGACTCATCGTCTTCCGATTTGGATAGCCGGTTTGACACCTTCCGTTTACGTTTCCCGCCTGAAAGTTGTATAATCCCTCAATTATAGGCTATCGATTTTGCAGCATCGAACTCTCTTGTGGATTAGTGCGCGTCCACGCATGTGAGCGAATTAGGTAATATGACGCTCTCAGAATGGTGGAGAGCGAAATCCTTTGACCATTCACCGTGGGATTGTCGGGTGTAATCTAAAACTCCGAAAAATTCATCTCGTAAACTATAATTCGGGAGCGAGAGTTAAAATAAAACGCGTTCTCTTTCTTCAGTCTATGAATCGGAACGTCTAGACTGAACCGGAAACTTGGACCGTTGTTGCTATCCATTGAAAGTATTGAACATCAACCTTGATGGAGAGAAGAATGAATAAATTCCCGTTGGTTCTAAGCACAATATTGCTGTTAGCTGCCAACACTTGTAGGGGGTGGTGGTCCGGCGGCCACGGCATACTTACTCGCGCGGCCGTCAAGGCATCTCCCAATGAGATGCCGGAGTTTTTTCGTTCTGGCGGCGAGATGATCGCTCATTGCGTATTTGATCCGGACGTATCAAAGAATCGAGGAACTCCCGTGGTAAGGAGTAGTGAACACTCCGAACACTATATCGATCTCGAACTGTTAGACGGGCGTCCCCTGCCGAAAAATCGTTACGAATTCATACAGCTATGCACTGAACTCGGCGTACGACCGGAGAAGGTGGGCCTTGTTCCCTACGCGGTAGCGGAATGGACAGAGCGCCTGGCAATTGGTTTTGCTGAGCACCGCAAGTGGCCAAATAACGTATTCATCCAAAATAAATGCTTGGTTTACGCTGGCTTTCTCGCACACTATGCACAAGATATGTGTCAACCTCTGCACTTGACTATCGACTATAACGGCCGGCGCCAGCCAGACGGAACCTTTCTGCATAAAGGGATACATGAAAAAATAGACTCACTGATTCAATTTCTTGACATGAAGCCTACCGATTTAGCAGAAGCACAAGAAATAACGCCCTTTGACGACCTCATGGGCGACATCTCGAAATCGGTTGAGAGTGGGCATGGCCTTGTGGACAAGGTTTATGATCTCGCTGACAGTCTGCCTAATGCTCTCGACAAGAATTGGGCACCCGTACCGGAGGTCGTTGAGTTCGCGCGCGCCCGCGCCCGCGAATCCGTACGGCAGACGGCTTCTCTTTATCTTACCGCGTGGAAGATATCAAAAACCGTTAAATTGCCTAGTTGGCTGGATCGATCCTCATCCGACAAGTAGATGAATTCGCCGCCTAAGTTAGCGGACAGCCTAGCAAGTCGCACGGTTGGCGAATTTTCTGTGAGTTGCAGAATACATGGCTCGACGACGGTTTTACCAACTTGCCCTGCGTTCCCATATACGGACGGCCTGGGTTTGACCGTTCATCCTTGGCAAGAGATGAAGAAGACGGGTCAGACAATACACTAAGGGAAGGACTTGGAGGATATTCTAGACCTTGCAACCTGTCAGGTCGGCGATTGTGCCGTGAAGTAGGATTGGCGCCCCGACTGCGCGGATTCTTTCTGATTCAAAACCGGTAGATATCTAACCCAAGTTGCCACCTATTCATCGGATATTGGTTATATGGGTAAATTCTGAGTTGGTTCATATTGGTTGATACTGGTAGCCACGACAAACAACACGACTTTCAGTTCAAATCCCTGTGGTGTCACGGCATGAATTGAACGCGGTAACAACCTTTCCATCAAACTCGCTGTCGCCTCAACAGACTTGCGATAATAATTGACCAGATAGGCTTCCCATGGCGGATATTGACGCTTTGAATTCTTCTTGCGTATCGGTTTCAACTCCACTCCAGCTTCGGCAAGACTGTCTTCTATCTCATAGTTATTGTATGCTTTGTCTCCATAGACACGGCTGCCCGGTGGTAAGTCGAAGTCAAAGTATTGTAAGCCTTCAACATCACCAGTGCTGCCTGGGGTCAAAAAGAATTCAACCGGTTGTCGTTGAGCGGTAACCAGCAGATGAATCTTTAAGCCGTAGAAATACCGGCGTTTGGACGACTGATAGCCTCGAAATGTTTCATCAGTGTAGATTTTTGAGCGACGAATGCGGATATTGTCGCAAACAACAATGGGTATAGTATCTACGGCGTAGCGTTTTTGCTTATTGAGTTGTACGAAGCTTTCGCCTAAGATTTCAAACAGTGTGATGAACAAGGGTTTAATCCGGTGAAGTCGGCGATTAAACCGGCTCTTTGAGAGCATGTTTGGAATATAGCCGTGAGTTTCAAGAAAGTTGCGAGCAGTTTCAAAATTGGCACCGAAAAAGAGTGTTGCAACCAGTGCAGTCGTCATGATTTCGGCATCTGACATCTGAGTTTGTGGGTCTGGTTGATGGTTGAATGCCTTTAAGAGAGCGTCACACAAACAGAAAACAGTTACAATTTGAATATCCATGGGGTCTCCTTTAGGGTATTGAGGGAATAGTGAACTCCTCAACTCTAACGAAAACCCTAGGTTTTTCAATTCAATTATAGGTGGCAACTTGGGTTAGTTAAGAATAACCCAAGTTGCTACCCATTGTTAATAGTCGAACTTGAATTATTCCGAGTGATATATTGCGGTCCTGCTCGGCTTGGATAGACATATCCAAGCCGTATCCGCATGTGTGCAGTGGATTTGTCAATCCACTGCGAGCAGATCCAGTCGATTTAGCTTACATTGCCTCGGTTTGCGACGTATCCTATAAGAGGGTCGGGCTAGAAGCCCGACCTACGGGAATGGGTAGCAACTTGGGTTATCTATATGAATTATTCCGATGAAACACGGACACAATGTTTCGTTAACTCACCTCAAAGGCTATCCATGTCGCTCGTTCTTCTTGTTACACGCATCTTGCCTTGCACTTTTTGGATTGTTGTCGTCGTCTTCGGTTTGATTGGTACGTCGTCGTACGCAGACCTCACTGCTGAATCGAATGTTGATGGCATCACCGTCGAATTCAATCTTTCCGATCTACGCGTGACATCGGTTGAGCGACAGGGCGTCAAGTATCAGTCGGTGTCATACCAGGACTGCGACTTTACCTCCGAGGAGGGCAATCCCAACCTTCCCGTTTCTCGAATCCTACTTGGTGTTCCTGCCAACACGAGTTTTTCTGTTGAAATCCTGCATGCCTCGAATGAAACTAGGGCAAACCATCGCCTCCCGCCTGTTCCGTACCGTCTGCTCCCGCGAGAAAACGATGTCTTCACACATATGAATGAAGTGGGTTGGTCCGAAGAGGACATTCCAACTCCTGTTGAAGAGTGGCGAGAAGATGGCTCAGCGTACCAAACGCGAGCACTATTTCCCGCTAGTTTGGCGAAAATTGTTTATGAGGGGTATATCCGAACTCAGCGCGTAATATGTCTCGAATTACACCCGGTCCAATACAATCCCGGTACAAGATTGTTGCGGCTCCACGCTCGCATGGTCATCCGCGTGAATTTTCACGCCGCGGAACCAAGCGTCGCTTCGACTTCTAGGAACTCCCTTTCTCAGAGCGGAATGTCTCCTTTCCGAATTGATGAAGAGCCTGAGAGGTTCGAGCGCACGTTCCGCAACCTTTTGGCAAATTATGATGCGGCAAAAGCGTGGCGTGTGTCCCGAGATCAAACCTTGAGCGCACCAGGGATGAATCAGATCCCCGCATCCCGTCCGGGTGAGGTCCAATACAAGATTCTCGTTGATGAAACAGGCATCTACCGATTGACTAAAGACGATCTCATCTACAAGTGGGGAATCGATTTAGGGCAAGTGCCGGTGCGCAACCTTCATCTTAGAATTGGCGACAGGGAAGTACCCATCTATATTCACGGTGAGGGAGATGGAAGCTTCGATTCGGGGGATTACATCGAATTCTTCGGCGTGGATGCTCAGAATAGATACACACATTGGAATGTCTATTGGTTGCGAGTGGAGGGTGACCCGGGCATGCGCGTATCGCAAATTGACGCGACCCCCGATGATCCGACAGCTACTGTTATTCCGGTGTTTCGGTCAAAGATTCACTTTGAGGAAGATTTGCTGACAAGCAACCTCGAACATCGGTTTCCCGAATCTGTCTCTCCGGATGATAGGCACGGTTGGTTTGATGCTCTTGACTTCTGGTTTTGGGATGGCATTAGAAACTCCGGCGATTATAACGAGATGGATCTGCAATTTCCACTATACGATCTCGCTAGGAGTTTTATCCAACCGGAAATCCGGGTCGTATTACAAGGCGGCACGCCGATGTCGCATGAGATTCTAACATCCATCAATGGTGTTCGGATCGACAACGCGAAATGGAGACGTCAAGATACAATCGCTGTGGAGAAAACGCTGCGAGTCTGGGACAATCTTAAAGATATTACGAAAGGCGACTGGAACACCCTAAACCTCACTCGTGTGGATACGACAGTGGAAGATGACACAACTCGCTATCCATACCATGTTTACGTGAACTCGTTTGATGTGGAATACACTCGCTTGCTGAAAGCGGTCAACGACTATCTTGAGTTCTCATCTTCTGCCAGCACCGAACCGTATGCTGTTCGCAAACGCCGTAACTTGGAATACACAGTTCGCACCTTTCTTTCGCCGGACGTGGAGGTGTATGAGTATGACGGGAGCAGCCTGGTTTCAAAGTTAAAGAATCCTGTTGTTTCGCGCATTGAGTTGGATTTGGAAGAACGCGACCGTCTCCGCGCGATCCTGCGTGCCAGCGCCGAAGGAGATAGCAAGGATGTTGGGGATCAACGTATAAGCGTTCCTCGAGTTGCCTACGATCTAACTTTCCAAGTACCGGATACACATGACGGACAATATGTAGCCGTTTCGACTCTAGGCGTGCGTGAACCCGTGCGTGTTGAAGAGGTACCGGAAAGTGAACTACTCTCACCGTCTAACAGCGCGGACTACATCATAATTACTCACCCAGTGTTCCGCGAACCGTCTACACGATTGTCGCAATGGCGGTCGACGCCTAAGGGCGGAGGATTCAGGACCAAAGTGGTCGATGTCACCGAAATCTACGATAGCTTTGGCAGAGGAATGGTAGGTCCAAAGGCGATCAAGCGTTTTCTAACGTATGCTTACCAGAATTGGGAACCTCCCGCCCTTTCACATGTTGTCATCATGGGGGACGGTACTTACGATTTTCTCGGCGTTGACGAAGAGCTTTATCCCGAGCCGCCGGAAGACCTTGGTTATATTCCACCTCACTACATCTGGACGAGCTCGTTTGGTCGCACTTCGGCCGATCACTGGTACGCGACCGTAAGTGGATTGGACGAACTCACGGACTTTTATATCGGCCGATTGACGGCAGAAACGCTAAGTGAGGCAACCGAAATTGTTGATAAGATAATTAACTATGAAAGCAAGAGACCTAATGGAAGCTGGCGGCGTCAAATCATCTCCGTGGCAGACGATGAAGTTAATAATTCCGGTGATTACATCTTCAAGAAGAGCCTGAACGAGATTGCGCAAAGCCATACGTTGCTAGGCTACGAGACAATTGAAATCTTCCTTGAAGACATTATCGACTTGGTGGAAGCCAATCCGAACGATTTCCCCGACACCCTCCCGAAGCATGTCGCTAAAGAGCGGATAATACGAGCTTTGAGCGATGGCGCCGTTCTCGCTCAATATGCAGGCCATGGAGGTAGAATTGTTTGGGCGCATGAGAACATCTTCGGCAATGTTTCGGTAGATCTTGTCGAACCGACGCCACATATTCCCTTCATGCTAGTGTTGAGTTGCTATAACGGATACTTCGATCAACCCGGTGAACCTAGCATGGCGGAGAAATTGCTGCGGAAAGAGAGGGGCGGCATTATCGGCATGCTCAGCGCTACACGCTTGACCTACGGCAGCGGTAACGATGCCCTAAATCGAATCATTTTCGATCATTTGTTTAAGCGTAATGAACGCCAACTCGGCGCTCTAAGTTTTGATACGAAAGTTGAGCTATTGCTTAATCGAGGGGTAAGCAGCAATATTGAGGTGATGATGGGTTACACGCTCTTCGGGGATCCCGCCATGAACTTGGCGATGGCAGATTACGAGATACAACCTAGAGTCGAATCAAAGACGGTTGTCCCCGGCGGAACGGTAGAAATCGCATCGGGCCGGATATTGGAGGTAGATTACGACCCTCGGCTCAAACAAAAACAGTTTTCTCCGACATCCGACTTTGATGGTAGACTTCAAGTCAAAGCGATCTTTCCCGGCTCGTATGCCACTGGTCAAGGTGAGAATGGAGCCGTTGAATACTACACTGGAGATGTCATCGTGACGGAGGAAACACGCGTCACCAACGGAAGTTTTCCAGCACTCGTTATTGATGTCCCGGAGAACATAAATTCAGGAGCAGCTCATGTCGAGTATTATGCCGAGAATCTCACTCATATTGCCGTTGGAGGAGCCTCGCTCAGCGTATTGGAGCCAAAGATTCTGGATATTCAACCCGAGGTCGTAGATGAAAAATCCTTCCGTATCTCTGCCCAAGTTTCTGACGAACTCAGCAACAACGGCATCAAGGAGATTGCCCTCTCGTGGCGAAATCCCGAAACTCGTAACTGGGATACGGTACTGATGATCCCCGACGAACGACGTGGGAGTGGTTGGTATACCGTACCATCGCCGCTGCTCCTATCTGCCAACGGCGCCGCGATTCGGTATGACATCCAAGTTACCGATATAGATGGTCACGTAATCATCTCCGATCTGCTTAGTTATCGCCCCGTAGTTTTTCCGAATTTGACCCATATTGACGCCGAGGCGTTTTCAAGAGATGCGCTCATCTATTACCGCTACTCCCCTGAAATCGATGCCTGGACTCTCAACGCCGATATTCAGCAAGTTGAAGATGTTGAGTTGAACGACATGGTGGAAGTGGTCTTCTTCGATGGTAATCCCGATCTGAATAACGACAATGTGGTTGATTCCGAAGCGCGTTTACTTGGTCAGGTGCAGGTTCCACCTGATGCTTGGCAGAGGCGAGATCCGCTTGAGATTCACAAAACTCCGGACTTTCAAGGGCAGGCTTCAGTGCAACCGCGGGCGTTTCACGCAGATCCGCTCAATACCAATTGGCTTGTAACCGCGACGCTTCGACACGAGTTGCCAATCGGAGACCACAAGATCTTTGTCTGGATTGATCCGGTCACGGACACAGATGCATCACCCGGTGGAAAAGTGCGGGAAGGAGACGATGAAGATAATCTTGGACAGCGCCATGTCCGAGTTAGAGATACCTTGGTCGGAAAAGCCGCTAAACAGGTTTTCAGCCATGACGGCGTTATTGATTTTCGATTGCCAAGAAATGTCTTATCTTCACCTGCAGTATTGTCGATTATGGAGATGACAGAACAGGAACAACCTCGGCCCGTTCAGCAAACTTCCTTGAGGCGAATCGATCTGCCAAACGGGAGTGATGCTGTTGCCTACAATGTAACGGTGAAGGACAACGAACCAAATGCTCAATTGAACCAACCCGTAACGACCGAACTCCGATTTGATCTCAATGCGCTTAAGTGGGAAATTAGCGAAGAGCTATTCGGAAAACTGGATACGGACGATGGCGATACCTTGATAGATTTCAGCGTGTTTTCACGCGAGCAGATTGCGGCAATCAATGTCGGTGCAGAACAGCGAGCGAAGGAGATTGGAATGTACTTATGGGTCGAGAGGCTTGGGAAATGGACACGGCTAGCCTCCGATTTGGTCGCCGCTTCCAACGGATCTATTGAGGTGCAGCCGACAATTGCAGGTTTAACCTCGTCAAATTCCGGGGATGGGG
Organism: Candidatus Poribacteria bacterium; assembly: GCA_965208765.1. Lineage (GTDB taxonomy): Bacteria > Poribacteria > WGA-4E > WGA-4E > JAJDTR01 > JAJDTR01. The sequence goes on from OZ242354.1 coordinate 5,120,549, forward strand.
GACTCCTGAATGTGCAAGTAGATCCGGCGGGAACGAAGATAGGGCGATGGGTGCTACTCTTTACATCGGCGTCAACCTACCGGCTGTTGGTCGGAGAGGATGCTGCACCCCTAAGAGTGATTGCGTCTGATCGATACGTGGGGTTTCCGCAAGATCCGCCGGTCTACATAGATGGTGTATCCATTGACATTGAGTATAACAAGAAGGAGTTTCGATTTGGAGATGTTCTTACTTTTGATGTTATCCGGGATAGCGTAAGCGGCGATTCGTCTCTGTATGCTGTTTCCTACTTTGAGGAGAACAGAGGAACGGGCACGATACAATATTTGCGTATTGCGCCAGGGTCGAATATGCCGCGAGACCGATGGATTATCTTGTTAGTCGATCAAGAACACTTTCAGATAGAGGGCCAAGAAACCGGTATCCTGTCAAGAGACGGCATGCCAATTCAAGGGGTAGTCGGCGAAGAATTTAGTTATCCGGAGTACGAACTAACACTCAAACTCACCCAAGGAAGTTGGATGTTTGAGGCAGGAGACCGTTTCACGTTTGAGACTAGAGAGGTTGGACGGGTCCGCGCCGAGGTTCCGATCCTCGGTCCCTTGACATTGATGCAAGGCGACGATGCCATTCCTCCGGATATCCAGCTAACAGTCGGCGATCAGAACTTCGTGGATGGGGATCCAGTTTCCGCTGAACCGCTCCTCCAAGCTACCGTTACAGATAACAATGGAGTTGACTATGTCACGCGTCCGATTCTCATGGAAATGATTTACAATCAGGATTCTCTCCAAATACCTGAAACGGAGTATCGATTGAGTCATCAACCCGGATCGAACCAAGTCGTTTTGAACTATCGACCATCTAGTCTCGATCCGGGCACATATGAGATTCGACTCGCGGCAAGCGATCTTGAAGGGAACGAGTCGGAACGGGAGGTTGAATTCCGCGTCCACAAATTCCTACAACTGTTGAGTGCCACAAATTATCCCAATCCGTTTACCGATGAAACGACTATCACCTGTGAACTCACCGGAGGAGCGGATGAAGTCAGCATTAAGATTTACAGTTTGTCCGGAAGGCTGGTTCAGGAATTCACGGAGGATGCAACTGCCGGGTTCATGATGATTCCTTGGGATGGACGAGATCAGAATGACGAGGAAATCGCGAATGGCGTTTATTATTGTAAGATTCGGGTCGAGAGAGCAGGAGAAAAAGACCTGACCGAACTGATTAAAATGATGAAACTAAAGTAGCCGCGTCGGAATCCGGCAGAGGGTATCCATGCAGTTTCTCGGACACGATAACAAGGAGTTGGTAGTCGTTGAATATCGGTAGATTCTTGATCAGAAAGAAACTTCGCTCAGTAAAACGAGATTGGATTTTACACGTCAAGATCCGTGTTTTGTGCGGTTTTTGCCTTGTATACACCACCCTTCTCGGCGCATCTCCTACCCATGCCGCTACCAAATATGCCGGAGAATTTCTAACGCTCGGAGTTGGCGCACGCCCTCTGGGGATGGGTGGTAGTTTTGTGGCAATCTCCGACGACTCAACGGCGACATACTGGAATCCGGCAGGACTGGGGTACTTGAGCCATTCTGAAGTTTCATTTATGCACTCAAGTCTCGGTGATTTAAATAGCTATGACTTCGTCAACTATGTTCAGCCCTTCGGTGCAGACTTCTGCCTTGGTCTTAGCTGGCTGCGAGTGGGTGTAGATGATATTCCAATCACGAACTTACCCATTCCGTCGGGAGGTGTCGGTCCAAGTAATCGGCCTGAGATTGAGCGCACCTTCAGCAACACGGACAATGCGTTTATTCTCTCGTATGGTAGGAGCATTGGACCGGAGTCATGGAGACTGTTTACAGGAGGAAATGCCAAAATAATCTATATCTCGACGCTCCGGAATTTCAATGCGATAGGTTTTGGCGGGGACGTTGGTATCTTGTGGCAATCAAACCGAGATAAAGCTAATCAACTATCCATTGGTGTCGTGGCACAAGATTTTTTTAAAACGAAACTTTATTGGAATACTCCGCCAGACGAACCGGGACAAGCGTCCAACACGGACACAATAAACCCTAACATCAAAATTGGGTTTTCCTATAGTATTGATGCAGCAGCGTTGAATAGCCGACTACTGTTGACCGTCGACACCGATAGCCTCTATTCATTCGAAATGCGCTACGGTGCCGAGTATGAATTCGCGCGGTTACTCGCGTTGAGACTTGGCTTGCAGGAGCGGAAAGGGATTACCACGACTCGCCTTATGTCCGCCGGCGCGGGACTCAAGCTATCGTTTTTGACAGGTGCTGCATTCTCGATTGACTACGCGTATCTTAGCAATGAGGAGCTTGGCGCGAGCAATCGAATCTCTCTCATGACGCGCTTCTGAGATATTACGGAGGCGATTTCCTGTCAAATCGGCTAATTAATCACAACCATTAAGGACGCATCAACTCCGGGATAGACAAAGGGTTTGCCTATAAATGGTTCGTGAATTGGCTATAAGAAGCTTTCGAAGTCGGTAGTAATCTTGCACTCCCCTGTCGCAACGTGGCACATCAGAGGTTGTTCTCGTCGTCATGAAAGTTCCCATATGGTCCAAGAAATCGTCTGCCGTCGAAATGAATTAAGTGCGACGGTGAATCAGCAACCCATACCTCAGTCTCCTAGGCAATTTCGCCGAGATAACGAGCCATAATTGCGCGATTGGGAAAAGCAGTTACATAGACTAGTCCAGCCTTTGCTCCTGAAAACAACTCGGTTAATTCGGCATACCGCTTCCCATCAACAGGACCGTGGCTAGTTACTGCTTCCACCAATATCAACCACTCCCTCACTGTGTAGCTCAATACTACGTCCGGCATCTTGCCATGGACATCCACGTCAACCCCTAGACCAGCTAGCAATGTCCCATCGAAATATCCCCATTTGTCGCCAGTGTCTCCGGCGTAAACCAGTTCGCTCCCTGGAACGAATCGTGGAACAAAATCCTCAATAATTACCCAAATTAGCTCGCTATGTTCGCCGGGACTAAGAGTGATGTTTTTCCCTGGTGCGATTTTTACTGGGATACGGTTCTGTTCTCTCGCTTTCGCATAGCGGTCAGTTAAGGTTTCGCGTCCAGATAGGTAGGTCGTCAGATTGTCTTGCCACATCGGTGTTCCAAAACTGCGGAGCAATGCTAGCGTGGTAGGCTCAATTTGATACACGGTCTTAGGACTATTTACTGATCGATCAGGCTTATCCGGGTTATACAGTGCAATCCCGGCATTCACGAATTGGTGCATCGTCTGTCTTCGAACAGTCTCGCGAGTGTTCGGGGCGTAGTCCTTGCCATAGTGCTTTCTTGCCCAATCCATGATGGGGGTAATGCCTATGAGAGGAGCACTGGCCCTAGCCCATGACTTCCCGGGAGTAAGGTCCAGCAACGCCAGAAGGCAAAGAGCAGAACGCTCGTTCTGTTGTGCCCTTGGTAGACCAAGATCTAAAATGATTCGATGTGCCGCCTTTAAGTAATCGTTTGTATCAATCATGTGATTATGGATTGTAGCTTGTTGTCGATCAATGTCTGTTTGAGTTCGCCCTGCTCCATGGCCCATTCACCGAGTGCAACCAAAAGATCGCGTGGTGGGTACTTCATCAGCCTAAGATCTGTCGCATTAACCTGAGTGTGTCCGTTAAAGCACCGAAAATACTCGTCAACAGCGGTGGTATTGAGGAATACAGCTAACCCACGGGCCAAAGCTTCAGGCAAGCCATGCTTGTTTTCATGGAAGACATTTAGATGATTCTCGAATCCTAGCATGGGGGCACTGGCAAATGTAGAGGGGTTGGCTACACTTGCTATCACTCGGAACTTTTCTTCCTTTGACGAGAAGCGACGCACAAGGTAGTAAAAGCCGTTTGGATAAAGCCATTTTTCGGTATTTTCGTTACGCTGGATAGCATTGGGCTTTTTCGTGTCGGATATTGGCCACGTAATTCCTTGCCTATTACAGTGGCGAGGATAAAGCAGGGGCGCGGTATCCTTTGCCGGCATTTCAGAAAGGTACGCCTTGAGTCTAAAATCAATGACCGGTCCTGTAGAAACGCTGACACCAATATCCGAGAGTGAATGTTGTATGCTAGGAGATATTTGGATAGTGCTTTGTTCGGATGAAGTAGGCACATGGATAAACCGCTCCCGGTCAGAGGACGACACTATCTGGTCGAACGGGTGTTCATGGGAGACAAGATCGGTAAAAGTGGCATCGGTCGATGTGGATATTCTTACAGGTCCCTGTGTACCGCCCCGTTCTAATAGAATAATGATGTTTTCCTGCAACACTCCGTCATTCTTGAACGCCTTATTACGCGATTTGAACAAGTGTATGTGGTGAACTGCCGCTTGTTGCAACACGAAGTCGCGGAAAGGCCGGTAATATGTTCCGTTGCAGAAACTGCGTGGGATAATCGCAACGAGCTGGCCTCGGTCCTCAAGCAAGGAGAGTGACAATGCTACAAAGGCGGTATATAGATTGACCGTTTCAATCCCTACTTGCCTCAACGCCGCCCGGTGCGTGGAGTCACTACGAATCTTTTTGTAAGGAGGATTCAGGATGGCGTGCGTATATTTTGGTAGTTCCTCAGCGAAAAAACTTCCAGACAACCAGTCAGTAGCAACTAGAATGAAATCGGCAGTGCGAATTGTCACGTTGAAACCCGATCGCTTGCTATATTTCTCCAAGATCTGAGTCAAGGATGGACGTAGTAACTCATCAATCTCAAAAGCATCAATATCAACGCTGATGAACTGAGATCCGTCATTGGTCCATCGATCTAGAAAGGCCGCAGAAAGGCAACCAATTCCAGCTCCCGCATCTAGCAGATGACATCTAGCACTCACCCTCGGAGCAAACATATTTGCCATGAATTCTGCAATCTTGCAGGGGGTGAAAAACTGTCCAAACTGGGCTTTCCTCTTCGGATCGATAACGGGCCTCGGGAGGTATAGTTCTGGACGTTCAACTTTTGAAATCAACAGTACGTTTCCTCCCTTGGAAGCCAACGTTGTTTCTGCGATTGCAACTGATAGAAGTGATTATAGCTTGAGTCAATGAGATAGGTCGCTAGAGGTAGACTCTACCCCTTAATCATCATTGAAACACCGTGGTGTTACCAACTACGGTGTCTCTTTTAGGACGACTAGCCATCACGAGATGATTAAATTCTTACAACAAATACACGTGCTACTTAGTCGCCTACAACCTGCACCTGTTCTATCTGATTCGAGACCAACCACTCCAGCAGATCCTCTTGCTCGTCAGTGATTTCAATTTCAGCTTGGTTCTGGTCATCTAGCGGGGAAACAACGTAGAACACGCCATCCTCAAGCAATTCAGAGGTACGGGCAATGGGAAAGAAAAATTCATCGGGACTTCCGGTGTCATGAATTCTGCCCTCGGTGAAATACGGAAGTTGATTTCTCAGGGTGGCTGAGATTTCATACGGGGCAATATCTGTTTTATCCAGCGGGATCACGTGGTATTTTGTCATAACTTTCTTCTCAATGGATGAACGTGCTTACGCAGGTACGAACTTCCCCAGCACCTTCGGTTGAGTTGCTCCGGTGACTTGCGGGAGCCCTGCTCGGTGACCGTGAATAGCCTCATTGGCGAGTATGGCAAACGCTATGGCTTCCTTTCCATCACTAGGAATATCGTACGAATCGGAGGACAGGACGGGAATCGGATTAAACAATATTTTCAACCGCTCCATCAAGGTTAGGTTGTAAGTTCCGCCGCCGCTTACACAAATCTCATCAATGCAATGATGGGGGAATAAAAATCGCATGTAATGGTTGTAAATCGTTCGAGCGGTAAATTCTGTAACCGTTGCGACCAAATCCTGCGGTGACACTTCATGTTTGTGCGCCTGTTCACATGCTTCTTTGGCAAACTGCTTGCCGTATTTTTCCCTCCCCGTGGTCTTCGGTGGTGCCAAATGTAGGAAAGGGTCTTGAAGCCATTCTTCCAACAGTGTCTCATTGGCATGTCCTTGAGCGGCAAACTCTCCCGATTCGTCGTAGGTCTGCTCTCCGTGTGTAACAATTTCTATCACTGCATCGATAAGCATGTTGCCGGGACCTGTGTCGGAACCAAGCACGTCGCGAGCGTTGGCACCCGCAGGGATGAGAGTGACATTTGAGATACCTCCGACATTCTGCAGTGCAATCGTCCGATCTGCATGGCGGAACAATAGGAAATCAATATATGGTACGAGCGGAGCGCCGTGCCCGCCGGCTGCAACATCGGCTACTCTGAAATCTGCAATGGTAGGTGTGCCGGTTCGATGCGCGATGACCGCGGCCTCGCCAATTTGTAGTGTAGAAGGGATGCAATGCGTTCCCGTCTGCGGAGGTAGGTGATGGATTGTCTGACCATGGCTTCCAATGAGATCAACCGTGTCCATAGAAACGCAAGCCTTTTCAACAAGCGATAAGGCGGCCTCGGCAAATCTTTCACCTAGAAGGAAATTCAGTTGGCAGATCTCATCAACGCTAGAAGTTTCGGGATCAAAAAGATTGAAGATTCGAAGTCGTAACTCTTCTTCAAAGTGAAAAGTGTTAAACGCTATGAGTTCAATTCTCGTGGATAATCCGTGATCGACAATCTCAACAAGCGCGGCATCAACTCCGTCGGCAGAGGTGCCGGACATGAGACCGATCACTGTTTTCCTCTTTTTCTCGACGAGAGTTTGGAATGCCTTCATTAGTTATTTCGCCGGTGTAACTCCCCAAATGGTTAGCCGGTACACAACGATAGTTTAGGTTGATTTCTAAGAGCAAGCATGAACTGAAACCAGGTAACCCCAATCAACTAGCTCGCAGAGAAGATTGATATTCAAGCATAAATTAGAAACGGTTCTCGTCTGCGTGCAAATTCATCAAGTTCGCTGCGCCAGCCCTGGAGGATCTCGGCTGGAGAGCGCCTTTCTTTGAGTGCCAGACGCAGTGAATCTGTCCCCGCAAGTTGATCGATAAAGTGTGTTCCATCAGTCTCAAGAAACTCGAAGTGACTGGGATAGGTTTCTATGACCGTTGCAAGAAGATAAAGGACGACCTCTAACGGCATGGCTAGATTTCTGTCCATTACGTGCACACTCACGCCGTGGCACACCTCATCCGCATATTTCGAGAGCGACGGTACAAAGTGAACGGGGCGGAAACGCACGCCTGCGGGTTCCATACAGTTCAAGGTTTCCGACCACTTGTCCGCATCAATCCATGGTGCACCAATCCACTCAAACGGCTTTGTTGTTCCGCGTCCTTCCGACAAGTTCGTTCCCTCAACAAGACATGTCCCCGGATAAAGAATCGCCGTGTCGAGAGTTGGCATACTGGGGGATGATGGCACCCATGGCAGCCCGGTCTGGTCGTACCACATATCTCTCCTCCAGCCGCACATCGGAACCACCTCAAGTTGCAAATCCAGTTCTAATTCAGCATTGAAGAGAAGAGAAAGTTCGCCGATGGTCATGCCATGCCGAGTTGGGATCGGATGAGCACCGACGAAAGATTTGAAGCCATGCTCAAGCACAGTTCCCTCAAGTCGATCTCCGCCAATGGGATTCGGGCGATCCAATACAATGAACTCAACTTCATTTTCGCTGGCAGCCTGCATCCCAAGGAGCATCGTTGTGATAAAGGTGTAGTAGCGCACGCCGACGTTCTGGATGTCGTACACCAGTGTATCGATTCCCTCCAGCATTTCCCGAGTAGGCTGTAATGTTTCACCGTAAAGACTATGGATCGGAATCAGATGTTGCTCTTCCGTTGAGGAAGGGACTTTGAGCATATCCTGGTGGTTTCCCCATAAACCGTGTTCAGGGCTGAATAGCGCCATGAGGCGAGTCTTCGGACACTCTGCAAATAGGTTCACATTGCTCCGGAGATTCTCATCGATCCCGGTTTGGTTGGTGATTAAGCCGATGTTTCTTTCTTCGATCAGGTGTGGTTTGTCGCGGAATAGAACCGTCAGTCCGGTATCAATCATTAGCTGGATGTTCCAAAAACGGATCTGTGAAACTGGTCTCGGAAACCAAGAATCCCTTCACGGGACGCATCGGGATGGACACGGTTTGTCAGCAGAATAGCGAACATCCTCCGTTCAAGATGAAGGCGAATAGACGTCCCTGTAAAGCCGGTGTGATAAAGCGAACCATCCTTCAGAATGATCCAACCTATGCTACGATCCGAATTCAGCCCTTCTGTATGGGAATGGCTTAGCTGATAAATGCTGTCGGATGTGAGTATACTGTCTCCGCCATTGAGCAGAATCTGACAGAATTTGGCGAGATCCCTTGCCGTTGAAAAAAGACCGGAGTTGCCGGCAACACCCCCTAGGAAATGTGCGTTTTCGTCATGGACCTCTCCGCAGAGGATTCCCGTGCGCCAGTCGTATTGTTTGCCGTCCGTCAAGTGTCTCTCAAACCTATTTGAATCTTCTGTGGCGGCACAATTGTCCCTCCATGTCGAGGGCGGGCAATATCGAGTGGTCCCCATTTTAGCAGGTGAGAAAATCCATTCCTGTGCCAAACGGTCGAGCGATTCTCCGCTAGCGCGTTCAACGAGTTCACCAAGCAGAATATACCCGAGACAACTGTAAACAACCTGCTGACCGGTCGGGTACTCAAGTCTTATCTTGCCAAGGTACCGTGAGACCTCATCTCTCGATTTCAGTTTGAGATAAATTGGACTCCACGCGGGCAGTCCGGAGGTGTGGGTGAGAAGGTGAAGGAGTGTGATTTCTTCGCGGTTGAATTCGGGAAGGTACTGTCTGACGGGATAGCCAATATCCAATTTTCCCTCTTCCGCTAGGCGCATGGCTAATGTCGCGGTCACGATCGGTTTGGTTAACGAAGCGAGATCAAAAATCGTCTCACCACGCATCGGTTTCGTTAACGGTCGGATCGCACGATTTCCAAACGCTTCGTGATAGGCGAGTTCTCCGTCTTCAGCGATTACGGCAACCGCACCTGGGAAGACCTCATCAGAAATACCTTGCTGGAGCAGGGCGGAGATCTGATCAGAACTCATGGGTGTACATAGCGAAGATGGGGTGATTGATAATGGCTCAAGACATGTTGCACAAGATCGGGACTTCTAGGTTTACAACTTCGCATCTTTCGCCGCTTTAATTGACTCAAAACTGTTGGAACCAGTTTTCCTTCGCAACCACGACAAAAGCCTGTCCCGGCACGATTCCTGGGTCGTCCTCGAGTGCGCCGGACGCAATATCCTCGGGAAGGAATGGGTGAAATGTCCCGTTAGCGTATATCGAAATGAGCGAAATTCTGGCCAAAAAGTCGGGAAATCGAGCGAAGTCGCTAACACGGTTAATACTAGTATCCATTTGAGGGATACCAACAAGATTGGGGCCTGGAATTATCCGAACCGCCCCCTCAACCGGATCGCCGGAAAGGTCCAACGTTACTGTGGTCCTCAAGGACACGAGTATTCCTGTGTACGGCTGAATTGTTGCATCGGCGGGAAAGTTGGCATCCGAAGGTCGGAAGAATGCTTGAAACTGAGTCGAGCCACCCCGCGTCGGCGCCGGCGTGGTAATTAACCAGTGTACGTTACGCTTCCCGCCGAGAATGTCAAACAAATCGCTAACCTTTGTGACGCTGCGAGGCGTGTCGTTGACTTCAGTGACCACTCTCGGCAGATGAAACAAACTGGTACCTGAGGGCACCGTCAAACTGAAGGTCCTAGGTGATTCGATATTCAGTCTTTCGAGTTGTTCAATTAGTGTGTCGATATTCACCCGGTGCGAAGTATTTCCAATGGATTTATGACGAATAATCCCGCTCTTATCAATGACAAACGCAGATGGTATAGCGAAGATTCCGCCATCAACCCCATAAGACCTGATCGTCCGTCGGCTCTGATCAGATAATACCGCAAACTGGACTCCAAGTGCCTCAACAACCTCTACCTTCGATTTCTCTGGCGCATCGACGCTTATGACGTAAAGTTCGCCGCCAAGTTGCAGAATATCGGAATAACGTGGTTTCAACTCCCTGAGTTGATCAACGCAGAACGGTCAGAACACACCACGATAGAAGATGACAATCACGTTCTCGGACCCGCGATGGTCACTCAACGTGATGGATTCGTTATCCGTGTTCGGAAGCGTAAAATCCGGAGCTTCATTGCCAACCTCATTTCCGATCTCAGCAATGGCGCTATTCCAAACACTAAGTAGGAATACAGCAATCAACGGTAGAACAGTTCGAAAATGTACCTTCACCTTAACCTCCCGTGTTGGACGATTTTAGTGCGTCGACATTGTCCATCAGTATACATTGGTGAATATTAACAGAATTGGTGAATATTAACAGATTTTTCTGCAATCAGTCAAACGTATTTTAATTTGGGCTTGTTCTGATACTCCAAAGATCGAGTTCGAGCGAGTGTTCTAACTACACCTGAGGTTTCTCAAGTATTCGAAGCCAAGAAATCAAAGAAGCCCGAAGCTCGCTCCTCATCTTTCGGACCAGGACATTCCTTCTGAGTCGATTATGAAATAGCGTGCTAACAGGAACCATGGATACTCAAAAAGGGGTTCTTGAGGCACGCTATACAGGGGAAACGCATCTAAAATCGCTCAATCGCTCTCGCGTTAAAACCAACCATGGCGACTGTTTTCAACTTCATGGTTTCTCACCTCTACAGCGACATCGGAGCGAAGGGCGTAGAAAATCAGCAAGTGCTCTCATTTCTTTGACTGCCATTCGTCGCTTGAGCATTCGAAAATGCGAACAAAATGTTAATCCACCACCCTTTTTGGGGGGAATCGGCTGAACTTGCACCTAGTATTTATGTAAAAATAGACGACAAAAATAGGTACAAAATGTGAACGGGGGCTTGATTTCGTGGGAGTGTTCACATGGTTTGATTCAATACTTTCCTTTGATAGCGCGGGTTCATCTGCAGTCAAATGTGAACAAGATGTTAACAGAAAAAAAGATTGTTGTTACGCAGGTCACTTTTGGGTAGTAAAAAGCTAAAGCACCGACTTGTTGGAACACAGATAATCGGGGATGGGACGTAGCGCATCACTCCACCGCTCATCTTTTCGTTCCATATCATACTATACACGTGTAAAGTTTTCAATGCAAAATCAGATGCGTTCCCCTGGCACGCTATACCTTATGAATTGTATTGTCTGTGGCGGTTATGTTAAAATAAAACTTCGGCGAGTGGATTCCCGGCTCTGTCGATTCAAACATTGAATTGGAGATAAATGCCACCCAATACTAATGGGCATATGGATCTCAAATGTTAGGTACAAGCTGCTAGACTCTATCATCGCTTCTGTCAGCGTAGAAGCATTGTGACAAATCATGGCGCTAATTCAAAATGATTTCACCCCCTTCGCAGTACGCATGAGGGGTGAGGGAATCTCCGACTCAATAATTGAAACCTTCAGGTATTATTATGCAGAGCTAGTTGACGGGCACACCGGTCTCATTCCAGAGCGCGGCATCACTCCGGTTGAACACCTTCCAGACGCGGAAAAGTTCCCGAAAAAGCTGGCGAGAGTTGGAGAGCGGTTTCTGCCCAAGACTATCTTCTTGAAACTAAATGGTGGTTTGGGGACCAGTATGGGGATGGCGAAGGCGAAATCATTGCTCACCGTTAAAGGCGAATTGTCATTCCTAGACATAATTGCTCGGCAGACTCAATTGTCGAATAGTCGTCTGATACTGATGAACAGTTTTTCGACCCGAAGTGACTGCCTCGCAGCACTAAAGGATTATCCGGAGTTGTGGGGCGACATTCCTCTGGATTTTGTTCAACATAAAGTTTTAAAGATTAATCAGACCGATCTACGCCCCGTCGATTGGCCTGAGAATCAAGAATTAGAGTGGTGTCCGCCCGGACATGGAGACATCTACATCTCGCTAGTAACAAGCGGCATACTGGAAACGTTGTTAAAGGCGGGTTATGAATACGCGTTCATCTCCAACTCTGACAACCTCGGGGCAGTGATGGACACAACCATTCTCGGATTCCTCGTTGAGAGTCGGTTGCCGTTTCTTATGGAGGTTACGGATAGGACTCCGGCGCACAGAAAAGGCGGGCACCTTGCTCGATTGTCATCGGGGAAACTCATTCTTCGAGAAGTAGCTCAATGTCCGCCCGATGATATTGACTATTTTCAAGACATAGATCGGCATAAGTATTTTAATACAAACAACCTATGGCTACATCTGCCCACTTTGAAGGCGGTGATGCAGTCCAAAGGCAATATCTTAGGTTTGCCCATGATACGTAACAGCAAGACCGTCGATCCCCGAAACCCTACATCCCCCAAAGTCTATCAATTGGAGACGGCGATGGGCTCGGCTGTTGGAGTCTTTGATAATGCAACGGCTATCCGCGTTCCTCAATCACGTTTTGTTCAAGTGAAAAGGACCGAGGATCTGCTAGTGGTACGTTCAGACATCTACATATTGAACGAAGATTATCAAGTTGTGCTCAACCCTAGTCGAGAATCAGATTCTATCCTTGTGAGTTTTGACGACCCCTGCTATCAGCTCATAGACGATATGGAAGCTCGATTTCCTGGCGGCGTTCCGTCATTGATTGATTGTGAACGCTTGAGAATAGTAGGAGATGTACAATTTGGGGCGAGTGTGACGTTAAGAGGCGAGGTGGAACTGATGAACTTATCAGGCGAGCAAGTGAAGATTAACGACGGTACGACGATTGAAGGAACGAGAACATGGTCGAGCTAATTGCTTCTGTGAATGAGACAGAATGAAGACTATGGGCTATTCTGAATCCCAGTTTGAATTGGTAATTGGAGCTGGCGAAGGGGCATTAGAACGGCTTACAAGTGAGTGGGAGCGCCGGCAACTTGACCATCGCATAGCGGAAATACAACTGTCGTTTCAGCATGAAGCAGACTGGTCGCTTGACAAATTGGAGCATCACCAACGAGCGTGGGTACGCAGCCATTTGGAAGATGAACATGTCGAGCAGACGCTGGAGTTGGCGAACCGTGCGCGTGAAGATTTCTCCGTCCTCGTAACAATAGGAATCGGCGGATCAGATTTGAGCGCGCGAGTGTTCCATGACATGCTGAACCATCCCTACCACAACCTGCTATCCCGCGACGAACGCGGTAATGCACCTGAGGTTTACTTTACAGGTGATACCTTCGACGCCTTCCGCCTCAAAGGACTGTTGGAGATGTTGGCGGCGCGCGGGCTATTAGGCAGAACACTTTTCAACGTCATAAGCAAGTCGGGGGGAACGGGCGAAACTATTGCGACCTTGATGATTATCCGTGACCGCTTAAAAGAATGCCGCAACTCCAGAAGTCCTGAATCTTGGCGGCGTCAAATAGTTGGGACCACCGGACTGACCCCCGATAGCACCCTATATCGGATGCATCAGGAGCACATGTTTTATGGAGACACATTACTTCCCGTGCCGGACGGAGTTGGAGGTCGATTTTCCGCGTTTTCGCCCGCGGGACTGTTCTTCCTAGCAACGACCGCAGGCAAAGGTGAATCGCCACGCTCTCGTGTGCATAAAGCCCTCGACGGAGTTGGCGAGGCGGACGCATTGTTCCGAAACCTGCACACCGATGTCGAAAACATATCATATCGCCTTGCCCGGTGGCTGAACCTTGCAGAAATGAGGGCGGGCAAAAATACCGTCGTTTTTTATAACTATGCAGACAATCGGTACTTGGGAGATTGGTTTGTGCAGCTCTATGACGAATCTCTACAGGAACGCGGTCAAGGGCTTAATGTGATCTCCGCTGTCGGCCCAACTAGCAACCATTCCATTCTGAACGGGATCCTAAACGGACCAAGGGATAAGGTCGTCTTGTTCATCAATTGGCGTGAACTTGGAGAGGACTTGGCGATTCCTTCGCGGACGGGTATTGGCGGCGACCTGGACTCCTTTGAAGGGCTGTCAATGAATCAAGTACAAGCCGCGTCTTGCCGCGGCACTATCCAGGATTTCAGCGAAGCGGGTATTCCGACTGCAACGCTTTCTGTTCCAAAACGAGACGTTCACAATCTCTGTAAACTGATGCGTGTGTTGATGGATTGTGTTGCCGTCAAAGGGCGCTTGCAAGCGCTTCACGTGGATGATGATGCAACCGTGGATTTCACGAGAGAACTTACTTACTTTCAGGATGGCGTGGAAGGGTACAAAGAACGCACCCGCCGGATCGCGGCAGCCATGAAACACGATGCTGCTTGTAACACGTAATTCGGATTTGATAGACGTTTCTGTAGCGACTCCCGCAACTTTATTGCGTGTAGAACTCGTACCTCAACGTTGCTTGCCTTGACAACAGATTTCATTTGCATAAGGCTTCGGTAAACTTACTATTGGAGAGGCCAATTTGAGAAGCATCCTTCTGATTCGTCTCAGTTCGCTAGGTGACATTGTCCTTACCTCCCCGGCAATCCGTGCAGTGCGCAATAAATTTCCAAATGCACGCATTTCCATGCTTGTTGCCAGCCAATCCGCAGATCTACTAACAGAAAACCCGCATCTTGATGAAGTCATACAGTTTAATCGTCACGCCAAAGACAAAGACACGGCGGAGATGGTTAGACTGGTTCGCGTCCTGCGAGAACGGCAGTTCGATATTATTATAGATTTCCAACGGAAATTCCGCACGAGCCTGCTTGGTTACTTGAGTGGCGCAGAGTGTCGAGTGGGTTATCATCAGCCCAACGGAATTTTATGTTCGGTGCCTGTTCCCAATTCATCCGGACATGCCATTGATAGTTACTTCGCCCTGTTACATGCAGTGGGAATCGAGGCGAGAGATCGGAAGTTAGAGCTGTTCCTTCGGGAGTCTGATCGAACGTATGCACGAGACATTATGGCAAGGCAGGGCATTGATAGGGACAGACTAACGGTAGGGTTGTTTCCTGGTGCTGGATGGAAGTTGCGGGAGTGGATGCCCGATCGCTTCGCGGCAATTGGTGACCGTCTGATTAGAGACCTCGGCGCGCAGGTAGCCGTCTTCGGCGGCGCACATGAGCGACGCTTAGGCAAATATGTGGTCGACCAAATGGCCGAGCGAGCGACCTCATTTGCCGGAAACCACCAAATTCGCCAGTTGGCGGCTCTGATCGAGCGCTGCAATCTCTTCCTTACAAATGACACGGGGCCGATGCATATTGCCGCCGCGTTATGTACACCAACAGTTGCTCTATTTGGCCCGGGCAACCACATTCGCTTTCAACCGCTTGAGCCCATTCATAGTACCATCCGCCATGAAGTACCGTGTAGCCCGTGTAAGCAATTCACGAATCGTTGCAAGAATAATATCTGTATGAAATTGATTACGGTGGATGAGGTGTGGGATACCATTTGTCAACGACTTAATCAAAGTCCGACCCCGGTGCAATAGTTGCAATTTGAAGTGATTGGCATGAACCGATTTTACCAGATGAATCCAGAAATTGAACGTAAACCGTACGGTCCAGCATAGCGCTACCTGTGGTGGAATTGAATCCGTAATTGTAGTTCCATTGCTGACGTTTTCTCGAACTGCCATTAGTGGAATTAAATATGCACGAATCGAATGAGACTACTTGGGGAATTTCCTCAAAACGAGCCATTCTCGTCGGTGTCAAGTTAAGAAATGGCTTGATGCATGAAATAGAGAGTTCACTGACCGAACTGGAGCAACTTGCAGAACAGCTGGAATGGAAATCGTCGGCGAGATTGTCCAAGCACGCGAAGCCCCGAATCCGACTTACTTTGTAGGGAAAGGGAAAATCAGAGAACTTGAGACATCCGTAGAAGAATTATGTGCCGAGACCGTCATATTTGACGAAGACCTTACTCCTGCCCAGACGCGCAACATTGAAGAATCCCTTGATGTTGTGGTTGTCGACCGTACGGGCTTGATTCTAGAAATATTCAAGCAGCGTGCACAAACAAAGGAAGCTACGCTACAGGTAGAACTCGCCCGGTTGGAATATGCATTACCGCGCCTGACGCGGATGTGGTCTCATTTGTCGCGCCAAGCAACGGGAGGAGGTGGACGAATCGGAGGCGCCATGCGGGGAGAAGGCGAAACACAACTTCAAACCGACCGACGTTTGGTTCGTCGAGAAATATCCAAGATTAAGAAGTCCCTCCAGAACGTGGAAACCCAACGTCGAATTCGGCGGAATGGAAGGAAGGAGTCGGCGCGTGTTTCACTTGTCGGTTACACAAATGCGGGCAAATCAACTCTCTTCAATCAACTTACCGGCGAAAATAGAGAGGCTGAAGATAAACTATTTGCAACATTGGACTCCACCACACGCATCGTCAAATTGCCGACTCATCACCGTATTCTTCTGAGTGACACTGTCGGCTTCATCAAGAAACTTCCACATCATTTGGTGGCTGCGTTCAAAGCAACTCTAGACGAGGTTGCCGAAGCAAACTTGCTTCTCCATGTGATAGATGTGAGCCATCCACAAGTAGAATCACAAATCGACGCTGTTAATGAGGTGCTAGATGAAATGGGAGCGTCCAATATACCGGTGTTAATGGTATTTAACAAGATCGATTGTCTTGAGGATGAAGCGTCGCTGCATCTGCTGCGATGCCGATACCCGGAAAATGTCACTATATCTGCCCGACGAGGCGATGGTCTTTCCTCCCTGCGAATGGAGTTAGCCAATCAATTTGCGGAAGATGATGTGGACGTGGTTCTCACCCTTCCGTATTCCGAAGGCAAGAGACTAGATTTTGTATACAATCATGGTGAAGTGCTAGACGTTAAGTACCAAGGTACCGCGATCTTAGTCAAAGCAAAACTTCCGGAACGATACTTGGAGGGATTGAAGCAGTTCATGACAACACGTGAGGACTGCTCTTGAGGCGTAAGGATTGGTAGTTACGAATGCCTCAATGCGTCAATTGGTGAGAGGTTGGCCGCTCGACTCGCGGGATAGTATCCAAAAAAGACGCCCACGCTGACGCCGGATAGAACGGCAATCAGTATAGATTCGAGAGTAATGACGGAGGGCCATTCGACAAGATCCTGCATTAACTTGCTAACCGCCCATGCGAATCCTTTTCCGATCAACGCACCTGCCCCGATACCAATCAACCCGCCAATACAACACAATATGACCGATTCCGTCAGAAACTGGAAACGAATATCCATACTTTTGGCGCCCACTGCCTTGCGTAATCCTATCTCGGGAATCCTTTCAGTGACGGACACAAGCATGATGTTTAAGATACCAATCCCGCCTACGATCAGTGCAACGGATGCAATCGCAACAAGAATGATTTCAATCACGGAAATGATTCGATTGGCGGTCTTCAGTTCCTCCTTCATTATCCAGGTCTCAAAGAAAGCCACATTGCCGTGATTGCGATTAAGAACGGTCTTCACTTCGCGCACTGCGCGATCCACGAGTTCGTAGTTTTTAGCGCGGACCATGATATGCCCGACTCGATCATTTCCCCAGAAATGTGTCTGTGCTGTAGTTATGGGTAGGAAGACTTGGTTGTCTTCACTGTTTGCCGGATCTAGTCCTTTGCCTCTCGATTCCATGATTCCGACAACCGTAAAGCGCTGATTATTGATCCTGAGTTCTCTGCCGATCGGGTTAAGTCCGGCGAAAAGATCTCTCCAGATCGTCTCCCCGATTACACACACTTTGCTCCACGTGTCAAGGTCGTCATCCGACAAGAATCTGCCATAGCCGCTGTACCACCTACGAGCAATCTGGTATTCAAAAGTAGTTGCTTGCATACGCGCGTGCTTGTTTTTCCCTGAGGCGATCAAATTAGCATGTCGACTCATCTCCGGAGTTGCCACATCTACGGATGGGCATTCAGTTTGAATTGCGCGAACGTCATCCATGGTCAGGTGGTGGTCTATTGGGTTGCGAATCCATGTGTTGCCCTTGCGAATCCAATCGTTGCGATATACCCCGAAGACGCTTGGGCCGCCAGCTTTCTCAACTTCCCATAACAGTAACGCCTTTGCACCAGATCCAAATGATATCATTCCAATGACACCTGCGACGCCTATGATAATGCCTAGCATAGTCAAAAATGTGCGCAGTTTGTTGATTCGTAATGTCGAAAAAGCCGTAGTTATATTTTCTAAGAGTTTCATGGCAGGTTCTTTTTTCTTGTCAGTGCGGACCTGGTGTGCTAGAATACCGACCACTCCGTAGAACGCGCGAACAGACTATTTAACGCAGACATCCATCTTCTTGTACGGCATCCACCAACTCCTACCTTTCAGACGTACAAGCCGTTCTCAACGTTTAGAGGGCAATCCCACGCTCTAGGTGACAAGAAATTGCCAACATGGTGTGTCCTGGAAACCACAGATGCAGTTCTCTTGCCTTGGTCTTTTTCTGAGCGAACCACAGGATCCAAGCAACATAAGTCTAAACTTGAGGAGTTTTCAACCAGAGGCAAACGTGCGTGGATTCGCCTAAATTCCTCATTTTTGGAGACACGATTTCGGTTAACCCCGGTTGAACACACGTTTGCCGGATCGGCGAGAAACGAGAGAATCGTTCGAGAACTGAAGAAGTGTTATTCGTCGGAGGATGGATGTTCTGATAGAGTTTACCTTGTTGCTCAAGAACACGTAAGGGATGCGTGTTACGACATTACGGATTACGTCAGGCGCTGCATAACAGGGGATTTATCCATTGCGGATCGGTTAAGGGGGCGCACAATCTTTGGACTTCAACAGATCGAGACGGGATCGTATGACCTACTAAGCGAGCACGGTGCCAACCGATATGGGGAATGTGTCTTACAGTCGTACACGCAAGAATATGGCGACTTTATTGGAAACACGGTCCTCGGTTTCTGTTGTCGACTTCCCTCGTTCTTGTCGCCTCTCAGAAACCCCGCGTCGACGATTCCTTGGAGCTCAGAATTAAAGTCACATTTTCAGTCGATCTGGGGGGCGAAATTTTCTGAGTTCTTACCACTGGTTTTCTACGGCGCTCATAATGCAGCAGCGGTTCGTAGTGCGTTTTGGGACGGTTTGACTCAGCAGTATTCAAAGATCTTCGTTAATGGATTTCAGCGCCTCTGCCACAAATTCGGCTTGCAGTTTGCAATCGAGATCTCTGCAAGTGGACAATCACTCGAGTTCGATATCGCGACGATTCTGAAGTATTCAGACGGAGCATACCTTATTGGTGTCGGGGAGAAACCAAACACGAACGAGCGCCAAGATGCGAAGGAGCAACCGAGAAAAGCGGATTACGAAAGACTACGGCTTCCCACCTCGTCCCCGTTTCCCTACAATACCCCCAGGCGATTTTTGATTGCAAAGTGGATCACAAGTCGGGCGAGCACGGCATCCTCGGGAAACATTGGTATCTGTAGATGCAAATCCCCAACTCCAACGCAGTACGCTTTTGACCGGGTGTTGGGCTTTAACTCTTGGTTGGCGCATGAGAGCGAATTCAAAGGCCATGAGAAGCTAGTCTCGCAAGATTTTCCTTTTCAACGTAATCCTTTGAATCGAGCACGGGCTACTGTCACAAGATCCGCATGCTCTATGGGGGAACCTCAGCGCTCGGTGCTGATAGTCTCCCCGCTGCAGAGTTTGTGGTCCCGAACAGATGAGCGCCGATGGCGTGAAATCACAGATTCATGGGCGTGGATATGTCAAACCGTCTGGAATTTGGGTTATGACTTTGATATAACTACAGAAAGCGATTGTGTTAATGCAAAGTTCGACAAGAAAAGCCGGTCGATACATGTAAATGCCGGTTCCTACCGAGTGGTTCTGATTTCAAGTTGTACCTCGCTTCAAGAATCCACAGTAAGCTTTTTGACGAAAGTGGTTGCAGGACGTGGTAAGTTGATCGTGGACGATCCGGTACCATATCTATTCAATAGTATGATAGGGGATGATACACACCGGCTTGAGGTACTTCTCTACCATCAACGTGCTACTCTTCTGCGGGGGACGACCAGCGAAAAAACGGAAACTCTAACGCAACTTCTGAGGAAATGGGTCAAACCCGTGCTCCGGGTTTATGCGAAACCCGACAACTCTCTGACCGGCGCAATCCTATTTCAACATCGTCGAACAGAGAATGTCGACCTATTCTACCTTTTCAATGCTACTCAATCCTCAATCGAAACCTTAATTGAAATTCGGGGAGAATCAGATGAAGTTGAAGAATGGAGCACAACAAGCGGTGAAAGAAGACAGATAGACTTTTGGCACGCGGACGGAAACACCTATCTTAAATGCACATTCGATGGCTGGCAAAGCAGGTTAGTGTCAGTTCGGAGGAAAGCAAGAGAAACTATGTCGTAGGTAGAATTCAACACACACATACCTCCGTAGATGTTCTCGTCCGAACATGAAATAGTGATATCGAAAGGAGATTTGAATGGACAAACGTATCGGTGTGTTGACAGGTGGAGGGGATACTAGCGCTCTTAATGCAACACTCAAAGGAATCGCTCTGAAAGCTGAAGAATTAGGATTTGAGCTTATCGGATTCATGGAAGGCTGGAGAGGGGTTCTGAAAGGCGGACGCTACTTTGTTCTCACACCTGATCTCATCGACGAGAATTATGGAGGCACACTATTAAAGAGTTCGCGTACGAATTTGATTGCTGCCAATAGGCTTGACGAAGCCATTGAGAATCTAAAGATACTCGGAATTGATGGACTTATCCCGATCGGTGGCGACGACACAATGACAGTCAGCGTGGAATTGTCAAAGCAGTTCATTATGGCATCCGTGACAAAAACTATCGACAATGATGTCGGGCTCAATCCACCGGAAGGAAGTTCGGTTGACTATTCAAAGATGTTTAACTACTTCTGCCCCGGTTTTCCTACGGCGGCAAGCAGACTGGTTCAGTATGTTCAGGATCTTCGCACGACAGCATACTCACACAACCGAATTTTTTTCGTCGAAGCGATGGGACGAGATGCGGGTTGGCTCACACTTGCCTCAGCTTATGGAGGTGCAGATTTAATCGTGGTGCCAGAAATACCTTATGAGCCTGATCGCCTCGCCGAAGCTATTCGGCGTAAGCATCTAGAGAACGAGAACGTGGTCGTTGTTGTATCCGAAGGAATCCGCAACCAAAGAGGCGAACTAATGATTACCTCAAAAAAAGAGCTTGATGCTTTTGGTCATACTCGACCGGGCGGGTGCTCTGAAATCATAGCAGAAGCAATGAGACTTAGGCTCTCGAAGGAATTCCCAAGTGCGACATTTCGCCACATCATACTCGGACACCTTCAGAGATGTGGATCGCCGACACCGCTAGATCGGGACTGTGCCATGGAAGCAGGGGCGTTGGCTGTCAGAGCGCTTGATGAGGGACAACTGAACGGAGTCGCTACGATTATGCGCACAGAAACCGCCATTGAGCCGGTACTTTACCCCATGGATCAGGTAATCAAACGTGACGAGAACGGCAAGGTGATACCACGGAGCCTAGATTTGCGATTTTACGATAAAGAAGACTACCAAATCTTGCCCGCGGGCACGGAATACTTCCGTCCCATTTTCGGAGATCTTCCTCAATTACGAAGACATTCGTTGGAATCGGCTGAATTTGGAGAAATATAGGCGGCAAGTGTCGCGAAGTCAGAAGATGAGCACAGCATTTCCGATCTTGCGGTCATCGGCTCCCGCCAAGTGCCTGAACAGGAGCATTTTGGAGTCCTAGTCAGTGTTAAGTTTCTCAACGTGCTTTCCTCGAATCTTTGCACGCAAACTTGAGGTGCTCACGAGCAGAACCGACGATTCCGCAACATCGTGTAGGTCTCGACCGATTGCAGACCGCAAAAGTGTTTCCCATGATATGGCCCAATTGCCATGTCAATTCATAGCTGTTCAAGGACCGAACAGTGTTGTGTTTGGAATGTGAATGGAACAAACTCAAACTCGTGCAGCCATCAGGGGAAACTACCACATGCTTTCATATCTGCGTTCTCAAGATTGACGAATTCGCCGAGGAAGTGTATTGGTCATGTGTCTATTGTAGTGAATGACAAGCGTTTCAGATTGAATCAATGTATCAATGTTAGTTTAGAAATAGACAATCACGATGTTCAAGACTTTAGTCGAAGTGATTACGTTGGTCGCTTCATTCTTGATACAACATTGTTTATATAACAGATCCCTACCTGCCGGATTCAATCCTCGGCGCATCCTCGTTATCAAGTTGGATCACCTCGGCGACGTGCTTCTCGCCACGCCCGTATTTTCGAATCTGAGGCGCGCCTATCCATCTGCTCAAGTCCACGCCTTAGTTGGAGAGTGGGGCGAGATTGGCTTGAGCAACCATCCTGATATAGACAGAATCTTCCGATACAACGCGCGCTTCTTCCGCAGACATGGAAATCCCAAGTCTCAATGTAAAATGCGTTCCGTGCTATCTTTGCTTCGTCAACAGAATTACGATCTTGTCATTGATCTCCGCGGGGATTGGTTTACGGCGCTTTTTGCCCTTATGAAACCTGCCCGCTGGCGGTTGGACTATGCTTGGCTGCAAGTAGCGAATAAGCTTGGACTTGCTCGTTTCACCGGATTACATCAGCTTGAACGAAATCTCGATCTCTTACGAATGGGGAATATTCAGACCTCGTGCAGAGTTCCTGCTTTTTACACCACCGACGGGGATCAAAAATGGGCGGATGATTTCTTGCATGAATCGAATATACTCCCTAATCGTCCACTCATTATTATTCATCCGGGTTCTCCGGATACCCTTAAACGATGGCGGACAGAGCGTTTCGCGGCTGTTGCGGAGTGGTTGATTAAACATAACAATGCGCAAATCCTTTTTGTTGGTACTCATGATGAAATGCAGATCGTTTCTACTATTCAAAGGCAGATGTGCGGAAGGTCCCTCAACCTCGCAGGGGGAACCACACTGTCACAACTCGCTGAGTTGTTGAAGCGTTGTCATCTATTCCTTGGAAATGATAGCGGACCAATGCATATAGCCGCGGCGGTTGGGACGAAAACCATCGGCTTATATGGCCCGGGAAACCCGGCACGTTTTGGGCCAGTGGGTTCGAACTGCCGCGTGATTCGGAGTGGACTGCGCTGTCCTCCATCCAAGGGTACGGTTCGTAGATGCGGCGGAGAAGCGAGCATGGAGGACATTCGGACTGAAGATGTAATTCAAATGATTCAAGCTCTGCATCCGATATGATTTAGTTAACTCGCACGACGCATCATTCTTCGCTACACCCAAAAATGAACTATTGTAATTGATGGCAAATCACGCAAGTATCTGCCTCAGAATTATTGCACCATTTGGTGCAATTTAGCTCGCAATTCTTTGCCTGTTTCGTGCAATGTAAGCGGACGGTTGTGATGACTACACAAGCAAATTACGCTGTAGAGAGAACCCCGACTTATGGCACATTAATTGCTAAGTTTTATGATGGCGACAATTTGGTAAGTTTCATCATAAATATCGTTATTAATCTTGTCTCGTTCAGTGTCAGTGTTTTACAAACCGTTAAACTAAAATCTTGGAGGAAAACAAATGGGTGCTAAAAGAACTTCCGGCGCATTTATGACCTCCTTGGTACTCCACCTTGTCATTGCGTTTGTCGCAGGCTTGTATCTAGTAAGCCAAACGCAACAGTTTAAAGATTTGGTGGGAGCAGACGTTCTCAAAGCCAAGGATCCGCCGAAACCGAAAGTACGCAAACCAGTCGTTAAACCCGTGATTAAGCCAACAGTGCCTACGACGAACACTGTGGTGGTTGAACAAGTTGAAATTCAGCCAAGGGTAACAACGGCTTTCGTGGCTCGTACAAATTTTGAGCCGACATCTGTCCTAGAGTTTTCAAACAAGGTGGTCAAGGTTGACGCACCGATAAATCCGAATGTTCCAAAGGTGGTGTCGCCTAACGCCCCTGTGCCGCAGGCTGTCACACACGCTGACCTTCCTGTTTCCGATGCCCCCGGAGCGTTGGCCTTCTCCGCGCCAGTGGCAAACGCTCCCGCTGCAGGGCCTGCCAACATTGGCCGAGGTATCGCTGGCGGAATCGTGCAGGTCAAAGTTGCGTTTGACCGGCCGCCCGGTCTTGCCATGGTTGAGACAGTTGGTGCGGCTCCCGACGCCTTAGGCGATATTGTTGAGCATATTACGCTCGGCAATACCGAGGTTCCGCCGCTGCCTAGAGGTGAGCCCGGTGGGACGGTTATCGGTAAAGGTCGTGATATCCGCGGTGTGCTGCGATTTACCCGAATCCGCCATAATCTCTCTGATTGGTGGGCAGATTCGTCCTCACTGAATGCCTTAACCAAGTGGATCAACGAGCGGACGAAAATCAAAGCCGACATGAACGTTGAAGGCGGGGCATTGAAGTTGACTGACGCGAATCTGCATAGAAGCCCGATACTTTTCATGACGGGGCATGATCCTGCGTTGGTACGATCCCATAATTTGCTCGGTCGTCAATATGGCGGCGGACGAATGGATAGTCGCCTCACCGAGACGGAATCGGCTGCTATGCGCAGGTACCTCGTGGAAAAGGGTGGATTTCTGGTCTTTGACGATTGCGGTGTGAACGCGCCCGCTCAGGCAATGATTCGGTTGTTCTTGGCTCAAATGCGATATGTCATGCCCGAGTATCAGGTTGAGCGAATCCCCAACGACCATACGATTTACGACAATTTCTACGAAATGGGCGGACCTCCAGTCGGGTTTGATATCTTCTGGTGGGGAACGAGACCACAAAGAAGAAACTTCCTTGAAGGCGTTTCTGTCGGCGATAAGCTGTCAGTTATCACTGTCCGGCGCGACTATATGTGCGCTATGGAAGCGGTCAGTTTGCCGACCCGTTCGGTTCACTATTCGCCGGGTGTTTATCGTTTCATGACCAACGTGGTTGTTTACTCGTTGACCCATGGCGACATATCCGACTACTCCGGCTACATTCCAGAGGACCTCTTGGCGAAGCAAGCGTTGCCTACAAGCGCACCGCAAGCGGCCAAGATCGGTGCTCTCGAATGATCCGCGGTACGTCATAATTACGTTCGCATAAAAAAAGCAGCCAGTAAACGGGCTGCTTTTTTTGTGTCGGAATGTGACTTCTATTACTCAAAGGCTGGCGTTTGCCCGAGGCACCGCTTCGGTGTATCCGCCTGCCCCGCTACTCCTTTCCCGTCTTGACGGCGGTCTTCGCTTCAGTCGCGAGTCTCGCCGCTTGTTTCGCCAATCGTTTCGCCTCCTCAATCTGTTTCATAATCGCGCGGTTTGACCAAGATACACCGGCGACATAACGGATCTGCCTCTCGTCGGTGGCTTGCGCGGCTAACGCCTCGGCGCCCACATAAACTTGCAGCCCGCTGTCTGCTGTGTGGCGCACTCCAACGTTCACGCCGCGCCCATCGGTCTCAAGGCATGCGGTCAATTCTCCCTTTGCGAAACTTGGTTGGAAATCCTTGCTAATGCCAAGAAAAACGCCTTTTAGAACCTTGTCGATACCGGTCTCATCGCGGAATCTGTTGTTCCCGATTCCAACATGTCCCGAAATCTGATGTATGCGCGGAAGGTTAAAGATTTTGCTAATGGCAAGAAATGCTGATTTTCGCTTGTACCGCGTCGTATGAATAAGGTCTTGGTTAATCTCATCTCCGATGTTTTCAACGCCAATTGCTACATTCGGCACCTTGCCTGCCTCCCGGAACAGCAGCACTTTGAGATTTGCCATCAGGAAACTCGTCTGATTGAGTCTTACACTAGACATTCCAACTTCAACTCGGTCGTAAAGGCCCAAATTTAGTCGGATAGCTGCTTCCTTGCGCGGGAGCCCGTGCTCGTTCAGAAAGGCGAAATTCGTACCCACATCGATGATTCCATGCTCAATGGCTGCACCAGTCGGAATATTCATCAGACCACTATCGCCAAAGTATGGCGTCGCCGATGGTGGACGGCATAGTAAAAACAGCATAAACAACCAGCAGAATTGTGATATCCGACGATAGGCTCTAGAGAATCTTTTCATTATACTTTCTCTCGGATTTCGATCCCTGATTCAGCGCCGATAATTGCCTTGTCGGCTCGGTTTACGAACAGTCCATTCTCGACGACACCGGGGAGATTGTTGAGTTGCCGTTCGAGTTGTGCGGGATGGGAAATGGCATCAAAGTGACAGTCCAAAATATAGTTACCGTTATCGCTGAGAAGAGGTTTGTCACCACTAAGTCGCAATGTCGATTTCTCACAAATATTATCGACCGCCGTCTGAGTGGCTTCCCATCCAAACTGCAGAACTTCCACAGGGAGCGCGAATGTCATTCCCAGTATGGACACTAGTTTACTCTCATCCGCCACAATGATGAGCCTTTTAGACGCATGAGCGATAATCTTCTCTCGTACTAAGGCGCCGCCTCCTCCCTTAATCAGATTTAGAGTAGGGTCAATCTCGTCGGCGCCGTCAATGGTCAGGTCAATCACGGGATGGTCGGCGAGCGCTGAGAGTGGAATCCCCTGCTCGGCGGAAATCACTTCCGTCTGCTTTGATGTCGCGATTCCGGAGACATTTAATCCATCTCGTACTTTCTCCCCCAGCGCGAGTAGGACATAATAAACTGTTGAGCCCGTACCTAACCCGACAATCGTCCCCGGTTGTATCTCTTCAACAGCTTTCTCTGCCGCCATCTGTTTGAGCCGCTCTTTCTCCATGGTGCCTCCTTATTGCCGGTCTGAGGTCCATTGTGCAACAGTTTAGCAAAGATTAGGTAGTCCATCAATGATGAAAAGGTTTCCAATTTGAATGTCGGGGCAAGACGTGGTAAAATATGCTTTTAGATTAGCAACGCAGTTAATCAAAGCGCTATTCATCCCGACTACAACATGCGAGATAGAATCCAGGCTACGCAGCAATTGTGTTACTAACGCCATTGTTTGTGTAACATCTCAATCTGGTGACCTATGGAAAACGTCCTTGTAATAGATGACGATGATAAAATCTGCTGGGCATTTCAGCAATTCTTAGAGACTGAAGGCTATTATCCGAGCATCGCCAACAATGCCGAAGAGGGTCTACGAAAGATTCAAACTGAACAGCCGGATTTTATTTTTCTTGATGTTCGATTGCCGGGCATGAGCGGGTTAGAAGCGCTTAAGCAGATTAACGAGCTTCAAGCGAATGCTGCCGTTGTTATCATGACGGCCTATGACGATGTCGAGACAACCATCGAAGCGATGAGGTTGCAAGCGTTTGATTTTTTGCCCAAGCCGATTGACCTTGATGCAGTAAGGGCGATTTTGCAAAGAGCTTCCAAGACACGAGCTGAACGTCGTAAAATCACAGATGGAGCCACCATTGAGATAACACCCTCAGTAGATTCATCATTCGACAGAACAGAAGAGCAAGGGCATCGTCTGGTCGGAAAAAGCGAACAGATGCGGGAGATTTACAAACTGATCGGCGTTATGGCGAGCAATACAATCACAGTTCTTATTGAAGGGGATACCGGCACAGGAAAGGAACTTGTAGCGCGAGCCATTCACGCCAATAGCTCTCGTAGAGATGGCCCCTTCGTTTCAGTCAACTGCGGCGCACTGCCCGACGAGCTTCTTGAGAGTGAACTGTTTGGCTACGAGGCCGGTGCTTTCACAGGGGCGAAGGCGAAAGGCAAACCTGGACGATTCGAGCTAGCCGAAGGAGGAACGCTGTTCCTCGACGAAGTGAGTAATATGAGTCCGGCCTTGCAAATCAAATTGCAGCGGGCGTTGCAGGAACAGGAGATTGAAAGATTAGGCGGGACAAGAACACTAAAAACGAACGTGCGCGTCCTCGCTGCGACCAATCAAGACCTTGCCGAGATGGCTAAGCTCGGCTTATTTCGCCAAGATCTTTACTATCGTTTCAAGCGACTAGCAGTCCATCTACCCCCTTTGCGGGAGCGCACCGAAGACATTACCCTGCTTGTAGAACATTTTCTGAATCTTATAAGTGCAGAACTGGGAAAGAAAATAACCGGTGTCTCGGATGATTCCTTTGAGCGCCTAGAGAGATATGATTGGCCCGGGAACGTAAGGGAACTGGAAAACGCACTCAGAAGCGCAGCGGTGCTTTCAAGATCTGATGTAATACTTCCGGAGCATCTCCCGCCGGATATTGTGAATCATGAACATAAATCCGAATCAAATCAGGCAGTCTTGGAGCAGTCGCTTGAATCGATTTTGCATGCCACGGTCAAAGAGGCACTGTCCCAAGAACGGGAGATGTTATACGACGAAATCATAAACGCCGTAGATTCTACACTTATTCGTTTGATAATTGGCAAGTTCGGCCAAAATCAAACGGAAACGGCAAAAGTACTCGGAATCAGCCGCACGACACTTGCTCAAAGAATCAAAAAGCTGGGACTTGAACTTGGTAATTCATGATGCGTGAAAAGTGTAAGACCAACTGCTAACAATCGATCGACGAGTTCTTCAAATAGTAGAGTGTGGCCCAAAGCCGTGCATGCGGTCTGAGACACTCCAATCAACGATTTCCCATCTCAGTGTTAACAGGTTCTGAACACCCGATTTTGTGTTTTGACAAATCATTGCTAGGAGGCAGCACTGGCTATGTTTGAAAAAAATCGGGAAACCTCGATAACCTTAGCCCCAATTATCTTTCAACCTGTCTAGCCGTTTTAGTACGTTCATATGTCCTTAGTACGTTTGGCTCACATCACTAAATCGTACGACCCATATCTGGTGCTGGACAACGTATCTGTGGCAATAGAGCACGGCGACAGAATCGGTCTAATTGGCAAAAATGGTAGCGGAAAGACAACGCTGACCGAAATAATCGCTGGTATAATCGAGGATTTCAAAGGGTCGGTCTATGCTTCAAAGGGATTGAAAATCGGATATCTGAGCCAAGAACCGGAACTTGATACGACTCTCACGCTGCGCCAAGAAATCCTCAAGGTGTTCCGAAATCGGCAAACTCTTGAGGATGAGATGCTATGTCTGGGCGAGAGAATGGAGCACGAAGAGAATCAGGCACTCCTGGACGAATACGCTGACTTGCAAGAACAACACGAACGCATGGGCGGATACGATTACGAGCATCAAATTAACCGTACACTCGGCGGTTTGGGTTTTCGGACCGATGATTTCCATCTGAAAACTAGTGTGTTAAGTGGTGGACAAAAGAGTCGTGCGGCGTTGGCGAAGTTGCTTCTTGAGAACCCCGATCTTCTTCTACTTGATGAACCAACGAATCATCTGGACGTAAAAGCCATCGAATGGCTGGAGAACTTCCTGAATTCGGAATACGACGGTGCTGTTTTGATTGTATCTCATGATCGCTATTTCCTAGACCGAGTCGCACGGAAGGTGTGGGAATTGGACGATCATCGAATTAGGTTGTATCGAGGAAACTACACCAAATATCTAGAAACCAAGCGATTAGAAATACTGGAACAGGAACGAAATTACGCGAAACAGCAACGTTTCATCGCCCACGAAAAGGAATTTATTCGACGGAATATCGCCGGACAGCGTACGCGGGAGGCGCAAGGTCGACAAAAGTTGCTTGATCGAATTGAACTGGTCGAAAAACCCGACCAGAAATCGCGGTCGATGAGCATCCGCTTCACGCCGGATGCGCGCGGTGGTAACGACATTCTGCAATGTCGAGAGTTGGGAATGCGATTCGGGGATAAAACCGTATTTCGGAGTCTGAATTTTGAAGTCTACCGTCAAGATGTCATTGGAGTTATGGGTCCCAACGGGACAGGAAAAACGACGTTGTTCCGATTGATTCTGGGGGAAATGCAGCCGACGAACGGGGCACTGAAGATCGGAGCGAATCTGAATTTCGGATACTTTGATCAAGAGCTAGATAATCTCAAACCTGAAAATGAGATTATTGATGAAATTCGGGAGTTGCGTCCAAAGCACACGCAGGAAGAAATCCGTAACTTCCTCGGTCGCTTTCTGTTCTCTGGCGATGAAGTGTTTAAACCGATTCGCCACCTCAGCGGGGGAGAACAAAGCCGCGTCATGCTTGCAAAGTTGCTGCTGGAAAACGCGAATGTGCTCTTGCTCGATGAACCGACAAATCATCTGGACATACCTTCCCGCGAAGCGCTTGAGCAAGCCCTAAGGGACTATTCTGCCACAACCTTTGTCATTTCCCATGACCGTTATTTGCTGAACAAACTTGCCACCAAGCTATTGATTTTCGAAAATGGAACTGCAAAACTGTTCGTCGGAACGTACGCTGATTATGAACGCCATCTACGCGAAGAGAAGCTAGAAGCCGCAAAGCATCCGTTTAAAGCAGCGCATGCACAGAAAGGTACGGGAGCACAACAAGGAAAAAACGAGAAGTTGCGAATCGCGGCGGCGTCAAGAAAATCCGCTAAATCAAAACGCCGGCGAATAAAGGCGGAAAAAGTAGCTGATGTGTAAACTCAGAACGAAAAACTAGACATCCGTATCTTGCACAAAACCGCACAAGTCCTCATTATCAATAGTGGTCAACCGTCTGCAAGGAGTCCTCGCGTTTACTTGTCTCTTGTGGTTCGTGAGCCCCTACTGGCCTCAACTCGATTACAACGCCTTTCTGATGCGCTGCATCTACAATCGTCTCCTGCTCGGTGTATCCGTCTGCCCTCGCAACAAGGCGATAGATTCTTGGGGAAAATCCTTGGAAAACCAACTTCCCACTTGAATCCGTGACAAGTTGGAGTGTCCCGTCTAGGGCTATCTCCGCGTTCGCAAGTGGTTCCTCCGAGGTCTGGTCAATGACATGAACTTCGAGTTGAGTTTGTGGTAGATTGCCGTCCCTCAAGAACTTGCATGTTCCGAGAAAAATGGAATACGCGTCCTCTACCACGCGCGTGCGGGAACCTGCGATTCCGAGGTCTGGGTGGTTGATTGACCGAATCTTCAACGTTAGTGCGGTTTTGTTAGTAGATTGTATCTCAGGCGTAACCGGATCCCGCTTGGTTTCATTTAATCCGTTGCTATAACCGAGAAGAAGGTAGTCGAGGATAGACTGAGCATAACGCTCTGCGACCTGATTGCCGGGATGGTGCGCCACGACGACCGATGGACCGTTGTCAGCCCAATATCCATGATCGATCCGCAGGTAGTAGCCATTGTCTTTAATGGCATTTATTGCTGCAACGCGATTCGGCACGGCGATTTTCCGGTCATCCTTTCGAATACGGTACACCTTTGCGCCGGCAACTTCAAGCATTTCGCTCAACACGTTGACTACGGCGAGATTGATGTCCGCCGCACTGGGAGGAGTTCCGCGTTCTGCCCCTCCGTATCGAGCGTCAAGCACAAAGACCTTGCCAATGAGTGCTCCCTTGCAGATGGGTTCCAACTTAGGATGTATAACGCGGGCACGGTTTGATGCAACTTTCTCCTTCAACTGAAGATTGTAATAACCGGCCTTTGATATTAATAGCACCGCCTCTCCCGGGGGAACGAGATTGAAGAAAAAATGTCCGTTGGGATCAGTCAATGTAGTTTTATCGTCGCTATTCGTCAGTCTGACTGCGACATCCCGAAGCACGCTTCCCGCCGCATTTGCAACCCTACCCTGGACGATTCCGCCTTGTATGTCCCCAAAACCGACTGAGGTCGTTTCCTGCTTATCCTTGTAAGATACTTTGACCTGTGCGGTACTAGGCTCTCGTATTGCCGGATCTCCATGGAGGTAGAACCGGGCGATTCCATTTTTGGACAGTTGAACCGTTTCAGTCAATCTCCCACCCGTTGTTTCAGCGCGTATCGGTTCATCGTCCGCTATTGGTTGACCATCCTTATCATTTGCAGCAGCGGTTATAGCCACATAACTCTCGCCATCGGGCGGAATGACCTTTGCCGAAGTACTCAGGTTTAATTCGGCGGCAGGAGGCGCGACCTTAAACCACTGGGCCGCAGGCATGTTATGATTGCCGTAATAGTTGACGAGGCTTGTCTCGATCCAATGTACACCGTTAGACAGCGATTCTGTGGGCGTGACTACGATCAGATCGCTATCACGAAGGTAATGGTGTTGTACAGTTTCTCCATCAAGTCTGACGCGGATGGAGTCGGTAAAAACCTGTTGACGTTTAATTATCCACGCACCGCGCGAATGGATACCGTCCGAAATCCGTATTTCAATTCTCGGGGTTTTATTTTCCGTGGTTGATGTCGAGGCGGGTGTCTGAAGAATTCCCTTCGGAAATCCAGCCGCGACATAACGCGCGATGCCCAAGAAATAACCATACGCCTCACGACGATTATACGACTTTTTTCGAAGACGTTCTTCCTCTTCTGGGTTAGAATAAAACGACGCTTCGCATACCACCGCAGGGGCTTTTGTCTGCCGCAACACCCCAAAACCGGACGGTACCATAAGCTGGTCAGAATAAAGCCCAGTGGCGGCGAATTGGGGCAGCCGTAATGCTTCCGAAACACTTTGTTGTATGTATCGAGCTAGGTCAAGGCTAGCGGGTGAATCGTCCGCATCGCGATGGTACCACGTGGAGGCATAGTTAGTTCTGGGGCTTTCACTAGAATTGTGATGGATCGAGATGAAGAAGTCTACCTCGTGCTGGTTGGCGATTTCACTGCGTTCCGGGATACTTACGAAGGAGTCGTCTGCTCGGGTCATGACCACAGAAGCTCCCGCTTGAGATAGAAAATCACGAAGATAGAGCGCAACTCGTAAATTTACTTCCGCTTCACGGAGGCCAGTTGGGCCTCGCTTATACTTGGGCAAGTGCCCTTGTCCACCGTGCCCGGGGTCGAGACAAATCTTGATACCTTGGAGATAACGCGCATAGGGCGGAATTCCCAATTCAGCCGTGGGTAGTATATGCCAGTTGTTCTGCTTGTGTCCGCAACCGGTGCTGACAATGAGTGCGATTGACGCAACCAAAAGAAATCGCGGGAGACAGTCTGGCGGCGGGAGAACATTGAGATTGAGACGCGGTTTGCCCCTGGTGAATTGTTTCATTATACCTCGAAATAATCCTCAAGTTGCGCGGTGCATATCAGATGTGTCGTTTGTTCAAAATCACGCTCATTGCCACACCATAGCAAGAGCCGTCGACCTCATGTATTGTCTTCCTCTGATAGTTTGATTTCTCCCGTAGAATCTGAGGTTTTACTAAAGAACGTAAATCAGTGCAGAACATTTCAATGGTTCACTATCTTGTCTCGGTCTTTTTGATTTCCGGTTCACTGATTGCCTACGAAATTGCGCTGATGCGCCTACTTTCGATTTCGCAGTGGCACCACTTTGCGCACATGATTATTAGCCTTGCACTGCTCGGATTCGGTGCAAGTGGCAGTGTACTCGCTATTGCCCAACACTGGATAATGCATCGGTTTCACGTCGCATACACCGTGTCCGGACTCCTGTGTGCGATTAGCCTCGTATGTTGCTTCGCACTAAGCCAGTCTGTTCCGTTCAATCCATTTATGGTGGTCTGGGAACCCAATCAGTTGTTGTTCCTAGTGGCGCGCTATCTTATTCTTGCAGTTCCATTCTTTTTTGGTGCAGCATGCATCGGCATGGCGTTGCTGAAGTTTAATACCGAGGTAAATCGCCTGTATTTCTTTGACCTACTTGGCTCGGGAAGTGGTGCATTAGGAATTATCTTGGTAATGTATTATGTTCCGCCTGTTCAAATCCTGACCGTTGTTTCAACAATAGGGTTCTTCAGCATCATAGTCGCAAATCTAAGGTGTCGTTGGAGACCGCTATCGCTAGTTGTAGTCATTAGTGTCGGAGTCATCAGTTTCCTGACGATCAAGCCGATTGAACTTAAGATTTCACCGTACAAAGGGTTAAGCAGTACACTCAACTTTCCGGATACGGAAATCCTAAGCAATCGCAACAGTCCTCTAGGTACGTTACATGTAGCGCGTAGCAGTTCCATTCGCGCCGTACCCGGATTAAGTATTCGCACAGAGTATCCGATACCTGCGCAACTAGGCTTGTTCACGGATGCTGACGCTATGACTGCGATTACCCATTTCGGAGGCGACCTTTCCGAACTGGCTTTTCTGGATGATACGATTTCGGCGGTGGCGTACCATCTAGTAGACAAGCCGCGTGTGTTAGTGCTAGGGACTGGCGGCGGTAGTGATGTGCTAAATGCACTGTATCACAACGCAACTTCGGTTGATGCGGTCGAGTTGAATCCACAGACAATTGATCTGATGTCCCATCAATACTCGGATTTTTCCGGACATATTCTTACCTCAGTCCCAGCCTTCCCGGTAAGCGTTCATATTGCTGAAGCACGAGGGTTTATCCGATCTACGGAAGAGAAGTACGATCTCATCCAAATCGCGATGTTGGATTCTGCCGGTGCCGCCGCCTCAGGCACACATACTTTGAACGAGAACTATCTTTATACTGTCGAGGCAATTGAGGAATTTGTACAACATCTAACGCCGGGTGGTATATTGTCAATTACACGCTGGCTCAAATCGCCTCCGCGCGATATGATCAAGTTATTTGCCACTGCCGTTGAGGCGCTCGAACATGTCGGTGGCGCCGTGCCGGGTAACCAGTTGGCGCTTATCCGTGAGTGGCGCACCGGTACACTGTTAATCAAGAACGGACCATTCGAACCGCCAGAGAAGGAGGCGATACAGGCTTTCTGCCAGCGGCGTTCTTTTGATCTTGCCTACTATCCGCAGATGGTCGGGTCAGAAGCAAATCGCTATAATCAGTTGCCCGAACCAGTTTATTTCACTGCCGCACAGGCGATAATATTCGGAAATCGAGAGCAATTTTATAAAGATTATCCTTTCCAGATTCGTCCCGCCACAGATGACTGCCCGTATTTCTCCCAGTTCTTGCGTCTCGGAACGATGGCCCAGATTATTCACACAATCGGGCGAAATGCCATCCCGTTCATTGAATGGGGGTATCTGCTCCTTTTAGCGATATTAATCCAGGCGATTGTCGCCGGTTCAGCTCTTATTCTTCTACCACTCCTTTTTCTGCGTCAACAGCCGGTGTCTCTTACGACGGATGGGGATTGTGGTGCATCAAGCAATCAGGCGTTTAATCTGTTTGCTGGAAGTCAAGGCGCAGCCAAGAGGCGGATATGCGGTTATTTCCTCAGCTTGGGTATCGGGTTCATGTTGATTGAGATTGCATTTATTCAGAAGTTTCTCCTGTTACTCGCGTACCCAACGTATGCGGTTGCTGTCGTGCTATGTGCTTTTCTTGTCTTCGCAGGATTGGGTAGTTACTGCTGCCCACTTGCATCACGAATTACGCGGAGAGTTGGTTTGCATGTTGTTATCCCTGCGGTCATCATTACATTATCGCTGATTGCCTTCTCGTACCTGTTGCTACTGTCGCCAATCTTCGGTTTCTTCATTGCGAGCTCGGATCCGCTGAAGATCGTTGTTTCTGTTGTGCTGATTGCACCGTTGGCTTTCTTCATGGGAATGCCGTTCCCGTTAGGTATAGAACAGTTGAGAGAGCATCAACGGCACCTCATTGCTTGGGCATGGGGCATTAATGGTTTCGCATCGGTAGTGGGTGCGATTCTTGCCATATGTCTCGCCATCGCGCTCGGCTTTAATGCCGTAATTCTAATAGCAATCGCAGTTTATATCGCTGGCGCGTGGTCTGCTCCACAATAGGGAGAAAACGTTCGTTGAAACTGTGATTCTCTCGGCCACTTGGCAGACCATTGGAAAAGTTGGAAACGGTTTCTTATACCATTCAGGCGATAAGATCCTGATCGCGCGAGAGATTCTGGCGCAGTCACCGCAAGATTTCTATGGTAACTTTATCGTGCGAGATCCACAATCCCGCTCCTTATTCGGTCGCTTGATTTGTGCGCGCGGTAGATTGTGCTCGGATTACGCAAGCGAGAAGCCAGATCTTTAAGAGTGCGCCATTATCACTGTCGGTATAATTCATTCAGCAAGAAACACTTATTTTTCGCTTTAGAGGATCAAGCGAGTGAATAACGAGCACGATAGCTAATCTTCTGTCCATCATTCCTTATAAGGCGCAATCAAGCGACTAGATAAGGTGATCAAGCAGGCGAATTGTGCGTGCGATAGCAAATTCTGCGATAGAGATTTCCAATTACTGTAGATGGCGACGAAACTAATTCCTGCACTCCACCGGAGTGCTATGTCAATAGAGTCGCGACGCGTCTAATCTCCGCACTCCAGCGGAGTGAATCTCGAGCCTAACTGGGGCAAGGTGGTTCTGCCCGCAATGTACTTTCAATCAAGCTTGATGCTGAAGGGTCGAACGCCGAAAACCCTTCGCTTGTTGCCGGCGCTGTGCTATCATTACAACAACTGGAGATTAACTAGGATCTGGCGGCATTTCAACGATGCCACATGCAAGTCTGAAACCATTTGGTCAAAGATAAAGGAAAGTTACAATGTATCCGAAACAGTATCCAGGACCTAACGAGGAGGTGTTGGAAGCACAAGCAAGGGTCTGTACGGGGCCCCACCAAACGCGTCCTTTGGGGACGAAACCTTCAGACACAATACAACCGGATGCAATCCTTGATACCGTGCTAAAGTCTGCGAGAGGCGAACTTCCCCCGGACCAAACGGTTTCAGAAGCACAGATGGGAGCGTTCTTCGCAGCGATGACGATTCGGAATTATTTTCCGGCGCAGACACAGTGGAACGCTTCGGAGATTGCGGCTTTTGAAAAATTCAAATCCCCACTTGAGACCGAACTGCCCGAAGAAATTCTGTTCATCATGAACCCGGATCGTGGATATACGCCCTTATCCCTTGAGGAGGAGATTGTTACCAGAGCGTGCGAAAAGATTCTGAGGGGAAAGCATTTGGGTTACAGCGAAACGCGCACGATGGGAGAATCGGTTCTGAGCGAAAACGTAAATCCGGCACTGAAGGCAGCTGCGCTGATTGGGCAGCGGATGAATCGTGAAACCTACGACGAGGTGCGTGGATATCTGGACGCGCTTCTAGGACCTGAACAAGTGGAACACGTTTCCGTGGATTCGCTGACGCATTTCGGAGAGCCGTTTGACGGGGCAACCCGGTATTTCCGACCAACGCTTTTTGTGGCTGCGGTACGTGCCGCCCTCGGCGAAGCAACCGTATTGCACGGTGTCGATGAAATGCCGCCGAAAAGCGGTGTGACAGAGGAAGGAATTTTGCGCCTGCTCGGCGCCCGAACGAACCTCAGCATTGCGGAGGCGAAGGTATTGATTGAAGATAGCGATATCGGTTTCGCATACGTCAGCCAGCGAGAATATTGTCCAGCGGCCTACGATATTCGTGAACTGCGAGTGCACATTAAAAAGCGTCCGCCGTGGGCGGCAACGGAAAAAGCGCAACAACTGTTCAAGTCGCCCAACGCAAACTATCTCGTGATCGGCTACTACCACCCCGGCTACGAAGAGCCGCTCCTGAATCTCGCGTGGGAACGCGGATTCCAAGCCGCACTCGCCGTTAGGGGGGAAGAGGGAACAAGCCACTACACCCTGCGATTGAGCAAGCCATCAGCGGAAGACTATATGGCGGTAAACTACTCGCAAGGATTTCGCAACGTTTCTGGGCGGCGTGAGGAATTCAGGCTAGATGTTGATCCTCGGACTATCGGATTCAGCTATGACCGGAACCCGCGTATGAAGTCAGTGAGTCCTGAAACCTTTGCGGAGGCCGGATTGGCGGCGCTGTCTGGCGAGAGGGGGCATGTTTTTGATCGAATCGTTCTAAATACAGGGATGACCGATTATCTATTGGGCATCTGCCCCAACTTGGATGACGCGCTCCATCGCGCCCAACTCGCCATCAAGAATGGCACCGCCTTGGCACACTTACGTGGCTATATCGAGAAGTCCAACCTGATTTGAGGTGCGTACCGCGATTTAATTCTCGGACTCTGCGACACTGGTGTCCAGCGATGATTGAATATTATCTCGCGCGCGGCTGCTCCGGGGTTCCTTCGGGCGTGGCATTGGCGATTTCGTAGATGTCTTCATCAGGTTTGACGTAACCGAGGCGCCGCGCAAGTTGCTCTTTGGCAAGTTTGTCCGTTTTCAGTTTCTCGACGTGATCCTTCAGAAGATCGCGCTCGACCGCGAGGTCCTTCAGTTGATTTTGGGAATGCTCTTGAAGTCGCCGAGCTTCGCGCCACTCCTGATATTCTTCCGACAGATTGAGCATGCTTGCAGCCAGAAGCGGGACCGCGAGAACGCAGAGAACTACTTGAAATTTACGCATGGTTTTCTTACCTCTGATAAAGTTTAGATTTATGTTTAAGAGCTTTATGCTTTATCGGTCGTGCATAACAGGAGGAGTGGCGATTCGGAGAAGAGTTCTTTCTAACGGAATCTCCCAGTTTTTAAATCGACGATCGATTAGCGACCTCAGGCACCTTGAAGATTGTAGAAAATACTCTTCCCTCCAAAAACTGCCTTCTCGCCGAGTTCCTCCTCAATTCGTAACAATTGATTGTATTTGCAGATCCTATCCGTTCGACAGAGCGATCCCGTTTTGATTTGACCGGCATTTGTCGCGACGGCAACATCCGAGATGGTTGTATCCTCTGTTTCTCCGGAACGATGCGAAATCACGGCTGTATAATCGGCTTTCTTCGCAAGTTCGATTGCATTTAGCGTTTCGGTCAGGGTGCCTATCTGATTTAACTTGATAAGGATCGAATTCCCGATGCCCTGATCAATCCCCCGCTGCAACCGCTCTGTATTTGTAACAAAAAGGTCATCGCCAACGAGCTGCACTTTTTCGCCAATAGCACGTGTCAACATTTCCCACCCATCCCAATCGTCTTCACCCAAGCCGTCTTCGATTGAGATAATCGGATATCTTTCGGCTAACCCGGAATAGAATTCAACCATCTCCTCCGAGGATTTATCGGGTTGGACCTCCGCCTGAAGCCGATAGAAACCGTCATTATAGAATTCGCTAGAAGCGGGATCTAATGCTAACTGGACATCCGTACCCGGAGAATAGTTGGCTCGTTCAATTCCCTCCACAATTATCTGCAGCGCCTCTTCATTTGATCCAAGGTCCGGTGCAAACCCACCTTCATCGCCGACTGCAGTGTTGTAATCTCGTTCGCGCAATACCGTTTTCAGATTGTGGAAGATTTCCACACCCATACGTAATGCTTCAGAAAATGAGGCAGCACCGGTTGGCAAAATCATGAACTCTTGGATGTCCACATTATTGTCCGCATGTGAACCGCCGTTCAAGACATTCATCATGGGGAGCGGAAGCTCCTTCGCATTGTCGCCGCCGATGTATCTGTAAAGCGGCAGTCCAAGATGATTGGCGGCGGCTCTCGCAACGGCAAGAGAAACGCCCAAGATTGCGTTTGCGCCAAGTGTTCCTTTATTTTCTGTTCCGTCAAGATCAATCAGCGATTGATCTATGGCAGCCTGATCCCCCGCATCGGAGCCGACCAACTGCCCGGCAATAGTGGTGTTGACATTTTCAACCGCTTTTCTCACCCCTTTTCCGAGGTAGCGCGACTGATTCGCATCTCGGAGCTCCACTGCCTCGTGTTCTCCGGTTGATGCGCCAGAAGGTACGGCTGCTCGTCCCACTATGCCTGACTCTAATTTAACGTCGACTTCGACCGTCGGGTTTCCGCGAGAATCCAATATTTCACGTGCGTGGACATTTTTTATTGTGGTCACTCAATCCTCCGAACACAAGTTTTAGCGGATTCCGTATTGAGTTCTGATAATATCTGACACATTGGAGCTATCTCCATTCTGAGTGTTCATTAAAATGTGACTTGAGAAAATTTAGGAAAATTGCAAATACCTAGCGTCTTACACGACGATATTTCGTAGGGGCGGGGTCCCCTCGCCTTGTTGAGTTAAGCGGATCTCTATCACCATCCCTTTTCAGTTAGTTGATCCCAGCCCTACGAATTGACAATCTGATCGGTTAAAGGCTTGAACTTGGGAATCCTAGCCGAGCGGAACGCACAACTCTGCGTCTCGCATCGAACCGAACATTGCAGATTGTGCCGAATGATGAAGTCCTACCATCCTCATTCCTCAATTACAAACTCAAAGAGGAGATATGAACTCGCAAGAAACACTATACCGTAGATGACCAGCATCGAAATCCAGAAATCTCCCTGAAGCCTTCCCGCTGTCAGTAGTGACACAGTACATTTTGCTCCACCCATAATTACAGGGAATATCAGCGGTAGCAGGATTACGGACAGCAGGCTTTCCTTACCGTGCGTACTAGTGGAAATGCCCGAGATCGTGACACCGACCGCACAGAAGCCGAGCGTACCGACTATGAGCACCCCAATAAGTTTTACTAATGCTGCTAACGTCAGCACGTCCAGTGCGTCCAGGAATTGGAGTACAACGGGAGTAATTACAGCCCCCAACACAGCGAGGAGGATGAGACTGCTCACAACTTTGGACAGGTAGAGATTGCCGGGCTCGACGCCGGTTAATCTGACTCCGTGCAACCCTCCGCTCGTCCGCTCAACATCGAAAGTTCTGTTCAACAGGATAATCCCGGCGAAGGCGAAAGCGGCCCATAGCACGCTTGCAGCGAGTTTTCCTCGATCTTCAGCGTCTTGCGGAAAGATTGGCCCGAATGCAAGACTAAAGATTAGCACTACCAGGACACTGAAAATGAAGATCAAAACTAGTGTGTCCTTCGTGCGAATGAAGAGCGCCACATCTTTGCGAACTAACCAGCCGATTTGGTGAAATGTTTTCATTTCATCTCATGTAGTTTAAGGCTTTGCTCGTATCGGAGAGACAATCCACCAACCTCGATTTCGTCTCTATTGGCAATCGAGTTGAGATGAGCATCCAGTAAAAAGAGAAAGCGTGAACCTGCGCGATACGCCAATTCGGTGTCATGGGTAGTCAGCACGATTCCTTTGCCCTGCGCACGTTCGTGATGAATACGTTCCAGTACAAATTGCTTTGCCGCGGCATCTAGTCCTGAAAACGGTTCATCGAACAACAGGAGCGTCGGGTCATGGATCAGGGCTCTGGCTATCATAAATCGTTGGATCATACCCCGCGAAAAGATTTCCATTCGTTCGTGGGCAAATCGTGTCAATCCGACCTCGTCAAGCAGAGTAGCGATTCTCCGTTCTAAGGAATCAACCGCGTACAATTTCCCAAGAAACCTGAGATTCTCATAGGGAGTCAATTCGAGATAGGTAAGTGGTTCGTGGACTACTACCCCTAGTGATGGACGGACATCTATAGGATTTTCGACGGCATTTGCGCCCGCTATAAGTAGATCGCCGGATCCGGGTTTGATTAGCGTTGAAAGAATCCTGATTAGAGTTGTTTTTCCCGCGCCATTGGGGCCTAAAATCGAAACAACCTCACCGGGCTGGACATTGATATTGAGATCGTTTAGTACCGTACGATGGCCAAAGCGTTTTGTTATTTTGGTCGCTTGAAGCAACATAGTAGGCAGATAGAACGGGTCGGGCAGATTGATTTCGGCGACATGTACATTGCTGCGTAGCGGCTCAATGTGCGCTGTGAGGTTGGAGCGAGTCGTGGTTTTTGTTTCCTGAGCTGCCCTATCTATCATTTAGGACAGTCTTTATCAATCAGTAAT
Source organism: Candidatus Poribacteria bacterium (assembly GCA_965208765.1). Taxonomy (GTDB): domain Bacteria; phylum Poribacteria; class WGA-4E; order WGA-4E; family JAJDTR01; genus JAJDTR01. The sequence goes on from OZ242354.1 coordinate 5,162,169, forward strand.
TAATACGAATTTTCTGGGTGTGGGTTACGCGGATGCGCAGTCTTTGGAATGCGGAGGTATGGACGGCATGATTAAGTACCGACCAACATTTTCCAAAAAAACAGCCTGAAATCATGGTGCGGATTTCAGGCTGTCTACGGTCTAAACTGGACTGAATTTGCAACTGGGTTTTAATCCACTTGAGCGACTAAAGCATTGAGATTACATCATTTTTCTGATGATAGCCGCGCCTTGTTCCTGGGTTACCCCGAGTGTCCGGTGGGCAAGGGGACCGCCTTCGCCAAGAACGGGTTCGGCGTCATCCAACGAAGGACGGCTTGTGTCGTGATAGAACAACCCGGTCGGAATTTCATCGCCCCACTGCATGGAGTGTTCAATGGCGGCTTTCCAATCTGTGGGATCGTGTCCCGCATCTTCGAGTTTCGTGACGGTCTGTTTGAAGAACGCGAAGGTGTTGTCCTTGTTGTAAGTAATGCACGGACTAAAGACGTCAACCAAGGCAAACCCTTTGTGTTCCATGCCTCTATACATCAGTTCAGCCAGATGCTTTGTGTCTCCACTAAATCCTCTAGCAACATAAGTCGCGCCCGTCACAATTGCCATCGCCAGGGGGTTGACGGGACCTTCAAGACTGCCAAACGGCGTACTCTTGGTCTTCATACCGATTCGGCTGGTAGGCGAAACCTGCCCGGTGGTCAATCCGTAGATTTGATTGTTCATGACTATGTACAGCAGATCGACGTTGCGTCGCATGGTATGAACAAAGTGGTTGCCGCCAATTCCATAGCCGTCGCCATCGCCGCCGGTAGCGACTACGGTCAATTCATGGTTGGCAAGTTTGACTCCTGTTGCCACCGCCAATGCCCGTCCATGAAGCGTATGCATCCCGTAAGTATTGATATAACCTGGAAGGTTTGAGGAACACCCGATACCGCTAACAGTGACATATTCGTGAGGTTCGCGTCCCAACTTGGCGCACGCCAACTCAAGCGCCCTGAGAACCCCAAAATCTCCACATCCCGGGCACCAATCGGGTGCTACATCTCCCTTGAAATCCTTCGCTGTCGGGGCTGCCTTTATAGGTTTATCCGATGCCATGTTGTCCTCCTCCCTTAATTATACAACAATCTCTTGATATGGGACGTACAAGTCGGTCTTGCCAGCTACCTGCTCCTTGACCCCATCTACAATATGGTGCGGCATAAACGGTTCACCATCGTACTTGCGAATGTGACCGTCAGCATCAAAACCGGTTTCACCGCGAAGATAGCGTGCGAATTGCCCCGTATAGTTGTTTTCTACGATAATTGTCCGCTTGGCTGTCGATAGCGCCTGTAGGATTTCGTCCACATGCAGCGGCACAATCCATTTTATCGCGAGTTGATTCGTAGGTATACCATCCTGAGTCAGGATTCGTGCGGCTTCCTCGATTACGCCTTTGGAAGTGCCCCAACCGATAAGGGTAACCTCCGCATCTTCGGCACCTTCCAGTTCGGGCGGATCGACTAGCGAGACCACAGATTCCATTTTCCGCTGGCGTTTCTCGACCATCGCGCGGCGTATGTGTGGATTCGTGAACTCGTCACTGATTAATCCTCCGTCCTCATCGTGTTCATCTGTCGCAACGACATGTACGTGCCCGGGCGTGCCCGGCAGTGCCCGTGGTGAGATTCCGCTCTCCGTAATCTCGTAGCGTAAATACTTACCATCGGTGGAGTCGGGTTCGGTGATTAACTCGCCGCGGTCAATTGGCTGTTCCCAGTTGATGTCGTCCGGATCGACCGTCGCGTAACCTTCCGATACCGAAAGGTCGGTAATAACAAGACCGGGACATTGGAACTTGTCAACCAGATTGAACAACTCCGGGATAGTGTTGAAGCAATCCAAGATACCGGTTACCGCAACAATAATCTTTGGGAAATCACCTTGGCTTGCTCCCAACATCTGCCATAAATCGCCCTGTTCAGTCTTCGTCGGAACACCTGTCGATGGGCCCGCACGCTGAACGTTAATCGCTACCATCGGAATTTCCATCATTCCCGCGCTGCCAACGGCTTCGGTCATTAGCGCGAATCCGCCGCCGGAAGTGGCGCACATCGCACGGCAACCGGCATGAGCGGCGCCAATCACCATATTGATGACGCCAATTTCATCCTCAACCTGCCTAACCATGATTCCCAAGTCGTTTGCATTTTCAGCCATCCAGTGAAGAACGCCGGTGGAGGGGCTCATCGGATAGGCGCAATAGAAATTGACTCCCGCCGCCGCACCGCCCATGGCGAGCGCCTCGTTGCCGCCAAGTTGGGCAAGGGGCTTGTCTTTCTGCGGGAGCGGGGTCGAGTAGGGAACGAAATTTTCTACGGAATAGTCATACGCGGCGCGAGCTACATCGACGTTCTCATCAACAACAGCTTGACCCTTTCGCTTGAATTGGAGCGTCAGGATGTCCTCCAGTAACTTGAATTCCAAGCCAAGTAGATGGAGTACACCAGCGAGCGCTACCGTGTTCTGCACCAATTTGTTTCGATTGTTGTTGCTAAGCTCTTTTACCGGCATTGGACACAATTGAAGTCCGTCAGACGCTTCTCCGGGCTTGATAGTATCGCTGTTGAAAATCGCCGTTCCGCCCGGCGCAACATGCTGAAGGTGACGATCCATGGTATCTTGGTTTAAACAGAACAATAAATCTATCTTGTCTCCATGGCTCGTAACCGGTTCCGTGCTGATTCGCGTGGTCAGGAAGATATGACCGCCACGAATGATAGACTGATAGGAATTGTAAGAAAAAAACTGGAGACCGCGACGTGCGCAAATCCTTGCGAGAATGTTGCCTGGGGTAGCGATTCCTTGCCCAGCGGCCCCGCCAATTGCAATCGCGAAGTCAAATTTTGCCATCTTTAATCCTTTCTTGCCAATAAACTCTCACTTTGGTCTTGAATAAACATATCATTATTAAGCATAAAACGACGTTTTATTCAGTTTGCTGTTTTCGTTTAGGTCACTGGTCCGATATGTTTTAATAGTCGGGTGATACCGATTGGTGGGCAACTTGGCAACACTCACACATTAGGATACCACATTTGCAGTCGGGATTTCAACTGAATTCTGTAATTTGCTCGGAGGGATGTACAAGGTTGTTGGCCGTAGCTGTGTCCTCTCCTTCGCTAGGTCAGGCATGTCGTGAAAAACGGGGAGGAGATCGAGATTCAACATACGTCAATTAGAGAAGGAAAGGGGTCACTATCACGTTCATCTTACAATCGATTGATCCCAACAGCCACGGAACGGCACGGGGCGGTCCAATGCATAAGAACAGGTCTTACAACAGCTTCAGGGTGCTTGTTGCTTCCGGCGTGCCAATCTGTTCTAACGCATACGCAGCATGCTCACGAACCCGCTCGGATTCATCGTGCAGAACTTCCGTTAAAACCGGGATGGCACCGCTCGCGGATTTTCCGAGCCGTGCGAGTGCAATAGCCGCGTTCGTACGAACTTCCACATCCTCGTCGCGCAGGGCTTTTGTCAGTGCGGGAACAGCGGCGACAGCGGAGTTACGCATGATTCCTAACGCTCTCACTGCATTTTCGCGTACCGGCTGATAGGAATCGTCCAGCGCTTGAATCAGCGCCGGCACCGCTGCTTCGCCTAGTCGTCCGATCGCGTCGGCGGCATTTAGACTCCGGTGCTTTATCTCATCTCCCAGTGCCTCAATTAACTCCGGGATTGCAGGTTCGCCAATTTGAGCAAGCGCGTCTGCGGCGCCATCGCAAACATCCCAAATATCATCTCCGAGCGCCTCTATCAACGCCGGAACAGCATGGGCGCCGATTCCAACCAGAGTCGAGATCGCGGCATCTTGGATCTCGGCGTCGTCATCCCCCAGTTCTTCGATTAACTCTTCTATTTCACGATCTTGTTCCATTATTGATGATCCGTTCCCCGGGTTTTCTCTAGAACGGAGGTAAGGCGCTCCACCTGCTCCTTCCTCAGTCGCTTGTACACCCGCTCCGAAATCTCCTTATTCTTATACATTTCGTCAAGGCGCGTAACCATTTCAAACCGTGCAACTCGCGCAGAATCGAGGTCCTCGGAGCCAAGCTTGTTCAGCCAACTCGCATCGGGACCTGCCTGAGTCGAACTCGATTCGGTTGCTCGCGCCGCGCTAGATCTTACCATAAAGATAGCGGCGACTAAGAAGCCGCTGGCACAAGCAGCGGCAAAGGCGATCAGGGCAACCATCTTGGGGTTTGCGGGTAGAGTTGAGTTTTTCCCGACATTTCCTGTCGACGAGGCGACCGGAGCGACCTCTAAGTTAAGACTGGCGGCCTTGCCCATAACCAACGGTTTGGCGGGATTTGTAGCGTAAATGATATACGCGGTATCGTGAAATTCTTTGCGTTGGCCGGAGCCAAAAAGAGAGGATTGAGGTACAAGCGGTAAACCCTCCGTGACGAAGACATAGAGTTGGTCGGTGTCAAAGGTGAGAGAGCGCGACAGATTCAAACCGGAGTTCTCAATGTGCATGATGTAAGAGAAGCCTGAACCGTACTTTCCCCGCGGCAGAGGTTGTTTGGATATCATCTTGTTCGACTCTAGGACAAGCTCCATATTCATCATCGGGTCAATCTGAAGACCTTCGTGACCGTTCGGGAGGTTCAGGTACATTCCCACCGATTGGCTGTTAACCGTTGTTTGAAAATCCATTTCGCTTGTGTTTTCGAATTGAATGAGTTCCATTATCGACACGGCGCCGTCGGGGGCGTGGTCCGGCGGAGGCGGCCCGATGATTATCGTGTGCTGGTGAACCTTTACGACCGAATGGTCATCGGTGAATCCGCCAATTTCGATGTCCACGTTAGACTCCGGCACCCACGTCGACAACACCACATCCGTTTCCATGTGCTCCCTGCCGTCATGAATCGTCGAAACGGTATAATGTATTCCCATACCCATTGAGAGGTTGTCGAAGCTGTATGAGCCGTCGTTCGCTGATACTGTCTCGCGCTGCTGTGTCTCCTCGCCTTGGTGAATGGTTAACGTAACCTTTTGGTCTGCAAGCGGTTTGTTGCTTTGCTTATCAATAACTTTTCCTTTAATGATCCCCGTTGTGTCTTGACCGATAACAGGCGAAAAGCTGACAAAACAGCTAGCTGCGGCGCAAAATGCTACGAGGAGGAATCGCGAGAAATGCAATCCATTGGGCACGGCGTACGCTTGACGATTTGGCGGTTGCGGGATCCGGCCGATTAGTAATGTTGACTTAGCTCTCATCCTTTGACCTTCTATATCTCTCGATCTCTTCTTCAACCGAAGTCATTCCGGAGGATTCAATCTGTGCAACTACTAACGCTGTCTCTTCAAGGAGCTGACTTTTCAATGTCCGATAATCTTGCTCCGATAGCTTGCCAACTTCGTAATCCTCATCAAGGTCCGCTAGCGCGGAAAAACTTCGTTCTCGCTCGCGGAACAAATGCTGCATGCTGGATTCTACCGCATCCATTTCAGGTGGGGTGCGTCCTCTAAGCCTTAAGGGTAGACCGAGAAAAACGACGAGAGGGATTCCAAGCAGCAAAATCCACAATATAATTAAGAACACTACGATTTACTCCTATACTGAAAAAAAGAAGCTCAATCAAACAGTTTCCCGGTTCTGCTATCGCGTATGCTTAACGCTTTCTAGTTCGGCTTCAATCTGTTTTTGCACATCCTCGGACACGTCCGCGCTTATCTCGTGAGACTCGGGTTGTGGCGTTGTTGAAGGACGCATTTTTGATTTGATTACAAGAAAAACGATTGTACCGATCAGGATGATTATGATGACGGGCATTATGTAAGCGACAAGGTTGAAACCGGTGGGCGGCATGATGGCAGAGAACTGGGTTCCATGTTTGGTGAGGTAGTCATTGCGTATCTTTTCAACACTGTCGCCCGCAAGAAGGCGATTGCGGAAATCATCCTCTATCAGTCGGGCGGTTCCACAGACACATTGTTTAATAGTCTCTCTTGTACATCCACAGTAACAGTATACACTTGTCTTCAACTGCTCTAGTTGGGTGTCAATCGACGCTCCCTCGACGCCATCTGTTTCGTTAGCGGCTGCGACCCAGGTACCAGTGCCAAGAGCCAGTCCAAATATGAGAGCTATGCGAATGATTTGCAGTGAAGCCATCTTGTCCTGTGAATCGATTACGTTTCACGTTCCTTCATCTGATGTTTTTCTGCAAGTGCAACCATTCCACCGATCATCATCACACCGACACCGATCCAGACGAGATTGATGAGAGGATTGTGGTACACTTGAAGAGGAACGAGTTGACCTGACTGTACATAGGAGGGTACATCTTCAGGCAGCGGCCCCAAAGCGATATAGAGGTCGTTCAATCCGAAATGTCGGATGGACGACTCTATTGTGTCCTCCTCGCCTTGTCCGGCTCTATCATAGAAGCCGCGCGCCGGACGCATCGTACCAATCTGTTTTCCGCCCTTCTCAACGGCAACAACAACTCCGCCGCGCGAGTGATTTGAATACCTATGCTGAAACGCGTCCTGCATTGTCAGCGTGAACGCCCCCACATCCATCGACTCTCCGAGCTTCAGACTCTTTGATTCCAACAGGAAATAGCCTTTTGATCCCATTATTCCGATGTAAAGAATCACGATTCCAATATGAACAATGTAACCGCCATATCGCCGCTTATTGCGCTGGATCAGGCGCGAAAGCCCCTGGAGAAAAGAGGTGTCTCCTCGCTTGGCTCTCAATTTCGCGCCCCTATAGAACTCGTCAAAGATGGCAACGAAAACGAATACCCCGCCGAATGCACACAGCACCGAATAAACCGGTGTAGTGTGTCCTTTAAGTGCAAGATAGCCCCACATGAGCATACCGCCAATCAATCCAAAGAGGATCGGTTTGGCGAACATTCGCTTGAAATTGCTTTGGGTAAGTTTTTTCCAGGAAATGATTGGGCCGGCGCCCGTAAGAAAGAGTAGCAGTAGACCGGGAATGATAACAACCTTATTGAAGAATGCTTCCGGGACGGCGGATTTATCTCCCGTAACGCCTTCCGTGATGATGGGCCACAGCGTTCCCCAAAGGATGATCAGCGTGAGCCCTACAAACATCCAGTTGTTAAGAAGGAACGCACTTTCGCGGGAGAGGATTGACTCCAGGCGGTTTGGACTTTTCAGGGAGTTCCAGCGGTAGTAAATTAGGCACGCAACGCCGATGACGGAAAACCCGATGAAGCCCAAGAAATAGCCGCCGATATCGGATTGAGCGAACGCATGCACGGAGGAAATTACTCCGCTGCGCGTGATGAACGTACCCAATAAGGTGAACTCAAATGCCAGCGTGATCAGCACGATATTCCAGAGCTTGAGCATATTCCGTTTTTCTTGGATCATTACGGAATGGAGATAAGCGGTACCCAGCAGCCATGGCATAAAGGAGGCATTTTCGACCGGATCCCATGCCCAGTAGCCACCCCAGCCGAGTTCGCGATACGCCCAATTTCCGCCCAGCGTGATGCCCACCGTAAGAACTAACCATGAGGCTATCATCCAACGCCGCGAGCGAAAGATCCAGTTGCTGCCGGTGTCTCCGGATGCCAACGCTCCAACTGCAAATGCAAACGGTACCGTCAAACTGACAAAACCGATGTAGAGCGATGGAGGATGAAACGCCATGCTAGGAGTTTGCAGCAACGGGTTCATTCCCGCGCCATCGGGGAGTGTCGCGCCGTTTGGGAAACGTGCGAGCGGGTTGTAAACTCCCTCAATTAACCCGGTGACCAGGATGATGAAGAAGAGCTGAACAGTTGAGATAGGAATTATGGCGTAGTCGCCAAGTCGGTCCGTCGCTCGCCAATTTTGCCAAACAACCAGCGCTCCGAATAGTGTGAGCAACCAGAGCCAAAACAGCAGGGACCCCGACATTCGCCCCCACAGCGCCGTAATCTTGTACATCAGAGGTTGGTCGTGGCTTGACACCTCGGCGACGTATTTCATCGAGAAATCGTCGGTTACAAAGCCGTAGATAAGTGCTCCGGTAGCCAGACTAATCAGAAGAAACGTGGCGATCACGCCGTTGCGTCCGCTGATGATGGCGCCGTAACTCCTATATCGTAGGCCTGTGCAGGTTAATACGATTGCCCACAAACAGGAAAACACCGATAGCCATATCGCGGCGTGACCTATCTCCGCTACCATAACTTATTTCCTTACCAACGCGACTACACCACGTACTAGCCATCAATAAGCGGCGGCTTCTCCTGCGCTTTCAGCGGCTTCATACTTGGAGGCGCACTTCGTTGTCAATTTAGAGGCGGTTATGAGGTTACGCTCCGCGTTGTATTTTCCTTCAACAAAGACATTTCCGCCCTCTTTGAAGTTGTCCGGTTTTAGCTTCGAGTAAATGACATTTACTGTCGATTCTCCCTGACGGTCGCGAATGGCGAAAGTTAGCTCAAACTCTTCCGGATCCCATTTCGGGCTACCTTCTTGGATGAGTCCGTCTACTTGAACGCCCTTATTGTTGACTTGGGCAGCGCTGGCGACCAACTGATCGGGGGTATAGTGTCGCATGCTGGTGTTTCTGATACCTGCGACCACCAGGAACGCCATAGCAGAAGCCAGTATGACGCTAGCTGCAATGATTTTTGTTCTTTGACGTCGCATTTCGATACTCCTTGTGTTTATACGCCCTCGCGCTAAATGGTCTATTCGCTAAGAATTTAATGCTTACGAGACTAGCACAAGAAACTATTCTACCACGCCGGTAGGTGCGGTTTCTAACCGCACCGGCACCCAACACTAACCATATTTTTTGGAAAATAAACGACTAAGGGCTACAACTGCTTAAATTTTACCTCTATTTTAGCGGGAATACAATCCAAAATCCCGTTGCGGGGTTGGCTTGGCACGGGATCTTGTCCGCTGACCACGAATTCCCGTGAGTCACAACCGTGAAGACAACTAGACATCTTTCCAAAATATTAACAGTCGCTACGGGGTATTTTCTGAGCGTTGAGTAGCCACAGGCGTGCATGAACGATTAATTGATTTGGGCGATACGGCTAAGGTTGTTCGTCCGCTTGCCTTTCATTTTGCCGCTCGACGGCAGGTATCTCCGTGGTTCAATCAACCGAGGCGTTTTCAGTCTGGATTTTCTGTTTCCCGTGACTCGCAACCGATCTTCCATGATTGACGGTTACACTGTTTGTTCCCCTTGGTTTTCGTGGTTCAGTTCTGCCTGCGACGCCGGATATCGTCGCAGACGATGGCTATTCGCAAAAATCAGCCTGGAATCCAGTGATGACACGGGTTTGACGAGTTTGGAGCGCTATGCGGTATTCTGGGATAAACTGCGACTAGGTTTCAGCGCGCCTCCTCCCGCTTAGCCAAACTATGGGGAGGTCGACGCTGTAAATTCGATCTGATTTCATAGAGTTGCGACACCTGGCATCATTTGAAATTCACCCTACAGAAGGAGCGCAATGCCAGTATACCACATAAGTGTTAAGTAATCAAGCTAAAATCGAGACGTGACAAGGCGAAAGATCTTATTCAGTAATAATCTGGACAAAACCAAAGATTGTCAACTTGAGATACCCCGAGACGAGTTGCCAATCGGTGCAGATATTCTGATCTCCAACATTACTATAACCACATAGATCCATTTTGGAAAGATGTCTACTACATACAATGGTTGCCGCATTCACTCGGCTTTAGGTAAGTAACCGGGAATTTTAACGAGAGTCGCCCAGTCAACGAGTATGTCGACAAGTACGTATCTATCGCAGGTTAGACAGGTTTTCATCGTCTTGAGAGCCGAAGATTTCATATATGCGTTGTATGTATAGGGGCTGAATACGTTTGATAGCACGCCATTATCCCTGTCGGCATAATTCATTCTGCAAGCCACACTAATCTTTGGATCTATGATAGGCTTTGAGGAGGTGTTCTTTCGTAAAATGGTTTTCACTCCAGCGGATCAAGGGAGCGAATAACGAGCGCGATAGAAATCCTCCGCCCATCTTTTCTGTAGCGTGGCCACCGCCCACCATTGCTTGTATGGTGCAATCATACGACTGAACTCTGTAGGGTGCGCACTGCGCACCAGCCTTTGAAAGCTCCTGCGGCGATCAAGCAACGAATTGTGCGTACGATAGAGATCCCCAATGTCTGTAGATTGCGACAAACCTAATTCCTGCACTCCAGCGGAGTGCAATGTCAATAGTATCGCTCTACATGCATTCGGGGTTCTATGATTGCGTTGCGGCGGCTCAGGAATCATCTTGACAGGGATTTTACCGCGAAGTACAATATACAAATGTGTTTCCACGTTTGCAGAGATTCGCTCGTATGTCAGGACGTAGGTTCAAGGAGGACATGATTATGAAAAGACAGCCTTTTCACCCCAAAACTATCTTCTTCGCCACGGCTCTACTAACTCTATGCATGATGGGTTTTACCATCCCTCATAGTTTGGGGGCGTCCAAGCGCATCGCGGTACTGTATTTCAATGACTATAGCCAGTTTGATTCGCCCACCGGTTGCGGCTGCATCCCGGGCGTTATCGGCGAATTTATCAGTGGAAAGAAACGCTTGTGGGATCTCGAAGAGGGGTTTGCAAGTTTACTGAACCGTAAACTTGAGACGACGGGGGTGTATGGGTCTGTTCCGCAAGACGAAATACTTGATGCAATGAAGCATTTGAAGGTCTCTCGCAAGGATGTAAGAAAAAAACCCGAGGTGAGAAAATCCCTTGCCGAGCGGTTACAAGCCGAGACGCTTGTTGTAGGCAATATCCGAAAATTTGGTCAGGAGCGGGCACGAGCCAATGCATCCCAGTCGCTCCGAGGCGAGCAAAGCCGGCGAGGCTTGCAAACGAATTTTCTAACGGGCGTACAAGTGTTAGCTTATGTTTATACGGCGCGCATCAAGCTAGAGATGGAGTTCTACGGCGCATCCGGCAAGGAAGTAGCCGCGCCGCAGGTTTCCGCAGTAAAAAAACACCAACTTGGCGGCGCACAATTTGCCCAAATTCAAGCGATTGCCACGGAGGAGGGCACCGAACTCAATTACGGACTATCACCGCGCGCAGAGAAAAAGTTTCGCCCGATTGTTCGTCCGGGGGAAGTAAGCAGCATAACCTTTGGATCTCCGGAGTATGACCAGACGCTGCTCGGTATGGTAACGGACGATGTGTTGCTGAAGGTCGTGAAAAATTTGCGCCGATATGTTGGTCCGGATTTTCTTCTGGCATCGGAAATTGCCGAACGCGAAAAGAAGAGGAGAGAATCGCGCGCCGAGTCGAGTCGTTCATCGGGCCCCATCACAGGAACAATTATCCATGTGGACGCGGAAGATAGGCAAAGCGCTTATATCAATGTCGGTTCCGCGAGGGGAGTCCAAGTACAGCAGCGGTTTGCCGTTTATACGAAGGGTGAAGCATTGAAGGATCCGGCTACTGGAGAGTTGCTGGATTTTATCCCCGTGAAGGTGGGCAAAGTCGAAGTTTCGGACGTGCAGAGTGATCGTGTGTCTAGGGTAAACATCATCGAAGGTTTCGGCGAAGTGAAAAAAGGTGACAAAGTCCGAGAGATCTCGGACACGTTGTCATCCAAGGGCAAATAGCCGACCCCCGGTTTGGAATTGGCAATCCGGACCAAGCGGTACGAGAAGTCGCCGATCAGCGGAGCAAACCGCGAATTGCGCGAATCCAAACCGGATTAAACAAAACTTCCATCCCAAGCGTATTTGACGCCCTTCCCAATTCAAACCTGTCGCAATTCCTGATCGGAATGGAACACCATTTATGGATGCCAACCCAATGATGATATTTGCTGGAAGCGGTAGCCAGCAACTCACCGAAAAAATCTGTCGGTATCTCCAAGTGTCTGCCGGGAAAAACGAGGTCATCCAATTTTCGGACGGCAACACCTTTGTCCGCGTGTTAGAGAACGTCCGAGGGCGACACGTCTATATCGTTCAGTCCACCATATTTCCCACAAACGACAATTTTATGGAACTCCTCTTCTGGATCGATGCGCTCAAGCGTGCGAGCGCCGAGTCGGTGACTGCGGTGATTCCGTATCTTAGCTATGCGAAAGGGGACAAGAAGGATGAACCGCGCGTATCCATTCGAGCGCGAGTCTGTGCGGATGCGATTGAGGCGGCGGGCGCCGACCGCGTGGTGACGATGGATCTGCACGCGGCTCAGATTCAGGGATTTTTTCGGATACCGGTGGATAATCTCTATGCACACCGGGTGCTTTGCCAAGAGATTGAGAAGATGAACTTAAGGGATATCGTCATCGTCGCACCGGACACCGGATTCGCAAAGGATGCAAGACGCTACGCCTCCTATCTGCGCACCTCAGTCGCCATAGCGGATAAGCGACGCCCGGAACACGATGAAGAGTCGGAGATTTTGGAGATTATCGGCGAAGTCAGTGGCAAAACGGCGGTGATTGTCGACGATTTCACCATTTCAGGCGGGACGTTGATCAATGTCTCCACAGTGTTGATGGAGCGGGGTGCGAAGGAGGTCTATGCGGTTGTTTCTCACGGGGTGCTCGCCGAGCATGCGGCACTGAAGATCGACGGTAGCCCTATCACGCGGCTCCTCGCCACAGACACGGTGGAGAACCATCCAAACTCACTGCCGAAAAAGGTTCAGTTTGTTTCTGTTGCGCCTCTATTTGGAGAAGCCATTCGGCGCATCCACAATCGCGAAAGTATCAGCGCCATGTTCCCGGACAGCAACAATCTCTAGTGGTTTATTCGCTAAAAGTAAATGTTAAAATATTACGCATTCTGGAACTCTGAAATCAGGTCAATCTAAAGTAGTGGTCAGTGACTAGTGCTCAGTGGCCAGTGAGATTCTCGACCTATCGTACAGCGTTGTAGAACAAGTCGGTTGTGCCGATGGCGTGTGTATTAGATATTTAGCAAATATACTACTACTACGCAGTTTGTTTTCCCAGAATGTATGGTAAGGGTTGAGTGTCGAAAGCTAACATAGTCTGAACTGTGATTCATAGGATTATGAGATTACTTTGATTGCGCGTGGCTAGTTGCCAGTGATGAGTTGACTAAACTGTTATTTTGAAGCCACTAGAATTCAGGGAAGAAACCGAGTTTTGAAGAAAAAACTCGGTTTCAAAGAGCTTCAATAAGCATTGAGTACCTAGCGAAAAGACCACTAAGAGCGTGAGATAGTGCGCTTCTCAAACTCCTTCTCATCGGCGAAAACCATGAGATCGAAAAAGGTCTCAATGTCGGTGCGACTACGATCGAGTTTGTTAATCAACTTGGTGAAGAATGCCCGATGCCGTTTGGTCGCTGGACGCCGATTTATCATCTCATCATTGAAAGCAGCGATTTCTTCTGTAGTCTTCGGCGCGTTAGTCCGTACCCAGTCCGTGACATCGTTGTCGCCCCGTAGATCTTTTATGAGTTCGAGGAATTCCTGCGGCGTGACGCCGATAAACTCAAGCACCTGCCGATCATGCCCGGAATCTTCGCCGTACCAGTAATCCCCGATCGAGTCGGTGTTGAGCGCTTTGGCTTTGTCAAGTGTTCGCGCTAATCCCGCGATTCCGGCTATAGCCATGCTGTATGGGCTGCGCGGCGCATGACGGGCAAGATCGATAATGCCGAACCCTCGTTCATCGTCGAGATCTTGAAGTTCCGCCCAGGTTGAAATGTCGGTACGACTCGGATCGATCTCGCGGATACGAGATTCGAGGTAAGCGCGCGCTTCCGCATCTTCCGCTCCCCGATTCACCATAGCGTTATTGAAGTCATCAATCTCTTTCTGTTGGACGTGACTCCGCTCCAACACCCACTCTCCCAATTCAGCGTCGTTGGGATTCTTGACAGCCGCCTCTTGGAAATCTTCCTCCGACACCTTCAAGAACTCCAATATTTTGCGGTCCTGTCCGGAATCCGCCCCGTATCGATATTCACCGTTTTTGCCCGCTCGCGCAGCACGGGCTTTGTCCGCCATACGGGCTACGCCGAAGATTCCGGCGACATCTTTGGCACGCGCGCTGCGAGGCGGTTTCTTCGTTAAGTCTTTCTGCCAAAAGTTTCCCCAATCATCGAGTTCTATCGACTGAAGAATGGTTTTGATATCCGTATTTCCCGGCGCGTATTTGGCAATGCGGTCTCTGAGACGCTGCTTGTATTCGTCTGTATCGGGCAACCGTTCCAACTCGGTATGATTGAACTGGTCGATGGCTTCCTGCGTAACATCGCTCCGCTCGGCGATCCATTTGTTCAGGGACTGGTCATCGTGTTCGTCTACGGCTTCGGCGAATTCTTCGTCGGAGATGACGAGAAGGTCTAAGACTTTGCGGTCCAATCCCGATTCTCCACCGTAAAGGAATTCTCCCAGCGTCTCCTCGTTGTGCGCTCTGGCTTTGTCAGCCATTCGCGCAGCCCCTACAATACCGGCAATGCCGAGGTTCGTAGGCCGGCGCGGCGGTTGTCGTGTCAGGTCCATTGAAATGTTCTCCCTTCCATCGAATGGGGTTGGCGGTTCAAGTAGGTTTGAATTTGAAGGAATGTATTATGATACTCTGAAGTCGGGAACCGTCGCAAGAGAATAGAATGTGTTTTGGGACAATTGCGTCCGTTTTTGGAGTGTGATGCTGGTAAAATCCCTATGGCATTTCTATTGCTCTCACAATCCGTTCAACCGATCATTCGCTATTCGCTCATCTGATTTCCCCGGTGTTTCAAGAGGTTGTTATGGGCTCTATCACGCTTATGGTCCATTCGCGTAATCACGTTGCGCAGCCTGCAAACTAAATCTGTACATATGGTTAATTGTTGAGATTGCATAAACGGTATAGATTATGCTATAATCCTTTCATGAAGAAAGCCGCTGAAAACGAATCCTCCAGAGTGATTACAGTCAATCGGAAGGCGCGGCATGACTACCATCTGCACGACCGCTACGAAGCCGGATTGGTGTTGCAGGGTACCGAAGTCAAGTCGATACGCGCCGGAAGATTGAATCTGGCGGATAGTTATGCGAAACTCCGCGATGGCGAATTTTTTCTGGTTGACGCTCACATTGGTCCCTACGAACAGGGCAACCGCGAGAACCATGAGCCGAAACGTCAACGTAAGTTGCTGTTGCATCGCCGCGAGATACGGAAGATTGAAAGCAGGATTCGCTCGGCGGGCATGACGGTTGTTCCAACAAAGGCGTATTTCAGTAACGGGAAGGTGAAGCTTGAGATCGCGATCGCGTCGGGCAAACAGGCTTACGATAAACGTGATGCGATTGAGAGAGAGGAAGCGCGACGGGCGATTCGTTCTCATTTATAGAAGAATGAGGCCGGTGCGCGGGGGAATTAGCTATCGCGCTCCTTATTCAGTCGCTTGATTGCACCCTACAACTACAAATCCACTATTCCAGCAACAGGGAATAATGACAATATGGGGGTGAAAAGGTTTCGACGTGAGTCAATGAGATAAGAGTTGCATGCCGAGGTCTCCGCAGGCCTCGTTAAACAGGCGGAAAAAACTTAACTGCTGACTACGAAGAGTTAGCTCTAGCTGCTTAAAGCAGCTACGCTCGACTAACTTGCGGCCCGTCGAGTTAGTCGGGCGCCAGACAACGGGCTAGGCAGCTTGTTTGTTCTCAAGGGTCAAGCTGCGAGAAAACACTTGAGATAGCCTAAACGAATCTGGCATAAGGGAGTCGTCAGGGTGAAGCAACAAAGCTTATGCTAAGCATGTAGTAGCTCTTATTGAACTGCTCTCGGACACGGGTTCGATTCCCGTCACCTCCATCAGATTTTGGTTGGAATCCTATCATGAGGTGCAATTGTCGATTATCACGGTTGACGATTGCACCTTTTTTGTATTTGCTCTTCGATTCCCGCATTCGCGCGCCAATCGACCGAAGCATTTTCCAATAAACGGCAAGATTCTTGTAGCTTCCGTTTACGTCTACACGACAGATCCACATCTTATACGGAGGAGAAACCGAAAGTGCAAACGCTAGACAGAGCAAAACTTATTGTGAGAGCCCAAGTCAGTGATTTGCTGACAAAGTTGGAGGACGGGCAAAAGACTCGACAACTGGCGCTAGAGGAGGTGCGCGAGGATATACGGGGCATAAAGTCGCTCGTCGTCAATGCCATTGCCGATCTTAAACTCATCGAGCGCCACATTGATGAGACTGATTCCGAAGCGGGAAAGTGGGAAGAGAGGGCAGCATTTGCCCTGAGAAAGCGCGAAGAAGATTTGGCTCGTCGTGCGCTTGCCCGCAAGCATGAGCTACTGGGCAAAGCGGAACGGTTTCGTGAGCAACTTACCGCGCAGCGGGATACTATTGATACACTTAAATCGAGTCTCAAATCGTTGGAATCCAAATTAGACGAGATGCGTTTCAATGCGGCACGAATGGATGTTCAAGAGAAGCTGTCGCGTCAGTCTAGGCTCGAAGCCACTCCCCCGAGCGATTATGTCATCGGTGACAGCGCTTTCGACGCCTATGATCGACTGGTTGAGCGGGTGCGTGACTTAGAAGCACATGCCGAAGCGATTGAGGAGTTAACGCAGGGTGATAAGCTGGAGCAGGAATTTTATGCCCTGGAACGCAAGAATCAAACCGATAAGGAACTTGAGGCCCTAAAGTCAAAGCTTTCGGCGAGCGTGTAGATCACAATGCGGTTGGACGTACCGATAAGGGATATTTCTGTCTCATACTGCAGCAAGAACGAGACTGGACGGGTTCTCTTCACGCCATTCTCTAGCGTGTGTATCGGACCTTCGGAAGTGAGACAGAAATGCGATATTGATTGGTGACAGATGTATGAGTCCTGAGTAGAGAGATGTGCGGTTGGCATCAAACCAGATTTTTGTTGAAATTCCATCGTGGGCGCGTTACAATGCAACCTGGTTTCGGGCTACCGACAGGATAGTCGAAAAACATAACGCGACAACTCGTCTGATTGCATACTCAGTCGAGTCTGATTCTACCGAGGAATTACAAGGAGAGTAACCATGGTTGAAGTCGACGTTGCATTCATCTCTTTTGACCAGCATGTGGGCACACCGATTGTCGTGCTAAAAGATAAGGCGGAAGAAGCCAAAAGAATGTTGCTTATTTGGATCGGATCTCCGGAAGCAGCCGCCATTCAGTCGAAGATCAAGGGTGAAGATGCTGCACGCCCGATGACGCACGATCTGATGAAGAATCTCATTGATGGTCTCCAAGGCGAGGTGGCTTCCGTCTGTGTACATTCCGTGGAAGATGGGACCTATTTCGGTCAGGTATCGCTTCTTGCGGCTGGACGGACAATCGATATTGATGCTCGTCCAAGCGATGCCATTGCGCTAGCGTTGAGGTATGAAGCCCCAATCTACGTTGCCGAGGAGGTCATTGAAGAGCACGGTCTCTCCGAGGACGACTTGAAAGAGGCGCAACAGCAGCAGACGAAGAGCGTGTTGGAAAACTTGGATGATGAGACGCTAGGCGAGTTCACAGTCTAAAAACCATTTCCCAGAGAGTAACCACCCATGCCAATCTTTGAAAAGATCAGTCGAATTCTCAAATCAAATATCAACGACCTACTAGATCGGGCCGAGGACCCGGAGAAGGTCTTGACTCAGTTGCTTGAGGATATGCGCCATGAGTTCAAAGAGGCAAAGGTGCAGGTGGTTGCAGCGATCCGCGATGGGAATCGGCTCGAAGCTCAATACAAGGAGAATCTGGAAAGCGCCGAGAACTGGGAGAAGCGGGCAATCGTGTTCATTGAGAATGGCGATGATGTTCGGGCGAAAGAAGCGTTGCGCCGCAAAAAATCTTCCAGTGAGTTAGCCGATAATTACGGCGAGCAACTTGAATCCCAGCGGGAAAGTATCGCAGTTCTCAAGGATGGGTTGGCAACGCTGCAGGAAAGAATTGAGGAAGCGGAGCATAAACGCGCCATTCTTATTGCCCGCGCGAAGCGAGCGGAAGCCGAAAAGAACATCCAAGAAACGGTGTCAGGCATCGCGGAATCGAGCGCTGCCAATGCCTTTGATCGAATCCAGGAGCGCGTTGAAGAAACCGAAGCGCACGCCGAGGCTTATCGGGAACTGCAGAATCTTGACGGGGAGGATTCTGTCTTTGATCCAAATCCGAACGACGAAATTGAGGATGAGCTCGCCAAGCTAAAGGCGAAGCTGAAAAAGTAAACCGTTGCCAAACGGACCGTGTAATTCGGGCTGTGGTTTGAGGATTTTACAATGCGATTATTCGGAAAACTTGCCATCTTTGTGCTAATTTTAGGGCTTTCGCTTATTGCGGTAATGCTGGTTCTGCCTATCGCCATTTGGGTATTTCAATTTGCAGTTACGATACTCGCCCTTATTGCTATTGGAATTGTAATCGCGTATCTATATCGAAAACTCCGCGCTTAAGCTGCTTCTAAGGAGAGATTGCCGTACTCGCTTATGGATCAGAACGATATTGAAGTACCGGTATCAGATGACTTGGCGCTCAACTATCACCTCATGCATCCCGGTGGCGACAGTGCGCCCGGCGATCCGAACGCCGCCTTTTATCTTGATGGTACCTATCACCTGCACTATATCCTTAGACACGCTTGGCAGGGCGAACGCTCGTACTGCTTTGTCCATGTCACCAGTCCGGACATGCTGAATTGGACATGGCAGAGGACGAAACTCCAGCCGTCATTCACGGGCCACGGAATGTACAGCGGCACAGGTTTCATCACAAGAGAGGGCTTGCCTGCTGCGATTTACCATGGTCAAGCATCTAAGCGAAATCACATCGCTATCGCTAAAGACAGATCCTTATCCACGTGGGAGAAGCCGTTTCCGGTCGAACCGAAAACAGCCGATGGCGCAGATGCGGACATGCATCATTGGGATCCCGATTGCTTCTTGATTGGCGATACCTACTATGCCATCTCCGGCGGCAGGCATCAGCCGCTCAGCAAATCGTACGACTTGCGAAATTGGAGCTATGTTGGCGACTTTTTGAGTCACGAATTGCCGGATGTAGCGATCGGCGAGGACATCTCTTGTCCCAATTTTTTCCGCCTCGGGGACAAGTGGATGTTGCTGTGCATCAGCCATCCTATCGGTTGCCGCTACTACCTCGGTGATTGGGATTCAGAGAGCGAGAAGTTCGTTCCCGAGACGCACGGGCGAATGAACTGGCGGCGTCCCGATCAATCCATTTACAAGACGGAGTACCGCGACTTTTTTGCCCCGGAGAGCGTACTCACGCCAGATGGTCGCAGGGTCATGTGGGCTTGGCTTGCCACCCTCAATGGGAAGACCGCGCAAAAGACAATTCAGTCTCTGCCGCGTGAGTTGAGTTTGGCGAAAGATAATTGCCTTCGTATCCGCCCGCTGAGTGAACTCGAGTCGCTACGTTATGATAGAACGATTCTCAAGAATCTCATCGTGACACCACCGGAACGGTCGCACAGCGGCGCTGCCACCGCGCGGCTTGCCGATCTTGACGGTGATGCAGTTGAGTTGAGAATCGTGATCGATAGGGAGCAGGCAGTACGCAAACGCTTCGGTTTCCAACTCTTTGCCGACGAAGACCACGAAGGATTACCGGTATTAGTTCACCCGGAGACGGGCACCCTGCGCATTGGTACGACCGAGGCACCATTTGCGGTAGCCGACCTTCCCGAGGGCGAAGACGTTGAATTGAGAATCTTCATCGACAAATATCTTGTCGAGGTATTTGCCAATGACCGACAAGCCGTCCTGGCCGCGCACATGGATTATCAGCTTGCAAACGGACTGAACGCCTACACCTATGGCGATCCAACCACAATTCGTCAAGTTGAATTCTGGAAACTACGGTCTGCGAACCAGGGGTTTTTCGAAGCGCGAGAAAGCCGAGTGTGGGCACCCGACACCGAGTAAATCCCAAAAAAACCTTCCGACGCAAACTCGATGCAACATCGTTACCGTTCTCTCCAACGATCTCATTTGCGGCCATCTATCCTGTCAAGGGCATCAAACCAATTCAAACATAAGAGCCAATATTCAACGGTGCCGTCAGTCAAAGCATACTGAATCGCGCTTTGCACTGTAGAATGGGTGAATCCAAGGTAATGCAATTTCATCGGACCGCCGTATTCACGTTTGTCCCAATGTTCTGTCATTGCACATAGAGATTACCTATTCAGGATCCACTACGGAAGAATCTCCAAGACCTGTTCGACTTCCTCGGTAGTGTTATAATAGTGCGGCGACAGGCGCAAACCTCCGCGTTCAGCGGAAACCACATTGGCTCGTCGGAGCAGTCCGAAGAGTTCGGTTGTCGTGTGGCGATCGCTGCGGAACACCACGATACCCGATCTCTCAGATTCTTTCGTTGGCGTTGAGATGTGGTACCCTTTGGACTCGAGTCCATCCATTAAGCGTTCGGTCAGGTGCAACACTCGCCTCTCAATCTGAGGTAGGCCGATTTCCAGAAGCAAGTCAATAGCGGCGTGTAACCCGAACAATCCTATGCTGTTGTACGACCCCTCTTCGAATCGCGTAGCATCGGGTTTCGGCGTCAGATCATAATTTAGGAAATCTCGAGGATTGACTACACCGGCCCAGCCAAGATTTGTGTTGATTAACTGATCCTGCCGCTCTTCCGCGCAGTAAAAGATTGCCGCACCCTCGGGGGCGCACAACCACTTATGTCCGTCAGCGGCAAGGATATCAATACCGCAAGCCTTTACGTCCACGTCAATCACGCCGACACTCTGGATAGCGTCCACGACGAACCAGATTCCCTTTTCATGACAAATCTCCCCAATTGCCTGAAGATCGTGACGGAAACCGGAGGCAAACTCCACATGGCTGATCGCGAGCACCTTAGTGCGCGAGTCTATAGCCGCTGCAAGATCTCCGATGTGAATCCGCCCGTGTCGTTCGGCAACCATTCGTGTTTCTACGCCGTATCGTTCTTTCAGGCTCCACCACGGGTATACATTCGCTGGAAACTCCACCGCCGTTGTTACAACGTTTTCGCCCTCCTGCCAATCAATCCCGTTTGCCGCGAGAAGGATTCCCTGGGTCGTGTTTTTCATGAATGCAATTTCATTGGCGTTGGCGCGAATCAGATTCGCCGCCGATTGACGGCAAGCTTCCGCTGTCGCCGCCCAATCATCCGAATGAAGAGCTCCATCATCGGTCGCATCATTCAGAAACGCTCGCATGGCATTTCTTACACGGAGAGATAGCGGAGCAACTCCGGCGTGATTCATGTAGATATGGTTCCTTGTTACCGGAAACTGCTTCCGCCATTCATTCCAATTAATCACTGGTGTCTGCATTCTCATAAGTTCCCGTCGTCCGAAACCAACCAATTAAAATCGTGTCGGTCATTGAGTTCGCAGTGCCGCCAATACAAGCAAGAACCAGCCAACAATAAATGCCAAGCCGCCAATCGGTGTGATCGCGCCGAGTTGGCGGATTCCGGTCAAACTCAGGGCGTATAGACTACCGGAAAAGATGACAATACCGGCTACGAAAAGCCAGCCGGCAACGAGGGCGAGTTGACTGCTCCATTGGGAAAACGCCCAAGCAACGGCGATTAGTCCCAAGGCATGATACATCTGATAACGTGCGCCGATTTCGAATATTGCCAACATCTCCTCTGTTAGCCTTGTTTTTAGCGCATGCGCGGCGAAAGCACCGGTTGCTACCGAGAGCAGAGCAAAACCGGCGCCGAGAGAGAAAAAGAATCGTTGCATCGCTATTGTCCTCCTAATAAAAGTATTACTGTCAATATGCCGATTGCCAACTGTCGACTAGCAACAGAGTATACCATCCATTAAACAACGCTGGCTGAAGAAATTCTATTTCACGCGAGCTCTTTACGCACGTTGGCGGCGAATTCCTCGAACCTCCCGGCTTCCGAGAATTCTCCCAGACAGCCGGCACGCTTCGACTTTAGGCTGTCGTAGTGCGGTATCCTTGATGCCTCAATTTGATGTAAGGTTTCAGCAAATAATTGCCCGATTCATCTCACACATTTTGGCTTGCTTTTACAATAGGCGTGTGCTAAAATCACGCAATATTTGTGGTAGATTGACACCGTAAGGAGAACTCGCATCAACATGAGAGAATACCGAACAGAACAGATTCGAAACATCGGAGTAATCGCACATTCTGGCGCGGGAAAGACATCGTTAATTGAAGCTATGCTCTATAACGGGGGTATGGTCGAGAGAATGGGACACGTGGACGAAGGAAACACGGTAGCCGATTACTCTCCGGACGAAATAGAACGCAAAACAACACTTAACTGTTCAATTTGCATCGCAGAATGGAACGAGCACAAGTTAAATATCATTGACACACCGGGAGCGGAGGATTTTTACGGTGACCTTGAGAGTGTACTCCGTGTTTCTGACGCCGTCGTAGTGGTGATTGACGCAACTACCGGCGTAGAGGGAGGCACGGAAAAAGTTTGGGAAATTGCGGATAAGTATGATCTACCACGGCTGATCTTTGTTAACAAAATGGACAAGGAGAACGCCAACTTTGAAAACGCGTTAGCGAGTGTTGAAGAGATCCTAGAGGCAGGTGCAACCGTCGTACAGCTTCCGATCGGTGCGGAAGATAATTTCACGGGTGTAGCCGACTTTGTTCAGATGAGCGCGTTCACCAAACCCGACGATAACAAACCTGTGCCGAAGTCGGAAATTCCATCTGACCTTGAAGCACAGGCTGCTGAATATCGTGAACTGCTAGTTGAAGCTGCCGCAGAGGGTGACGATGAGTTGATTGAGAAATTCTTTGAAGGTGAGTTGACAGATGAGGAGATACGTGTTGGCTTACAGTCAGGAATTTCTAGCGGGAGCGTCGTGCCGGTGCTCTGTGGCGCCGCCCTCGAAAATATCGGTGTTCAGCAACTGATGGACACGATAGTAAACTGCTTCCCGTCTCCTGCCAATGCCAAACCTATTGAGAGTGTGGACGATGATACGACGCTAGAGACATCGCCGGATGCGCCTATGTCTACTCTTGTCTTTAAAACGATGGCAGACCCGTTCTCGGGTCGGCTAACGTTCTTTCGGGTGTACTCTGGGATTTTAAGCGGAGATTCCCAAGTATTTAATTCGACGCGACGAGAAAACGAGCGGATTGGAAAGCTTGCTTTTAGTCAAGGGAAAGACGCTATTAGCACTACACAAGTGGTTGCGGGCGACATCGGAGTTGTCCCCAAACTCTCCATTACACAGACTGGAGACACATGGTGCGAGACGGGCAATGCGGTTCAGCTTCCCGGAATCGAATTTCCGAACCCCGTGATTTCATTCGCCGTCAAACCTCTGCGCGAGGGCGATGATGAGAAACTCATTTCAACCTTGAATAGGATGTCAGAAGAAGACCCGACCTTTAGGCTTGAGCGCAATGACGTTACCTCACAACTCTTGGTTTCAGGATTGGGAGAACTCCACATCAGTCTAACCCGCGAACGAATGAAAGATCGGTTCGGCGTTGAAACTGACGTTGAACCTCCTAAAGTCCCCTACAGGGAGACACTACGCAGGCGTGTCAGCGGGATCCAGGGCAGATATAAACGCCAATCCGGCGGCCGCGGGCAATTCGGCGATTGCTGGATAAACGTCGCGCCGCTTGAGCGAGGCAGCGGGTTTGAATTTGTCGATAGCATCGTCGGCGGATCGATTCCTCGGAATTACATCCCCGCAGTGGAAAAGGGTATCCGCGACAAAATGGAGCAGGGAGTTATCGCCGGTTATCCGCTCGTTGATACCCAGATCGAGCTGTACGACGGTAAATACCATCCTGTTGATTCGTCCGATTTTGCATTCCAGATGGCAGGTTCATTGGCGTTTTCGTCGGCAGCGGACCAAGCAAGTCCTGCGTTGCTCGAGCCCATTATGGATGTCTCAATCTCGGTCCCGGAACAGTTCATGGGTGACATCATCGGCGACCTGAACAGTAAGCGAGGTCAGGTGATGGGAGTAGAACAGTCAGGTAAGCGCCAAGTGATTCAAGCCACCGTTCCACTCGCTGAGATGCTCCGTTATTCAATTGACCTCAAATCGATAACGAGCGCACGAGGGAGTTTTACGATGGAATTTTCCCGCTACGAGATTGTGCCCGATGAACTTGCCCAAAAGGTTGTTTCCATGGCGAAGGAAGAGAAACAAGAGTAGCGCAGTCGGGAATCGACATCACGAGATCTGGTCGAAAGAGCACCCTTCGGGATTAGATTGAATTTGAAGGGTGCTTTTTTGTTGAGTTACCATGGCGAACCACAGAGGCAAATCTTGCTGCCGTAGAAATCGATTTTGTCAGTCGCCTGCCTTGCGGAACCTTGTGCTTTTGCCAATCGCCATAATTAATGTGCATTTACCGCGACACCCTAATTTTCAGGCGGCAAATTGGTAAAGAAGATGGTGGGTAATCTCTCCAAAAAGTTTTGCTCCGCAATGAAAAGTGTTATCTAACCCAAGTTGCTACCCATTCCCGTAGGTCGGGCTTCTAGCCCGACCCTCTTATAGGATACGTCGCAAACCGAGGCAATGTAAGCTAAATCGACTGGATCTGCTCGCAGTGGATTGACAAATCCACTGCACACATGCGGATACGGCTTGGATATGTCTATCCAAGCCGAGCAGGACCGCAATATATCACTCGGAATAATTCAAGTTCGACTATTAACAATGGGTAGCAACTTGGGTTATTCTTAACTAACCCAAGTTGCCACCTATAATTGAATTGAAAAACCTAGGGTTTTCGTTAGAGTTGAGGAGTTCACTATTCCCTCAATACCCTAAAGGAGACCCCATGGATATTCAAATTGTAACTGTTTTCTGTTTGTGTGACGCTCTCTTAAAGGCATTCAACCATCAACCAGACCCACAAACTCAGATGTCAGATGCCGAAATCATGACGACTGCACTGGTTGCAACACTCTTTTTCGGTGCCAATTTTGAAACTGCTCGCAACTTTCTTGAAACTCACGGCTATATTCCAAACATGCTCTCAAAGAGCCGGTTTAATCGCCGACTTCACCGGATTAAACCCTTGTTCATCACACTGTTTGAAATCTTAGGCGAAAGCTTCGTACAACTCAATAAGCAAAAACGCTACGCCGTAGATACTATACCCATTGTTGTTTGCGACAATATCCGCATTCGTCGCTCAAAAATCTACACTGATGAAACATTTCGAGGCTATCAGTCGTCCAAACGCCGGTATTTCTACGGCTTAAAGATTCATCTGCTGGTTACCGCTCAACGACAACCGGTTGAATTCTTTTTGACCCCAGGCAGCACTGGTGATGTTGAAGGCTTACAATACTTTGACTTCGACTTACCACCGGGCAGCCGTGTCTATGGAGACAAAGCATACAATAACTATGAGATAGAAGACAGTCTTGCCGAAGCTGGAGTGGAGTTGAAACCGATACGCAAGAAGAATTCAAAGCGTCAATATCCGCCATGGGAAGCCTATCTGGTCAATTATTATCGCAAGTCTGTTGAGGCGACAGCGAGTTTGATGGAAAGGTTGTTACCGCGTTCAATTCATGCCGTGACACCACAGGGATTTGAACTGAAAGTCGTGTTGTTTGTCGTGGCTACCAGTATCAACCAATATGAACCAACTCAGAATTTACCCATATAACCAATATCCGATGAATAGGTGGCAACTTGGGTTATATAACGCAAGTTGCTACTTTCAAGTTTTTGGATATGCACCACCGTTTTTAATCGTGAATAGTTCATTAATTGCGGTGATTTCGTAGCGTAAACTGTCAGTTTGCGCACCAAAAGCACAATCTAACAGATCGTGCTACAAAGGTGGCAACTTGAGTTATCTAAAACCACTTGTCTTCGATTCGATGAGGAAGATTGATGCGACAATTAGAAGAGCGTTATTCCCCTACATTTGAAATTTCGAACCTGATTAGATTGTATGAAAGCGCCCGCCGAAAATCGTTGCACAACTTTTCATTGAAGAAGGGAATCCCCAGTACTGTTGGCATGTAAAGGATGTTAACCTCCCACACTGTTAGGTAAATCGAGAAGCAGACATCAGATTTTGTCATCAACAGAACAGAAGTAAACACACGGCGTTTGAAAGACACGCTATGAACGCAGAACAAAATGAACAAAGTAAGTTTGACACAAGCAAACTAGACCGAATTGCTGCAGATTTTCGTGGTCGCATCGGTTTTCACATTGAGGACTTAACTTCAGGCGTTACGCACCAGTATAACGAAAAGTTACGTTTTCCCACGGCAAGTATCTGTAAGATACCGGTGATGATCGAACTCTTCCGTCAAGTGGAGGTGGGACGACTTTCGTTAGATGAACGCTACCGACTCCACTCCGAAATCTCTACCCACGGTTCTGGGTTGTTAAGCCTCCTTGAGGATGAACCGGAATTGACTTTGCTCGACTACTGCAGACTCATGATTTACGTGAGTGACAACATGGCGACAGATTTATTAATAGGCGTAATTGGGCTGAAATCTATCAATGCTACGTTGGACGTGTATAGTTTTCCCAATACCCGAACTAGCGTTACGTTAGGACTCTATCATTATCGGATGTTCGGTATGGACGATGTACCCTGTAACCGTGAGAACGACAACATGCTGAACGAACGGTCTCAGGCCCACGGCGTCAACTACAATAGCGTATCGTTTCAAGATTCTCTCGAAAACAACGTTTCGACGCCGGAAGACATGGCGGCAATCCTGAAGGGACTGTATCACGGTCAGATTGTCAGCCCGGGTGCTTCTGCCACTATGCTTGACATGCTGAAAGGCTGCCGAGATCGTCGAATGATCCCGCGCGATTTAGATCCCACACTCTCAATTGCTCACAAGTACGGATCGAGTGGTCGAATCAAGGGGGATGTGGGCATCGTATTCTTGCCTACGGGACCACTCATTCTCTCCGCATTTACACTAGCTGCTGAGGACAATTCGCACGGAGATAGGGTAATTGCCGAGATAAGTCGCTTAGCCGTGGAAGCATTCTCACCAGTGAGCATTACGTGCTGAATCAAAGCTCTTATACCATTTCGCTCGACGGAGATCAAGCGAGCGGAGAAATCAACGGAGCGATTAGCGAAGGCGATAGAAGTCCCGGTGTGATGGAGATTCTATCAAGTAGCGAATGTGATCGAGACTTTCCTGTCCCGCATTGAATAGACTTGGTTGACGATATTAGCATACCTCGGAATGTAGGGAAATGGTATAAGAAATCTTCAGCCTGATTCAGTTTTCCGAACAGGCTACGACTCAACAGATAGAAAGGAAGCTGAATTCCCTATTTGAGCGGTCGTTGATGATACAACGCCCCGGTAATTTTTTGAATTGCTCAAACGGAGAATCGCACATAAATGGGAAAACTTGTAGGTGTTGACATTGGCGGTACTTTTACCGATATCGTCGCTTTGGACGAACATCGGAAAGAATTACGTATCACGAAGACTGCCTCCACCCCTCACGATCAATCGGTAGCATTGATTTCTGGGCTTAATACTTTAGTTCTGTCTTACGCTGACATTGAGTTGGTGATCCACGGTACAACCGTGGCGACCAACGCTATCTTAGAACGGAAAGGTGTTCGCTGCGGTCTTATTGCAACACGCGGCTTTCGGGATATCTTGAAACTAAGGCGGCGTGATCTGCCCCATGCCTATGGTCTCAGTGGCTCCTATGAACCCCTTGTCCCGCGTGACCGACGCAAGGAAGTCGCGGAACGAATCACGGCGGAAGGAGACATTCATGTCCCTCTGGATGAAACGGCACTGATTGCCTCCGCAAAAGAACTTGTGGCAGATGGTGTAGAGGCAATTATTATTAGTTTTCTGAACGCCTACACGAATCCTACGCACGAGCAACGTGCTAAAGCACTTCTAGAATCGCGCTGGCCCGAGATTTACGTTGTTGCATCAGCAGATATCCTCCCCCTGTTTCGAGAATTTGAGCGCACGAGCACTGCTGTCGTGAATGCTTATGTCCAGCCAATAGTCAGCCGCTATTTGGCTAGGCTTCAAGATCGCTTGGAAACTCACGGTTACAGCGGCAACCTCCTCATAATGCAGTCGAATGGGGGAATGATGTCCGTTGAGGCCGCGCAAGATCTCTCGGTGAACACTGTCCTCTCCGGTCCTGTAGCCGGAGTTATAGCCGCAACCAAGATTGCCGAGGAAAGTGGATTCGAAAACATTATCGGCTACGATATGGGGGGCACGAGTCTTGACGTATCCCTTGTGGTAGGTGGAACGCCGATGGTTTCAAACGGGATAGAGCCGGAGTTTGGTATCCCAATCATGGTGTCAATGATTGACATCCACACTATTGGCGCGGGAGGCGGAAGCATTGCCCGGATTGACGCCGGCGGCCTCCTTCAGGTTGGGCCCGATAGCGCGGGTGCTAATCCCGGTCCAGTATGCTACGGCATGGGAGGAACCAAACCGACAGTCACGGACGCAAACATGATTCTTGGGCGAATTAACCCAAATCAACCAATTGCGAAGGGAAAAGGATTTTCGTTTGATCTTGATGCCGCTAAGTCAGTTGTCTCGACAGAAATTGGGAAACCGTTAGGTCTCTCGCTCGAAGAAGCGGCGATGGCAATTATCAGTGTGGCGAACAACCGTATCGCCGGGAGCATCCGGCGAATCTCGATTGACCGAGGGCATGACCCACGCGATTTTGTTCTGTTCTGCTTCGGGGGCGGCGGCCCCCTGTTGGTCAGTTTTCTACTTCGGGAACTCGGTGTGTCACAAGCGTTAGTTCCGTACTATCCCGGCATCGCTTCGGCATGGGGCTGTGTCATTGCCGACCTTCGACACGACTTTGTGACCATGATTAACCGCAGTCTCACCGAACGTAATCAGGCAGAAGCCGAAAATGTTTTTGCTGACCACTTGGCGCAGGGACAAGAACTCATAGAGCGGGAAAAAGTACCACTCACGAATATGAATGTCCTGCGCGAAGCTGAGGTTTCATACGAGGGACAGACGCACGTCATACGCACACCACTCCCTTCTGGGTTCGTTTCGGCAGATCTCATTGCTGACCAATTCCGCACCGCCTACCTCCGTCAATACGGTCGAGTGGAAGAGGTGTTCGGCGGCATGGAAATCCTCTTGGAACAGACTTCCATTCGTCTGTTAAACTTACGCACCTCCGTAATCGGAGTTCGGTCGGACCTGACATTGAAAGATTATCTTCCCAGACCGAACACAACGCTGGAGGAAGCCCAAAAAGGAACACGACAGGTATATTCGGAGGACGGTTTCATCAACTGTCCCATCTACGAGCGTTCCCGCATACCGTGGGAATCTAGTTTTTTGGGCCCGGCAGTAATTGAGCAATCGGACACCACCATCTGGTTAGAGCCTTGGTTGAAGGTCGATGTTGATGATGGAGGAAGCCTCCTGATTAGCGAAAGGTGAATAGCTAGTCACAAAAACGGGTGAGCTCGGATAAGAATGACACCGTTAGATTACAGTAGGACTTACCTCCTCGGAACAAATCCCGAGAATGAAGTGAGATTCTGGGTTGAATCGCGTACTCGCGTGATTGACGATCGCAGTGGAAAAACGGAGGATTTCTTCCAATGCGCTTCATGCAAGAGCGAGGACACATTTGCGGAGCAGAACTTGTTCCTCGAAGACAACTACGACTTTCTCCCAATCTTCGGGCCGGAATATGGGCTAATTTTTCGACGAAAGGCGTGGCTGAATCCAAACTACAGAAGTTGTCTGAAAACGGAGGAGATGTTCGGTGGACCTATACAACATCTTCAAGAACACACCCGATCAAAAAATCTGGTTACCCCCGATGAAATCATTCGGTTCACGCATGAGTTTTTCCCGGTAGTTGCGCAAACAGAAATTCACAACGACGAAACAGATTTACGTGCGATTATCGAGTACCCGGTTAAAACGCTGAATATTAGAAAATCGGACAGCGTCTACCAAATCGACACGGGGCCGGTGGCGTTTCCCGATCTTGCGGTGCGGCACGAGAGGCTTGTGGATTCAATCTCTCTTGCCTTTGTCGCCTTCAACGCAGCGCATTTCGCTGATTTCATCGTAGAGGAATCCACCCCGATTGGTAACACACAGGAAACGATAGAAACACACGTCTACCACTTTTCGCGGCGCATTAGTTTGGCGGCGAGCAATCGTCTTTATGCAGGATTATAAGTAGAGAATGTGAAAGTCGGCAAGTAAG
Organism: Candidatus Poribacteria bacterium; assembly: GCA_965208765.1. Lineage (GTDB taxonomy): Bacteria > Poribacteria > WGA-4E > WGA-4E > JAJDTR01 > JAJDTR01. Next base: position 5,192,410 of record OZ242354.1, read on the forward strand.
AGGAGAGCACATCATGGCCGATCTTGAAATGCAGCAATACCTCTTCGATCTACAAGGCTACTTGGTCATTGAAAATGTCTTGAGTGAGGCAGAAGTCTCAAGATTCAATGACCTGTTGGACAAACAGGAATTGCCCGCCCCCGGACAAACGCAACGTTTTGGGAGCGCTCCAGAGGGACCGGGTTTTTTGCAGTGGGGAAAGCCGTTCTGCGATTTACTCGATCACCCCAAGATTCTGCCTATCCTTAGATTTCGGTTGGGTGACGCTTTTCGACTTGACCGAATTTATGGGATGTGTATGCGCGAGGGAATGCAAAAGGGAAAGCTTCACGCTGACTACGGTGCCACGGCGCCTTACTCCGGCTCCCGGAGCGGTGAATTTTTTCCGTTCCGAGATAATCAAATCGTTAATGGGTTCGTCGTGGTGACGTGGAATATGACAGATGCGGGGCCGGACTCTGGCGGTTTCTGTTGTATCCCCGGCAGCCATAAGAGCAACTTTAAATTGCCGCAGCCGATAGATGATGCGCCCGAAAAGGCAGCGTGCGTTGTCGTTCCTAATGCGCCCGCGGGTTCGGTAACCTTATTCACGGAGGCGTTGACGCACGGGACGGCGGCTTGGACGGCAAGGCACGAGCGGCGATCACTTCTGTACAAATACTGCGTATCATATATGGCCTGGAAAACGGAACGCGTTCAACCACCGACGAACGTGGAACTCACATCGCGCCAGAAGATCCTCTTTCGCGACCCATCAGATCCTCTAAGATTCTTTCCCTCTCTTTTTGAAGAGTCAGAGGAATAGAGTAACATATCGTATCTGATGTCTTGTCAATGGTTTGTCAATGAGACTAGATGGCTAAAGTACGAGGCGCGAAAGATTTTAGTCAATTAACGCCTTTAAGCTGGCGGTGTACGGCGGTCGGGCAATCCCCATTTCTGTAATGATGGCGGTAATCAGGCGGGCGGGTGTAACATCGAATGCTGGACTGTAGACCTTGACTCCCTCCGGTGCGGTTCGTGTGCCAAAGCCTTCCGTGACCTCCTCTGGAGAGCGTTCCTCAATGGGAATCCGGTCTCCTGTTTCCGTCGAAAAATCCAGTGTGGATGTCGGTGCAGCCACGTAGAAAGGAATCTCGTGCGCTTGAGCGAGTATCGCAACGTTGTAGGTGCCAATCTTGTTCGCTGCGTCACCGTTTGCAGCAATCCGGTCCGCACCGACGACGGCACACTGTATTTTCCCCTCCTTCATGACTTGGGCAGCCATATTGTCACAAATTAGGGTTACGTCAATCCCCGCTTGCATCAACTCCCATGCAGTGAGACGTGATCCTTGCAGCAGCGGCCGAGTCTCATCGGCGTATACACTTATATTTTTTCCGGCCTCGTGCGCCGTAAACATGACAGCAAGGGCTGTTCCGTAGTCGGAGGTTGCCAACCCCCCTGCGTTGCAATGCGTTAGAATAGTGTCGCCTTCACTTAGGAGTTGTAAGCCGTGTTCGCCAATGGCGCGACACATATTGCGATCTTCCTCAATGATTCTCAACGCCTCATTCAACAGAACTTGCTTTAACCGAGGAATCGGCATACCCTGGTGCTGTTCTGCTGTCTTGGTCATCCGATTGAGCGCCCAGAACAGATTCACGGCCGTGGGTCTTGATGTACCAAGATAATCGGTCACGCCTGCCAATTCATCTGCGAATTCGGCGTAGTTTCCCGCCTGAGACTTCCACACTCCAAGCACCGTACCCAATGCAGCCGCAATCCCAATCGCCGGTGCCCCGCGAACTCGAAGCGATTTGATGGCTTCCCACACAGCTTCTAGATCATCGCAGTACACCTGTTTAAACTCATTGGGTAGCAAGGTTTGGTCTATCAGCCGTATTCTGCCATTTGCCCATTCGATCGTCGGTATTGGCATCGCTTTATCCTCCAGTCGACAAAATCCTCCAAGTCGCAGATGTCGCTTTATGCGATTATAGCAACTGGCCATAATCTATGCAACGGAAAAGGATTGTCCGTGTCGTGCTCGGTATTTCATAGCTTACAACTTGATTACTGACACGAAATTTGTGTTGTATTGAATTTCGGACGATTATATGCTATATTTTTGATGGCAAAGACCGCTAACCTTCTATATCTTGCACGGGCTATTATAAACGCCGTCACCGTGTTCCAAGACAGTGCCGAGCGTATGAGAAATATGAAAACCTGTCGCTATAACATAACCGTCTTAAAGACTTAATCAACGCAGGAACATATACGTGCTAATCTCGGAACGCGATCTGTTTCCATTGTACCGAAAAAATGAACGAAGAGCCTCGCTACAACGAAACCTTTTACAAGTTCACACAGTTCAATTCATGCATCATTGATCTGAACAACGGCTCGCAGACCAGCTTGAATGAGATTTGTCCCCCAATCTGCTGGAAGAATATCTTTGGAAATGAGAACCCGATTGAGATTGAAGTCGGCTGCGGAAAAGGACGTTTTCTACTTGAAGTTGCAAGACAGCACCCGAAAATCAACTACTTAGGTATAGAGCGGGCGCCAAAGTATGTTCGGCGCACACAGCAGCGATTTCAGAAGCATATCCAACATATCGGTCTCCGTACTGGCAAAGTCGAAGGTTGTCTCTTTCCGAATGTGCGGTTGGCTTGGAGTGACGCCGCACGGTTTGTCGATTACTACATCGCTGCAAAGTGTGTACAAGCGTATCATGTGTATTTTCCTGATCCATGGCCGAAAAAGCGCCAACATAAACGTCGACTCTTCAGAAATGAGACATGGCTTCGAGGGGTAGAACGCACCCTGCATCCAAACGGGGGCCGTCTCTACGTTGTAACAGATTTCGCCGAGTACTTCGACGAAATTCGATACAGGCTTGATCAGTCGACGTGTTTGGTCGAAGCAACCTCATGGATGATGCAAACAGACCGCATCCAAACTAACTTCGAGATGAAGTATCTGGCAGAGGGACGCAAGATTTACCGCGCAGTGTTTGAAAGACCTGGTGCTTAGGACTTCCCCTAGCATTAACCGAGGTATCGACCACTGCGCTTCTAGAACATCTAGATCGCATGTTTACATGCTCCGATATACCATCTGCTTAAGCCCGAAGTGCTCGCTTCTTCATGCTACCTAAAATTGCAGACGAAAGAAGAATAAAACTTGGCAGACAAACCTCAAATGGCGGGTTCTTTCAAAAATCTCCCGTCTAACCCCGGTGTTTACTTGATGAAAAATGCGCAAGGGGAGGTTCTATACGTGGGGAAGGCTTCATCATTGCGTCAGCGTGTCGCCTCCTATTTTCAGTCTTCAGCACAGCCAAACTTCCTAGCTAAGCCGATGATGCGTTATGTCAATGACGTGGACTATGTGGTTACAACGAACGGTGTCGAAGCCCTCATTCTTGAGAACAATCTAATCAAGGAACATCAGCCGCGCTACAACGTCAAACTGAAGGATGACAAACGCTACCCCTACCTGAAAATCTCCTTACAAGAACCCTTTCCGAGGTTAAGTGTTACACGCCAAACCGACAACTCGGGTGCCAAATTCTTCGGGCCATTTGTGCATGTTCGGGCGATTCGCCAGACCATCAAACAGCTCACGAAGGTTTTCCCCATCCGCACATGCAGTCTGGATTTGAAAGCGTCGGATAATGCCTATCGAGTTTGCTTGGATTATCATATCAATCGTTGTCCCGGCCCTTGCGCCGACTTAATCAACAGCGCCGACTACGGAGAAATTGTCCAAAACGTGTGCCGCTTTCTGAGCGGAAACACACGGCAAGTGATCCAAGAACTGAAAGAGAAGATGGACTCAGCCGCCGCCGCACTAGAGTTTGAAGGAGCCGCGAAGTACCGTGACCGCATTGAAATGGTGAACCAAGCCGTCGCTAAGCAAAATCTCGATACCGTTTCCGCGGCGGATGAAGATGTGATCGGGATTGCCTACAACGGCAATGAAGCGTGTGCCCAGGTGTTGATGGTACGTGACGGAAAGTTGATAGATAGAGAGCACTTTTTTCTAAACGATGTCGATTCGGAGTTGCCGGTTCAATCTTTGACGGCTTTTGTCCAACAATACTATCAAGATGCCTCGTTCATCCCCAAAACCATTGTGTTGCCCATTGAAACAGAAATGCCGGAAGCGATTCAGAAATGGTTAACCGAAAAGCGAGGTAGCGGTGCAAACTTGCACATCCCACGGAAAGGTCGAATGCGTCGACTGGTGGAAATGGCATCGAAAAATGCCGAACTCATCCTCAGTCAAAAGGAAACACATGTTGTGTATAAAGCCGGAGATAATCCCGCTTTAATCGAATTACAGGAACTGTTGAACCTGCCTCAGCCGCCTCAGCGAATTGAAGGATTTGACATTTCCAACCTCGGAAATCAATTTGCCGTTGGATCAATGGTGGTGCTAGAGGACGGCGAACCCGCAAAATCGGAGTATCGACGCTTTAAAATTCGGACGGTACAAGCTCAGGACGACTTTGCGATGATGAGTGAGGTGCTAAATCGGCGGATGCGCCGTGCGATTGAAGAAAACACCTTGCCCGATCTTATTCTGATTGACGGTGGTAAGGGGCAACTAAGCGCGGCCTGTGACGCGCTAGAGGTTCTCGACCTTAGCCGTCTTCCTATAATTGGGCTTGCCAAACGGTTTGAGCACATCTTCCTGCCAGGACAATCTGATCCAATCGTGCTGCGCCATGACAATCCAACCCTCCATCTTATCCAGCGGCTGCGCGACGAGGCTCATCGCTTTGCCCTTTCCTACCACCGTAAATTGCGCAGTCGAGCACTGAGCCACTCCGTGCTAGACGAAATTCCAAACGTTGGTGCCAAACGCAAGAAGGCGCTGCTGCAGCATTTTGGGTCCATTGAGAACATCCGTAGTGCAAGCCTTGACCAATTGCTTTGCGTTAAGGGAATCACCCATGCGATCGCGGCGAATATCCGCAAACACTTGGTAGAACGGGGAAATAAGACTTAAAACCATTTTTACAATCAAGATTGAGTACCGGAGCTTCACTCTTGACACCACACGGGAGGAGGCTACTACAGGTGGAGCGTGTAAGCCACAAGTTGATGGGAGGAGAATATGGTAGTCGATAGGGATGACTATTTCTTTGATTTGCAGGGCTTTCTGCATCTGGAAGGCGCATTGACAAAGACCGAGGTGAAAGACCTCAACGACTGTTTGGATACAATCCCGCCGCTGAAGCCGGGAGAGTGGTACGGTTATATCCACGGGCACCAGTATGGCGACAAAACTTCTGGGGTAAACTACCAGCAGATTTACGAGGCGGGAGAGCCGTTTGAGGAGCTAATTGATCATCCATCCTGGATTGACAAAATTAGGCGCTTTGTCGGCGGGGAGGGGACGTTCGATTACAACCATGGCTCTCTGTTTATCGATGAAAACCATGTCAACTTTCGAGAACCCGGAGAAGCTATCGGGCTGCACTCTAGTCAAGAGGCTAAACGCGGCGCTTTTGCGTTCCGCAACGGAAAATTCATGTGCGGCCAGATTAACCTACTCGTCGCGTTGACGGACATAGGTCCCGGTGATGGGCCCACGATGGTGGTCCCCGGGAGCCACAAATCTAACTTTCCACATCCGTACTTCAATGATAACCCGGCTCCGTACGGTGCATCTGTGGACAATGTTGAAGGCGCGATTGAAATCTACATGCCCGCAGGAGATGCCCTTCTGTTCGTGGACTGGACAGCGCACGGCGCCGCCAAGCGCGTGAATCCGGGTGAGCGGCGGATGGTGGTGTACCGCTATGGCCCGTCTTGGGGAAATTTCCGGTACGGTTACCAACCGTCGCCAGAACTCCTCGAACGATTAACGCCGGAGCGGCGACAGATTGTTTCACCCCAAAGACCAGTTGCCAGACCTTCCTAGTGGAATCGGTGTTTGGCTTTAGCCGGCATCCTCAAGGTCATACATAGCGATGATATAGGGATGGTCGGGATCATACTGTGTTAATGGTTTCGGTCTCTTGACCGAACCAACTGGACGACAATTTGCTCCTTCCGCTCCGACAGCCTTATCCCCAATATCCTCCCGACAGACTCTAATTTTGGCTTCCAACGCCCTTACCACATCCGGGTGCCTGTCATATAAATTGTTCGTTTCACCAATGTCCGCTTCCAGATTGTACAATTCACGTATTTCTCCGTCCCTCTTGCGGATGTGAAGTTTCCATTTCCCTGAACGCACAGCTTCAATACTCTCGCCAGAATAGTAGAAGAACGTACGGTGCGAAGAATCCGCGTCACTTTCAGCATACATGAGCGGGCGAATATCCTCGCCGTCAATCGTCCGGTCAGAAGGCACATTTCCCCCCGCCAATCCCGCAAACGTTGGGAGAAAATCCATTGCAGTTGTTATCTCGCTGTTGACAGTGCCCGCAGGGATTCTTCCGGGGAAGCGCATTAGGCAGGGCACACGCTGTCCTCCCTCCCACGTCGTACCTTTTCGGCCGCGCAACGCGCCGTTGCTACCACCACCGTCGCCTCTCGAACCATTGTCTGAGGTGAAAACAACCAAAGTGTTTTCGTCCAATCCCAACTGTTGAAGTTCATTTAATATCACCGCCATTGACCAGTCAATGTGCTCGACCGCGCCGCCGTAACGTCCATTCTCCGATCGCTTTAGAAATTCGTCGGGAGGATAGATAGGCAGATGAACATACATATGGGCAAAGTACAGAAAAAATGGCTGTCTACGGTTGCTTCGGATAAAACGCACCCCCTGTTCCACATAACGTTCGGTTAGTGCAGCTTGGTCGGGTTGTTCTTGGATTACCTCTTCGTCACATAGTAAAGGCAGCGGAGGGAATCGGTTCTCACGTCCCGGTTGCCGCCCCATGTCATTACTGTAAGGAATCCCGTAGTAGTGGTCGAACCCGTGGCGCGTCGGCATGAATTCTGGCTGATCGCCGCAGTGCCACTTACCGACTAGCATCGTCGCGTACCCTTGCGCTTTGAGGATTTCCGCAACGGTGATTTCATCCGCATTTATGCCTATTCCCTGCCCGGGGAACAACACGCCTTTCCCGTCAAAGTCCCCGAAACCGATGCGTTTAGGATAGCACCCCGTCATCATGGCACCGCGTGAAGGCGAACACACTGGCGCTGCCATGTAGAAGTCCGTGAATTTGATTCCCTCCTGCGCCATACGATCGAGCGTCGGAGTACGGTTCAGAGTCGATCCATAGCCCCCTAAGTCGCCATAACCAAGGTCGTCACAGTTGACCAGTATGATGTTCGGTTTCGATGAATTCATGAAAGTCCCCAATGCCACAGTCAGAGTCGCCGCGAGCCAGAAAGGTAGATGTCGCAGCGCTCGTCGTTATAGTCATGCAGATAAGACGCCTACATTTTCGAATCGAACGAAGAATTCGGAAGATGAAGCATGGTCCATAATGGGATTAGACACTGTCACAAACTCAAGACCGTCTCTGCCGCTGTGCAGATCTCATTGTCTATCGGCGGGCAGGACAATCGAAAACGTGGCGCCTTGGTTCGGTTGGCTATCTACCCTAACCGTACCACCGTGACCTTCTATGACTCGCTTTACAATCGCCAGACCGACTCCCGTGCCGCCTTCCTTCGTATTGAAAAAGAGGGCGAACATCTTATCGGCAGTATCTGGGGATATTCCTTTGCCAGTGTCCTGTACATCTATTTGGACATAGCCGCGCGAAGCCGATGCCCGCAAAGTCAATCTGCCTCCATTTTCCATAGCTTGGGTCGCGTTTATGATTAGGTTCCATAACGCTTGCTTGAACTGATCCGGGTCGAGTTTGATTGATGGAAGTTCTTGGATTTCACGAACCACCTCAATACTCCGGCTTTGCGCTTCCGGTTCAGTGAATTCCAGAACCTCTTCAATTAACAAACCGAGGTCGCACTGCTGAAAAGAGAGGGGAGGCAGCCCGGTAAAACGCCGAAAGTCGATCAGAATCTGATTCAAACGCTCAATCTCAGAGCGAATGCGTCGAACCCGATTCAGCACTTCGTCCGCTTCCCGAATTTCGACGGACATCAAGTCTTCTTCTATCAGTTGAAGATTCAAGCTGACACTATTGAGCGGATTCCGTATCTCATGTACCAGTTCTCTGGCGTGCGAATCCAACTGGTCGGAAGGTTGTTCGCCCGTTGGGGTTGGTCGGCGGCCTTGCCACCGCCTAACCACCCGGGCTAGTATGGCAAGGATAACCAAGATTAGGACGCTTCCCATCAAAGGAAATAGCCACCAATGGATCCCCATAGCTATTTAGTCAGCGTGTTGGCCAGATTATCTGATTTCGGCATCTATAGGATCTACGTATTATGCGCGTTGCGGGGTAGGAGTCGGCATTCCGACTGTTGTAACGTGACGAGACCTTGGCACACGTAGCACAAATCCATAACGGCGCGCCGAAGACAGGCGATTGTGATGTCCGATTTCTAATCGGATCCTGTGAACAAAACTCCAGTTTTCCGTCCGACATAATCCGCTACTCCGCGAGGCTGCAAGGCGCGATCATTTCTACGCGGCATCTTGTCTGGCTTTCAAGTTCCACAGATGCAATATTGGACTAGCAACGAAAATCGACGAATAGGTGCCGATAATGACACCGACAATGAGAGCTAATGCAAAAGTGTTAATCTCCTCACCCGAGCTTGATAGGAAGAAAATAACAAGCACAACGAAGAAGGTCGTTAATGAAGTAATTACAGTGCGGCTTAGGGATTGATTAATGCTTCGATTGAGTGTCTCCCTGTATTCAATCCCTTTAAGCGTTTGTGTGTTTTCGCGGATACGGTCGAATACAACAATCGTGTCGTTGAGCGAGTAACCGATAATTGTAAGGAACGCGGCGACTGTTGGCACGTTGATTTCTTTGGAAAGGATGGAAAATATCCCCAATGTGATAAGGACATCGTGAATTAGTGCGGCAATAGCACCGATTGCGAAACGAAACTCAAAGCGCCACGATATGTAGGCGAGTAGGATTGCGATAGCCGAAAGGACGGACCACAATGCCGACCATTTAAGATCTTTCCCAACGCTAGGTCCGACAGCCGAAACGTTGACACCTTGAGGCAGTGCGTTCCAATCGGCGCTCCCTTCAATCAGCCCCTCGGATATTATTCTACCTGCCTGTGCCTCAAAATCGGCGCTGTATCCAAGTGAGATGGAGGCTTCCTGTTTTTCCGCAGTGATCTGGATTTTAGCTCGACCGAAGCCGAGTGATTCCAGCTTATCCTTAAGCTCCTTTTCCGTTACCGCCCGGTTGAATTTCGCATGGATTTTGACCCCGCCGCGGAAATCAATTCCAAAATTTGGCCCTGCGTTCTTGCCAAGGAAAACTAAACCTATAACAATCAAGATACTCGATAGTATAAATCCTGATCGGTATTTGCTGATAAAATCAAAATTTGCGTTTCTAAGAAATTCCAACTCAGCGTCTCCTTTTCTAAATGCTTAGTTTCTCTATGTTGCGTGTGCCGATGACCCATCCGTAGATTTCGCGAGTAACGATAATCGCCGTGAACATACTTGCCAATATGCCAATTCCGAGCGTAATCGCGAATCCCTTAATTGGACCCGTCCCAAACTGGTACAGTACCAGCGCAGTGAAGAATGTGGTGAGATTCGCATCAACGATTGTCAAGAATGCCCTCTGATAGCCGCTTACAATCGCCGACCATACATTCTTGCCCGTACGCAACTCTTCGCGGATGCGTTCAAAGATTAGCACATTTGCGTCCACGGACATACCGATCGTCAGAACGAGCCCCGCGATACCCGGCAGTGTTAATGCTGCACCAAATCCTGCTAGCGCTCCCAGAAGGATTGCCATGTTGCAAACCAAGGCAATGATGGCGACCAATCCGGAAAGTTTGTAGTATATCAACATGAATATAATTACACATCCCATGCCAATAAGCGCCGCCTTGATCCCGTTGTCGATTGATTGCTGTCCAAGCGTGGGTCCTACCGTGCGTTCCTCGGCAATCCTCACTCCAACCGGAAAAGCGCCCGACTTTAGAATATTGGACAGATAATTTGCTTCCTCAAAGGTGAAGTCACCCGTTATTCGTGCTTGTCCGCCAACAATCGGTTCCTCAATCCGAGGGGCCGATTGGACTCTTCCATCAAGCAGAATTGCCAAGGCTTCATTCACATGATTACTGGTGACCTCGGCAAACTTGCGTCGACCCGCCGAGTCAAAACTCATGGACACCGCGATTTCGAAGCTTGTCGCCCCTTGCGTTGGGCCGGCACCGGTTATTCTATCACCGGTAATCAGAACCGGGCTTTTCAACACGTACCAGCTATTCGCTTGGGAAGTACCATCATCGTGATGGCGACGTATCTCCGTGCCTTCGGGAATATCCTCGGGCGGCTGGGTATCTGGAGATCCCGACCAGTAGATGCCGCCATTTGGATTTTTCTCGACAAGCTTGAACTCCAACCTGCCCATTGTTTTGACAATTTGAAGAGGTTTGGAGGAATCCTTGGCACCGGGCAGTTCAACGATAATTCGCGGTCGGTTGGCTTCACGTCGGATTGAAGGTTCGGCGACGCCAAACGCATCGACACGATTCCGAAGAACGATCAATACCTGTTCAATCGCCCCTTCACTGTATTTCTCAATTCCATCCCTGCTAAGGCGCATTTCGTACACGATCTGAGTATCGGTTGCGGAGAGCTCCGTCGCATCGTCAAAATATTCCATCTCATTGAGCAGTTTCCGGGCTTTGTTCAGGTATTGCGTTTTTTGTTCCACATCGGCTCTGTGTTTCTTCTTCACGAGAATGAATACATTCAGTGATTCCTGTTCGGCAACAACGTCCACTTTCTTACACAGAATGTCATCAGCCCTGAGTCGTTCCGGAATGGATGAGGCGCGCTCCTTTAACAATTCCGCTTTGGATTTCTCCGGATCCACCTCAAGTACAAGGCGAACTCCTCCCTTGAGATCAAGTCCCAGCTTTAGCCTATTGCTAGGAATCAGTTTACGTAGGGTTGTTGGCAAACTCCCGTAGAGGTGCAGATCTCCCAGAACCGCTTGAAGGTCGGGGGCACTTTCTCCCTGAGTGAACTTAACAATGAAATCGGATGACTCCGGATCGACGAACTCGTAATCCGCATCTTCCGTAAACCCAAGTTTACCCAGATGAACGCGGAAAATGTCCTTCAGATCTGTCTTGGCATCATGAAAGTTGATTCCTTCGGGAAATTGAACACCCTCTAGGCTAACCTTCAACGTGCTGTCGTCAGTCGCTTCGAACTTGGGCAACCTTTCCTGCATCCAAAGGGGGAGATTTCCATAGAGGGGATTAAACAAGTAGTCGGGGGTAGGAATCAGGTACAGTGCTGCAAATAGGAGTACCACAATAATTAAAGCAAGTTTCCATATACTGAATTGGTACATCAATTTCTCCTAGAAGATGGATGATGCGCCTGGGAGGATTCGAACCCCCGGCACGAGGCTTAGGAAGCCCCTGCTCTATCCCCTGAGCTACAGGCGCATCGTGTCTTATCACCGTTAGCGCCAAGTAGCGCCAAACCGAATCTGAACGTGAAAATCCCTCATCTAGAGCATCAGATGAGGGGTTGGTAGATTTTACCTTCGTATGACCGAGTCTTCTGAAACTTTATTGATAAACTATAAGCATGACAGGGGCTTTCACAGCCAAAATGACATATGTACTTTTACCTTCGACTAAGTGGTTCATTCTCCAAAAAAACATGGTTAGTGTTGGGTGCCGGTGCGGTTAGAAACCGCACCTACCGGCGTGGTAGAACAGTTTCTTGTGCCAGTCTCGTAAGCATTAAATTCTTAGCGAATAGACCACTAAGTGGTTTATTTTCCAAAAAAACATGGTTAGTGTTGGGTGCCGGTAGTTTACATTGTCTGAACTGTGATTTATGGGATTGTTGTGATTACCGTGATTGCATGTGGCAAGTTGCCGGTGATGAGTCGGCTAGATCGTTATCTTGAGGGAACTAGGATTTAGGGAAGAAACCAAGTTTTCAAGAAAAAACTTGGTTTCGAGTAAGTATTAAATACTTAGCGAATGAACCACTAAGTGGTTTATTTTCCAAAAAAATATGGTTAGTGTTGGGTGCCGGTGCGGTTAGAAACCGCACCTACCGGCGTGGTAGAACAGTTATTTGTGCTAGTCTCGTAAGCATTAAAATCTTAGCGAATAGACCACTAAGCTGAAAGCGACGCTTAGTATAGCATACACATCGCTAAAATTCAATCAGAGAAAAAACGTCATGCCCTTGGAATTTCTCGCGTCCGTTGAGAAAAGTTAGCTCAATAAGAACCCCGATCCCCGCGACATGCGCCCCTAGTTTCTCGACGAGTTCGATCGTGGCGGCAATGGTGCCACCGGTTGCGATAACGTCGTCACAGATTAACACACGACTCCCCGCAGCAAAGGCGTCTTGATGAATGGCGAGAGTATCGGTGCCGTATTCAAGGTCGTATCCGGCTTTGTAGGTGTGGTACGGCAGTTTCCCGCTTTTACGGACAGGGACAAAACCAACTCCCAATTGATGCGCCAAGGCACCGCCGAGAATAAACCCTCTCGCATCAATCCCCACGACAACGTCGACCTCTTTCGGTTGATAGTTCGCTCTCAACACTTCAATGGCATCTCGAAATGCCGATTCACTCTGAAGAAGCGGCGTGATATCTTTGAATACGATGCCTGGTTTCGGAAAATCCGGTACGTCTCGAATATACTCAAGAAAATTTGTCATACGTGCGTTTCCATGGATTTAGCACCAGACTAAGGCGAGACGTGCTCGGCTATAGCCCGTGCTAATAAGCGAGTGCTTCCTTGATTCTGTCCATACCGCTGTTTATTTCTGCTAGTGATGTTGCAAAAGATAGCCGCAGATGGTTGTCGGCGCCGGATGCACTTCCCGGAATTACGCCCACTCTCGCATTGTCAAGCAAGTACGCCGTCATGTCCAAAGATCCATTGATAGTTGTCCCGTCGATTTTGCGGCCATAATGCGCGGAAACATCCGGAAAAATATAGAAGGCGCCTTGTGGTTTAGCGTAGGTAACGCCCTCAATTTCATCAAATCGTTCACAGATGACGTTTCGCCGCTCCTCAAATGCCCGTCGCATTTCCTCTACCGCTTCTTGGGAGGTGCTCAGCGCGGTAAGCGCGCCAACTTGGGCGATTGAGGTTGGGTTGGACGTACTGTGCGATTGAATTCGCGACATGGCTTGAATCGCTTTTTCCGGACCTGCCGTGTATCCGATACGCCAACCGGTCATGGAATAGGCTTTCGATACGCCGTTTACGACGAAGGTAATCTCCTGAACGGCTTCATTTAGTGACGCGATGCTTTGGTGCTTCAGATTGTCATAGAGCAGCGCTTCATAAATCTCGTCCGAGATGACGTAGAACTGGTGTTTGAGCGCAAGCTCCCCAATCTGTTCCAGTGTTTTAGCGTCGTAGATAGTTCCGGTCGGATTGCTCGGGCTACTAATAATTACTGCCTTCGTCCTATCCGATAGTACGTCCTCAATCTGTTCCGGCTTCATACAAAAATTTTGGTCTGCGGTCGTGTCCACGACTACCGGGGTAGCGTCTGCCAATTTCGCGATCTCCGGATAGCTGACCCAATACGGTGCGGCAAAAATAACCTCATCTCCCGGATTACAAATCGCCTGCACAATATTGTATATGGAGTGCTTGGCGCCACACGAAACAATCACTTGTGACGGAGAGTACACCAAACTATTGTCCCTCTTGAATTTCTCGACAATCGCTTCTCTTAGTTCCGCAATGCCAGGGACCGGAGTATACTTGGTGAAGCCGTTCTTCAGTGACTCGATTGCAGCATCCTTGATGTATTCGGGAGTGTCGAAATCGGGCTCTCCAGCAGCGAACTTAACGATATCAATCCCTTCTGCCTGCATTGAGTTTATCTTCGCGGTAATCGCTAACGTCGACGAGGGAGCAACTTTCTCGCTCCGCTGCGAGAGTGAAAGCATCTTGATTTCTTCCTCCTAATTGGTGGGGCGATAATTAGCTTATGTGGGCTGCAACGTCTTTTCAAACTCGTTGAGCAAATCCTTCTGTTCGCGAGTTAACGTTTTTGGAATTTTAACCTGAATCAAGACCCGCAAATCGCCTTTCCGCCCCGCAGAATCCTCTATTCCTTGACCGCGCAGCCGAAATTGCGATCCTGATGGGCTTCCCTGCGGGATTGTTAAGTTTACTTGTCCCTTCAAGGTTGGAACGCGCACCTTCCCGCCGAGAGCGGCACGGGTGAAGGGTATATCAACTTGCGTAATAAGATCCAAGCCTTCGCGTTTAAAGTCGGGATGGGGTTCAACCGAGATGGTAACTAACAATGAACCCGACTGTCGACCACCGAACGCTCGCCCTCCCTGTCCTTGGAGGCGAAGAGTTTGCCCGTCTCGAATTCCCGCCGGTATTTTAATTGTGATATTTCTTCCCTGGACATTAACGCGTTTTTCGGTTCCATACACCGACTCCGTGAACGCGATTGTAAGTTTGATGCGTGTATCCGCAGCTTGTGGTTGTGCTTGGGGCTTGGGGGAAGCCTGGCGATTAAACACATCCCCATAGGCGTCGCCAAAATTTCCAAAGACAGTCCGACCGAAAATGTCGCCAAGATTCGAGAAAATGTCCTCCATGTTCGTGAATCCATGAAACCCCATGTCGTTGACCCCTGCGTGCCCACGTTGATTGTAGATTTGGCGTTTCTTCGGATCCGACAATACTTCGTAAGCGTTAGACGCTTCCTTGAACTTTTCCTCCGCCGCGGTATCCCCGGGATTCTTGTCCGGATGATATTTGACCGCAAGCTTGCGATACGCTTTTTTTATTTCGTCGGGAGATGCGTCCCGGCTTACGCCAAGCACCTCATAGTAATCCCGCATTTTGTGCCTTTCCTAGCATATTCATCAAACTCGTTCTAGATGCGACGAACTACATCGAATGCCCAAGATGATTCATTTTGTGAGTGTGATGCGATAATCGTCGACATTCCTCTCGAATTGATCCATCAACAGTCGCAGCCGATCATCGTCTGCAAAACCGGCAACTGTCTGATCATGTAGGCCGGGTGGAGCAAGATACGGCTGAGAATCAGGGGTGAAGTCAATCTCAAGATGCCACATCGTCAATACCTTCTTAGACACTGATGCGATCCAGCATTTCGGCAATTTGGATAGCGTTAAGTGCGGCGCCTTTGCGGAGATTGTCCGCCACCACCCAGAGATTAAGTCCATTCTCAATCGAACAATCTTCTCGGATACGTCCAACGTACACCTCGTCCTTCCCGGCAACGTCAACTGCGAGGGGGTATTCTCTCTTCGCAGGATCGTCCATAACGACCACTCCGGGAGATTCTGACAACAGTTGGCGCGCTTCTTCCGGGGAAAGTTTGTCCTCGGTCTCCACGTTAATGGATTCAGAATGAGCGAAGAAAACCGGTACTCGAACCGTTGTCGCGGACAGGGCAATACTGTCATCCTCCAGAATCTTGCGCGTCTCATTGACCATCTTCACTTCCTCTTCGCTGTCTCCACTGTCGGTAAACGGCCAATCGAACGCGACGTTAAACGCCATCTGATGCGGAAACTTATCCGGTTCAATCGGGCGACCTTCCAGTGCCGCCGTTGTTTGGTCTACCAACTCAAACACCGCCGAACCGCTTTTGCCCGACACACTCTGGTAGGTTGATACGACGATCCGTTTAATCCCGACGCGGTCATAAATCGGTTTAAGAGCGACCACCATCTGGATCGTAGAACAGTTCGGATTGGCGATTAAGCCTTTGTGCTTTATCGCCGCGCTCAGGTTTACCTCAGGCACCACCAATGGTGTATCGGCGTCCATACGAAACGCGCTTGTGTTGTCGATGACGAGACAGCCTTTGTCGACGGCGGTTGGAATGAACTCTTTACTGATCGACGACCCTGCAGACGAAAACACGAGATCGACATCATCGAACGAATCATGCGTCAATTCCTCGACCATAATCGGTTGATCTTTGTATGTGAGAATCTCGCCTGCAGATCTGTGGGAAGCCAGTAACTTGAGGGACGCGATAGGAAACGTCCGCTCTTCCAAGATTGCCATAAGTGTGTTGCCGACGGCGCCAGTCGCACCGACGATAGCGACACGATGATGTTCGCTCACGTGAATTCTTACCTCTCAAGAAATTGGATTTTTCCGTGTTTTTGAATGCATATTTTACCACATTGGCGGGTAGATTCGCAAGTTGCTTGCACGTTCCAACAGGGAGGAACGCAAATGTTTTTTTTCAGCAGAGGTGCTGGAACAGTAATCGATTAATCTTTCGCCATGCGACTTTAAGAACCTGTTTGGAATGATCTCCGCTGGGGCGCATAAGCGGATGCCGCCGGCTTCTATTGACATGCCGCTCTGCCGGAGCGGGGAATCGCGACCTGGAGAAGATTTCTATCGCACTCCCTATTCAGTCGTTTGATCTCCTACAAAAGGCTGGTGGGCGGTGCCCACCCTACAACAGCTAAGTCGCGACCGGGAGAGGATTTCTATCGCAGTCATTATTCATTCCTTCGATCTCCTACGGGGTTCATTTGATCGCAGTTGATTATTCTTTTGATCGCATGCTACAGGATTGCGGGAGAAAGAAACCAAGTTTTCAATCAAAAACTCGGTTTCGAGACGCTATCGTAACAGTCGTACGACGGAGTTGCGGTTGAATCGGCGGGCAGCAGCTAGATTGGCGCGCTGTGGCGCTGTCGTCGTGACGCGTGATCTTACCGCGCCTTGGACGGCGTCGGGTGCGTCGTTGTGTTCCGCCGAGGGGAATTGCCTGAACTGAGTCCAGAACTCAGGGGGCAAATCGCGTTCGTTGAAAGCAAGCCAACCGTTCCTTATGGCTGGTTCAAGCGTGCCGATGCGGTCTTCTTTGTTTTGGTGCTGCTCGTGATACGTAATCGCGCACTGAAAGCGATGGCGGTCTTTCATCACGCGGAACGCATTGTCGGTTGACATCTTTATTGTACCGTCTTTATCGGGGCGCTGTTCGCAAACGAAGTAGGATTTGGGATGCGCGGGCGCAAGCACCGCCTCGGCACGCTGAGCGAGGAGGATGGCGTTCTCCATCTGCGCGGTGAGCGCGACGCGGTCGAGCCACGCGAGCAGGATGTATCCGTTCACGCCGGAGAGCGAATCGGGATTAAGCGACTGACCGCCAATCAGCGGTTCCCAAACGACGACAACGGCACACGCGAAACTGTTTTCCGCCGCATCGCGTCCACCCATGGTGTCGAGATACGTCGTGAAGCCGCCCATATCATGCCACGGTACGACATGCCCGTCGCTGCGCCTGAACCCTTCGTCGGTGACAGAAAATGTCAGCGCGTTATCCATTGCGAACAACGCCATCGAAGGATCGCGCGCGTCGTTCTGGAGTTCGCGCATGATGCTGTGGTAACTGCGTTCTACAATCTCTTTGCGGACCTGGAGGTACGGCAGTTTCTCGGGCCACAGCATCGTCACGCCACCGGTCATCTCATCTTGATGAGCCTCGTAGAAGGCATTCGCGTTTTCTTCGCGTTCTTCGTCATTGAGTGTGGTGTCGCAGTAGAGGCGTTCCCACGCTTTCCAGAGGCGCTCGGCGGTGGGGTGGTAGATGTCTACCGGATCCACCACGGCTTGGTAGCGCAGGGTCCGCCAACCTGGCACGGTACGGAGGTGTTCGGAGAGTGATTCGGGGTGTTTGACGGTGTCAACGATAATGGTGTTGGAGTGCCCACTTCCAAGATCTCCGGCGTACATGAAGTCGGTCATGAACCAGTCTCTGTCTTCTTCGCGGAGGTCGGGATTGAGGCAGCGTTTGGGGTCTTCGATGTCGTCGCATAGTTTGAGAGTGGGTCTGGCGTCGCCGAGGAGCCGCGTCCGAGGGGTCTCAATCCGATGCCGTTTCGGGTGTCGGTTTCGGTTTTTGTCCACGGCGAACCGACGAGGGCTCCGAAGTCGCGGTTGATGAGGGGATTGTGTTCGAGGACGTATCGGATTTCCGTTATGCGTTGGCGCGCCATGCGTTCGTTGCGGCCGACGATGAGGATGAATTCTTCGGGTTGCCTATCCATAACGAGATCAAAGTGCTTGTAGCAGATTCGCCATAGGGGAATTAGGCGATTGACAAGGGTGGTCTTGCCAGTGCCGCGGGGGGCTTGTACGTTAATCTGCTTACCGTATTCGCCGGGTTTGATGGCGCCGAGGATTTGGATGTGGAACGGTTTGAGTTTGAGCATGCGGTAGCTGATATCCCTGATGTAGTATTTGACGAAAAGGTTGGGGTAGACGTAGCCGACGTGGGCTTTGAGTTCACGAAAGGCGGCATCATCCTTCTGCTTCTCTGTCCTCTTCAGCCATCTTTTGGTAGCGCATAAGTCTATCGACCGTATCTTCGCTATGATTTGGGGTGATGGGATTATCGGGTTCATGATTTGTGTTTGATAACTCGTGGAGCGCGATGAGTTTTAATGGGTTGATGGCGCGCGACACGGCAAGGAGGTCGCTGGCGCTTTCAACTGGGACATTGGCAACATTTGAGCGCACTCGTTCAACGAGATCCGAAATTGCGCTTGAAGCCTTGCCAGCGGCGGCTTCGAGGTAGGCGCGGCGTTCCTCACGATAGTGCGCTAAGGTGCGCTCGTATATTTGGCGCCAATCATTTGAGTATTTGTTAGAGCGTGGATTAGACACGCGAGCGGCGTCACGAAATTTCTTGCGACCAAGATGCGCCCACTGCGGATATTTTTCCATCCAGGAATCGACAATCTGGGAGGTGGTCCAGGCGTCGTAGATACGGCGGCGGATTGCTTCCTTGTGATCATCAAAAGAGATATTGAATTCTTCGGTCGTTGTGCACATGTTTTATTGCTTAAGGATATAAGTAGATTGTTTTTTGGAGTATATGGTACGTGTGGGGAGTTGGTAGCTCACATTGTCTGAACTGTGATTCATGTGATTCATGGAATTAGCTTGATTGTCCGTTTGGTCTCCTATGATGGCTGCAAATACGACACATGTTCCTACTAACGGGCGCGTATCGGTTGCGAAATAAAGTTGAGTGCGGTTCATATTGTGTTTAGGACGCGGCAACGCTCGGGGACACGGGTTACCGGAGTGTGCCTACTACTATAAAAAAAGCCCGTCGGCGGTGTCAGAAAACAGCAGTGGCTGGTGACCAGTTGCCAGTAATCAGTAAAAGCCAAGGATTTCTCTTGGCGTTACCGACCACCAACCACTGACCACAAGCCACCGGGTGTCACAGACTTCCACTAACGGGCTTGTCTTGGTTGCGATATTTAGTTGAGCGCGGTGCGCCTCGTCGTATAGACGGCTGTGGAGCGGACCAGTGCCGCGGGGTGCAATCGGGGGTAAGTGTAACGTGTTGGGGCGGATTTGTCAATCGTTGAAAATTTCTCAAAACATTGGTAAAAGCAGTGGTCAGTGGCTAGTGGTCAGTGACCAGTGGAGAAGGGGAGATAATGAGGAAACGAGAGGACAGGAAAACGAGAAAACGGGAGGGGAGAGGAAGCGGAGGGGATTGTCTGAACTGTGATTTATGTGATTATTGGATTGGCAGGATTAGGGGCGGTGGTGTGAGTGGCACGAGGCGAGGATTGCCTGAATCACGGATTACACGGATTAAAGGATTTCACGGAATGGGAGGGATGTGGACGGTGAGGGAGAATTTTGCGGATTTGATGGCGGTTTGTTGCATGGGTTAACCAAAAACATGGCACAGGATTTTCTATGGGAATTCTATGGGAGGTCTATCGCCTTCGCTATCCGCTCAGTTGATCGTTCGTTATTCACTCACTTGTTCACCTGCTGTCCGCTCGCTTGATCCGCTGGAATGTGAAAGCGGGCATCGTCCGTTTCTTTTAACATGCAGCCTCTCTGCGGCGGGGGACGCGACGTGGAGATGGAGGGATTTACTATCGCGCTCCTCGTCCAGTCGCTTGATCCTACAGGGACCGACGCCTATCAAACGGGTGGTGGGCAGTTGGGAAGGGAAGAGGACGAGAAGGGGAAGCGGAGGGGATTGTCTGAACTGTGATTAATGTGATTAGGGGATTGGCAGGATTAGGGGCGGTGGGTTAGGCGGAGGTTTGAGTGGGAAGGTGAGGGGATTGTCTGAATCACGGATTAAACGGATTACGCGGATTTCACGGATTAGAAGAAGGTTATTGTGCGATTGGCGAGAGTGTGAAAACGGAAAGACGGGCAATGCAGTGGGATGCTACCGCGCTCGCTATTCACTTGCTTGCTGGCTAGTGACCAGTGGTCAGGGGAAGGGGGAAAAGCAGTGGGGAGTGGAGAGAGTGAGGAGGAGGGGGAGAGGACGCGAAGGCGGGTAGGGGGATGCGAGGTGGGATTGTCTGAATCACGGATTAAACGGATTACGCAGATTTCACGGATTGGGAGGGATGGTGGGCGGAGAGGGAGGAAACCCAGAATTTGATGGCGGTCTGCCGTACTGATTAACAAAAGACATGGCACTCCTCTGGAGTGCGTTAGCGAAGTTCGTTCGTTTCTATTGACATGCCGCCCCGCTGGGGCGGGAGCGCGACCTGGAGAAGATCTCTATCGCGCTCATTATCCATTCGCTTGATCTCCTACAAAAAGCTGGTGCGCGGTGCGCACCCTACAACTACACGTGTGGGGAGGGCGATCTTTCACGATATGCGCGGTAGAGGTGGTTCAGGAGGTACGCCTTAATCTCGGGTCGTGATAGCTTGTTATACAGTTCCAGCTTGTTATTGACGAAATCCAGCAGGATTGTGTCAAGCACTTCCCCAAATTTACGGTGCCGGTTGCGCTCCGTATTGTCCGCCGCCATGACCTGGCGAAGTTCCTCATGCTCGCTCACCTTGCGGTGAATCGCCGCAATGTCAACCTTGTCTTCCTCGGTGAAGTCGGCTTGATGGGCATCGTTTAACGCCTGAATGATATTGGACAAGAGGTCCGCGTCTAGCTCGACGATAACGCTCGTCCCACTCCCAATCCCTTCAACCACGCTATCCTCAGATTCGAGTTTGAGTTGCAAAACCTTGTGGACCTGCTGAACACGGAACGAGTCCAGATCCACCGATGATAGCACATCGCTCACGTCGGTGCCCTCGCGTTTCGGCAGCTTTTTGTTGAGGCTGCGGGCAAAGACGTACAGTTTTTCCAAATCGGCGTCCGTAAAGCTAATCAACTGGGAGATATAGCCGTAGAGGCGGATGTAACTTTGCAATGCGGAGTGGAACTCTTCCCGTTCCTCCTCTTCGCGCTCCCGCCAGCTTTGGACAACCTCGTCCAAGATGCCTTGCAGCCGTTCGTCGGGTTCATCCTGATCGTAAAAGACTCGGCAGAACCGGTCGATGTGGTGCTCGTCGAAAAGGTAAAAATTCGTCAACTGTAACTGCAGGTCGTACAGCCGGTTGGGGTCGGTCTCCTCCGCCAGCATCGTGGTCTGGTAGTATTGCTGAAAGGCGGCTTGCACGGCGTCGGGTTCGTTCACGAAATCGAGCACCAGCGTGTCTGTTTTGCCGTCGGCGACGCGGTTGAGGCGGCTCAGGGCTTGGACGCATTGCAGCCCCTCCAACCGCTTATCAACATACATGGTGTGGAGCATCGGCTCGTCGAATCCGGTCTGGAATTTGTTCGACACAATCAGAATCCGATACTCCGGACTCTTGAAGGTGTCGGCGATGGAGACGCCCGGCGGCAACTCGTTCATGCCGTTCTCGGTGTAGTCCCGCCCGTTGTCGGTGTCGTGTACCGTGCCGCTAAATGCCACCAGAGGGCCGTAGTGGAGATCCATCTCGCGCATCTGCTTATCGAATTCCAGCTTGTAGCGGACGCAGTGGAGGCGGGAGCGCGTAATCAGCATCGCCCGCCCCTTGTTCCCGATCGTCTTCGCCGTGTGTTCGACGAAGTGTTCAAGCACAATCTTCGTCTTTGTCTCAATGCTGTGGAGCTGCAGATCGACGTAGTTCGTCAAGGCGCGCAGCGTCTGCGCTGTCTCGTAGACCTTATCCTCCGGCACGTTCTTGACGAGTTGGAAGTAGCGCTTGAATGTGTTGTAGTTCTGCAAGACATCAAGCGTGAAGCCTTCACTGATGCTCTGTCTCATGGAATAGACGTGGAACGGGCGGAAGTTTCCGTTCTCGTCCTTGCGTCCGAACAGTTCCAAGGTTTTGTTTTTCGGCGTGCCGCTGAACCCGAAATAGGAGATGTGATTCTGCCTTCCACGCTGCTCCATCTCTCGGATAATGCGCGCGTCCATGTCGGAGGCTTCGGGGTCGTCATCATCGGCGTCCTGGTCGATCCCCTTTGACAACGACACCTTGAGGTTGCGCGCCGACTCGCCGGTCTGGGAGGAGTGGACTTCGTCGATAATCACGGCGAAGGATTTGCTTTTTAGCTCGCCGATGGTCTCGGCAATGACGCTGAATTTTTGTATGGTGGAGATGATGATGTCCTTGCCGGATTCGAGGAATCCTCTGAGTTGCGCCGAGTCCTTGTCAACGCGGTGGACGACGCCTTCCACCTGTTCCGATTGCTTGATGGTCTCTTGGAGTTGCTTGTCGAGCACGCGGCGATCGGTGACGACGATCACCGAGTCGAAGATGCGGTTCGTGTCCGTCGGAGAGCGGTAGAGATGTGTCAGCAGGTGCGCCAGCCAGGCGATGGAGTTTGACTTGCCGCTGCCGGTGGCGTGTTGGATGAGGTAGTTGTGACCGACCCCCTCGGCGACGATAGCGGCTTTCATTTTGCGTATCACATCGAGTTGGTGGTAGCGCGGGAACACCGTATTCGCGTTTAAGTCGCTCATACCCCGTTGGCTGTGTATTTTGAATGAATTGCAGCGGTTCATCGGGAATCAGGCAGCGATGTTTGTCGAAGTCGGCAGGGGACAGCGAGCGGTAGCCCCACCGGTTCAGGCGTTCTTCGATGTGGTCTTCGAAATTGGTCTCGGTATATGTCGGCACGGTCTACACCTCGCCCCGGACATCTATCTTGCCGGTCACGACTTCGGAGATGAGGGATTGGCGGTACTCTTTGAGGAGTTTGATGGTACCCTCTTCGTTGGAGCGGAGTTCGTCGATTTGTTTGGTTTTTCTGTCGAGGAAATCCGCAATTTGGATTTGCTCGTTCTCGGGGGGAAGACAAATTTTGAAATTATTCAATGTATCGATAGTTAATTGATTGATGGTAGAAGTGATGAACAGGCCAGAATAGCTTTTGAATACTTGTGAATTCAAAAAATGTGAAATGAAGCGAAAGGATTTAGTCCGAAATACAGTCATAAAAACCCCAAATGTGATTCCTTCAAGTTCCTCTGTTATGGTCATATTCTTACCAATCAAATCTCAACTTCCACTTCGAGAACATATCAGTATATCGCCCTCTTTTACGATTAGTTTTTCATCTATTTTAACATCCACATATACGTTATCAACGAACGATGGCTTTCCATCTTGAATATTGGAGGCTCTCAACACAAGTGTTCCCTGCTCTTCATCGGTCATGTTTTCTGGTTTGTAAGACAATCCAATTATCGACTCTCCTAAATATTTCAATCTTTTAGTAGCCCAGTGCCTTGGAATCGCTCCCACCCAGTCAATTCCCGAGGGTTTCATCTCCACATTTGGGTCAAGTCCTTTCGTCACTGCCTGATTTATCAGGGAGGCGCGGTATTCACCCAAGAGTTCTATCTTTCGTTCTTTGGCGCGGATGAGTTCGTCGATTTGGGCGGTTTTGTGGTCGAGGAAGTTGGCGATTTGGGTTTGTTGTACGAGAGAAGGAAATGGCATTTTCTCTTGAAAATAAGAATCAATGTCGAGATTCTGGAGTCCTGTGCTTTGTTTAATATGCTTTCTAGTAATACCTAGCTGATACATTGAATTGAGGCAATACAACAAGTATTTAGGAAAACACAAATCTGATTTTACAGAGACCTTGGAGATAAAGTTTGAAGTAACACTAAGCTTTGATATCCCACCGTTGAATATCACCGTTCTGCCGACGGGTGTTTTTTCTCCGCCCCCCCCCCCCCCGATTTTTCGATTAATAAATCATCGTTCTCCAATGTCCTTTTGCTTCGGTCCTTACGTGGTATATTTCTCAAAGTAAGATTATCTGTCGAAAGTGCCAATTGAACGTAGTCAAAATCTGCTACCCGTATACAGTAAATGTCATTCTCGTTTTCTTGTGGTTCATTGCCCCAGACACCACCTATTAAATTCAATAATATATGCTTTATTTTTGTCACTTTCCAGTTCTTCGGTATATCCCCAATCCACTCAATTCCACTGTCTTTGTATTCAGGATAGCGCCGCATAACTTCAATGCCTTTGCTGAGGTCTCTACTTTTCCGATTCAGGCGCCTCTGTGTAATCGCCGTATGTCATCTTCGCAAATAAATTCTATTGTTACGCCGTTTCGACAAAATGCGTCGCGGAGTTCCCACCATTCTGTATCCGTGGCTTCCAAGATGGGCGGTTCCTCTGGATGCGCAAGTGCCACGGCAATGAATTTCCGATCTTTTGGATCGAAATTTTGCAATGCGGGATCGTAAGGGAATTCTCTAAAATCCGTGTCTGAATTATCAACAGGTGTAATCCAAACCAATTCGCATTTCTCCGGGTTTGTCCGATTCCGCAGACACCATTCAAGAAACTCATTACCAACACCGGCTGCACGCGAATGCAGATTGTCCGAATACTCACCGAGAATCTTCCATTCCATGTCAAGAACCAGTTTTGTTTCGCCGTGCATGATTCCTTGCAACCTGTGAATACAAGTCTCCACACACTCATTCGATGCTTGTGCCGAGTTTCCATTGGCGACTACGGCGACGTTTGTATCTACAATTACCATCATCATGTGATTGCTTTTCGACGCTTGATTTCGGCTTTAGCTCTATCAAATACATCACCTGCGTCATCGCCAAAGAAGTCCCGGGGCCAATTGCTGACGTTGCCGTATTCATCCATAATGAGCGGTTCAATATCGGATGTGCCGACGTTGATTTGGCAGGCATAGAGCGCCATGTCTTTCGCCGAAAACTTTCCTTCGGCGATTCGGCGCGTCAAGCGATGGAGCAGATGCTCGCTGTGACTCTCGAGGATAATCTGGATATTCCGGTTTTTTACGACATCGATGAGTACATCCGCCAACTTCGCCTGCACATTTGGGTGGAGGTGGGCTTCGGGCTGTTCGAGAATAAGGATTGAACCCTTTGGAACGTAATAACAGAGGATGAGCACGGGAAGGACTTGAGACACACCAAAACCGACATCGGTTAGTCGGACTTCGATGCCACCCTTGTGCTCCGTTACGAGGAATTCGAAGCCATTTTCTATATTAGAAACGGGAACAAGCCGATAGGAGTCGATTAAACCCAACCGTTGCAACCGTTTCGGAACTTGCTCATCAAGATCCAATAGTTGAATCCGGCCCGAAAACAGCGCCGAAACCATGTCTCGTCCATGCTGCCCAACCCCTTCCGGATGGCGACCCTCCCACGTATACTGGGCGCGGGGATATTCGCGGCGAGGCCCAAGGTAACAGACGCTGGAAAACAAGCTTTCAAAGGCTTCTTCGAATTGCCAAAATGGTAACCTTGGATTGCCGGGCGCCCTATCACGCACGCCGTAGCACCGGAAAAGGGAGCCGGGAAAAAACACAACTTCGGGATCGAGGCCGCGGCCACTGCCGTCGGGACCCCACCCAATTGAAAAGTATCGCATACCCACTTGGTAGGCGAAGCCATCCGAGGTAACTAACTGTCGATCTACCTTAACGACGGACGTAGAAAGCGAGAGGGTTGTTGTTTCAAGTGGAGTCCGAGGACTTCCGTGTGGATCCTTTATTATCAATTTTTCCGGTAATTTCCACGAAACCGAAATGCCGAGACTCAAATCCGGCTTGTGACGGTAGATGATATCGCCGAAGCTGCCCAAGTTAACCAGCGAGTTTTCATCACCGAAATCAAGAGCGTCATTCCAGTCCGGTGGGCGTTCCACCGTCTGTTTGAGCATTAGCAATACCTGCAAGAGACTGGTTTTTCCGGAGCTATTGGCGCCGAAGAATCCGGTCAATGGAGCGAAATCTATTTTGCCTGTGTCTTCCCATGATTTGAAATTCTGCGCTCTGAACTCGGTTATCATGGCTTTTATCCCCTTCTCCAAAGACGGTAGTATCGAAAATCACCGTCAAGACTTGCTTATTCCCCGTCGATCCATTTCCGCTCTGCCCTGTTTTATCAGGTCGCCGGTGACATCGCCGAAGAACTCTTGGGGCCAATTACCGATGTTGCCGTATTCATCAACCTGTAGTGGTTCAATTCCGGATGTGCCATCCTTGATTTGGCAGAAATAGAGCTCCGTGTCATCCACGGAAAGTCCCTCCTCAGCAGTGCGGAGCATCAAGCGGTGAAGCAGGTGTTCGCTGTGGCTCTCAACGATAATCTGGAGATTTCGATTTTTCACGGCATCAATGAGGACATCGCCCAGTTCCGATTGCACTTTCGGATGCAGATGCGCCTCCGGCTGTTCGAGAATGAGGATCGAGCCTTCGGGGGCATAGTAGCAGAGAATCAACACCGGCAGGACTTGGGAGACGCCGAAACCCACATCGGTTAGTCGGACTTCGGGACCGCCCTTGTGCTTCGTGACGAGAAATTCGTAATCCTTTTGCGTACGAGGAACGGGAGCAAGGCGATAGGAGTGGATTAATCCCAAGGACTGCAACCATTTCGGCACGTGTTCGTCAAGATCGGAGGATTGCAGCCGTGATGAAAACAGGGCGGAGACCATTTCTTCCCCATACCTTCCCACTCCTTCGGGAGGTTTGCCGTTCCAGATGTAATGGGGGCGAGGATTGTCGCGCAGGGGGCCCAGGTAAAGAATTCGAGTGAAGAGGTCCTCAAGAGAGGCTGTGAGAGGCGAAAGAATTAAGTCAAGTTCGTCCGGTAGCTCGATCCCATAGAATCGGTATGGACTCGCCGGTATCGAACCCCCTGCAAAGGCTGAATATCCGCTTCTGACTAAAAAGTCGGGAAATTTGAACGTCCAACCTATCTGGTCCATCTTTAATTCCCAACTCTGTCCATTGGCTGAATAAGAGCAAGATTCCAAAGCCGGATGATTGTATCTCTTCCCTATGGACATGGAAAAAGCAATGGAGTTGAAAATGTGTTCCTCAATTTTCAACTCTTCAGAGATATCCCACGACACCGAGACTCCGAGGCTTGAATCCTGGCTGTGTTGGTGGATGACATCGTCGAAACTACCAAGATTGACCAGCGACGAATCATTGCCAAAGTAAAGTGGCGTATTCTCATTTGATTGGCTCTTTCGCGGGTGCTCCACGGTTTGGCTGAGCATCAGCAATACTTGCAAGATGCTGGTTTTTCCGGAGCTATTCGCGCCGAAAAACGCAGTCAATGGGGCAAAACGCAAATTGCCTGTGTCTTGCCACGATTTGAAATTCTGCGCTCTGAGTTCGGTTATCATAGCCTATACCTCCTTTCCGAAAATCGGTTATAACGGGGATTAATGTCATGGCTGATTTGCTTTCCGACGCTTAATTTCGGCTTTTGCCTTTGCAGCCAAGTCGTCCATTTCATCTCCAAAGAAGCGTTGGGGCCAATTGCTGATGTTGCCGTGGTCATCAACCTCGAGTTCTTCAATTTCGGATGTTCCCTCGTGCTTTTGGCAGAAATAGAGCGCCATGTCGTCCACCGAAAGCCGTTCCTCGGCAATGCGGCGCGTTAGGCGATGAATCAGGGGTTCGCTATGGCTTTCTAGGATAATCTGGAGACGCCGCTTTTTCACCGCATCAATGAGAACATCAGCCAATTCTGATTGAATCTTAGGATGGAGATGCGCTTCGGGCTGTTCGAGAATAAGAATCGATCCCTCGGTGACAGTGTCGCAGAGAATCAGTAGCGGCAGAATTTGCGACACACTGAATCCAGCATCCGGAAGCCGGACTTCGGGTCCATTCTCATACTGCCTAACAAGAAAGTCATAGGTGTCCATAGAGTCATAGTCGGGGAGTAGCCGAAATGAATGAATTAGCCCCAACTGCTTTAACCATAGCAGTATCTGTTCTTCCTCTATTTCTTCGTCCTCGTATGCTATGTAATTGCCGCTCCCCGATGACAGGAGGGCGGAGATCGCCTCTGCTCCATGCTTGCCGACACCTCGCGGAGGCTCGAACATCCGCCATGTGTAACACGGCTGAGGATAAAAGCCGACAGGACCGAGATAGTGGATTTTCGCGAATAGGGCTTCAAAAGACTTTTCTAGGTCGGCGTAGAACTTCGGCGTTTCCCCTGACTTCGTGCGAATGCCGTAGCACCGAAACAGTGAAGTCGCGGCGCCATCCACGACAGGGGTCTCAAACTTGGACCACCCAATCCCAAACGTTCGGGCTAAGTAATGAGTCTCTCCTGAGGTATATGTGTCTCCACACTTGTAATAGGCGTTCCAAACGGAGTGGCCATTAATTTCGAGGCTAAAAGACAGGTTATCGGTTTCGTATTTATCTGCAATGTAGGTTTTTCTGGGCAACGCCCAGGATAAGGAAATGAAGAGATTTAGTGAATAGTCGTGATGGTATATGATTTCATAAAAGTTGTCTAGATTCACCAACGAATTTTCATCTCCAAAGTTGAGCGGTTGGTTCCAATCCGGTGGACGTTCCGTGGTTTGTTTTAGCAACAGAAGTGCTTGGAGGATACTGGATTTGCCTGAACCGGTGGCACCGAAAAACGCGGTCAAGGGCGCAAAACGCAAGTCGTCAGCAGCGTACTCCCACGATTTGAAATTGTGTACGCTAAGGTTTGTTATCAACGCCGATCCCTCCTTTCCTTACGGGCTTCTTTGAACAATTAGCAGAAAATTCATTTGAGGTTTGGTGGGCAGAAGATCTCTATCGCACGGGATTTACTATCGCGTTCGTTATTCACTCGTTTGATGGTCGCGACCTGGAGATCGCTCCTACAAAAGGCTGGTGGGCAGTGCCCACCCTACAACTACACTAAATTATACCCTTTGTGGCTACGCGTCTGAAACTAATTCTAACACGTTTCTCAGCAAGCCTTCGTTCTTACCCTCAAGCGAGCGCATTTCATCGGCGATTTCACGAGGTGAGCGCAGCGGCGTGTGGCGGTAGAAATAGCGATTGAAGTTGATTTCGTAGCCTGCCTTGTCTTTCTTGCGATCCATCCAACTGTCCGGCAGGTGGGGTTGAATCTCGCGCCGGAAGTAGTCGTCGATGTCCTCCGCGAAGGGGATGCGCTCGTCCTCTCGCAACGCGGAATCGGGTTTCGGATTACCCTTCTTGTCCGTCACGACGATTCCATTCTCCTCGCCGGGGACATCGCTCACTTCGACCAGCGGTCGTTCGATAATCACCTTGGTGTAGCCGAAGAACTCGTTCGGATAGATTTTGGAGTGCTCGCATTCCTCGAAGTTCGTGTAGATATCCACCAGGCGCTCTATGTGCGAATCGGAGATGAACACGCTTTTGTCGCCGAGATTCCGTTTCATGGATTCGAAGAATTCCGCGCCGTTTATCAGTTGGATCTTGCCCCGGCGTCTCTCCAGCTTGCGGTTCGTCAAGATCCAGATGTAAGTGGCGATGCTGGTGTTGAAGAAGAGTTTGTCGGGCAGCGCGATGATGCACTCCAGCCAGTCGTTTTCGATAATCCAGCGTCGGATTTCGCTCTCGCCGCTGCCGGCGTCGCCGGTGAACATCGGCGAGCCGTTCAGGACGATTCCGACGCGGCTGCCGCGGCTCTCCATCTTGGAGAGCATGTGCTGAAGAAACAACAACGCTCCGTCGGAACTGCGGGGTGTGCCCGCCGAGAACCTGCCGCCGGAAGTGCTAGCTTCGGCTTTCACGGCGTCTTCGTCGGACTTCCAACTGACGCCGAACGGAGGATTGGTTATCATGTAGTCGAACCGCTCCCCTTGAAACCCGTCGTCGGAGAGGCAGGAACCGAGTTGGATGGCGTCGGAGTTTTCGCCGGTTATCAGCATATCGGATTTGCAGATGGCGTAGGTTTGCGGGTTGAGTTCCTGTCCCAACAGCCGGATATCGGCGTCGGGATTGATCTGTTCGCGGAAGTAGTCCTTGCCGATGGTCAACATGCCGCCGGTGCCGCAGCAGGGGTCGAAGATGCTGCGAATCACTCCTTGTCCGCGCGCTTCCTCGCGGTGTTCGGCGAACAGCAGGGAGACTAGCAGCCGCACGACATCGCGCGGGGTGTAGTGTTCTCCACTGGTCTCGTTGGACATTTCCGAGAACCGGCGCAGCAGCTCCTCAAACACCTGTCCCATGGTGTGGTTGTCCACCTGATCGGGGTGGAGATCGACCTCGGTGAACTTGTCGCAGAAAATGAACAGACGATTGTTTTTGTCCAGTCTATCAATGAACTGGTCGAGGTTGAAGTTTTCGATGATGTCCCGCACATCTTTGCTGAAGCCGTTGAGGTAGTTGGTAAAGTTGAGACGAATGTTGTTGGGGTCGGCTTTCAGTCGGGAGAGGTCGTATTGGGAGGTGTTGTAGAAGTTGGACTTCGTCTTGGTCAGAATGATCTGGGGCAGGAGTTCTTCGGACACTTCACCTTTGAATTGGTTGTAGGCGTCGATGGCTTTGTCTTTTCGGTCGTCTTCCGTCAGGATGCAGTCCAATCGGCGCAGCACCAGGAAGGGGAGGGTGATGTCGCCGTATTCGTGGGGTTTGAACAGGCCTCGGAGGACATCGTCGGCGACGTTCCACACGAGGTTTGCGAGTTCTTGGTAGTTTGCCATGGGGTTTATTGTAGCATGGGGGGAGCGGGGATGTCCATAGCGTTGGAAGGTAGGGGAGCGGGGAGGAATGGAGGGCAGGGAATATGGGCGTCGCGATTCTATCGACATGGCACTCCGCTGGAGTGCAACAAGCTGGTATCGTTAGTTTCTATTGACATTGCACTGCTCTGCAGTGCGGGGAGTCGCGACCTGGAGATTCGCTCCTACGGACGGTGGCGGTGAATCGTGGCGGGGCGGTCGTTCCTACAAAAGGCTGGTGGGCGGTGCCCACCCTACGACTGCTAAATCGCAGCCGGGAGTCGAGAAATCTCTATCGCAGGATTTTCTGTCGCGTTCCTTATGCAGACGCCGGATCTATTCGCTCGCTTGATCGTTTTCCCATCTGTTGATCGATAGAGATTTATGTCCAATCGCACCTACGAGACTGGAAGAAACGGGTTCGGTTAGGCGAACGAACCTACTGCGGTATAGAAGTGATTATTGGTTTTGCTATAGAGAATAGGATACAGATAGTCAGGTTAGAGTCGTTTCTGTCACGGAGGGAAAGACCTGCCAGTCCTTACTTGAGACTAACGGCTAGGTTTACGCAACTCGCTAATTCAAGAACGGAAGGTCAGACTCGAAGAGGTAGGACATTTTGGTGAGTACGGCGCGCTCACCATCGGTACTGTCCGCCAGAACGACGAAAAGACGGCTCTCGGGGGTGAACTGGTAGTCGAAGATTGAGTTGAAATTGTAGCTGATGCGGTTGGCAAGACGTTCATCTACTCGTTCCACAAACACTCGCCATCCAATCCGTCTAGTAAATTGATAATTCCCTCGTAGGCGGATAATGAGCGTGTTCTGATGGTCGCGCCAGAAAAAGTTATTGAAGTCGAATCTCAATGTGAGTTTGCTAAAGAGATTTAGGCTCGTCGAAAGCCTGGTGTACCGGTTGAATTTATCTTGACGTGTGCCAACTTGGTTCGAGAGCCGTACATGTCCCCATTTGGGACGATAAGTCAGCCGGGCGCCAATGTATTTTCTGTGGAAAAGTTCCCCGTCGTCGCGTTGCAGCCCATACCTGCCGTACGAGAAGAGACCGAATCTTCCGATTCCAACGTTCGCTGACAATCCAACCCGGCGACGAAATAGTAAGTTTTGAGCATCGGTCTGATGAGAATGGTGACCGCCAACGTAGATCGAACGTATCTTACTTCCCTCATCAAAACGATTCCTAAACCAAACTCGGCTATTCAGATGGCGGAATGCCTCCTCTTCCAGTCCGGTTTCGTTGGGTCTAAAACCATCCTCAATCTCCTCAAGGCGTACCCGGCCGCCCCATCCGCTCTCATGATTCCAGTTCATCGAGGTATGGTATGCTGAATGCGCCTCGCCGCCTAGGGAATTCACGACATACTGCGATCGAGCTACCCAGTCGCGATGAAGGGCGAATCGTCCGTCAACTGAAAGCAGGGCGACGTCACGATCCGCCTGATGTTTCTGAATTCCCATCGCCCCAATCATTGAGCGTTCGCCGACATTCCGGTTGACTCGTGCAGCGAATAGATTCGCCTGCTTCTTTCTACCATTATCGTAGCGGTCGACCATCGTGCCGTAGGTGTCGATTAGAGCCAGGTTATAGTCGCCCACTCGCCCGGTGGATTTCACGCCGTAATCTATCTCTTGTACCCGACGGGTATAGAATAGATTCAGCGGCAGATCAAATAGCTCCGCGCCTTCGCGAAAAAACGGGCGGCGTTCAGGCAGAAACAACTCGCGATCGCTTGAGATGTTTATCCGGGTTGGATCAGCTTCGAGTTGAGAAAAATCGGGATTGAACGTCACATTCGTGGTGATGTTCGTTGACATCGGGATGATAAAATCCAATCCGGCGCTTTGACCGTTGTTCCCATGGGTCGTGGCGCGATGGGTGACATACGGAAGAATGCCAACTTTTCGATCGGTGTTGATTCTAGAGAAGTCCAGGTTTGCCAGTTTACCAAAATCGGATACCCGACTCAAACTGCCTCCCGTGTCCGACCAAGAGTAATGTTCACCATCCATCGGATGGGGCCGCCAAAAATTGATGCCCCAGGTTGTCATCTGCGGATTAAACCGAAGTTCGCTGAACGGGATTGCCATCTCAGCAGTCCAATGGTTGCCATTTTTTTGGACTTTTGCCTTCCAGTTCGCGTTCCACGCCGGATCAAATTTGCTTTCATTGCTGATTCTTTGATCCATCTGTGTTCCCAGCGTGTTGACAGCCAATACATAGCAGTTGCGCTGATCATTATAGGTGTCGAGCAAGACTTTGAAGGTGTCGTCTCCCAACAGCCATGCATCGCGGCGAGTTTGCGTTTCGCGGAGGTTCTTCATGTCCGGCTCGTCGCAACGCACACCGATGTAAAGCGCGTCCGCGTCGTACAAGATCATCGCCTTGGTGTTCAACCTAGCCGGGATCCCGCGCGTCTGTTTCGCGCGAAAGAAATCGGTTGCGATTTCGGCTTGCTCCCAAACACTTTCCGATAGTGCGCCGTCAATAACGGGCGGACTATCCAACCACTTCGCTTCAATAATGCGGTTGGAGCTTTGGCTATGTGCCATTAACGGGGTGGACAGCAGAACAATCAAAATACAGATTGTCCTTACTGTCCACTGCTTCAGCGGCATTTCAGTGACCATTCTAATCCTTTTTAGACTGGACTGCTTTCAGAGTTGGACACCCATAACCTTCACGACTCGGCGATGTATGCCGTGAAGCCGTTTCCTTCATACTTTCTGTCTACCTAGTCTCACCGCTTACTTCGGAAGGAAGATGGATATATAGGCGTTCTCTCTTTATTTCAGCCAGGAGTCCTCACTCTCGCTCTTGGTTTTGAACTGCTTGTTATACATGTCCGCGTACATACCGCCGGATTCCACCAATTGTTCATGAGTGCCCGTTTCAACGATTCTGCCCTCTTCCATCACCACAATCATATCCGCTTTCAGAACCGTGGAGAGTCTATGCGCAATGACGAACGATGTTCTCGACTTCATCAGGCGATCGAGCGCCTGCTGGATCTGTTCCTCCGACTGTGTGTCCAAGCTGGAAGTCGCTTCGTCAAGGATCAAGATGCGCGGGTCGCGCAGGATAGTGCGTGCAATAGATAAGCGCTGCTTCTGCCCGCCGGATAATCGCATACCTCGTTCACCTACTTTTGTTTCATATCCCTCAGGAAGTTGCTCGACGATAAACTGATGCGCATTAGCGGCTAACGCGGCCTCCACGACCTCTTCATCCGAGGCATTTGGACGTCCGAAGCGGATATTTTCTGCCACAGAGCCATCGAACAGGAAGTTCTCCTGCAATACTATTCCCAGTTGGTTGCGCAGCGACTTGATAGTCACATCTCGGAGATCAAAACCGTCAATGAATACTGCGCCGTCTGTTGGATCATAGAATCTAGCGATTAGGTTCGCTACGGTTGTTTTTCCGCAGCCTGACGGCCCGACGAGGGCTATCATCATGCCCGGCTGCGCCTCGAGGTTGATATGGTGCAGCACGGGGTTTTCCGGTTCGTAGCTAAACTGAACATCCTCAAACTTGACATGACCGCGAATCTCAGGAAGGGCAATGGCATCTTCCGGTTCTTCGACCGTCGGTTCCGAATCAAGTAGACCGAAGACACGCTCCGTGGACACCATCGCTTCCTGAATAGTTGCGTTAATGTTAATCAAACTCATAATTGGGCTTTGCATGCGTTCAAGGAACGTGACGAAAGCAATCATCGATCCGACGGTGAAGTCTCCCCGCACCACGAGATAACCTCCATATGAAAGAACGACACCCCTGCCGAGGGTTCGGAAGAAGAGCGCAATGCGCTGCATTGCGGTTCGATCTTGTGTAACCTTGATTTCCCACTCGAAAGTCGTACGCATGTCACGGAACAGTTTCAACTCATGATGGCGCTCCCGACCGAACGCCTTCACCACCTTAGCGCCGGCAACCGCCTCGTACAGGCCTGTCGAAATATCAGCCCACTTGTCGCGCCATTGGCGCCACATTGGGCGAAGTCGGCGAATAAAGAAGAAATAGTTTCCCACGATAAACGGCATGACCGCCAGGGACAGAAGAGTCAGCTTCCAATGCCAGCTGAACATAATTACCAACATCACGATTACGGTTACTATATCGGTGATGATATCAATTGACGTGGTAGTAACCAGAGAACGTAGAGCCGCAACATCTTCTCTCACACGGGACAGAATCTGGCCAGTTCCTTTGAGGTCATAGAACCGCATAGATAACGATTGTAAGTGTGAAAAGACGTGGTTCCTTAAATCGAATAGGATACGTTGACTCACCCATGTCATGGAGTAGGTCTGAAGGTAGCGGAGAATGGAGAGTACCGCAAAAAAAGCAACAATCGTAATCATTGAAACAATGAGCCAGCCCAAGGGAGTGCGCGTATACCTGGTACCAAAAAATGTGAAGGTAATTGTTCCCGCGTAGATTTTGAGTTCCCCTTCGTGAATCTCGAGTTCGTTTTGATGGCGTAGAGCCGTATGGCGCTTCTCATTGTCGGAGATCGCCCACGTACCACTGTCCTCGCTCGCCGCAATGGCAGCCCTTGGAGAGAGAAGCACACCGTGATCCTTCAGTTGCTGGCGCCACTCATCCGGAACGATGAAAGCAACTGTTCCCGCAGGCGTTTTGAGATCGCCTTCGTAGACTATTAGTTTATCGCCAGCGGGCAGAAGCGTGTAGTGTTTGTCATTGTCGGTGATTATCCATCCGTTGGCGTCGACGGTGGGCGAAATAGTAGCATCTGAAGAGAGAGGAACATTGATATCTTTAAACTGCTTGTGCCACTCTTCCGGAACACCGTTGAGTTTCGACTTCATCTTGAATTCATTTCGCTCAACGGCGTATTCCTCACCCGTCTCTTTATCAGTCAACTTCCACCTGCGACTTGTCTTTTCAATTGATACTGTGGTATCTCGTGACAGTGAGATCCCTTCAGTTTCCAGATGCCGCAGAATCTCATCTGTAAGCCTTTGGCTCGTGTCGAGATCGTTTTGAAAAATCAAGTCCATAGTTGCCAGAGGATCTCTTGAGCGCAGTAAAATGCGGTCAATAATGAACTTCTGCATAAGGGGCATGAAGAGCCCTGCTTGACCCAGCAGAAGGATGAGTAAGAATACAAGACTCAGTCTGAAGAGGTACGGTCGGGCATAGCTGAGCAATCTAAGGAAGTAGGTCATTTGCAACTCCGCTCATGTTGGGTGAAAGTATTTGGCATTGGGATGACTCGAAGAAGGCACGAAGAATACTGGGACATTCTGGAGGGATATTGAGCAGTTTCGGTACGTACTAAAGAAATCACCGCAACGAATTCAGGTGGGTAAGAATGCCGTCTATCCTCCCTCAGCGAACGTGGAACTATCATCGAAAAGCTTTCCCGAACAAAGGAAAGACCGCCAAGTTGATGATTGCCAGTCTTTCCGATAGCGAATCTTTTTCCAATGAAATGATGTCACATTTTCATCTTTTCGCTGAGTTGAAGGATTTTCTCAATCTCAGAGATGGCTTTCGTTTCTGCTCGGACGATTCTCAAAAGCACTCTAATTGCCAATCGACATTGTGGTTTGAACTCTTTAACCACGGCTTCCCCGCTTGACAGGGGTTGAACGAAGATCGGCGCTTGAATCCGAAAGAGGCGGGAAATCCGAGACCGGGTTTTCGACTGCTCGTCTGAAGACAGTTCTGCGCAGGGCGATGTCTCTACCGAGGGCAAAACTTTCCGGAGTCTGCGGAACAATACGCCTACTTTTCGGTACAAAGCGATCGCTATGTCTAAGTGTTCCAGTTCCTCGCCCTCGAAATTTTCGCGGATCAACTCAAGATATTCGACCGTGAATTGCCTCGTGCTGATGGCTTGCACGATTGGACGACCATTCCATTGTGCGATTCGACCCACGTCGTGCGGAGTGAGCGGTTTTCTACGTGAGAGCATGCCCGTCAACTGTGTGATGAGTTCATTATAAGCAGCAAGTCCCATTGCGCAGCCCCGAACTTTTTGTCGTGCGCACATCATCTTCTTTGCGCTTCGCAGGGCACCTAGCGCGGCTTCGCGCGGCTTGGGTTCGCGTTCGCGTTCGCCAATTATGAACTGGTAATAACCCTTGGGACCGAGTTCCAGGAATCCATTGTCAGGTTCCCATTTGTTGTGTAGGTCGGTGGTATTCAACTCATAGCGGTACCCATTCTGACAGACGAGCCGCCCGGGCGCCTCGTGTTCGCTGACAAACGGGCAGGAATCCCCAAACGGAATCAATGCGGGCTTTCCGGTGCGGATATTCTCCTGAAGCCGCTCTGACGCGGACTGGTAGGTTTCGTCGTGCGCAATTTCATGACTATACCCGAGTGATCGACACGCCACACGCAGTGGGTTGTGAAAATAGGTCTTCATTCCCGCTTCGGGATCAGTACGATTATATAGAAATCGGAAGGCTTCCCCGGACACACCCATGACATACGCGTACGAAGCGTCCTCGCCGCGATGCTTTAGGGCTTCATGGAGAGTATGGACGTAGTTGATAGGTTCAGTTGACGATATCAGCGGCTCGATTGTTTGATCCATTTTCCTTATCAGCTCCGTTTTCTCGCTTTGATGCATTGCCGTGAAAAATCAAGTTACTGAGAGTTACATGACAGAATGTTTACGCGTGTGAGTGGTTACTCATCTCCCATCTCAACAAATCCTATTGATGGCAGTGAGCGACTTCCAGACCACTTTAGCATAAAGTGTGCCAACTGAATCGACACGAGTTGGCGCACTTGATTCTTCTCTTCGGTTATCTTGTGGGCGTCCATGCCGCACGTAAACTTGAGGATAGGTTTGCGGAAATGCGTTCAAACAGAAGGCTGATTTGCGAAGACGGGGGAGGCGAAGGTCGAGTAAGGCTACTGCGGCGGCAAGGCACGCGAACTGGCGATGGGGCAAGAATCAACGAGTTAAGACGTCATTGTGCCAGGGATTTCGCGTATACCAATCCCCCGATTATCTCGACCTGAAGATTGGCGCGGAGTGGAAAGGGTAGGTACGCCAATCACGATGGCTGCTCAGACAGCATACGGGAAGGATATGCAGGCGTGTCACATTATGTGACGCAACATTCTTGTAAAGTGACACATTTTGTAACAGGCGGGAAACTCACGGAATTACGTTATGTACATACATAACATTGTGGGCGTGTAATGTTTCTGAAGCGGAGATCGTAGATGCGGCAATCGGAAAGAACATCAGCCATTCTTTCACAGTGCAAAGGACTGTTGCTAATCAGTTATTATCAAATGTCGTCGACTAAAAACTAACCGGTGGGCTGACAACTACCGCTCCATTCCATATTGCAACCAAAGCATGGAAGCGGTCGCGCTATGCATCGTCCGCCCTGTCAATTCTCGGCAAGCAGGCGGTACTGCTTCAACTTTCTATGGATTGTTGCTCGGCTAATTCCCAGCGCATTCGCAGCTTTTGTTATACTATTATCAGTGACCTCCAGCGCGTGAATCAGCGACCGTTTTTCAACCTCCTGCAGCGGAATTATCCCTGCCGTCACGTTAGAACGTTCACCGCCGTAGATCTGCTGCAGATTTGCATCGGAGTAGATATCTGTAGGAAGGCTAGTTTCCTGCAGTACCGTCGTTTTCTCCAGGAGAGCGGCGCGCTCCATAGCGTTTTCCAGTTCCCGCACGTTTCCGGGCCAGTCATGACTAATCAGTAGGAGCAGCGCACGACTGGAGATCTCACGTATTGGTTTGCCCATTTTTGCAGCGTGTTTATCCAGAAAATGTTCGGCTAACAGAGCAACATCTTCAGTCCGTTCCCGCAGGGGCGGAATCATCATGGGAAAGGCA
Source organism: Candidatus Poribacteria bacterium (assembly GCA_965208765.1). Classification (GTDB taxonomy): domain Bacteria; phylum Poribacteria; class WGA-4E; order WGA-4E; family JAJDTR01; genus JAJDTR01. The sequence continues at coordinate 5,231,205 of OZ242354.1, forward strand.
GCAATACGATAAAAAAGATCCTCGCGAAACTCGCCGGCTTTTACTGCGGTTTCAAGATCTTTGTTGGTTGCCGCTATCACCCGAATGTCTATAGCGATATTTGTTGTGCCGCCCACGCGCTGGATTTCCCTTTCTTGCAGCACACGTAATAATTTGGCTTGCAGCGAGGGTTGCATTTCCCCGATCTCGTCCAAGAAGATCGTGCCGCCGTCGGCACTTTCGAATTTCCCGATTCGCTGCGTTGATGCCCCTGTAAACGAGCCTCGTTCATGTCCGAATAGTTCACTTTCTATGAGCGTCTCCGGAATGGCGGCACAATCGACGGCGACGAAGGGACCGGATTTTCGACGGCTGTTGAAATGGATTGATTTGGCGACGAGTTCCTTTCCGGTGCCGCTTTCTCCTCGAATAAGCACCGAAATGTTGCTTTCCGCCGCCTGCTGCATCAGGGCGAACACCTCCTGCATCTTTCTACTTTTGCCGACAATTCCGTCAAACGAATAAACTGTTTCTAGTTCGGTACGTAAGCGAAGAACCTCGGCTTTCATCTGCTCAATCTCCAACTCCTTGGACATGTCGCGATAAACGATAATCTTTCCGATAACTTTCCGACGACTGTCACGCACGGGAGCTTCCGATTGATAAAACAGCTTGCGATCTTGGGTCCAACCTTCCGTAACTGCCTCAAGTACATCGCCTCTACTTTCTGAGAACGAACTTCTCTCGGAGTCGAGGAGATCGGGAATTTGAAAACGCTCGTTAGCCCGCGCTCTGAGTTTTTCCGCCGACATCTGTTTCAACTCTTCCTCTGACCGGTCAAATAGACCTTCGTACCATTGATTGGCGAACAATAGCCGCCCATTGACATCGAACATGCCAATGGCGTCGCCCGTAGAATCAAGGACGGCTTCTAGTCTCTGGTTGCTGTCGGTGAGTTGGCGGCGCTTTTCAGCCAATTCCTGTTCAACATTCCACTTCTGTACAAGGGAGAGCGTTATCTGTTGTATTTCCTCGCGCGCAAACGGCTTTCGGATATAGAGCAACTTATGCAGCAGTTCCATGTCACGCACAATCTCAGAGAGAGATTTGTCGGTATAAGCCGTCATGATTACGATTTCGATGTCTTTCTCGATCTGTCTAATCTTGCGCGTGGTTTCGATGCCGTCAATGCCCGGAGGCATCCTGACGTCGATGTGTGCGACCGCGATGGGCCGGTGTGATTCCTTTCCGGCTTTGACAATCTCGTAGGCTTCTTCTCCGCTTCTCGCATGAAAGAGCTCGAACTCGGGTAGGAAGTTCTCATCCACCTCGGAGAGAAATGACTTGGCTAATTCATCGGCAGAGGTGTCTGATAAGCTAGGTCTCAAAATCTCCTCGAAATCGTCATGGATTTCCTGTTGATCATCGACGATGAGAACGCGATTGTTCCAATGATTCTTGGATTCCATAATGCTTCCTCACGGTTTGGACGTGTCCCGTCGTTACTTGGATGAACCAAAGCAGATACCTATATTGAATTCGGCTGCCTTATTCGCGATTTCTCCTGCTAGACTGAAATGCTGATTATACTGGTGGATTCGCCAATACTTGATCGACGGCCAACTTGCGGAGGCAGAGCAAGCGAAGTAAATCGATCGTATTGCTGTTTCATCCGTTCCTAATTTCCTTCACACGCCTACGCCGTGATAGTGGACAATGGTAGGATTACCCGCATGGTGGTTCCTTTTCCGAATCCGTCGCTCAACGGGTGTATTTTCCCCCCTGAGCCGATAACAAAATTCGAAATTGAATGAAGACCTAGACCGCTCCCCGATTCTTTGGTAGTATAGCCGGCAAGAAAGATAGCCTTGAATTTCCGCTTCTCGATACCGATGCCATTGTCGACCACCTCTATGGTAAGAAAACCCGGTTGGACAAAAGATCTGACTTTGATGGTGGGTGTTGCGCTTAATCCGCCTGACTCGGCAAGTTCGTCGATCGCCTCGATTGAATTCTTAATTAAGTTGACTAACATCTGGTGGAATTGACTCTCTTGGATACGGATTTCGCTTGGAGCATCTTTACAATCAACGTGAAGCTCGATATCCCTCTTTTTAATTGATTCTTGCAGTACCTTGACGGCATCGGCAATAGCTTCTCGTAGGTTGATATCCTTACGATCGACGTTTCGCCGCCCAAGCGACTTCTGCATGCGTACAATATCAGCAATGTGTTCGACCCTATCCGTAACGCGCGCGACAGTTTTTCTCAACTTTTCATTGTGTTTTGTAAAGTCTTCGGCAAGAGCGCTAATAAAAGGAGCCACTTGCTTGCCTTGCGGGTCGTTTTTTATGTAATTGGCTAGATCATCCTGATTTGCTCTCACAGCCTCCGCAAGTGCATTGAGACGCGCCATTAACTTATTCCTTACCAAATGTCCGTGAACTGTTCCTATGCCGATCGTCACGCTGTTGATGGCATTACCTATATTATGTAGAATCGTGTCTACGACCTCCAGTCGTCCTCGTGAGTACGCTTGAGCCAGTGCTTCTTCTGCCCGCTTACGTTCGGTGATGTCGCGCAGGACAACGACACCGCCCTTTGGAACCCCCGATTCTTCGTGTAACGGCCTCCCACTAACACTTACGTACACACCATCGGGTACCTTCGGATTACGCACAAACATCTCAACTTCGTCTGACGCCTCACCTTTGATAGCGCGGACTAATGGTAGTTCCTCTGTGGCAAACGGTGTGATGCGGTCAGATGAAAAGAAGCCGTACTTTTCTGACCACTGATCGGGGGAGGCATCAGTCTCGCTAATCCCAATGATTCGCTCCGCATTTGGATTAAAGAGCATGAATTCCCCGCTTTCATTCGCAACGACCACGCCATCGCCAATGCTATCGAAGATGGATTGCATAATTTGAGTTTGATTGCGCAGCGTGTCGGCAGTCTGTTTCAGTTTGTCTTCGGCTCGCTTTCGCTTTGTAATTTCACGAAAGACTAGCACAACGCCGATAATGTTGTTCTGGTCGTCTCGCAGGGGCGCGGCATTGTAATCAATAGGTGTTTCCCGGCCAACTTTGGAAACAAGTGTCGTATGGCGATCCGTGCGTCCTACGATGGTTCCTTTGTGAAGTGCATCCATTACGTGCTTCTGGATCGGAACGCTGGTTTTCTCGGTCACCACATTGAAGATATCGGCGAGGTACTTCCCAGTGACTTCCTCTAAGTGCCATCCCGTCAAGATTTCGGCAACCGGATTCATGAACGTCACCATACCGCCCTCGTCCATGGCAATCACCGCGTCGCCAATACTTCTTAGAATTGTAGATAGCCACTGTTCTCTTTCTCTGAAACGCCGTTCAGTATCATGACGGTACAGGGCAATTTCGATGTTAAGGTGCAATCGCCTCTCTTCCACCGGTTTTAGTACATATCCGAACGGCTCGGTGATTCCTGCTCGCCTCAATAAATCTTCATTCGCTCTATCTGCCAGATACACGACGGGAATGTTGAATTTATCGTGGATATGTTTGGCTGTCTCTATTCCATCCATGTCGCCCTTCAGCGTGATATCAATCAAAGCAAGATCCGGACGTTTTTTCGGTGCGATTCGAACTGCCTCTTCACCGCTGTGCGCCACGCTAGAATCCATGTATCCTAACGTTTCCAGCAATTCTACGACGTAGGCGGCGACACTGCTATCGTCTTCAACAACCAGTATCTTTGCTCCTGCCATTGCAACGTCTCCTTGCCAACAGTAGATGTCAGCAGATTAATCAATGTGTTGAATCGGCTAACGAATACCTTTTGCCGCTGCACCGCTATCTTGAAACAACCTTTTGACTCCAGAGTTTGATGTTCATGCAAACGGATTCAACTGAAACATACCGGTGGACTTTAACGTATGAATGGATATCCACCCAATACATTATCACATACCTCACCCGTATTGCCATTTGTAATTATCATTATGGCAAGAATCCCATCTATTTCGAAACGTCAACTCATCGGAATACTTCACGCAGGTCGACCAATAGCATTTGCCCTTGGGATTGTAATTGTGCTGAGCAGTCTCGTAATCGGGATACTTGGCGAGAACGTCTTGGAGGTCTATCGAATTCTTGTTCTGAGTGCGTTCGGCAGCTTGGACGACTTCGCGTACGTCTTATTCAATGCGACGCCGTTAATCTTTACCGGACTAGCCGTCACAATCGGATTCAAGTGCAGGTTGTTCAACATTGGCTGTGAGGGACAACTCTACGTTGGCGGATTCGCGGCTGCTTGGGTGGGATTTCATTTCGATCTTCCTGCGATTATTCTCATGCCTTTATGTATTTTTGCAGCCATGGCAGCGGGTTCCGTCTGGGCAGCGATTGCCGGGATTCTCAAAGCGAAGTTTGGCGTCCACGAGGTCATCAATACGATCATGTTGAACTTTGTCGCGATCGCGGTGACAAGCTACTTCGTCACGGAAGTGTATCAAGAAACCGGGCAAATGATTCCGCACACTCCACAGATTTATGAGAGTGCCCATCTACCACGCGTTTCAGCATTCTTTGGGCTCCTTCCAGAGAGCAATCCGCTGAATGTCACGATTCTTCTCGCACTATGCGCCGCACTTTTTTGCCAGTTTTTCTTAAAGCGCACTCAATACGGATATGAGTTGCGGTTGGTAGGTGACGCGCCCGAGGTGGCAACCTACGGCGGAATCAATGTCGGGGCTGTTACGGTTTGGACGATGATGTTGAGTGGCGCAATCGCGAGCTTGGCTGGTGTGTGGGATGTCATGGGTTATCGGTACCGCTTCCTCGACAATTTTTCGCCAGGTTTTGGATATACCGGAATCGCCGCTGCGTTACTTGGACGAAACCATCCCTATGGCGTCTGCTTCGCCGCAATCCTATTTGGTGCTCTAAACAAAGGGGCTTTGGACGTTGACATACTGATGAACATTCCGAGAGAGCTATTTCTCATTATCCAAGCCGTGTTAATCGTATGTCTAGCCTCCATCCAATTTAAATGGCAAGGCGGCAGATGGAGTAAGGCGGCATAAGCAGATGCGATAGCTTGACAACCTGAGACATAGGAATCCTCATAGCGATTGGCAAACGCGCCAAGGAGGTCGTCACAATCCTCTTTGAACTCATTCCATCAACAATTCGCATGTCAACGCCACTAGCACTGGCGGGGCTCGGCGGAATCTATTCTGAACGCTCCGGCGTCGTCAATATCGCGCTAGAGGGAATGATGTTGATTAGTGCGTTCGGATATGTCATCGGCACGAGTGCGTCCGGCTCTGCTTGGAATGGGCTCATTGTCGGAATCGGTTTCGGCACCGCCTTTGCCTTAGTCCATGCTATCGCCTCGATATCTTTTCGAGCGGATCAGATCGTTAGCGGCGTTGCGATCAATTTCCTAGCCATTGGCGTCACAGAGTTTCTCAACCGCAGGGCGACATCAACACGAGTAGAAGGGATAGACGAGTGGAATCTACCGTTAATTGGAAGTTATTCGTGTCTCGTCTACCTTACACTTCTCCTCATGGTTGGGACTCATATCTTCCTTTTTAAGACGCCGTGGGGTTTGCGGCTGCGAGCGGCGGGCGAATCGACTGAAGCATTAAACACGCTTGGTCTCAGTCGTGCCCAGTGGCAATTCGTAGGAGTGATAGCGAGCGGGGTGCTCGCCGGATTAGGCGGATGTTTCCTGGCATCCGAAGCGCATTACTTCACGAAAGGGATGACTGCCGGACGGGGATATGTGGCGCTCGCGGCAGTGGTTTTCGGTAACTGGTATCCGTACAAGACGGTGGCGGCATGTTTGTTGTTCGGCTTTGCGAGCGCACTGGAAGTTGCGGACCGTTGGCAAATACCTTCCCAACTGTTACAGTGCTTACCCTACCTGCTAACTATGGTCGTGCTTGTCGGCGTAATCGGAAAATCGAAACCACCGGCGAGTTTGGGCAACTAAGAGCAGCTAACCCGTAGGGTTCGAACGTAGAAAAGCCCGAAACCAGACAGATGGATAAACGACAGCGAAACTCCATTTGGAATCGGGCTAAAGGGTAACTTAATAGCTTGTCAAGCTGGTGTTCAATTTACATGCTTCCAGATTCAGAAATTCGTACTCGCTCGGAGAGAATACGACGCTAGCACCCTTGTCAGGGTTTGAATGTACCTCAGATGCGCAAAACGTAAAGAATAGACATCGATTGCCATCTGAGGTATATCCACTCTCGGGTTCAGATACTTCGCTAGTTGGAATCATTAGCGTCATTGCCAGACATGTCGTCGTCCGTCATGCCATCATCGGCCATGTCTTCGTCAACCATGTCCTCGTCGACCATACCACTATCCTCGAACGTGACAATCTCGCCGTCCTTGACTTCGGCCACGATGGCGTCATAAGACGCCTCGCCGTTCGAGTCAAATGAGAACTGTCCCGAAACGCCCAATACCGTATCAATCCCCATGGTCTGCGCAAGAGCATCCCTAATCGCAGTTGAATCCGCTGATCCTGCATTCGATATTGCCGCTGCTAGAATATGGAGTGTGGCATATGACTGTGCTGCCCATGGATCCGGGTCGATGCCATACGTTGCTCGATAGCTGCCGACGAAAGCTCGATTTCCGGGTGTGTTCGATGTGATTGTCCAGTTGGTAAACGTAATCGCCCCCTCAGCATCGGCGCCCAAAATTGCCACCTCGTTCGCTGTCAGATCGGGAACAATATACGGAATGGACGTCGGGATCCCCGCTGCTCGGCCTTGGGACATAATCTGCACCATTTCCGTCGCTAATGCTGAGATTAAAACAGCATCGGCATCTGCGGCCATGATGGCAGCCATCTGTTCGGAGAAATCGATGTCGCCTGTTTGGACCGTTTGAGTGGTTACCGCCGTGACTCCGACCTCTTCCAGCACAGCGCCGAACTGCTCGTAACCGCTCGTTGAGTAGGCGTCCGCGGCATCGTAAATAATTGCCACTTTAGTATAACCGAGTTTGGCTTGAGAGGCCCTGACGCCGGCAGGATTCAGTATGTTGGTCGCCAGACCGGTACGGAAGATATATTCTCCTTTACCGCTCAGCCCCGCTTCGGAGGAGACCGAACTAAATGCCACAACCTCGTTCTCTTCCGCAATCTGAAGAGCTACTCTGAAGCGGCTTGAGAGTGCGACACCGAGGATGGCCGGAACGTCGTGGTCAATCAGTTCATTGAAGGCAGCAGTCGTGCCATCTATGGTGCTCATATTGTCCCGCTCAATGAAGGTGATTCTCGCATCACCGAGTTGTGAATTGTTTATCTCCGCGAGCGCCAAATCAAAGCCATTTTTCATTGATAAGCCATACGGCCCTGCGTCTTTCCCAGTCAGAGGCAAGACCACTCCGATAGGTATCTCCCCCTGACCACCTTCCATCTCGGGGATGTCGGCAGTAGATAATATCGAAACCAGCTCATCGCAGGCGGAAAGTCCCACAACAAGCGAAACCACCATACAAACTAATGCGAATCTCCTGAGTCCATTCATTTTGTGGTGAATCTCCTTTATTGTTCTTTGAAGTGATACTTTTCTGATTAGTTTCAGACATTGCCCAAATAAGCCAAGTTTTTGGAAACGGCTGGGCGAGGTCGTTACCCTTTGGACTACCCAATAATTCGAGTTACGTCCAAATGAGCCTAGATTACCCTGGTTATTGAGCGGCTTATGTCATGCCGAAAATGCTAGAACATCCAACGCATTCCTGTAAAATGTCACATTGTACACACAACTCCTAAAATAATTTTGCCAAAAGATAAAATCGTTGTCAAGTAATTTTCAATGGCAATTCAAGACAATTGCATCTAATTTCAAGGTGTCGCGGCGTTTTTTTGGGTTTTCTGCTTCTAAAAACGGACATTCGATCTACGTGCTATCATTTGGTTTCCCCGAACGAGGAATAAAGGGACTTGAATTCATGGTCATAAAATGAAAAAGCCCGATACGCGGCAACGGGAAAATCAATCCCAAGTGCCAGCGAAATCGGGCAGTGAAATGGCTCAAACTAGGTTTTAACCAGTGTTCAGTTCTTCATTCTTCTCCTGACCAAGAGTTTTCATTAGTTGGAACCGTTGCCATCGTCTGAGACCATATCGTCATCAACCATGCCGTCACCCGTCATGTCATTCATCTAACGGCACCACCCCACCGTCAAAACGGTACAAGTTTGCCGTTTTTGACAATGTGAATAAACGGTTCGTAAATTGCGTCACCGTTCTCATCAAACGAGAAGCTACCAAGAATCGTGTCTATGCTGATACTTCTCAACGCTTCCGCGATTGCCATTGGATCGACTGATCCGGCTCGGGTGCCTGCCTCATTGAGTATATGCAGCGTTGCGTAAGACTGTGCCGCCCACGGATCGGGGTCGGTATCGTGAGCCGCTCGATAATTTTCGATGAAGGCTTGATTGCCCGGAGTGGAGGCAAAGATGGACCAACCATTAAAAGAAATCGTTCCCTCGGCGGCGTCCCCGGCGGCTGCCGCTTCGGCACTACCTAACTCCGGAATGATGAATGGAACCGAAGTGGGAATGCCGAGCGCTCGACCTTGTATCAGAATGTCGTCCATTTCTGCCGATAAGGCTGAGACAAAAATAGCCGCAGGACTTAACTCCTTGATTCGAGTCAGTTGCTCCGAAAAGTCGGTGGCGCCTCCCTCAAAGGTCTCCGTGCCAAGAATATCAACGCCAATATCCATGAGCACCCCCACGAGATCGCCGTGCCCAATTGTGGAGTAGGTATCGGCTGCATCATACATCGTAGCCACACTTTTGTAGCCAAGTGCCGCATGGGTGCGCATGACGCCGGGAGGGTTCAATCGGGCGGTGATTAATCCGGCGCGGAAATTGGCATCACCAGCCATGTTTATACCGGAGGCGGACGACGTCGAACTAAACGCCACAACCCCGTTCTCCGTGGCAATTGGAAATATCTCTTTCGCTTGAAATGAGAAACCGGGACCGAGGATAACAGGTATGTCACCTTGCTCAATCAGTTTGTTGAACGCCGCTTTTGCACCCTCTAACGTAGCCATATCGTCGACAGGGATAAGCGTAATAAATTCACCGCCGGCTTGGGTATTAATCTCGTTTTGCGCAAGCTCAAAGCCGTGCAGAATTGTTTGTCCGTACGAAGTGTATTGCCCCGACAAAGACGCGACGACGCCAACGGTAACACCGCCCTCCATCTCGGGCAACTCCGGTACATCGCCAGACGTTAGAATTGAAACTAACTGATCGCAGGCAGTGATCCCCATTATCATTGCGGCAACTGCCAAGATAAAAACAAATCTTGTGGTTCGACTCGTACTCATGTTAAATCTCCTTATTTTTCGTTTGGTGTTCTTTGTTAACTTGAATGACAAGACCCAACCTGAGATTTCAAGGGGTGTAGATAAAGATTTTAATCGATACTTCCCATTGGTACTATAAAAATACTTTCTCTGTTGTCACACTTGGTTTTCGGCAAAAAACGCTTCTTCGGTATTATTATTCTACGCGAGTTGCTACCTAACGATATAGAAACCGAGTCCAGCGACATGGTTAAATCACTTTCCACGTATCAACCGCGTAAAAAAGCCCAATTCGCGGAGACTGGGAAACCACACCTAATCACCACGCGAATTGGGCAAATGTAGAAATCAAAACAGTTTGACGTATACCGAGTCGTAAGTTTCTTCCGACGCAGTTTGCGGTTACTGTACAACGGCAACCAAGTCAACTTCATCAGTTGTAAGATGCCGCCTCACACGGCGGCTCTTGGCAAGATTTCTCATCTCAGATGGCTCAACAATCGGACTAACGTCTCCTACTAATTGGACCCATCTCCATCGTCCATCATGTCGTCATCCGACATTCCGTCGTTTGCCGTGTCATCATCAGCCGTGTCGTCGTCCGTCATGCCATCATCCGTCATACCATCACCCGGCATCGGGAGTTGGACGAAGACACTGTCTTTACCCGGTGAATCTGGATCATTTACGGCGGAGTGGCAACCGTGGCACCCATTACTTCCCTTAGCGGTGCCATCGCCGGCGACTGCCATGAGGTCAGCGCCATCGGACTCTCGCTGGTACTGAACGTACTTCCAGCCATTGTGGCCCTCATACGCCATATCGTCCATCTTCCACATGACGGCGACGCGCCAGAGAAAGGAATTCGTGTCGTCCATGATATCCTTGACCAGTGTAGTTCCGGCCGGGAATGTATCGGCACTCATGTCTTTAAGCGTTTCGACGCCGGGTTGGTTGATGTAGACTGTCCTGTCGCCCTGTCCGTGTGCGACGCCGCTGGCGCTTGGCGGGCCAATCTCAACAGGCGTCCAGTCCCTATACATAGCAATATCCATCGGTAGCCCGCTCATCATCTCCATATCATCCGGCATTTCACCGTCGGGCATATCCATATCACCAGAAGTCAGAATGGAAACTAACTCATCGCATGCGGATAGGCCCACAATCAATGCGGCAACCGCCAATAGGAATGCAAATTTTGCAACTCGACTTGTGTTCATTTTGAATCTCCTTTTCTTCGTTTGTTCTCAATTATTGACTGAGATAATAAATCCCAAGTTGTGACTTTCTCGCAGTTAAATTGAGTTCGTCTGTGATACTCAACCGTGCTATAGTTACCTTGAAAAGAATCTCTTTCGTCAAAAAATTTCTTACGTGGATATTCGTACTGCGCTGTCACATGCTACCTATTATCGTTTAAACTCGAATAAAATGTCAAGAAGTTTTTGCATTATTGTCTATAATCCCCGAACCATGCTCACGCATAGGGATCAACTGAGCGGATAGCGAAGGCGATAGAGATCCCACCTGCCCCGATACTAACTACGGCGGACGCGCAATGAATTGCGCTACTACAAGCCAACATCGGCGATATAGATTGATGGACTAATCAGTTACAAGAAAGGATTGTCGGGTTGACAGACTTGGATGGCATACCGGTTTTAATCTAGCGTACACCGCCGGGCTGCTACCACTCTGGATAAGCAAGCGAGGATGCTGAATCTCAGAAACATACCAGCACTCTATTGAACCTCAAACTCCACCTCGACATCGTTCACAATCGCCTTATACACCCCGGGATCAAAAGATCCAAGCGGAATGATATGTTCGATTTTCGCGATTGAGATTACGGCGGCACAAGCCAAGTCTCTTGGGCGCTTGGTTGTAACCTGAACGTGAATCGTGTTCCCTTCACGCCGCTCTGTCGTTTCATGGAGCATCGTGCAAGCATCGGCGAGGTATCCCTCGATTTCGAGAATTATCTGAGGCGGGAAACTCTCAAGAATTGCTACCGAGACCTTCTGAATCGGTAGGTAGTCAATAATATGTGTTGCGGTATCAACAGCAGCATCGTCCCCGAAAACCTCAAATTTTCCGTCTTTGGCGATCAGTACAATCGGGTCGTAGACCGCATCGCCCACGTCGTCAAACGAGAACTTGCCTAACACGGTGTCGAAATCTTCTATATCTGCCAAGGCGTCCCGTATCTCGGACGGGTCAGTGGATTGGGCTCTTGCAACGGCTTCGGCTACGAGATAGACGGCGGCATAGGATTGTGCGGTCCATGCGTTCGGCTCACCGCCGTACGTAGCACGGTACTTGTCGACAAAACCTTGGTTGCCCGGCGTATCGGCGGTGGCGATCCAACCTGAAAACGAGATGGAGCCTTCGGCGGAATCGCCCGCGTTTGCCAGGTCGCTTATCAGGCTGGTAATAAAGGGAACTACTGAAGGAATTCCAAGTTTTCGACCCTGAATCTGAATCTCGGTTAAATCCGGCTGCTGCGCCGCGATGAAGATAGCCTCCGGATTCATCATCATGATTCGATTCAAGGATGCGGAAAAGTCGATTTCATGGCTATGCTCGAATTCATCACCATTAAAGGTCTCTGTCAACAGAACGGTTACCCCGAGTTGAGAAAGGGTGTCCCGGAATCTATCTTTGCTGTCAATCGAGTACGTGTCAGATTCATCATAGATAATAGCCACGCGATTGTAACCAAGTGTTGCATGACTTGCTCGGATACCTGGGGGGATTATCTTGTCAGTCGTTAGCCCCGCACGAAAGAGAAAATCGCCAAGCGCGCTTAAGCCGACTCTGTTTGAGGATGAGCTAAAGGCTACCACTTGATTCTGCTGGGCAATTGGAAACGCCGCTTCAGCTTGGTCTGAGGTCGTCGGTCCGAATATAACCGGGACATTATACTCATCAATCAACTTCCGGTAGGCTTCAACTGCGCCTTCAGGTGTGCTGCGATCGTCCGCAACGATGAATTTTAGGCGCACATCGCCGAGTTGTGCGTTGTTAATCTCTTCGAGCGCCAACTCAAACCCTTGGTATATGGGTGAGCCGTAGGAGTTAGTAAACCGCCCCGTGGCGGGGTAAACGAGGCCAATAGGAATCTCGCCGACAACCCCTTCCACTTGGGGAGCATCCCCGCTAGGCAAAATTGAAACCAATTCGTCGCACGCAGCAATTCCCAAGATCAGAGCGATAATTGCGAGTATAAACGAATACCTTGTCATTTGATTCATTTTGATGTTGAATCTCCTTGTTTTTAGTTGTGTATGACGACAATGTTGTCGAGAATAACGATCATTGTTCCCTACGAAACCTCTGTCCTCAATTAATGGTTTACCGTCGTTTCCCCTTTTCTCGAAAATCCCGGAAACCAGACAGCTAGGCGGAATAGACGCTGCAACTCAATCATCAATCACTCGAAGACCTCAAATTGTCCATCTCTGACCATTAACACAGTCGGATCGTAAACAGCATCGCCAACCTCGTTGAACGAGAATTTGCCGAGAACCGTATCAAGCTCCTCCGTCTGTGCCAATGCGTCTCGGATAGCCGTTGCATCGGCGGAACCCGTGTTAGCAATTGCGTGGGCTAGGATGTAAACTGCGGCATAGGATTGTGCGGCGAAGGTATTCGGTTCGACACCGTTCTTTTCTATGAATTTCTTGACGAAGGATTGATTCCCACGTGTAGGTGCGTTGATTGTCCAGTTCGCAAAGGTTATCACGCCTTCTGCGGCGCTACCGGCTTCCTGCACGTCACTTATACTAATCAAGGGCGTGATGATGGGAACTTCGTGGGGAAGCCCATGCTGCCGGATTTGACGCAAAATCTCGGGAATTTCGATGGGCTGGCCAGAAATGAAGACTGCCTCGGGAGCGGCGTCCGATATCCGCGACAATTGAGCGGAGAAATCCATCTCGCCAGTTTGAATCGTCTCACTGGTGAGAACCGTCACGCCGTTCGCGGCTAGTGCTTGTTTCAACACTTCGTCACTATTTTTGGAATACGGATCGTTGTCATCATGAAGGATTGTTGCCACCTTCTGGTAGTCGAGTTTTTCCTGAGTCAGTTTCACTCCGACAGGTATCTTCACATCCGTCGTCAACGCAGCGCGAAAGATATAATTGCCAAGGGCACTCAATCCTGAAACTTCCGATGTCGGGCTAAACGCGACTATCCGGTTTTGTTCTGCAATCGGAAATGTTGCCGCTGCCTGTTTTGAAGTGCTGGGACCTATGATAACTGACACTCCCGCTTCAATCAAATTGTTGAAGGCATCAACAGCCCCTTCGGGGGTGCTGCGGTCATCCGCGTCCAAAAATCTAATCCGTGCGTCCCCAAGTTGCCCGTTGTTAATCTCTTCAAGAGCCAAACCGGTGCCGGCCGCTTGGGGACCATAGGCGGCAAACCGCCCCGTTTGGGGTGACGCCAGACCGATAACGATCTCGCCGCTGATTCCCGTTAGTTGCGGAATCGTTAGGTCCATCTCCTGGGACATTTCATCATCAGACAAAATCCGAAGTAACTGATCGCAGGCGGAAAGACCCACGACTAGTGTAATGATTGCTAGAGCAAGCACAACTTTCTTCATCTGATTAAGTACCATGGCTGTTCTCCCTATAGATCGTTGTAGAAGTACACTGTATGCTGGACAGAGAGGCGTAACGGGTAAACGCGGCTACTCGAAGATTTTGAGTTCGCCGTTTTCGACGACGAGCACAATCGGATCGTAAACCGCATCGCCCACCTCATTGAAGGAGAAGCCTCCGAAAATCGTATCCAAATCTGTGATGTTAGCTAATGCATCTCGAATCGCGGTTGCATCCGTTGAACCGGCATTCGCTATCGCCTCGGCTAACACGTAGAGGGCGCCATATGCCCTGGCAGCGTAGTTGGTCGGGTCTACTTCGTATGTCGCCTTATAATTTTGGACGAACACTTGATTTTTTGGTTTGTCAGAAGCGTTTGCCCATTCGGTAAAGGTCATTGCCCCTTCGGCAGCGCTGCCCGCGGCTTCTACATCGCTGGCAGTCAGCGTTCGCAGAACAATAGGTACGGAGGCTGGTATGCCGATTTCACGCGCTTGAATTAAAATTTCGGGCTTGTCCGGCGGGAGGGAAGACACAAAGACAATTTGAGGATTTACCTCCAATATTCGAGTCAATTGCTCGGAAAAGTCCGAGTCACCGCCCTCAAAGGTTTCCGTTGCCAATACGTTGACTCCGACCGCAGCCAGCCCCGCTTGCAGCGCATTTTCGCTGTCCCCGGAGAACGCATCATCGGCTGCGTCGTACATCGTCGCCGCTCGTTCATACCCCAGCTTCGCGTGAGTCACATTGATTCCGTTGGGTATTAGGACATCGGTGGTTAGCGCAATTCGGAATACAAAATCGCCAATCGCACTAAGACCGCGTCCGGCGGAAGTCGGACTAACAGCCGCCACGCTGTTCTGTTGGGCGATCGGAAATGCCTCCTTGGTCATGGCTGAGGTCGCGGGGCCGAGGATTACCGAGACTCCATATTGATGAATCAGCCTCTCGAAAGCTGCCGCCGCCCCCTCTACAGTGCTCATACTGTCCTCTACGATGAATCTGATACTGGCATCGCCGAGCTGACCGCTGTTAATCTCTTCAAGCGCTAACCGCAGACCTTGGTCTACAGACACCCCAAAGGAAGATGTCAACCTCCCCGATAGAGGTAAAACTACGCCGACCGGAATGTCGCCGCTGAGGTCCGTAAACTGAGGCACATCCGCGCCCGTCGTCTGGTCGTCCGACAAAATGCGGAGCAACTGATCGCAGGCAGACAGTCCCGCAATCAGAACAACGATTACTAATACAAATCCTAATGTTCTGACTCTAATCATGCTGACGTTGAATCTCCTTTTTTGTTCTGTTGAAGCGTGATGTGTGATGCGTAGCATGTCATTATCCATAAGAATAAATTTCCTTGTCAAGTACGTCTGTCTAGCGTCGTTACCGAATTGCAGATTTCCCCTCTTCCCTGTCCATTTGACCATTTCCTATTCGAAGACCTTGAATTCGCCGTTCTCTACGGTCAGTATTATCGCATCGTGGACGGCGTCTCCATCATCGTCAAACGAGAAATTTCCCAATACGGTGTCAAGATTCTCAATATTCGCCATGGCGTTTCGAATGGCTTCCGCATCCGTTGACCGGGCGCTCGCGATTGCCTGAGCCAAGATGTAAACCGCCGCATAGGAATGCGCCGCCCACGTGTTCGGTTCGATGCCGTATGCCGCCTTATAATTGTGCACGAAGGCTTGGTTGATTGGATTTTGATCGGTACTGAGCCAACTCGCGGAAGAAATCAATCCCTCGCCAGCCGCCCCCGCCGCTTGTACGTCGTCTATACTCAATTCCGGTACGATGAACGGAACGGAGAAGGGGATTCCGAGGTCGCGCGCTTGAATCATAATCGCGGGCATGTCTGGCGGCAGTGCCGCTATAAAGATAGCGTCGGGATTTGACGCCTTAATTCGAGTGAGTTGATCCGAAAAGTCGGATTCACCGGTCTGAAACGTTTCGGTGGTCGATAGTTTAACCCCGTTTCCGGCTAACGCCTTTCGAAATGCGTTGGCGCCACTCACGGCAATAGCGTGCAGTTCATCATATATCAATGCGACTTGTTTGTAACCAAGTCTCTCCTGAGTTACCCTGACGCTGATCGGAATATGGGCATCGGAGGTGAGCACGACGCGGAAGATGAAATCTCCAATCGCACTCAAACCGGTGGCGGCTGATGTCGGACTGAACGCCACAATCCGGTTTTCTTGCGCAATCGGAAAGGCGGCTTCGCATTGACTTGAGGTCGTTGGACCGATAATGGCAGGAACATCGGTCTCCTGAATCAGTTGGTTGTATCCCTCAACCGCGCCTTCCACAGTGCTCTTGTCATCCGCCGTGATAAACTTGATTGAGACATCGCTAAGCTGGGCGTAGTTAATCTCTTCAAGTGCCAAGTCAAATCCCTGTTTCATTTGCGCTCCGGTCTCCGCGAGTCTACCAGTCTCTGGATAAAGAAGTCCGATGGATATCTCGCCGCTGATGCCAGTCAATTGAGGCGCGGTTGGAATCGTTTGGATTAATTCCTTTTCAGTCAATATTCCTATCAGTTGATCGCATGCGGAAATGCCCACAATTAATGCAACAATCGCAAGAACAAATAGTGATTGTGTGATTCTAGTCATGTTTTGGTGTTGAATCTCCTTATGAAAACTGGCACGACTTTGTGTTGTGCGAATTTCGTACAGCGACATGGGGTATCTTTCCAGCCGAGCCTAGAAAGCAGAATATTCGTATCGAAGACGACTATGGACTGCATTCGCGATCCTCGTGGATGAGATTATCAACTAGCTCTTCGCGTTCTTCTTCGGTCATTGTATCCCAATTCAACCCTCGTGCCGCGCATAACTGCCGAAGTTTGTCTTCGGCGAGCGCCATTCGTGACGCTCTGTTGGCTGCTGCCTGCTCTGCAATGGTAAGCAGCAGCGCTTGTCTCTCTTCAGGCGGCATCTGCTGGACAAAACTAACGACCTGATCGGTTGTTAACTCAACGGTCAGATTCATACCAATCACATCCTTTCATTCGGTGTTAAGGTGAAAACGGTGAAGTGACCTCAATCTTTGCGTTCGGTGGAAGATGGTGCACGGGGGACCTCCTACGACAACTCTCTGGCTCGAAAGGCAACCCTTTTTACTCTTCCCATCCTTGTGTATCTTTGGGACACACAATCAGGTGTTTTCCATCTCATCATGATTTAGATGTGTTTGTTAGTTATCGCCATCGCGCTCACGATTCGGTTTCCTCAAGGGATTTTCCTTCGTCAACTCCCCATTCGGCAACTCGTAATAGATATGCCCATTATAGGAATACACATTCGGAATCCCCTTTTTGCGGTTCTCCTCCTGCGCTTTCTTTACGGCACGATTTCCGATTCGCAGAAATTCACAGGTTTGTTTATAGGCTTCTAGGCTTAACTCATGTCTACTCATTAGATCCCTCCCTTTCTGACATCATCCAAAAACAGTTCAAATAGAACTTCATTTGTCACCGAGACTACATCGCCCTGACCGGAAGCGACTCCTTGAAGACTGTCTCCGGAATTGTGGAACAAATCCCATTTATCGACGCGGTCCTTGTAGAATCCCCAAAAGTTTCGCTTGCTCCGGTAGAATCGTCGGATGATGTCCTCCTCCGGTACATCATGCCCTCCCGCCATCACCCGATTACGGACACGGGCGATGCATGCCTCTGGAGACCTGAGATAAAGGAAGACAATGGCAACGCTGTATCCAGTGTTTTTCAGTTGATGAATTATCCGCCGAAACCCGCGTCCCGCAAGGGTTACTTCAATGATGAGATTCGCCTCCGCTTGAATGAGACATTGGATTCTCTTCAGAAACAGGCGTCCAGCGCGAATCCTAATGCGGTCAAATTCGGCAGGGCTGGATACCAAAGATGCCGCGATGGCGTCGGCGCTAATGTACTCGGCGCCCGAATCGGGCAGATATTCAGACACGAACGTTGTCTTGCCGGCGCCATTCGGTCCAGCGATGATTACGGCGTATTTCGACAATGGGTCCCCTACAGTGCAGGGCATAGCACAGATAATCACGTTAAACCACGAAGAGGCGGGCAAGGGATTCCTATCGCACTCACTATCCGTTCGCTTGATCCCACCCTACAAACCTATTCGTACTGCCTGCGATTCTAGACTTGGCACAGAAATATTCCAAGGGATTCAAAATCTGTTAAATCGTCTTGATCGACTTACGCAATTCGTCAAGGAGATATACTACGTCTCGGTAGCACTTGTCGAATGAATCGGCGTGCCGCGCTTGCTCGATATTGAAATGATCTGTGAGTCCCGGTTGGTCGAGTCTTGGACTATACATTCTACCACCCTCCATCCGCGAACTCAGCCACTCTTTAGCGCCATGAATCGTCTCTGGATTGTTCGGGGCTTGAAGATCGCTTTTTAACCCCCTTCGCCCACGAAGCGACTCGGCTGCTGCGAGAAACCACGCCTCGAACTCATGCTTTGCCAACACAACCGTGATTGGTAGATTCTCGCGAACCTGTAGCGCGCGAATTCGCAACTCGGGTCCCAGATATGCCGGGCAGTCATCATCGCTGTCAAGCAGAATAAATATGGCTCCCTGTCCACTAATCTTTCTAGCTGCGAATTCGACTCGACGTTCAAGTTCGCCTGTCTTAACGACCTTGTCCCTTGAAACACGAATGGGGCGCGGCGTCCTAACCTCCAATTCCGGATATAGGTTTTCAGCGATTCGTCGGAGGAGAACCGGCACTGCTTCCATCTCGCCGTGCCCTTCGACAATGCAACTAATCTGAACCGTCATCCGCGTCATCCTCTCTACTTAGTTTGATTAGAAAATCCCTACTCATAGTTGAAAAGACGAAGTTGGCGCGTTTTTCCATCCTCTACGGATTCCGGGTCGGGTTCTAACTGATTTAGGCGGAGGAGATCTCCCGTTGTAAACAGTCGGTCGCGCACCGCAGACCTTCCCACCTCGTCCACAAGGCCGATTGCCGTGTTGCCATTTCGTGCTTCAACCGCGATAATCGAGTCCACATCCAAATCCTTATCATCAAGAAGGTCTGGGCTATGGCTAGTGATGAGAATCTGCGTCTTTTCGGCGGCTTCGCGAAGTCCATCCAGTAATACCCCTGCGGCAGCCGGGTGAAGCGCAATCTCGGGTTCTTCAATCCCCACAAGGTGCACGCGATTTTGTGCGCGTTCATCTCCCTGTAACACTGCGACAAGAATCCCCAGCACACGCAGTGTGCCATCAGACATATTGCTTGCGTCAAATCGCCAAGGGTGCTTTGCGCCTGCGACGTCTTGCCTAAATTCCAATTTCTCCTTGCGACCAATCTCCTTCACCTCCACCCCACGCACGCCAGACGCAACCGCCGCCAGATACTCCTCAATACGTCCCTTCGCGGCAGGTGAAAACTGCCTCAGAACGCTCGCCAAGTTGCTGCCATCCCAAGTGAGAAGGTCGCCCGGATCGGGGGCTTGGATGTCTCGTAATTTGTCGGTGTTGAGTCTGTAGAATCCCATCCGAGAAAATGCCTCGTAAACAGGACGAAACTCCTTCAACCCCGACGCATTCACTAAGAAGAGACGGTCAATAGCAGCCGCCGGCGCCACCTCTAGGTTAGTCTGTGTGACAGCGCCATCGTGCACATGGAAGTATGTCTCTGGGCTTAACGGTTCGGCGTTCCGAATAACACATTCCTCCCGCTGTACCTCATATGCTCTTTTGAGCAAACTAGTAGCGCCGATACGGAAAGCGTAGTGTCCTTGTGACCCGTCGGTTAGCGCGAAGTCAAGGCGAATGCCGAAATGGTTTGGATGACCTCTAGAGCGGCGGCGGACCTCTTTGATGCCCCCACGGTCACGAATGGCGTGGTCCAACGATGAATTCAGCGCATCGGCGACAAACCGCAGTGCGTCAAGAAAATTACTCTTGCCAGCGCCGTTAGGTCCCACCAAGAACATCAATGGACCCAGTCGCACATCACAAGCAGCAATACTCTTATAGTTTTTGATGATGACTCTTGTAATGAAAGTTGAATCTTTCATTTCTAAACTTAGTTCATACTGGAATAGGAAATGGCTACCGGTGGGCAGAAGATTAGCTATCGTGCTCGTTATTCACTCGCTTGATGGATTCCTATCGCACTCGCTATCCGTTCGCTTGATCCCACCCTACAAGGATTAGTTCAGTAAAGGATAACCCTTAGTCTGGCAGCGTACAACTATAATTTTGAATTTAGGCGCTAAGGATCACAAAGAAAACCGAGGTTCTCCGACGTCTTCGGGCTGGAGAGCCTACATCACGATTCCAGTCCCCTCCCATTCGCGATTCAGTGTCGGAAAAACCTCGGATCGATTCGTTTACAGAATAAGTTTAGTCCAGCCCTTTAGCCCAGTCCTTGACAACCCGTGCCATCTCGGCGAACACATCCTCCGTCGATTTACGAGAACGCTTGAGTACCTTGAACCCATGATCCGCGGTATCCAGTAGGTGTAACGTTGCCCTTGTGCCGAGCCTTTCGCAAACCGGCGGCAACAAAGTCAAGTCGGCCAACTTGTCTCGTGTGCCGGACAAGAATAGCATGGGGACCGAAACGCCCTCAAGGTGTTCGGCTCGCTCCGTTCCGAGCCTTCCCGCGGGATGCAGCGGAAACGCAAAGAACACCAGTCCTCTGACCTCCTCGAGCGGGCTCTCCGCTGCGGCGAGAGACGACATGCGTCCGCTGTACGAGTGGCCTCCAACGAGAAGCGGTAAATCCCCGGCTGCACCATGCGCCGCCCGAACTGCTGACCGCACGGTTTCCAGCGCAACCGCTTGCGATTCTCGTCCGCCGCCGCCGCGTTCCATGTAAGGAAACTGATAACGAAAGGTGGCGATACCTACGTCTCTCAGACGTTCGGCGATAGTCTGGAGGGTGGTGTGCCGCATATTGGTACTGGCGCCGTGTCCCAGTACCAGCAGCCACTCCGCGCGCTTCGGGCGGATGAGCAGCGACGAAACCTCGCCTTTTTCCTCCGTTGCGATGAACTTTGATTCAATCTGTTCGCTACTCATCTTTGTCTGTCATTTAACATCCAAAGGCATGGCGTACAATAATCACCCAGATCCCTCACAAGCTTGGGGTTTCCGCTCTTTACATCTTCTCCCATTCGACTCAGTCTCTAGGAAGCTTGACCGTTCCCCACTGGGTTAACAGCCCTGCCAATGGCGAAACTGCCTGAGCCCCCGGGCTCCATGCGGGATACTCCTCTTCTACGCGGTGGGTTTGTGTGAGGTTTCTGAGGTCGCTTCCATCGGCGTTCATGGAAAAAATGTCCTTAAAGCCATCAGGTGTCTGTTTTGCAAACGCAATCCTCCTGCTGTCCGGCGACCACGTTGGATTCCATTCGTAAACCCATCGTCCTGCCTCTGTAAGCATTACCGGATTCGCACCGTCCGCATTCATCACGTGGATGTTGTGAGGCGGCAGCCATAAGAAGGGTTTGGGCGAGGCAACATAAGCAATCTTTTTACCGTTAGGAGACCAACTCGCGCTGATATTAAATGGGGCCGGGTTAACGGTTAAATTGACGCGATTGCTGCCATTGACTTTCACGACAAATATGTCCGACCCGAACCGATTTAATGGCGGATCTAACTTTCGCATTTCCGAAAAGGCGATGTTCCGTCCGTCGGGGGACCAACTCACCCTGCCATCACGGTTCCAGCCCGCGGATACGATCTGTTTGTTCCTCCCGTTGACACCCATCGCAGAAACGCCCCATCCTTCATCGGAATTTCCCCAGTAGGCAATCTGCCTGCCATCGGGAGACCAAGAGACCGGCACGCATGATCCAAGGCTGACTCTACCGTTGGTGAGATTCTCTCGAGATGAACCATTGAGGTCAGTCAGCCATAGATCGCCCTC
Source organism: Candidatus Poribacteria bacterium (assembly GCA_965208765.1). GTDB lineage: Bacteria > Poribacteria > WGA-4E > WGA-4E > JAJDTR01 > JAJDTR01. The sequence continues at coordinate 5,253,043 of OZ242354.1, forward strand.
GTAGAGAAAGCTAATGGACTGCCCGTCAGGATGCCAAGCGGGATAGGCTCCGTCAGCAACTCTGGACTGACGTCCACCGTCGCCATCCATGACGTAAACTGCCTTCTCACCGTCACGCTTTGACGTGAAGACGATCTTTCCCTCGACTGCAAGCGCGAAATCCGCGGTTCCGGCAAGCAGCAATACTATGAAAATAATCAGACAAAATCTTACAACGCGCATTTGATTCATCAACAACTTGTACCTCATTTTCGGGACTCCTTCCATTACCATTATTGGCTTTCGCCGATTGACAGCAACACAATGATCGGTCTAACGAACAGGTATTTCTCCCGTTAATAGCCTATGCCAAGCTAGCTGATATGGCAAGAAGGTAGGCTGCGATATGTGATTGGCAGGATTCTTGGAAACTCCATGGTCTTTCCATCAAGTAACACTCGACATTGCACTCTGCTGGAGTGTGGACGCAGGGAGGAATGGTGTTCTATTGACATCTCACTCCGCCGGAGTGAAAACCATTCTACGAAGGAACGCTTTTTTCAAAACCTGTTATAGATCAATGAATGAGTGTTCCTTGCTGAGTGAATCATTTCGACAGGAATGATGGGACGCTACCAAGTAACACTCGACATTGCACTCCGCTGGAGTGCAGACGCGGGGAGGAATCTTGTTCTATTGACATCTCACTCCGCTGGAGTGAAAAGCATCTTACGAAAGAACACCTCCTCAAAGCCTGTCTTAGAGCCAAAGATGAGTGTTACTTGCAGAATGAATTATACCGACAGGGATAGTGGCGTGCTACCGACTTGGACTCATTATATCACTTTTGCCAAGGATCCTCCAGCGCTAATCCTCGCTTTCGCCGCGCCGGTGCAGCTTGGCATTTTGTTTGACGTCTCCCCATCGCGTCACCAACCTCCCCGTTGAGGAGACTGCCAGCGAGGGCGGGCTCCACGCGGGATTTCCCTCGCTTATCCGATGCGTTTGCGTGATGTTTCGTAGGTCGCTGCCATCAGCATTTATCGTGAAGATGTCGTGAAAACCATCCGGTGTCTGTTTGACAAAGGCTATTTTCTTGCTGTCCGGCGACCACGAGGGGTGTTCTTCGTAGACCCATCGCCCTTCATCAGTGGGCATGACTTGGTCTGTTCCGTCGGAATTCATCACGTGGATGTTGTGCGGCGGCAACCATTGGAAGGGATCGGGCGATGCAACGTATGCAATCTTTTTTCCGTCCGGGGACCAACTCCCACCGATGTTGCGGGCAACCGAATTGAGCGTTAAGTTCCTCCGTCCACCGCCTTTCGAGTTCATCACGAATACATCCGACCCAAGTCCCTTAAATGGCGGTTTCAACTTTCGATGCACTGAAAAGGCGATTCTCTTCCCGTCGGGAGACCAACTCAGCGTACCTTTAAAGGTGGCGTCTCTTGCCAAGATTTGTGCGTTCTTGCCATCGGGATCCATCGTGTAGATACCCCAGACCAGGTCAGCAATGCCCCAGTAGGCAACTCTTGACCCATCGGGCGACCAAGAGGTGGAAATACGGCTTCTAAGATTGATTCTACCTTCCGTGAGATTCTTTCGATGCGAACCATTTAGGTCAGTCTCCCATAAATCACTTTCGTACAGAAAACTAATCCTCTCCCCATCAGGAAGCCAAGTCGGACAGGATCCAATCGCAAGTTTGTGAGGATTTTCGCCATCACCGTCCATGATGTAGATTGCCCATTCGCCATCCCGGTTTGACGTAAACGCGATCCTTCCCTCATCCGCAACAACGGAAGCTACCGATACGACAGCCAGACACAACACGAGAGAGGACAGACATCTTTCTGCGAAGGAACGCCGTTTTCTGTGGGACCTACTTATCATCATCCGGTCAATCTTAGTGGTCTATTTTCCAAAAAAATATGGTTAGTGTTGGGTGCCGGTGCGGTTAGAAACCGCACCTACCGGCGTGGTAGAACAGTTTCTTGTGCCAGTCTCGTAAGCATTAAATACTTATCGAATAGACCACTTAGTCATCAATAATGAATATTGTTCGGCGCGCGTGACTTTGCGCTCTGTTTGACATCTCCCCATCGCGTCACCAACCTCCCCGATGACGACACTGCCAGCGGGGCAGGGCTCCACGCAAGATATCCTTCCTCTTTGCGATGCGTTTGTGTGATATTTCGTAGGTCGCTGCCATCAGCATTTATCGTGAAGATGTCGTGAAAACCATCCGGTGTTTGCTTGACAAAGGCAATTTTCTTGCTGTCCGGCGACCAGCATGGAGCCCATTCGTACGCCCAACGATCTTCCTTTGTAAGCATAAACTTATTTGTTCCGTCGGCACTGATCACGTGGATGTTGTGCGGGGCGTGAAACAGGAGCGGCTTTGGAGAAGCCGTGTAAGCAATCCTAGATCCGTCGGGCGACCAGCTGACATGGGTGCTCCTTGCATTCGGATCTTGTGTGAGGTTGACCCGGTTTCCGCCATTCGCATCTATTACGAAGATCTCCGTCTTACGCCAGTCCTCTTGGGGACGAAGATAAGCGGCAAATGCGATATTCCGCCCGTCAGGCGACCAACTTGGCCTGTCGTCGTGGAAAAGGTCGTCAGTAAGTTTTTTGGGGTTCCGCCCGTCGGCGTCCATCAAATAAATATCCGCGATGCCGAAAATGCCTCCCACCCTTGACCAATAGGCAATCTTCTCACCATCAGGCGACCAAGCAGGGGTGCCTATACCTTCCTTAATCCTGCCCTTCGTGATATTTTTCCGGTTTGTACCCTCACGGTCGATTACCCAAAGATCGCCGCGGTGGCTGAACCCAATCTTCTCACCGTTTGGTAGCCAAGCGGGCACGCCGCCTTCAGTCAGTTTATAAGGATTTCCGCCGTCGCCGTCCATGATGTAGATTGCCCATTCGCCATCCCGGTTCGAAGTGAAAGCAATCTTTCCCTCGATTGCCTGCACGGAATTGAGCGTCGCCGTAAGCAGAAGTAACCCGATAAGAAACATACATAGTTTTACAAAAGATAACAGTCTCTTCAGCGGCTTGCATTTCATCGTCTAATCTCCTCTCATTTGACCGTGGGATGCTGCTTCGCGCGCCGTTTGACATCTCCCCAGCGCGTCACCAGCCTCCCCGATGACGAGACTGCCAACATGGGCGGGCCCCACGCAGGGTTCCCCTCGCTTACCCGATGCGTTTGCGTAATGTTGCTTAGATTGCTGCCATCGGCGTCTATGGTAAAGATATCCCTAAACCCATCGGGCGTTTGTTTGACGAAGGCTATCTTCTTGCTGTCCGGTGACCAGCAGGGACGCCATTCGTACGCCCAGCGTTCCTGCGCCGTTAGCAAGATTGAATTCGATCCATCCGCGTCCATTACGTAGATGTTGTACGGAGCGAACCACAGGAACGGTTTCGGCGATGCGGAGTAGGCAATCCTCCTCCCATCAGGCGACCAGCTAACATCGCCGCTCTTTGCGAGCGGATTCTGCGTCAGGTTGACTCGATTGCCGCCATTCGCGTTGATTACGAAAATCTCCGACTCAACCCAATTTCCCTGTGGGCGAAGATAAGCGGAGAAGGCTATATTCCTGCCGTCGGGGGACCAACTTGGCCTGCCGTCGTGGTGGAGGTCGTCAGTGAGTTGTTTGGGGTTCCTTCCATCGGCGTCCATCAGGTAAATATCCGCGATGCCGAAAATGCCTCCCACTCTTGACCAATAGGCGATTTCCTCGCCATCAGGCGACCAATCAGGGAACAATATAGTCTCTTCAAATCTACCCTTTGTGACATTTCTTCGGTTTGTTCCCTCCCGGTCGATCACCCATATGTCGCCGTCGTGAACATACCCGATTTTCTCACCGTTCGGAAGCCAAGCAGGCAAACCGCCATCAGTCAGTTTATAAGGATTTCCGCCATCACCGTCCATGATGTAGATTGCCCATTCGCCATCCCGGTTCGACGTGAAAGTAATCTTTCCGTTGTCCGCATGCGCGAAATCTGCCGATATGGCAAGCAGACAAAATACGATGAGAAGCACACAGAAATCCAACGTGCACCGTTTTCTCGTCGGAAAGTCGAATCTCATTCTTGAATCTCCTCTCATTTCGCAGTTGGAAATGACATGGTGTTTCGTTTAACACTTCCCCAGAGCGTCACCAACCTCCCTGATGGCGAGACTGCCCACGGGGGTGGGCTCCAAACGGGATAGCCTTCACTTATTCGATGCGTTTGTGTGATGTTCTGTAAACCGCTGCCGTCGGCGTTCATTGTAAAAATGTCTTCGAAGCCATCAGGTGTTCGTTTGGCAAAAGCAATCTTTTTGCTGTCCGGCGACCATGTGGGATGCCATTCGTAAACCCATCGTCCTTCCTCGGTGAGCATGACCTGGTTTGTGCCGTCGACATTCATCACGTAAATGTTGTGAGGAGGAAACCATAAGCCCGGTTTCGGCGATGCCTTATAGGCAATCTTCTTTCCGTCGGGAGACCAACTAGGGCTCGCGTTCTTGCCTCGCGGATTCATTGTGAGATTGATGCGGTTGCCGCCATTGGCATCAATCACAAAAAGATTCGTCTCGTCGCCGAAAGGGGGATGGAGCCCCTTCCACGTCCTAAAAATGATTCTGTTACCATAAGGTGACCAACTTGGTTCGGAACTGTGGTGTTCATCTCGAGTGAGGTTTTCAGAGTTGCGTCCGTCAGCATCCATCACGAAGATGTCGCTAGACACGTCACCCCATGCCGAGTACGCAATCTTCGTCCCGGTCGGCGACCAAGCGGGAGCCCCTCCGAGGAATTTGATTCTACCGCGGGTGAGATTCTGCCGGTTTGAACCGTTGAGGTCAGTCATCCAATAATCGCCTTCGAAGTAAAATCCAATCGTCTGCCCGTCCGGGTGCCATGCGGGAGAGTATCCCTCGGTGAGTACGTAGGGATTCCCACCGTCACCATCCACGATGTAGATTGTCGTCTTGTCATCGCCGTACGAAGTAAAGGCAATCTTCCCTCTGTCCGCACGCACGAAATCGGTCGATGCGGCAAACAGACACAATACGATGAGGAGCAGACAAGAATTCAGTTTGCGCCGTTTTCTCGCCGGAAAGTCGAATCTCATTCTTAAATCTCCTCTCATTTCGCAGTTGGAAATGGCATGGTGTTGCGTTTGACAGTTCCCCAGAGCGTCACCAGCCTCCCTGAGGACGAGACCGCCCACGGGGGTGGGCTCCACGCGGGATTCCGCTCGGTAATCCGATGTGTTTGCGTGATGTTTCTGAAATCGCTTCCATCTGCATTTATCGTAAATATGTCCTTAAAGCCATCGGGCGTCTGTTTGACAAAGGCAATTTTCGTGCTGTCCGGGGACCAGCAGGGACTCGCCTCGTTAGCCCAGCGTTCCCGTGGGGTGAGTATGATTGGGTTCGATCCATCCGCGTTCATGACGTAGATGTAACTCGGTGCGAACAACTGACCCGGTTTTGGCGATGCGGTATAAGCAATCCTCGATCCGTCAGGCGACCAGCCAGCATAGAAGTTTTCGGCGCGTCCGTTTTGGGTCAAGTTGACACGGTTTCCGCCATTCGCATCCATCACGAATATGTCAGATCCTAACCACTTTTGTCCTCCAAAATTATTCGCTCCCCCAACAAATACAGATGCAAAGGCGATTCTCCTTCCATACGGCGACCAACTTGGCCTTCCATCGCGATTGAAGTCGTCAGTGAGGTTCTTGGCGTTTCTTCCGTTGGCACTTGTCAGGAAAACATCGTAGACTCCGAATATGCCGCCCACTTGCGACAAATACGCAATATCGTTCCCATCAGGCGACCAAGCGGGAAACAATGGACTCTCTTTCAACCTTCCTTTCGTGACATTTTTCCGGTTTGTCCCCTCACGGTCAATTATCCAAATATCGTCGTGGTATACGAACCCAATCCTCTCACCATCCGGCAGCCATGAGGGCATCGACCCTTCAGTCAGTTTTGTAGGATTTCCGCCGTCGGGATCCATGATATAAATTGCCCTTCCCTCATCCCCATCTCGTTCTGATGCAAAGGCAATCCTTCCGTCGGCAGCGTAGGCGTGGCTTCCCACCAAGCAGCACAGAACGAGAATAAGCGGTGAAACACGGCCATTCCAACGATACAGGAATCGAATCATGCGTCGAATCCCCTTTCTTCTGCTCTTTCGGTTCGAGCTTGTTCCCCTAGGATAGATGCCGGCAATTGCAAGAAGACTCCCAGCCGGAAGCTACTGCCGTTTCACCGCACTTGCTATTATTGCGTATAGTATCACAATCTCTGGGATGACACAAGTTGGTACCGTGGCAGACGACGAGCGATAACTTGCCCAAATGCGCATCGTGTCAATCTACATTATCTTTGCTATTCAGGTCTTTCGTTCAGAAGATTAAGGAGAGCGTGAAAGGGTATCTTCCTCCCTTCCGATCTCCTCTCGCTACTGCATTATTCCATTCCTGTCCCAAGTCCAAACGGCACCGGTTCCGTCCTTGCCGACGCCTAACGCCGCTTGGGATCCCGTGCTCCCGACACCGAACACGCCGACCGAACCGCCGTTGTTGTCGACCTTGACCTCCGCTGCTCCTCCTTTTGCACCCTTAACGCGCAGAAAACCGCCGCCGTCGCCATAAATCCCAAACAATGCGGTCGGGTTTCCCTCCCGCGAGTTGAATAACTGAATGGCGCCACCGTTTCGATCGACCTGAATTTGAGACGAGCCGCCCCCTTTCCGATCTGCCCGCACAAATCCGGTTTGGCCGTGCACACCCAACATTGCCTTTGAGGGTCCGCCGTCTTGGCTGAACACGCTAATGACACCCCCGCCATTCGCATCCACGTGTGCTTGGGCTTGACCGCCATTGCTGCCGTAAACTCTCATGACACCGCCATGTTCTTGAAGCCCCAGGGTAGCTTTCGCGTTGCCGCCTTCCTGTTTAAAGAGGTGGACGGCGCCGCCATGGTCGCTCGCCGTAATCGACGCTACGCCGCCGTTCTTGCCCTTGACGTCCAGAAAACCGTTCTCGCTCTCTCGTTCCACTCCGGTCATGATGACTCGCTTCCCGCGGCGGTTGTTGACCCTCCACACCCCGTTGCCTTGAGGGTCGAATCCGACGCTGTAAGCAATTCGCCGGTCGTTATTGTAAATCTGAAGGACATCGGCCGTATCGGACATGCGTTCGAACGTCTTCTCTAAAACGGCGTGGGTTTTGCCTCTATTATCAACGATACTTAGCCTGCGGCACTTAATCTCCTCAAATTCCATGACGGAGGTATCATCTATGATTGACGTGTCATTCTGTGCCACACCGACTTCGCCAAGAATCGACGCCAATATCATACCTATCACCACAAGTATTCCGCCAAGAGCGGTGTATGCCAGTTTCTCCTTTATGTTCACTTGAATTCTCCTTTAGGCAGTTTTGTTTTAATCGGGACTTCCAGTTCAAATTAGTGAGGGGTGTGCGCTAATAGGTTCGCTCATCTAAACAAACTAGGCAAAGCATTCTGGTTTGCGTAAGGCCTGGGCGGGGAAACCCCGCCCCTACGAGGTTTCTTTGTACTTTGCACCCTAATCGTGTATGCGGGCACTGTTCAGTCCGTAGGGGTCGGGTTTCCCATCCCTTTTGGTCCTGCGCATCGAATTGCGTTACACGCACGCCTCACATAAGTATCAGCACCAAAGGGTCATACGATGTAGCGGGCGAACTGCTTCCGCACCAGTGGACCCGTCTTAATGATAGCGTAATACGTCGGCAGCGTCAATTCTATGACTGTCGTGACTTCGACGCTAACGGTGGTTGGGGGAGGAGATTGCCGCGAAAGGCATACCGGCAGAGATTAAGAGTTGCGGTTGACGCAAATGGTCGGACGTTTAATCGGGGAAGTTTTCGTAGCGCGGTAAGGTTTAGCCTTCGGGTTAGGATGATTACCGCAGATTTGTCGAAGGAGAACTCTTCTACGCTGGCACAGAAAGAACAGAGTGAATCACAAAATTGTCTTGACAACCGTAAGGTTTTGGTGTAGAAATAGTGTAGCGAAGTATGACCATGTTTCGCGCTGGCTTTTCGCTAAAGCCCAAATTCAGTTCGTGAGGCCCACACTCTCTTCACGCTGTTGTCCGAAGAGGTTTTACGGTACGTCCTCAACGATAAATTATGGTATGAGTTGCGGAGGTCTCCAAGGACCGAAAAAGATTCTACGGAGGTGTTCCGACTGCCAAAATACATACCAAATACTATTGTAATTGCCGGAGTGCTCTTGCTTTTCGCTTCGACATTCTCTACGGCGTTTGCCCAGGCAGTTCGCGACGCCGTGCTCTATTTTGCCCCGATTGCAACTGACCAAGGCGGAAATGACAAAGCGTGGAGAAACGCTGGCGAAGCGGGCGGAGAACTTGAGCACACAGGCAAATTGCCGAAACTCGAAGAGGGTGCGATTGAAATCAAGGAAATTGGATTTAAGGAAACCGTGAAATAGTACACCGCCGATCAATCCGGCTCGACATTTAGCAGCGAGGGCCCGGGAAAGACACCCCAATCGTAAATCTCGAAGACTTCACGATGGGATTACTGATGCGTGTGAACGGAGGTTTGCAAGCGCAGGAACATCGGCTTGTCGGTCTACAGGCGGCTCCAAGAGAACAGGTACAGAACGTGCGAATCTGGATCGATGACGCGGGTCACGGGAATTTTCGAAATGTGAGTATCGCCCAAGGTGCAATCAATCAACGCGAAGACCTCCACATCGGCAAGACGCGATTGATTGTCGGAAACGGTGAGTGGCACTGGGCGCATTTTGTCTTTGAAAGCGGTGATGAGATTACCACCTACATTGATGGCGAACAACGTGCGAAGTTTCGCACCGGTGTAGAGTGGAACAATAAGCATGACATGTCGTTGCACGCAATCTTCTCAAACAGCCGAGCCGAGCACGTTCGGACCTGCAACTGTTCCATAGCAATCTACCGCGTCTATGATAGGGCCCTGAGTGCAGATGAAATAGGGAATAATGTGCGCGGATCTTTTGCGGTTGAACCGACAGACAAACTCACAACGACTTGGGGGAAAGTGAAGCGCGGATTCTAATACGTATAGGACTTACGCAATCAATTAAAATGTGTTATATTTTGCAATTATGACAAGCATCAATCTTTCCGAAAAGAGACAACCTCTGTTCTCGGATTATTGCCAATTTCTGTTAGCAGGTTTTCAGAACTTCACACAGACGCACTTTGCAGATCATACGGAGAAGTGGAGTCATGATCAACTCAACCGTCTGCTGAATACTGAACGTATCCCTGCCCGTGAACTCTGGCAATCCGTGAGAAATGATATCGACCTTGATGAGGACGGCTACATCCTTTTTGATGATACCGTCCTGCCAAAACCTTACGCCAAAGAGATACAGCCGGTTCGCCGGCAATGGAGCGGTTCTGAAAAGCGCGTTATCCAAGGCATCGGTCTTGTGACGTGCGTCTATGTCAACCCGAAGACGCACCGTTATTGGATCATTGATTATCGCATCTACGACTATGAACGAGACGGCAAGACGAAACTACAGCATCTTGAAGATATGTTGCGAAATGCTTATTTCGTCAAGTGCCTGCCCTTTCGGATGGTGTTGATAGATTCTTGGTATGCTTCGATGCGGGTGATGAAATTGATTCAAGCCCTCTCAAAAATCTACTATGCGCCGTTGAAATGCAATCGTCTCGTCAATGACTCCGATGGTGCTGAAGCCCACAAACGCGTAGATGCTCTGACATGGACGCAAGCCGAACTACGACATGGCAAACTTGCGCATATCAAAAAGTTTCCGAGAAATCAACAGGTGAAGTTGTTTCGGATAGCGTCCGCCTCCGGGCGCACGGAATACATTGTGACCAACGATTTATCTCAATCGGATGCCAAAGCGACGAAGCAAGAATGTCGCGTTCGCTGGAAGATTGAACAACTTCATCGTGAACTCAAGCAAACGACAGGTATCAGCAAGTGCCAAAGTCGTCAACATCGTGGACAACGCAATCATATTGCCTGCTGTTTGTGGGTGTGGGTAAGTTTGACGCGTGCTGCGCGTGCGACGGGTCAAACGATTTATCACCTCAAAGAAAGTTTATACGATGACTACATACGACGAGAGATTGAAAATCCTTCCATTGTCGTCAACTTTGCGTAAGTCCTAACGTATCTAATATCCGACCGGAATTTAACGCCGTCAAAACAACAGGCGATTTCCATGAAGTCCGCACAACAATAGTTCCTTAATCAGTTTTGCAAGAAGTTTCAACACTCAAGTATCGGAAGCTAGACAAAGGTCTTTAGTGACCGGATAAATTGTTATAAGGAGGATTCACGAATGTTAAAATACATTACAACCAGAATCGTTGGTGCCGCCGTGTTCTTGCTATTGGCTTCGACATGTTCGACGGCATTTGCCCAAGCGGTTCCCGGCGCAGTGCTCTACTTTAACCCGGCAGAAACCGACCAAGGGAGAAACGACAAAGTCTGGAGAAACGCTGGCGACGCGGGAGGAGAACTGGAACACACCGGCAAATTGCCTACACTCGAAGAGGGTACAATCGAGATTAAGGAAATCGGTTTCAAGGAAACCACAAAATGGTACACAACCGATGAATCCGGTTCAACATTTTGCAACGCCGCGCCCGGGAAGGACACGCCCGTCGTTAATCTCGAAGATTTCACTATGGGCTTGCTGGTACGAATCAACGGCGGCTTGCTCGCGGAGGAACACCACCTCGTTGGTCTGCAGGCATCGCCGAGAGAAAAGGTGCAGAACGTTCGAATCTGGCTCGATGACGCAGGCTCGGGAAACTTTAAAAATGTCAGTATTGCCCAGGGCGCAATCGGGGCACGCGAGGATCTTGGCCACGGCAAGACGAGACTGTCGGTCGGGAGTCGGGAATGGCACTGGGCGCATTTTGTATTTGAAAGCGGCGATGAAGTGACGACCTATATAGATGGCAAAGAAGTTGCCCAGTTTGGTACTGGCGTGAAGTGGAACAAAAAGCATGACATGTCGCTGCATTCAATCTTCTCGCACAGCCATCCCGAGGCGCATAGAACCTGCAACTGCTCCATCGCTATCTACCGCGTCTACGACAGGGCACTGAGTGCAGACGAGATCGACCAGAATGCGCGCGGATCGTTTGCGGTTGAACCCGCAGATAAACTGACGACGACCTGGGGGAAAGTGAAGCGCGGATTTTAATGCCTTTATCGATTTCAGCCAACAGTTGGCGCATCAACATGAAGGACGATTATCATGAAAGCGGTACGGTTCATTCTGATTAGTTTCGTTCTGAGCATCTGTCTAGCGTCCGTTGGTTATGCCGCCAAGAAGGAAATTCAGCTGATCGCCGATAACGCCGAAGGGCAGGCACAGATGTGTGCCGATGTCTTCCGTGATACGGTTATTGTCGGCGTACACTCTCACGTAGGCTTGGCGAAGGTTTATGAACGCAACGGGGAGGAGTGGGAGGAATCTTCAGTTCTTCTCGTCAAGGATGGAGACAAAGACAACTTCGGCTTCTCGGTCGCCGTCAATGGACCACTTGGTCGCGGCGTGGCGAACATTGCAATCGTAGGGGCACCGCACCACGATGGAAAGGCGGATGACTCCGGTGCGGCTTACATCTTCGCGAGAAGCGGGAAAGATTGGAAACAGCGCGCTAAACTTACCGCCGAGGACGGCGGCGCGGCGGACAATTTGGGGCACGCCGTGTCGGTCGACAGGAATACGGCAGTCGTTGGGGCGCCAAAGAGCGACGCGGCCGGTAGCAACTCCGGCGCGGCGTATGTGTTTGTGCTGGATGGCTCTTGGAAACAACAGGCGAAACTCGTCGCCAAAGATCTCAGTCGATCCGATGCCTTTGGGTACGTCGTCTTTGTTCGCAAGGACACCGTTGTCATCGGGGCCCCCGGGCACACGCATAGCGGGATAAGATTCGCCGGTGCGGCCTATGTGTTCGCGCGACAGGGCGAGAAGTGGGTAGAGCAGGCTAAACTCACCGCCGACGATGCGGCGCAAAGTGACCGTTTCGGTCATTCTGTTGCCTTGAGCGGGGATACCATTGTCGTCGGAGCACCGTTGCACGATACGGATCGGGGTACCGACACCGGCGCCGCCTATATATTCATACCGCAGGGAGGCACATGGAAGCAGCAGGCAAAGTTGGGAATCAAGGGCGCAAAAAAAGCCGATCAACTTGGGTTTGGTGTCGCTACAAACGGCAAAGTCGTTGTGTTGGGCGCTAAGGCGCGGGACGAAGGGGACCGCGCATCCGGTGCCGCTTACGCTTTCGTTGGTACCGGCGCCGTTTGGGAAGAAAAGAATCAGGTGGTGCCTCTCATTCCCATAAAGGACGGGTTTTTTGGTTTTTGGGTCGCTATCAGCGAGAACACCGTGGTTGTATCGGCCCACCCTAAACCAAAGGGCGGACCCGGCTTGGCGGACGGCGCGGCGGCGTTTGTCTACAGTACCATCGATGATTTTGGCACGCCGCCGTTTGCTGTGAATCCGTCGGGACTTAGCGTGACTACGTTTGGCACGGTGAAGCGGTCCGCGTTATTTCAGAATTTTCCGAATCCATTTAATCCGGAGACGTGGATTCCATATCTCGTGGCTAAAGATGTACCCGTCACCATTCGCATCTGGGACATTCGAGGGCACGTCGTGAGGGAGTTGAACCTGGGCGTGCAACGAGCGGGGAATTATCTGATTCGAGACGCCGCCGCATATTGGGACGGGAGAGACCAAGACGGAAGTGTGGTTTCCAGCGGGGTCTATTTCTATACACTGGTGGCTGGTGAATTTCAAGCCACGCGTAGAATGCTAGTCCTGAAATAGAAGAAGGTAAACCCTCGCCGAGCACTGCGTTCCGCAGACTAAGACTTGACAGTTACAGAGGATTTTCATCGACGATGCAACTTGTGGATGTGGTACCGGAATAATTGGCGGTGCTCCGTCCCACTGCTAAGCATTGGATACTGTTTCATGGTGCGTACGGCACATTTGAAAGTATTGGCTGGTTCGTTAGCATCGAAAGGAGAATATTATGAAGACGCGGCATATTTTATTCATTAGTGTGGTTTTAATCGTCGCACTGGCAACGGTTGACTACACAGCTTTTGCACAGAAGGAAATTAAGCTTGAAGGCGCCCCTGCCGGAATGCGCAATAAAGCGCGCATGCCCGCGGATCTCCTCGGCGACACCATTATCGTTGGCGCCCACGCCGTAGGATTTTTAAACAAGGACGGTTTCGCCAAAGTCTATACACGGGTTCGAAACAAGTGGGAAGAGACCGCCGAACTTATACGCAGTGACCGTGACAAAGAGAAGCCGGGGCAAGCGTCCTTTGGCTTCTCGGTCGCCATCACCGGTCCTCCGGGGCGTGGAGACCCCACTTATGCAATCGTTGGGGCGCCGTCAGCGGGCCATCAGGGCGGTGGTGCGGCAGACGGTGGCGCAGCTTATGTATTTGCACGGGGAGCCGCGAACAAGTGGAAACAGCAGGTGAAGCTTCTTGCTGAAGACCCGGAATCGGGCGACGCTTTCGGCTGGGCGGTCGACATTGATAGCACGACTGCCGTGGTTGGGGTACCAAAGGATGACGATGCCGGTTCAAACTCGGGTGCCGTATATATATTCGTTAAAGACGGAAATACGTGGAAACAGCAGGCGAAGCTGCTTGCCCGAGATACTGCAAAGTCCGACAGCTTTGGTGAGGTCGTCGCCATTGAGAATGACACGCTTGTTGTCGGTGCGCCGGGTCACACCCACGCCGACATCAGATTCGCCGGTGCGGCTTACGTCTTCGAGCGCCAAGGCGAGAGGTGGATTGAGCGGACGAAACTCACAGCCGACGACGCTGCAAAGAGCGACCGATTCGGTGTTTCAGTCGCCATTCACATGGATACTATCATTGTCGGGTCGACACTGAACGATGCCGGACGCGGAAAGGATGCCGGTGCTGCCTATGTCTACGTGCGCGAAGGAAATGCCTGGAGACAACATACAAAACTTGTCGGTGAAGATTCGCGCCCCGGTGATCACTTCGGAGCCGGGGTCGCCACTACGGGAGAAATCGCGATCATTGGCGCTCCGCTCCATGAAGAAGAGGGATTGGGCTCGGGTGCCGCTTACGCTTTTTTGAATACCGACGGAGTCTGGAAAGAAACGGAGAAAATTGTGCCCGACAATCCGGTGAAGGGGCTTGTTTTCGGTTCCGCCACTGCGGTCAGCCGTGACACCGTAATAGTTACGGGCGGCACGGATGAAGAGGGCGCTCCCGGATTTGGCAACGGTTCGGCGGCGTATGTCTATAGCGCGGAGAAGAACTTCGGTCTGCCACCATACGCAGTCACTCCAGATGGATTGAAAGTGACAACCATTGGAGATATTAAGCGTACGGCGCTGCTCCAGAACTTCCCCAACCCTTTCAACCCGGAAACATGGTTGCCGTACCATCTGGCGACCGATGCTCCTGTATCCTTATCCATTTACAATGTCCAAGGACAACTGATGCGGGAGTTGGATCTCGGGAGCCAAAAAGCCGGGAGCTATCTTAGCCGCGAATCCGCTGCCTATTGGGATGGCAGGGATCGATTCGGTGAAGGCGTTGCCAGTGGCGTTTATTTTTACACGCTCCACGCAGGAACGTTCCATGCGACACGCAGAATGCTCGTTTTGAAATAGGTACAGGTTGCGAAAATTCGAGAAACTGCGTCTGAAGTTACGTTTTGTATTATCCTACCGTAAAATCAGAAGGAGAGTTATCATGAAATCGGTACATTTGTTTGCAATTGGATTGCTCCTCGCCATTGGATTGGCAGCTTCGAGTCACGCTGCGCCTCGAGTTGGGCAGAAGCTTGTCGCGCAGGACGGGGGGCATAGCGTAGCGCATCTATCCAGCGACATCAGCGGCGATACGGTGGTCATCGGAGTTCCTGAAAGTGGATTCGCTGCCGTCTTCTTGACAAAAGGGAAGAAATGGGAAAAGCAGGTGGAACTCCTCGGGGACGGCCGTAGGTTTGGTTGGTGTGTTGCCATCAGTGGGAATGCGATAATCGCCGGTGCGCCAGAGTTGAACGATGCCGGCGCAGCTTTTGTCTTCCATCGAAGCGGTGCCAAGTGGAAACAAGTGGCAAAACTCGTCCATGAGGGACCGGTAAAGGGTGACGGCTTCGGTGAGGATGTGGCGATAGATAGGAACACGGCCATTGTCGGGGTAGCTGGGGACGATGAAGTTGGAAGGGATTCCGGGTCAGCCTATGTTTTCTTCCGGGAGGGGAACACCTGGAAACAGCAGGCGAAGCTCATACCCTCGGATTCCGCCAAAGGAGACGCTTTCGGATCATCCGTCTTTGTCTTGGGCAATACAGCGGTCGTCGGGTCAAACGGAAACTCGCATAACGGTGTCAGATTCTCCGGCGCTGCCTATGTCTTTACCAGGCGGGATGGGGTTTGGACAGAACAAGCTAAATTGGCGGCTAGCGACGCCGCAAAAGCCGACCGTTTCGGTACCGCCGTTAGTATGAGCGAAAAGACCATTATTGTTGGAGCTCCATTTCGCGACACAGAAGCCAAAGTGGACGCCGGAGCCGCTTACACTTTTGTGTTTGACGGAAGGAACTGGAAGGAGCAGGGAAAACTCCTACCGAAAGATGCACAAAAGGGCCATAAGTTTGGAACCGGTGTTGCCATGACTCCAAACATCGCCATCGTAGGGGCACCTTGGGATGACGATGCCGCGGTAGGTTCAGGCGCGGCTTACTCATTTGTGCGAACTGACGGCGTTTGGAAGCAAAAGGAGAAAGTTGCCCCCCACGATGTGGGCGAAGATTACCACTTCGGGTACTCGGTTAACGTGAGCGAGAATGCCGCCATTATCTCGGCTCACCATATACCTCATGCAGCGCCAACTTGGCCCCACGGCGACGGGGTGCAGGCGTATGTCTTTAATACGATCGAGGACTTCGGTACGCCGCCATTTGCCATCAAACCTGCGGGGCTAAAATTAACAACCTTGGGACATGTCAAACGGACAGATTTGCTACAAAACTTTCCAAATCCGTTTAACCCGGAGACGTGGATTCCGTATCGTCTCGCACACGATGGCGGTGTACAGTTCTCAATCTATGACGCCAACGGAACTTTAGTGCGTTCTCTGGATCTGGGGCATCAGACGGCTGGGAACTATGTGAATTTGAGCAGCGCCGTATATTGGGATGGCCGTAACCAAGACGGCGAACACGTGGCAAGCGGTCTCTATTTCTATACGATGTCCGCCGAGGATTTCAAAGCAACGCGGCGAATGCTTATTCAGAAATAACAGGATTCCGATACAACGATATCTGCTCTGGCGGCATCCCGCGTTCATAGGTGTGCGCAATGTGCTAGCCTTGCCTGGCGGTCACTGATGGTCTTTTGCCATTACCCCGGTCCGGGGTTCATACTGTGAATTTTTTACGGCTTCCCAAATACCTGGCGCGAAAGACAATTCTTAAAACCGCGATGAATGGCAATCAATTTGAAAATGAGGAGAGTCACTTAATGAAAAAAACTTGGCTGTTGGCAGTCCTATTGGCATTAGCTTCACTAAACGCGTTCGCTCAGGATTCTTCGCAATGGGGGTTACCCGACGGCGCCAAACAGCGCCTCGGCAAAGGCTGGATACGTGACATTCAATATTCTCCTTCTGACGGCACTCGTCTCGCAGTAGCGGGTTCAATCGGAATCTGGATTTATGATACGGCAGCCAATCAAGAGATTGATTTGCTGACCGGACATACGAAAACAGTCAATGCTATCGCGTACTCCTCCGATGGCAGTATGATAGCGAGCGGAGGCGACGACAACGTTATCCGTCTGTGGGATACAGCTTCCGGAGACGAAATCCGAACCATTTCTGGGCATGAAGCCGCGATTCGGAGTTTAGCCTTCGGCGTGGACAACAGCTCGCTAGCCAGCGGGAGCGACGACAATACGATTCGAATATGGGATGCTAACACGGGAGAGGAACGAAGAGTTCTCACCGGTCACACCGACTGGGTGAACAATGTCACTTTCAGTCAAGATGGCATGACTCTCGCCAGCGGAAGCTGGGATCATACGGTGCGTCTGTGGGATGTAGCCGCAGGCGAGGAGATCAGGACTTTTCCCGCACATTCGTCGCTCGTTAGAGCCGTAGCCTTCAGCCCTGATGGAGACACGCTCGCCAGTTCGGATTTTGACGCAATGATTCGCTTGTGGGATGTCGAGAACGGAACGCTCGTCAGAACATTTAAAGGTCATACGTCGGATGTTTACGACATAGCCTTCTCGCTCGATGGCAAAACGCTGGCGAGTGCTAGCGAAGACGACACGATTAGGCTGTGGGATACCAAAACGGGCAAGGACGTTAAAACAATCACCGGACATACTGCTGATGTGTACAGGGTCGCTTACAGTCCTGACGGCAAGACGTTCGCGAGCGGTGGATTTGATGCCACTATCCGATTCTGGGATGCCGAGACAGGAGACGAGATTAGCAGTATCACGGGGCACGCGGATTCCGTGTTGAGCGTTACTTTTTCGCCTGACGGTCGGACACTTGTCGGTCGAAGCTGGGACAAGACCATCCGGCTTTGGAACACGGAGACGGGACAACTTGATAATGTACTCGTAGGACATACGGACGATGTAGACGTTGTCGTTTTTAGCCCCGACGGCGGCAAGATCGCCAGCGGGAGCCAGGACGACACCGTACGGGTATGGGATGCGAACACCGGCGAACTTCTGAGAACGCTTGTTGGCCACTGGGCCTATCTGATTAGTCTAGCCTTCAGCCCCGACGGAAGTATATTGGCGAGTGGCAGCGAGGACGATGTCGTGCGGTTATGGGATACGACTTCCGGGCAGCGGCTGGACTTCTTATACGGCCATCGGGCCGGAGTCGAGAGCGTCGATTTTCATCCGAATGGCGAGCTACTCGCAAGCGGCAGTCGTGACGACACGATTCGAATATGGAATGCGGTTACCGGCAGGGCTCAGATGCGAATCGAAGAACATGAGGCGGATGTGCTAAGCGTTGCATTCAGTCCCAACGGAGCGCTTCTGGCTAGCGGCAGCCACGACAATACGATTCGCATATGGGATGTATCGACGGGAGAAGCATTAAAAACTCTCATGGGTCATGATGGTGGCGTGCGCAGCGTTACGTTCAGCCCGGACGGACGAACAATCGCCAGTGGAAGCTGGGACAACACCGTTCGCGTATGGAATGTGGTTTCGGGTGAACTTATTAGCACGTTTATCGGACATTCATCAAGAGTTAGAAGCGTTGCTTTCAGCCCTGACGGCAGCACCATCGCCAGTGGCGGAAGGGATGGCACCGTATTGGTCTGGGATGCGCCGGTGCTGCCTCCGGTCGTGAGTGAGGACCCTTCGTCCATCTTCGGCGATGCAGACGGGAATGGGGAGTTAGATATATTTGACCTAGTGGTGGTTGCTTCAACCTTTGGTGGTGCGGAAGAGAACACTGGATCCGACATCAACGGTGATGGTCAAATCAACACATTGGACTTGATTGCGGTTGCTAGTGCATTGGACTCGGCGACTGCCGCGGCGCCGGCGCATTCGGATATGGTGATGACGCTGAACGCGGCAGACGTAGAGCAGTGGCTCCGACATGCACGTGAATTGGAACTTGCCGACCCCGTTTCACAAAAGGGCATCCGGTTCTTGGAGCAGCTTCTCACGGCTCTACAACCGACGGAGACCCTACTGCTACCGAACTATCCAAATCCTTTCAACCCGGAAACGTGGATTCCGTATCACCTTGCACATGACGCGAGCGTGCGGCTGATTATTCACAATGTCAATGGCGAGTTGGTGAGGTACATGGACTTGGGCCATCAATCGGCTGGGTTCTACACCGATCAGAGTCACGCAGCATATTGGGACGGTCACAATCAGCACGGCGAAGTAGTAGCAAGCGGTGTTTATTTCTATAGCCTGTATGCTGGCAGGTTTGCGGAAACACGGAAAATGTTGATACAGAAATAAATCGGATGCCGGATGGGTTTGGTTGGGCAATGGATCAGCGGAGGTTGAGAAAGAGATATTTTGCTCCGAGCGTTTCACACTTTTTTACGCAATGGACCAAAACGATCGACCTTACCTCAATTCAACGACGAATTAACTTTTTAATGCACGCCCACCCCATCTGTCCAAATGGTCTACACGATACTACTCCTTCAGGGAAGGCGATAGGGCTCCCTTAGAAATTCCTTAAAGTCCGAAGGAGTCCAATCTGCAAATTAAACTCCTCTGATAGGGAATTGGGTAGTATTGAATTATCTTATTGGTAGGGTTATTGACTAGGATAACGATGGTTGCACCTTAAATCACCCTTAATTCTACGGAAGACAATAAACTGAAGCATGAGACCTTGAGCGATAAGGTCTGCAACCAACATTGCATATTATGGAGATCTTCAATATGAAAATATTCTTGATGGCATTGGTTCTATTAACCCTGTTCTCACTAAACACGTTAGCTCAAGAGGCGGAAGACTTCTCGCAGTGGAGTTTGCCGGAGGACGCCAATACACGCGTCGGCAAGGGTTGGGTGTCAGAGATCAAATACTCTCCCGATGGTACCCGGCTTGCGGCGGCGAGCTCCATTGGCATCTGGATCTATGACACAGCGACGCTAAAGGAGGTTGCGCTGCTCTCTGCGCATACGGAAGAGGTCACTGCTTTGGCGTATTCTAGCAGTGGCGGCGTGCTTGCGAGCGGGAGTTGGGATACGACCATACGGCTGTGGGATCCCGAGACGGGTGAATTGCTCCAAACAATTGAAGGACACTGGAGTGGAATCCGGAGTATAGACATTAGCCCGGATGAGGCCACGCTCGTTAGCGCGAGTTATGACCGTACGGTTCGCCTCTGGGATATGACATCGGGCGAAGAGATTCGAAGATTTGATGGACATACCGATCGCGTCAATACGGTGGCGTTCAGTCCGGACGGTACGTTAATCGCAACCGGGAGTTGGGACCAAACGGCGCGCCTGTGGGATGTCGAAACGGGAGAGGAACTCCAAGTCATCACGGGGCACAGGTCGCTTGTTCAAGCGGTCACGTTCAGTCCGGACGGGAATACGCTCGCCAGCGGGGATTACAACGGCGAAATCCACTTCTGGGATGTAGAGGCAGCATCGCAGTCCATGATTCTCACCGGTCACACCTCCCTTATCTTCGATCTTGCCTTTTCCCTGCAAGACGGTCAAACGTTGGCGAGCGTGAGCGAAGACGACACCATTCGCCTGTGGGATACCGACACGGGAGAGCTGAAAACGACCATTGCCGAGCACACTGCTGATGTAGTCAAAGTCGATTTCAATCCCGTGGATAACACTTTCGCCACTGGCGGGTGGGATGCGACTGTTCGCTTTTGGGATGCCGAGACAGGCACACACCTCAATACCATAACCGGGCATACGGATGTCGTCTTGAGTGTTAGTTTCAGATCGGATGGCCGCGCGCTAGTTGGTCGAAGTTGGGACTCGACCATTCGGATCTGGAATACCGAAACGGGAAAACTCGATCATATTCTGTTTGGGCACACGGACGACGTGGGTGTCGTTGTCTTCAGTCCGGATGGACGGACGCTGGCTAGCGGGAGCGAAGATCATACGGTCCGTTTATGGGACGTTGACACGGGAGCGCACCTGAAAACACTTGTCGGGCACAGAGCTTATCTAATTAGCCTCGCATTCAGCGAAGATGGGACTACACTTGCGAGCGGAAGTGAAGACGATGATATTCGATTGTGGGATGTGGCAACCGGGGCACGGCTGAGGACTCTTGTCGGTCACACCACCGGTGTGGAAGGACTGGCATTCAGCCCCGACGGTACAACGCTTGCCAGCGGAAGTCGAGACACCACGGTACGGATTTGGGATGTCGCTTCCGGAGAGGAATTGCACATGCTAGAAGGTCATTGGGGCAATGTGCTTACCGTCGACTTTAGTTCGGACGGGAACACGGTCGCTAGCGGCGGTTGGGACGGAATCATCCGCTTGTGGGACGCTACAACCGGGGAACTTGTGAAATCCGTTGATTCGTTCCAGAGCGGTATACGAAGCATAACCTTCAGTCCCGATGGAAAGATGATTGCTACCGGAGGCTGGGATAGTTTTGTGCGCGTTTGGGATACCAATACGCTTGCACGAGTCAAAACCCTACATGGGCACAAGTCGATCATCAACAGCATCGCTTTCAACGGCGATGGTGACATGATTGCTACCGGCGGGTTTGATGGCGCGCTCCTGCTTTGGGACACGCCGCCGGTCCCGGCTATATTTGTTACGACGCTGGATCAGGGCTTGAACATGATTTCTCTGCCGCTTATGCCCGAGGATCCGATTTCCGCCAGCAGATTCGCTGAAATGGTGAACGCGACCGCCGTCATACGACTTGACACTGCCACTCAAGATTATGTCGCCTACACTGACGATGAGCGCGGTCCGGGATTCCCGATTGAAGGCGGTCTTGCCTATATTGTCAACACACTCGAGGGCGGTTCGGTTGCATTCTCAGGCAAGGCATGGGAAGATGAACCGGCGACAGCTCCCGGAGTTGACGCTTTTTCGGAAGCTTGGGCGTTTGTCGTGGCGAGCGACCTGCAAAATGCGCTGCCGCGGACCGATTACACTGTCGTTGCCAAGAACCTCCGTACCGGCGCGATTGCGACTGCGCGAGTCCCCGCCGCCGAGGCGCGCGCCGCGGTTGTCTGGGCAGATCTCAACCGGAAGACCGTCGTGCGATCGGGTGATCGGATTGACATCACGGTGATCGATGACGATGGGAATATTGTCTCGGGACCGCATCACCATACGGTCGATGTCTCAGATATAAGACAAGCCTATAAACGCATCCCGCTGATAGTAGGCGATGTTCGTCCGGAGCAGACGCAACTGGCGCAGAATTTTCCCAATCCGTTCAATCCGGAGACATGGATGCCCTTTCAACTCAGGCAATCCAGCGCTGCTTCCATACAGATTTATGACGTTTCCGGACGCCTTGTAAGGACACTTGACTTGGGAGTCAAACCGGCTGGATTCTACATGACGCGCATCACCGCCGCATATTGGGATGGGCGCAACAGTGTAGGTGAGCAAGTCGTTTCCGGTACGTACTTCTATACGCTTAAAACGGACGAATTTGCTGCAACACGCAAGATGTTGATATCCAAATAAACCCGTATGGCGATCCGTCATATAATGTTTCCGGAGAATGGCGGTCGATTTCACGGTTGCAGCCAAATAATCGGCGTGGCCGCTTAGTTCCGCTCGAGCACAGTATTCTTCCGCACTGCGATGCATGCCAATCGAGTGCATTCGCCCGGGTGTTACAATCCAAAACATGGAGCCGGTGGGATATTTACTAATCCTGTCGAATGAATGTTTGCCGTTGGCGAATGAAACACACGACAAGAATCGAAATCACTAATCGAACAGACTTGATACTGGCAGAAGCAGGGGTAATCACGCCAGAAACGATTCGCCGTGTGACTATTGAAGATGCGCTCGTTGACACCGGGGCAAGGCGCTTATCTTTACCCGAACCGCTAGTAACACGCCTCGGATTACGCCCGGTTGGTACTGCCAGAGCGATGACTACAAACGGTATTGTGGATCGAGTCATATATTCGGAGGTTAGATTCGAAATATTGGAACGACAGGGAACAATGGAGGTCACCGATTTACCGGCGAACGCCCCTGTCCTTGTCGGACACATGATCCTGGAATTGTTGGACCTCTGCCTTGATATTAGGAAAGGGTTAATCTATAATCCAGACCACGATGACGAATGGATTGAAGACCAGCTCTGAGGTGATATCAAGACTAAAACCGAAGCATTCTCTTCCGACAAAGTTCGTTTGCGGCTTCAAATAATGAGTGATTCAGATGTGTATGGGATTAAATCGGAAGGGCATGAATCTCTCGCCTAATTGCAAATCCGTGTAGTAACTTATCAATCACACATAGGGTAGTAGCCGCACATCTGGTTAAATTCACCCTGTACGGGAAGTGACCACGATAAAGACTTGGTCAGATAGCGCAAAATAGTATGGTGCAGACCTGATACTTTGGCATATGATTACCAATCACCGAGGTGATTGCTGGGTATCTTGATCTCTGCACGGGAGATTGTATCAATTTGAGATATTCGCATAATCGTCGGCGATTCAACGTAGAGGGGCCGTAAGTTCAATTCATGAAAAAGATCTCGACAGTTCTCGCGTATTTGGCCCTCGGCTTACATTTGGCAGCCCTGCATCAGCTAGTACATGCACAGAAGGAGATAAAGCTAGTTGCCGACGAGAACGTGACCCAACAAGGGATGTCGTCGGATATCAGTGGAGACTCGGTAATTGTCGGATCTCACCGTGGAAACTACGCGAAGGTGTTCGTTCGCGACGGAACTAAATGGGAAGAACAGGAAACTTTGATTCCCCAAGCTGACGGCAGAGTCGGTTGGTCGGTTGCCATAAGCGGCGACATCGCGGTGCTAGGAGCGCCAAACGCCAATGCGGGCGCGGAAAAATCCGGTACGGCTTTTGTCTTTGTCCGAACCGGTAGAACGTGGCAACAGCGCGCAAAGCTCGGAGGGGACAATCCGGAAGCCGCGGACAACTTTGGCGAGTCCGTGTCAGTCGATAGAAACACCGTCATTATCGGGGTACCAAGGGATGACGATGCCGGCAGAGACGCTGGATCCGCTTATGTCTACTTTCGTGACGGGGTTGCATGGAAGAAACAGGCAAAGCTGATACCCGCGGATCCGGGTGGATCAGACGGTTTCGGGGACGCTGTCTGCATCCATGGAAACACCGCAATAATTGGAGCAACAGGCCATACGCATGGCGGCAAAAGATTTACCGGTGCCGCTTACGTTTTTGTGAGAAACGGGAACCGGTGGGTTCAACAAACCAAACTCACGGTAGAAGATGGTGGAAAAGGCGATCGTTTTGGAACGTCGATTGGATTCATCGGGAAAACTATAGTAGTGGGCGCACCCTTCTACGATAGTGCAAACGCTAAGGATGTCGGTGCTGCATACGTCTTCATCCCGGATGGCAACGGGTGGAAACTACAAGCAAAATTGAAGTCCAAAGATGCGGGGAAAGGACATAACTTCGGAGCCGGTGTCGCCACCACTGGAAACATCGTTATCGTTGGATCGCCCGGCTATGACCGTCCCGAAAGGGGATCGGGTGCCGCTTATTCGTTTGTCCGTGAAGACGGAGTTTGGACGCAGACGGCGAGGGTTACGCCGGAGCACGGCGCCAGAGATTTGAACTTCGGCTATGTGATCTCGATGAGCGAAAACACCGTAGCCATCTCATCGCACAGCAAACCGTTCTTGGTGCATGATGGTTGGCCCAACGGCGACGGTCAGGCGGCTTATGTGTACAACACTATTGAATCTTTTGATACGCCACCCTTCGCTGTCGAGCCGTTTGGGTTGTCGCTGAGGACGTTCGGTCAGGTCAAGCGAACCGCACTATTGCAAAACTACCCCAACCCCTTCAATCCTGAGACGTGGATTCCGTATCAATTGGCGACGGATGCTCCCGTTATGCTCCGTATTCACAACGTGCAGGGGCAACTGATTCGAGAGTTAGATCTCGGACGACATGAAGCCGGGAGTTATCTTTCTCGCGAAACTGCCGCCTACTGGGATGGCAAAGACCAAATCGGCGAAAGAGTTTCTAGTGGTCTCTATTTCTATACCTTACATGCGGCGGCGTTCCAAGCGACGCGAAAAATGCTCATTTTGAAGTAGATTTTCTTCCTGTAGGGTGGAATCAAGCGAGTGATTAGCGAGCGATCAAGTGACCGAATAGGGAACGCGATAGAGATCCCATAGCAAAACTTTCGCCCACCAACGTTTGACAATGCCACACCGCGTAGGTTGGGTAGAGCGGAAATCTTAAGAAGAAGTCACGTACTGCGAAAACACTTAAGATGATTTGTTCTATGCCAATACTCCGAAATTCGAGCGAAACCCAACACGACACCGTACACCTCGCAGACGAATGCCCGAGACACCATTGTCTATCGCACTCCGGAGGAGTGCAATGTCAATAGAGAAAACAACTCTCCGCTCCCGCTCCAGAGGAGCGGTATATGCGCGTTGCATTTATGGTGAAAAAGCCTATCACGGGAATGAGGAGACGGTGGAATCAAGCGAGCGGATAAATCAGATGAGCGAATAGATCAAGTGACTGAATAGGGAACGCGATAGAAATCCCAATGCGACAGAGATCCCTCAAGCGACTGGATAACGAGTGATCGACTGAGTGAATAACGAGGCGATAGAAATCCCATTTATTGCCCGTCTTTCAGTTTCAGGATTTTTACTGACCACTGATCACTAGCCACTAAACACTTACAAAAAGGGTTTATCTTGAATCGAATCGAATTGAAATTTAGGGAATTACAGAATCGGGGAGAACGGGCATTCATGCCCTACCTCTGCGCCGGAGACCCGACACCGGAACTCAGTCAAAAACTTTTATTAACCCTCGAAAAATCTGGCGCCGACCTTATTGAATTTGGGGTTCCGTTCTCTGATCCAATCGCTGATGGTCCTACAATTCAGCGTGCAAGCGAGAGAGCGCTAGCAGGCAAAATCTCATTACGCCAGATTATAAATCTGGTTCGAGAAGTTCGGCGTGAGACGGAGATTCCGATTGCGCTCATGAGCTATTACAACCCCATCTTTCGAATGGGTGAGTATAAATTCTGCCGGACTGCAAGCGAGGCGGGAGTCGATGGCGTAATTGTCCCCGACCTGCCGCCCGAAGAGGCGGGGCCGTTGTTAGCAAGCGCTGAACAATACAAACTGGCAACAGTTTTCCTGGCGTCACCCACGAGCCCGCCGGAACGACTGAATGCCATTGCGGAGGTTAGCACCGGATTCACCTATTGTGTATCGGTTACCGGTGTAACTGGCGCCCGAGATTCGCTCTCGGACGAGATTGCCCCGATGATATCGCAACTTCGCGAACACACTTACAAGCCCGTGTGCGTTGGGTTTGGCGTTTCCACGCGGAAACAGGCGCAAGAAGTCGCACAACTTGCGGACGGAGTTATCGTTGGGAGTGCAATCATCAACGTGATTGAGCGGCACTTGGATGATGAGGCGGCAATCCTGTCGAACGTTCGAGAGTTTGCGAGCGAGTTGGCACGCGGCGTAAAGGAAAGATGAGAAACGCCCGTTGTCTACTCACTAAATGGTTTTCTCGCTAAGTAACTAACGCATGTCGAAACCAAGTTTTTTCTTGAAAACTTGGTTTCTTCCCTGAATCCTAGTGCCCTCAAGATAACGATCTAGCCGACTCATCACCGGCAACTTGCCACATGCAATCAAGGTAATCACAAAAATCCATCAAGCGAGTGAATAGCGAGTGCGATAGAGATCCAATAAATCACAGTTCGGACAATGTGAACCACCGACACCCAACACTCAATCATATATACTTGGCGAGAGAACCACTAAATCGGTCTAGACGAAACTGACTGATGTCATAGCGAGATTCACCGGTTAGCGCAAGTTCCGACAATATCTTCCCAACAAGCCCACCGAACTTGAACCCATGCCCGGAAAACCCACCGGCAATGACTAGATTCGCACAATTCGGAGGTGAATCGATAATAAAGTCTTTGTCTGGCGTTTCTGTGTAGAGGCATACCTCCGCATGGTTTACCTCGCCAGCGGCGCCGGGCATTCGTTCACCCACGAATTTATGAACGAAGTCAACATACGCCGGATCCGGTGTTCGACTGCAGGAATCAAGGGTAGTTGCGAACTCCTCCCCATGTCCGTCCACCCCTACCTTCATGCCTTTGCCTTCGAAATCGGGAACCCCATAAAACGAGGTCGGTCTTGTTACATCTATAAACACCGGAAAATGAGCCGGTTGGAAACGCGTTTTCTCTTTGGTTTTAAAGTAAACCACTTGTTGGCGCGTTATCGTGAGTGGCAGGCTCAAATTTGGCAGAAGTGATTCTGTCCAAGGACCTGCCGCCAACACGATCTTCTTTCCTTGGTAGCATGCCTCCTTGCAAATTACCACCGGGGTACTCGCCTCCCAATCCACCTCAATAACCTCGGTGCTTTCGCGGATTTCGGCACCTTGCTCTATAGCCAAATCAAGATGCGCTGCAATACATTCCGACGCGTGTAAAAACCCTCCATCTTCTTGCCAAAGCGCAACCATCGTATTAGGTTCAATCTTGAATTGCGGCAGCCGTGAAGCCAGTTCCTGCTCGTGCAGCCACTCGGACTCAACTCCCGCCGCGTCAAGGCTTGCGCGTATCGCTATGACGTATTCATGCCCCACCGGCGCGATAATGACGCTTCCGGTAATGAACAGCAGCCTTCGGCCCGATTCACGCTCGAGATCCCTCCAGCAGGTGTAGCTGGACTTCATCAACTCCGTGTAGTAAGGCTTATGATAAACGAGGCGGATTATCCGTGTGTTGCCATGAGAGCTTCCGAACGTATGTCCCCGCGAAAACTGCTCGATCACTAACGTCTTCGCACCGGCTTTGGAGAGATGATACGCCGCTGCGCTACCCATACATCCGGCACCGATAACAATGGCATCGTAGAGTTTGCTTGCCAAATTCAAGCCCTCCTCATGCGATCCCTCTCGCTTCTTCGAATAATGTTGACGTTCGAATGGACCACGATTCCTTTCCCAGGCTTAGTCCTGCTGAAACTGATTCATGAATCTGCGCCGTCAATTACGACATTGGGAACGGCATTGGAGTTGTCTCAAAGTTCTCGTATTTGGCTTCACCTCGGAGCACAATTGCCCGCCATCGCTCCACCGAAGTCGAGTCTACGGGCTTAACCCAAGGCGGAACATAGCGAATGGTCAAGCCGCAACGGCGCCGTGTGGACCGGTTAGGCAAGCTACCGTGAATAATTGTACCGTGATGAATGGAGATTTCTCCCGCTTTCAATACAAAATCCACTGCACGGTTTTCCTCGTCCTCGCCAACACCCACCTCTTGATCGACGCTTAAGAGATTTCCTTCTCTACCGGATTTTCCATGCTCCCGAAGTCCCAGATGAGTGCCGGGAATCACCCGCATACACCCGTTTTCCCGATCGCTGTGGTCAATAGCGTACCACGCGGTCAACGCTTCAGGTGGTTCAAGTCCCCAATAGGTTACATCCTGATGCCACGCGACAAATTTCTCCTGAGGACCGTATTTGCAGAAAGCATGGGTTGCCAATAGCAGGATGTTTGGACCGATGAGGTTTTCAATGCAGTCCAAGATTTTCGGGTGGGTCGCCAATTGCCAAATAAACCGCAGGTCGAAGTGGCGGTCGAGCATCCCGGTCTGGCACTTCTCCACCCCCTCTTTAGCCTCTAAAGCATCGAACTGATGTTGAAAATATAAGGCGCCTGCCTCGTCCTCAACTTGGATTCCTGTAACGAAACCTTCCGTTTCATAGGCTTTTACCTGCTGTTTCGTGAGGGCCATTGCTTCACTTCCTCTCTGTTTAGATTGACTTTATCCCGCGGCATTCCGTTTTGCAAATAAGTCTTGTCTTTCGCTTTCAATTATTGAGCGGTGCGGTGAAAATGTTACGACAATTCCGCGATTTCGTCAATTACAATTGTCTTGGTCAAGCACGTGAATCTACTGCAGAGCCGGGCTCCACGCTTGAAATGCGAATTTTCCGCATAGTTCAAACCATTACGATGATTTTAAGTAGGGTTTTCACAAGGAATAGGGTATAATAGGATGTTCACGACCTTGGGCTCTGATTGAACCGTTGGAAGAATTGAGAATGAAGCAACTGAAGACCGCGTTAATCGTCTTAGGACTTTCGACGCCGATTATCTGCTTAGTTTATTTCATAGCGATCCGTCCAGCCTATCAGTCTAGAGGATCGGATCTGGAAAGATCGTTCAGGGCGCTTCAGCAATTTTACGAACGCAATGGGACGCTATCCCTAGATTTGCTCCTTGGTATAAGGATTAGCGCGCTCAACGACGACGATGACGTGGCGCGAGCGGATGCAATCGAGGCGTTTAGCGATTTGAGCCGCGAGAGTGCCAACCCCGTCAAAGGCGGCGGGAGCGAGGTCAACAACGATGATCCCGGGGTAAAAGCGGATTCCGTCGAAGCCGCCGATACCTCCGGGAACGAAAGTACCATTTTGGCCCTGATAAGTGCTCTCAATCATGACGACTACTACACGGGGCGGGACGCCATGGAAGCCTTGATAAAATTAGGTGAGAGGAGTGCTGTTCCACATCTAATCAACGTTCTCAACAGCGATGACGACTATTCTCGCTACTGGCTGGCGAAGGAACGTGCGGCTGAAGTGTTAGGCGAGTTGGGTGACAGTAGAGCTGTTCCCCATTTGATAAACGCCTTAAAGGGCAAGCAAGATAGTGCAGAACAATCAGATACTGAGGAGGTGTTAATAGATGAGGATTCAGATTTTGCCTATAGCAACTCCTTTAGCTTGTTCGAGAAGCGCGTAAAGCAGTACGCCGCCCAAGCGTTGGGTAAGTTAGGAGATGAGCGAGCCGTTCCTGCCTTGATAGATGCTCTGGACGACGATGACCGTTTCTTGGCAGGTTATGTTGCCCAAGCGTTGGGGAACTTAGGGGATGAGCGAGCCGTTCCTTCTCTCATAAGCATCCTTGGTGATGAGGATAGCTGGGTGCGCCGGGAAGCCGCCCACGCCTTGGGAGAGTTGGGGGATGAACGTGCCGTTGAGCCTCTGATTAACGCCCTCAACGATGAGGAGCAGATTGTGAAAGAGTATGCAATAAGGGCGTTGGGAAAATTGGAAGATACGCGCGCCGTTCCCTATGTGATAGATGCTCTGCGCGGCAACAACAGTTGGCGGCAGCGGATTGGCGCCCTCAGCGAGGATGAAAACCGGGTACGGCAAGAAGCCGCAACCGTGTTGGGAAAGATGGGAGACACTGCGGCGGTTCCGCAGCTTCTAACAGCTCTCAAGTCTGACGTTACCGGGGTAAGAGTGGAGGCTGCAGTCGCTTTAGGAGAGTTAGGAGACAAGGAGGCTATTCCCGCTCTAATAGAGGCACTCAAAGATTATGATCGTCAGGTAAGAGCATCGTCTGCATATTCGCTAGGAATACTTGGCAATAAAAGTGGAATGTCGGTATTGCTTGATGCGCTCAATGATTCCGACGAGTTAACTCGATTGCGATCGGAGATAGCTTTGTTGAAGTTAGGCGGAGAAGCACGCGTTCCTGCCTACCTACAGAATCTTAAAGATCTTGAGGATCCAAAACGACTGCGTGCCATCAAGAGGTTGCTAAAGATGGGGGATGATGTCGCTATTCCGGCGCTCGTTGAAGCCACTAAGGATCGAAATCTCGATACGAAAGCAAAACTTCATATCGTAGCAGCATTGATAAAGTTGCACGAAAAAAATATGGCTGTGCGCAATGAAGATTCAGAATAGTTGGATGATTGGCGCATTCTTGAGATAGTGTGATAGCTTTGACCTCAGATCGAGGTCAATCGCTGCCTCGTACATCATGCCTAGATCTACTTCGACAACTCGCCGTCGTGCATTGGGCGTTCTCAACCTGTAAGAGATAGAATTCAAATTCAAGCGAGCAATGGCATAAACAACATTCAATCAAGGAGGATTATTAACATGGAAACAAAAGTTTATAGCAACGATGTCGAAAAGGCGCTGAAGGTTTTCAAGCGCCAGCTTCAAAAGGAGGGCCTCTTCAGAGAAATTAGGCGGCGAAAGTTTTACGAGAAGCCCTCGGAGAAAAAGAAGCGGAAACAGAGAGAAGCAAAACAGAAACGAGCGAAAGCGCGTAAGTTTAGCAGGCGAATGGACAATTGATCAGCCTCCCCAAATCGTGGTATGCCAACAGTGGACTCGGACGCAATAATTATCGGAGCGGGTGTAATCGGCTGCGCAATCGCCTACAATCTGGGCAAAGCCGGTGTAAAATCATTGGTGATCGACAAAGCCGATGGCGTGGGTCGAGAGGCGTCGTGGGCGGGTGCGGGCGTTCTGACATCGCACGCATCAACACGTGAACCGTACCCGGAACTGTGTCGAGCCAGTCTCGCACTTTATCCATCGCTGGCGGACGAACTGAAGGCGAGCACACAAATTGATATTGAATTCCTCCGATCGGGTACGCTTTCGCTGTTTTTCGATGAGGAAGACAAGGCTGGCGTAATCGGGTTGGCGGAACGGCGAATCGACCGTGGCTTCTCGGCGGAGGTGTTGACACCGGAAAAGGTATGGGAGATAGAACCCACTGTATCGAAATCAGTGGTAGGTGGTGTGCGATTTCCCGAGGACGCACAAGTTCGAAACCCGAAACTCGTCAGGGCGCTTGCGAAAGGGGCGGCGCTGCTAGGGGCGCAGTTTGTGGTCGGTAATCCTGTTGACGGCTTCGTGCGCGAAAAGGGCAGAATTTCGGGTGTCAAGGTTAACGGAGAACTCTTCCACGGGGACACGATAGTCATCGCCGCCGGCTGCTGGTCCGGCGCTGTCGCACATGAACTCGGATTTCATCTTCCAATTCAGCCTTCGCGCGGGCAGATTGTGCTCGTCGACACTATGTCGCTAGTGTTAAGGCACACTATCGACGGTCTCGGGGTCTACGTTGTACCCCGATCGGACGGAAAGATTCTGATTGGCGCAACAGTGGAGTTTGTCGGCTACGACAAGCGAACAACGTTGGTAGGGGTACAGCAGATGATTGAGGCGGGCACGATGTTGGTTCCCGAACTGGCGGGAATGTCTTTCGCGCAAGCGTGGGCGGGGCTGCGGCCCCACATTGCGAACGGTCCATGTCTCGGTAAATTGCCCGGTCTGGAAAACGTCATCATTGCTTCCGGGCATTTCAAAAACGGCATCTTGCTCGCGCCAATTACCGGTGCTCTCATCAGTGAACTCATCACAACGGGTGTGCCGTCAATGTCGCTCGAACCCTTCAGCCCATCAATGAACTAATCCTTCTCTACTCCTTTTCATCATCCCGTTCCGCCATTTAATCTACTCGCCAAGTCGGCTTGGTATATCAGGAGGCGGCATTCCAACCGCGCTTTTGCCGTCCATCAGAAGGGGTTCGGCTCCGCCCCACAGTTTTGTCCCATCCTCCGAGAGAAGCGGCTCGCTAGAATATTGTGCTATATAGGCGCGGCGAAGGTGCGGCGTTCGATTTGCGCTGCTTGAATGGAAATTGACACTTGTAAATACGGCGATGCTCCCGGCTGGAGCGACAACGGGAACCCCCTTTTTCTCGCCGAAGTAGCCCACAAGGTCATTGCTCCCCTCTTCGCGGATATGCTTTACCCACGAACGAATGCCAATGTGGGAAAACGGCATGACGTAGACGGTCCCGTTTTCCTCCGACATGTCATCTAGCGCACACCAGCAGGTCAGATACGGTTTGTGGTCTGGATATGCAACGTATCCCGAATCTTGATGCCAACTGAACCTCATTCCTTCGGATTCCCCCTTGACCACGTACTGCTCCCAAAACAGGTAAGCGTTATCTCCAAGCGTGGCACGGCAAATATCAGCCATTAGTTCGCTAAGAAGGAAGTCTCGTAACTTAGGTTGTTCAAGGTAGCAGTTGGAAGCGAAATAACGCTTGTTGCGGTGGCTCAGACCCATAACATCGGTACCATGCTCATCCATCCGAGCCTCCACGACATCAATGAAATGCTGACACTCATCTTTAAGCAAGTCAAGCAAATACTCGGGGATGGCATTTTCGAGAATAAAGTAGCCTTCGTCTTTATATTGTTGTTTGTATTCCTCGCTAATATCAATAGCCGTTTTCATGAAATCGCTTCGCCTCTTCTGTTTGCTGTCCTCTGAACGTGTGACATCTACCGTCGGTCTGCTGTTTCGGTAACGACCAATCTACCGATGCAGCCAATGCTATCACACAATCGGATGGCTGTCCATTGCAAAGAGCGATTCCTCGAGGCAATCGCGTATTGCGCTTATCAAATCAAGATGGTGTTCATGCACCATGTTTGTAGAGTGGGATAGAGTTCCCATAGAAAATCTCCTGGGATAGAATACATGCGGGTGAGCACCGGGGACATGAATCTATTTGCGAGGCAGGGGAAACGCATCTAAATTTTCTGCATCACAAAAAAGAAAATCGGGCTAAGTTTGTGACACTATTTTGGGATTCGTAGGTTGGGTTGAACGGAAATTCGTTAGTAATCGCTAATCTTGTAAGAGTTTTCGAGTGCCTATTTCGCTTGAACGCGCCAAAATTTGAGTGAAACCCAACACGTTCCACCACCATAGACCTCCTCTGCAATTAGATGCGTTTCCCTGATTTGCGAGGACGCTATGCTTGTCTCTCACATATCACTATGCTATAATTGCGCACACTACCATACCTATTTGCGCGAGATAGGAGAATTCGTGCTATCATCAAACACGGAGAAAATGAAAGGAGATTCATCATGACGGATGCCCGCACCGCCATGAAAAAGCAACCATCTTGTAATGTGGCATTGTCATTGAGATTTGCTCGTGAACCGGAGGGTGGCTACACCGTGACCTGCAAAGAACTTCCGGAACTGATAACATACGGCAGGACGTTAGATGAAGCATTAGAGAATGCGGAAGACGCCTTTAATGCAGTGGTTGAAGCCTACGAAGAACAGGGGCGTGCATTGCCGGAATCCATCAAAGAAAACCATGAAGTAGAGCTAAACCAACTTATTGAAGCGGTAGTACCGATGAAACGACAGGAATTTTTCACAACTCAATCCGGTATTTGACTGTGAAATACAAAGACATAGTAAAAGTGTTGCGAAAGATGGGATATAAACAATTGACGCGTAAAACACGCGGTTCACACAGAGTGTGGTATCATCCCGAAACCCAGAAACAAGCCACTATTCCTGACTTTGGAGCCCGTGACTTGCCAAAGGGAACACTGCATGCAATAAAAAATCAATTGGACATTGATTTGTAAAAAACTCTAAGAGCCTGTTTGAATAATCGGTGACAACGCAATTTTTGTGGTTTGCAGGAAGTTTCTTCATGTTTTATTGTTGTCTTCTATGCACCTGTCGCCCCTCTGGGGCTTAGATGTACGGGGTTTTGGCGTCTCTACACACCTTCCGCCCCTCTGGGGCTATTAGATGCCGGTGCACAGGGAAACTCTATCGGCCTCGTCGTTTACTCGGTTGATCGTACCCTACAAAATTTACTTTTCAAACAGGTTCTAAGTTCGACTTTGTACATTAGGCGCTTTTCCAAAATGATCTCGGAGCCCGATGGCGTCTGAGTTCTGCCCACTAAATTAAGATTATTTGGAAAGACGTCTATAGTCATTACAACTTTCATCTTTTCTTTCCTCGATCGATTTCATTGAGTGTACGATGCAATTAAGTGTTTTCCGACACAAATTGGCTGTTGAGTTAAAAGACCTTGATCCCCTCCTTCAACCTCGCGGTTTTCCAAGCAGGAGAATTCAAGTGCACCTCTACTGTATTGCCGCTCTTTTGCGACGCATTCTAGATAGACTGACGCAATTCGAACATTACAAAATCCGAGTACGAGAACGCGGAAACACAACGTATCGGTTGTATCATAAAGAGATCGGATTGAAATCTCTCGTAAGCATCATGTTGCATTATGTAGAAATGTATCCCAAAGTTTGGGGGAATTTCATGACAGGCCACGTAAAGTACATTACGTTACTATCACCCGAAGACCAAAACAAGAAGAAACTTACGACGCGGGAATTCGTATTGGCGGATTTACTTGGAATTGCAAAGCAAATCGCTGAAGACGACAAGAGGATAATGGACGCTCTTTTGAAGCACACCAAAGGCGAGTTGAACAAAGTAATCCGCTCTTGTAGTGACGAGAACCGTATTCTCGAAATTGAGACGCGGGATTCATTAGAAGACTGCTTCGAGCTTTTGCGAAAAACCGGCACAGGCAACTTGCCCGATGGTAGTATTACCGGATTTCGTGAGCAGCGACAAGGCGTTAAAGTAGTCGGAATGCAATCCTTCAAAATAGAATACAAAGATTTGTTTGACAACTTGTTTACTGAATGGAGTTTTTGCCCATTTTTTCATCTTCTTGAACCTTACGCGGAGGAGAATCATCCTCTAGAATTTCAAAGTAAAACGGTTATTCTTGAAGACGCTGGACTAGAAACGTTTATCATCCGTACAGAAGATTTGTTGACGGTATTAAACGCCATCCAACTCTGAAAATTTACTTCCCCAAGGCGGCTCCGCGTTGTCCCATCGCTTTCAAATTAAACTCGACTTTGTACAAAACTGAAGTCTGTGGAGTGCGATCAAAAGAGCGAAAAGCGACTGCGATAGAGATCTCCCGTGCACCAGCCTTTGAAAGCACCAGCGGCGCGGCAGGTGTATAGCAACAGCGAGTCACCCAACAACAAAGCCCCAGCGGGGTGACACTTGTACGTTACCCCTACCCACAAACCTCCGACCCACCTATCCCCATTTTCAATCGGCAAGTGTCCAGCACCTATGCCATAATCGTACACTGCGTCCCATGTTGGACACGTCCGGATTGCACTACAAAATCAGGAACCCACTACCGTTCAACGTAGCACTGAAGCGACATTGGAAATTTAAACCCCCCTTTTGACCAAGATTGACGACGCTCCGATCTGCAACACGGACGAAGACTGAAATTCCGTACTAATCGAACGGAATGAGAATCTTCTTTTCTACCAATTCCCGGCAATCCTTATATCGTTCAGTTGGTGCATCGAACCGACTAAAATAACCTTCGTAAACATGCCTTTCATTATCCTCTTTGCAGGTATAGTAGACTTCGGTGATTTCAAATGTCTCTCCCTTAAATATCTTGTTCATGTTAAACTCCAGAGAAATTGGCCCAACACCTAAAACAATTAAGCGTATATCTAAATCTCCTTGACCACCGCCAGCTAGTTTTCTAATCCTCCCTTTAATATCAGAAAATGTAAAATGGGGCCGGGTCTCGTGACATGAAATAGCGTTGTCTACTCCAAGAGTTATATGAGAGACTTCTAAATCTGTTCCACGTGTCCGGGCGTTTCTAAAGGTATTGGATGTTGGACGGCAGGCGGTGTTCCGGCCAATCTTAATATCATCGCTGTCGCACAAGTATAGAATGCCGTGCGGATGAAAGATATCCTTTGCACAATGTTCAAAGTTTAGCCCGAAATCAGATTCAGCTCCGTGATTTAACCTCCAATCTTTGATTTCCGATTTAGGTGTATTCTTAAATTTTTTCTTGAAAAAGCGG
Source organism: Candidatus Poribacteria bacterium (assembly GCA_965208765.1). Classification (GTDB taxonomy): domain Bacteria; phylum Poribacteria; class WGA-4E; order WGA-4E; family JAJDTR01; genus JAJDTR01. The sequence continues at coordinate 5,289,436 of OZ242354.1, forward strand.
ACGATTTTTGACAGTAATAGCGTGTCATAGTTGAAGTTAATAAACACACTGGGATAACCGGAGGTCTCGTTCCCGAGAAGAATCTCCACGTTATTTTTATCCATGAATGTTTCTATCCAACCAACGCTTTTGGTTCTTGCCCTTAAATTAAATACCCTCTTTACCACGTCGAAAATGGGACCAGTTATCTCGCTTGCCTCGTCATCGTCGAACTTAGCGATCATTTCATCGACAGTTTCATATGTTCTGCCAGGGCCAATGTCTTCTAACTTGCGTAACAAGCGGTTTGTCACATCGGAAGAGATCACAACTGCCCCGTTAATCGTTATCTCTTCTATCAGCAACTCCTTTAGTTTATCCCACACCGGCAGTCCATAATCTACAGATGCGCCGGCTCCTAGAACAAATACGTTGACATACCTTTTAGTCATAATACCTTGCTCCATAAAGGAGATATCCTAAAAAATGTGTATAATTAATAGCTTGACTGCCAACGCCCCATTCCCCATGAGTCACCTCCCTGGGGTACCCCTCAATAATCCTCGCCGACCCCACACTCACATACAAATTCCGCTCAATCGCCGCAAGCAAGTTCCACTCTCCTTGCCTCGCTTAATCCTATACCGATCAATATATCAGCTATTAGACATTCATGTTGGTCCGGACTGAAATACCTCAAGAAACCATTGCCCCGGCTTTGCAGTACAACCTATGACGCTTTCCAACCGTGGACGGATGGCTCAGCGCACCACAATCTCCGCAAGATTTCCACAGCGTTTCTGATGCCCGAATCTGGAACGCTCTGCAACGAATTTACTTCCTCGGAGACAGACTGTGTTTTATGAATCTCAAGCATATCCGTCACCGCAGCGTCGATTTCGTGCCGAACAGGATCGTTGACCGCATCCTTGGCTGGACGCAACGATTGGTTCGACAGAGCGTCAAATCGCGTTGCTGCCATGTCTAGAACCGCGTCCGAAAGTCTGTCTAAGTGCGGGCACGGGATCTTCCTCAAAGCCCCGATCTGCGCCGGCGACCGTCCATTCTGTGTCCGTTGCCCCTGCGTCCAGTGTACAATCATTCCGAGCGTCGAGTTCCACCAGAGCGCAAACGCCTTCCGCACTCTCACATCCTTATGTATGAGAGCAGTCCAGGCCCGTCCGCCGAGCGTAAGTCGCGGAGTCGATGCAGACAAGAGTGCCTGACTAGTCCACCTGATATTGCGGGCATAAAACAGCGTGCTAGTATACAACCTCATCTGTTCGCGCTGCTCCGTCGAGCCCACCCCGGGCGGTGCCAATCCTTTGTGGGTTGGTAGCACACGCAACGAGCGCTGCGTTTTGGCGGATGCTCCCCACATCGATCGATCTACTCCAATCGCGTCGGTCTCACTCGTTATCGGATGAAATTCAAATGCACCTATCGGCTCATTTCCCTTCGGATGTCCGATTAAGTGGTGCGTTGGTCCGACAGTAAAAACCTCTTCTATGGTTCCAATCTCCACTCCCAAAGGAATCGGAGTCCCCACAACATGATCGAGCGTCCCCCGTGTAAGTGCATCGGCGGCTAGTGCTAACTCTCCATGGATTACACCAACCATGTTCCACGGCAATCCTTCACCATTACCATGCATCACCGTGATACACCCAATATGGCAGTCCCCGATGGCAACCGGATATGTCATGTTCGTCGCGGTGCACTGCGCTTTCGCTTGCTCGATCGCCCTTGCCACTTCTCTCGCCTCCCCATTCCTCGTGCACGGCTCATAGAGCGTCACACAATGTAACAAAGCACGGCCCCTCTCTTGAGGATTTTTCCGCCGCGTCGCAACTAACAACATCTCCTCCATCCCCGTGTCCGCCGAAAAACTTTCATGATTAAGCGAAGCCCCGCTTGCCGTCGCAATCAAGATAATATCCGTGAATTCCGCTTCTACCATTCGACGCGTTTCCGTCCACGTATCGGCGAAAGCGCATGTCAGAGGCAAGACAAATCCTATTCGTCCTGTTCCTGCCTTGACCTTGTGCTTGGCTAGCACAAGAAACGATGCCGCCATACCAGCACGCAAATTAGCGGGTTCGTCCTTTACCAAATCCTTCCATCGTTTCTGGCATCGCTTCCGATCCTCTTTCGTTAAGTTCGTCAAATCAAAAGCGCTTTGGCCGCCGCGTGTCCTAGAATACGGAGGATTCATAAGAATCCAGTCCGCGCTGCCTTGGCGCATCTCCACGCTTGTTTCCTCATGTGAGACTCCGCCAACCCGGCTATGACTTTGCCCGAACAAATCCTCTGTAAACGTAGCCTTTAGATATTCGAGCGCACCCGCTTGCGCTGGCCTGCCACCAACTCTTACCCAACCTATCTGAGTTTCGCTGTAACTTTCCCCACTACCGACATTGGCGAGGCTTGAGGAAGTCAGGTGCACCGCAATCGGGCTGATATCGGTACCCCGTAACCCGAATTCCATCGCGCCGCGATGCAGTTCCGCTACAGATTCCTCCGTGCCTCCGGCCCATTCATGCAGAGTTTGCACGCGCAAATAGCCTTCCCTTAACAGCGTGCCCGTGCCGCAAGCTAAGTCCGCGATTATTGACCGATGCATCAAGTCTGACCGTGCCCAATCAGACTCTACCTTGTCCGATTGCCGAATCGTCAGACTCGCAAGCAACTCCGCTGTCGCGGGCTGGGTATAGAACGCCGCGCTTTGCTTCCGATCTGAAGCAAGCTTGGGAAATAATTCCGCCCCCACGTTTATGTGTTGCCCCAGATCCGCATCCTCAATCACACCCACCGCCTCAATCAACCGTCTGAGAGATTCGGTCGTTCCGGCACGATGAAAGTCACCGCAAGCCGCTAGCGCGTTGACGGCTGGCTCAAAAATCGCCCGCCAGTTGATTTCGATAATTCGCCGCCAGGTTTCGACTTGCTCGGACGGATTGGGACGGGCACCAGATACTGTCCGAACCGGAGGAATGCCACTAACCCCCTGAACTTGCAGCCGTTGCTGAATTAATAGCGCGTTCAACCAGAGCACCATCGTAGTCCTTAATCCCTCCAATGGCGAGTTCTGCCCCACTTGGTTCGCAATTGTCCGTTGCGCGTTCTCGTGAAGGTTCGATTTTAGCGTTTCCGCAGCCTGCATCACTAACTGAGCTACCTCTGCTGCGCAAGCCTCTACCACTTCATTAGGCATGGCAGCCGCTGCGATCAGTCGCCTGGCATCATGAACCGTGCCTCGGATGAATCCTTCAACCGGCCACCGACGATTCGGTCCGTCACTCAAGCCGCTTTGGTGCAGTGCGTACCCAATCAACTGCGATCCGTCCTTTAACTTCGCGTATACGGAACCTGCGGAAAACTCTCTACATTCCTCAGGAATGTGGACCGCCAGTACCGCCAGCAGCGGTCTACCTCCTCGTGCCGTGGTCTGACCTAGCCTGTCCTGAGCATCCCTATCGGCATCCGCCGGATTGAATGAAGCCTCTATGGCTGCGGCGGGCATTTGCGGGTCGTCGATTAAGATATCCGCCCGACCGGAATCCAGTGCACCGGTCCTTTCTGCCAAAATGTATTCCTCAGAATGGGCGAGCCAACGAGGCTCCGTTTCCGCTAACACCTGACCAAACCCGATGTTAAACGTATGTTCGTGGAGTCGTCCTCTCGATGTCTCACCTAAGTAAGGTTGTTCCGTTTCTGGCATGTCGTTTTCTCTCGCAGATAAAATTCATCCCGTGATTCAATACTCAAAGCTCGCCCATCTCAATCCTCTCACAGATTGCTAGTGCTGTCAAGCCGAAGATTCGTAGGTTGGGTTAAACGCCGTGAAACCCAACTCTCCCTGCCAATGCACACTCAATCCTCTCAAGTAATACTTTTTCAGAGTTAGCCATAGAACGAAATATGAGTGACACCTGATGATGCGCTATGCACATTGCGCTCCGCTGGAGCGCGGAGATTTGGAGGCATCAAGATTCTATTGACATTGCACTCCGCTGGAGTGCAAGAGATGGAAAATCGCTCAAGTGACACTTTCTCCAAAGCGAGTGATAGAGCCAAAAACGAGTATTACCTGTTGATAGAATTATTCCGACAGGGATAATGGCGCGCTATCATGAATACCATTAAGCGAATCCCGATCCGCGAAATCTGCGTAATCCGTTGAATCCGTGATTCAGACAATCCCCACAACCCAACCAACCAAAAAACTGCACATGCCCCTCCCACCGCCGCTTCCGCGCATCACTCCTAATCCCGGGAATCCAACGATCCCATTGCCCCGTCCTAATTTTCGTAGGGACGAGGATCAATCGAGTGAATAGCGAACGCGATAGAAATCTCATAGAAATTCCTTTCCAACCGCACCAGCGCTCCGCCAAATAGCGACTGAGTAAGAGGTTTGCTACGGAAAGTCCCACCAAATACCAGACAAACTCTCTTAAATTAATCCTCATGACACCGTCAATTCACGGTCCTTGAAAAGCTGGAGGAAAACGAGCACAAAATACGTGTTGACCCACTGTGGAAAAATTGCTACCATTTAGCGATATTGGTTTACCTTGGCAGCCCAATCCACGAACGCGTAACGTAGAGATTGTCTGTCTCATATTTGCTCACAAACTACTCGATGGCAACCCCGACTAACCGAGAACTAATAGACGAATGGCGTGGGGAACCAGCCCCGCTACTCCCCTTGCTCCATGCATTCCACGATCGAGACGGGTTTCTCACGGAGGAGGCGCTTCGGGACGTGGCGATTGGGCTTAGAATTCCTCTGGCAGACCTGTTTGGGACCGTCACCTTCTATCATCATTTCTCGCGTGACGCACCGGGACAGAGTGCACCGAGGGTATGCACTGGACCTGTCTGCTGCCTAGCCGGTGGGCGAGAAATTCTCGAAGTGCTCAAGGATAAAGGTGCCGCGCCGATGCCGTGCGCCGGTCGGTGTGACGATTTCGTGCCTGTTCTTCGCGGACACTCCGTGTTGACCGGCACGAACGCGGAATTGATAGCGCCAAAACCCTCTCCACTGCCGCCGCCAAATCCCGGTGGAATTGAGGAATGCGTCTTCTCCTCCATTCGAGAGCCCGGCAGATCCACTATAGAAGGATACCGGCGAACCGGGGGGTACGAAGGATTAACTCGCGCCGTAAACGAGATGAACCCAAAGGGCGTAATTGAACTCGTTGTGGATAGCGAGTTGGCAGGACGCGGGGGCGCCGGATTTCCGACCGGTCTAAAATGGAAGTCGGTGGCGGAGGCACCTGGAGAACCAAAGACAATCGTCTGTAACGCGGACGAAGGCGAACCCGGATGTTTCAAAGACCGCGCGATTTTAGATTACGACCCGCATGCGGTTATCGAAGGTATGACGTTGGCCGCATACGCAACCGGCGCGGAACGCGGATTCATATATCTCCGCTACGAATATCCGGAAACTTTCGACACCCTCGCACGTGCAATGGCAGAAGCGGAAGAAGCGGGGTTTCTTGGCGAGGACATTCATGGGACTGACTTTAACTTTCAAATCCACATTCGGCGCGGCGCAGGGGCGTATATCTGTGGCGAAGAGGGATCGCTTCTGAACAGTCTTGAAGGCAAGCACCCGTTTCCAAGGAATCGTCCGCCCTATCCGGTGACTCACGGATTTGAGAACCTCCCGACAGCAGTCAATAATGTTGAAACACTCGTGTCCGTGCCGCAAATCCTCCGACGTGGAGCGGAGTGGTATCGCGGACTCGGGTTAAATGGCAACGCCGGCACGAAGGTGATCAGTCTATCGGGCGACATACAGAAGCCGGGCAACTACGAGGTGCCGTTTGGACTGCCGCTCAAAACACTGCTCTATAACTGGGCGGGCGGCGCACAAAAGGGTCGCTCTATTCAGGCGGTCACTATGGCGGGATTATCGGGCGGCTTCCTCGCCGGAAATGACCTGGAGGTTACATTAGATGAACCAAGTGTGAAGGCGAAGGGTTCGATGCTAGGCGCCGCCGGAATCATCGTGTTCGATGATAGTCGAGAAATAATGAGCGTGGCGCACAATGCCATGGAATTCTTCGCCGAAGAATCGTGCGGAAAATGTTTCCCATGCCGGATTGGAACACAGCGTCTCACTGAACGTTTGGCGGGAGATGCTGGACCTAAGGACATGGAGGAATGGCGCCGGGAAGTAAGTGATATTAGCGAAGCGATGAAAGCCACAAGCGCCTGCGGCCTCGGAATGGCTGCTCCACTGATTGCCGACAGTGTGATGCGGTACTTTCCAGAGCAGGTCGAGCGACATGTCGAGGGCAGGTAACTGTTTAGTTCACTATCAAGTAACACTCGACATTGCACTCCGCTGGAGTGCAGACGCGGTGAGGAATCGTGTTCTATTGACATTGCACTCCTCTGGAGTGCAGGAATTAGGTTCGTCGCCATCTACAGACATTGCGCTTCTTTACTTGACGCGTTCCCTGCCCGCTCAGTCTGGATTGACAAATCCAGACCGATGGACTAAACAGTTACGAGGGCAGAATATGATTGCATTCTCAAGCTTAGCAAAGGTTTGTGCACATGGATCTCACCGGAGAAGGTCATGAGAAAAGAAATATCCAAACAGCGACAGACGCCTGAACCTTCCGTTTACCAACTCAAGATTCTCCTTCAGTACAGTCAACCTCCTATCTGGCGAAGAATACAGGTTCTGAGTGATACGTCTCTGGAGGTACTCCACCGCATCCTGCAAGTAGCCATGGGTTGGTCGAATTCTCATCTGCATCAGTTCGAAGTCGGAGATCTCAGCTACGGCACACCTGACCCGAACTTTCCAGACTTTGATGTCATAGATGAGAAAGATGTGGTTTTGAGCGAAGTCGTTTCGCGCCCCAATCAAAAATTTGTCTATCAGTACGATTTTGGCGATGATTGGACGCATTTGATTACACTTGAAAAGATACTGGCACCCGAAGACGGCGCAACCTACCCCCTATGTCTAGCCGGCAGGCGTGCTTGCCCTCCTGAAGATAGCGGAGGTATGTTTGCGTATTCCGATTTCTTGGAAGCGATTGCCGATTCTGAACACCCTGAGCATTCTGACATGCTGCGCTGGGTTGGCGGAGAATTTGACCCCGAGGCTTTTGATCGAGCCGAAGTCAATCGATCACTCATGAACATAAAATATGGGGCAGAAAGATTCGGCCGATTGAGGCCGCGCTACGCGTTCGTTCTCAATCCGCATCTGAACCTCCGCTGCACGAAATGCCCTCAGTGTGAGGAGTTAAACCGGACGCGAAAGTTTCCTTTGCTCATTCACGTTGAACGTATTGATCTTATCGCGTTAGGTATGACCACTCGTTTTTGTCCGAAGTGTGATGTAGTCATTGCGCATCAAGACAAATTGGAAGCGGAATTGGCTAATCACTTCGGCAAGGATGGGTTCAAAGTCGGTGATACCGGTTACTTCGTCATCGGGACAGTTGACCGTGGAGCATGGCGTAAAGGCCTACAAGGGGCGGGTTTGACAGTCGACGAATTGCGCAGGCACACCGCTGATTTTAGAAAACACCTAACGTTGGAGTTCGAGCCCGGTGGATGGTACCCTGCTTGAAATCCCTGCATTTGGGCCGTCCTTAGCGCATACAGTAAACAGAATTGATTTTGTCCATTATAGTCATTACAACAGTCATTACAACTAATAATTACACATGCTTGTGAATAATGACATTCTTCTGTACCACGATCTGTTAGATTGTGGGTAACTGTTTATTCCATCAACCTATACCACCGATGTCGGTTTGTAGTAGTAATCAAGCGAGTGAATAGCGAGTGATCAACTGAGTGGATAACGAAGACGATAGCGGATCCTGATAGAGATCCCATTCATTGCACGTCCGCTCTGGACATGTAAACTCCCGGTTCGTTGGAATTAGCATTGTACTTCCCTACTCAGTCTGGATTGGCAAATCCAGACCGGTGGACTAAACAGTTACACAAGAGCGATACGGATACACAGCACTAGGCGGGTGACATAGAAAGGAATGCCTCCAATGAGTTCAGCCGATGAAGAAAAAAGACTACATACAATCTCTCTTGACGGAGAAACAGTGAGTTTCGAGGATGGCGAGACCATATACGAGGTCGCCGCCCGCTATCGCACAAACATCCCCACGCTATGCTACGATTCTCGCCTTGATGCATTCGGAGGGTGTAGGCTCTGTGTCGTTGAGCTTGAGGGATCGCGCAATCCTGTTGCATCATGTACAACGAAGGCATCATCCGGCATGGTCGTCCAAACGGCGTCCGAAGCGATCGAGAAATACCGGAAGACGCTGCTCGAAATGGTTATCTCGGAAAACCCCGGGACAGAGGTTGATACACTTCGAGGCTACGCTTCTCAAGAGCTCTCCGCCCTCGCCGATCGCTACGGCACACGGAATGGACGTTTCGGTGGCAAGCGATCCGGCAAGAGCAACGTAGACGACACCAACCCGTTTATCTTGCGCGATTACGACCTCTGTATCTCCTGTTACCGCTGCGTTCGTGTTTGCGCCGAACAGGAGGGAGACTATGCGATTAGCGTCATGAACAGAGGGTTTCATACGCAAATTACTACGGAGTTTAACGGGCTTCTAAAGGAGTCCGCGTGTACCTTCTGTGGACAGTGTGTTCAGACCTGCCCCACCGGAGCGCTTGGCGACAAGAAGGCGATGCGTTCGGTTGACCTGCCCGGCGAGATTGAAAAGACTCGCACCATTTGTCCCTACTGCGGCGTGGGGTGCTCGGTTGATATACTGACCAAGAGTGAGAAGATTGTTGGCATCCAGCCGGCCATGGACGGTCCGGCGAACAAAGGAGCGCTTTGCGTAAAAGGACAATTCGCATTCGACTTTGTTCAGCATTCGGATCGACTGACGGCGCCCCTCGTCCGCGGACGAGACGGAAAGCTGCACGAAGCGGAGTGGGACGAAGCGCTTGACCGTGCCGCCGAAGGTTTTCAAAGAGCCCGAACGAAGTACGGGCGAGACAGTGTTTACGGAGTTGCTTCGGGGAGGGCGCCGAGCGAAGCGGCTTACATGATGCAGAAGTTCATTCGCGCAGGCTTCGGGACAAATTATATTGATAACTGTAGCCGTGCCTGACACGCGCCAACGGTTGCCGGTCTGGCAGCCACAATCGGACGAGGCGCAATGTCGAATCCGCTCGTTGACATGCAGAAACCGGACGTGATTTTCTGCATCGGGACGAATATGACCGAATGTCACCCGGTTGCTGCGACGGGCATTAAGAAGGCCGTGGCACGTGGAGCAAAACTCATTGTGGCGGATCCCCGGCGAATCTCACTCGCCGAGATGGCAGATCTCTATCTCCCGCTGCGGGTAGGGTCGGATTCCGCACTTCTACTCGCTATGGCACACGTAATCGCGCGCGAAGGATTGATGGATGACGAATTCATCCGCGACAGAACGATTCAATTCGATGACTTCTTTGAGCACATCACGCAGTTCACGCCCGAGTGGGCGGAGAAGATCACGAATGTGCCGGCGAAGGACATTGAGACCGCAGCGATATGGTACGGCAAAGCGGACAAAGGGGCAATCTACTATACGCTCGGCATTACCGAACACATCTGCGGTGTTGAAAACGTACAATGTCTCTGCAATCTCGCGCTGATGACCGGCAACGTCGGACGAGAAGGCACCGGCATTAACCCGATGCGCGGTCAGAACAACATTCAGGGTGCTGGTGACAGCGGTGCTCTTCCCAACAACTATCCCGGATTCCAGCCGGTTACCGATACCGAAAATCAGGAAAAATTCAAAGAGCTTTACGGCACGACAATCGACCTTGAAAAGGGTATTACCAAAGTAACGGCGCTCGATCTGTGCGGCGATCAGATTCGAGCGATGTTAATTGACGGCGAGAACACCCTCCTCTCCGACCCGAATCGAGAACATTGCGAGCATGCACTGCGCAGTCTCGATCATCTCGTGGTTATTGATATCTTCCTGACCGAAACCGCGCAACTCGCCGATGTCGTCCTGCCGGCGACCGCGTGGGCGGAGACCGACGGCGTGCAGACGAACACCGAACGAAGAGTGCAACGGATGCGCGCGGCTGTACCGCCGCAGGGAAAGGCAAAACCCGATTGGTGGGCCATCTGCCAGATCGCCAAACGGCTCGGGTTCAGCGGATTCGACTTTGAATCGCCCAGGGATATTTTCAACGAGCTATGCGGTGTTTCCCCTATCTACGCGGGACTTGATTGGGAACGCATTGGCGCAGGCGAATACCAATGGCCTGTCCCCCATGACGACCACCCCGGCACCCCGGTTTTGCACGAAGGCGAGTTCATCAATGGACGCGGGATCTTTTCGATCGTAAACTACCGCGATCCGGCGGAAACAATCAGCGACAAATTCCCGGTTTGGTTAACGACGGGTCGCAGGCTTGCGTCTTACCACACACGCACGCAAACGGGCCGCGCCCAGGGCATTGATTATCTGCTATCCGAGGAGCTGCTTGAAGTGCATCCTGCCGATGCAACAGCGTGGGGGCTTACGGATGGCGATTGGTGCACGATGTCCAGTCAACGCGGTTCAGTGAAGATACGGGTAAAAAGTACAAACCGCTCGCCGCGCGGCACCGTTTTCGCCAGTTTCAGCTTCAGTGATGTGCCCGTTAATATCCTGACAGGCTCCGGTTACGATCCGATCACACACACCGCCGAACTCAAGGTCTGCCCGGTGCAGATTGAACCGATCTAGCATGTGAATGGTGGAGGCGTATGAGAACCGACTTCAAGAAGACCACCGTGATGTCAATGGTGGTCGTCATTCTGCTGATCTTTAACTTCGTGCCATCATTGGCTTCTGAACCAGTGGGCGTGCATTGGCCAGGTTTCCGCGGGCCGGGTGCTAGCGGCGTCGCCGAGAGATTCTCAAGCCCAACATCTTGGAACGTCGAAGATTCCGAGAACATCAAGTGGGTGTCGCCAATCGCGGGTCTTGGGCACTCCAGCCCTGTGATTTGGGATGACCGCATTTACATAACTACAGCAATCAGTGGAAAGGAGGATACCCCGCTGAAAGTCGGGCTGTACGGCGATGTAGAGCCGGTAGATGACCAGAGCGTACATGAATGGCTTGTTTATTGCCTCGACAAGAACACGGGAGAGATTCTATGGAAGCAAACCGCACACCGTGGGGTACCCAAGATAAAGCGCCACCCCAAAGCGACTCACGCCAACTGTACACCGGCAACAAACGGTGAATACGTGGTTGCCTTTTTTGGTTCCGAAGGGCTGTTCTGTTATGATATGGATGGGACGGGGCTTTGGAAGCGTGACTTGGGTACCCTTGACTCCGGTTTTTTTTACTTGCCGGAGGCGCAATGGGGTTTCGCCAGTTCACCCGTGATCCATGAGAACGTGGTAATCGTCCAGTGCGACGTTCAGAAGAACTCATTTATCGCTGCGTTTAGAGTAGAAGATGGGGAATCCATTTGGAAAGTGCCGCGCGACGAAGTACCGACGTGGTCCACTCCGGCGATTCATAGCGCAGATGGCAAAACCCAGGTTGTCGTAAATGGCTACAAACATATCGGTGGATATGATTTTGAAACCGGTCACGAGCTATGGAAACTTAGCGGAGGCGGCGATATACCGGTGCCAACGCCCGTCTGCAAAGATAACGTGGCTTTCATTACCAATGCGCATGGACGTATGTCGCCCATCTATGCGATCTCTCTTGATGCAAGAGGAGATATATCGCCGGGAAAAAACCATAATACCGGCAACTATATCGTTTGGAGTTATGACCGGGGCGGAGCCTACATGCAGACTCCCATAGTTTACGGCGACTATCTTTATAGCTGCCGAGATAACGGTGTATTGTCGTGCTACAAAACAGATACGGGCGAACGCATTTATGAAAAACGGTTGGGTCGTGGTGCTGCCGGCTTTACGGCATCACCGGTTGCCGCTAACGGCAAAATCTACTTTACGAGCGAAATTGGGGATGTATACGTCATTAAGGCGGGACCGGAATTCAAAGTTCTCGCCACTAATCTTATGGGGGACATCTGCATGGCAACCCCTGCAATATCCGAAGGGACGCTATTCTTCCGCACGCGAAATCATCTAATCGCCGTATCCGACAACTAAATGGTCTATTCGCTAAGAATTTAATGCTTACGACACTGGCACAAGAAACTGTTCTACCGCACCGGCACCCAACACTAACCATATTGTTTTAGAAAATAAACCACTAAATGGTCTTCTCGCTAAGTAATTGATACTTACGAGACCGGTACAAGAACCCCGCTCTACCACATCGGTAGGTGCGGTTTCTAACCGCACCGATACCCAATACTCAATCATATTTACTTGCCGAGAGAACCACTAAAGAAATAGTTCGATTCAACTAGAAGGAGATTTGAATGCCCGAAACTCCGGTAGTTACGCTGCAAGTCGGCGAGCGTATTGACGAATTTGAGGTAAAAGCGATCACTCCACTCGACGAGTTGCGCGCCGTAGCATATCAGATTGAACACGATCCAAGTGGTGCGAGACTGATGCATCTCCACGCCGACGATGCCGAGAATCTCTTTTCCATCAGTTTCCCCACGCCGCCGACGGATGACACGGGAGTACCGCACATCCTTGAACACAGCGTGCTCGCCGGTTCGCGAAAATATCCGGTCAAAGAACCGTTCTTTGAGATGATAAAGATGAGCATGGCGACGTTTATCAATGCCATGACCGGTTGGGATTGTACCTACTACCCCGTCGCGAGCAATGTAAAACAGGATCTATTCAACCTCGCCGAAGTATACTTTGACGCGGTTTTTCATCCGTTGCTGACCGAACAGACCTTCAAACGTGAAGGTCATCATCTTGCTCCGGCGGATCCGGAAAATCCAACCGGTGATCTGACAGTCAGCGGGATAGTCTACAATGAGATGAAAGGAGCGTTCTCCGATCCCGAATCACTGATGTACCGCTCAGTGACGCGAGGGCTGCTGCCAGATACAATTTATAGCAATGAGTCCGGCGGAGATCCGGTCGCCATACCAGATCTGACGTATTCCGCGTTGAAGCACTTCCATAACGTCTTTTATCACCCCAGCAACGGTTATTTCTTCTTTTACGGAAACATTCCGACGACTGAATATCTAGCGTTCCTAACTGATAGACTAAAGGGATTCAATCGACAATCTCCTGAGGTGAATATCACTCGACAGCCGCGCTGGAAAGAACCCCGATTCCTGACCGACACTTATCCGGTGGCAGCCGATGAACCGCTGACGGAAAAAACGTACTTGATGCTTCAGTGGCTAGCAGGCGACGCAACCGATCCCGAAGATGCGGTGTTGATGCACATTTTGAGCCTAATCTTGCTGGGTAATGAAGCAGCGCCACTGAAAAAGGCAATCATCGAATCAAAACTGGGAGCGGACTTGATCTATTCCGGAGCCGGGTCGGTAGGACTGGAAAGCAACTTTCGAGTTGGGTTGAAAGGCAGCGAACCGAATCGTGTGGATGCCTTCGCAAACTTGGTGGCCGATACGCTCTCCGAAGTCGCTAGTAATGAGATTGAACAGGAGTTGGTTGAAGCCGCATTCCAACAGTCGGCTTACCATTTTCTCGAAATCGGATCCATGTTTCCCTTGGAAATGCTGGATCGGGTGATCTCAACGTGGATCTACGGCACGAGTCCGCTGACCTTCTTGCCGATGGCAGAGCATCTGTCATCCTGCAAACGCAAGTATGAGTCTGAGCCATCGCTTTTCAATCGACTCATTCGGGAAAGGCTGCTGGAAAATTCACATAAATTGACTGCGATCGTGAAGCCGGATCGAGAAATGCAGGGGCGTATTGATACCGAGTTTGCCGAACGCATGGCGAAAGTTCGCTCGCAATTCTCGGATGCCGAAGTGGAGCAGATCGCGGCGGACGCTGAGGAACTGGATCGGCTCAATAGCGAACCGAACTCCCCCGAAGCACTGGCAAAACTCCCGCAGCTCAAAGTCACGGATCTTCCCAACCGTCTAACACACATTCCGACGACTATTGAAAACGTGCACGGTGTCGATCTACTTCACAACGACGTATTCGCGAACGGCATCAACTATCTTATTCTGAATTTCAACCTGCACGGGTTACCCGGACATCTCTGGAAATACTTGCCGCGCTATGCGGAGGCAATCCGCAAGTTGGGTGCCGCGGGGATGGACTACGAGCAGATGGCGCGGCGTGTGGCAGCTTCTACAGGCGGGGTCGGATGCTCCCCCGGATTTGGAACGCATTCATCCGACGCAAATCAGTCCTTGCGGCATATGCGCTTTCAACTCAAGGCGCTTGATGATCAGATCGTGCCGGCATTAGGCGTTCTGCACGATCTACTGTTCAGCCTAAACCCGAGGGACTCGGAGCGATTACGCGACGTGCTTGTCCAAAGCCGGGCCAGATACCGCACAGACATGGTACACAATGGTTCCAGCACCGCGATGTATCACGCCGCGCGCGGTCTAACTCCTGAAAGCTATCTGAACGAGCAGGTTTCCGGCTTACCGCAGCTTTCGCTGAGCGAAGAGTTGAACGCTCAGTTTGATGAACAAAGCGGCGATTTGATGGACAAGATTGAGGAAATACGGGATTTTCTGCTGGTGCGCGGACGGGTAACCGCTAGTTTCACGGGCTCAGATTCTGCCTTCAAAACAGTGTCCGGGACATTGTCTGACTGGGTGGGAAATATGCGAGACGAAACTATAGCGGAGACCTCAACCGGATTCACTCCCTATGAAACTCCGCCGCGTGAGGGATTGGCAGGACCGATCCAAGTTGCACACTGTGCCCAAGTAATTCCCGCACCGCACGCATCACACCCGGATCAAACACTATTGACACTAGGCGCACACATGGTCCGACTTGACTACATAATGAACGAAATCCGGTTTAAGGGCAATGCCTACGGTGCTTGGTTCACGTACAGTCCGCTTGGTCGAACGCTATATCTAGGTTCATACAGCGATCCCCATATCAGCCGGACGCTACAAGTGTTTGAAGGTGTGACCGACTTTGTTCGCGGAACCCAATGGACACAGACAGACATTGACCGCGCAATCATTGCCACGGCGAAAAACGATGAACAGCCGATTCGGCCGAACGAGGCAACGAGTGATGCGCTACATCGTCATCTTACGGGTCAAACGCCTGAAAAGCGGGAGGAACGCTACGCGCGACTGAAGACCGGTACTGCTCAGTCCGTCAAACGTGCGCTATTGGAACTGCTTGAGTCCAAGATGAGTCGGGGTGCGGTGTGCGTCGTATCTAGCCGCGAGAAACTTGAGGCTGCGAACCAAGAAATATCAGATAATCCGTTATCAATCGAAGACATCTTACAGTAGACGTGCGGGGCATTTACTCGCGATTCCACTAGACAATTGTGCGAGTGCATAACGACGGTCATGGTAATTCCGAACAGGACGCCGTTCCAATACGACCCTTGTGCGGGGTGTGGCTCCTACATCCCCGGAGTTCCTACGCGCTTGGAATTTCGATCGGCAAATCCAGCCGATCCCCCCACTCTTTCCACGACCCCAGATAGTTGCTGACCTTTGGATACCCTAGGAGTCGCAACGCCAGGTAGGCGTTGGAAGAGCGGTAGCCGCCCTGTCAGTAACACATAACACGTTTTTCGGGCGTTACCCCCGCGGATTGATATAGTTCACGGAGCTGAGTTGCAGGCTTGAATGCCCCAGCTTCATCCAGATTATTGCGCCACTCAATGTGGATTGACCCCGGAATCGCTCCCCCGCGGGCGGAGCGGGCAACTCGCCCATAGTGTTCGTCGTCGGTGCGCGTATCAAGGACAACGAAGTTAGCGTCTCCGAGCAGTTCCTGAATTGAATCCGCGTCCAAATGCATATGAGGTTTTGTGTTCTCTGGAAACGCTTCAACCTCCGGAGGTTCATCTGCCTGGACGCTTACACGCCCGCCCGCGGCGACGTAGGCGTTAAACCCGCCATCCAACACATGAACATTCTCATGTCCCAAGTATTCGCAGAACCAAAATCCCCTCGCGGAACAGATGCCTGAAACGTCTTCATACCAAATAATGGTCTTGTTTGGATCAACTCCACGCTGGCGCAGGAGATATGCGATGGTCCACATGAATGCCCTGAACGGCCTTTCACTCGTGTCATTCAGGCTAAGCGAATACAGATCCAAGTGTATCGCGCCGGGAATGTGTCCAGCGGCGTACTCGTGCGTCGGTCGCGTATCTACGATGCAAATCGATTCGTCACCTAGTCCGTCAATTAGAGTCTTGGGAGAGATCAGCAGCTGAGGGTTCGCGTAGCCTTTGTCCTGGTCCATTCATTTCTCCGGATTACATTAAACCTGCGCAAATCGGAAACTACTTCATTCTGACCCACTACTTGAGGAAATCCGGTCGATGCCTCCCACGTACGGCTTTAATACCTCGGGTATCTGTACCGTGCCATCCTCTTGTTGATAAGTCTCAAGAATCGCGATAACCAGTCGAGGCAATGCCGTGCCAGACGCATTAAGCGTGTGAACGAACTCGGTTTTTGCGTGCGGTTGACGACGAAAACGGATATTCGCACGGCGAGCTTGGAAGGCTTCAAAGTTGCTGCACGACGAAATCTCTAAGTTGTATTTCTGATCGACGGGCGCCCATAGTTCAAGGTCGTAACATTTTGCTGCAGCAAACGACAATTCGACAGAACAGTGTTGAATGACCCGGTAGGGGAGACCAAGCGCTTGTAACACATCCTCGGCATCGCGCAGCAGGGCTTCATGCTCATCGTAAGACTTTTCGGGAAGTGTAAACTTTACCATTTCCACCTTGTCGAACTGGTGAAGGCGCTGCAATCCACGCGTCTCCCGTCCATAGGATCCAGCCTCTCGCCGGAAACACGGTGTATAGGCGACGAAAAATATCGGCAGATCTTCGGCGTCCAAAATCTCCTCTGCGAAAATATTGGTGACCGGTACCTCCGCGGTCGGAATGAGAAAGAGATCGCTGCCTTCATTCTCTTCGTCCCGGTCGCAGCGATACATGTCTTCTTCGAATTTCGGCAGCTGCCCGGTGCCGGTCATTGTTTGACGATTGGCCAGAAAAGGCGGGGAGATTTCGGTATAACCGTGTTTGGAGACGTGCAGATCAATCATAAAATTAATCAATCCTCGCTCCAGCCTCGCGCCAAGACCCTTAAACAGTATGAAGTTGCTTCCGGCGATTTTTGTGCCGCGTCCAAAATCTACGATATCCAATTCCTCCGCAAGCTCCCAGTGCGGTCTCGGTTCAAAGTCGAAGGTTCTGGGATGACCCCATCGTTTGATTTCTACGTTATCTTCTTCGCTGCTTCCAACCGGTGTACTTTCATCGGGCAGGTTCGGTATCGTCAGCAACATCTCGTCAATCTGTTGCCTAAGTATATTTGATTGCTTATTCAAGCTCTTGATTTCTTGAGAGAGTTGTTTCATCTCCGCAATCTGTTCCGAGGCATCCTGCTTGTTCATCTTGAGTTGCGCGATACCTTTTGAGATGGTATTCTGATGATGTCTGGCATTTTCTACGCCGGTGACGGCTTCGCGCCATTGACTATCCATCTCCAAGAGTTGATCCAAAGGCGCGGCCATTCGCCTTTGTTCGAGCATAGTTCGTATAGCATCAGGGTTCCGGCGAATGAACTTTAGGTCCAACACGAGGGCAACCTCCGTACTAAGACTATCGTCATGGGAACAAGAAAGGGTATAGACAACAAAAAACCACAGACTGTTTGACGACCAAACAACCTGTGGTTTAGGTGAGAAATAAACTGGCGGACCCGACGGGATTTGAACCCGCGATCTTCTGCGTGACAGGCAGATGTGTTAAGCCAGGCTACACTACGGGTCCGATATGATGGCGTTTGAACGTTGATTGGTAGGCGGGACAGGGCTTGAACCTGTGACCTACGGCTTGTAAGGCCGTCGCTCTGGCCAACTGAGCTACCCGCCCGGACCCACGACTTCATAAGCTTGTAAAGTATATAGTAACATCTCCCTTTTGTCAAGAGAAATTTCCACGGATTACTATGAAGACTGGCTTTCGGAGAGACGGCCAATAGACAGCACCCGTACAATTCCACTCCGACAGTCTGTCCGCCATCGGGCGTATTTGACAAGAGTAAACGTGGTAAGACTCAAAGAAACTCGATACTATTCCGCGTTAACCTTTGCGAAAAGCTTCAACGCCGTTGGATATTCAAATTGACACCTACTCCGGATGCTGCTATCTTATGTGGTCAAGGGGAGGATTTGGTGAGATTGATGAAGGCTTCCGCGTTCCTGTGCTGGGTTCTACTCTACGCTGGCTGCGGGCAGTTGCATCAATCCAACGAAAGCACGTACCAATTAGTTGGGATACACCGAAATCCATACTTTGAGCGTGGCAACCTCCATATTAAAATGAAGGAGTACGAAAAGGCGATAGAGCAGTACCAACAAGCGCTGCAGTTGGAACCGGATTCGGCAATAATCCATGCCGCTATGGGTTGGGCATACTACAATATGGGTATGTTAGATGCCGCAATACTAGAAGCTGAAGAGGTGAATCGTCTCAACCCGAATGACCCGGAGGTCCGAAAGATTCTAGAACTGTTGCATCAGCAGCGAAGGTGAGGAATCTGTCATGCCTTCGTTAAAGTACGAAGAAAATAGTCCATGAACCGCTCTGCATCAACATCAATACATACGGAAGTGTTTGGATGCCCATCTATTGGGACGGTTAATCCTTGCACATGATCAGCACTAGTTTCAACGGTGATTCGCAACTCCTCCGTCTCACATAAGGTCGAATCAACAATTAACGCGACCGCCAAGGGGTCATGAAGCATTGGACGCGGTTCGGGATTATCGCCACCCCACAGGTGGATTAGCTCGAAGCAGATTTCGTTGATTGGGCGCTGCACAGCACCGATGGCTTTCACCTGATCATATGTCATACGACATTTGGTCGTGACATCAAGCCCCACCATTGTGATCTTCGCACCGGAGCCAAACACAATTCTAGCAGCTTCTGGGTCGCAGAGCACATTCCACTCAGGTTTTATTCGGTCTATCGCGCCACCCATCAGACAAATCCTCGCCTTCTGTGCTAGCTGAGGTTCTACGAGGAGTGCTGCCGCGATATTCGTGAGAGGTCCTACGGGAACGAGGGTTATATCACCTTGTCCCGACATAATGGTATCAATAATGAAGTCAACGGCGCGTGTAGGGCGCGGTTGGATTGATGGCTGTCGGCGAGTCAGAATCTCCATCTGTCGTGGTTGATGGTCCTCCGCAACTTGCTCCCAGTCCGGGATGGACTGCAGCACGGTCTGGCCAACGCCGACGTGAACTGGAATGTCTGTTTCGCCTAACGCCTCTAACACGCAGCACGCGAGGTCTGCACGTTTCTCCGTATTTTTGAAGACGGTTGTCACGCCAACCAACTCAATCTGTGGCTCCAATACGGCAAACGTCAAAGCAAGCGCGTCGTCAATGTCGTCACCAATATCGGTATCAAAGATTATTTTTTCCATAACTATACCTCCGGCACCTAAAACTGCAGTTAATATGACTATTTTACCAGAAGTTGAAGAATCAGTCTAGTTCCTAATCCTTCTAAGTTCCCGCGCCAGCAAACCATTAAGGAGTAATCGGACAAAATGTTATCACCGACAGAGCTATCGAAAACCCTTGCCAGAACGCCACTCTTCGAAGGTGCGCCGGAAGATGTGTTGCGCACGATGGGTAACAGAATGCAAATGCTCCGGCTATCGGAAGGCGACATACTTTTCAATGAAGGCGACCTGGCAGACGGGCTTTACCTTGTTGTGAACGGACGAGTGTCTATTGGGTCTGGCGCAGTTGAAATAAGAGAGAGAACTGAAGGGGAATATGTTGGCGAACTGGCTTTGATCGATGATTCGCCACACAGTGCCACGGTCCGTGCGAAAACTGATGCTACACTCTTAAAACTTCACCGTGCCGACTTTCATCAGGTATTGTCAACGTCGCCGCAAGTCGCCACTGGCTTACTTCGGATATTGGGACAGAAGATTAAACAGGGCACTGTATACCAAATTGCCGCCGTACGCCAGCAGGAACAACACGAGTATGACCTTAAACGTGCCCATGAAATTCAAACAACCATGCTTCCGACCGGCAATTTTTCGCTGGATTGGATGCATCTGACTGGAAAAAGCCAACCTGCAGCACAAGTTGGCGGAGACTACTACGATTATTGTCATTTGCCCGACGGTCGCGTGAGCGTTGCGATTGGTGACGTCGCTGGACACGGTTTCTATTCCGGATTGCTGGTTGCCCTCGTAAGCAGCGGGTATGATTTTCAGATGGAAATCGATCCGTCGCCATCCTCGGTTCTTACTGCGCTCAATAAGATCGTGCGCAACTATCGACACATGCGCATGTTGATGACCTTTTCATATCTCATAATCAGCCATTCTGATCGCACCCTCACGCTCGCTAACGCAGGTCACCCTCACCCCTATCTATACCGCGCGGAAGAGCGGAGGTGGAATGTGTTAAAAACCGATAATTTACCCCCGCTTGGAACACGATTGAAGTTTCAGCCCGATCCGCAACACATTAGCTGGCAGTCTGGAGACCGGCTCTTTCTTTATTCGGATGGTCTGACAGAGGAGCGAGGCGCTGGGGAAGAAGTATATGGCACTGATGCACTGGAACGTTTTCTTGATAATTATGCGCACCAATCTCCGCACACAATGATAACTGCTCTGGACGCGGAGTTAGCCGAATTCCGCGGGGACAATCCACTTCAGGACGATCTCACCGTCGTTATTGTACACTTGCTTTGATAGTCCGGTCATATCCGAAGTGTCCGAATTCCGCGGCTGGTTCCGCGTTCTTGCCACACTAACCAAACGCGAAAAAACGTGAGCTGATCCTTGCATCTTTTGTACGGCCTACATCTGTCATCCTCAATTAGGCGATTTTGTGTGTCGGTGGTGATATCATTAGTATTGCCGTCATTTGCCTTGGCGGACGGGAACATCTCTCCGACATTAGGGCAGTTGTCGGAAGTTACACCGGGGGAACTTCTAATCCGAGTTACGCCTGAAGGGGAAGCGGAGCTAAAACGCTTACATGAACGATCCGCGATTCGCGCATTCCACGTCCAGATGAGGGTTCAGTCTATTTCGCGTGTATTTCCCTATGTCGCATATCCGAAAGCCAATCGTAACCTGGAACGCATTTATCTCCTTCGCTTTTCGACTTCTTCCAATCTCGATTCCCTAAAAGCCGCATATTCGTCACATCCCTTGATAGAGGTTGCTGAGTTTAACTGTTTGCGCCAAACGCTCACGTCCGAGATTGTCCCTAACGATCCTCGATACGAAGAGCAGTGGAATCTCCCTCTAATCGAGATGCCTCGCGCTTGGGCAATTGAAAAAGGCAGTTCTGACGTGATTATTGCGATCGTCGATGGCGGCATCGATTATACCCATGAGGATCTTTCCGCGAAGATCTGGCGTAACCCCGGTGAAATCCCTGACAACGAGATTGATGACGATAAGAACGGATATATTGATGACATTAGAGGTTGGGACTTCACTGACGCTCCCAATGTGGCGGCCGAAGGGGACTCAGTAGTCGGCGACAACGATCCAATCGATGAGTCGGGACATGGGACTCATGTGGCGGGGATCGCTGCGGCAGATGTAGATAATCGGCTTGGCGTCGCGGGGGTGGCGTGGAATTGCACCTTGATGCCGCTTCGGGCGGGGGCGTCATACGGGGCTGGTACTAATCTGCAGGACGACGATTCTTCAGCCGCGATTGTGTATGCCGTGGATAATGGCGCAAAAATCATTAACATGAGCTGGGGGAGCAATCGGAAATCGTTCGTGATTCGTGACGCCATTGATTACGCTTATGCGCGCGGAGCTCTCTTGGTTGCTGCCGCGGGAAATGAACGAGCACAAGACACAATCTACCCGGCAGGTTATCGCAAAGTAATCTCGGTTGCCGCGACAGACCAGAATAAGCAGAGATTCTATCAATCCAACTTTGGTGCGTCAATTGATATCTGTGCGCCCGGAAACGTCATTCTGAGCACTCAGATTGACAATCGCTACCGGCGATTAACGGGAACATCCATGGCAACGCCACACGTGGCGGGGGTAGCAGCCTTGATCTTGTCAAAACGCCCCAATCTGACTCATGAAGAAGCTCGACGAATTCTCATGGTTTCTGTAGATTCAACCTTTGAGAGTCCGGAACTCGTGGGTGCGGGAAATCTTAACGCGGCGAAAGCCCTGATGGCAAGCGGCGCGATGCAGGCACGGATTGTTGCGCCTGAAAGCGGCAGCGGCGGTTCAAGCAAAGTCGAATTTATCGGAACGGCCGGCGGATTCAAGTTTAACTCGTGGCAGTTGATGTACGGAGAATCAACCACCCCCGAAATGTGGACCGCAATCCAACTCCCGTCCTTTCAGCAGAAGAAAAATGAAAGGCTGCTAATTTGGGAGGTTAAGGAGGTGCCCGAAGGGATGTACACGGTTCGTTTGGAAGCTGTTGCAAAAGATGGCGCGGTTGCGCGCGATGAAGTCGTACTGTCTGTAGATCGAACACCGCCTATAGTGAGTGGTATCACAGCGCGCGAACAATTGTCGGAGGGTCGGTTTGTCGTATCTTTCACGTGGTCGACGGATGACTTTACGGTTGACTCGCTAAATTATCGTCTCCAAAAGGTACTCGCGCCATTTTCTACTATAGAGGAATCGGCGGTCAGTAGAGAACATTCATTTTCAATGCCCTTGAGCCCTGGCCGGTATGACTACTTTGTCAGCGCGCGAAATGCGGCCGGACTTGAAACGGTTGAGGACAATCGAGACAGTTATTATCAACTGGATGTCATAGGTATGCCGATTTCTCCGCACGGGTTCGTTGAAGAATCCACGGATATTTTGCCCATGCACGTCGGAAGTGTATCCGCGGACTTTGACCGGGACGGTTTGCTTGAAATTGTAGGGCTTCCCTTGGCGGACAGTCCTGCTTCAGGTGTTGAGATTCATGAACGCACCCCTTTCGGCAGCTATGAACTCAAGCACACGAGCGCCTTCGCCTTTAAGCCAAGGGGTGTTGGTGATACGGACAAAGATGGATTATGGGAGATCTTGGGAAGCACTGATGACAAGATTTTTCTTCTAGAGAGTCTGACGCGCACCGGTTATCCGGAACGGCTGATATGGGAATCGCCATTTCTCTCGGCTGGACAGATTACCGATCTCGACGGTGACGGACGCAAAGAAATCGTGGGCGCTGATAACTATAACGGTGTCGTCCTCATTTACGAGAATCAAGGGAACGATAATTTCGAGGAAATCATCCGTCTTAAGAGTGATACCGAAGGAGTCAACGCCTACGGCGAAAAGCTGGGCATCGGCGATTTTGACGGTGACGGCAAAACGGAGTTACTGACGGGAGATAGTGAAGGAGAACTACACCTCTATGAAGCGATCGGAGATAATCAGTTGACGCTAACCTGGCAGCTGCGGGTTGACGGACTGGATGCTCATCAATTCGCTATCGGAGACTTGAATAGCGATGGGATTTCTGACTTTGTCGTCGGAAGCAGAAAGACGGAGAAAGACCTCCCGTCACTACCGGCTCGCTGGGAGTTCACGTTGTTCGCTACCACTGGAGACGATCGTTACGTCCCGGTCTGGTCGCAGGAGATTACCCCATATCGAATACGAGGCAATAGCCTCGCTGTTAGCGACCTTGACGGCGATAAACGGAATGAGCTTATAATTCTTACCAACCCAAGCGTTCATGTGTTTCAACAGCAGGAAGCTACACTTGTGCCAACCTGGTATCACGAAGTCTGGAACACGCCGAATCTTCTTCTCGCCGATTTAGATGAAGATGGTTTTCAGGAGTTGTTCGTCAATAATCGAGATAATTTACTTACGTTTGAGAATGTGCTCGCGGACAAAAGGAACGTCGTCGCAAATATCCAACCATGGGATGTGCATGCAGCTCCCTTAACCGAAAACCTTGTCCAGTTAACTTGGCAAGCGCCAAGCGATGCGAACCATTTCAATGTATACCGAGCAACGAATTCGAACCAAGAACAGGGACAACCAACCCCGCCGCGGATGGCTCAATTTGAGAAAATCGAAGAAAACCTCGATGTACCAAGATACCTGGATCGGGGGCTGGAGAAAAATACAACCTATTGGTACGCTGTTTCCGCGGTGAGTGAAGATGGCATTGAGACGGATTGGACAACCCCGGTGTCGGTGACTCCTCGGACTCCGCCAAAGATCAGAGATGCAGAATATCTCGGAGAAGATCGGGTTGCTGTTACGTTTGATAGACCGATGGGACGTGAGACAGGGAACGAAAAACACTACCTCCTGCGTAAACCGGAACACATTTCCGGCGTCATTCCGCAGTCAGCCATACGTGACCGGATGGGAAGACGCGCAATCCTTAGCTTTCGACGGGACGATTTACTTCCCGGTAGCGTTTATGAGATTGCTGTTTCAGAAGTTCGGGATACGGATCGAAATCCGATCGACCCGAGTGCGTCATCAATGTTGGTAAGAATCTCGTCCGAACCTGATCCTGTGGAATTTGATGATTTCACCCACCTGAGAGTTTTTCCAAATCCAGTCCGAGCGAGCGAATTTCATAAGGGTGCTGTTACGTTTGATGGGCTCCCAACCGATTCCGCTATCAATATTTATGACCCAAATGGCTCACTTATCGAACAGTTAACCGTGATATCCTCTGACCGGGGGCGAAAGGCATGGCTGCTCTTGAGTAACGGCACATCCGACGTAGCGAGTGGTATCTACATCTATGTGCTGGAGTTCGGGAACCTGAGAAAGAGTGGAAGAATCGCTGTCGTTAGATGAGAGATGGAGGGCTGATAGAAAGCGTAAGTCTTGAAACGATTCGTCGGTGAGCATTGAACCGACAATAAGAAGTGGTGCTCGGCATGGGTATCAAATCCACGCCGAGTACACCACAATCTGTTGACAAACTCTCCAGAACAGCCCCTGCCAGTTTGTAGAAACCGGCAGGGGTTGCCCTAGATATTATAAAACCGGTTGCCAGTTTAGAAACTGTAACCGACTTTGGAATACCAGAACGCGCCGTTGAATCCAAACGGACTGAACTGACCGTACTGATTGCCAATACCGGTGTCGGTTTGTGCGGCGTCACGCCAGACGGCTCCCGGGTTTTCGTCAGGATAGGTGTTGAAGAGGTTTTGAACTCCGATGGTTAGCGTTAATCCAGAGGATCCGATGTAAGTCGTCTCAAGGTCGAATAACACTTTCCCGGTGTACGTTTCATTATCTTCAGAATCGAACCAATCACCGAAAAAACTGACTCTTCCCAGTGCGGTCCACCGATCGGAAATTGACTGCGTTGCGGTGAGGGCACCGCGTTGCTTAGGAAGGTTTTCCTGCAATTCTTTTATCCGAAGATCATCCAGCGTCACCGGATTAAAGTCGGTAACGGTGGTTTCTGTCCGGTTATAAATACCGGTGAGATTTCCATTCGGTATCGGCAGCGTGAGTACAACATCGACACCTTGGGTTGTGGTATCGAAGTCGTTGGTAAAGAACCGGAATTCTTGCAGGTTAGCAGCACTCGTTACACCGGCTTTAAGCAACTCATCCTTCTGCTCCGCGGTCAGCTCGAAGTCTTGAGAGAGTGCCAGCCTATCCTTCATCCGAATATCAAAGAGGTCCACCGTAAGGCTGATGTTGCGTACCGTGAAAGCCAGACCGCCGGTGAAGTTCTTTGATGTTTCGGGCTCAAGGGCTTTGCCGCCCACCAACGCAGCTGCTCGGTTGGTTGACGGAATAGTGCCGTTATTCACCAAGTCATTCTTTTCAAAGTTGAACTCGGTAGTAACGTTGAACGTGTTCTGTTGACCGGGAGTTGGCGCCCGGAACCCGCTACTATAACTGCCGCGGAACTTCAGGTCCATCTCATCGTTGGAGATCATACCTGCGTCGGCAAGAAAATCCTTTATGCCGACGTTGGTCGCCACCTTGTAGTTGACAGTGCTTCCAAAATCCTCGAAGTCCTCACCGCGTACGGCAAGACCAACCAGCAGGTGTTCAAGCGGTCTGAGTTCACTTTCCAGATAAGCGGCAACATTCGCACGGTTCCATGTTCCTGCGGCAATCTGACTGAAACCCGAAAATCCGTTGGATGCTGCGCTGAATCCTTGCCCCGCCAACGGTCCAATTTGATAGGATTCACGCTGACCTTCTATAACCTCGAACCCTTCATTTCGATATTCCAGTCCGGAAGCGAGGAATATCATGTCGCTGAGCGAGTGCGTCACATCGAAGTTAAGGTTGTAATCGGTTTGAATGTAGTCGCCGGGATCAAATTCGGTCGGAGTGTCCGGTCCCAGAGAGGCATTCACGGTGTTGAAGATAAAGAAATCGGCATGATGACGTCCGAAATAGGCGCTCAAATCCCAGTCCAGAGGCGATCCGAGTGCGTCGTCCAATGCGCCGCCTTTAATTCCGACGAGCACGGAACTATCAATCGTCTCCGCACCAAATCTTGGCGTGAAACCGCCCGGAAACATCTCTTGGAAGGTGAACAAGTTGGGATCACTGAAAACTTTTGCCAATTCGTCTTGGTCGGGTACGTGGTTCGTAATCGGGATGTCCGGGTATTCCCCACCTGTCAAATCGCCAACCAGCAACGTTTTTCCGCCATCGCCACTAAACACCGCGCTGCGGGTGTTGGGATTCCGGAAATAGAACCCACCTTCAACCCGCTTGCTGGCATAGTTTGCGTGCCCATAGAAATCTACGGAATCGGTGAGCG
Organism: Candidatus Poribacteria bacterium; assembly: GCA_965208765.1. GTDB lineage: Bacteria > Poribacteria > WGA-4E > WGA-4E > JAJDTR01 > JAJDTR01. The sequence continues at coordinate 5,316,323 of OZ242354.1, forward strand.
TGCTTCCGTAATTGGCGAATAACTTAATGTCGCCTTCGACAATCGGCTGACCCCAAATTTGTGCCGGGTCTCTCACACTAAGGTTTCCAGCGCCTACCAAGTTGGCGGCGTCGCCTCGCTGTATCGAGCGAACGGTGGGATCTGCGCCTCCATATTCCAGACTCAGGCTGGTCCAGGCATCCTCGTCACCCAAACCGATATTTCCGGCGACGGCAAATTGGCGTCCGTCTCCGTCTTGATAAATTCCGGGCTTGAATTCAATTGAGCCGCCCTCGTGGTTGTCTTTTAACTGAAAATTCATCACACCGGCAATAGCATCGGAACCGTATTGGGCAGATGCCCCGTCTCGAAGGACTTCCACCTGCTTTAGTGCAATTGCTGGAATTGCCGAGAGATCGGGTCCCTGCGCACCGTCAGCCAATCCGTTTCCCAGCCAATGGATAACAGCGGCACGGTGTCGCCGCTTGTTGTTGACAAGCACCAGCGTGTGGTCGGGTGCGAGCCCCCGGAGGTTCGCGGGACGAACGACCGTTCCTGCATCACTAATCGGCTGTGTATTGACGTTGTACGATGGCACGATGTTTCTCAGCAGGTCTTGTAAATCTGTGACTCCCTGCTTGATGAACTCATCGCCGCCGATCACGTCAATTGGCACGGCTGAATCAATCGCGGAGCGCCGTTTGGCGCGGGTACCGATGGTTACTACGCCTTCAAGCTCCACGATTTCGCCTTCCATGGACTCCATCGACTCTTCGGATTCCATTTCAGCCGATTCTTCGGTGGCATCCTGCGCGATAACTGTTGACAGAGCGAACAACATTGCAACAATGCTAAACACTAGAATTGTTGCAAGTTTCGAATGTGACATCAATTTCATGCTCAAATCCTTTCGTTGTAGTAAACGTTAACTTGCTTTCAAACGTGAAAGATTGGAACCTACAGTTTTTTGTTTATAACTAGGCTCTGTTGAGAAGTCGAAGAGCCAGATGAGAGTAGAACTGGAGTGGAGTATTTCGCTAAAACGAAGAGCCGCTTCCGTGATTCGAATCTCAAGCCGTGTCAAACCGATTGAGTTGTTGAGGCGATTCTTCAATTAGTGAAGTTAGAGACCTTCCAAACTTTGAAAATTGTGCTGTAGACTCGTTGATTGCGTTAGCGAGAATAAATTGACATTTTAACCGACTTGGACTCAAGTCAGAAGCTAGCTGGTGTCCGAAAACTAGCCGAAATGGTTAATCAGAACGGAATCTTGTCAAAATCGGGAAGATTTTAAAAAATAATTAGGTTTTTGTCAAGAAAATAATTATATAAGCGCTATTTATTTGGTGTAGAAATCTCTTTGGCATACTATATCTGGACGGTAGGTGCGTTAAACCATCAAATCCATAGTTAACGGCATATATCAAGGTGTCAGTATATAATATTACCTTCATAGTGTTTGTAAAAGATATACGAACATTATCGGTTCCTTTGACCTTCTTGATTCTTTTCGACCCCGTTTCGTGTCCGTTGCATGAGATTCACAAGATGCCTGGAGGGGTGGTAAGAACGGGAACTTTAGCCGGCTTGAACTAGACTGAATTACGCTAAATTGCCACTCTAGAAGCACTGGGCCCCTATCGCGTTCCCTATCCGGTTATTTGATCTATTTGTTCCATTGATCTGTTATATCGTGCCTATGATGCGCCAACTCAAGGTTTGTGCTGCACAATCTCCGTAATTAATGAACTGTTTTCAATCAAACGCGGGGATGTATGTTTAAAATCTTGTTCCTTGCAGTTCGGGTCCATTTCTAATTGCGTTTAGTAGATTAGCTTCCGCTTGGTTTGATGAAATGAGTGGTAGGATTAAAGTAAGGATTTAACGCCTTACGGCGGGGGGTGATACACGAGAAAATTTAGCGCTCTTGCGTTTGCTGCGTTGTTGGACTGAATAGTTGGAATCAGCTTGAAACCTTAAACAGAACGGGCGGGTAGTTTCGCAAATGGACACATTAGAATGTTCTTTGTATCGGGGAAATTAGAACATGGATTCGAATTTCTTGTGAAGATTTGCCGCATTCGTAACACATCTTAATAATATAGCGCGAGAGAAGAGGTAAAAACCTGAGCATCAAAAGACACCCGAAATCGAAATCCGCTGGGAATTACCTATGTCGTGGGCGTTGAACGCATAATCTGCAAACATCGTCGCCTCTCCCATTCCGAGACGCAACCCGGCTCCTAAGGCTAGCTTATCAGCCTCAGTACCTACACGAAATGCAACGACATCTAGTAGCCAATATTCTGCCCCGATGCGGTAGAGTGGTCCGTCAGCTTCATTTCCGTGATCAAGGTCTTTCTGATTCATCTGCATGTCTGCAGCTACTGTTAAATGTCCAATTACGGGCAGGACGCGCTGATACGATGCTCCAAACCGAAGTCTAGGGTTGCGTGTAAAAGTCGGTTCCGCTCTAGTATCCCATTGAACTTGAGTGCCGGTCGCATCTTCCAGCATCCCGCCAATGTGAAAGCCAACGAAGGGACCTGCTATAAAACCGATGTCAATCCCGTTTCCGGATCCCGCATTTTCAAAGATCGACTGTTTGAGGAACTTATAGTTCGCGCCGACGGAGAGTCTTGAACTAACCTTACGCGCATAGGAGATTAGCAGTGCATTATCCGTGTTGGTAAAATAGCCCGTCACGGTTGGCGGTTCAAAGTATTGACCGTCGTTTTCACCCTTGCCGGGTATCCCATCCAGCTCCAGATAATCATCGTCGAGGCCGTTGCCGTTGGTATCCGTGAACGTCGTATGTGGAATATCATCGACACCTAGCCGGATCCAGCTAATCCCGATGCAACCGAATCCGCTGACTTGATGCACGTAGTTGACGAAGTTGTATTCTACGATGCCCTTGTTGAGAAAGCCTCCCTCGGCGGCTCCGAAGGAATCCGAATACATGATAGAGAATGCATGCTTTTCAACCCTTGCAAGTCCCGCCGGATTCCAGTAAGCCGCAGTGGCGTCATCGGAGATTGACACAAAGGCGCTTCCCATTCCCAATGCCCTCGCACCGACACCGTGGCTGAGAAATTCCGCGGCATGACTACCATCCTCGGCGTAGGTGATTATTGGAATGATAGAAAGGATCAAGATGAGTGAGGTAACCAGCGTGGGCACGCATTTATCCAGTTTCATGATGGACACCATTTTGGCTTGATTAGGTCCACAACCGAACATTTGTTGTCAGAGGTAAGGGAATACTTCAACACCTTACACAAAAAACACCCTTCCTTCGCGGTGGAGATGCCAAGCGCCTTCAGGGCAAACGCTTTCACTAGGGTTGTTTCACGCCTTGGAAAGCCTCAACACAGTATGCTCGGATTGGCATGTGCCGAGCCCCGTACCATAGAACACTTCTGCTTCAAGTCCCCACGCTAATTTGTAAGCGGCAAGGATTTGGATTAATCCGCTAGAGATATTTCCGTGACAGAGCACGGCTACTGTTCCGCCGCTGCCGCAGGACGTAATCCTCGCACCATAAAAGCCGCCCGGAATACCGATTTTCCGAACGGACTTGACTATCTGTTCGATTTGAGGTGAACCGAGCCCGACGCGATAACGATAACTCCAGTGCGACGCGTACATGAGATCGCCCGCTTCTTTCAAGTGAGCCTTCACGTTTTCGGTGTCGGTAGTAGCATCTTTAATACATCGGAAAAACTTCCCCACGCGAGCGTGCTCATAAATCGGGTGTTCAACACGGCTACGAATAGAGTAAGTCTTCTTGGGCTCGACTTCTGTCGCCGAATCAACTGTCCCGCCGTAGCGATTGAGAAAATGTTGGCCCTTCATCCGGGCAGGCAGGTAACTTCGGTATTTCCGGCGAAACTCCTGCACGGAAAGATTGCACAGATAGTTGTCCCTTAGTTTCTCGACACCCAACTCTTTTTGAAGGATTGTCAACCCCATGAATGCGGCCGTACGAGCGTCAATATAAGCGGCGTTTGATCGGCGCTTAACTTTACTGTGTATACCTATGACCCTCGTCCTATAGGGTAGGGGCACGGCTTCAAGAGTAGGGTCTGATTGACAGTGAATAGACAAGATTGTCTCGCGCTTTCCGGAAGCTGAAGTTATCTGGTCCATTGGACCACAAGGCATTCCAACAATGCGGTTCTCGACAATCTGCCCGACTTGAGCGATTTCTCTCGCATCCAGTTCCAATTCGTAAACGGCGTTGGTTGCTGCTATCGCCGCCACTTCAATTGCGGCGGAAGACGCAATTCCCGCTCGCATTGGAATACTGCTCTTAATGGCAATCGTGGCGCCATGAGGGAATTGCTCTATTTTGCCCTCCTTAAGCAAAACATAAAAACCTCCAAGCACGTATGCTGCCCACCCCGTTTTGGAATTTCGCGTGAAGAGTTGACGAATCTGATCATACGACTTAAGGCGCCCCCTGTCATAAAAGTCGTCTATGGAGATCTGGATTCCTAGCAGTGAGTCGCTAGCTATGCCGAGACTCACCGCTCTGAGTTGCCTGTCACCTCGTATTTGACAACCGACGACTGCGCCCTGCTCAAGCGTCAATGCAGCGACATTTGCCCCGCAGTAGTCGGCAATTCCGCCCATGACATCCAGTCGCGCGGGTGCGCTTGTTATGACAACTTTACCGCTCCTTTCAAAGCCGGATTCGCCAAACAGGTGCTCGTCTTGAAACCGCAGCATCGACTCGAATTCAAGGATCTCATGAGGCTTTATTTCGGGGCCGGAAATGTGCTCTATTTTTATGGGCTGGCCTCCTTTTAGGAGGTCCTCCGTACTCATGACGAATTACACCTCGTGCATTTCTTTAAACAAGCGTCCATCCAGCGGCGGGAGTTAACACGGATTCATGTTTGAACTCTCAGCCTTTACCGCCGCTAAGGGGAAACTACCGTGACGCTTTCGCCATCAGTCAAAGAATGCTGCCCCGCAACAACCACAGTATCTCCTTCAACAAGCCCTCGGGTAACCTCGACCTCGCTACCCTGTGAAAGCCCAATCTCGATTGTCCTCCGGTTGCTTATACCTTCGGCAACAACGAAAACGCTCCGTAGGTCGCGACGTGCATCTTCAAGCACAGAGGAACGCGGAATAAGGACGGCATCTTCATGAACCTCGACAGGAATGGTCGCTTTGGCGAACATGCCCGGCTTCAAATTCATAGTCGGATTTTCGACGCGGACTTCGATCTTTGCGGTGCGACTTGCAGGATCGAGCGTGGGACTAATCAGCGAAATCTTGCCTATCACGGGATTCTCCAAAGCATCGACCCGAATAGATGCTCTTGACTGTGGTTTCAATTTGCCGAGGTCAGATTCGATAGCGCTGAACACTGCCTTAACAATCTTAATCTCGACAATCTCAAAAAGCGGCGCTGTCGGTGACGCCATTCCACCTAGATCCAAATGTCGTTTTGCCACGACACCCGATATTGGGGCAGTGATCGTCGCGTCGGCTAGTCGTTCTTGCGCGAGGAGTGATGCGGCTTCTGCCTGCCTCATGGCGGACTCCGCTGCGAGAATCTCCGCTTCCCAACTTCTGGCATTCTCCAAATCCTTGGCTGTCGATAGATTGGCTTCCGCCTTCTTGACATGCGCTTTAGCCAGTGCGATGTCTTTTTCCCACGTGCGAGTCGTCATCTGAGCGCGTGCAACCTTTAGTGTGGCTTCCGCTTGACGTACTTGTGCCTCCAGAGCCCGAATGTCCTCCGTACGCGCTCCATTTTCGATTAGTCGAATCTGCTCGGAGGCAATATTGTACTGTGCATTAGCCACGTCTAGCTGTGTTTGTGACGCTTCGAGTGACTGTGCGCTGATTGCTCCGTCTGTGAACAGTTTTTGCATTCGGTCATGGTTGTTCTGAGCATTTGCGAAGTTGGATTCAGCCTGATCGAGCGTAGCTTGCGCTTGTTTTCGATCTTCTTCTCTAGCTCCTCTTTTTATCTTTTCTAAGTTTGCCTGGAGCGATGTCAATCCGGCTTCCGCTCCCTCAATCTGCGAAACGGTGCGAGTTTCCGCCAGGTCCTTGACCTGTTGAAGAGCAGCCGTTGTGGATGACACATCGGCTTCTGCAACATCAATTTTGAACCTGACGCGCCCTTCCGCGAGTTGCTTCACCTGCTCGTAGTTCGTCTGAGCGGCTTGAAAGGCTGCTTCTGTTTGCGTTAGTTGAAGTTGAAGCTCATCATGATCGATAACCGCCATTATGTCCCCGCTCTTCACACGACTTCCTTCATCTGCACGCATTTCAACGAGCCTGCCGGAAACTTCGGGGAATACAGTTACCCTCGAGTTCGGAACAATTGTGCCGGATAGTTCCAACACAGACTCGATAGTGGCTAGTCTTGCTTGAACCACCTCCACAGGTTTTGATGGCACTGAAGCGGCGACTTCGGTAGTACCAGACCGCTGTTTGGTAACAACCCTTATGACAATAATGCCTACAATAACGACTAAGATAATTGCGATAATTGACTTCTTCAACGTATGGTCCCCCGAAGATTTAGTGAGGATATTTTCAGTTCAATGCTGAACCTAGATTCATAGTAATACGCGTAATGCCCAAGAGGTAGGCGAAAAAGTGGGGCAAGATGACTTCTTGCCCCGTTAGCCGCGTCAATGCTGTTCTAAATGAGACACTATCTAAAATACCCTGGATTCTTGGGCGCACGATCCCATAGGACGCCGTGCCGTTAGTGCGATCTTCTCCCCATCGGGAGCAGATTTAACTCGGCGGGTAAACGCTCTGCATGCACGGTATTCTCAAACATGCTGCCACACACAAGTTGCCACTGGAATTGAAGAGTAGCTTCGCCGCGAGAACCGGATTGTCATTGATTTCATGCGAGGAGGCTTCAATATTTTAGAATAACGCTCGATTCTCCAACCGCCCAGATTGTGCCGTCTGGCGAGTTAGTTATGTGTAACAGGTTATTCTCACTTGGGCTCTGCTGGGGCAACCATGTCACCCCGCCATCTTCCGTGTGAAGAATAGTTCCTTTATCTCCGACGACCCAGCCTTCCGACCCGTCAACAAATAGTATGCTGTGAAAAGTTATTGTCGTTGACGTAGTCTGCTCCGTCCAAATGTCACCTCCGTCGTGTGTGACCAGTACCGTCCCCTCATCTCCACAGATCCAGCCGTGCAGCGCATCGACGAAGTACACGTCGGTTAGTTGACTTGATCCCCCATCCTGTGCAATCCAAGTAAGACCGCCATCCGAAGTTTTCAACACTTTCCCGCCTTGCCCGACGATCCACCCAGTTTGATTGTCAACGAAATAGACACTCATGAAAATTCGCATGTCGAAATCGTGTTCCATTCCGAGGCTCTGTCCGAGCCAATTCGCGCCGCCGTCACTAGTTTGAACCACTTTGCTATTTAGACCGACAGCCCATCCGTCGTTCATTGTTGGAAAGTGCACATCATAATGGCCGCCCGCAAATTTCCAATCGAAGAAATTCTCGCCTGCGCGAAGGCGTTCGGTTTCTCCGCCTTCTTGCCTCGCGCTATATAGATTCTCCCAAGTTTTGCCGCCATCCAAGCTCTCAATAAGTACGCCGTTGTCGCCGACAGCGTACCCCTTTCCGTCGTCCAAAAACTGGACCGCTTCTAAATTGAACGGCACCCCCGAATCGTGGGCAGACCATGTATTGCCTCCATCGCTGGTGTGCATAACCACGCCTGAACCACCCACCGCCCAGCCATGCGTATCGTTGAGAAAGTGAACAGCATTTAGATTGCTGCTATTGGACACGACCTCCCAAGATTCGCCGCCATCGGTGCTATGCAATATCGTCGCGGCGTCTCCGACCACCCACGCCTCGGAGGGATTAATCTGATGGACGCCATTCAGTCTCTGGAATACAGGTCGCGGTTCGAGCGGGGTCCAAGTAGTGCCGCCGTCTGTTGTGCGCAGAATCACGCCGAATTCTGCAACGGCAAGTCCTTGAGTGGAATTTATGAAGTGGATGTCCCATATGGGCTCGGGCATACCGTTTGAATGAGGAACGTTGCTCGCCTGCGTTTTCCATGTGGTTCCGCCATCTGCGGTGTAGACCAATGCGCCGTTTCCGCCGCATGCCCACCCTTCCTGCTCATTGAGCATGAAGAGAGAATCAAGAGGTGATGCCGTACCGCTCTTCTGGTGCACCCAAGTTTGTCCGCCGTCGGGCGTGTGCACCAGAGTACCCGCGCCACCGGCGACCCAACCTGCCTGCTGGTTAAGAAAATGAACACCCTCGATGACGTTGTTAGTTTCGGTTCTGCGATCGGTGTTCTGCCGTGTCCAAGACTTTCCGCCGTCGGCAGTATGTATGATCACGCCTCCGTCACCGCCCGCCCAGCCAAACTGCGAATCTACAAAAGAGACACTTGACAATGCCGCACGCGTACTGCTATTTAACTTCATCCATGTTGACCCGCCGTCCACGGTTTTCAGGATGGTCCCTTCTTCGCCAACGACCCATCCCACTTGGGGACTGATGAATCGAACCTTCTTGAGATCTTTCTTGAAAGGCAGGGGATGACTAGGTTGATTGTTCCAGGTTTTTCCGCCGTCAGTTGTATGCAGAATCGTTGACCCGGCACCGACTATCCATCCTCGCTGGGCATCGAAAAAGTAGACGTCGTAAAATGCCTCTTTCCATTTTGACTCACGGATGGAGGTCCAAGTCATTGCGGACGCACTCACACCGAAAGTCAGAATTAGCAACGTTACTGCCGCGTACGAAATAATATTTGCCGTGGACGATTTGTATTTGGTCATGATTTCTAGTATCTCCTGTTTTACCCAAGATGGTAACTCAATCTTCTTAGATCGATAATATGCCTATATCTTTAATTCTTGCCGTTTACAGTACGAGGATATTATACAACCCTCATTTTTTGCAGTCAAGCGCATTTGGGTGCCAGGGGAAACGCATCTAAAATCACTCCATCGCTTTCACGTTAAAACTAACCATGGCGGCTGTTTTCAGCTTCATAGGTTCCTCACTCTACAGCATCATCGGAGCGAAAGGTGTATAAAATCAGTAGATGCTCTCATTCCTCTGATCGCCATTAGTCGCTTGAGAGTTCAAAAATGTGAAAAAAAATGTTGATCCGCTACCCTTTTTGGGCGGTTTCGACTGAACCTGTACCTGATTTTTTTGTAAAAATAGCCCAAAAAAGTAGGTACAAGAATGTGAACGGAGGCTTGATTTCGAGGGGGTGTTCACTTGCTTTGATTCACTACTTTCCTTTGATAGCGCGGGTTCATAGGCGTGTAGCCATGAACAAAATAGGTACAAAGTAGGTACAGAGAAAAAAGTTCGTTGTCACGCAGGTCAATTTTGGGTAGTGAAAAGTCAAAGCCCTCCTCGTTGGAACACGGAAAACTGTTGATTTGAAGAGTAGCGCATCCACTCCGCCGCTTATCTGTTCGTTCTATATCATACTATACACGTGTAAAGTTGTCAATGCAAAATCAGATGCGTTTGCCCTGATTTGGGTACCAGGGAAACGCACCTAATTGCAGAAGAGATCTCATGGTGGTAGAACGTACGATTACTGTTGGGTTTCACTCGAATTTTGGCGTGTTCAAGCGAAATAGGCACTCGAAAACTCCTACAAGATTAGCGATTACTAACGGATTTCCGTTCAACCCAACCTACGGCTCCCAAAATAGTGTCACGAACTTAGCTCGATTTTCTTTTTTGTGATGCAGAAAATTTAGATGCGTATCCCCTGATTTGGGTGCAGCTTTCATGCGATTCACTTACACCTGGATCGCTAACTCGGTTCACTGTAATTCCAGCAAATCAAGTGCCGTTTTTGAATGGAATGATGATTCATAACCGAAAAACACGGCGTCCGTATGTACCGAGAACAGGGCGGATCGAGCTGATGTTGTCACAATTTGAACTATGGAGAATAACGATCGTTATTACTACTTGCTATCACGGAGGTTATCTTCGGACGATTGAATGACAGTGACGGAGTCTCAAGGCATCAAGAATGATCTGCTCCGATAATTCAATCCGTATTGGCTAATGTATGCTGCTGCAAATATGAAAGCTAGTTTCCCGGATAGCGCGGGTCTGACCTCAAACCATCAAACGCCGGCTCCTGATTTGCCAATTCTATGATTCCGGAGTCGAGTTCGGCAGCCTTACCGAGGGCGTCAATAGCACTGGTGTTTTCGGCGTTGATCGCATACGCGCAGGCAAGATTGTAGTGAGATAATGCAATGTTGGGAGCAATTTGGAGTGCTTTCTTACATGATTCGATCGCCTGAATGGGTTGGTCTTTTTTGAGGAAAGTGGTTGCCAGGTTAATGTAAGCCTGAATAGCGTCCGGCTTGATTTCGATTACCTTCTCAAAGGCTTCAATCGCGCTCTCATACTCCGCTAGTTGCAGATAGACCTGACCAAGGTTATTATAGACTGACGGTGCGTCTCTGAAAAACAGCGTAAATTCCTTATGGCGAATGGCTTTTTTGTAGGCTTCAACCGCCGGCTCTAGTTCACCGTTTTTCATGTGAAATCGGGCTTTGCGCGAATTGTCATTGAACTGGGTTTGGTGATGCCAGACCCAGATGAAAACTACCGTGACGATAAGACAAAACGTCATCATCAAGTTTTTCATGAACTGTGAACTCCGGATTTGCTTAAATTCGCATAGTTGTGCTATTGATAGAGGGAACTAGCCAATCTCGACGACGTGACCGTTCTGGCGCAACACCAATCTATCGCTGAACGCACTGGATGATTTCTAGCACACATTCGTGAAGCGTTCCGTTTGTCGCGACAATCCCGTGATTGCTTGTCATTCGCCGGCCTTGCAGTAGATCTAAAGCTTGACCGTGCATATCCGTCACTGTCCCGCCCGCTTCTTCCACCATAATTATCCCGGCGGCATGGTCCCAGATACATTCTCGGTAATCCGGCGTTCGCGGGTTCGGGAGGCGCAGGTAGACCGATGCCTCGCCTCGTGCAACCAGCCCGTACTTCGCTTGGCTATCGATTTGTATCGGTGGGGCGGTAATTCCGAATTCTTGCGTTATCCTGACGTGCGCACCGTGATCGCTATGCAAGACTTCAAAACTGTCGACAAAGCGGAGCGGGTTCTCGGCGACCCGAATCTGTTTCAGCAGGCCACCGTCCAACCCATACATAAATGCACCTTCACCCTGAGTTGCAACCAAGAGGCAACCTCGTCCGGTAGCCGGTTTGTCCCACGCCAGTGGTAGATTTGGACAAGCTATAAAACCAAACTTCACCTCACCATCAACAATCAGTGCGAGGGCAATGGCATATTGATGTCGTCGTAGGAAACCCTTTGTGCCATCAATGGGATCGAGCGTCCAAAAGCGCTCGTTGACTTCACCCTTCCCTCGATCGATCCACTCACAGACCTGATCGGGAGAGCCTTCGACAAACCGGTTGACGTAGTCGGTAACCCTAGACCGCAGCCGCGGATTTTCTCTCAGCTCTTCGGAATCCTCTTCAGCGACAATGCAATCGTCTGGAAATGCATCTCCAAGTGCGCTACAAATGAGCGCCTGCGAACCGAAGTCCGCTATCGTTACCGGGCTGCGGTCGGCTTTCTTGATCGCATCTGTCTGCACTATGTCAGATTGCACTTCTTGACATAGCTGTGCAGCCGTCAAGACTGCGTTGATTGCCACCTCTTTTTCAGCGATCATAAATACCTTGAGAAAGTGTCACTATAATCCCACCAGTCCATACGTGCAGAAACTTCGTTGACATCCGACACGGAATCTTCAAAACAAAAAGCCGCCCCGGTGAAATCATCGACACACGGTAGCGGCTTTGGTACGGTTTATGATCGGTAGGTTACTCGTTCAGCCAACTCATCATGTTGCGCAACCCTTTGCCTACCTTTTCGATTTCCAGCTCCTCTTCTCCGCGGCGAAGTGCCTGCAGCACAGGTTGATTGGCTTGATTTTCCTGTACCCATTCGCGCGCAAATTCACCGCTCTGTACCTCTTTGAGTATTTCGCGCATTCGATCGCGGACGCTGTCATCGACAATTCGTGGGCCGCGCGTGAGATCGCCGAATTCTGCAGTGTTGCTAACAACGCGGCGCATCTTAGTCAGACCGCCGGTATAAATTAGATCGACAATCAACTTCAGTTCGTGCATGCACTCGAAATATGCCATCTCAGGCTGATATCCGGCTTCAACGAGTGTGTCGAACGAAGCCTTGATGAGCGCTGATGTGCCGCCGCAGAGCACAGCTTGTTCGCCAAATAGATCTGTTTCCGTTTCTTCGCGGAAGGTGGTTTCGATGACACCCGCGCGAGTGCCGCCAATCCCTTTCGCATAAGCCAGCGCAAGATCCCTTGCGTGCCCGGATATGTCTTGATGAATTGCGATCAGACAAGGGGTGCCCCCGCCTTCCACGAACACATCTCGGACGAGATCACCCGGTGCCTTGGGAGCAATCATCGCAACATCAACATCGTTTGACGCGACAATCTGCCCAAAATGGATACTAAAGCCGTGCGAAACCATCACCATATTGCCCGCTTCTAAATTTGGCTCAATCTGATTCCTATAAACCGCGCCGTGTTGTTCGTCCGGAATGAGAATCTGCACAACATCCGCCATGGCAGCAGCTTCTTCGACGGTCTTGACGGCTAACCCCGCTGCTTCCGCCTGTTGTTTTGATGCGCTGCTGGAACGTAGTCCAACCACAACGTTAGCCCCGCTATCGTTGAGATTCAATGCTTGTGCACGCCCCTGCGCTCCGTATCCGATAACCGCTACAGTTCGCTCTTTCAGTAAATCGAGATCCGCATCGCTTTCGTAGTAGATAGTTGCCATTAAATGTCTCCTTTATCGGGCGTAGAGTTCCCTAAGTTATTACCTTACGCCCCCGCGCATCATCGCAATTTTGCCGGTGCGCACCAAGTCTCGTATCCCGTAGGGCCGGAACATGTCGATTGCGGCTCTCAGTTTTCCTTCGTCCCCTGTAACTTCAATCGTCAAGCTCGAAGGGTTAACGTCTACGGTACGGCCACGAAAAATCTCCACAATCTGAAGAATCTCCCCGCGTTTTTGCGGTTCCGCATGTACCTTGATCAACACCAATTCGCGTTCGACATGGTTCTCGGTCGTTAGATCCGTCACCTTAATAACGTCGATGAGCTTATTCAGATGTTTGTAGATCTGCTCAATAATCTGTGCATCACCATGAGTGACGATTGTCATATGCGAGATTTCCGGGTCGTCAGTTTCGCCTACATTTAAGCTGTCAATGTTATAGCCGCGCCCGCTGAATAAGCCGGACACTCGTGCAAGAACGCCGAAACGATTCTCGACAAAAACGGAAAAGATATGTCTCTCGTCAGCCATTACGCTAACCCTCGTATCACATCGCCGAGCCCTGCACCTGCGGGGACCATCGGGAACACATTCTCCTCTTCGTCCACAATGAAGTCAATGACGACGGGACCGTCATCTACCCCTTTCGCCTTCTCCAACGATGGACGGACATCCTCAACGCGTTCGACGCGCAAGCCCGTTGCACCGAAAGCCTGCGCCAATAGCGCGAAGTCAGGGTTATCGTGATAGTCTACGGCAGCGTAACGTTTATTGTGGAAAAGTTCCTGCCACTGACGCACCATGCCGAGGTACATGTTATTGATAATGAAAATCTTGAGCGGCAGTTTATACGTGATCGCGGGGATAAGCTCCTGAATCGTCATGATGTATGAACCGTCACCGTTGATGTTGACTACTGTCTTGTCCGGGCAACCGAACTGCGCTCCGATTGCCGCAGGCAGACTGAACCCCATTGTGCCTAGCCCGCCTGAGTTTATGAACTGACGCGGCTCGGTATATTTAAAATGCTGGGCTGCCCACATCTGATGTTGCCCGACATCTGCGACGATTGTTGCATCGGGATAAATATCGTAAATCTGCTCGATGACATACTGCGGCATGACTTTGTCGCCCTTTTGCTGATATTCAAACGGGTATTTTTCCTTCCATTCGTCGATCTGCCGCATCCATGGTTCAATCTCTACACGATGAACCAGCTTGTTCATCTCTGCCAGCACGCGCTTTGCGTCGCCGACAATTGGCACATCAACCGGCACGTTCTTGCTAATACAAGAGGCGTCAATATCAATATGGATTTTTTTTGCATTCGGAGCGAATTTGTCCAGATTTCCCGTCACTCTATCATCAAACCGCGCCCCGACCGCGATCACGAGATCGGAATCGGTAAACGCATAATTTGCGCAGCAGGAACCGTGCATGCCGGGCATCTGCATCGACAGCGGATGCGTCTCCGGAAAGGCTCCGAGGCCCATGAGTGTTACGGTGATTGGAATGCCGGTTTTTATCGCCAATTCGCGTAATTCCTCGCAACCATTTGAGAGAACTACGCCGCCCCCCGCATAAAGCATCGGCCGCTCTGCGTTGTGAATCAGTTCCACGGCTTTGGCGATCTGGCGAGGATGCCCGTCAACTTTAGGCTTGTAACTGCGGATATTGACCTGTTCCGGGTAATGGAAAAGAGACTCATGAATCTGCGCGTCTTTGGCAAAGTCTATGACCACAGGTCCTGGGCGTCCGGTGCTAGCGATGTGCATTGCACTTGCGACAACCTCCGCTACTTCATCGCTGCTTTTGATCAGATAGCTATGTTTGCAGACCGGTCTGGTTACACCGATAACATCTGATTCTTGGAAGGCGTCGTTGCCGATAAGATGAGTATAAACCTGACCGGTGATAGCCACCATTGGAATGGAATCCATGAAAGCTGTCGCGATACCGGTAACGAGGTTTGTTGCGCCAGGTCCCGAGGTGGCGAGTGTCACCCCCACTTGTCCTGTTGCTCTCGCGTAGCCGTCGGCGGCATGGGCAGCTCCCTGTTCATGCCGCATCGGTATCAGCGAAATCCCCTCAGCGTCATACAGCGCGTCAAAGATCGGCATCGCTGCGCCGCCGTTTACCCCGAAAATATATTCGACGCCCGCTCGTTTCAGACTTTCAATAAGAATATTGGCGCCTGGCGTTGTTGCCATAGTCTTTCTCACCTCCACAAGAATCAGTGTTCTGCCAGCCGCCTGTTGCAACGCAGCATTGTGGCAAACTTCTGACAAAACAAAAAAGCCCTTCCCGTTCCGAATTTGGAGACGAGTAGGGCTTTTTACCAAAGACCATACCGCGGTACCACTCCAATTCCCTTTTTCCGTACTATGCAAGGGCACTCATTGGGATGCAATAACGGCCATCAACCGGCTAACCCTACGTATGTTACTATTCAGGTAAGCAGCTCCGGGGCGACATTCAGTCTAAGCCATCTGAGGAGATTTCTCAGCCAATGAACCTCCCTCTCTGTCAAGACTTGGGCGACCTACTCCTCCCCTTCATCGCTTTTGATAAATTTTTAGATGCTGAGATTCAAGCCAACCAACATTCTCTTGGTGCAAAGGCTAGCCAATCGCGGCGGCATAGCGCCTCGCGACTTCATCCCAATTAATAACATTTGCCCAGGCTTCAATATAGTCCGGGCGTCTGTTTTGGTAGTTCAGATAGTATGCATGCTCCCAAACATCAAGACCGAGTATGGGGGTATGACCTTGCATGAGCGGACTATCTTGGTTGGCTGTCGAGTAAATCTCTAAACCGCCAGTTTCATTGACTGCGAGCCACGCCCAACCGGATCCGAAACGCGTTGTAGCTGCATCTACAAATTTGTCGCGCGCCGCATCGGCGGATCCAAAAGAGGACTCGATCGCACTCATAACTTCGCTTGATGGATCGCCTCCTCCGTTGGGGCTCATGACGGTCCAGAACAAGCAATGATTAGCATGGCCTCCTCCGTTGTTGATAACAGCTTGCCGCTGCGATTCCGGAACGTCGTCAATGTTGCGAAGCAAATCTTCGACCGATAACGCCGCAAGGTCGTCAAGCCCTTCAAGAGCGGTATTGAGTTTATCAATGTAGGCTTGATGGTGCTTGCCGTGGTGAATTTGCATCGTTTGGGTGTCGATATGAGGTTCTAACGCGTTATGAGCGTAAGGCAGATCGGGCAATTGATGTGCCATAGCGATTTCGCCTCCTTTGAATACTAAATCTGATATTGGGATGCGTAGCAGATTCTATTGAGATTCAGAAATCCGAAATGAACTGACTTCATTTACGCTATAGTATATCACATCAGCTGATAAAAAACCAAGTGAAATTCTCCGCCTTTTTCGTTGATCGTACACCCGACGCCATGCTAGAATGAACCTGCTTTTAGCCAGATATCTGAGGCACATCTACTTGAAATTAACGCAGAAGAATCGGAAATGTTTCAGCCAATGGGACTCGACTGTAACGGCGGGAACCAGAACGGAGAATACTGGAGACAGGTGGATTTATTCCTAACATACGACCATTACCCTGTGAAGGAGACATGTCATGCGGCCCAATTTAAGAAATGGTTTTACCGGTGGCGCTGCCGAGGCTATCGTGACACCCGTTATTGAAGGAGAGGAAGCATACGACGACTTATACGTCCGGGCGTTGGTGCTTGCCGATGAAAAGCGACAGCTCGCTATCGTCACGACAGATTTTCTTATCTTTCATCGCCCTTATATGGATGTTTTGTTGGATGCGATTAACAAAGCCACCGGAATTCCCAAGGAGAACATCCTCATAAATCCCAGTCAGACACACAACGGTTGTTGGCCCGATCCGCATTTTCACGAACCTGGCGATGCTTGGGAAAACCGCATTGACATGTCCGCAATTGATGATGCAGATGTACCCTACGAGACATGGTTAGCGGATAGTGACATTGAATTGGGACCGTACTCCAGGTGGCTGGCGGGACGCATTGTCGATGTTGCCAATCGCGCGTCGCAAAACCTTCAACCTGCCGAACTGCGCGCCGCGCGGGAACCGGTTCAGATCGGTTACAACCGTCGTGTTATGCAAGACGGTCAAGTGATTATGGCGCCGAATTTTAACAGCGCAGTCGTTCCATGGGTAGACGTGCTCGGCGTTTACGGCGACGATGGGCGGCGAGTTGCCGTGCTGTTTCTCCACGCAGCCCACCCTGTGATTATCCACGCATCCAGTTCGAAGATTGGCCCGGACTTTCCGGGCTACACGATTAAACACTTGCGCAATTTGCTTGATAAAGGTAACGAGCCGGAGGGAATCTACATGTTTGCGCAGGGCTGCTGCGGCGATATAAACGGTTATCCGTTGCGCGGCGGCTTCAACGCTTGTGATGTTGCAGGACTCTCCCTAGCGAATGCCGTCAGTTGCGCTTTGGCTGAATCTCACGTTGTCACTCCTTCCGCACTAAAGTGTCACTCGATGGAGCTGTCACTTCCGCTTCAAGATCCGCCGCCAGCCGACGAGTGTAGAGCATTGCTATCTCAACAGACCGACGAAGAGGGTCGAGGACGTTACTTGCATTTGTTAAAGGCCGCCGAAAGCGGCGAACCGCAGTTCAAGCCCTTCTCGATGCGCGCCCTTGCCGTCGGGGATGATTTGTGCTTTTTCTCCTTTTCAGGTGAGATGTTTGCCGAATACCAGTTGTTTACCGACCGGGTGTCACCGTTCAAACACACGTTTGTGTTCAACCACACGAACGGATACGACGGGTATGTCGCAACGAAGGCGGACTACGATTTGGGGCCGGCAGGCGGCTACGAGGCTTTGCGGCACCCGTCCAGCGTCAGACCTTGGCTTCCCCCGCATCCCTCATGTGAAGAGATCATCAAGGAGGGCGTGTCGCGTCTTTTGAGCGAACTGAAGTCAAGCAAATAGCACACACAGTCTCGGTATCAACGCGCGAAATTCCTACTGGTCACTCCCATGCAACTTCGATAGTGCACGTTAAGACTCGCTTCTAGTATCATGCTCATGTTTGAACGCCATATTAAAACTCGGCGATAGAGAAAGCGTTGGCTACACATTGGGCATGGTAACGGCAATTAATTTGCGCTCAACTGTAGTTCCAGAAGACATCGACATTTTCGCGCCCAATTTCGAAAGTTCATATCCGGAACAGTCACGAATATAGCGCCCCGCAACAAACGAACATGTATAAAAGTATCCGTCGGCGTGTCGTAAAGATCTGACGAAGATTTGGTAAATAAGGTATGGCTTGAAGCCGCCCATTCTCGCCCGGAAATACGCAAAAAACCTCGATCCTGAGGCACCGGAAGTCCAATTGCCGTCTGTACGGTTGGGCGATTCATCACTTGATTTTGAACTACCGGCGCGAATTCGAGAAGTAATGAACCGGTTCGAAATCGTTAGCGATTTGCATTTTAAGATTCGGAAAAAGTTGCGAGAGCACGGAATTGTGGTAGCTTATCCTTAGCTTGATGTTCATTTCTGCCCGGCGACATACAAGGTCGAAATGCACTTAGAAGCCAAGACTTGGCTTCCTCGCCATTCAAAGTGTGGAAAGAACTAGGCTTACCCTAGACTAATCAATGAAAACGCCATTTCCCAATCTTTTGTTGTGCACGATGGCGGTGTATTTCACCTGCGTATTCTCCGAGGTTGGTTCATTCCCGCCCTCCACAGGTAGCGGAATCCATTTGTGTGGGTATGGTGAACAACCGGCGGAGAACCGTCGCTACGCCAGAAGCTTGGCA
The DNA here is from genome assembly GCA_965208765.1 of Candidatus Poribacteria bacterium. GTDB lineage: Bacteria > Poribacteria > WGA-4E > WGA-4E > JAJDTR01 > JAJDTR01. The sequence goes on from OZ242354.1 coordinate 5,334,978, forward strand.
TTTTTGAACGTAGGTACGCCTCGCACGGTACGGTTAATCTACTTCCTGCCCGCTGATCGCCGCCCGAGGCAAGGTATAGAGAAAAGAATTGACTCGCTAATCAAAGACGTCCGTAAGTTCTACGCGGACCAGATGGTAATGCACGGCTACGGACGAAGAACCTTTGATATTGAAACAGATCACAATGGAAAGGCTGTAGTGCATCGAGTCAACGGTCAGTTCGGCGACACTTACTATTACGATGAGACTTTTCACAAAGTCGGGAACGAGATTTACCGACAGTTTGACCTCGCACAAAACATCCATCTTGCCGTGGTAGATGTCGGCAGCGAGCAGATTGGCGATGCGGCAGGCATCGCGGCTCCCATCAAGGATTGGGGTGGGCTCGCTGCCATCCCTGCGTCAGGCCCGTATTTCAACCACGCTCTTGCTGCCCACGAACTGGGACATACGTTCGGACTAGAACATGATTTCCGCACTACCGATTATATCATGTCTTACGGACTATTGGAATGGGGACACACGGCGGATTGGGCACGCACCGCAAAACTGTCGGAGTGTACGGCCAAATGGCTGGAAATCCAGCGCTATTTCAATCGCGGTATTCCAAGAAGAGAGTGGAGTACCCCAACAATAGGACGCATTTCACCGCAGAGATATAGGGAAGGTTCCGAGCGAGTTTCGATCCAGTTCAGCGTGAGCGATCATGAGGGGCTACATCAAGTGCTCTTGTTGGGCCCCCAAAAAAACGTGAGCGCGTGTCGTGAATTTGCGAGTGAACTAAGCTCTCCGGTCGAATTCCGATATGATGGCGTTTCTATCTTCAGAGGATTTGCCAGTCTTACCAACCAGGCAGTCCATCCCATTCGCGCCCGGGTGATTGACACGGACGGCAATGTAAGCGAAACCTCCTTCTACTTATTTCCCGAGACGCTGCAACCCTTGACCAAGATCGGGGGCGACAACCAGCCTCCCGGTTTGCCTAACACTCCCTTACCTGAACATCTTGAAGTTGAACTCAGAGACGTTAACGACGGTTCCCCGTATGAAGGAGTCTGGGTCTCATTTTCCGTCACAGCCGGCGGTGGAAGTGTCAGCGAATCCGGAGTCTTTACAAATGAGCACGGCAGTGCACAGATGGAGTTTACCCTTGGGCCTTATCTAGGAACAAACACCGTTGAGGTATCCGCCCTAGGATTCTCGACAACTTTCAGCGCGGCAGCGGGGTCGCCTGTCAACATCCTAGACCCTCTACTCCGTACTGCCATTTCGCGAACAATGGATAAAGATACGGACGAACCGATTTCCGAAGCGGAGATGGCAACATTAACCCGCATCCCGCGCGGTTCATGGAGTTTGGGAATCAGCGATTTGACCGGGCTTCAGTACGCGGTAAATTTTACTCACCTGGATCTGGGCGACAATTCACTGACGGACATTTCGGTGCTGGCGGAGCTGACTACTCTGATAAAACTCGCCCTTAACAACAACTCGATTGTGGATATATCCCCACTGGCAGGATTATCGGATCTGGATTGGCTCGTCCTTGATAACAACTCGGTTACAAATATTTTGGCGCTGGGGGAACTGACGAAACTGGCCGTCCTTTGGCTTGACACCAATTCAATCGCGGATATATCACCATTAGCGGAATTAACCGCTCTGAAAGAGCTCGTGCTCAGCAACAACGCAATATCGGACCTCTCACCGTTAACGGGCTTGACAGGGCTAACGGCAGTAAAACTCTCCGGTAACAACATTTCTGACCTGTCGCCGCTGGCAGAGAATGGGGGATTAGGGGTCAGAACCGAGATTGATGTACGGGAAAACCTGTTAAGCTACCCGTCTATCCACGTATATATTCCAGACTTGCAGGAGAGAGGCGTTGAAATCTACTTCGATAACCGCACTCCAAAGACCCTCGAGACAATCTCCGGTGATGACCAGGAAGGTTTGCCCGGAAAAGCGTTAGCCGATCCGTTTATTGTTGAGGTGAAAGATGAGAGCGGCTTAGTATTTGAAGGGGTACCGGTGACTTTTGCCGTAACCTCTGGCGGCGGGACACTTGCCAGTCGCACCACAACGACCGATTCAAACGGCAGAGCGACGAACATACTCACATTGGGAGGCAATCCGGGGACGAATACCGTCCGCGTAAGTGTGGAGACAATATCGGAACCCGTGACCTTCAATGCAGAAGGCATTCGAGTGCCTAAAACTCTCACGAAAGTCTCTGGCGATAATCAAGAGGGTTTCCCCGGTGACACACTCCCAAACTCGCTTGTCGTTGAGGTAAGGGATCAATTCGATAAACCCCTACGAAACGTTCAAGTGACCTTCGCCGTCACGGCCGGAGGAGGAAGGTTGACTTCCGCCAAATCGAAAACCGATAGAAACGGTCGGGCGAATAGTAAGCTTACACTTGGACCCAACGTGGGTACAAATACAGTCTCTGTGTCTGCTTCGGGAATTGAACAGACGGAAGATTTTAATGCCGAAGGAATCCGAACACCGCAGAAAATCCTCAAAATTTCGGGCGATGATCAGGCGGGCAACCCCGGCGAAACACTGGCAGATCCACTCGTGATTGAGGTGCGCGATCGACATGATGATTCCCTGCCAGACGTTCAAATAACGTTCACTGTCACCGCAGGCGATGGAACATTGACTGTTACATCCACAACGACCAACAGAAGCGGTAGGGCTAAAAGTGTACTCACCCTGGGACCGAACGCAGCAATGAATATTGTCTCTGTATCTGCCTCCGGCTCTGGAGAGGCACAGTTTTTCAGTGCCGAAGGACGTCGAACACCTCAGAAAATTCTCAAAATCTCGGGTGACGCCCAGGAGGGATTACCCGGAGCGGCACTCACCAGTCCATATGTAGTAGAAGTGCAGGACGAAACCGGTGCGGTGCTTGAAGGTATTCCGGTAGAGTTTGTAGTGACTGCAGGCGGCGGAATGCTTGATACGCAAAGCATGGATACTAATTACGATGGTAGGGCGGAGAGCACACTCACCCTGGGACAACATCCGGCAACGAACACTGTTCGCGTGCGTGTCGAAGGTGTCGCAAAGCCGGAAATCTTTACCGCGGAAGGAATCCGAGTAGCTCAGGAATTATCGATAATCTCTGGAAACAATCAAGAAGGTTTCCCCGGTGAAACACTGCCTAACCCGCTTGTCGTTGAGGTAAAAGATCAATTCGATGAACCGTTGGACGAGGTTCAGGTTATGTTCACTGTCACCGGAGGAGGAGGTACGCTGAGCACCACGGACGTAGAGACCGATGCGAACGGCAGGGCACAGAGTAATCTCACCCTAGGACCGAGTGCAGGAACAAATACAGTCTCCGTATCTGCTTCCGGTATAGAGCAATCGGCGATTTTCGATAGCCAGGGTGTCCGAACACCGCAGACTATTCTGAAAATCTCCGGTGATAATCAAGAGGGGTTACCCGGAGAAGCGCTTGAGAAGCCGCTTGTGGTTGAAGTAAGGGATCAACGCAATCAACCTTTAAGAAGGGTTCGGGTAAGTTTCGCTGTCACTGCCGGTGGAGGAACACTAACCGTCACAACCACCGTGACTGATAAAAACGGCAGGGCACAGAGTGTACTTACTCTCGGTCCGAACGCGGGAGCGAACTCGGTCTCTGCGTCCGCTTTCGGCATCGAGCGTGCACAAATTTTCAATGCCGAAGGAATCCGGGTACCCGAGGCGCTACTCAAAATCTCCGGTGATGGCCAAGAGGGATTACCGGACGCCACGCTTACCGATCCGTTTGTGGTTGAGGTGCAAGACCAAACCGCTACACCACTTGAAGGAGTACCGGTCACGTTTGCCGTAACCTCGGGAGAGGGAACACTTGAGCAACTAAATACAATAACAGATGCCAACGGTAGGGCGCAGAACAAACTCACGTTGGGCGGAAAACCGGGAACCAACTCCGTTCGCGTGACTGTCGAAGGTATTTCACAATCGGTGACCTTCGACGCCGAAGGGATTCGAATACCGAAAACACTACTCAAAATCTCAGGAGATGACCAAGAAGGCTTCCCCGGGGAGAAGCTTCCGAATCCGATAGTTGTTGAGGTGAGGGATCAGTTTGATAAACCGTTGGAGGAGGTTCAGGTCATGTTCACTGTCACGGCGGGTGGAGGAACACTGAGCACTACGGACGCAAATACTGATAGAAACGGCAAGGCGCGGAGCGAACTTACCCTCGGACTGAACACGGGAGCAAATACGGTCTCCGTATCCGCTTCCGGTATTGAGAAATCAGTGAGGTTCAATAGCAATGGTGTCCGTACCCCGCAACTCATCGTGAAAATCTCGGGTGATGAGCAAGAAGGCATACCAAACATGAAACTCCCTTACCCCTTTGTCATTGAAGTACAGGACAAAAACGGTTCATCGCTTGAAGGGGTGCTTGTTAATTTTGCCGTAGTCGATGGGGAAGCAACACTTAGCGCAACAAGCGGAGAAACTGATCCTCACGGACGCACGGAGAGTACGCTCACACTAGGAACAAGCCCGGGAACCTGCTCGGTAGAAGCGTCCGCCGCGGGAGTCGACGTGTCGGTTATCTTTAGTGTCGAGATAAAAAGACGCGAGTTCATTCTGTCCGTCCCGTCCGGCACCAGTCTGATTCACGTACCCTTGAGGGTGACGGCGGTTAACGGTGCAGCGGAAGCGGTCGAATCCGTCGGAGACCTATACGATGCCCTCGGCGGCGCGGAGACAGTAAGGCTCCTGACAACTCGCGATTCTCAAACGAATCAGTGGATCAGCTATTTGGGCGACTTGAATCGAGGCACAGTCGCCGATCCACCGTTAACCGACGACACTGGTATCATCGCTAGTATGAAGAAGACGGTCGAGCTCCATCTGGCTGGCGACGCTCTTGGGGAAGATGGAACGAGTTCAATTCGGCTGCAACCAGGTAAAAACCTTGTTGGTGTGCCGCTAAAGGATTCACGCATTACTCGAGTCAGTGATCTGTTGACTATCCAAGGAATTCGAGACAACGTCGATGCAGTCGAAGTCTCGGTTAACGGAAACTTCAAAGTGGTCGCAGATGCGGGCACCGCGGGAGACATCTCCGTCAACGGCGGTCAGTCGTTTATCATGGAGGCACTATATGAGGCAACGGTCTCCATCTCGGGGGATGGCTGGGGCAGTTTTTCGGGAACGTTAGCTGCACCGCCTTTAGCGCTCACCTTCAGTCGCTTCCGAAATGCTTCGCCTGTCCTGTGCTTGACTGGTTCAATTGCCTACGTAGCGGAGGGTCGAGAAAGGCACGTCCCTCTAACGAGGTTAAGATTGAGTGTAATCGTGAAAAACCTTGCAAACGGCAAAGTGCATACAATTCCCGCAACCAGACGAGATTCGCTGGAGTCCGAGTGGTTCGGCTATCAATTGACCGTGGTTGAGACTGCTATCGGACGTGGGGCTCAAGTCGGAGATATACTTGAAGTCTCCGTGCAATCCCCAGATCCGCAGATCCGTGCCGAACCCGTGAGCCACGCCGTGACACCTACTGACGTAGAGAATAATCGAATAATTTTGTCAGAATTGATCGCATACGAAGTACCGACGAAGACAGCGCTGTTGATGAACTTCCCGAACCCGTCCAACCCGGAGACATGGATACCTTATCAGTTGGCGGACGGGGAGGTTGTCACTTTGAGGATTTACGATGCAAGAGGCGCACTGGTGCGCCGACTGGAGATGGGTCATCAATTGGCGGGATACTACACCGACCGCGAGAGGGCAGCTTATTGGGACGGTCGCAACGAGAGCGGAGAGTCGGTGGCAAGCGGTCTCTATTTTTATCAGCTGGGGACACCGTCTTTTCGCCAATTAAGGCGCATGCTCATTGTCAAGTAGAACCAAAACAGAGTTAGCGAACCATTGGAAGGTTGGCGACGGTACCGCGTTCGGTCGGTATGGTGCGCCATGAGTCGGACAGCGCTATTGACGATTATTCTGTTCCTGACCTCGTGAGTCGCCGCAAGGTCGACCTCGCCTGCTCTTCCAGTAGGGAATAATGATCCATATTCGCAGGTCGGTCATAACCAATCCTCAAAGAGATCCGCAACCATCGGATCGAAAACCGGCAATTACTATCTAGACACCTGATTCTAAAATCTGCGATCCTGACGCATTCCGTATTAGTTTTCTCCCGATTTTTTCCCTTGACATTCTCCGGTCATTCGTTTAAGATAGGTGTATCAAGTGGACACTACCCTCCAAACGGAATAAATCATCATCTTGAAAGGAGATCATACCTTGCGAGCGTTTGAGTATAATTCCCCGAAGACCGTCAGCGAAGCGGCTGACCTGCTCGCGGAAAAAGGAGACCTAGCGAGAGTCTTGGCTGGCGGAACAGACCTTATCGTTCAGGTGCGTGAAGGCAAACGACACCTAGAGCGGATTGTAGATATCAAGGATATACCTGAAGCCAATGTATTGTCGTATGACCCGCAGACAGGTTTGCATCTTGGAGCCGCGGTCCCGTGCTATAAGATATACGGAGACAAGGCAATCTCGGCCGCTTACCCCGCACTAGCGGATTCAACCCATATCATCGGCGGCACCGCGATTCAAGGCAGAGCCGCGGTCGGCGGCAATCTATGTAATGCGTCTCCTGCGGCAGATACTATACCGGCGTTGATTGTGTTGGGAGCTACCTGTATCATTGCAGGAACGAACGGATCGCGTGAAATAGCGGTCGAACACTTTTGCACCGCCCCGGGCGTAACCGTGCTGCAGAACGGAGAGTTTCTTGAATCCCTGAAGGTTCCCGCGCCAGATAGTAACTCGAGTTCCTTCTACCTTCGTTTTATTCCGCGAAATGAAATGGACATCGCGGTTGTCGGCGCCGGAGCGTGCGTCGTGCTTGACGATGCCAAAGAGTCGATTGTCTCAGCCCGCATAGCCCTCGCGGCGGTAGCCCCTACGCCACTATTCGCTGAGGAAGCCAGCGCTCTTCTCGCTGGGCGGTCGGCTTCTGATGAATCGGCTATTGAAGAGGCTGCCGAAGAGGCAAAAGCCATCGCTCGTCCAATAAGCGATATGCGCGGTAGCGCCGATCAGAGAGTACACCTTGTCGGCGTGTTGACCAAGCGTGCGCTAAACGGCGCGATTCAAAGAGTGAAGGAGTCATAGACTAAATGCCCGACAAAATTCATGTTAAAACGGTAATTAACGGTGAAGCGGTGGAGTTCCTTTGCGAACCGCGTGAGAGTTTGCTCGAAGTGTTGAGAGACAATTTGATGCTGACCGGTGCCAAAGAAGGGTGTAACAACGGCAATTGCGGCGCGTGCAGCGTGATTCTGAATGGCCGCCTCGTCAATTCCTGTTTGGTACTCGGTGCCGAGATTGAAGGTAAAGAGGTGGAAACCGTCGAAGGATTGGCGGAACCTAATAAACTTCATCCCATACAGGATGCGTTTTTGGAAAACGCCGCGCTCCAGTGTGGCGTCTGCACCCCCGGCTTCATCATGGCTGCAAAAACGTTGTTGAATGAGAACCCTAATCCGACTGAACACGATGTCCGCTTCTGGCTGGCTGGCAATCTGTGCCGTTGCACCGGTTACGATAAGATTGTCCGTGCCGTACTTGATGCGGCGGAAACCATGTCTACGGAGGTAAATGCGTAATGGCAGTGGAAAAAGAATACAAGGTAATCGGAACCCGTCCCGTTCGGCATGATGGGGTGGACAAGGTAACAGGTCGAGCACTTTACGGCGCAGATTACCAAGCTGCGGGATTGTTGCATGGACGTGTGCTGCGTAGTCCTCATGCTCACGCTCGGATTAAATCGATCGACACTACTCGTGCGGAAGCCTATCCCGGTGTCAAGGCGGTTGTAACGGCAGCAGATTTGACTGCCTCGCAAGACAAAATTGTCGATCTCGGCGAGGGCGCCGTCAATCTAAAGTTCATGTGCGACAATATCTTGGCGCGTGAAAAAGCGCTGTACAAGGGACACGCGGTTGCTGCCGTTGCCGCACTGAACGGTCATATTGCCGAAGAAGCGCTCGAACTTATTGATGTTGAATACGAAGTGCTGCCGCCCGCGATGGAAGTCCGGGCAGCCATGCAAGACGATGCTCCCCTCGTCCACGAAGATATGAAGACAGACGAAATGGGGAAAACGTCTGACAAGTCAAGCAACATCGCCAGCCATTTTCAACACAAGAAGGGGGATATTGAGAAGGGCTTTGCGGAAGCCGATGTAGTTATCGAACACGACTATGTGACCGGTACCGTGCATCAAGGTTACATCGAACCCCACAACGCAAGTGCCGTATACAACGCGGATGGAGAAATCACCATCTGGTGCAGCACCCAAGGCGCATTCAATGCGCGAGGGCAAGTGGCGGAGATTCTACAGCACCCGGTCTCCAAAGTCAAAGTCGTGCCGATGGAGATCGGCGGCGGTTTTGGCGGGAAGATTAGTGTCTACCTCGAACCGCTCGCCGCAATTCTCTCGAAGAAGTCCGGCCGACCCGTCAAGGTTCTGATGAGCCGCGAAGATGTATTCGAGAGTACCGGACCTACTCCAGCCTCCTACGTGCGCGTGAAAATCGGTGCCACCAACGATGGACGCATCACTGCGGCGGAAGCTTACGTCGCCTTTGAAGCCGGAGCGTACCCCGGTTCCCCCGTTGGCGCCGCCGCTATGTGCGTGTTCTCCCCCTATAAGATTGAGAACGGATTTATTGACGCCTACGATGTTCTCGTCAATAAAGCAAAAACCAACGCCTACCGGGCGCCGGGTTCGACGAACGTCGCCTTTGCTACAGAGACGGTCATTGACGAAATTTGCAAAAAGATCGGGATGGATCCCATTGAATTCCGACTCCTGAATAGCGCAAAAGAGGGCGACTCTCGTGTCGATGGTCCGGTATTCCCGCGCATCGGTTTTGTTGAGACGGTCGAAGCGGCAAAAGATCATCCGCACTACTCGGCACCGCTGGAGGGCAAGTACAGAGGCCGCGGCGTCGCAACCGGTTTTTGGCCCAACTTTGCATTCAGTTCGAGCGTGTCCATCAACGTCAATCCGGATGGGACGATTAGTCTCGTCGAAGGCTCGACGGACATCGGCGGTTCCCGCGCTTCAATCGCCATGCAGGCTGCGGAAGTGCTGGGGATTTCTGCGGAATCCGTACATCCCATGGTGGTCGATACCAATTCTGTTGGATATACAGACGTAACCGGTGGAAGTCACACCACATTCACAACCGGTTTAGCCGCCTACGAAGCCGCCCAAGATGTGAAGCGCCAGATGATTGAGCGTGCCGCGAAATTGTGGGAAGTAGAGGAGGCGGAAGTCGAATTCGCGGATGGCGTCTTTCGGTACGTCAACGGAAAAGAGGAAGAAATTGACTTCAAGGGTTTGGCTGAAAAACTCGGTCAAACCGGCGGGCCTTTGATGGGACGCGCAAGCGTTGCTCCATCGGGGGCTGGTTCGTCAATCGGCACACATATCGTTGACATTGAGGTTGATGTCGACACTGGCAAAGTAGAGATTCTGCGCTATACAGCAACGCAGGATGCCGGTAAAGCCATCCACCCCAGCTATGTTGAAGGTCAGATTCAGGGTGGAGCGGTTCAGGGCATTGGCTGGGCGCTGAACGAGGAGTACATTTTCAACGAAGACGGTCAGATGACAAACGCGAGTTTCCTTGATTATCGGATACCAACCAGTTACGATCTGCCGATGATTGACACTGTAATAGTTGAAGTCCCGAATCCTAGCCATCCCTTCGGCGTCAGAGGTGTCGGCGAAACCCCGATCGTTGCACCGCCCGCGGCTATCGCAAACGCTATCTACGACGCAGTTGGTGTTCGGATGACGGAACTACCGATGTCACCGGAGCGTGTCCTCAAAGCACTGGGGAAAATCTGAAGTCGCTGTCGTTAAAATTGAAACGTCAAGATAATGGGGTATTGGGATAGTTTTTCTCCAATGCCCCATTTCTATTTGATTTGAACAGTAGTAATAGACACAATCAACATTGTACCGTGATAAAAATCCACTTTTTACCGTTCAACCTAACCTACCGTACTAGGATTGGCAGGTAGTCTTCCACCCTTCCTGTCTTCCATCCTTCCAATTCAGTTTCTTCCTAGCTACTTTAGATGATAAACTATTGTACAGAATCTCGTTCAGTGCCCGCGTAAGTCTCAAAATCTATGAAAGGTTAAATCTGCCATGGCAACCGTAGCAATACCATCCCTTATGCAAGAGCTGACCGGTGGCAAAGAGAAAGCCACGGTAGAGGGCAGCACGATACGCGAAGTCCTTTACAACCTGGAGTCGATTTATCCGGGATTCAAGGCACGCATCTGTGATGACGATCAGATTCGTCCCAATGTCGCCGTATATGTCGATGGCGCCCTGACTCGGGAAGGCATGCGCCAGCGAGTTTCGGAAGACAGTGAAATTCATTTCCTGCCAGCCATCAGTGGAGGTTCCTCTCCACAACCGTTTTGAAGTTCCCCACCATAATTCGATCTAAGGACAAGGAGTTCTTGAATCCTATTTCGAAAAATGCCCTGCCTTGAGAACCTTTTCACTTTGTCTCTCGCCTGTTACAAATGAAGGAGAAGGAGATGGACACAGTGGAAGATTTAGAGATTGAAACATTAGTGCGTTTATGCGCGCAGCGCGATGAACGAGCATTTGCCGAGTTGGTACGCCGCCACGAACGACAGTTATTGGCACAGATACGCTACCACCTGGGAAGTTTCGACCACGTCGATGATGTATTGCAGGAGACGCTTTTACAGGCGTGGCTAGGTATTCACCATCTTCGCGAACCAAAAGCTGTTACAAGATGGCTCCTCCAGATCGCTCGAAATAGGTGCTACGACTTTCTCAAGTCCGCTCAGCGTCGAGACCTACCTGTCGAAACCGAAAAATTGACCCAATTTGTTGATCGATTTGGTCAAAAACAGATTCGACAGAGGGAAATCCTTGATGATGCGGTCGACGCACTGACTCACGCTCCAGAGGACCAGCGAGAAGTAGCACAACTGTTCTACCTTGAAGGATTCTCGGTTGCCGAGATTGCCGCGCGCCGCCGCTGCCCCGAAGGCACAGTCAAACAACGCCTGTTTCACGCGCGGGCTTTTCTCCGCGAGACCTTTGGTATTTCCCATAAGGACGGATCCAGCCCGACACACGTTCGCAAACCCGATACCGAGAGACAGTCATTCCCGTTACTCCGACCGGAGATCGTTCTCACCAAAACAGACACGGAACCATTCTCCGTAGATTGTCCCGAACTCCGATGGTGGTTCGTTGTACCGGAGATTGGACAGCGTTCCCTGTTTGCAGACTATACCCCAAAGTCTTGGGAACTGTCTGCCGTGCATGAGATACTGGCGGCGAGGCCTGTTATCGTGCACGACGTTGGCGGGGTTGAGATGGAGATTCGTACCTGGGAACCGCGAAACGGCTGGCTGTCTTCGACGTGGGAGATCTGTGGTCGGCTCACCCCGACGGCTGCAGAGTATTTGGCAGTATCACTACTCGACGACGGAAAGAGATTGTTAAACACATTCCTTGACGAAGGCTTTGACTCGGACTGGGGACAGATGCCTAGGATATTGGAAGATCGCGGACGTTTTGCAACGCAGGCTGACGGCTCACTCAAGCAGGCAAAGAACCTTGAGAACGTGGCTGCCAGCGGTGCTGGTGTGTTTTCCGTGTCAATTGGTAAAAGGGATTTCACCTGTCTCCGCGTGTTGCAGTTGGAGGCACCTCTCGGCACGCTTGACGCACCAGCTACGGAAGGTTACGTGACCGAAGACGGGCGGACAGTCATGGTACGGCATTTCTGCCGTCCGGAAATGGCGGCGTATAGCAGTTCGGAAAACGCGGAAGCGATCGTCGCCGATAAAGAATGTCAGCTCGTAATCGACGGTGTCACGTATGTTCACTGGTATGATAGCATTTCCGATGTAGCATTCGGATTTTAAGCAGCGGTTGACAATACACTTCAGATTCAGATTGAGTCCTTCCGTCGGGAGTGCCGATGGTGACTCGGAAGGAAAGCTTCCAGCCTTCCAATCGCAGTCTTGCTGATCTCCCCAGTGAATAAACTCTCGCAATGAAGCGTATTTTCTTCCTCCCAAAAAACCGGTTATCCGAACCTTTTCCCTTTCTTTCCCGCCTATTTCAAATGACGGCGGCGAGCGCACAGACCGCCAACCGTCGATTTCTAAAGAGTTCTCATGAAAGGAGAAATAATCGAATGCAAAGGCACAAGCCCGGAACTACGAAACAACCGTTCCCACGTCGTAGACCCGAGGTTGGCATTGCGGCATGCGATGCAGAACCTTTTTCGGTGGATTGCCCCGAACTTCGATGGTGGTTCATCGTGCCGAAAATAGGTGAACGTGCTCTGTACGCGGACTACACGGCCACAGCTTGGAATCTATCCAAGGTGCATGAGATGGAGGTGACCGGACGTGCCGCTGTGCATGAACTTGAAGGCGTTGAAATTGCAATCCAAACTTGGGATACGAATGATGGCTGGTGTTCGCCGGCCTGGACGATGTATGGTCGGCTCACAAGCGAGACAGCGGAATATCTGGCTATATCGCAAATTCACGACGGCAAAAGATTATTGTACACCTACCTCGACCAAGATTTTGACTACGATTGGGGAATTATACCTCGAAAGTTGGAGGACTGCGGTCATTTCATTACTCAGACGAATGGTTCGCTCAAGCGGCTACAAAGTCTCGACGACAACATAGCCAGCGGAGCCGGTGTGTTTTCCGTGTCAATAGGGGAGCGTCGCTTTGTTTGTCTCCGAGTGTTGGAATTGGGTATTCCGCTCGAATCGCACGCATCTCACCAAACAGTAAGTTACGTTACTGAGGCGGGTCGTACCGTGTTGGTGAGGCATTTCTGCCATCCGGAGAAGAGAATGCTTGATAGCGATGGGAAACCTGAGTACGTCATCGTCGATAAAAACCTGCAACTTGTGATTGATGGAGTTGCCTTCGCCCATTGGTATGACAGTATTTCCAACTTAGCATTGAGGTTCTAGCGTGGGTGCAAAAAAACTGAGATGGAGGGAAGCGTTTTCGACCGATTCACTTCAGCACCAAAAGTTGGGAATGTTCTTCAAACTAGGCCCATAGCAGGTTTGGTGTACACTCACTGACGCCAAAGGAGATTCAAGACAAACCGCGATAAATGCCGCTCTAGCCCGTGATCGCAGAGATCTTGCCAAATCGGAGTTAGGTCGAAAAAAAATGAAATAATTGCTTGACACCCGTATGACAGCGTGTTATAATAGCATGCTTCCAAAATGGAGGCGCAAAAGATGCTCTTTGAAAACCAAATAGTGATATGTGACATGCCTCGTTTAATCTTGAAGTTTCTCTTTAAAAAGAGTAAGGTTTCGCTAACCATTGGTTAGCACCGATTTTTTGGAGAGTATGATACCGGCTCAGGACGAACGCTGGCGGCGTGGATTAGGCATGCAAGCCGAACGAGAATCATAGCTTCGGCTATGAGGAAAGTGGCGAAAGGGTGAGTAACGCGTGGGTAATTTACCTTTGAGACGGGAACAACAACTCGAAAGGGTTGCTAAAACCGGATACGGCTGGTTTTTCATAAGAGAAACCAGTGAAAGTATGGCACTTCGGTGCTGTAGCTCAATGAGAAGCCCGCGTCCTATTAGCTAGTTGGTAGGGTAATGGCCTACCAAGGCTACGATGGGTAGCTGGCCTGAGAGGGTGGTCAGCCACATTGGGACTGAGACACTGCCCAAACTCCTACGGGAGGCTGCAGTCGAGAATATTTCGCAATGGGGGAAACCCTGACGATGCGACGCCGCGTGGGGGATGAAGGCTTTCGAGTTGTAAACCCCTGTGTTATGGGAAGAATCACCGGTTGGCGATAAATCAACCGGCTTGACGGTACCATAGTAGAAAGCTCCGGCTAACTACGTGCCAGCAGCTGCGGTAATACGTAGGGAGCAAGCGTTGTCCGGATTTACTGGGCGTAAAGGGCGTGTAGGCGGCCGTATAAGTCAGACGTGAAATCGCTTGGCTCAACCAAGCAACTGCGTTTGATACTATACGGCTTGAGTGTGGAAGAGGAAAGCGGAATGTACGGTGTAGCGGTGGAATGTGTAGATATCGTATAGAACATCTGTGGCGAAGGCGGCTTTCTGGTCCAATACTGACGCTGATACGCGAAAGCTAGGGTAGCAAAGAGGATTAGATACCCTTGTAGTCCTAGCCGTAAACGATGGGTACTAAGTGTAGGGGGTATTGATTCCCTCTGTGCTGCAGCTAACGCATTAAGTACCCCGCCTGGGGATGACGACCGCAAGGTTAAAACTCAAGGTAATTGACGGGGGGCCGCACAAGCGGTGGAGCATGTCGCTTAATTCGACGCAACGCGAAGAACTTTACCAGGGCTTGACATCGCTGTGATCGCTATAGAAATATGGCTTTCCTTTGGGACAGAGTGACAGGTGCTGCATGGCTGTCGTCAGCTCGTGTCGTGAGATGTTGGGTTAAGTCCCGCAACGAGCGCAACCCCTGTTGTTAGTTGCCACCAGGTAATGCTGGGGACTCTAACAAGACCGCTGGTGACGAGCCAGAGGAAGGTGGGGATGACGTCAAGTCCGCATGGCCCTTATGCCCTGGGCTGCACACGTGCTACAATGGTCGGTACAGAGGGTCGCAAAGCCGCAAGGTGGAGCAAATCCCAAAAAGCCGGCCCCAGTTCAGATTGCAGTCTGCAACTCGACTGCATGAAGTTGGAATCGCTAGTAATCGCGGATCAGCAGGTCGCGGTGAATGTGTTCCCGGCCCTTGTACACACCGCCCGTCACGCCATGGAAGTCGGTAGCATTCGAAGCCGGTGAGCTAACCCGCAAGGGGGGCAGCCGTCGAAAATGAGACTGATGACTGGGGCGAAGTCGTAACAAGGTAGCCGTAGGGGAACCTGCGGCTGGATCACCTCCTTTCTAAGGAGCTATACAACATACCTGACCTAAACCGGATGGTATGTTCAGCTCGTTATTTTAGGTGTGTCCAATCACTATTTGGTTTTCATTGAGTAATCTTATGTTCGGGCTTATAGCTCAGACGGTTAGAGCGCGCGCCTGATAAGCGCGAGGTCTCTGGTTCGACTCCAGATAAGCCCACCATCCTCGTATGGGGGTGTAGCTCAGTTGGGAGAGCGCCTGCTTTGCAAGCAGGAGGCCAGCGGTTCGATTCCGCTCATCTCCACTCGCCTTTTCAGGCGTCGATCTTTGACAATTGCATAGAGGGTATCGGCTATTTTTTGATTTTTATTTTTCTTGTTATCAAGCTACTAAGGGCTTACGGTGGATGCCTTGGTGCTAGGTGTCGATGAAGGGCGTGACAAGCTGCGATAAGCTTCGGGTAGTTGCTTATAAGCGTTAATCCGGAGATCCCCGAATCGGGCAACCGGGCAGGTAATTCAATACCTGTCACTTGCATTTGAATGAATGTAAGGGTAAACCAGGAGAAGTGAAACATCTCAGTACCCTGAGGAACAGAAAGAAAACCTCGATTCCCCCAGTAGCGGCGAGCGAAACGGGAACAGCCCAAACCAGGTATATGTAAGTTCATACACGTTGTATACTTGGGGTTGCGGGGTGATATTGGGCTCAAGTATGATTGAGCCGGGAAGTAAAAAACCAAATTTCTAGTTTAACGTTTCTGGAATAGGACGACCGGAGAGGGTAACAGTCCCGTGAGTAAAAGGAATTTGGCTTCCTGAATATCATTCCCAAGTACTACGGGATAGACTAACCTGTAGGAATCCAGGAGGACCACCTCCTAAGGCTAAATACGACCTAGCGACCGATAGTGAACAAGTACTGTGAAGGAAATGTGAAAAGTTCCCCTGTTAGGGAAGTGAAATAGTCCCTGAAACCGTATAGCCTACAAGCTGTGGTAGTGCTAAGCCAAGTTTTACTTGGAATGCATGACCGCGTGCCTTTTGCATAATGAGCCGGTGACTTACTCTGTGTAGCAAGGCTAAGTTTCTCTGAAACGGAGCCGTAGCGAAAGCGAGTCTTAACAGGGCGATTGAGTTGCATGGAGTAGACCCGAAACTAGGTGATCTATCCATGGGCAAGGTGAAGCACATGTAAAAATGTGTGGAGGCCTGAACCCACCAGGGCTGAAAACTTGGGGGATGACCTGTGGATCGGAGTGAAAGGCTAATCAAACCTAGTGATAGCTGGTTCTCCCCGAAATAGCTTTAGGGCTAGCCTCACGTGTTTGACTGTGGCGGTAGAGCTCTAATTGGACTCGCGGCCCTACCAGGTTAGCACCTCCAGTTAAACTGCAAATGCCATAGTCTAAAGCGTGGGAGTCAGTCAGTAGGGGATAAGCTCTATTGACGAAAGGGAAACAGCCCAGATCGCCAGCTAAGGTCCCTAAATACGAGCTAAGTGGTCAAGGATGTTTTGTTGCTCAGACAACCAGGATGTTGGCTTAGAAGCAGCCATCATTTAAAGAGTGCGTAACACCTCACTGGCCAAGTGACTTTGCACCGAAGATTTCCGGGGCTCAAGCTCGTTACCGAAGCTGCGGATTGTTGTTGACTTCGTGTTGATGACAGTGGTAGGGGAGCGTTCTATAGTATGGTTGAAGGAAGATCGAGAGAACTTCTGGACGAATTAGAAGTGATTATGCCGGCATGAGTAGCGATAAAACAAGTTAGAAGCTTGTTCGCCGTAAGCCTAAGGTTTCCTGGGCAAGGCAAATCCTCCCAGGGTTAGTCGGATCCTAAGCCGAGGCTGAAAAGCGTAGGCGATGGGTAGCAGGCATAATATTCCTGCACCACCTTGATGAGATTGAAGCTAGGGGAGACGCAAGCATTAGGACCTACCAGCGGATGGAAGAGCTGGGCTAAACTCGACAGGGGAATCTCAGGTAAATCCGGGATTCAATACTCTGAGAAGTGATGGGGAGTCCTTTTAGGACACAAACTGGTCTGGTTGTTTGCCAAGAAAAGAACCTCGAGTGGACGACTCAAGGTGACCGTACCGCAAACCAACACAGGTAGGCGAGGAGAGTATCCTCAGGCGCTCGAGCGAACTCTCGCTAAGGAACTAGGCAAAATTACCTCGTAACTTAGGGATAAGAGGTGCTCCTAGTACGCGACATATCTCGCATATGAAGCCGAAAAGAGCCGCAGTGAAATGGCCCATGCGACTGTTTACTAAAAACATAGGTCTCTGCAAAATCGTAAGATGATGTATAGGGACTGACGCCTGCCCGGTGCCGTAGGGTTAAGGGAAGGGGTCAAAGGTTTAACCTGGCAGCCCTGAACTGAAGCTTCGGTAAACGGCGGCGGTAACTATAACCGTCCTAAGGTAGCGAAATTCATTGTCGGGTAAGTTCCGACCTGCACGAATGGCGTAACGACATGGGCACTGTCTCGGCGAGAGGCTCGGTGAAATTGTAATACCGGTGAAGATGCCGGTTACCCGTAGAAAGACGGAAAGACCCCGTGAACCTTTACTATAGCCTGATATTGGGTTTTAATGTAGCATATGTAGGATAGGTGGGAGACTGCGAAGTTGGGGCGCCAGCCTCAGTGGAGTCGTCCTTGAAATACCACTTCTGTTGCATTGGAATTCTAACTCACGTTCGTATATCCGAATTGAGGACAGTGTCAGGTGGGTAGTTTGACTGGGGCGGTCGCCTCCCAAAATGTAACGGAGGCGCCCTAAGGTTCCCTCAGCGCGATTGGAAACCGCGCGTAGAGTGTAAAGGCATAAGGGAGCTTGACTGCGAGACAGACATGTCGAGCAGGTGCGAAAGCAGGGCTTAATGATCTTGTGGTTCTGAGTGGAAAGGCCATAACTTAACGGATTAAAGGTACTCCGGGGATAACAGGCTAGTCGCGCCCGATCGCTCACAGAGACGGCGCGGATCGGCACCTCGATGTCGGCTCGTCACATCCTGGGGCTGCAGCAGGTCCCAAGGGTTCGGCTGCCCGCCGATTAAAGTTCGGCACGCGAGCTGGGTTTAGAACGGCGCAAGCCAGTTCGGTCCCTATCTTCTACGGGCGTAGGATATTTGAGAGGAGCTGCCGCTAGTATGAGAAGACCGTGGTGGACGAACCTCTAGTGTACCAGTTGTCACGCCAGTGGCACCGCTGGGTAGCTATGTTCGGAAAGGATAAACGCTGAAAGCATCTAAGCGTGAAGCCTCCCTCAAGATGAGATATCCTGAAGAGTTAATCTTGTAAGGCTCCTTCGAGATAAGAAGGTTGATAGGCCAGAGGTGTAAGCAGTGCGAACTGTTTAGCTGACTGGTACTAATAAGCCGAGGGCTTGATACTTTTTTGCACTTATAGCAGATACTCTAATCTATGCAATTGTCAAATTTTTAGTTCTTATTCTATTCTTCCGGTGATTATAGCGAAGAGGAAACACCCGTAACCATTCCGAACACGGCAGTTAAGCTCTTCAGCGCCGATGATACTTCGAGGGCGACCTTGCGGGAAAGTAGGTCGTTGCCGGGAGATAATATCGAGGCATCAAGTCTATGTGTTGGCTTGATGCCTTTTTTTGTGCCCGCCACTCTAAGCTGTACGGCGGACCGAAGTTGTGGGGTGGGATCAACGGAGTGAAAAAGCGAGTAAGACTTGCAATCGCCCTAGGATCTCTATCGCATTCGCTATCCGCTCAGTTAACCGGATCAACGCTTGGCGAAGCAAATATTCAGAGTTGAACGGGACTGGTCACGGTTGCGGTACGAAGCCCGAAGAGTAGGCTTGAGTACAATCCGACTGCCAATTTGGAGATGGAGCAAGACGATGCACTCATTGTGATCGCGGACAATGAGCGGTTGCAAAAACTCCATGACCTTACGGGGGATAAATAGTTGTAGGGTGGAATCAAATGAGTGGATAGCGAGTGCGATAGAGATCCTATGCCCACCAGTTTCGAGTCCTTCGAATCGTGAAGATTGGAAGGTTGGAAGACGGCTCGTAGGTTGGATTAAGCGAAACCTGACTACTCCTATCTCTGTGGACGGAGCGTCTTCGCTAGCGATTTCGGTTGCAGTGTAGAAACTGGCAGCGAAACCCAACGCTTCTCCTTACCGGACATGCCATTGCCACCTACCCGAACAAGATCTCAATTCAAACACCTCCGTTCCACTCTTCCTGCCTTTAGAAGGACAGACGCAAATGTATCGAACATATCAAATGGCACGGGTTCTCAGAGTCGCAAGCCGAATCCACCACCAGCCCCGTCAATGGACGCGTATCCGCCTTGCGGACAGCCTTGGCGTGAACAAGGCGACCATCCAACGCGACATTGACCTCTTGCGTGAAATGGGGATTCAGATTGTAGCCCGAGGGAAACAGGGGTACGAGATGAATTCCGACTTTTTTCTTCCTGCCCTCAATCTTGATTTCGAGGAATCCCTCGCCTTGATTACCGCAGCAAGTGTCTACAAAGCAAATGAGGGACAGCAAACAAAGAACGCGTTGGACAATGCAATTGCGAAAATCGCGGTAGGTTTACCCAAAAGCACCCGACGCGTGCTGCGACAGATTGTTCCGCAAATCAACATCCCGAATTCTCAGGTGAGTGAACTGGATGAAATTCAGGCGCACCGGGAAACGCTGTACGAGGCAATTCGTCAAAGACTCAAAGTCACCATGACGTATGACTCCTTCAGCAGCGCCAAACGCACCCGCCATCGTATTTCCCCCTATGCCGTTATATTTCGCAAACACGCCTGGTACGTCATTGGGTATTCCGAAACCAGAGGGCGCGTGTTAACCTTCCGCATCAACCGCATCCATCATCTGTCCATCTCGCACTCCCCCTACACCATTCCCGACGATTTTTCCGTCCCAAAACACCTCGAAAAGAGCTGGGATGTCATGCTCGGCGCCGAGACGCGCGTCGTTATCAAATTCGCGCCTCGCATTGCGCCGTTGATTCGAGAAGTACGCTGGCACCCTACCCAAAAACTACATACGATGCCGGACGGCACGCTTATCTTTGAGGTGACTGTCGCGGGCTTGCGCGAGATTGCTTGGTGGGTTATGACGTGGGGCGATGAGGCAGAAGTTCTTGAGCCGAAGGAATTGCGCGAGCGCGTGGCGGAGACCGCACGGAAGATGGTAGAGGTGTACCAAGAGAATTAGAATCCCGCCGCTTTGCCACGCGGAGAACCTGTAGGTTGGGTTGAACGGAAATCCGAAAGAAATCGTGTGCAGAAAAAAGACTTCCAATGTTTAGAACCTGTTTGAAAAGTCATTTCGAGTAGAATCATACGTCTCGAAACCGAGTTTTTTCATCAAAACTCGGTTTCTTTCTCGCACAACTGCAGAGTGCGATAGAAATCCCACAAGTAATGGCACTCAAATGCCCCGAACTGGCTTCGCTATTTACTTTTAAAACAGGCTCTTAATTCTGTCCGAAAACGCAGGTAATTCGAGTGAAACCCAACGATTCACGCTGTCCAGTTGTTATGCCGGAGGGAAGACTGGAAGGGACATAGGAGCGTTTCTCGTGACCGATGAAACCGAGTTTTTTCTTCAAAACTCGGTTTCTTTGTTTAAATCTTGTGGACTTGCCGTCAACCGCGAACCTTATAACGGTTTTACCCCTACGTTTAACGGATCTTAGGCAAAATCCCGGTAACGCGCCTGAGGAAATAGATTGCGAAAAAGCAGGGCTTACATCCGCCACCAAGAGCGGGGTCGGTCCTGCAACAAATTATTCTACCATAAATTGTCAGCAATTCCAATATATTTTTGCGCCGGTTCCTTTGCACTTTTTTACCAGAGTCGTAGGTTGGGTTGAACGGAAATCTGTTAGTAATCGCTAATCTTGAATATTCGACTGCACACTTCGCTTGAATGTGCCAAAATTCGAGTGAAACCCAACATTAATCGTTTGTTCTACCACCATAAGACCTCCTCTGTAATTAGAGGCGTTTCCCCTACTGAGTGGGCTAAAAAAGGTTGCGCGAATGGGGGTGCGGATGGTAAAGTTCAAACTCAGCGCAAATCTAGATCGCCCACCCCTGAGCCCTTGACAAGATTTGGTTACACCATCATGCGGACAAGAATCTCGACTGCGAGATTGAAACATAGTTGGGTTCATACGCGCTGTTCTTTAGCCTGAGAAGAATCTCAAGTCTGAGATTGGGCTACGCGATTCCGTAGACTTGTTGGAATCGCTTTTTCTTGACATCGCCGAATTTCGGATGTATACTTAAAAAAAGATGGTCAGATGACCGTCGTTTTTTTAGGCTCTCACAATTACACAGTTATAGTAGGGTTAATAAAAAATGCCCTAAGGAGGGGTGAAATTGAATCCTAAACAAGAAATTAAGACTCATCTGAAGAAACTACAACGTAAGCTTTCTAACAATTACAATGAATATGATGATATTTGCCGCGAGATAAATGAGTTGAACTTTGAAGATGCCCATCTTGCTATGCACTTCAAGAAATTAAAGTCGAGGGATGACGTATGCCAACAGCTATTGGAGGAACCTCTGCGGTGCTCGAACGCGGAAAGTAACCGACAACTCAAAATCGAATTGAAAAAACTCAAGCAGAAGAAGATCGAGATTCAAACGCGACACACTGAGATTCACCGACAGAAAGAAGAGAGGGAGTGTGATGCTGCTAATGTCCTCGATCGATCTCATGAGTTGGAATCTATCATTGAACTTTGGCAAACTGCATTGGAAGGTGAAGACGTTCCAATTTGGGCTGAAATTCAACGATTTGAATCCAAACAGCGTGAAAAGCCCACTCGAGAAAAATATTGAGAGCACCATCAAACACGTTCTTTATAAAGACAAACTTTATAAGGACAAACGGCACAAAAAGGCAGGACCGACATCTACCTCCTTCAGCGAGGTCGGTCTTGCACACCAATATTACACGCCCGAAGGCCGGTCAATTCCTTTCAAGGGATTTTCACAAAAAAATGTAACACACGGCTAAATTTTTTCCGCCCAGTTACACCAGTTGCACGTTTGTACGACTGGTTGTGTGCTAAAATTAATCGCAACCGACAAAATGGGAAGGAGTCATCATGGCAAAGCAAAAGTCCGACATTGAAGAGTTATTTTTTTCGCTTGGCATTGATTCCGAGGCTGACGACCTCTTCCAAACGTATGTAGAAGAGATCGCCAATAAAAAGTTGCGAGAATATCAGGCAATCATCCAATACGGCGCGAAGGCGGGTGAATCGCTCTATCTTCACGTCATCAATGGGATTTTCGTTCTGGAGCGATTGCGTCCCATCCTGTATCTGGACGATATTGAGGTGCAACTGCTGTTTAGCGCATTCAGCGTCCATGATTTGAACAAGCTGCAAGAGTTCCAAAACGAGAAGCGTTCGTTCAACTATCTGGCAAACGCGAAAAATATCGGGGCGGTGCTGACGAACCTTGAGATGGAACGATTTTTCCCAAAATGGAAAAATTATCTGAAAGACATTGAAGTCCTTGTCCGCGCCCATTCAGGTTACCATAACACCTACGATGAAACGCTTGATTTGGCGTACAATCCGTATTCACACGACAGAGATCGACTTCTGCATTACTTAATTCCGATAATCCGGGCAATGGATGTAATTGACCTCTCGAAAACGCTTGAGGAACGAGCAAAAAAGGCCGACTTCCTCAAACACATTAACCGAATCCTAGATGTACAATACGAATTTGTTTACCACAAGGTGAGTGAACAGCGCGGCATAATGACGAACCTCATCCACAATGAAATTGCAGAGCGCCTAGAAACGGAAAAAGACCTGCTGCCGCTACTTTTCTATCCGGATGGTGTTGCGTATCTAGTTGATCGCAATCGAGATGTCCAAATTACAGCCGAGGAGCTCACGGCACTAGGCAATCGTGTCGTAAATAACATTGAATCAAAGACTAGCGAGGAATTCAGGAAGTTCATCCAAGGCAGCCCAGCAGGCATCAAGGTGAATGAGAAGTGCCTTTCGCTCGGGCTATCTTTCGAACAGATTTGGAATGAGGTGCGGAACATCATCAGCGAACGAAAGTACGCCTCTAAAGTGGATGATATGAATGATCGTTGTCAGAGGCGGCTACAGGACGATCGCGAGAAGTCAGAAAGGACGCAGCCAAG
This sequence comes from Candidatus Poribacteria bacterium, assembly GCA_965208765.1. Classification (GTDB taxonomy): domain Bacteria; phylum Poribacteria; class WGA-4E; order WGA-4E; family JAJDTR01; genus JAJDTR01. The sequence continues at coordinate 5,358,151 of OZ242354.1, forward strand.
CAAAAAGAACCCCAACCCTGTGGCACAGGTAAAGTTTATTGAAGAAATTTTAGCTGGGGATGTTCATCTTTTACCCCCCGACGATGCCGCCGTGAGGGTTGGGGAGTTGATTCGGACATATTATATCTTTCTGAAGAAGCATTTTTCCCAAACTATCTCCGATGTGTGGAATTACATCTACGATTTGCTTGAGTTACCACCGGAAATTGAGGACACGACCTGTCGTCCGCGATATTCTACTTTCAACGCGCTATCTGACCGAGGGTACATCATCGGGCGCGATCTTTACAACAACGGCAGAACCTTTGACGAAATTTACGCATTGATTGTCTCTGATGGCACAGCCATTTTGGAAACGTCTCGCCCGGAAAGCGAATTTGGAATGTTAGCGGATTACGTTCACAAGTATGTGGATTTCAGTTTCGCGGCTGACCGGAGTCGAAATTTCGCGGCTAATCTGTCCCGCTATGTGGGGGATAATCACGTTCAGTGTAGCACTTGTGGCGGGGAATTTGAAACAGATGAGTGGATGAAACCGGACGTGCCACCGAATATCAAGGTGCAATATTTCTCGAATCGACTTGAAGGGGGCACATGGCGCGAACCGAAACGCCGCGTTTGTAAAGTCTGTCGCACGCAGTACATGCTTGACAAAATCTGTTACAACGTGGGCGGGAGCACAGCGACACTGTTCATTCACCTATATCCGATTTCGTTTTTCACCGACGTATTTATCCACGCTTTTCGTAGGGCGCAGGACCGATTTCGTGACCCGGATTTTCCATCTGTATTTCTCAAGACGGACGATGCGTTGCGCCAATATCAAGAGGAAACACAGTTAGAGTTGAATTTGCCATTTAGTAGAACGAAAATTAATGGGAACCCGCTGCCAAGGTTTCCCGAAGCGCTCGGCAACATTCTGACTATTCCTGTCAATACACCAGGCGACAATCACACAGAAGACGCTTTATATGCTATTGAGAACGCCCTGCTCTACCAGCGCTTTTTGGGTTGTCGTGCAGTGTTGACCGATTCGTCAATTCCGCTACTTGCCGGCAATGAGTTTAATCACTTTTTCGTTGACCAGATCCCGCTTGCATTTCGTGGGTGGTTGCCAGATAACAATCTCAACAGTGATATGACACAACGAGCGTTTGACCAACTGCTCAAGCTACACAAAATCCGATCTCTGATTGGAAGCATCGATGCAGATGATTTGGTTCGGCTACTTCGAAGCTTAAATTATGACACACTTGAACTTTACTATGTAACTCACCAAATGATTAAACGCGAACAAGTGGGAAATGAACCGCTACAGTTCACAACTGTCCGCAACACGGCGCCACTCATTGCCGATGTTGTGGCACAGAAAGGAGGAGAATTGATTATGTCCCAAATTAAGGAGCTCGCTCGCATTGCGTGGGAGGGACAATTGAGAGGTACCGGTTTCAAGGACAACGCCCTCGCCAAACCACTTGATGTTGCCTTTGAATGCCTAAATCGATGGAACAAGGAGCGATTTACCTCAGAGGATATACGCGCCTTCATGTCGAAAGAGATTGCGCGTGCGATTGAGCGATTGACACCTAGCCAATATTTGACTGAAACTCGACGCAGGAGAATATTGCAGCAGAGCATTAAGTTTGTTGATGTTCTATTTAATCAGCTTTATAAAAACATCTATCGGTGCAAACTCAACGAATTGGTTGAGGACCATAGGAAAATTCGCTCAACCTATATCTTTTATGTTCTCACCGAAATGTGTTCAAAACGCGACAAAGAAAGGGAGGAACAACAGTCATGAGTGTTCTGGACAACTACGCCGATTTTATGGTTAATCAATATGAAAATTTCCCACAAAGCCGTTATCTGACGTTGATTATATTGCGGAAGGCAGAATCAGAGATGATTTTCCGCACCGAGGGTTCTGGTGAAGGGTTAGCGCGCGATTCAGTTCACGCCGGGATCGAAAATCGCGAGGTGATTTCACGTGTGACTATAAGCAAGCGTAAGCAGACCGCCGTTGAACGCCGAACCGGGCGTGAACTCTTGCGCCAACACAACCTACTTTTCTACGCGGCAGATTCAAAAGACAATCGCGCGGAAACCGAGGACAATATATGTGCCTTGAATCGCAATAAGCCCTGCGGAATTTGCGCTGACTGCATGGTTTACGGTTATGCCGTTGGCGGGGGTGGCGCCCAAAAATCTCGCGTTATTACCGACGATGCCTTCAGCATCTTGTCACACCAAACGGTCACGGCAAAGCGAACTTTTAACGCCCTATACGACAACAGTACAATGCGCGATCCGGTTTCCGGGGATGCGTCAGCAAGCATCCAAGAGGACGAATACGTTAAGCCGGAAACGTTGTTTATTGACATGCAGACGCTCAAGGACTTGACAGCGCATGAAATTCGCTATGTTATAGCGAACGTGCTGCGAAGTCGTCGCTACGGCGCTATCTCGTCACGGTTGGGCAAGATGCGGAATACACTTGTCGGTGCAATCTTCAGCGACTGTGAACTCTTCAGCAACTTGGAGTTGACACAGCGTGTCTATGACCGGCTCGGCTCAAATAGACAGCAATCCCCACTTGATGACAAGCAGGTGTCGACGGAAATCACCGGTGCCGTAGAAGATCTGTCGCACGAAGTCATCGGCAATCTACAACCAATCGCTGACACAGAATTGACCAAGCTAATCAGTGAGATTCAACAAACGTTCGCGTCGCCAACGGAAGTAAAAGGGCTACTGGAATCAATTACCGCGCTCTATCCACAAGGGTGAAACGTTAGGTAGACACTTCCTACCTAACGCTGGAGGTATCTCATGCACATCTATCGTTGCGAATTTGAATTGATGGAAAACCTCTTTTTCGCCAGTCGCGAGGTTAGCAATTTTTTTCAAACCGAGCCGGTCATCGGGAATTATGCGCTCGCTTATGCGCTTGGGCTGTGCAACTCGAGTTATCATAACGATAGTGAAATCACCTATGCTGCGGATTTGGATCGACTCAACAAAGTTGGCATTTACATTACGCCCGGGACGTTGACGGAGAAAGCTCGTTTCACGGTGACTCAATTCAACGCGATGTCGGACTCTTACTGGTTTCAGATGGAACAGAACGCTATTTCCGTAGACAGACGCCGTATCTTTAATCCACGGTTAAAGGCACGAGCAGCGAACTTTCCACAGATTGGGCGGCTAAAACTCCTGTCAGTCGGTAACCGGGGCGTTTTCTATGTAACCAGCCGGGAAGAATTGCGGGTTCCACGTTACATTCGGCTTGGCAAGTTTATGAGCAAGGCGAAGATTTCCGCAAGGAAACAACGTTACCGTGAAGTTCAGAGGGAAACCGAGATCTATCCAAACTATCTCAACCCAAACGATCTGCCGTCAGATATGCGAATTGGGATGTTCGATATGCTCAATATCCGCCCTACGCCCTTAATCCGAAACGTCCACCTATCGGGCAGTTTCTGTCAACTGGCTGATGATGTGCAAACGCTGCTGCCGGCAGGCATGCGGTTCTTTACCGATTTTTAGATTTCCGTACGGTTTTCCATAGGCTGAGTATTATGCCTATAAAATAACTGCAAGCATAGTCTATAATTTTCATTGAGGTGCCGCCATGCCGGAAATAACAGTTACCCTGAACGCAGGCTATGAAAAAATCAGTCCGACAAACCCGTTAGGACTGAGACTTCCACCGCTTTACCACCAACAACGCACCTACGAAGCGCTCAAGACAAATGACCTTGTCATCAATACCTACAACACGGGCACCGGCAAAACTCGCGCCTCTCTGCTAAAGTTGTTTGACCTTAAAGATGAGAACGTCCTATTCATTGCTCCGACAAATGAACTGATACATCAACATGCAGATGATATTCAAGAGTTTGTTGACGAACATGGGTTGAATTTCGTCGTTGCCCCGGTCACCGGTAAACACCTCCGTGAATGGAAGGTTGTCGACGCCCCTGGTTATCATGTTAGAAATCCGAGAAAATTGTACGAACTCATTCAAAATCCGCGTGACTATTTTCCCAAGCTGACACGGCGCGCTCCCTTGATTTTGGTGACAAATCCAGATCTTTTTTATCTTTGTTTCTATAGTCTCTATTCACAATTAGATAGCGCAAACCTTTTTCGTGCTTTTCTGGTCAAATTCAACTACATCGTTATCGACGAATTTCACTACTATAACGCCAAACAACTCGCCAATTTTCTGATGTTTTTCATTTTGTCAATGGAGTACGGTTACTTCAATGCCGGAAGGAAAATCTGTCTACTTTCGGCAACACCCGATGGAAGGTTGCTGACCTATCTGAAAAAGATCGGCCTCAATTACGCACTCATCAGCCCAGAAAATGAACCGACAGAAAGCAAGGATTATGAAGAAACACAGACGCTTTCTGCTCTTGAATTGAAGATACACAGTAGCAAGATGTATGATGCCCTCAAGACACAACCCGAGCGCATCCGCAACTTGCTTGATACAGGAAAAGAAGGCGCTATTATCAGCGGTTCTCTCCGCACCATCAATGAAATTAAACAAGGACTTCAACAAGGAGGCATTCAGAACAGACTGGGATTGATTACAGGCGCCGTCAGTACGGAGGAACGTCGTGATGCCGCCAAAGCTTTTCCACTCGTCCTCGCGACACCGACAGTAGACATTGGGTACAATTTCAAAAAGGCAGGAAAATCACGACAAAACATTGATTTCGTCTGTTTTGACGCGCTTTACGGCGCGGAATTCATACAGCGAATTGGTCGAGCAGGCCGGTTACTCGGCAAAAAAGATTTCAAACATCCAAGCATTGCGCACGCGTATGTGCAGGGGAAACTCCATTCAAGATTACAGTCAGAGAAAAATTATGGGTGTCGGGAGTTTGCCGCACTCGTGAAAGACTCCCTTGGAGAGGACAATCGTTTCTACTATTACATTGAATCTTACGCGGTACTTGAGGCGATCTACCCACTCTATGATCATTTAAGAAGGACATCGGAAGAACGTCAGGACCGCGTGCGTGAGATTTTCGAGACGATTCGACAAGTATTCGCGCCGGAGAGTGAAACTACATTTGACGAGTTGATGAAGAAGATTCAGTGGTACACTACCTACGAAACAATTATTGATGCAAAAAACACATACAACGATTACATCCGTCGTCAGTGGCAGAGAGCTGCGTGGAGTTTCTGTCGTCACCAGAGTTGGATTAACGGAACATTGGAAACGTTTCAAAAACTCCCGAAGGAAAAGGAGAAAGTAGTATTAGCAACACTCCTGAAGAACCAACGCTCAAAAATACTTACACACGCCGAGAGGGAGTACCAAATTATCCGGTCGCTATTCAACTTTCGCGGTTCAGATATCGGCATTCGGTGCGGCATCTATGACCCGAATCATCTATTCCAGAACACTGCTGAACATACCGAGTATGACCTTTTTCATGTTCTGTCGAACTGTGAGTTTCAACAGATTCCTGATAGAAAAACATATCATGAGCTCACTGGCGACTGGGGAAATCACTGTGAATTTTTCGTGCAGGTTCATCGCTTCAAGAATCCATCGGATGGAATTCGACTAGACTACGATGCCAGCGGTGATAATCAGGAAACGTTTGAACGCCAACACTGCTGGGGGCCCACCGCATTAAAAGAGTTACGGTTAAAACTGTCCAACGGGTTTGTCCCACTTGAAATCCAGAAAGTCCTGTCAAAGCGATATATTACTTGTCTTCTATCGAAAATGGAGAATAGATACGTTTTTAACAGTATTCTTGAAACCAAGCGGCAGATTGCCTATCCACTAAGTGTAACCTTTGCTGATGGAACACAGCAGCAGTACCAGTTAATTCTAGGATCGCAAGCGTTTCTAATCCATGCTGAGTTGCAGGGAAAGTGGAAAGAGAAAGAAAGAGACGTCAAATCGTAAATCTTTGATAACTCCGTGAGAAGACTTCTCTTATGCCCATCAGCACCGTCATCCACCTCATCCCTCCCGAAGACGTGTCACTTCGTCTAACGATGGGGCACCACGCACACGCAGCGTTTCTCTCACTGCTGCGAATGGGGGATCCGGCGAAAGCAAAGGAGGTGCATGCCGCGTCAAGACAGAAACCGTTCACCGTATCGCCGCTTATCGGCAAGGGCGAACGACGCGGAAATCTGCTTCGCATCCGCGCCGGGACGGAATGCTGGCTGCGTTACACCTTCCTTGACGACGAACTCTTCGCCTATTTCGGCAGCGCTTTTCTGACACAGAGTCTTCCATCAATCCGCCTCGGCGAAGCGAGGTTTCAACTCAGCCGCATGGTTGCGTCTGCGGGTGTAGACACCGACTGGAGCGGCACGCATACTTACGAAAACCTCTTTGAATCCGCACAGTCAGACACGCGGATTCGTATGGAATTCCGCTCTCCGACCGCCTTTCGCGAACTCACGGCGCAAGGCAAAAGAACGCGGAATCAAGCGAATATCGACTTGATACGCTGCTATCAGAGTTGGGTCAACAAATGGAATGCGTTCGCGCCGATGCAGATTGATAAAGGTCGAATGCTCGATTTCATCACCCATCACGCTGGACTGACCGAGGTTGAGTCTCGGAGCAAGATGCTGGATTTCGGCAAACACAAGGAAATTGGATTTGTCGGACGTTGCACATACCAATTCCTCTCGGATCGGGAAACCGAAAGTGATGAGGAAGTTGAAATGTTGCGTCTGGCAAATCTCCTCGCCGATTTCGCTTTCTACTGCGGCACCGGCTACAAAACGACGATGGGAATGGGGCAAACACGAAGAAGATAGAAAGCCTGGAAGAATGGAAGGTTGGAAGAGGGGAAGTAGAACACAGGAAGATTGGAAAGATGGAAGGAATTTGAACTATGCCCGAAAACTACATACCGCTATCACAAATAAACACCTATGTGTTTTGCCCGCGCCGGTTTTACTACGAATCGGTAGAGGGGCATCAGGTAATAAACGAGCATGTCGAGGAAGGCAAGATTAAGCATGCTCGTGTTGATACCGAGATGAAAGATCGCAGTGAACGCGATGCGCGCGTTTCTCGCCGCCAATATCTCGCCTCCGAGACACTCGGAGTTACCGGGTACCTCGATCTCATTGAAGAGAAAAAGGGAGTAACATATCCCGTCGAATACAAAAAGGCGGGGACGGGCGACTGGCTCAACGACCAAGTCCAACTCTGTCTACAGGGAATGTTAATTGAAGAAAGCACTGGAGTTGAGGTGCCCCACGGTTACATCTATTACATCGGATCTAAGCGCCGTCGAAAGGTTGTCTTTGACGATGAATTACGTCGTACAAGTCGCGACTTCGTTGCCAGCGCCGAGTCACTGTTGCAGACAAGGAAGATCCCCGAACCCGTCCACGATAACCGCTGCAACGGCTGTAGCGTGCGGAAAATCTGTCTTCCGGACGAAGTCGCCTATCTCCATGAGTTGGATGACCGTCCCAAGCGAATCAAACCGGTGCTTGGCATCGACAATGTATTGTACGTTGATGAACCCGGCTGTACATTGAAAAAGACTAGCGAGCGATTGCTGGTTGTAAAAGAGGGCGAAACTATCCGTGATATTCCGCTCATTCACCTTGGACAAGTGGTTCTCTGCGGGAACATCAGTGTGACAACGCCGGTAATGCAGACGTTGCTCAACGAAGGGATTCCTATTGTTTACCAGTCCGCGTACGGACGGTATCAGGGAACGCTGACCCCGAAAATCTCCCGTAACTCGCTGTTGCGCGTTGCCCAACATCGGGTCGCAGATGATTCCGAGAAGTGTCTCGCACTCGCCAAAGCGTTTGTGCACGGCAAACTCACGAACATGCGAATGATGCTCCAGCGCCGGAAATGGCGAAACGGAACTATCAACGGTGAAGATTGTGATTCCGGGCTTGAAACAGATCGAATAGGAACGGAGAACGGATATCCCGATATTCTGTCGAGCATTGACGATATTGCTGCTATGCGGCGAAAAATCCCTAGGACGGGTGGGCTGCCGGAACTTCTGGGAATTGAAGGCAACGCTTCCGCCGCGTATTTTCAATCGTTTTCGGCGATGCTTAAACCGGAAATGGGCTTTAACTTTGAACGCCGAAGCCGCCGTCCGCCGGCAGACCCGACAAACGCACTGCTCAGTTTCGCGTATTCGCTTTTGACTGCAGATCTCATCTCCGCTATACAGATGGTTGGTCTCGATCCTTATGTCGGGTTCTTCCATCAACAGAATTACGGTCGTCCATGCCTTGCACTTGACCTCATGGAGGAATTTCGTCCAATTATCGCCGATTCCGTTGCCATTACGCTCATCAACAAACGACAAATCAAACCGGTCGACTTTATCCAGTCGCACGGCGGCTGGTTTCTGAAAGATGCTGCACGAAAGCGATTCTACGCCGCTTACGAGGGACGAAAGAACGAGACGATTACCCATCCCGTCTTCAAGTACAAAATCGACTTTCGGCGTGCCATTGAGTTGCAAGTTCGGCTGCTTGCCAAATATCTTATGGAAGAGATTGACACCTATACATCACTAACAGTTCGATAGCGCCACAACATGTGCAGAATACTGTTCAGAGGAAAACACAACCCATGCTTTATGCAGTAGCCTACGACATAACCAATGATCGGCGAAGAAACCAAGTTGCCAAGATTCTGTTAGATTTCGGTAGGCGCATCCAGTACAGTCTGTTTGAGTGCAACACAGATCGGCGCGCTTACCTCCGTCTACAAGACCGGCTTCAAGATACGATTAACCCGAAGAAGGACACTGTGACATTCTATCACCTCTGCCGCTCTTGTGAGAAGGGGATTGAACGTCTCGGTATTAAGAAGGGGATTGACACAACCGCGTATATTGTTTAACAGCAGGTAAGCGTGATAGATTGGACTGTCAACCGCCGTGCTAACAATAATGCGGGGAACCGACAGGATCGCTGAGACGACTGTAATGATGGAGGTTTGCAGTTGTATACTTTCGAGAATCAGCTATTTCAACTCGATGAAAAATCGAATATTTTACAGACTGACAGAATGTGGTGCTCTCAACCCTTACAACTACTGGCTTCCAAATGGTCGCTCGATCAATGAGAAGAATCTCAAGAGTGAGATTGAAACGAAGCCGGGCGTGCCTTGCGAGTTCTCGTATGACGATCGATCAATGAGAAGAATCTCAAGAGTGAGATTGAAACCTCGCGCTTGGACTGTGTGTCAACCGCAAACTTGCCGACGATCAATGAGAAGAATCTCAAGAGTGAGATTGAAACTGAAATATGGCTAGAACGTTTCATATTGGATGGGACGGCGATCAATGAGAAGAATCTCAAGAGTGAGATTGAAACGGCGAATCCATTGTGACGGGCGTGTTCTCTACGGAAGCCGATCAATGAGAAGAATCTCAAGAGTGAGATTGAAACTTACATGCCGACCGCTTGGTCTAAGGCGCAGCGGAACGATCAATGAGAAGAATCTCAAGAGTGAGATTGAAACATAGATCGTTCTCGCTTCCTCGCGGTCGCTATCACTTTCGATCAATGAGAAGAATCTCAAGAGTGAGATTGAAACACAGATGCGCGAATATGCCTGTGGCGCCGGCGATGCGGCGATCAATGAGAAGAATCTCAAGAGTGAGATTGAAACTCAAAATTACCCGCGACACCCACAAGCTGAATTTGTACGATCAATGAGAAGAATCTCAAGAGTGAGATTGAAACCTGATTGAGGGTTTCTTACCCGATACAGACAATTCAGCGATCAATGAGAAGAATCTCAAGAGTGAGATTGAAACAGTGGATTGCTGACACAATGCCGCAACCCGCAACCCCCGATCAATGAGAAGAATCTCAAGAGTGAGATTGAAACACAGAATCATGACAAGATTCGGGACGCGCTTGGACTGCGATCAATGAGAAGAATCTCAAGAGTGAGATTGAAACCCGTTCTGGCCCGTCTCGTACGAACCGAGATACAGATCGATCAATGAGAAGAATCTCAAGAGTGAGATTGAAACTACGCACGTCCGGCAAATGTGCCCTCGTACCGTACAACGATCAATGAGAAGAATCTCAAGAGTGAGATTGAAACGCTATCCTAACAGTCCCTAAAACGCTTTCGGTTGCCTCGATCAATGAGAAGAATCTCAAGAGTGAGATTGAAACATGGTCTATGTAAATCCAATCAGATGATTTACTCCTGCCCGATCAATGAGAAGAATCTCAAGAGTGAGATTGAAACACACCATCCATTTAACCACCCACCCCGCTATACTGCTCTCGATCAATGAGAAGAATCTCAAGAGTGAGATTGAAACTGGCCTACTATCTGCTCAACATCAGTGTTAAGGTAGCGATCAATGAGAAGAATCTCAAGAGTGAGATTGAAACAGCAATTCGGGTTAAGTGTTAAGCCTGGCAACAATACGATCAATGAGAAGAATCTCAAGAGTGAGATTGAAACTATCTGCTTTCAGGGCTGCGGTAGAGTTGATAGAGTCGATCAATGAGAAGAATCTCAAGAGTGAGATTGAAACAGCGTAGCTGCTGCGGACGTGCCGCCGGTATCGTTTGCGATCAATGAGAAGAATCTCAAGAGTGAGATTGAAACGCCGTAGGAGTACCAGAAAGCTGCCCTGTTTCGCTCCGATCAATGAGAAGAATCTCAAGAGTGAGATTGAAACTGGTATGGCGTGGAATGGTAATATCGCTTGTTAGATCCGATCAATGAGAAGAATCTCAAGAGTGAGATTGAAACAACTATGATCCCGTTTAATTCTATCTGATCCTCACCGATCAATGAGAAGAATCTCAAGAGTGAGATTGAAACTATCTATAGGGAAGCAGTACGCATAGCTCACCCTGACGATCAATGAGAAGAATCTCAAGAGTGAGATTGAAACAGCAGCTTGCACGTTGGTGTCAGGTGTTGAATGGCAAGGACGATCAATGAGAAGAATCTCAAGAGTGAGATTGAAACGCAGCCAAACGTGGCAAGCGATTGGTGTTTATTGATAGCCGATCAATGAGAAGAATCTCAAGAGTGAGATTGAAACATTGGGACGGCATGGATGGCACATGGTATGAAATATCCGATCAATGAGAAGAATCTCAAGAGTGAGATTGAAACCAACAGCACTTACCTCTGTCAGTCGAGGAGATAGATCGATCAATGAGAAGAATCTCAAGAGTGAGATTGAAACTTTGCCCGCAGCCTGTTGGATTGCGGCGTCCGCTTTCGATCAATGAGAAGAATCTCAAGAGTGAGATTGAAACACTTGAGATAAAAACATCTCAAAACCTCCTAACAGAGCGATCAATGAGAAGAATCTCAAGAGTGAGATTGAAACGTTAATGACATAGTGGGGGTGGGCGTGAATATCTGAGCACGATCAATGAGAAGAATCTCAAGAGTGAGATTGAAACGGCTATGCGAAATGCTCGTGCTGTGTTATCAACTTCACGATCAATGAGAAGAATCTCAAGAGTGAGATTGAAACTGGCGCTTCAGTTTGTACAGGTAGTTGGTGGTGATTGCCGATCAATGAGAAGAATCTCAAGAGTGAGATTGAAACCGTGACGTGGATGGCGGGGATGGGCCTTTTGACGACCGATCAATGAGAAGAATCTCAAGAGTGAGATTGAAACGTTGAACCAGTCCCAATCGTCCTCCACCCTCTGCGGACGATCAATGAGAAGAATCTCAAGAGTGAGATTGAAACGCTGCGGTCTCGCGGTCGGGAAGCGGTTGATTACTTCCGATCAATGAGAAGAATCTCAAGAGTGAGATTGAAACTCTCGGCGATCTGCCGGAAACTGTGGGACAGGTAGCGATCAATGAGAAGAATCTCAAGAGTGAGATTGAAACTCTCCTGCCAGACGCGGTACGCGCCCGGCCAATCGACGATCAATGAGAAGAATCTCAAGAGTGAGATTGAAACCAGTTTACCGCGATACTCGACTAGCTCCGTATATTCTCGATCAATGAGAAGAATCTCAAGAGTGAGATTGAAACGTAGTAGTGCGACGTAGCGCACATGCTCTTTGTGATAGCGATCAATGAGAAGAATCTCAAGAGTGAGATTGAAACATGTCAGCATTGTCACTAATGTCGTATAGGGAGCATAGGGACGATCAATGAGAAGAATCTCAAGAGTGAGATTGAAACATGCTATACTACCAATGTGCACAATGCGCCGGTTTCACGATCAATGAGAAGAATCTCAAGAGTGAGATTGAAACAACATTAGGAGGATCGGTTAAAATAAGGCCGTCCGCCGATCAATGAGAAGAATCTCAAGAGTGAGATTGAAACATGTCTGGCGTAGAAACGTTATGTCGCCACGTAAGGTCGATCAATGAGAAGAATCTCAAGAGTGAGATTGAAACGTTTCCGGCACTGGAGATATGGTACAAAGATCGAGCGATCAATGAGAAGAATCTCAAGAGTGAGATTGAAACACCTGAAGCCCTTCGTCCGTATACGAAGACGAAAGCCGATCAATGAGAAGAATCTCAAGAGTGAGATTGAAACTGGGTAAGCGGCAAGAAGGCGGGTCTGTGGACGACCGATCAGAGACAAGAATCTCAATTGTGAGATTGAAACCGGCATTCCCAATCGTATTTTGGACAAGATGTCGCGTCGATCAGAAAGAAGAATCTCGAGCCCGAGATTGACATATTAGTTTCGGCGTCGGACCATAGTGGTGCCTTCATTTGTTTTTCATTCTCGCCTAAAACTGCACTACATATAAAAAACCAGTTTCTTCAGAAAATAACACTGTTTAAACGTAAACCCCGAAAAAGATCGCCCGTTATGGAACTATACAAACGTTAAGGTGTAAATAAGCCGAGATGCACATGAAGACGCAATCAATTGAGTGTCGCAAAACGGCAAGCCCGATAGTGGCAGCCTATTAATTAAGCGTCACGATTAAACAACCGAACCCACCTAAAGACAAGCCCATTAGTGGAAGTCAAACGACCCCGCTATGGGCTTTTTTCGTTTTTGCCGTACTAACCACACTGGCGCGAATCCTACAAAGACTGCGAAGATACCATCGACTTAACGCGAACATTCCTCTTGAAGATTGCGATTTTCGACTCAATCTTTGCCGGCACGTATGCCCGCGAACTGAGGTGCATTGAATTCCTCGACTGGGTTGAAAGAAACCCTCGGTCTAAACCTCAAATTGGCGAATATGGCAAGGCGTTTAGGTTGAACGCCGCATGGGCAAAAGGAGAAACTGCCGACGAACATGTTAACCAAGCCAAATTGCGGGTAGAACGAGAAGACCTATCTTCCGAGCACCTCAACCTAATCCATGAAGAGGAGAACCGCCTCTCTCAATGCCATCATGACCTAAAGTTCGAATACGACAAATGGTCCATAATTCAGGAACACATCGCACAAGACATGAAACTTGACAAACATTCCCAATTGTCGCTTGAGGGAATAAAGAACACGTTGAAGAAATGGGACGACGCTGGCAGACACCTTGGCTGGCATCCCTTGGCTATTCGGCGACGTCAAGAATCTGAGAGGCTCGATAGGATAGCCGCCCGAGCCAAAGCCGCCAACCCCGTCGAAGATCGAGATTGTACCGACATCCTTTGGATGGACGGTGAGCGGCACTGGCGGTTGCGGAAATGATAACACGCGCACTTTTTTATTTTGTACCTACTTTGTACCTACTTTGTCGACTGCGAATCCGCGCTATCAGCGGAAAGTGGGCTAGTCGAAAAGGTGAACACCCAATCAAAATCGGCGCGGCGTTCACATCTCAGTACCTATTTTCGAGCCTCGGATTTACACAGAAAGGTGAACAGAACCGCGCCGACTAAGCGGTATTCTCAACAAGTGTATACGGCATACGTTCAAAGTAGTAGGATCAAACCAGTGGATAGCGATGCGAGATTAAATCCTGATAAAGTTCCGTCTCCGAATCGCGATTTTTTTCGGAAGCCGCATCCTTCACCAATTTACTCCTTTTTTCACGGTGCGTGCGTTCTAAATCGAGACTAACTGCCCAGCATCTCCATTTCCTGTAGGTGTGCAGTTTGCACTAGTCGAGATACGTGCAGGAGTGCCTCCCAATGTTGCCAAAGTCCGGGACGATTGCTCTACGCTCAAGATTCATGCTGCTTGACAAGAAAAAGAGAGGGATGTTACCATTGCCTCATGCCAAATTCCTGTATCGACCGGAGGTATTGGTGAACCCCCATAAACTGCATTTGTCCATACTATTGATTCTAGTAATTCTAGGTGTATTGGCTTTCGCATTACCACCCCTTCACGCCGCCCCGCCTGACTTGGAGATTTTCAGCGCAATTCGTACCGCCCGCAAACTGATCAACCCAAAACCGAGTTACACCGCGGATGAAATTGAGGAATGCTTCACGGATAGTCTGACCATTCTCGCCAAGAATTGGGATCGGTTGCCGGCAATCTATCAACGGGAATTCCAAGGGATTTTTCTCCGTCCCGGCCAGCCAGGCAGCGCTTACGCGTCGGTTCACCTACCTCGAAAGTTTGACACCCCCCACTTTCGGCTCCACTATACGGAAGTTGGCGCACATGCGCCGCCGCTTGAGGACGTAGCACCGATGAATGGAGTTCCGGATTACGTTGAGATTTGTGCAGAGGCAATGGAGCGATCCTTCCATGTGCAAGTAGAACTGATGGGGTTTAAGAAACCGCTTGACGATTTCTGGGTGGCGGACAACGGCGGTAACCACAAATATGATGTTTACCTTTTCATGTTTCCCGCTCTCGGCTTCGCGACGGGTGACTGGTATAGTGGGCGCGTGCTCTCAACCGTAGCGACACTGGGACCATATTTCGCCATTAACACGCGCTTATACGATTACTTCGGCAAATCCGAAAGCATCCGCTTCATCCAAACGACTTCCGCACACGAATTTCTTCACGGTATTCAGGGCGCTTATAACTGGTTCATGCCAACTTGGTTCATGGAGGCTTCAGCCACCTGGATAGAATCAATAGTGTATGACGGAGGCAGGATTGATGATTCTGACAACATCCCAGATCCCGATGAAATAGGCGAAACGGATGCGTATAATTACTATGCCCACCAGCTCCGGCGTTGGTTTTTGCAACCCGACATCTCTCTCGACAGCCGTATTCTCGATCACGAATACGGGTCAGTTATTTGGACGCTCTATATGACTGAACGGTTCGACACCGACATCGTCAGGCGGTTCTACGCGAACACAACCGACGGGAGTTACCGCGAATTAGCGAATTTCTCGCAGGTTTTCATTGATTATGGATCCAACATCGCTGAAGCGTTCAAGACGTTTACCGTCTGGAATTACTTTACATACAATCGCGATGACGGCAAACACTATTTCAATGGGCACCGCCTTCCCCCGGTGGCCATTCATCCTAACGACATTCATGGCTCCTATCCGCTGCGCGTCGACTTCGATTCGGAATCGATGCCCGAACACTTCTCATCCCGCTATATCGTATTTGAACCGCCGGCCGGCGGCATGTCTGAATTCGCGATAAGAATTGATGGAGCGGACCTGGCGCCAATTGACATGGCTCCGCTGAACGCTAGTGATCGAAACGCAATCGAAGGGGAACTAGCTCGACATCTGTTCACTGGTTTGCGTGGATGGGGTGCCAAATTCATCATTGAAGGGCGCGACGGATCAACCACAATCCGCGAAGGGTTCACTTATCAGCGCTCCCAAGAGACGCAACATACATTCAAGGATTTCGGCGGAGAAATCCGACGCATTGTTCTCGTACTGATTAACCTGCACCCCGATGTGGAACACGTCATCATTCCCGGCGGAGGTTACTTCGGCGGATCTGTCAGCTACATGGCCGGGGCACCCCCTCGTGGAAGACTGTCAACCCCGTTAGTCTTCCAAGGAGATAGCGGCGTGCGATTGGAATGGGAAATCGAAGATTTGGGGGGTATTCGCGAAGTCGTTATAGTCCGTAAGCGATACACCTCTATGATTGATACCGACGATGATATGCCCTTCCAAAGCGCCGCCGAGGTGTTGGGAGCCGTGGACCGTGATAGAAACGGAATACCTGAGGACGATATAAATATTGTTGGACGAGTGCGCGCTACTGACACGTTCTTTGAAGATAGGACTGTGTTCCAGGACACCGACGTAGAGAGCCGGTTCTTTGAAATCGACAACACTCGCTACTATTATGCTGTTGTGCCCATCAACGAGGCCGGAATCATGGGCACGCCGAGTATTGCCGCGCACGGGATTTCTCCGTCTTTCAACGCGGCGAGTCAAGCGCCCGCTTTCTTTATCGATACGCAAGAGGGACCGATAGGTGAATGGGATGTAAAAGTGTCTGGGACAAAGGTGTTGTCGGCAGCCCCGCGCCTCACGGCGAGATTGCCGGACGGAGCTGTCCATACCGTAAACCTGAACAGGGAATCCGATGCGAGATGGTCGGGAAAGTTGATGCTGAACGGATTTCCACCGGAAGGCATTTACACCTACCACATTATGGGCAAGACCGATTCGGGACCGACCGGAACACGAATCCTGAAGGGACGCACATTTCATTACGCGCCGCAATCCGCCGAACGCAACCTCGCGGTCGCACCTAATCCCCTTTATGCCTCAAGAGACAATTGCGTCTACTTCTATCCGAAGGGTATGAAAGTAATGATTTATGACACGCACGGTGGACTTGTAAAAGTAATCAATTCCGCGTCGCAGTGGGATTGCACAAATCAGCGCGGTGAAAAGATACCTAGTGGAATCTACTACTTTTTTGCAGAAGATGGACAAGGTTTTCATGACCAAGGGAAAATTGGTATCATGTGGTAGTCGAAACTAATGTTTTTTCCTAGGTGGCATGAAAATAGAAATATCGAAGTTCCAAAAAATATAGAACGCAGTGCGGTGTCACAATGAGATCAGTATTCAGGGATGTTACCACGATAAAGCGTTTGATCCCAAAGGTTGCGCTCTTGATGCCGCTTTTGGCAATCTTGAACTGCGGGGAAAACGGTCTTCTTCAACCGCACGACGAAGTGAGCGTTCCACCTCCCGATAGCTCCGGGTTCCGAGCAGTGGATTTTCCAACAAACAACGGTTCCGCTTGGACGTATGTTGCGCTAGACACAGAGCGAGAGTTTACACTGCGCATAGAAGACACGCGCGATATAGGAGGTTTCACCCACCGACAAATGACTGTAAGCGAGATGCGTCCCCGTCAGCCGGAGCGTTTCGACCGAGAACCCGTCGATAACCTCTCGGCAAATAACCTTTATTTTCGTTTTTTTTCTGATAATTTTTACTCCAGTGAATTCTACAAAGACGCGGTTCCTATCTTTGCCACGTATTTTTTGAAAACCCCAAACGCATACATTGAGACAGCGTACGATGCATATATTGGCGGCGAGAATCCCATTTTCCATGAGAAGCATGCGCCGCATCGCATAATTTGGGACTTTCCGCTAAAACTCGGAAAAGAGTGGGTCGTGTTTGAAAAAATGACGCTTCCTGCCGTCCGAGTCATTCGCCGCGTAGTGGGCGTGAATGAACCAATAACCGTGCCCACAGGCAGCTATGACGCCTATGTCTTAGAGGAGGAAATCGTGGGGAAGCACCTTCACGGTGACACGGAACAATCCGCCGCAATTCTGCCGGCAAAGTATTGGGTTGTTCCAAACGTCGGAATCGTAAGATATGAGTACACTTTATTCTTTGAACTTGATCAACCAATTCGCAGGACTTTCGAGTTGGTAGATGCCGATTTGGCGGCGCCAAATACACGTTGAGTTTAGTTGCGACATGTATTCCTATTGACGCCAAGAGAATAGCCAGGTGTTATTTCAATTAGTGACACCCTTCATGACTCACATCCTGCCTTCTCCCACCCTCGAATGAGTTGTCCCGGTCATGTTGAACCTCGCTCACCGTAACATCCCTATCGCAATTATCGGCGGTGGAATCCACGGATGCGCCATCGCCAGTCGAATAATTCGCGACGTTCCATCCGCGGCAAGGCATCTCGTCATTCTGGATCGAAACCCGCAACCACTGTGGTCTTGGAAACGGAAGACCGAAAGCCAAGGGATGACATTTCTCCGCTCCCCTGCCGTACATCACATCAGCACCGATTCCTTAGGGTTGGTCGAATATGCGCGCACGCGGAATCGGACGACGGAACTTGCCCCGCCCTATTCACAGCCGTCTGTAGAGCTCTTTCTTGATTTTTGCCTTCACGAAATTGAAACCCAGCAAATCGGACGACTATATCACCAATTTGACGTTGCCAGATTGCGATGGGACAATGGGAGCGGAAAGTTTCCATTTCGTATCATCTCTCAAAGCGAAGAAGGCTTTCGTGCGGCTTGCGTTATCCTCGCCATAGGAACAGACGACTGTGCTTACGTACCGTCGGACCTGGCCCTTTTCAAATGCCGTTTTCCCAAATCGATTCTGCATTCGTCCGAATTCGAGCTACACAGAACTATCCAAAGGGTTGCACCCTCCAAAATTGTCATAGTAGGCGGCGGGTTAACTGCCGCTACGGTGGCGAAGAATCTTACCGACATTGATGTCGAAGTCGTCATGATTGTCCGTAGAGCGCTGAAAATTCAACAATTCGATTTCGAACCGTCATGGCTAGGCCCCAAGGCTCTGAGTAGATTCAACGGAGAATCGGATTGGGACAAACGCAGGACGATGGTGCAGCAAGCCAGAGGTGAAGGGAGCGTTACTCCGGAAATTGCAGAGGCGCTTTCGAAAGCGACGTCAGATGGGAGACTCCATCTTCAGACGGGTGCGAAGGTCCGTCACATTGGTGGAGATGCCTTCTTGCAGGTGAAAACCACCGAAAATACAATTAACAATGTCGATTTGGTTGTCCTTGCGACCGGTTTTCGGTTCGATCTTCATCGTTACCGTTTTCTATCGGATCTGATTGAACGGCATAAGATTAGAAACCTTCGCGGACTTCCAATATTGGACAATAGACTTCAACTTCTGCCCGTCCAAAACCTTTTCGGAAGCGGGGTTATGGCTCAACTCCAGGTTGGCCCCGCGGCTGGAAATATCGCCGGTGTGGCACTCGCATACGAGCGAATGCGCGAGAAAGTGTTAGCCGCGATTCCGAAACCGCATTCAGGCTATCAATGCCGGTAGTATATTAGTCGACCGCCTTCAAATCCCATAACAGAATCGTCCCTTCGACTGACGCTGAAGCCAGTTTTGTACCATCGGGTGAAAATGCCAAAGCGTCCACCCAATGATTATTTCCTCGGAGCGTGGCGATGTTAGTCCCCGTCGAGACGTTCCACATTTTGACGGGCTTATCCTGTGCCCCGGGTGCGTAGACTACGGAATCGAACCAATCCGTGTGTCCGCTGAAAGTTCCGATAGTAATTCCCGTTTCAATCTCCGTCAGTTTCAACTTATACCATTTCTCTAAAATGACAGTGCATAACTGGCAAATGACATGAGATGAAGTCGCGATTCGGAGATCGCTCCTACAAACCTCCGGTGCACAATTGCGCAACATTAACCGATGCTGAGTATAACTGGCGTTGAAACTCATCACGTTCCATGGCTCCCCTCGGGTGCACGGGTCGATCGGGAAATGTTTCATCAGAAAAGGGCGCATCAATGAGCACGCTGTGTTTTGACTGCCGGCGCATGAAGTCAATACACTGGTTGACGGCGATGCGGTAGAGCCAACTGTAGAATTGCGAGCCGTGCTTGAACGTATCAAGACGTTGATAGGCTTTGAGGAATAGGTCGTGCGTGGGGTTTAGCACCTCGTCGGCCTCGGCAACAATGGAACGGATCACGCCCTTCATCCGGTCCCGGTGGCGGCGGTAGAGTAAATCGAACACGCCGGACTCGCCGACTTGAAAGCGAGCGATCAGAACGGAATCCGGAGGCTGGTTTTGAAGGCGTGGGAGCATGGGCTAGGAAAAGGAACGCCCACAGATCAGTCAGACTTGCGGGCGTAGGGGTTGACGGGATGCCTGAGTACCCCGCCGGTTGGAGGTTATTCCCTGACGCTGGCGTACCAGGATTGGGTATCACTGTTGCCGGTTATCCAAGCACTGGCGCCCGCTTTGTCCTTTTTGACATGGGCAGCCACACTGATGGAGTCGACTTCCACACCATTACGATAACACCACGCACGCTCAACTGCTCGTTCCCGGCTTTAACGGATTGACCGTAGCTGCCGATCTTCGAATAACTCAGAGCAGACACATCGGCTCGCGCAGTGGTGCGAGACCGTCTTTCGGTCTTGCCTGCTGTCGCCGTGCAGGGGCCGTCCCTCACGGTCTTGGCGTTAGCTATTATCGGGTACAATAGCAGGGTTACCATGCAGGCCGCAATGCCTGCGTTGAACAGTGTTCGCATTTTCGCCTTCCTTTCATCGTTGGAGATTGAGAAATTCGTAAGGGTTAATGGAATCGTGGTCGTGACTAAGAATTGTGATTCCGTCCGGAATAATTCCATCGTGCAGTTGGTTGACCTGACTGTGCGACACACCAGGGCCGGCGGTAACGCGGGTGGCGTATCGATGTGGCACGCCGTTCTCGTCTTGGTAATAATCCCATTCGACGTAGGCGGCGTTGGGGTATGCCGGATAGTATTTGGAACCCTCTGCCGTCAATGATGACACGCGATGCCCTTGCGACCACAGTTTGACGAGGACTCTATCCATGAGTTCCGCCATTCTTGTCAATTCTCTATCCACCCCGAGGTCGTTCTCCCAAATGACGTCTTCAGGATAGTCGGCGGGCACTTCCGGATAGGGGCCGAAGCCGAAAGGCGATACCCGCCCCGGTTGTTCGTCCTCGAGCGCAGTAAATATCTCAAGGTCGTCATCGGTAACGGCAACAAATTCCTCAGCTACCGTTTTAGTATCTAGCTCCCCAAACACAGTGACAGTCGGATTATCTTCCGTATCGACAGCCTCATGAGCAGGCTTGTGATACGGCTCTTTCCGCGGCCGCGTGGCATCGGCGAGGATTTCAGCACGCTCGGGATTAGGCTTAGGCAAAACATAAACCGTCTTGGTTTCGACAGGTTGATTTGCACGCCATACCAAGAACGCACCTAGCGCAACACAGAGCAACACGACTAGACCAGCGGAAGCAAATAACCAATGGCGTTTGAGGAAAACCATGTCCCCACACCTTTCTCACTGAGATAAAAATAGGGAGGAAATAGGTGAAATAATGCTTAACAAACTCCGTAATGGCGACGTTGAAGCATTTGGACGTGGGGCACTAGCGCTATTACAGACTAAGAAAGAAATTGACAATGGAAACGACAGTTGAATGGATCTTCGTCGAAATATTCGTCCTTGATGAAACATCCCAAAGTTTGACACCGCCAACATCTGCCGCGGCCAGGTGTGTCCTATCAGGCGAGAAGGCTGCAGCGCCCCAATCAAACGGATCTTCCGAAGC
Source organism: Candidatus Poribacteria bacterium (assembly GCA_965208765.1). Classification (GTDB taxonomy): domain Bacteria; phylum Poribacteria; class WGA-4E; order WGA-4E; family JAJDTR01; genus JAJDTR01. Next base: position 5,379,624 of record OZ242354.1, read on the forward strand.
TAAGAACGGTGCGCGTTCCCGAGTCGTGTTCACGTCGTAAAGCCAAACATCAATCTCTGTTGAAACAGCTAAGAGTTTCCCATCAAGAGAGGAGGCGACTACTCTGTCGCCCTGACTGATGCCGCCTTTTCCAAATCGGGCGATGGCGCCATCTGGCAGATTCCACGTCTGATGATCCTGATAGCTTCGCGCGACGGAAACCCTGCCAAGCATTATGGAACAGAGGCACATCCAACCGAAGAGAGTGAGATGATGCATTTGTATCCTCATTGATAATTTCTCCATTTCCCAAATTGATCTGACTTTGCGGATTCTGAAAGCCAAACTTACGTTAATGTAATCTGCGTTTATTTAACAAATGTCTTCAATGGAACTTGGAATCATCCCGGCTACGGTACTTCGGAATTTGAAACGGGCGCAATAATTTTGCTTCTAAAAAAAAAGACGTATTGGCACCAATTACACCTCAAAATGTCTCAGTCCTCTCCGAGTCGAAGATCCCACAGCAAAACAATCCCCTCAGCCGATGCTGACGCGAGTGTTGTGCCATCGGGCGAAAATGCCAAATCGCGCACCCAATGATTATTTCCTCGGAGCGTGGCGATGTTAGTCCCCGTCGAGACCTCCCACAATTTTATAGTATCTTCCATCGATCCCGTGGCAAGTTTAGTGCCGTCGGGCGAAAATGCTACAGAGTTAACGTAACTCTCATGTCCGCTTAGCGTGGTGGTGATCTCCCCGGTTGAGACGCTCCATAGCTTCGCCGACTCATCTTCAGATCCCGCTGAAGCGATTGTTAAACCGTTAGGTGAAAATTCGACGGAGTTTACTTCTCCTTTATGCCCCTTAAATGTGGTAATTTCTGTTTCCGCAGAAACGTCCCACAGCTTCACGGTCATATCCTCCGATCCCGAGACAAACTTTGACCCGTCCGGAGAAAATGCCACAGACCGAACTTCACCAGTATGTCCGTTAAGTGTAGTAATTTCTTTCCCGCTCAACACGTCCCACAATTTAACGGTTTTGTCGTCCGACCCCGAGATGAACTTTGTGCCGTCAGGCGAGTAAGCGACATCGTTAACCGTATCTGTATGTCCCGCAAAAGTGCCAACGGTTTTTCCCGTTGAAACCTCCCAGAGTTCGACCTTTCCATTCCATAGCCCCACGGCAAACTGCGTGCCGTTAGGAGAGTACGCGCCAGACTGAACCGAACCCATAAACGCTTTCTTTAGTGACGTGACTTTTCGTCCCGTATCCACTTTCCACAGTCTGACCTCATCAGCGTATGCTGCCGCGAGTGTCGTGCCGTCGGGTGAAAAGCTAACAAAATCAACTGAATTTATATGTCCTGTGATTGTGTCCATCGTTTTTTCCGTAGCAACCTCCCACAGCTTGACCGCTCCATGTCTGTCCGATGTACACGCAATTATATTGCCATCCGGGGAAAACGCAATTGGGTTGGAAAGCCCTCCAAATGACACGAGTGTACCGACATTCTTCCCTGTCTTAACTTGCCAGAGCTTTACCATCCCGTCTGAAGAACCGGAGGCAAGTGTCGTGCCATCGGGCGAGAACGCCACGGAATTGACCCAAAATGTGTGCCCTCCGGTGTTGGTAATTCTGCCGAGAACGCTCCAGAATACCTGCTTGGTAGTCGATGTACTGGCTGAACGGCCAAGCGTGTCAACATACCTTCCTGTTTTCACATCCCACAGTTTGATAGTGTGGTCCATTGAACCCGAAGCCAGCTTCGTGCCGTCGGGCGAAAACGCGACGCATTCTACTTCATCCTTATGGCCCCTGAGCGTGTCAATATTCTTTCCTGTATCGACTTCCCACAATTTGATGGTCTTGTCCTGTGCCCCCGTAGCCAGTTTTGTCCCGTCGGGCGCGAAGGATACGGAGTTGACCCAATCCGTGTGTCCACTGAAAGTGCGGATAGTTTTTCCCGTTTCGATCTCCATCAACTTCACTTTACTTCCTGCCACGGCGACTTTCGAGCCGTCGGGAGAAAAGGCTGCAGAGTTGACCAACCCCGCATGCCTGTGAATCGTGAGGACATTCGCCCGCGTCGCAACGTTCCACAGTTTGAAGCCACCAGCATCCGCCGTGGCAAGCTGTGTCCCATCAGGCGAGAAGGCTGCGGCGCCCCAATAAAACGAATGCTCCGTCGCTAAGAACAATGCACGTTCCTCGGTCGTCTTCACGTCGTAAATCCAAACACCAATCTCTGTTGAAACAGCTAGGAGTTTCCCATCGGGTGAGAAGACAACTACTCTTTCGCCCTCGCTGATGCCGCCTTTTCCAAATCGGGCGATGGCGCCATCCGGTAGATTCCACGTTTGATAATCCTGATAACCGTGAGCAATAAAAGTTCCGTTAAACACGCTGATGCAGAACCAAATCCAGATACAGCAGACAAGATGAAACCCTTGAATTCTCACCGGTCTATTTTCCTTTCTTCCGGTTAATCTGGTGTTGTTCATGAAGACGGCATTCACATTTTCGTTTCGCATTCTCCTCGATTGTGCTATCATGGTATAAGTACCTCAAGGATTTGATATTCTGACGTCAAGCGGTAGACTACGGGTAGAAGAGCAACTTCGGCGTTTGTGATAATGAATCGGGCAGATTCAAGGTTGAAGGAGAGGTGTTGTGACAAAAGGGTCTCAAATATCGGTTAGATATTCAGGCGAGGTTGCCATTTTCGATATCCTAGGTTATCTCACCGAAGATTCGGAGGACGCGCTAATTGCCGCATATCAACAGGAAAAGGTGCAGAGTTCGCCGAAGATCCTGATGAACTTTGATGAGGAAAGTTTTATCACAAGCAGTGGTTTCGGGCTAATCGTCAAGTTGCTCTGGAAACTACGCGAAAAAGAGCAGGTGCTGCGGGTCGCCCATCCCTCACATCAAGTACGCCGCATATTTAATACCATCGGACTGACACGGAATATGAAGGGACCGGAAAGCGCCAGAACGACGGAGATTTTCGAGTCGGAAGAAGATGCTCTGACCGGTTTTTGAGCCCAACCTAATCCCCCGCAAATTGAGAATTGTACAGCCGACTGTACAAGCCATCCTGCGCAATAAGTTCAAAATGTGTCCCGGATTCAAGTATCCGGCTATTCTCCAAAACGATGATTCGGTCAGCGGATTTAATCGTTGCAAGCCGATGCGCGATGATTAGAGTCGTACGTCCGCGGAGCAAATCCGTAAGACTCCGCTGGATGAGATGTTCAGACTCCGTGTCAACGGACGATGTTGCTTCATCAAGAATTAGGATGGGCGGATCTTTGAGAATAGCGCGCGCAATTGAAACCCTCTGTTTCTGACCACCGGAGAGCCGTAAGCCTCGCTCGCCCACGCGCGTGTCAAAGGTCTCGGGCAAACTCATGATGAAATCGTAAATGTTTGCCGCCATGGCTGCCTTTTCTACCTCCGCATGTGTCGCATCCAACCTGCCGTAGGCGATATTTTCGCCGATTGTCCCGTTAAAGAGAAACGTCTCTTGAGGCACTAGGCCAATCTGACTGCGCAAAGAATGTAGTTTCCAACTACATACATCAATGCCATCAATGTACACGCGTCCACTACTCGCGTCGTAGAAGCGAGGAACAAGACCAACAAGTGTGGTTTTGCCAACACCGCTCGGACCAACGAGCGCGATCGTCTCGCCTGGGCGAATCTTCAAGTCTATTTCCTGTAACACGTCTTCATTCGTATATTTAAAGGACACATTCTCAAAGACGATTTCGCCTTGAATTTCCCGACTTATTGCCTGCGACCGCTCCTGAATCTCGGGTGCCACGTTCAGCAGGTTTATCATGCGAGCGCCGGCGGCAAGCGCTTTTTGCAGACGTTCAATCTCGTGGCTTACCATTTCTATCGGGATAAACAGCCGCCATAGAAAGCCAAGAAATATAAACAGGTCCCCTATGGTCATGCCTGCTTGACCGTGGATGATTTGCCAACTACCGAACCAAAGAATCACAGTCCAGCTCGCTCCAAGCGCAAACTGCACGATTGGGCTAACCCGCATCCATAATCGGATTCCGCGAATGATTGAGGATCGATAATCGCTGCATTGTCCAGTAAACCGTAATGCTTCGTACGGTTCGCGAGCAAATGACTTGATTTCAAAGATACCGGACAGGTTGTCCTGCAGGCGAGCGTTGACATCTCCGAGTTTCGCGCGCACATCATCATAGATGCGCCGGAGTTTTAGCCCGAATCTTACCATGACAAACCCGATGAATGGCACCGGGACGATGGCAACTAGCGCAAGTTGCCAGTTCTCACCAAAGAGAAAGATTCCAATACCTAAGAATGTTAACAGATTGACGACAATCATATTCGGGCTGTGCGCGAGCATATCTCGCAGGGCGTCAATATCATTCACCACTCTCGACATGAGCTCACCGGTGCTGTTGTCCTTGTGAAAACGGTAGGACAGCTTTTGCAGATGAGTGTAAATTTGCGTCCGCATATCAAAAATAATATGCTCCGCAATTTCATGGGAGAGCCACTCGGCGATCATTATGGCAATGCTCTTGACGAGATGGACCCCGATCAAGACTATCACTACCCAATGCAACCGGCTGACATTCCGGTCTACAAGAATCTGATCAATGACAACCCGCCCCCCAATTATGGTAGGGATGAGGTTTCCGACTGACACGACAAACATCGCGGCAAGCGAAAGCGCAAAACTCACCCAATACGGTCGGATGTAGCCGAGTAATCGAAGGTAAAGATTCATTGATTGTTCTCCCGTGGCAGACGGCGGTCAAGAGTCGCGGTCTAAAATGTGGAATCTTGCAACCCGCGTCCGGCGAAGGTGTGTCCTTTATATACCCTTATTACCACCTGGCGTTAGACGACCGCTTACTAGATCTTACCAAAAGATGCTTTGACAAACAACGCAAAAGGCGGTAGCAACACCTTAAAGTCTTTTGAAGGGCTTAGTGGTATGCGATTAATTCGTGTCCGGAAGACGCTTAAACCCGGATCTACTTTGGGCGTCTTAAGTAATACTCGGTGGCTACAAATCCGCAGCGATTTTGGATATTACCGAACACATTCGTCATCAATCTAGAATGAACCCCAAAACACCTGTTGTTCTACTCTTACTTTCGATTTTCTCGGTTTACTTCCTTTGTCCGGTTCTGTGTCCCTCGCTGGAAACTCGGTCCTGTAGTGTCTTTGCCGGTAGCCAAGATAGAAGCCAAGGGGTTGCCGACGTTTCGCAATTCGCGGAGACACGCGCCAATAGCTCGACATGCTGCCGAACCAAGACTGGCGAATCTTCCCCCACCAACAACCCTGGCGAAAAGAATGACAACTGCTGCTTCGACCGTCTCGAAATATTTGATACTAGCGAATACCCGCGCAGCGCACAAACACTAGAACAATCCTCTCCATGGGTCGCTGCAATCGCTTCTTGCATTGAAGTTAACGCCTTTCCTACGGATTCGGCGGTATTCCTTGACCGCTATCCAATTTCATACCTAGATCCGCCCTCCTACCAGATTTCGCCTCGCGCGCCACCGTTTGCCCTCGTATAGAATTTGCATCAAGACCATTCCGATTCCAGAAGCTGAAAATCTAACATTCATCTTCGCGTCCATGCCTTGAATCGGAATACTCTATTCTAGTTGTGATTATTTTACCAAACGGAGGTGTATCTAATGTCATTTGGAAGTTCCGATTCACACAAGACTAGTGTCGTCAACGTCCTTACCATGCGTGGCTCCGTAGCGGGACTTACGACGGGGTTTCTCGTAATCCTTCTGTTTCAAATTGGGTGTAGTGCGAAGAACAGTGAGTTCGTCGTCCCCCATGACCATCCCGCGAATGCCGAGGCGCCGCAAGCCGCCTTCAAGCCGCCGATGGGCATGTCGACGCAATATATGGCATCGCATGACGATGAAGAAATGGAGCATCATGCTGGCCCCTCACTATCAGAAGTCAACGAAAAAGCGTTCGCGGATATGCTAGATGCCTACTTTGCCGTTGGTGATCAACTGGCATCCGACACCATGGAACATGTCAATGCCAAAACAAATGAGATGTTGGAGGCATTTCATACCCTTGAACACAATGCTCCGGCGGAGTTGTGGAACTCTCACACAAACCATACGTTGGCAATCCACGATCGTGGCCATGAGCTCGCTAGCACTGCTGACATCAAAACGGCGCGTGTCATTTACGGATCTCTCAGTGAAGCTGTCAACCACCTCATAGCACCGACTGGTGTACCGACAAGTGATGAAAAGCCTGTCTACAAATACATCTGTGGCATGGCTTCCGATGTCCCCCAAGGGGGTGTTTGGCTTCAGAAGGGAACCCCCGCGCGCAACCCATATTTTGGCAGCTCAATGCTGCGATGTTACAGTGAGCAAACTCAAGTGTCCGCGGCAGCTACAATCGAACCATCGCACGAAGCGCCGGAACATGACTATCGCATGTACAAACAGCCGGATCACAATCATCACGGGGAACGCATGCAACCGGCAAACCACAACCCGGTGCATGAGCACATGGAAGAGAGGGATTAGGATGTTTAACTACACGAAAAACGCTGGGACGGATTCATTCCTCCCGGTGCTCCCCTTCACTTTCGTAGCTATTGCCGTGATGGTTGTTGTGTCAGGTTGCGCGAGTGTGTCCAAACAAACAAGCTTCTCTGCCATTCAAGAAGAAGTGGGGCAACGCATCGATTACAGTGTAGTCTGGAACAGCAGTGCAGATGCCGAAAAGAAAGTGGCACAAGCTATCGGCGAACTTCTCGATAAGCCGCTCAGTGCAGATGCCGCAGTCCAGATTGCGCTGTTGAACAACCGTCGCTTGCAGGCAGTCTACGAAGAATTAGGCATCGGTCAAGCGGCGGTTGTTGATGCGGGCCTGGTCTCGAACCCTAGACTTCACGGGAATGCGACTTTCGGGCATTCCGATGACCATAGTCACGAAAGTGGCGGGGAATACGCGCTTGAGGTCGGAATGGATTTCCTTTCCATTCTGCACGCACGAATGCGAGCCTCGGTTACCGAAGCTGAATTCGAGGCGGTGAAACTGCGTGTCACCGGCGCCGTAATGGATCTGGCAGCCCAAACTCGCTTGGCATATTACCGAGCACAAGCCGCGGAGCAGATGCTGGAGATGATGCGGCAGATCGCCGAGGCAACCGATGCAGGATACGAATTTACCCGACATCTTTTCGAAGCGGGGAATATCCTCGAACTTGACCTGTTGCTTCAGCAAAGCCTAAGCAGGAACACCCAGATGGACGTGGCGTCTGCGGAACTGGCGGTTGCAGAGAGTCGAGAGGAACTCAACGCGATCATGGGACTGTGGGGTAAGGATGTTTCCTGGCGCATCTCATCCAGGCTGCCTGAGGTCCCAGCGGAAGCCGAGGAATTTCTGAACGTAGAGAAGATCGCCATTGAAAAAAGCATCGACCTTTCCCTCGCGCGACAGAAAATAATCGCCATTGGTATGCAACTAGGGATCGCTACGGCAACAGCGTTAGTTCCGAGTGTGGATCTTGGCGTAGAAATGGAGCGTGCTGCAAGCGACTGGGCAACTGGACCATTGATCGGATTTGAGATTCCAATCTTCGACCGGAATCAGGGAAAAGTTGCTCTGGCAAAGTCGGAATTACGTCGGCGCCAACAGGAATTTCACGCGCTTGGGGTCGAGATTCGCGCCGCTGTGCGCGCTGCCCTACACCGGTTGACATCCGCCCGACAGACCGCGCTGTTTTATCAAAATGAAATACTTCCTCTACGGCGCAAAATTGTTGAGCAGGTGCAGTTGCAATACAACGCGATGCAGGTTGGCACACCTCGGCTTCTGCTGGCAAAACAACAAGAGATCGAGGCTGGACAAGGGTATATTCAGTCACTTTATAGCTATCATGTGGCACGCGTAGAGCTGGAACAGATCCTTGCCGGTAGACTGTTGGAACAAACGTCAGCAACCAAATTCGCTCCGCTGCTCGTTAACACTAACTCATTATCCGCTGGCTCGTCTGAAGCCACTCAGGAAAATGAACACGGAGGACATTGAAATGAACCGACGGAATTTACTGAAAACAGGCGCACTGGCTGGAGGAGCCATTGCTCTAGGAGCATCGCGGACAAACGCGGCTGAATCACGTTGGGAACAGTCGTACGCGGGCCTCCAAAACCCTCCAATGCTGGACCCGGGGCTTCCCAACAAGGATTATACACCGGTCATCACTCCGAGCGGTACGTCGCTTGCATGGAAGATTGTGGATCGGGTCAAGGTCTATCACCTCATCGCCGAGGAGGTATCAAACGAGTTTGCGCCGGGGTTAAAAGCCAAATGCTGGGGCTACAATGGACATGTACACGGTCCTACCATTGAAGCCGTGGAAGGTGATCGAATTCGCATCTATGTCACTAATCGGCTTAAGGCGCCGACCACCGTCCATTGGCACGGTGTATTCTTGCCAAACGGGATGGATGGCGTTGGGGGACTGAATCAACGCTCCATTCAGCCGGGTGAGACCTTCAAATACGAATGGACGGTACGCCAATCGGGAACATTCATGTACCATTCCCATCATGATGAAATGACCCAGATGGCGATGGGGATGATGGGCATGATGATTTTTCATCCAAGAAGACCTAGCCCCGACTACGCGGTCAAGCGCGATTTCGCTATCATGTTAAGCGAATGGCGAATCGATCCGGGTACGGCGACACCCAATCCCAACGAGATGAGCGATTTCAACGTCTTGACAATGAACGCGAAATGTTATCCCGGTACTGAACCACTGGTTGCCAAACTGGGTGATCGGGTGCGGATTCGGCTCGGTAATCTGAGTGCGATGGATCACCACCCCATCCACCTTCACGGGCACTACTTCAAGACAACCGCGACCGACGGCGGACAGGTTCCCGACTCCGCGCAGTGGCCTGAAACCACGGTTCTTGTTCCCGTCGGCGCAACACGCGACATTGAGTTTGTTGCAAGCGAACCCGGCGACTGGGCGATGCACTGCCACATGACACATCATGTCATGAACCAGATGGGGCACGACTTTCCCAATGTCGTCGGAATAAATAAAGACGGGATTGATCGAAAAATTCGCCAGCTTCTGCCCAATTATATGACCATGGGCGAGCATGGCATGGGCGAGCACGGGATTCACGTAGAATCAGGGCACATGGCAGTACCGAAGAACAGCATACCGATGGTGGGAGCATACGGTCAGTTTGACTACATCACGATGGGCGGAATGTTCACCATTCTGAAAGTCCGTGAACATCTCGCCAACTACGACGATCCGGGTTGGTATCAATACCCGCCCGGCACAGTTGCTGATTTGGCGCCGGAAGAAGACATGCGACGGGATTTGGGATGATCGAGAAAAAATGCGCCGGATCTATTTCACAGTGTTATGGTTGATATATCATTACGTGTAGATGGCCGTGCGTATGATGATTAAATTCTGAAATTCTCTTCCTCCGTAGGCGGAGTGTAATCACGCGAATAGAACGAGATAAAGCGAGCCAATAACAAGCAATCGAGTTAGTACATAGCGGATGTAATAGAGTTCTCACCGAAATCGCGAACGGTTTGAAGATGTCAGAATCCTCCAGCGTTTTCTCCGAATCATCGGGTGGAGCGAAGCTTGTGCGCTCGCCTACGGGGAAGACCTGTTCAATGGTCAACCATACAGACCAGGCGGTTAAAATCCTGCCTGCCTGTCGCTTATCCAGAACGCTTGGTTGACGCCGTATGATATATTGCTTAAGTTTAAAAAGTTCTACTAGGAGCGATTAGATCTTCGCCAACGACAGAGTTCTGTTTCCTCGCCGATGGTGAGATACCTGCGAAACTGAATCCGCCACTCAGTGACAACCAGTAACATCCCATACGAGTAAAGATGTCCTAACTCAATCAACAGATAAAAGAATGGTTGACATCCTTGTGCTTCTGCTATATGGTGAAGCAGAGCGGAAATATCTTCGTCTGCTGCCCTTGCAGGGAGGATGGTGGACGCTGCTAGAATCGGAAATGGTGCACGGACAGAATGTATTGTCGATTGGGCATCGCGATACGGTTGCTCGATTGGTTGCACGAACACGAATGAACGGATAAGAACGTCAGATCGGGCGTGTCCGCTCACAATGAGGACACCGCTGCCTTCTGCAAGAAATTTGGCTTCAAACTCACTATCTTCAGAAATGAAAAATTGGAAGCGTAAGTGTTTCGAGGATGAATTACAACGAAGTAAACCGCACCTTTGATTGTGAACCGTCGCTCACCGATTCACAGGTACTACAGTTCTGCCGCGATGGTTATTTGCAACTCCGGGGAGTCGTCCCCGATGAGATTAATCGGCGGTCTTACAATTATCTTAACGGCGATCTGCCCATAAATCCGATTTTCATACCTGACAGGATGTCACGTACCGATTTAGAGCGTATTCGGAATACACACGAACCGAGTTCCATTTTGCTTGAAGACTGGTACATAGAGCATGTTCTTCTGAATCGTGAACTCACTGGAGCGTTGCGCTCGTTGCTCGGAAGGGATGTCGGGTTACCTGTGCTGGTGAGTAACCATCGCGTTGAGTGTCCAATGCCCGCCCAGGGCTGGCACCACGATGCAGATCATGTTTTTGGACCTGAAATCAATTTCCTAGAAGTTTTCTACTTGCCACAGGATACGCCGTTGGAGATGGGGCCGACAGAGCTTCTGCCCGGTTCACATATTCGGTCCACGAATCGAGGCATCACCGAAAAAGGTGTTTCAAGCGTAGGTCCGGCAGGTTCGTTTGTTATCCATTCTCAGAGTATTCTTCATCGCCGCGGCGAGTCCACCGCAAAAGGACTACGCCACATGCTGAAATTTAGCTACTGGCGAACGGTTCCGCCGACACGAGATTGGAAACAGGAACCGGAATTTAATTTTCAGACAGCGGATTACGGCGGGCACGGCGTGGCGAGATACGTAGCACACATCTTTTATTGGTTGTGCGGAAAAGGGGATGAATTTCGTCTCATCGGGGGACAAGCGTGGCCCTGGTCAAGCGTGAATCAAATCGGACCTTCTTACGGCTTCGGACACAGAGAAGGGTACTTACCAAATTGGCGGAAGAACAATCCAGACGATTACGCAATGCCATAGTTTAAACGATTCTGTCGTGAACTCCTCAGCTGGAAATACTTCGTAACCGGACGGCGTCTAGAGACCTCGGCCAACGGTAAAGCGCAACTCCGCGCCGCAAAATCAAATGCGAATTTCGAAATAACTGAATTCCTCTGAAGCGCAATGGGGACTTGAAAAACGCGAAAGGGTTTATTTGCTAGGATAAACTGCCGAAAGTGCGGAAATCCTGACTCCCGCCCGATCTTTTGGGGTAGATTCAATTTCGATCAAGAAGATATCGCTGAGTGAGCGCTTACGTAGTCTGGTGGTAAGCCATTTCCCGTCTCTAGCGTAAGCTAGCACTTCAGGGATTGAATCCATCAGTTCGTGATTTCTGCCATCACCAGCTAAGTCTGATTCTCTTTTTATCTGGATGCACCTCCCCCAGTGTGATATTATTCAATGTGCACGAATCTACCTGTGACAGACTGAATCCTCCGCTAGATGAGGGGCGAATCCAAGCTCTGAACCGCCTCCTGAAAACCGAATCTCCCATGTCCAATCCCCTCCTTCCAGACATCGGCAAGATTCTGGTCGTTCGCAACGACGGAATCGGCGATCTGCTCAATTCCACGCCTGCGCTCGCACTACTACGCGAGAATTACCCAAGCGCGGAGATCTGTGTGCTCGCCCAACCACTGAATGCGGCGGTTTTAACCGGAAATCCCCACGTCAATCGGGTTCTGATTTTTGACCGAGAGGGTACCCATCGCCGATTGCGCGATCGACTTCGTTTCTATCACGCCCTGCAGCGCGAAGAATTCGATCTCGCTATCGCCATGCGCACTGCTTCATGGTCGAACTTCGTGACACTTCTCTCGGGGGCGCGGTTCCGCTTGGGACGCTACCAAAAGCACGCAAAAGGGACGTTCACGCACAAGTGGCGAGGTAACTATGAAAAAGGGCATGTTCACGAGGTGGATCGGAATTTGGAGTTAATGCGTCTGATTTGCACGGGTAAGGGTAACCGGCAGCTTGTATTTAACTTGCTAGACGACGAGATCTCATTTGCCAAAGGGCAACTTATGGACTGGGGTGTAGGCGCAAACGATTTCGTGGTTTGTCTTCACCCTGGCGGGAGTTCGTTTGATAAGCAGTGGCCCAGCGAGAATTATGCTCGCCTGGCAGATTGGCTGATAAGTGAATACAATGCAAAAATCCTGATTCTGCGGGGGCCCAACGAGGCGCACCTGACGCGGCATATACAGAAAACAATGACCCACCCGTCGATCGCCCAAGCGCCTGAGTCCATTCGCAATCTCGCCGCCCTTATGAAACACTGCGCCCTTGTTATTTGTAATGACTCTGGCCCAATGCACATCGCTGCCACCCTTAACGTGCCAATGGTGGCGATCTTCGGTCCCACCGATCATGTCGCTTGGGAGCCGTTAAGTGATGAAGCAACCATTGTGAGGCGCGACATGCCCTGCTGGCCGTGCAGTGCGCACAAGTGCAAAATCGGCTGGGAATGCACGAAGAAGTTGCCGGTCGATGTAGTGTGGAACGAAGTTACACGGAAGGTAAGTGGACTTTCGTCCATTAGCACCGAGAAGATGAGGAGAACGGCAGTGTGATTCTAGCATTTCGCAAATTAAAGTTGCCATGCGAATCGTATTGAGCACTTGGGGAACAGCCGGTGATGTCTTCCCATTTCTCGCGTTGTCGGAACGATTAGTCGCCGCAGGACATGATGTTCGGATTTGCGCGTCCAGTTATTTTCAAAACCGATTCACCAAGGTCGGGGTAGACTTTTACGCTGTCGGTACCCCTTTCGACTTCGATCATTTCCACGGATTCATAGATAATCTGGTCCAGATCAAGGATCCCCTCGAATCGGCAATTAGAATCGTGAAAGATGGAATCATAGCGGACGCCGATGTGTGGTATAAAGACTGCCTCAGAGGCATGGAGGGTTATGACCTCGCTATCTGCCATTCAGCCGATGTACCCGGGCAAGAAGCGGCGATCAAAAACAGACTACCGTGGCTAACCGTAAGTTTCTGTCCTGGTTTCATCAAGACTACCGATGCCTCGCCATATCCGCTGCCCAATCTCGGTCCTCATCTGAATCGTGCGGCGTGGAAGGTTGCGGAATGGCTGATACGGAAACGGGCGGATCCGGTCTTCAACGAGTTTATAGCCTCTGTGGGAGGACGAAAGCGGGAACTGGTTGGCGTGGAGAGCATGTATTCGCAGCAACTCAATCTGGTTGCTGCTTCGCCCCATATTAGTCCGCCTCCATCGGACTTACCGAAAAACCACAGATTTACCGGTGCCTGGTTTCTTGACGATTCCGACTACATGATACCATCGATGCTGCACGACTTCCTGAACAGCGGGAAGCGCCCCGTGATCATATCGTTCGGTTCAATGGGGGGTACACGGGCGACCGAAACCGCTCGAATACTCGTAGAAGCAGTAGAATTAAGTGGCCAACGTGCGGTAATTCAGGCAGGCTGGGGCAATTTGCAATTGCCTGAGCACTCGGAGTCAGTCCGTTTTGTCGAGTACGTGCCGCACAATATTCTTTTTCGTCAAGGGACCTGTGTGGTACACCACGGCGGCGCCGGCACTACCGCGTCCGCTTGCCGTGCGGGAGTGCCCTCGATAGTAATCCCGCATATTGCTGACCAGCCATATTGGGGCGGCAGACTCTACGGGCTAGGTGTTGCCCCAAGACCGCTATACCGTTGCGATATGACTGCCAAAAAGCTGGCGCGGCGAATCCGAAAGGCAACTTCCTCAAAGTCGATGTCGGACAACGCTCGTGCGTTAGGAGAAAAAATCAGTGCAGAAGATGGATTGAATACTGCAACTGAACTCATTGAGACGTTTGCCGATGAGAGGGCTAATCAGTTCTAAATCTCGGACTTGATCAAGTCGTTCGTGGAACATGTATCGCACGGCACGCTGCATGGAGCATGATCAAAAACATCCTGGTTTTCAGTTTCAGTTTCATTGGCGATGCAACCCTCTCGACAGCGGTGATCGACCCCCTTCGCCGCCATTTTTCCGATTCGCAGATTTCATTTCTCGTTGGCACTCGAGCTTTCGATCTACTCGCAAGTGATCCGAGCATCGATCATGTTCTAATCTACGACAATCGGGGACAGCATGCCGGATGGAGAGGCAGATACCGACTCATCGATTCGTTGCGGCGCAGACAATTTGATCTGGTCATTAATCTTCGCGATAGTCTCTGGTCACGCTTTGTTGGAGGGAAGTATTGGGGAATGGCGCGGCGAAGCGATGAAACACATGCCGTCACCCGATACCTTGAAGTGCTTCAGCGGCACGGAGTTGAGACTGCCGGTGCGCGGCCACAACTTCAGTTTACCGATCTGGAATTAGCAGCACGCGATCAATTCCTGACGGAAAATAACATAAGTCGCAACCGGCCGATTGTAGGCATTCATCCTGGCGGAAATTGGCGTTACAAGCTGTGGCATCCGGGTAATTTTGCCCGAATTGCCGATCTCATATGCGATAGATGGAACGCCCAGATCCTGTTGTTCGCTGGCCCCGATGAATTCTGGTTGCAATCCCAAGTTGCTGACTTAGCAGAGTCGAAACCTGTCGTCATAAAAAGCCAGAATCTACGGCAGGTTGCGGCGCTGCTTAAGGCTTGCGAAGTTTATCTTGGAAACGACACGGGCCCGATGCACATTGCGGCTGCGGTTGGCACATCGGTAATCGCCATCTTCGGCTCTACGAACCATTATCGAAGCGGACCATACGGCGAAGAGCATAGTGTAGTGCGAAGCAACGTGAAACTTGGCTGCAACCCGTGCCACCCGGGAAAAGATCCCGGCGGCTGCGGAGCGGAAAGCTGTGCTGCAATCGATGCCGTAACGGTTCAGCAAGTTTTTCAACAGTTAACAAACCGCATGATGCTTGAGCGTTCCTGAGAAAATGTAACGGTCTAGTTGAATGCGAATACGCACAGTCAATTCCACTTGTGCCCCTGCACGTGGGTACGGTTTAGCATAGCGAAACCCAAATTATTTGGTCTCACTTTTTCACTGCGAAGGATTGAGGTGCCTTGCAACCATCTCTGCGAGCCTTCCGCGCTACCCTCCTTCCTCTCCTTCTCGGGTTAGTTGGTGCGGAGGATAAATCTCTTTTTCAGGCCATGCGTAAAGTCTTACCTTCTTCAGATCGAAAGGATGTGTTATGCCCACGCTTCAACCGGAAACTTTACGGCGGGTCGGCCACGACCTCTTTGAAGCTGCAGGTTGCTCGCCGGAAGACGCTCAAGCGGTGACTGACCATCTCGTTGAATCAAGCCTATTTGGACACGACTCGCACGGCGCGATCCGGTATTCTGAGTATGCTCACGCGCTCCGAGATGGTACCTACCAGCCGCGCGCCACGCCTGTAATCGTCCGCGAAAATCCTTGTACCGCTGTCGTGGATGCCCAAGGGGCGCTCGGTCAAATTGGTGGAAATTTCGCCATGAATCTAGCCATTGAAAAAGCGCGCCAATATGGCACCAGCACGGTGGTATTGCGAAATACGAGCCACGTCGGACGGGCCGGGGCGTATGCTTTAAAGGCAGCACGCTCTGAGATGATGGGGCTTGTTTTTGTAAATGCCGGACGCCTCGGATACCAGATTGCGCCTTACGGCGGAATTGATGGCCGACTTTCGACCAACCCGATCGCTTTTTCTGCTCCTCGCCGCGACGATAACCCACTCCTTGTTGACATGACCACCTCGGTTGTGGCAGAGGGGAAGATCCGAGTTGCCATCAATGCAGGGAAGAAAGTACCCGAAGGATGGTTAATCGACAATCAAGCCAACCCGACGACGGATCCGCGGACGTTCAAGGCGGACCCGCCGGGCGCGATTCTCCCGATGGGCGGCGTTGTCGCCTATAAGGGATACGGACTCAGTTTCGTCGTAGAACTTTTAGGCGGGGCGTTGAGTGGCCAAGGCTGTGCGGCGGGCGAAAAAAAGATGGTCAGCAATGGGGTTCTCTTCACGGTTTACAATATCGACCATTTCACCGAGTTGGAGACGTATTATAAGGAAATCGAGGATTTGATCGTGCACGTCAAGTCAAGCCGTGTCGCCCCTGGGTTCTCGGAAATCTTGTCGCCAGGTGAACCGGAGTTCCTGACTGCCGAACGAAAATCCTCCGGAGGAATCACGATTGACGAAACAACGTGGGGAGCCATCTGCGACGAAGCCCGTGCCGTAGGGCTCAATCCTGATGCTTGGTTGGAGTAAGATACTCTTGTGCCTGCATGGGGCAGAGGACAGCAAGTAGCTTTCGTTCCCGACCGCAGACGGAGATGCTGCGGACTGGAATGCATGTAATTAGACCCGGCAGGCGTTTTCCAATCAATTCATAAACATCCCGCAATCAACGTTTATGGCTTGACCCGTGATGTTTCGCGATCGCTCCGAGACAAGAAACGCGACGAGCATTCCAACATCCTCGGGCGTTTGTTCCCTGCCAAGCGGACACCGATCTCGAATAAGTCCTTCAAAGGTTTTTCGTTTATTTACGTTCTCCGCCGAAGCGTCACGAGTATACATGCCTTCAAGTTGCCGCCACATGGATGTCCAAAGCACCCCTGGACAGACAGCGTTGACATTAACGTTGAATGGCCCGAGTTCGTTTGCCAAAGATTGGGTAACGCTGATAGCGCCCGCTTTGGATGCCGAATAGTCCGCATGCGTACCGCTGCCATGCCGCCCCGCGACGGAGGCGATGTTCACAATCTTCCCGCCGCCAATCTCTTTGAAGTGACCAACAATCGCGCGACTCACAACCCAGATGCCCCTAAGGTTGACCTCGAAACACTTGTCCCAACTCTTCAATTGAACTTCATCTCCAAGGACGTGGTCCCCCATAATGCCTGCGTTGTTAACCAAGATGTTAATCCGGTTGTGCTCGCCAAGTGCGCTCGAAACCGCCGACGCCACAGACGCTTCTTGCGTGATGTCCATCTCGACAACCGTGACCTTCCGCCCTAAATCTCGGAGTTCGATTGCGGTGTTTTCAGCGTTTTCGAGGTCAATGTCGGCGATAACGATGTCGGCACCCTCCTTTGCCAATTCTGTTGCGATACCTTTGCCAATACCGCGTCCACCGCCGGTCACAAGTGCTGTCTTTCCGTCTAGAATTGCCATGCTTTCTCCTTTTATTGATGCGGTTGTCCTAATCCGTCATCTCCTTTTAGCCGCAGTTGATAGCTCTGGCTTCATCGAACTCAATTGCGGTACAGCGCAGCTCCTGACATATCCGGAGTTGCCTAAAGTCGAATCCGAGGTGCCTTAAATCGCATCACGTGCTAGGGTGTCGAAACGAAAGGATTGCGAGTCTCAAGCCTCCAAGTTATAAAACATACTTGCTGAGGTCCTCATCCTTGACAATATCGGACAATTGCCCTTTGACATATTGTGCGTCAACTACGATGGTTTTGTCCTCCAGATCAGGGGCTTCGAAGGAAATTTCTTCAAAGAGTTTCTCCATGATCGTGTGCAAACGGCGGGCGCCAATATCCTCAACAGCTTCGTTGACTCGAAATGCGAGCGCGGAAATCTCATCAATGGCGTCATCGCTAATCGTGATCTTCAATTCTTCGGTCTGCATCATGGCAACATATTGTTTCACGAGCGCGTTTTTGGGTTCGGTGAGAATACGCCTAAAGTCGCCTTCGCCCAGACTCTTAAGCTCCACGCGAATCGGGAAGCGCCCCTGCAACTCGGGAATGAGGTCTGACGGCTTAGACATGTGAAATGCGCCCGCCGCGATAAACAGAATGTGGTCGGTGCGCACCATGCCATATTTGGTTGCTACCGTGCATCCCTCGATAATCGGCAATATGTCGCGTTGGACCCCTTCTCGAGAAACATCTGGTCCTGCCTTATGTTCTCTGCCGGCGATCTTGTCAATCTCATCAAGAAAGACCAACCCGGTGTCTTCTACACGCGTGACGGCGTCGCCAACAACACTGTCCATGTCAATCAGCTTCTCCGCCTCTTCCTGCATCAAGATTTGGCGGGCTTCGGAAACGGTTAACCGACGCTTCTTCGTCTGTTTAGGCATCAGTCCACCGAATACATCCTTGAAATTTATGTCCATTTCCTCAATTCCGCCGGGCGAGAAGATTTCAATCAAAGGCGCCGTGCGATTTTTCACACTAATTTCGACGGGTTTGTCTTCAAGTTTCCCATCACGGAGCTGTTTGCGGAATTTGTCTCGAGTTCTCAGATACCGTTCTTCTCTCTGTTTCCTAACAGACTCCGGCTCTACCGGCTCATCCGCGATTTCCATCAATTCGGCGGGTAAATTGGGCATCTCTTGAGTTTCCTCTCCGAATTCGAGAGCGTCCTTTTCGTTAATTTCCTCCTCTTCACCAGATTCGTCGCCTCGGTTTTTCTTCAATGAACTTGGCGGCGGATAGATGTAGTCCAAGAGCCGTTCCTCCACCTGTTCAAGTGCTCGCTCCTTGACAGAGTCGGTCTGTTCTTCTTTCACCATGTTAACCGCGAGTTCGGTTAAATCGCGAATCATTGATTCTACGTCACGGCCTACATACCCAACCTCGGTATACTTTGAAGCTTCCACCTTGATAAACGGCGCATCAACCAGCCTCGCTAATCGACGAGCGATTTCCGTTTTTCCGACTCCCGTTGTGCCAATCATAATGATGTTCTTGGGGGCGACCTCATCTCGGATATCTTCGTCAAGCATCTGCCGGCGCGCCCGGTTACGGAGTGCAATAGCAACCGAGCGTTTGGCTTCCGCTTGACCGATGATGTATTTGTCTAGTTCTGCAACAATCTGTTTGGGCGTGAGAGAGTCACGCAACGTCTTATCTTCTGTTGAAGCCTGTTGTGTATCCAAGATCTTCCTCCGGTCTGATCGTTAATTTATCATAAAATAGATGATGAATGCTCCACTCAAGAGGTGGTCAAGGTTCAATACATTCGGTTGTAATCTCGTCATTGGTATAGATACAAATCTGGCTCGTAATCTTTAGTGCTTCCTGAACAATGTCCTCGGCGCTGAGTGAAGAAAAACTCAACAGAGCCTTGGCTGCGGAAAGTGCGATGGAGCCGCCTGACCCGATAGCTAATACATCGTCGTCCGGAGAGATTACATCCCCCGCTCCGGAAATTAGATATCCGCCTTCTACATCAATAGCAATCATCAGGGCATCAACCCTTCTAAGTACGCGATCGCTTCGCCAATCTCTCGCCAACTCAACCGCCGCACGCTGAAGATTTCCGCGGAATTGTTCTAATTTCGTTTCCAGGTTCTCATATAAAGTAAGCGCGTCTGAGGCACTGCCCGCAAACCCTATCAGCACACGATCTTCATGAATCTTACGGATTTTCTTCGCTCCATGCTTAATCGCTGTGTCGCCGAGAGTTACCTGCCCATCGCCCCCGATGGCAATCTGATTATCGCGCCGTACGGCAAGGATTGTGGTCGACCTAATCATCGTAGCTCCTATCATATTTCATGAACTGCTCCAGATTTGCCATAATCACGATTGAATGATGTATCGGTTAAACCAAACGGTAAAATGCCAAAAATGCAACGAAACTGCAGAACAACATCGCACCCATGAACACACCGCATCGTATACCGGCGACTATCGTGTGCTGCCGCTTGTAGAAGTAGTAGGGAGACAGCACGAAAGTCAAGAATAAACTGATTGGTGCAAAAACAGGAGTCGAGCCGATTTGCGGAAAATCAACTGTATATTTTCCACCCAAGGGCGTAGAATTCCAGTGCCACAGGAATTTTGCGGACGCGAATTGATCAAGGAGAATAGCTCCGATGAATGCAACGATTCCGGCAAGCCCCGCCGAAATTAGGGGACGTCCAGAAACGGAATTTAAGCGGTGATAGAGGTAGATAATCGCGGCGATCGAAATTATCCACGTGAATACTACGCACAAAGGAGCGGCTGGCATTATGGCTAGATCAGGCCGCAGATAAATGACAAACTGAATGCCACGGGAAAATCCCCAATCCAATGGAATATAAGTAAGGGATGCCACGATACCAAAGATGACACTTTGTTCGAGATGTCGGGACGTTTCTCGCTCCTTCCAAATCCCATAAACGAAAAGAACGGCCGAAATCAACAAGTTTACGTAGATAATCCACAGGGACGCAAAGCGGGAGTAAAGCCAGAACGCCAATAACATCATTCCACAAGTAATAACGACCGACTTGTCTGTTTTTGACACCATTGCCATTCGCCTTGCGCACACCACCTATTACTCGATTTGCAAGACTTGATTGGCGCTCTTTATGCACTGCGAATATAGGAAAATCATGCTACACACAGATTGCTGACAGCGAAGAAAAACGGTTGCGATGCCATCATGAATTTGCTCGTTTTTTCTGTGCCGCCTTTTGCCGTATCTTATAGATGCGCCTAACAGGCCTTTTCAAAAATGGGGATAGTACCTAAAGATTGAGGATACTTTCAATGAATGAGGAGATGTGCGCGGGGTCATCTTGGTAAGTTTGCCTTAATAGCGCGAATTATAACACCAATTCGCGTTAATTGCAAGCCGTCATTTAAGCCGTACAGGGCAGTAGATATCCGCCATATGATACAACCTTCTTAGGTGTAATGCGTCCTGTGTGTACGCCCAGATGTAGGAGCAACCATCGTGGTTGTCCTTTTCTGCTCGATTAGCGTAAGTCCACCGATCTCCAGCTCCGCGCCTTATGCCACACGCACCGATTATCCGGTATTTGTCCAGGATTTGGCCAATTACCGGATGAAACCCGATAAAAACTTCAGGGCGTATTGCAGCACCTCGGACTCATCTTATGCACACTCCATTAACCCTCAGAGTTACATGTAATTCCACAGAAGACTTGCGGATTTCGCCTTGACATTAGAGTGCTGTTAGTGATACTATTATCCGCTGTTGTGCCCATAGTTTCCGTGGCCCAATCGTTTGTGTTCTACTCTATACCGAGAAGGCCTCTGAATATCTTGGGTGCGAGTTGCTAAATTTTAGCGGACATTGCCAATCACGAAATTCGCGCAGTCGAGCGCTTTGAAATGCCGTGATCCGAAAAAAATGAACCGCGCAACGTCCAGACCGCGATAATCGGTCAAGAGAAAAAGCAGAGAAAGACATTTAGTAGCAGTTCTGTGCGGGCGCTAACTGAAGGCGCTGCCACTGATACACGAGCGAAGAAGGTAATGTTATGGGACTCCGGATGCAGACGTATTTTCCCAAATCTGACGCAGTTTCAGATGAGGACGTTAGGTGGTACATAGTAGACGCAGGCGGCCAAGTACTTGGACGTCTGGCAACGAGGATTGCGGCGGTGCTGAGAGGCAAACACCATCCAACTTTCACCCCGCATGCGGATTTAGGATTTCGCGTCGCTGTAATCAACGCCGAAAAGGTCGTCGTCACAGGCAATAAAGCGGAACAGAAGACATACTTCCGCCACAGTGGCTATCCGGGAGGGGACAAATATAGGACTTTCAATGAACAGATGGAACTAAACCCCGAAGTGATAATCCGCCGCGCGGTCAAAGGAATGTTGCCGAAGAATCGTCTGGGTGACAAACTCATCAAGAGATTGAAAGTGTACTCCGGGCCGAATCATCCACATCAAGCGCAGCAACCTCAAATTTTGGACGCGTAATAGAGGCAAACGTCTGTTAATGTAGGCTAATAAAAGGGACAAATTAACGATTCAAGTAACTCTGAGGTATCCGAGAACTCGGGTTTTTGTATTGAGGAAAAGATATGGCTATCGAACAGTATTGGGGAACGGGACGGCGTAAAACCTCAGTTGCGCGTGTAAGACTGCTGCCAGGTTCAGGTCAATTCGTCGTGAATAAGAAGCCGCTTGAGGAATACTTTGACCGAGCAGACCATGTTCAATACGCGAAGCAACCGATTGAACTCGTTGCGCAAACCGGTAACTACGACGTAATTGTAAATATTCGCGGTGGAGGAATCTCGGGCCAAGCTGGAGCGATTCTACACGGTCTGGCACGAGCACTCGTCAAAGCAGATGAATCATTGAAACCTGCCCTGAAAAAAGCCGGGTTCCTAACCCGCGATTCTCGTATGGTCGAACGTCAGAAGTATGGTCAAAAAGGCGCGCGGGCTCGCTACCAATTCTCCAAGCGTTAATTGTAATGCGGACGCAAAGTGCAATATTGAGGATCTGATTCATGGCGAACACAGTCATCTTGGGAGCTCAGTGGGGCGATGAAAGCAAAGGCGGCACGACTGATTTCCTTGCCGAAGGAGCGGACATCGTCGCAAGATATCAGGGTGGAGATAATGCGGGGCATACAATCGTCATTGGAGACGACAAGTTTGTTTTTCACCTTCTTCCCTCCGGGCTTCTACATCCCAATACCGTGAATGTGATTGGTAACGGCGTTGTCATCAACTTGGAGACCTTGTTCGGCGAAATCACAGAACTGGAGGCGTGTGGAATCAAGGTGGGCGACCGGTTAAAAATTAGCTCTCGCGCGCACCTTATCTTGCCCTATCACAGGATTATGGAATCTTGGGACGACCTGGGAAGCGCGCTAAAGCTAGGTACAACTGCGAGGGGCATCGGTCCGACCTATTCCGACAAAATGAACCGCCATGCGGGAATACGAGTTGCAGACCTACTCGATTTTGAACTTTTTCAGAAGAAACTCGATTTCAATCTAGCTGCCAAAGGATACGCGCTCGACCAAATCGGTGGCGAGATTGATCAACAAGCTCTGTTGGCGCAATACTATGTTTATTCGGAACAGCTCGCACCTTACGTAGCTGACACACCTGAATTGTTGAATGATGCGCTAAAATCCGGAAGACGAATATTATTCGAGGGCGCACAAGGCACAATGCTCGATGTTGACTTCGGGACGTATCCTTACGTCACCTCCTCCAATACCACGGTTGGCGCCGTTTGTACCGGTCTTGGCGTTGGTCCCCAAGCGATAGATCGGGTTTTGGGTGTCTCCAAGGCGTATGTCACTCGTGTTGGCGGCGGGCCATTTCCGACGGAAATGCCGCCTGACCTGGACGAAGAGATTCGTGGGATTGGTGAGGAATACGGAGCGACAACACAACGTGCGCGCCGCTGCGGGTGGCTCGACCTAGTGGCGCTTCGCTATGCTGCCCAAGTCAACGGATTTACCGGGCTTGCCTTGACGAAATTTGATGTACTGGATCATCTTGACGAACTTCAGGTCTGCGTTGCTTACCAGCGCCGTGGTGACCAGGTTACGACGTACCCGCCAAGTTTGCGGGTGCTAGAGGAATGTGAGGCAGTTTACGAAACGTTGCCCGGTTGGAAGCAGTCAACAGCAGATATCCGCAGCTATGACAATCTGCCGGCAAACGCAAAGCGCTATGCCGGTTACATCGCCGACTTTCTTGATGTTCCCATTGCACTTATCTCCGTTGGCAAGGAGAGAACACAAACTGTTGTTTGTAACGAAGACCTTCTTTGACTAACACCGTACACGAAGAGGCGGAGGAACTTCCCCGCGAAGTTGGTGTTGTATTGAGGTAGAGAGTTTCCGAATCGATTCGGTATTATTTCGTCCATTATACGCTGAGGTTATGGGCCGTTAGCTCAGTTGGTAGAGCATCTGACTTTAACATGGAGCCTTTACATGGAGACATGTAAAGTGGAGGACACTGTTTGCTGGAATCCCCTTAGAGCCTTTGGTACGCGGCATAGCGTGAAAATCCAAAGGATTGGGCAACCAGCAGGAAAGCTAATTCCCTGACAAGGTGGTAACTTCCGATCAGGCAATGGATTAGGGATATCAACAGTATGCCGTAAGCTGATATCCAAGGGAGCGACGTCGTCATTGAGGACATGGCGCTTCCTTCGCTCCCCAGAGACTATACGTGTCCTACCCTATCAGTTTAGTTGCGCTGAGGGTAAAGATATAGTCCAGACTACAACAGATATTTTCTTGTCTGGCTCACGAAAGTGAGTGTGGTACGTTAATCAGGTGGTCACAGGTTCGATTCCTGTACGGCTCACCATACGTCCCCGTCGTCTAGTCTGGCCAAGGACACTGCCCTTTCACGGCAGCGACACGGGTTCAAATCCCGTCGGGGATGTTATAAAAATAGCCCCTTCCTTGGTTCGCGGAAGGGGCTTTTTGTTTTTAAACACGATCTGTTTCTGTTCTGACTCTTTTTCCCTGCACGCATGGACTGGGAGACGTTTAATCTAAGATACGATGATCTAATCCATCGCAAAACGGAACCTTCGTGCCCTCAATTTTTGACCGCATCACATTTGTTCAAAAACCCCTCAAACGACTCGCGCCAACTATCGGACAACGCAGCTACGTCCAATACCCTCATGACTCCTTGACGGTTAGAATTGTCGAAATAGTACAGATGGTGGACCTCCTTAATGCTCAGCCGAGCAGGATCCAACTGGATTCGGTCGATTTGGTCGCCAGCACCGATGTCTCCTTCCTTTATGACGCGGAGGTAGAATCCCGATCGTTCACTTGCTAGGAAAAGTCTTGGAAATGTCGCTAACCCCATTCTCACCCCAAGCTTAAAGCAGGGTACTCGCGGTTGCGTGACTTGAACTTGTGCCCCTGCGATCTGAAACACATCTCCGACATGAACTTGCTCCTCTAATAACCCTTCTACGGTGACGTTTTCGCCGAACTGGCCGAACGGTAGTTCGTCTCGTTCCAATTCCCGCTTCCAGTATTCATAGTGTTCGATAGGATATGCGTACACGGCTTTGTCAACGCCGCCGTGCACGGCAAGATCGCCGTGCCCATCACCATCCAATCCCAGCTTCCGTAACCAAATTCTTCCCTGTACCGGTTCTTTGAATATCCCGGTACGTACCATCTTTCCATCACACGCCACATCTCTTGGCTGTGACACGTTAACCGAGTGTAATCTCACGTTTTTCCTCTACTGCAAAGTTACAAACTGGACAGCTTTTAAGCCAGGATCATCGGTTGTGAGCCGCCCAAGTCCTTGATCGGGAATCTACGCGACATCTCACAGCAGTGCGTCTGCATCTAAGTACCTGACTTACAGCGGTCTACTATGTTCATTATATCATAAGAGGACAGCTGACTAACTCAAAATCTGCTATTCTGAGCCTTGGCGCCATCCACTCAATTAGGTTTATCCACTCTATCCGGCGATGGTCTGTCTTTGAAAGGATTTGCCAGAGGAGAGGTTCCCGGTAAACCAAGAATCCGATAGTCTTACGTCAGTTTATCGAATGGCCCGGGTAAATAATGCTGATTGAATCTCGAAGGCCGTGCCAAGATGAGGCCGATTTCGGCTGCGTAAATCTGTTGATTTCCGCAGAAAACTATGGTATTGTATCGTTTGGTGAATATGCCGTTCTTTTCACCATGGAACCTAATCTACCAGGGGGGAAATTGTGAGACAACAGGGCTATCTTCTTGTCGCTGACATAACAGGTTACTCCGAATTTCGCGACCCGGAAGAGTTAGCACATGCAGAAAACATCCTAAGAGAACTGTTTGGTAACCTGATTGGACAACTCAGATCGCCATGGGAAATTCATGAGTTAGGAACTGACCCCATTTTTGCCTGCCTCCTTGATGGTGATATCTTGCAGGGCCAAACTTTGCTTGAAATGGTTGAGAATCTTTACCGCTTATTCGCAAAAAAACGTGAGCAGATACTCCAAAATACCACTTGTTCTTGTAAAGCATGCGAACAAATCTCCACACTATCGCTTAAAATCATTGTGCATCACGGTTCCTTCATTGTTAATGATGTAGCTGGAACTGAAAGACTCACTGGTGTAGACTTGGTGATAGTTCACAGTTTACTGAGGAATCGAATTACTGAAGCCACGGGGATTGAAACATACGTGTTCTTCACGGAGGCGGCAGCCAACGCTATGTCTCTAGGTGAACTGGTGCACGGTATGAAAATCCACACAGAGGCTTTTGAGGAATTAGGACAGTATGGTGGATTTGTCCATGATTTACACTCCATGTGGAAACGCACCGAGGAATCTAGACGAGTCTACGTTGATATGGACAAGCTGTATTTTAAAGTTGACGGTGATTTTCCCGCGCCGTTGGCTATCGTCTGGGACTATCTCACCGAACCTGAGCACTGGAGACAACGCCTGCGCGCAAACTACCTGACCATTAAAGGAAAAAGCCAGGGGCGGGTTGGAGTTGGATGTGATCAACACTGTGTTTACGGAAAACAGTTGAAAATGCAGACAATCGTGGATTGGAGACCTTTCGATTATCTTACAACAGATCTGATGATTCCATTTAAGGGGACCATGCGGCAGACCACGCAACTGTCCGAAACAGAAGATTCCACTCGTGTGTCGTGGTATTTTGGAAAGCCTGCCGGTAGGAACTTAGCTCACACTTTACTGATAAAGTTGAAGATGGCTTTTGCGAAAGGCAAGATGAGAAGGAGCGTGAAGAAAGGTCGCCAGATCATTTATGAACTGATGGAAACCGAACTGGCTGAAGGTCAATCATAGTAGGTTAATACAGAGTCGCGGTGGTAATGGTCCGGCTCATCGCATTAGGAAGCTTGTAGAAACTCCAAGTTGGTAATTTGAGCAACCTAAGCACGAATAATTACTCATGATTACATCCACATCATGATCATACGGCATTGAGTCAAACCCGTAGGAATGGCTAGCCAGCAGAACATGACGTGACATCTCACCGACTATTGAGAAGAACACTGTCCTCCGACGCATGAAACAACGTTGAGAAAGCGAATGCTCGGTACTGAATCGGAATTGTGCAGAGGCGGATGGTTCATACAATACGCTGCCTTCCCACCTCAGGTTACTTAAAGGTAGTAGCTCGTGTCTGTTTCTGTCACCTGCGGCTAGTTCTTCCATATTCCAGCATGAACAACCTCATCCGGAAGATCCCTCATCCTGTAGCCATACTATTTGTGCTTTCGACTCCGTCACTGTGCGCCGACTATGAGATCGGGTTCAACAGTGGCTCGGAAGTCGCGTATACGACGAAAGAGGGAAGGTTATACCGGAGTGACCAGCCATATTCTACAGCCAATGGCGCGGGGTTCGTTAATGGTTACGGCGGCACATCCCATGGCCAAGCAAAATCTGGGGGCACTCGAGATTATGATTTGTATCTTGAGGACCGTCGCGGACTGAGCGAGTATAGATTTGATGTGCCGGACGGACCGTATATCGTAAAGCTACACTTCAGCGAAATAGAACATATGTGGCGGAAAATTCGAGTATTCGATGTCTGGATCGAGAACGAAAGGGTTCTCAAAAATCTTGACATTTTTGAAGAAGTGCGCCGCAACTTCATTGTTGACTACCAATTTGCGACTCAGGTGAATGACGGTCAACTGAATATCGGATTTACCGCCACCCACGGCGAACCGTCACTCTCTGCAGTCTATGTTCTCTCTCGCGCTCCCGATTCGGCGGCCCCCACTGCACCGCGCCACTTTTCAGTCACGGGTGGATACGGCCAAGCAATTCTTGACTGGACAGACAACCCGGAAGACGATATCGGCGGGTACGATATTTATCGATCTGAAAACGGTATTCTTCATCACTTGGATCGCAACCCGTCTCCTCCCTACATTGACCGTGCGGTCAATCCTCACGAAATATATCAATATGCGGTAAGTGCAGTTGACCTCTATGGAAATCGCAGCGCGCGTGTCGAGTTTCAACCAGTAATGATTCTTGCTCGGTCCGACTCTGCGTTACCCGTGTACGACTTATATACTGATGATAGTCACATGGTCTATTTGAGCGAACATAATTGGGACGACATGACCATTCCGGTGCTGTTACGCCATGAAGGGGTAGAATATCGTGGAGTAAGAATGCGGTATCGAGGTGGTGCTGCCCGGCGCGAAGCGCTAAAGCCCAGCTACAAGCTGATTTTTAGGGACGATCAACTGTTTCAGGGGAAGAAGAAACTCAACCTTCAAAGTGATACGTGGGACTCATCACTGATAAGAAGCAAGCTGGCATTCGATGCTTACCGTCGGGCAGAGGCACTGGCTCCTGAAGCAGAGTGGGTTCACCTTCGCCTCAACGATGAATACATGGGCGTTTATACGGCGGTTGACCAGATCGACGAGCGTTTTCTGAGTGTGAACGGACTCAATCCCGCAGGAAATATTTATAAACCGTTTTATTTTCTTGTTGTATTGCCAAACGTAGAGGACTATTCAAAGTTCGTTGAAAAGGAGACCAACCGAGGTCGGATTGATGGAGATCTCAAAGAATTTGTCGAACTGGTCAATTTGACGCCTGAACATCTCATCCGCGAGGAGTTGTCCGAGGTCCTTAACATCCGAAGGTATTTGAATTGGTATTGCACCAACCAACTCGTCGGCAACTGGGACATCACTGGGCATAACTTCTTCCTTTATCATGATCCGGCTCGAAAAATATGGGAGATCATTGCCTGGGACCCTGATGTTTCATACGTCCGAGAAGACATGCCACTTGATCAGGGTGGTCGCAATAACCCAACACACGATGTGCCGTATTGGTGGGACAGACTAATTGACCGGGTACTAAACGTGCCGCAATTTCGACGGATGTACTGTCTGCGCCTATTGGAGTTACTCGATTCCTCTTTTTCCGATACCGAACGAGTATCACGCGTCAAAGCAGGACATCAGAGCGTCCGGTTCGACGGAGAACGCGACGCGAAAAAGCCGGGTTGGCACGAGAACGAAATCTGGTTCTACCAGAGTCAGTGGAGCATTACGAATTTTTCCACCCAACGAAACGATTTCCTTCGCGCATCTATTCCCGACTTTATTCCACCGCCGTCAGTGAATCTCTTCATTAACGAGATTTCCACCGAAGGGTGGATCGAGATATATAATTGGAGTTCAAACGAATCTGTCAATCTCCGAGGATTGTATCTTTCCGACGATCCCAATGAACCCATGAAGATTCCCCTTCCTGACCGAGATGTCGCGTCGGGCGGCTATTTCGTAATGAATTCGCACCAAGTTAAGGGCGGTGGCGGATCCATAGGTCTATATGAGAGAGAAAAAAGTGGAAATGTCAGACTTGTGGATGAGATGACCTATCCTGATTTTGGCGATTACTTTGGAAATCGAGTCACATTCGGTAGGACAACCGATGGTAGCGGAGAGCTAGGAATTCTGCCAAGCGAGTCGCCCGGAGGGAGCAACGTTTGGCGTGCGCCTGTCGTGATTGAAGAATCTGTGAAAGCCGATTTCAGCGTGCACCGACTCACGAAAGGAGATCGGCTTGAACGGACGGTCTATCTACGAAATCAGATGAACAGCCCACAGACGGTACTGATATGGAGCAAACTTTCTGCAGCAGGGGAGCCGGCATATCCTGGAGCATTCTCTCGGCCCGAGGAAATCCAACTCAATCCTCTGGGACGCACCACGCACCGTCTGACTAGACTACTGCCTGAAAGTTTTCCTCCGGGCGTTTCTTATGAATTCGTCGTAGAGATTGGAAGCATCAATGGGGGACATGAAAAGATTTGGGATAGGTTGCAGATGAATGTGTCGCATTTCTCAAGTAGTGCCACTCGCCATCTGCACATCAATGAATTGATGGCGGCGAACCGGCAAACAGTCACTGACGATTACGGCGAGTATGATGATTGGGTGGAAGTGTACAATAGCAGTAACACAACGATTCGATTGGATGGATTGTACCTTTCAGATGACATGCGCGTGCCTAATAAATGGCAAATTCGCGGTATTGAACTTCCACCAAAGGGTTATCAACTCCTTTGGTTGGATGGTGACTTGGCACAAGGCACCGCGCACGCGGGCTTCAGCTTAAGTGCTAGTGGTGAAGGGATTGGGATATTCGATACTGATGAAAACAGGAATGCGGTTATCGACTGGATCTCCTTCGGTGTTCAGCCTGAAGATGTCTCTTTAGGCCGCTATCCTGACGGTGGTGATACGCTTGAAACCTGTGCGAGCGCCACGCCCGGCGAACCCAATGTCCGCACTGAAAACAGTGTGTTCTTCAACGAACTAATGGTCTATAACCGGTCGACACTTACGGACGAATTTGGCGAATATGATCCATGGATAGAAATCTACAATTTTGGATGCCACGCTATCAATCTTGAGAACATGTATCTGTCAGATTCAGCATCTGATTCGACCCGATGGCGTTTGCCGTCTGTGGAAGTCCCACCGGGCGGATTTGTGTTAGTTTGGGCTGATGGTGAACAGAATCAAGGTGCGTTGCACACCAACTTCAGGTTGACGCCTGACGGCGGCAGCATTCTACTTTTCGACAGAGATGAGAATCTCAATACTCCGCTCGACGCGTTTCGGTTTGGCAAGCAGATGGCGGACGTTTCCATCGGTCGTCATCCAAACGGCAACGGCCCGTGGGACACGTTGAGAATACCTACGCCAGGTGCGATAAATATAAGGCCCCAATTGTATATCAACGAGATTATGCCCCGAAATCGCGGCACCATCGCCGATGAGTCTGGGCAATACGATGATTGGATTGAGTTGTACAACGCCACGGATAAATCAATCCGTCTCGATGGATTGTTTCTATCGGACGACCTTGCTGACCCGACCAAGTGGCGTCTTCCGGCCGTGACAATTTCAGCGGGAGGTTTTGTACTCATTTGGGCGGATAGTGATGAGGACGCCGGCGAACTACACGCGAATTTCAGCCTCAGTACCAATCCGGAAACAGTGGGCCTGTTTGAATCAAATAATACGGGAGCGAAACTCATAGACTCGCTTGAGTTTCCTCTGATGGATATGGATGTCTCCTATGGGCGAATCCCCGATGGCGGGCTTGGCCTTGAGGTGTTAAATTCGCCCACACCGGGGTTACCGAACGTCAGCGATTCTGAAACTCTCGCCGGCACAATTCGCCTTATGCAAAACTATCCTAATCCGCATGTGGACGAAACTTACATCCCTTTTCGGTTGTCGAAGACGAGTGAACTTGTGCTGACTATCTATAACCCTCGCGGACAGAGGGTTCGACGAATTGACCTCGGAGTTCTGGAAAGGGGAAACTATATTGATTTTCAACGCGCAGTCCGTTGGGATGGGCGGAATGAACTGGGCGAGTTGGCTGCTTCAGGGATTTATTACTACACACTGGCATCGGAAGATCATCGCGCGACACGCAAGCTAGTAGTTCTACGTTAGAAGAGAATTCTCACGGTGAACCTCCTGGACTTGGCAATTCGCCGAAATTTCATTACGAGACACCCGACGATTCAGACAACTATAAGCCGAAGAGAATATTCCTACGCCAGTTGGTAAGGAGCACGGTAATCCGATGAGTATTACAGCTCTTGCGGCACTCTATATCGCGAACCTGCTCAAACGGATTACGTCTTACACACTGGATTGCCATATCGTCCTCTACGGATGCGGCAATGACAGCGAGGAGGTTCTTGACCGTCCAGGAATCACTCCTCGCGGTGTTGGAGAAAGACCTGTCGTGGAATTATCCGTTGATTTGGAACTCACGGCACTCAAATTTACCAATACGAACAAACTCAGTGGACGGGCAGTCACTGTCCCGTCCGGCAGTGTTCTGACAGTTGAACCCGGAGCGCTGAGAATAGGCTCCGGCTAGCCGCGCTCGTGGTTGGTAGTGGAACCTGGGGCGAAGCTAATCGCCGAAGGAACGCCCAAGGCATCGGTTGTATTCACGAGCGATAAACCGGAAGGCACTCATTCAGCCAGAGACTGGGCGGCAATATCATAAATGAGAATGGTATCGGATACTACAAGCAGGGGGAAGACACAAATGACAGCGGTGGGGTACTCAGATTTGATCGGATCGAATACGCGGATTCGGCCTTTGGTGACGATCATCTGAACGGAATCAGTCTTAATCATGTGGGTACCGGCACAGTTGTCGAATTTCTCCAAGTCTTTGAGGTGCTTGATGATGCAATCGAGTTGTACGGAGGGAATGTAAATCTGAAGCATATTGTAGTATCGGGATTCCGCGATGATGGCATAGATTGGACACAAGGCTACTCGTGCATGATACAATACCTCGTTTGTCATAAGGCAGATGGCCCTTGTGATCGCGGCATTGAAGGAGACAATAATCCTGATGCCCCCAATCATCAGCCTCGAAGCAAACCCGAAATATATAACGCGACCATAATCGGCATGGATAACCAAGGGATTTTACTGAGAAACGGCAGCGCGGGAACGATTACGAATTGCATTACTATGAACTGCGGCAGAGCCGGACTAATGGTCGATTTAATTTCCGCGAACAACCAAAACGCTGTCGATGGCATGAGTTTTATGCATATTATCTTCTCAAACAACAAACCCGACTTAAGTGACAGTGCCAAGAAGATTGCTCACGCTCCAACAACCTTGATTATTCAGCCGCAACTTCGCGACACTCCAAATTGGGATTGGAGACCTCGACCAACGTCACCTGCTCTGCATCCCGCCAATGCCAATCTTTCGGTTTCTCCGTTCATCGGTGCAATCAGTACGGATGATTGGACTGCTGGATGGGTTCGTCGTCGAACTAAACGTCTCTCCGCTTTGCCGAAGGCAGGGAACCTAGATTTACACTGTTGTAAGTCGAAATTCCTGGTGAAGGGCCAACTCAACGCCAAATCACATAACTACGGCGCTTGATGTACCGAACCAAGACATCATTATGGACGTAGATCCCTAGAGACGATGGAAGAACGGTTCCGGTGCTCGTTTTCATGTCAAGTGCAATAATGTATATGTTACGTTTTCCATTATGTTTCTGCAAGCTGACGTGTCTTCTGATTCATGTCCTGCTTACTGCTTTGTTCGAGTCATGGTCTCCCCTCGCGTATGCCAAGCCTGATGTCAAGTCCAAAGTCGGAAGAGCAACTATCAGTGGTTACACTCAAGTACAATTTCAAGCTACAAACCATAGTGCAGCTGAGTCACACACGACCTTCGAAGTCCGACGCGGCCGTCTCCAATTGGCGGCGGAACTGAAGAAGGAACTGTCGCTGAGGATTGAATTTGACGCTACGACAACAGAGATCAAAGCCAGAGATTTATACTTGAGGTACGATATTGGGCGTAACTTGACACTTAAAGCGGGCCAACTGAAAAAACCGTTCAGCTATGGGCGGCTTCGGCCGGCGCGTAATCTGCGGATAATCGAACGCCCCGCCCATATCCGGGAAGATTTTCGACGCTTTCTTGGAAGAGATGTCGGATTGCTCGCGGAATGGGACTCGATCAAGCCAATGGAACTTTCCATTGGTATTTTCAACGGATCGGGCGTCGGCCCTGGAGCAAGAACCGATAATAACGATGCTAAGGATGTTGTCGGACGAATTGAGTTGGAGCCGCTCAAAGATTTAACGTTTGGACTCAACGTGTCCTCACACAGTGTCGTACAATATGTACAAAATCCCTTGCCCGACTATGCTGAAGAGCGATTCACCGCCTATGGTGCTGATGTCGCCTGCGACATTGGAAACCTCAAACTCATCTTCGAGGGCTTATACGCTGCCAAACCGCAGATAAATAGCAATACAGAGCTATTCGGCCTGTACGTTACCGGGGTACACAGGCGCAAAGTCGAAGTGTATGGGCTTGTTGCTGTGGAACATGGTGGACGCATTGAATTCAGGGAAAGTAATGATGCGTCTAACACCAGCGATTCCCTAATCTCAATAACGCCATACGTTGGTTTTTACTTTCACTCCAAGGCGAGAATTCAAATCAATCCGATTCTGCGCTTTCGGCAAGGAGAAAGCGCAATCTTTGAGTTTATTACCCAAGCACAAATTGAATTCTAGTGTTGTGTTGACCTTCGATGCACATCAGTGAAACACGCCGTAAGTTGGAATACCAAGCACCGCACCCAGTATGGACCATGAACAACCGATAACCTGATCACCCAAAATAAGCCCAACGAAAAAAGGTACACCCACCCTGTACGCCCTCAACCCACCATATTTGAGGATAATGCCCTTGAGCGCCCATCCGACAATAATGGATGTCCAGACGTGAATCATTCCCCATGAAGCACCAAGCGCGTACCCGCCAGCATGAAAAGGCCACCAGATAAAACTTCGCTGCATTATCATCAGGAATGTCGTGAATGCACCACCGATTCCGATGAAAAGCACGGCATTATGGTCAGGCTCTCGTGGATATTGTAGCCATGATGACAACATGTTGAACGTTTCAGGACCAATTCCAACGATATAGCCGCGTGCCCTTGCGGTCATGCCATTTCGATACATCACGTCCATATAGCTCCAGAAGGACACGAGTATACTTAAAATCAGAGAAAACACCATCCCCCAGAAAATGTGTCGATTGCTGATGCCGGTACGTTCGGCAATTTTGAAGCCTTCGAGTTGGTTAGGCATCGGATGTGAAGAATTATCTCTGTTGAACGGATAAAGAAATGTGAGGAGCGTCAGGTTGTTTGCGCCAAGTCCACGAGTTCCCAAAACATCCACCATGAATATCTGGGGATGCGTGAAGATAACTTCATGAAACGGAGGACCAAGCGCCGCGCGGACTCGGGTGATAGCAATTGATAATAGAAAATAGATGCCAAAATAAAATGGGATAAGGGATAGCGGGAGTCCTGCCCTACGGAGCACAAGTACCAGAAAGGTCAACGCGAGAAAAATGCCTAGGACGGCATACCTGTAGGGTATAGGTTCGTGCGAATTCTCCACCGTTGATGATCGTCCGATAATGTTGCGCCAAGCCTGTTTCAAGTGCCTGCGGCTCACCCATAGAGACAGAACTCCCAGTGTTGTCCATGCCCCAAGCCCCTGCTCGTTAGTGTAGGGAAAAGCGGAGAGTACCTGTGAACCGGTGTGTGCGAGCACCTGCTGTGCTTTAAAGAAAAGGTAGAAGAACCACGTCGAAAACGACAAATCCAGCGGCACAAAGTATGTCAAACCAATTACAAACGGATAAAATGAAAATTTCATCCAACCTAGTGCATCCCACGGTTTTTCGGTAAAGTTGGCGAAATTATGCATCGGCAAACCGGGGATGGCCGGATTCAGATAGTTCAGGCCGTTCAAAATCTGGATAAATGCTGATACAGCGAAGCCTGTCCAGAAGAGAGGGCGGGTCGTTGCGCGAGGGGCGGTTAATTCAAGAGGGATTTGTACGATTGGGTAGCTGAGTTTGTCCTGCTCCGTCCATTGCTTTCGCAAGATAATATTGAAACACAGGAATATGAAAAAGATAGCGAATATAATGGCTGACCACACAATCATAGGTGTTAGCCAAGCTTCGATGTACTCCGCAGTGTAAAAGGATTCCTCGCCTTCAAAAAATCCGCGTAGAAGCTTCTTGTCTGACACGGTGAACCACGATGGAATATATCTATGGAAGAGTTCGGCGTATTCGTTTTCAGTCGTGGCAAACCAATAGGGATAAGTCAACACACCGACCAGAAACGACATCATCCGCGTTCCGCCAACGGTTGATAACATGACCAACATGACGTAGACCGTTAGAAGCTCAGAACGGGAAAAACTGAATTTGGGGGCGAATTTCCGGAGGGCGAGATTAACCAGAATCAGTAAGAATAGATTGAAAACGGGACTGAAGAACAGTGATGTTCCCGTCATACCTATCAGCGACGACCATAGATCACTGGCAATAGTAATCCAATAAGCATTTAATGGGAGGAGGATGAGACCGATAAGAATAGCTCTGGTGGGAAAGGCTGGAGTATTCTGCTGAATAACCTGCTTATGCACAGTCGATTTCAGGTATCACGAACTTTGATTGGAACATTTCTGTGGCAATAGCGTGCGAATCGCCTCTAGCGCTAAAGATGAGAAACGCAAACTCAAGCCCTAATCTTGACCTGCATGTATAGCCGAACTTGCGGGTTGGCGCCATGTTTATGATAGGAATAGCGAGAAAAGAAAATTGGTCGGGAGATTCGACCTTTATCTCTTGGTTTGGCGGTTAGAAAGTTTATCACAGCTCCAATACTCGGTCAACACGTTTCTAGCTGAAGCCTGAACTGTGTGCACGCCCCTTCGAAGGAGGAACCAAATTATCCTCGATAATCGAATCAAGGATAAGGGAGAGAATTGGTACGCCTATGGATAATCTGACGATGTCACCGAATCATATTTTACTCTGGTAATCTCAAAATCGAGCGTCTCCCCGTTGTTCACTTCGCTTGAAACAGTCAATCCGCACGAGCGCCACAGTGCTGTTGAGCGGGAATTGTCCGCGGACACATCCATGGCACAAAGCCGGTCAATGCACAACTGATCAAATGCGAACGCCATTAAATACTCAACAACTTCCTTTCCGTAACCCCTACCCCACAGCGATTTATCCCAGATACCGATGGGCATACGCATCAGCTTCTCATTGGCAATCTTTGCACGTTCCAAATTCATCCACTGTAAACAGACTTCGCCAATGGCTCTGCGACTCCCCTTTTCAACGATTGCAAACAAGAATCCCTGTCTTGCCATCGCCTTGCCCGCACGTCTCAGATAGTCCCCTGTAACGGGTTCGTCAGGCGGATGACCTTCCATTGCGTTGAGGAAATCGGGATCTCCATAAAACGGGAGTGCAAGATCAAAATCTGCATCTTCAAATGGACGAAGCCTCAAGCGTTCGGTCTCAAAGTGAAGGTTGTGCCCTGCAAAGTTATCCAAAGGTGGTATTACCTACGACGTGCTGCCAACGGTGATTCCAAAAATTCCCCTTCTAACTCGACTAGAATCGGAAGCATATTTACACCTTCCAAGATTCCTGGCACGATGTGATTTCCCTTTACTAATAAGCAAACAGAAATGACTATCGTCGTCCGATTGTCGAGCCATTCACGACTTTCTTCTTAGCGTTGCTCTCGTAGAGGATGAGTTCCTTTCTTATGTCACTCCTATTTTTGACAAGGTTAGGTATTGCCCGACAATATGAATTCGACAATCCGATATCAAATGCCAGTTTGGAGACGGGGACGGGTTTGTCCTGTTTGTCAAGATACCATTTTATTCTATCATCAATGCGGTACGGGATAGTATCATAACTCTTCTCGCCCACCAAGACAGCATCTCCTACCTTGATGACTCCGTTGTTCAAGAAGCTGCCCAGTACTCCGCGCTTGTGCGTTATTTTCCTGAGGCTAACTATATCCGCTATCTTCCTGCACGGTTCACAGTGAAATGTTAGCCTTATTCTGACGCTTCCAACCTGAATAACAGTACCGGACTCCAACCTGTGCACATCAAGCCCTTCAACGACAATGTTTTCTCGGAGATCACCTGGCTTCAAATCGAATTCTGTCAAAGATTGAGTTGGGACAATTAGTACCTGTCGCAGAGGCAGGCAATACCCGTGTCCCTCTATACCGTTTGGGCCAACTCCAAACGCCATGACTGAACGCATCGGATTTCCGCGTTTACTTTTCACGAACAGATGCTTTATTGCTATCAAGCGATTAGTTTCTCTTTTGCTGCCCATGAATCGGTATGCACCGTGATTAGACCTCTTTGGTGGTTTTATTGGTAAATGGCGCGGCAATTACCTTTAAGATTCTAATGTAAAATGGAGACACAACTTAAGTCTTGGTTTTTTTGTGATACCTTTCTTCGACTTCTCGAATGAACAACTCTATCTGGTCAGGTTCATTCCTATAATGTTCAAAAGAGGAGATGGAATTGAGTGCGATTTTTACAGATTTTTTCTCCTTATCAATCCCGATAAATCTCCTGCCTTCGCTAATTGCCGCTATAGCGGTCGTTCCACTACCAATGAAGCAATCGAGTACAATATCATCGGCTTCTGAGAACAGTTTTATGACCCTTCTCGGAAGTTCAACAGGAAATTTTGAATCATGATCGGCATTGCTGCGAACCGACGAGATTTCCCAGACTGCTCTCGAACCCCAGTTTACCCATTCCTCCCTTGTGAGTCGGAGACGATCGACCTTAGTAATCCCAGGTTTCCAGAATACATAGATATACTCAAACTCGTCAACGGAGCGATAAGAAATAGTATGCCACCTAGAATTTTCCCACGACGCATCTTTTACCCAGACACGCCGATCATATAAGTGAAATCCAGCTTCATTAGCAGACTCTTCAATGAGGTTGCCAACCAAGAATACGCGCGTTTGCGCTTGATATTTTCCGCCCCGTACGTTATTCCCGTTCAGCCTCCGATCAATGGTTTGTTCGCTACAGCCGAAATACGCGGCGAGTTCGTACCTATTCCAAGACGGATGTTTCTTCTTCGCCTCTAGTATCTGTTCCCTTGTGATTCCTATTTTTCTTCGAGATACGTTCTCCGCCATTATTTTTGGCATGGACTCATCCTTGAAGCACAGAATATCGGCAATATTGATAGTTAAGAACCCTCCAGGCTTTATGATTGGGAAATGCAGCTTAATTACCTCCCGTAGTAACCTTTTCCATTCTGCAAAAGACAAGTCTTTCTCGTATGCTTTTCCAACAAAGTACGGTGGGGACCAAACACTAAGTGCAATGGAGTTGGGTCTGATTTTCTTCAATAATGATCTTGAATCACCGTGATAAATTTTGTTTTCTTTCAGGTGTTTTTCAGTGGTTATGCTTGCCATTCTCCCTTGCATACCCCCTCAATCTCATCAAATCGTATGGCTTGGACTCGCCACGATGCCTTCTGTTTCAGTTTAGCAAAACTGACTCGAACCCTAAAATCCTCTCCGCGCGTTGGAGCGTTTCGACCTGCAAGCCATATTCCGTCATCGAACGTCGGATTATATCTGTCCTGCAATTTTCCGTTAGGTATTGCCGTAATTTTGACCTCTTTCAAGTGATGTTTGCCCGCTTCATCTTCGTACATGAAATGTACTAGACAGGTTGTTGTGAGGTAGTGTTTATCCCCATATTCAGATATTTCCGGTAATAGTCCTTTTTCATTTACGCCACTACCGCTTCTGCGCTGTCTTACCCACATAGAAGTTTGCGACATCTGTATTGTCGCTGATCTATTTTCCTTCTCCGCTTTGGAATCTATGAAGAGGGCTTGCCTTACCGTTTTTTCTGGCAAGATAATGTATCTCGCCTTCTTGTAATCAACGTTTCCATATATTCTTTGCTGCACATTGAATCCAGAAAGTCGGTCTAGTAACTCCCTCGTGATATCTTCTGCAATATCCTTCACGCTGTCCGGGGAATTGAAAAATATCTCATGCGATTCCATTCCGAAATCAAGAACAGCTTGGAAAATCCATCGCAGTGTGAGTTCTTCGATTTCCTCGATTTCCTCGGGAGATAGATTGATTGGTTCTTTCTCACTCATGGTCTATCTGGTTATGTTTTTATGCCCAACTCGAACTCGCGATAATCAAATCTTTTGGCTCCATAAATATGGTGTTAATATTATACCACATAATCCCATTCAACGTTAAGAGCGCGCCATTATCCCTGTGGGACACATTCATTTTTAGTTCTATGACTAGCTTTCTGAGAGTTTTACTTGAGAGGCTTATAGTTATGGCGCTTCCCACAAAGATGAATACTGACACTGACCCGTTCCATGGTGCCCAGTGCATAACACTCAAATGAAATGAGTTTGTCCTCCTCCATTTCCGTTGACAGTCCCCTTTCGCCATGCTAAACTAAATTCAATCCTCCAAACTACGGCCTACAGGAAGAATCCTTCGCGATGAAAGTCGGAGCAAGCGTCAGGGATATCACACATCCTGAACTCATGAGAGACAGTCCAGCCGTGCACGATCCGCTTTTTGCCAAGGTAATCGTATACGATGATGGCGACACCACGGTAGCCATTATATGTGTAGATGTGATGAGTCTCTACTTTCATGAGGGCAGCCTGGGAACCGACGGCCCCGAGAAATACAGAAGGCAGTTTAGTATCGACCATACGTTCCTTAACTGTACGCACACTCATTCGGACGGGCGAGGTAGTTGGACAGAAGCGTGGCGAAAAAATGCACGGCGATTAATTGACGAAGCGGTGGAAGAAGCTCACGCCCACCGAGTCCCCGTTTCGTTGCACTCGGGCCGCGCTCCGTCATACATCGGGTCTAACCGATACGGTAAACCGTTCACTCAAGTATCGGTACCCTGGGTCAACACCTTGGAAGCAAGAAACGAAGACGGTCAACCGATAGCAATCCTCTTCGAATACGCTGCCCACCCAGTCATTACTATAGAAGTACAGGAGATCAGCGCCGACTACCCGGGGTACGCGGTTCTCCGCATAACTGAAGAGCTTGGGGACGATGTGATACCAATGTTCGCGCTTGGGTGCGCCGGAAACTGCAACGGCGATCCGGTAGGGTTTAGCATTACAAGCGGGTGGCACGAGAAAGCCGAAGAAGCGGGTAGAAAACTAGGCGACGCAGTATTGACTGCGATGCACGATAGCGCGCCTCTCACGGAAGGCAAGTTCGCCTTCCGCACCAATTCTGTAATGCTGCCCTTGCGCCTACCTGAACAGGCAGAATGGGAATGGAAGGTTGAACGCGCAAAAACAGAATACGCTGATGACGAGTGGGCGCTGATGAACTTGATGAAAGTCAAGGAGATTATGGATCGCGGAGAACAGCCGATGCTGGAGTTCCAACTCAACGCCTTGATGCTCGGATCGGAATGGATGCTTGTCACGATGGCTGCCGAGATGTTCAGCGAGTACGAGGTTTGGCTCAACGCTTACGCCCCCTTTCAACATACAATGGCATGGGGTTATACCAATGGCCGCATCGGATACATACCGTCTGACTTGGCGCTCGCCGGCTCAATAAAGTACCCGCGTCTAGCAGCCTTGCGCGGGCTTGAAGGCGGAGTCTCGGCGGCCCTAAACGAAGTCCGCTCCACTACCCATGAAGTGAATCTGCCTTTCGCGGTCGGTACACAAGAGATTCTCCAAAACGGGATTGCGTCGTTGTGGAAAGAACGTCCTAGCAACGCCATTCAAAGTGGTATGTGATGCCCGGGATTTCAGAATATTGCCTTCGATACGTCTCCATTCGAAGATTCTACCGAGAAAATCACACAGCTTATGAAGCGAGCAGCTACAAATTCCCGAGTGCAAATCACAGAAACCATCCTCAAACAGATGATTCTGTAACATCATGAGAAACCAGCCACCTCCCAGCATTCCTAATATCGCCAAAGAGATTCAATCCGGTACGGTCCACCCCGTTTATTTGCTTTGCGGCGAGGAAGATTACCTGATTGAGGAAACCCTCAAGAGGATGCTTGCAGCACTTTTGAATGAACCTAGCACTCGTGATTTCAATCTGGATATCCTTGACGGCATAACAGCGACCATTCGCGATGTTCTGAGTGCTGTGGAAGTTTATCCGATGATGTCAGATTGGCGCGTGGTAGTCGTCCGTGAATCCACGGTATTCCAACAGACCCAAAGAACTTCCACGCTCGATCTTCTACGAAGCGCAATTGATGTGGCAGACGATGACCCCCGAAGAGCTATTTCTATCATGACTAAAGTGCTGGACATTCCAGCCCAAGAAATTGCCGAGCAAAGCAGCAACTTCAGAGGAGCGGTCAACGATTTTGTAAGAGACAATGGCGACAATTTGGAGTCAGCTGAACTGGGGTTCTTGAACAATTTATCCCGATTTGCCGCTCAAGTTGAGGATTTACAGAACCTTGCTGGCGGCGTCGATGATGCCGCGTTGCTCACCGAGTGGCTAGAGGGTGCCCTTCCAACCACAAGCGTTTTGATTTTTACGATCAAAGGCAGTATTGATGGTCGAAGCCGACTTGTTAAAGCGATTGACCGAGTGGGTAGATATGTCACGTTTGATCGACTCGAATCCGGTCAATCGTCTCAACAAGATCCTCTATTTCGCAGCGTGTCCAAAAAACTGGGAGATCAAGGAAAAAGGATTACTCTGAATGCGTTTAACCTATTGCGGGAACGGACGGACAACGATTTACATCTCCTCTTCGAGTCCCTAGAGAAAATAATGGCGTTCGTCGGAGAGAAGGCACAAATTGATGAAGAAGATATTCGAAATTTGGTTTCTTCAAGCGGATTCGAAAACATCTTTGCCTTGACCGATGCAATAGGAAAGCGCGCTGTTAGCCGCGCAGTGGAAAGCCTTCATAGTATTCTGCGGAGTGGAGAGCCGCCAATCAGAGTCAATGCGCTAATTGCAAGACAGATTCGTCTGTCGCTTCAAGCTAAGATCCTTGCGGCGAGAGAAAATCTGAAACCGACAGTAGGTCGAATGAATTATCAAGAATTCGTGAACACAGTGTTCAAACCGCTCACTTCAAGGCTGTCCGGTTCACTGCCTCAAAACCCTCAAGTAAACCTCTTGAAACAAAACCCCTATGCTGCATATAAGATATTTCAATGCATCCCCTACTTTAGTACGGCGGAATTAACTCAAGATTTGGAAAGGACGCTTGATGCGGATATACAACTCAAGAGTAGTCAACTCTCGCCCGACTGCGTCTTGGAACAGTTAATCTGTGAACTGTGCAGCACTCCAAAAGTTAGGAGGAAATCTGCAACACGCACTCACTATGACGAACAATCCCATCTCGGCACTCATCGTAGACAAGCAGAACGACGGAACTCAAGCGCCGGCTTCAATCCGACAGCTGAAGCACGTTAGCGAATTGCCCGCCCCAGCCGGTAGTACGCTGATTAGCGTTAATTACTCAAGTCTGAACTATAAAGATGGCTTGGCAGTCACCGGTAAGGGCAAGATCCTACGGCAATTGCCAATCGTCCCGGGTATTGACCTTGTCGGCACGGTGTTGGAACCAGCCGAGCATGACCACCTACGGGCTGGAGATAAAGTCATTCTCACTGGATGGGGGATGGGCGAAGAGTTCTCTGGAGGATACGCAAGTGTGGCATGCGTAAACGGAGCTCGGCTTCTACCCCTGCCCGATGGAATCACTGCTCGGCGGGCGATGGCAATAGGGACAGCCGGCTTCACAGCGATGCTTTCCCTGCTAGCCCTTGAGGATCACGGTCTCACTCCTACCTCCGCAAGTCAAAACGAGGTGGTTGTAACGGGGGCTGCCGGAGGCGTAGGATCAATGGCGATCGCTTTGTTGGCGAAGCGCGGCTATCGGGTCGTTGCGTCTACGGGACGGGCTGAACAAGAGGGTGATTACCTTCGGTATTTGGGAGCCTCGGAGGTTATCCACCGTGAGGTATTGAGCGAGCCAACTGGTAAATTGCTCGAAAGCGAACGCTGGGCGGGTGCCATTGATTCGGTAGGTGGAGAGACGCTTGCAAGCGTGCTGCGGCAAACACGTGCCCACGGTAGCGTTGCCGCCTGCGGCCTTGCCGGCGGTAGTGAACTGCCGACGACTGTCCTCCCCTTTATTTTGCGCGGCGTGAACCTTCTTGGTATAACGGCCGTCAAGTGCGAACGTGAACTGTGTGAGCGTGTATGGGGGCGCCTTGCTATGGATCTTAACATGGAGAAACTGGACACGATGACACAGGTAATCTCGTTAAAAGACATCCTGCAGGCGTCAAAGGACATCCTTGCCGGTAAAGTACGTGGGCGCATCGTGGTGGACCTCAATCTCTAAGGTTGCCGCCCCGCCTTAACCGCGTTGATACAACCGAACGTAAATGATGTCTAACGTGATCCGAACCTGAAAGGAACGGACCGATGAATGACAGAGAGAAATTCCTGTTCGACCTTCAAGGTTTTCTTGTCGTGCCGAACTTCCTTACACAAGCCGAAGTCGACGAACTTGACGCCGCTGTTGACGCAAACATGGACAAGCGTGGCGATGACAACAATCACAACCTCGGCAACTCCAAAACACTCGTTGGTACCCATAAACGAGGCATGTTTACGGGTATGCTGACATGGCCTAAACCGTGGTGCCAGCCGTTTCGAGAAATCATCGTGCACAAGAAAGCGATTCCCTATCTGAACTCTATTCACGGTCGTGGATGGCGGCTAGACCATTCCCCCTTTATTCTTACTTCTGACGTGGATA
This sequence comes from Candidatus Poribacteria bacterium, assembly GCA_965208765.1. Lineage (GTDB taxonomy): Bacteria > Poribacteria > WGA-4E > WGA-4E > JAJDTR01 > JAJDTR01. Next base: position 5,423,780 of record OZ242354.1, read on the forward strand.
CCGAAGGATTAATCCTTCACGGCTCCACGAACCATCAATTTTTCGGTGCGGCATACTACGTCTACACCAACGGGCAGATGCGATGTGGAATGGTGGTCCTACAATACCAACTTGCCGACGTGGAGGAGGGGGATGGTGGGCTCTGCGTGATTCCGGGCAGTCACAAGGCAAACTTTCCTTGCCCAAGTGAAATAAGGGAATGGGAGGTTAATCGAGAGGTTGTTTACAATATCCCTGCCAAAGCTGGGGATATGATTATTTTCAACGAAGCGACGATTCACGGCACGCTACCTTGGACAAATCGTGAGCGTGAACGCCGTTCATTGCTGGTACGCTACTCGCCAAAATATCTGCATTACGCCGGAGGTTATTATGAGACGGACTTTCCTGACTGGGTCAATGAGTTGACGGAGACGCAGCGTTCGGTATTGGAACCGCCCTACATCTATGATCGGCCTCTCCTTGAAGAGGATGGAGAGACGGTTGTCCGCCCGCGCGTGGAATATACCTAAGCAAGACAATAAACTCCGTCAACTACATCATCCTGCCTCTCTTAGTCACCCTCTGCATATATCTGCGTACTGGCGCATGGAAATACTGCTACTTTTGCGTTCTCGGGCAGTTTTCCAGCGAGCATGTTAATCAGCGTGTCCCACTCTCGGAAGAGAATATCGTTGGGATGCCGCTTGTAAAATGCGTCTGCCGGGAATAGGTCTGACCAAACCAACGCCTGTTCTCGCGATCCGATCTTGGGCATGGGAAGCGACATTGGTTTCTGTGCTGCGCTGCGCTGCTCAAAACGGGGATAGTCAATCTGATCGAAAAGCCCGTGATAGCACACACCCTCGGTCGCCGGATTGACAATGACCGTATAGGCATTGTCAAAATGTGCGCGCGCCCAGAGTGCCTTTCCGGTCTGGATGGGATCCCAATCTAGCGGGTAACAGTTTAACAAAAGGACATCCGTTTCTTTTCGCACCTGATCGGAAATGCGAGTTGCATAGGTCTCTAGCGCGAACTGGGAACCTGCGCGATGTGCTTTCACGAAATCGCCGACGAACACCCCGCCAACTTCGCGTTTGGTATTCGTAACGATGTTTACGATGACATCAAGACCTAGGACTTCCGCCACAGCTTCTGCAACGTCGCGGTGATCCGGTTCGTCACCGAGCCTTTCAATAACTGCATGCCCGCGCCTAGGATAGTATTCATGGAAATAAAATATCGAGGCATACCCGGCGACACCGGGCAAAATCAGTTTTGCGCCGCCGCCGAACCCCACCGAACCGTGCGGATAAATGCCCCCTAAGCAGATTTTGAAGTCGGCGTCAGCAACCACCGGGTTGATGTATATTGGCAACCCGCTGTCAAGATTCCCTAACGCGCGAAGGTTACCAGCCATAAAATCGTGGTTTACCACCTCGTATTCCGCCGCTAAATCCGCGCCAATTTTCTTCGCGATCTCGTCATCCGTGAGCCCGCGATGAGACCCGCCGCCAACAACAAAACGAATCTCACCCTTGGGAACTCCCGCTTGAATTAACTCCCGAAGGACGAAAGGGGCAACCTCCGAAGCCGGTGTTGGTCTACTCAGATCATCGACAATAATAGCGGCGTTTCGTTTTCCCTTGGCGAGTTCCGCTATGCGGGGTGTGCCAATCGGGTGGTCAAATGCGGCTTGAATCTCGGCTTCTGATAACGTCGACGCATCTCTTGGCGATAGCATTTGAATTTCCCAGCCGTCGGGAACATTCAACTTTAGTTCCACGTCACCATACCAAGCGCGCGAGGATAGAGTCACATAATTGTTTGATGTCATATACACCTCATATCCGAAATTGAAGTAACATGCAGTACCTGAACGGACAGTACAGAGGCACCGCTTACCTTGGGAGCAAACTTGACATCTTCCTCTGTGCGATTAACAAGGCGTAATGTCTTAATCTTTAGGGTCGGTGGATTGCTTCGCTTCACGCCGCTGCTGAAATTGCAACGCCGCTTGGACGAAGTCGCGAAAGAGTGGATGAGGAGCAAGAGGTTTGGACTGGAATTCCGGATGGAACTGCGAACCAACCATCCACGGATGGTCTGACACCTCCGTAATTTCTACTAAATTCTCGTCTGGCGATAGTCCGCTTAAACACAATCCCTTCGATTCAAGTTTATCTCGGAATCGATTGTTAAATTCGTATCGGTGGCGATGTCGTTCCAGAATGATTGGTTGTTGATACGCTGCACTGCTTCTCGTATCTCCCTTGAGCACACACGGATAAAGCCCTAGCCGCATCGTCCCTCCCAAGTCGGAAAGATTCCTTTGGTCTAGCATGAGGTCTATCACCGGATAACGTGTCTTCTCGTCGAACTCGGCGCTGTTGGCGTCTTTCAAACCAGCGGCATGACGCGCGAATTCAATAACCATACACTGCATCCCCAAGCACAAGCCCAGAAACGGAATCCTGTTTTCACGTGCATATCGGATAGCGACAATCATCCCTTCAATCCCGCGAACGCCGAATCCGCCCGGAATTAGAACACCATCTATCTCCTCAAACTGTTCTTCCAAATCCTCTTCGCCAATTAGTGTCTCGGAATCTATCCATTTAATTTCAACGACAGACTCGTTGGCGATACCGCCGTGTTTAACCGCCTCTTTGACACTGAGATAGGTATCGCTCCCTTTCACATACTTTCCGACGATGGCAATACGAGCGTGGGATTTAGGGTTTTTCAGTTTGTGGACCATATCCGCCCATACGCTGATTTTCGGGGGACGATCCTCCAATCCTAGTCTCTTAACTACCAAGTGTGCCATCCCTTGGTGCTCAAAATTCAGGGGGATTTCTTCAACCAGATTGGTGTCTCGGCCTTCAACTATATACTCCTCTCCGATACCGCACAGTAGCGAGATTTTCTTGCTTATCCCCTCATCCATCGGCTGGCTTGTCCGACAGATTAGGAGGTCGGGCTGGATACCAAGTTCCTGCAACTTGCGGATACTGTGCTGTGTCGGCTTACTTTTGTTTTCTCCACCGGGCGATGCATATATCAGTGACACGTGCATGAAAAGCGTATTTTCGCGCCCGACCTCGACAGCCATTTGGCGGATTGCTTCAACAAAAGGTGGAGTTTCGAAATCACCTATCGTCCCGCCGATTTCCGTAATGATGATGTCGGCGCCGCTATCACGTCCAATCTGATAGATGCGATCCTTAATCTCGTCTGTGATATGCGGAATTAGTTGAATTGTTTGGCCAAGGTATTCGCCTCGTCGTTCCTTGGCAAAGACTTCACTGTAAACGGAACCGGTCGTGAAATTTGAATCCCGACTAAGGTCGATGCCCAGGAACCGTTCGTAGTTGCCGAGATCGAGGTCTGTTTCTGCTCCATCGCGCGTAACAAATACCTCCCCGTGCTGGAACGGGTTCATCGTCCCCGCGTCCGAGTTGAGATAGGGATCAATCTTGGTCACCATGACGCTGAAGCCGCGGTTTATCAGCAAACGACCGAGAGATGCTGTTGTAATTCCCTTACCGATTCCGGAAACAACGCCTCCGGTAACAAAGATGTATTTCGTCATAAGGAAATACTCCCTTATAGCCGTGCAATACCGATGGTTCTTGAAATCTCAAAACTCCGCGCCGGTCAGAAATGAATCTCGACGCTACTTTGTTTTCTGTTGCGAGGTGGACGCAGCATGAGGTAGGACGTACGCCGCCAAAGGACAAGAGTGTGGTATGGGTGTTATGACCAAGCTACCAATCTTCATCAAAGAAAGGCGTACTTGGATAGCTATAAACGCCACCCTCGTAGTTCTTCAATCTGATTTCATCATCATCAAACGATACTACTGGGTCTGGAAGCAGCGCGATTTTACCGCCGCCGCCCGGCGCATCAACCACGTAGTGGGGCACCCCAAGCCCGGAAATGTGCCCCCGCAGCGCGGCAATAATCTCCAAACCCTTCTTGATGGAAGTTCGAAAATGATCTGTGCCAACCACAAGATCGGCTTGGTAGATGTAGTACGGCTTCACGCGGATTGCAAGGAGTTTTTTCATCAACTCGACCATTACGTCCGGTTCGTCATTGACGCCCTTGAGAAGTACCGCTTGGTTGCCAAGCGGTATACCGGCATCGGCAAGCCTACCACACGCCATTGTTGTCTCTGGCGTAATTTCGCGCGGATGATTGAAATGAGTGTTGATGTAAAACGGATGATGTTCTTTGAGAATGGCGCAGAGTTCAGGGGTTATTCGCTGTGGCAACGTTACTGGCACACGCGACCCGATTCGGATAATCTCAATGTGATCAATGGCGCGAAGTCCACCCACGATATAATCGATTTTCCGATCCGTCAACATAAGAGGATCGCCGCCGGATATAATAACATCACGCACCTCACCGTGCTCGCGCAGATACTGCAAGCCTCGTTCGGTATTGTCATCCGGGATAGAGTCCGGATCGCCCACCTTGCGTTTGCGTGTGCAAAATCGGCAATAGATTGGGCACATATAGTTGACATAAAAGAGCACGCGATCAGGATACCGATGGGTGACGTTTGCTACCTCGCTGTCTTCCTCTTCATGAAGCGGATCCTCCACGCCGGTTGCAATCAACTCCCTTGAATCCGGTACAACTTGCTTCCAAATGGGATCGCCAACTTCCTCAATCAAACTCAGGTAATACGGATTAATACGAATTGGAAATTCTTCATGAATCTTCCTCATCTTTTCGAGATCGACATCAAGCGCCGCCGCGAGCTTTTCCGGCGTGTCAACCGTATCTCGAACTAAACGTTTCCACTCTTCCATTTATTTTGAGACCTTTTCAGATGATGCGTAGTTTCGAGGCGTTTTCGCCTTCACTCTATTCATTTTGTCCCCAACCCGAATTTTGTCAACAACATCAAGACCTTTAATCACACGACCAAAAGCGGTATACTTTCCCTCAAGATGGCGATAACGATTTGGATCGGGGTTCAGGCAAATATAGAACTGACTTCCTGCCGAATCAGGTATGCGTGTTCGCGCCATTGCCACCGTGCCTTTTTCATGCGCGGGCATTTTGGCGCGGAGATTGGGATCTTGAAATTCGCCGGGAATCGTCCAACCGGGCCCACCTTTGCCATTCCCTTTTGGATCTCCGCCTTGAATCACAAACCCGGGATCGTACCTGTGAAATACGAGTCCGTCATAAAATCCCTGATCTATGAGCGTGAGGAAATTATCAACTGTCACGGGAGCAGCGTCGGGATAGAGTTCGATAACAATCTTCCCCTTATCCGTTTCAATCGTTACTACCGGTTTTCCACTAGTGGTGCACGAGGCAATCATTGTGAATATAATTGTCAATAATAACGCTTGTCCCCGTCGGCTATGAATCATGTAGTCCTCCGGTTATTGCTAATCGTAATTATAACCGTCATGTTGTAAACAGTCAATTGAAATTAGACATCGCCGCATAGCAATGACGCTCTAAATCCTTGACCGATTTCGCGTACTATTATAAAATCTGCTGGAAAATCACGTCGAGTGCAGCAAGGGACACGATTGGTGGCAGCTCGAATACATACATTAGCCGAATATTACATACCGTAAACAAACACAAGGTAAATCGACTCATGTCTAGCGAGAGCATCTCAAATGACGTCATCCAGCAACTCCTGATTCCAAGTACCGCTACCCTGACCACCGCTTTGAAACAGTTCGGGCTGAGTCGGAGCTATATGCACGGTGTTGCTCCGCTTCGTCCGGATATGAAAATGGCGGGGCCTGCGTTCACACTTCGGTACATACCTGCCCGTGAGGATTTGAATGCGGGCGAAGTCGACAACCTGAAAGACATCCAACGTGTCGGAATTGAACAAATCGGGAAAGGGGAGGTCTTCGTTATTGATGCACGTGGTGATACACGCGCGGGAACGATGGGCGACATCCTTGCCACTCGCCTCTTCAAACGAGGAGCCGCAGGCATTGTAACCGATGGTGCTTTCCGTGATAGCCCTTCCATAGCCGAGACTGGGATTCCAGCCTTTGCAGCGGCGATGAACGCACACTCCAATAAGACGGTGCATCACCCGTCGGAAATTCAAGTGCCCATCGCCTGCGGGGAGGTGGCCGTCCTTCCTGGTGATATTATCGTGGGAGATGCCGAGGGTGTAGTCGTTATCCCGTTTCAGTATGCGGTAGAGGTCGCACAGATCGCGGTCGAGATGGAAGCACGCGAAAACTTCATCCTAAACAAGGTAAAGTCAGGCGCGTGCATCGTAGGTACCTACCCGCCGGACGAATCCACCCTGGCTGAATACGAAGCATGGAAAAAGGAGCGATCACACGAGTGAATAACGCGCGCCATTAAAAGGGCTGCAAGTGCCCGTACAAATGCTCGGGACGTGATTTTGGTTGCCATGACTATAGAAACTGAGCCCATCAGACGAGCGACGGCGCCGGTTCGGTGAGGAAACCGAATTCACTGCAGAGAATGACAATTTTTGGTTTTACTATAGGAGGTCCAAATTGAATGGCACCACACGATCTGCCGTGACGATAAGCAGACGCAGGATGGAGATTCAAACGTTCGACATACCGACCATCTCCGACGACGACGGTTTGCTCAGGGTTGAAATGTGCGGAGTGTGTGGGAGCGATCCGCACTGGTATGAAGATCCCGATTCAGATTTCTTCCCAATCATCTTTGGCCATGAGATTGTCGGGGAAATTACAGAGATCGGCGCTCAAGCTTCAGCACGATGGGGCGTGGAAACTGGAGATCGGATCGTCGTCGAAGCTCGGTTCGGCTGCAGCTACTGTCGTATGTGCTTGATTGGGGAGTATCGGTACTGTCAAGAGGAACTGGGCTACGGCTGTCCGATCAAAGCGAATGTTCCACCATACCTTTGGGGTGGATACGGCCAATACATGTATCTGGCGCCGAATTCACGTGTTCATCGCATATCAAAGGAAGTCCCCATTGAAGCTGCGGTCATGACTTGCGCCAATATCGGAAATGCGATTCGATGGGTGCGCCGCATTGGTGAGGTTACAATTGGCGACAGCGTTGTCGTGCTTGGGCCCGGAGGCCAAGGGCTGGCTGCAGTAGTTGCAGCACATGAAGCGGGAGCTGAGAAAATCATCGTTGTTGGATTGACCCGGGACGAACATCGATTCGAGGTTGCAAAACTATTTGGGGCGACCGACGCTATTGACGCCGAAAAGGTGGATCCGATTGAGGCGGTTCGAGACCTGACAAATGACATGCTCGCGGACGTGGTTGTTGATGTCACCGGAGTTGTTAAATCGGTGCCGCTGTCTATTGAGTTGGTACGTCCTATGGGAACGGTGATCCTGGCTTCCAACAGTGGTCCGACGTCGGTTTCATTGATTCCCGATACAATCGCAACCAAAGAGATTCGATACCAAGGTGTTTTCACGCAAGATGCCCCTGCCGCACGCGCCGCGATTAAGCTCATCGAATCGAGGCGGTACCCAATTGAAAAGATGGTGACCCATCAATTTCCTTTGGAAGAGGCAGAAAAGGCGGTGCGCATCACCGGTGGTGAGATTGAGATGGAGGGTTTTATCAAGGGCGTGATTGTCCCAAATCGGGCTTCAAGTGTGAGTTGAAATCGGTCGATGAGTCATGAATCACTTCATACCTAAACGCGTTTGTCGGGTGGGTGCCGTCTACCATGAATGCACGGTGCAATCGGGTGCAAAAAAATGCCTCCAATCAAGCGCGTGACTCATCAGTAGTGAATGATTCTCGAATCTAGAGACTGTTTCTTTTGGCGATGTAGCGGCGGCGCTATGCGCCTCTCTTTGGGCTGTTTGGTGCCGCTGACGGAGTAGGTGGTTTCTTCAACGAATAGGAAACTTCGGAGTGCGGATAGCAGAACTCCATCTTGTCAGGCTTCAGAAATTCGTCGCGGATGATTTTCACAGTAGCATTGACGATTTCTGCATAGTCCGCGGGCCTTGTTTTATAGCGTAAACGCATTTACCACCCCTGCATCGAATAATTCCGCCCTTACTAACGGCTCCTCGCCCGTTTACTTGATGGCATCGGCTACGATCTGTATTGCTGCATTCAAAAATATCTGCTCCGCTTCCTTCCAGTCCGATTCGACCGTTATTCGCGCCGGAACTTCCCTCAGGATATATTCCACTTCAAGCGTATAATTCGTGCTCGTTTGACCGAACAAGATAGCATCTGAAAGCAGCACACCGCATCACGACCGTCTTCGCCTGCAACCGTCCTTCCGACCTTACTATGCATCACATGGGCTAGAGTCATTTCAACCACGCCTCCGTCCACGCAGGCTATGATAACGTGCTGTCCAATCTTGTACGGACACTTGAATATCAGCTTAAGCCACGCGGTAATCCGGTAACCGGTGCCTGTAGCGACCTCCCCAATATCCTCCAAGAAAACCAACGGTAGTGCACAGCGTCTTGATAGAGGCACTAACACTTATCGCGCCAAAGAGTAGGTCTGCAAACTCGTTCAAAATCGTAGACAATGTCTCTACGTACGTTTATTTTCCTTCGATTCTAAGTTAGATATTAGCGCATATCCTATATTAATGACCTGATTCATCAGTTGGGTGGTCTTAAACAAGCAGATCGGGAATAAGATGCCGAGTCTTGGGAGACACCTCCATTGCGAGTACGATAGGAATTCTCCGCGCACCATTATGTATGTGTGTGAATGTGGATGACCATAAACGGGGCGGAAAACAGGTCCACTAGGCGCAGATACTCAAATCGAGGTGGTGGGGCGTACTGGATTTGAACCAGTGACTTCTACCGTGTGAAGGTAGCGCTCGTACCCCTGAGCTAACGCCCCATCGGAAGTAGGTAAGCAAGACGACATGCGCAAGGATTAGTGGGAGGGTCGATGGGCCCACTAGGACTCGAACCTAGGACCGGCCGGTTATGAGCCGGCTGCTCTAACCGACTGAGCTATGGGCCCACTTTCAAACGCAGTATAATTATAGAAACTGAAGGCTGAATTGTCAAGGGATTCTGAGCCGATCACCACGCCGATTCAGTATTGATATCTGCGCTTCGGGATTGACGTACGACTATTCAAGAAAACCTCGCAACTTCTGGCTGCGGAGCGGATGGCGCAGTTTTCGTAGGGCTTTCGCTTCGATTTGGCGTATTCTCTCCCGTGTGACCTTGAATTCCAATCCGACTTCCTCTAAGGTACGCGGACAACCGTCCTCAATGCCAAATCGCATACGAAGAACCTTCTCTTCACGTTCTGTCAAAGTCTCCAGCACATCCGCAACTCGCTCCTTCAGCATCGTCAAGGCAGCTTGATTTAGTGGTGATATTGTATCACGATCCTCAATGAAATCTCGAAGTTGCCGATCTTCCTCTTCACCAATAGGGGTTTCCAACGAAATGGGTTCCTGTGCAATGCGCAATACCTGCCTTACCTTATCGGTTGGGAGGGCCATTTCTTCACCTATTTCAGCGGGAGTCGGTTCCCGCCCCTTTTCTTGAACCAGATGGCGAGAAACACGGATCAGCTTGTGTATTGTTTCTATCATATGTACGGGAATACGTATGGTACGAGCTTGGTCTGCGATAGCGCGCGTGATACCTTGGCGAATCCACCACGTCGCGTAAGTACTGAATTTGTAACCGCGCCTATAATCGAATTTATCTACCGCTTTCATCAAACCAATATTTCCTTCTTGTATCAAATCGAGAAATACTAGACCCGGTGTACGATTCTTATATTTTTTCGCAATGCTAACAACGAGTCGCAAATTGGATTCCACGATCGTCATTTTTGCATCTTGGGCGATTGTTTCTCCTTCATATATCTGTCCAGAAATCTCCCTAACCGTCTCCCGCGAGACACCAAGTTGATGCTCTAGCTGGGTGATGCTATGGTGTGCGCGATTGGCAGACAATACGCCATTGGTCTCAATCTCGGTAATCTCCTCTTCCAAATCCGATATCTGCCTGACCATATCCTTTATTTGTCCTGAAATCTTGCTGATCTCTTCAGGATCAATCTTTAACTCTATAAGAGCTTCGACCACGTCCTTTCGATCCGCTTTTAATTCGCGGTGAAGCTTCTCTGTTTTATCTGGGGGAAGCACTTCATACTTCAGTTTTCGTTCCTTACGGCGAATATCAGTGCTTAGCTTTCTCAGGTGGTTGATCTTAGTCTCAATGACCTCAAGAATCAAGTTTTCTTTATTATTGCTTCCTGACGATCCAGACACCGCCATATCTAAGACATCGGCTGCCTTTTTCTCTCCAGCCAGGACTTTCTCCAGGAGTTCCAGGACCTCCTCAAGAGCTAGTGGTGTTTCAAAGACAACCTCTTGGACAACACGATGCCCTTCTTCGATTTTCTTGGATAATTCTCGTTCCTGCTGTTTGGATAATAAGGGAACCCGCCCCATCTCGCGCAGATAGACCTTAACAGGATCCTCGTACCTCTCCATCTTGTCGATGGGAGTAAAATCGCTCGATTCAACTAGATACTCATTCTCATCAAGTTCACCATCATATAATTCAACCGCACCACCATTATCTTTAAAATCCATGGTTGTTAAATCCCCTTCATAGAGGTCTTCTGCCCCGGCAGGCAGGTTAATTGCTTCAACGTGAACTTGGAGCAGTTCGTTAAGGTCATCAGGCGACGTCTCTGGACGTTCCGCGTATTCAAAATAGCCGTCATCCCTACCTGTGCCAATCACGTTGTTGTTCATTTTAGTTGAATTACCCTTTCCCGTCCGATGTAATGATAGCCAATAGACAGGTTAAATGAGGTGGGCACTTCCATACGAACAGAACTGTGAAATATCTCAAAAAACTCATTCAAAAGGCTTTGCACCTTGGTTAATCGCGATTTAAGAAACAAACTGCTTTCTTTGACTTGTAAGCGCTACAAGTTGCTCTAGAGTGTCAATACTGTCATCCTCCTGTGTCAAAGCCTGTGAACGCTTTTGCCGTTCCATATCTAACACGAGGAATTGCCGGAACTTCTGTAGACAACCCTCCACTGTTGCTTTAGAGTCTGGAAGGCGAGCCCTCCGTAGAATTACACTGGAGATAAGGCCTTTCGCCTTCTCATCGTCGCAAGAATCAATTAGGTCCTGTACATCAATCGAAGTTTCCGTAGTACTCGTTTCCCAAAGCATCCGCGCGATCTTTGACAATTCAGGCTGGGTAAAATCCTCATAGTGCAACTGCTCCTTAACGTACGGGATATAATCTGGGAATTGGATCAAAGTTGCAACTAGCTGTTCCTCTATCTCTTCGCGAGGAGATAACCTAGCCTCTTTCTTAGAGGGTGCGAAATCCGGATAGGTCTGTGAAGCGCGATTTCCTTTCGTTCGCACACCTTGGTTTCTAAGTTCTCGCCGGAGCGCATTTTCACTGATATCCAACTCACGCGCTGTATATTTCACATATTCATTGAGTTGGACTTGATTATCGACATTTGATAAAGTTAAACCGATTTCTTTTACTGCTTGAGCCTTGACCTCAACATTACGAAGTGCGTCCTGGCGAATTGCCCTTTGTATTTGAAACTCGATAAGATTGATTGACTTTTTAATTATGGCATTGAAACTGTCTACACCTTCGCTGCGCACAAACGAATCCGGATCCTGGTCGGGTGCTAGAAGAGCAATCCGTACGCGAAGTGCCTCCTTTAAGAGCAAATGCAGTCCCCTGAGCGTGGCTTGCAGTCCCGCAGCATCCCCGTCAAAGACGATTACCACTTCTTCAGAAAACCGTTTTAACAGACTCGCATGCGACGCGCTCAACGATGTACCTAATGAAGCGACGACATTTTTTATTCCTGCTTGGTGTAGCATGAGTGCGTCAAGATATCCTTCAACGAGTAACGCTGTACCCGTCTTTTGGACTTCCTGCCGGGCATGAAATAGATTGTAGAGAGTTTTGCTCTTGTCATAAAGGGGAGTCGTAGGAGAGTTCAAGTATTTTGGCAGGAGATCGTCTGCAAGCGCCCGGCCGCCGAAACCGACGGGAATACCGCGTTCATCCAAAATCGGAAAGATAATTCGCCCGCGAAAACGGTCTACCGGACCGCGCTCATCGTTCTTGATCAACCCTGCGTCGACCAATTGTTGAATGGAGAAGCCTGTTTGGGTCGCGGCTTTCACCAAATCCCGCCGCCCAGGCCTCGTGTATCCGAGTTGGGACTGCTGAATTGTCTCGTCATTTACTCCGCGAGACTTTAGGTATGCCAGGGCGGGACCTCCGACGGCGGGGGTCCGGAGTTGCTCGTGAAAATACTGTGCGGCGAAGCGATTAAGATCCTGAAGTTCACGACGTTTCCGGCTCGCCTGTTCCGCTTTCGCATCTTGGGTCGGAAGTGCCATTCCAAGCCGACCGGCTAGCCATTCAACCGATTCGACAAATGACTTGCCCTCACGCTTCTGAACAAAACTGATTACGTTGCCCCCAGTCTGACAGCCAAAACAGTAGAATATCTGTTTCTGCGGAGAGACGCTGAAGGATGGCGTTTTCTCATCGTGGAACGGACAGTTCGCCTTGTAATCCTTCCCGGCGGGTCTAAGCGGCACACCACACTCTGAAATCACTTCAACGATATCACTTCGTTCCCGAATCTCGTCAATTATCTCGCGCGGAATCTGATAGGAAGATGTGTTCATCGCAGATCACCAAAATCCCTCGGTAGATGTTGCTCTATATACGATATGGGGTGGCGTAACTAGACTAACACCAGAATTGTTGGTTACTCTTTAAGCGTTACAACGGTGGCGCCGTCGCCTCCTTCACTACGCGGTGCCAACTTAAAACTCGTAACTAGCGGATGCCCAATCAATCCTTCATGAATTCCTTGTCGCAGCGCGCCGGTGCCTTTGCCGTGGACAATTCGTACGTTGGGTAAACTCGCGAGAAAAGCATCGTCCAGATACTTGTCAACGGCTTCGAGCGCTTCGTCTACAGTGTAACCGAGCAGGTGCAGTTCAGTCTTTACCGAGTCGGTTTTGCTACGCTGTACATCTTGGACGGATGGTGTAATCTTGTTCTTATCTTCTTGGGGAAGGACCTGTTCAATATCGTGGTGCGAAATCCGCATCTGCATATTTCCAACTTGAAGTGTGATGGGTGAATGACTGGATGGTGAAATCCCTAGAACTTCCCCAGGGCTCTTCAACCCTTTGAGACGCACTTTATCTCCAACTTCAACCTGCAGTGATGCAGCAGATGAATCGGAGTGAGCTGCATCGCGTTGCCGTTTCATTTCCTTCAGCTCATCCTTGGCACTCGAAATATCAGACAATGCGGCGCGAATGGACTGTTTGGAGGCTTTTTCTCGCCGTATTTCAGCAATGCTCTGATCGACCAATCGTCTCGCATCATTCAACACGGTGGACGCCTCGTATTCAGCTTCCTCTATAAGCTTATCGCGATCGGTTTCAAACTCCCGTATAAGATCTTCATGTCTGCGATATGATATCTCCGCGGCGTGGCTCTTCTCTTCAAGCGATTTACGCTCTATCTCCAGTTGTCGCTGGGACTGTTGCAAGTTGACAATCAAGTCATCAATAGCGACATTCTGATTGCCTATGTGCGTCTTAGCGGCACGCAGGATGGAACTGGAGATTCCTAGCCTTGCAGCTATCTTGATGGCGTTGCTACTTCCCGGAACGCCAATCAAGAGTCGATAGGTGGGACTCAGGGTTTGCCAATCAAACTCCATAGAGGCGTTTTCTGTGTCCTCGTTTGCATGGGCATAACTTTTTAACGCGCCATAGTGAGTGGTCACGATCGTCCGTACCTGTCGTTCGCTGAGCCAGTCGAGGATCGCCATACTCAGTGCGGCGCCTTCCGCCGGGTCGGTGCCCGCTCCGATCTCATCAAGCAACACAAGCGAATTCATACCCGTCTTGCCAATGCCATTTTCAATGTTATTCAATGTGGAGGCAATTTTGGTGATGTGTGACGAAAACGTACTCAGATTCTGCTCAATGCTCTGCTCATCACCGATGTCCGCAAACACTTGGTCGAATACTGCAATCTCGCTACCATGTTTCGCCGGAATGTGAAGCCCCGACTGTGCCATCAAGGTCAGCAAACCGAGCGTTTTGAGAACAACAGTTTTGCCGCCGGTATTCGGTCCCGTAATCACTAAGGTGCAAAACTGATCGCCAAGCTGGAGATCTGTTGGAACAACACAGGATGGAAAACCGGAAGAGGTAGACATGGCGCTATTCTTCGCTTGACGTTGCAGATTCAACTCGAGCAGCGGATGCCGTGCGGCGATGAGTTTTGTATATCCGCGACCATTTAGTCGCGGTTCAACGGCGTTCAGGTCAATGCTAAGTTTAGCCTTTGCATTTAGAAAGTCCAATTCTGCAAGTACGCCCAATGCAATCTCAAGTTCAGAGCCACATTCGCGTACTGCATCTGTTAGTGACAGCAATATTCGGCGAATTTCGCTGTGCTCTTCGTCAGCCAATCTGTGCAGATCATTGTTCATCTCCACTACACTGAACGGCTCGACGAAAACCGTGGCGCCACTCGCGGATTGCCCTTGAACGAGTCCTGGAAGATTAGGGTTAGCGTCCTGTTTGACAGGAAGTACGTAACGTTCGTTGCGGAGAGTGACGACGTGATCTTGAATTGATTTCTGATGTTCGGAAGAACGCAGGAGAGATTCTAGTTTTGAGCGAATAGTTTCGCGGATATTGACCAGTTTTCGGCGGATTTTTCGTAAGGAGGGACTCGCCGAATCACGAATTTCAGCGTCTGGGGTGATACAATGATGAATGGACGCAGCTAGCTCGGGAAAGGTTGGTAGCGTGTCCGTGATTGCGAGCAGTTTCGGGAAATCAGATTTTTTCAACTTCCGCGCGAACCGTTCAACATTCACGCTGACTTGAAGGACATGCCATACATCAAGCAATTGATGCGTTTCTAAGATGGTACCTGGTTTGCTCGCGATCCGAAGCGTAGGTGTCAATTCTCGTAATCCATCTAACGAGAACCCACCGGCGACTTGTGTTGCATTTTTCATCTCGCTGCACAGTGCGAGTTCGTTCCGAATCCCGATGATCTCACACTTCGGATCCAAGTGATCAACCTTGGCCGCTCCCGGCTGAGAAACCGTGTAACGCTTCAACAACGCCTTTAGCTTGTCGTATTCTAGCGCTCTTTCGGTGTGGTCGGAGATGATTTCTCTCATGATTCTAGCTATTTGCCAGCAACATCGCGCCAGATGAAATTTGCGATACTATTTAGTCGCCAAATGGTTCCTGTCTCGCTCAAGAAGTGCTTTTTCGTAGAGACTACGAGACGGTGCGAAGTCAAGTCCGACTGCCTGATTATAGTAAAACAGAGCCATGCTAATGCCGGACTCGGACTCATTCTTACGAGCGTCTTTCAGATTCTTAATGAACTCACTCACCCTTGCTTCAAAGTTTCTGATCTGCTTGCGCAGCGAGTCGTCCAGTCCACCTTCAACATCGCGCCGAAATTTAAAATTGCGTATAGCGTTATAATTGGAGATGAGCGCGTCATAACCCCGACCCTGATTTTCCAAGTCCACGGCTTCTGACAGTACCAAGGGCTCTGGAATATGAGTAATCAATTCCTTTGCGTCGAGAATCAGCTCAAGGCTTTTCTCTTGGATTGCCTTCTCCAGATTCGCGTTAAACTGGTCAATTATATCTTCATATAGAGACAGGGCTTCATCTGATTGGCCAAGTTTTTCGTAGCATAGTGCCTGATTATATTTCGCATTTGCCAGCGCGAACTCTCGAATAGCTACTGGAAGCTGTGGTGTTGTTGGGTAGGATTCTTCCCGATAAGCTTGAATCGCTTCGTTATAGTTGCCTTCCTGCTCAAAACAATTACCTATCGCTTCTTGAGCATATAGGGCTATCATTTCACTCTCGGGCGCGTGTTTTTGTAGGAGAGATTGAAATTGGGTTCGCGCCCCTTGGTAATCCTCTAGAAGAAAGAGCGTCTTGGCGTAGTTATATCGGGCTTTGTCGGCGAAGACGGTTCCCGGGTACTTTTGGAAAACTTCTTGAAATTCCGAACCGGCTGTCTGGAACTGTTCATCGGCATCATCTGTCTTTTCGGTAGTTAACCAGTTCTCTTCCGCTTCTTTGTATTTCTCGAACGCTTGGCTGAACGCTGCAGATGCATTGGCATGTTGCGATTGTTGATGGCTTTGATACGCTCGTACCGCGGCAACGCCGAGTGTAACAGCGACTACAATGATAATAATCGTTTTCAGATTATCTTTTATGAATCCGTACGACTTAAGGGTCGATTCGACAAACTGATCATGCCTGATTTCTTCTTTGGTGAGGCGATTACTTCGAGCCATTGATATCCTTTCAAACTTCGGACGGGGAACACGGCTGGTCGGTATGATGGCCACAAGTACCACATACAAGTAACTCTCCTGTTGGAGCGTTTGTGATACCCGACGGGCCGACGCCAAATACGGAAGGCAACCGCATGACACTGCAGTCATCACACTCGGGGCAAACCACGACTTCCTTCACTCCAACGGCTCTTTCCAAGTCCTCAAATCTATGATTACATTGCGTGCAGCAATACTCGTAAATAGGCATTTGCCGTTCCCTTTTACTGATGCAAAAACTTCATCTAGGGATGGAATGATAAAGACCGCAACAGGTTGTTCGCGGTGCTGCGGGGCTCTTTCGTGCCTAAGCGGGTGACGGGAATTGAACCCGCGACCCTCAGCTTGGGAAGCTGACGCTCTACCGCTGAGCTACACCCGCACCTGAAAATTGATAAATTATACAGAGTGAGGGTTAAGTTGTCAAGGTGATTTTGCCGTCGTTGAGGTGCTATCAGATCTGATACTTAACGAAGAGGATTACGGATTGTTGTGCGAAGGCGTGCTAGTCAAATCCGGAATGTGTGCGTGAGAAACACTTGAGGTATGGCACCTAATAGGTACTAGAGATTGGAACCGAACGGGAACGTCCATGAGCATCACGTGATCCGCGGCTGGGAGGGGGATACATCTCACGCCAAGATAGGCGTCGTTCTCTTGCCAGTTCAGAAATACGGGACAATCATTAGATTAACGACTGCCCAATCATTTCGGAAGGCTGATCTAAGCCAAGCAATGTCAACAGTGTCGGGGCTATGTCTGCAAGTCTGCCGCTCGTCCAGGGAGGGCATTTATTGATTCCGTCATCAACCACTATGAGGTCAACGTCATACGTCGTATGGGCCGTATGTGGTCCGCCGGTTTCCGGGTGAATCATCTGTTCGCAGTTACCATGATCTGCCGTGACGATGAGCGCGCCTCCCTTTTCCATAACTGCGTCAACGACCATACCAACGCATGCGTCTACCGTTTCCACCGCCTGAACCGCGGCGGGTAACGATCCCGTATGTCCTACCATGTCTCCATTGGCGTAATTCAAGACGAAAATATCGTGCACGTCGGATGCAACCCGTCGGAGTACCTCCTCAGTCACCTCGGGCGCGGACATTTCGGGTTTTTGATCGTAGGTTGATACATCGCGTGGAGATGGGACAATTATTCGGTCTTCGCGGTCGAAGGGCGTGTCACGATAATCATTAAAGAAAAACGTTACGTGTGGAAATTTTTCCGTTTCGGCGCAACGAAACTGTGACAAGCCGACATCACTCGCGTAGGAGCCGAGGATATTAAGCATTTTAGTGGGTTTCGGAATCGCTACCTTGACCGGAAGACCGTGTTCGTACTCTGTCATTGTGACGAACTCCACATCAAGTGTCTTGCCTCGGTCAAAGCCCATCTGGCGCTTGATTCCATCCTTTCCTGTACTCTCAAACGGAAACTTGGAGGCAGAGAACGCCCTGCAGAGCTCGCGCGGTCTGTCACCTCTAAAGTTGTAAAAGATGACCGTATCGCCATCCGAGATTCTTGGCAGAGGATAGCCGTTAGTATCTTTAACTAACGTTGGTTCAATGAATTCGTCTCCGAAGCGGCTGCCGTCGGCTGGCTGATCGTAGAAGCGTTGATAAGCCTCTGTCGGCGAGTTCACACAGTGTTGTGCGCCATCCGTCAAGAGTCGGTAGGCTTTCTCCACACGTTCCCACCGGTCATCACGATCCAAGGCAAAAAAACGACCTATAACGGACGCCACCTTCCCAACACCAATTTCCGCCATTTTGGCCTCAATCTGTCGACAGAAATCGATGCCGCTCGTAGGGGGACTGTCACGTCCATCGCTAAAGTTGTGGACGAGCACGCGCTCTGAGGGGAAAGCCAGTTTTTTGGCGAGGCGGAGCAAAGCGTACAAGTGCTCCAACGAACTATGAACTCCTGCTTCGCTTGCGAGCCCAATTAAATGGAGATTCGTCCCACGCGTTCTTGCATGATTCATTGCTCCAATGAGGATTTTGTTCGTAAAGAACTCACCAGAGCGAATCATGTTCGTAATGCGCAGCAGCTCCTGATCTACCGTCCTACCGGCGCCAATGTTCTGGTGGCCTACCTCGCTGTTTCCCATCACGCCTGCTGGCAAACCGACATCTTCGCCGGAAGTGCGGATTAACGTGTTGGGATACTCTGCCATCAGCCAGTCGCTCACCGGCGTTCTGGCAAGATGCACCGCATTTGCTCTGTTCCACTCCGGGTAGGGATTGTGGCCCCAGCCATCACGAATGATCAGAACAACAGGTCGTTTTCGAAGCTTTGGCATTCAACACACTTCCGGCGCATTAGGCACTGGAATCGTAGCAGATTCATTTAAGATCAGGACGATTTCGAGAAACAGAAATTTCGATTTCCATCACGAGATTCGCGTAAACTGGATGGCGAACTTAATTGCTGGATATTTGGGATGGCGGCCAGAATGTTGGAGGGTTTGAAGCGTCGGCTCTCACCGTCGAGATGACTTCGCAACGTGATAAACTATCTAATTGTCTAAGAGACCGCAAACAGTATCTGAAGGTTCTAGCCGCCAAGATTCGGCTCGAGAGTTATACCATGTCCGTGTACCACAATAGCACCGTTCCATCCTCGCCTACGCTTGCAATCGTTCCGCCTCTAGGACTAAAGGCGACATTAAGAACCGCTCCTGTGTGACCGGTTAGAGTTCGCTTGCGACCACCCAAAATGGAACTCCACACGAAGTTCGCCAACCCCCGTTTATGTTCAGCCTTAACCGCATTCCACAAATGTATGCAACCACCTGTGTCTCCGTGACTAGCGATCATACCGCCGTCAGGATTAAATCCAACACTCCTGACCCGTTGGGTGTTTCCCTTTAGTTTTCGCTTAGGAGCTCCCGTAATGGAGTCCCACAACCGGATGGTTCCGTCCGAGTTTCCTTCACTGGCGAGCATTCCTCCATCAGGGCTGAAAGCCAGACTCCGCACACCACCTTCATGTCCGGCAAGAGTTCGCCTATTCGTGCCTGCAACAACATCCCACAAACGAATGGTATCCTCGTCGCCACCGCTTGCCAACATAGTTCCGTCTGGGCTGAATGCCACACTCTTTACTCCGCGCTTATGCCCAAGGAGCGTGCGCTTGTGATCCCCTGTGACCGCGTCCCAGAGGCAGATAGTATTATCGTCACTCGCGCTAGCCAGCGTCGTACCGTCTGAGCTGAATACGACACTTGTGATTCTCTTCGAATGACCAACAAGTGTTTGCGTAAGGGAACCTGCGGCAATATCCCAAAGTCGAACGTTATTGTCCCAATTTCCATCACTGGCAAGCATCCTGCCATCGGGGCTCAAGCCAACGGTTGTGATACGATCCGGAAGTCCGGAGAACGTCCGCTCGCGTGTACCGTTTGTGACATCCCAGACCTGGATGGTATTGTCCTCGTTGCCAAATGTGTGTCCGCTGCCGCTTGCAAGTGTGCCGCCGTCCGGGCTAAACCCGACACTGGCCACGGCTGATGTATGCCCGGTGATTGCCCAGTCGTTGGCGTTGGTAGTCGCCTCCCATAGACAGATGATCTGGTCTTCGCCCCCGCTAACCAGCAACGAACCATCAGAACTGAAAGCGACCGCCGAGACTCGCTCCGTGTGTCCCGTGAGGGTACGCTCGTGGTTGCCCGTGGCGGTATTCCACACATGAACAGTACCAAATTCGCTCCCATTGGCGAGCGTTATCCCGTCTGAGCTAAAAGTAATGCTCCATGCACTCTCAGTGTGCCCGGTCAAAGTCGCCTTCTGTTCGCCCGATGCAACATCCCAGAGATAGATAGTGCCAGACTCGCTCCCACTGGCAAGCGTGCTGCCATCCGGTGTGAACGCAACACACCTAACCGTCGGGATGTCTCCGGCAAGTTTGCCCTTGTGTCGACCTGTGGCGGCGTCCCATAATCGGACGGTATTGTCATCGCTTCCGGTTGCGAGCATCTCACCATTGGGACTGAATGCGACGCCGTAAACCGCGCGTGCATGTGCGGTTAGTGTCTGCTTATGGTCTCCTGTAGTAACATCCCATAATCGGACGGTAGTGTCGTTGCTCCCACTGGCAAGTGTCATTCCGTCCGGACTGAATGCAACAGATAAGACAGGGTTCCAATGTCCGGTAAATCTATGTCTACGCGCCCCAGTTTCCGTATCCCATAGACATACGGTGTTGTCACTCCCGCCACTGGCAAGTGCGTCCCCATTTGGACTGAACGCGACGCTAGTGACACCCTCCGAGTGCCCGGTAAGTGTACGTTTGTGCTCTCCTGTCACTGCGCTCCACAAGCGAATAGAATTGTCGCTGCTGGCACTGGCAATCGTTTCACCATCCGGACTGATAGCCACCCCTTTGACTGCGCCTGTGTGTCCGGCAAAGTTCTGCTTGTGTACTCCCATGCGAGTATTCCACAGACGGATTGTGTTGTCATCGCTTGTGCTGGCGAGCGTACTCCCATCCGAACTGAATGCCACGCTAGTAACCCGATTTGTATGCCCGGTAAGGGTTCGCTCTTTGGTAGCTGACACAGTATTCCACAGATGAATGATGCCAAACTCCCCTCCGCTTGCCAGGGTATTTCCCTCCGGGCTGAATGCTACGCTCGAAACGCGCCCTGTATGTCCGGCTAGTTCTCGTTTATCGCCTGCTAACTTGATGTCCCAAAGGTAGATATTGTTGTCCCAGCCGCCACTGGCTAACACCTCCCCATCCGGGCTGAACACTACACTTCTCGTCCCGCCCGTGTGTCCCGTAAGTTTTTGCTTATGAGATCCGGAAACCACATCCCAAAGTCGAATTGTCTCATCCTCACTACCGCTAGCTAGCGTGTTCCCGTCGGGACTGAACGCGACGCTTCTTACCCCTCCCGTATGCCCGGTGAGTTTTCGGTTGCGGTGTCCGGTGCGAACATTCCACAAACAGATAGATTCGTCCTCGCTGCCGCTTGCGAGAGTTCGTCCGTCCGGACTGAAGCTCAAGCTTAGAACCCATCCCGTATGCGCGGAGAGAGTTTTCTCATGCGTCCCCGTAATAGCATTCCACAGTCGAATCGTGCCATCCCACCAACTTCCGCCACTTGCAAGCAGCCGACCATCAGGACTAAAGGTTACACTGGAAATTGGTCCCGTATGTCCCGTCAGCAAGGTAATCTCGTCACCGGAGATTGCATCGTAGAGCCACACACCGACACTACTGCCGATTGCAAGCCGCTTGGCATCTGGTGACCAAGCCACATTACTAGAAAGCCAGCCCTTTCCAAGTCGAGCCTTGGCGCCTACAGGCAATTGCCATTGGGTGTAGTTTCGGGCAGAACGGTCTTGAATCTCTTTCATCTATACCATGTATGTTTGCAAACTGATATGTTGGTTTCGTGTTCCTCAACTGCGCGGTATTATCGCGGTACATCTGATAATATTTTACGTTTGTGAAGCAGCGGATTCAACGAATTTTGGGTGCGTAATCAACTTTGTGAACAAGTACAACACTTGAACATCCGAGCATGTCAGTAGGAAGAAACCCGACGAATCAGACAAGAATTGAAGACTATGGACTAGATTCGCATGCTGTACTGAGCCGACGCCGGTCTACTCCTGCGGAGAATGGGTAAAGGAGTTCCATTCGAGCCTCATTTTGTCCCATCGCAGTTTCGCGGACGATGCCTAGCTTAACTGTTTTGCGTAGGACGTTCGATTGACCAGTGCCTATCCGAACTCTGCTGGACGGTTATGCCCGGCAGATTCACGCGGGCAAGCATACCTTCAACTTCAGGAATCGTGAACGCGGCAAGAAAAGAGTCGTAAAACATTTTCTTCTGGCAAGCCGTAGCGCCATCAGCGTACCGATCCACAAGGTGTAAAGCGGTATCGGCAGTTTTGGGACGGATCAAGTCGCGAATCAAGATTAGCCCATCCGGACGTATGATCCGACTAACTTCGCGGAGCATGGGCAGCGGATCCGGAATGTGGTGGATGATGCTGTTGCAAAGGACGCCATCAAAGAACTGACTTGGATAAGGCAAATCTTTCGCATCAGCCTGTGCCAATGTAATCCGGTCGGTAAGGCTGGCTTCGGTAATATGGGAATTCCCCAGTTCCAGCATGTTAAGAGATAAGTCAATCCCGATGATTTCAAGCAATGGTAGCCGCCGTGATAACATGATTGGGATTTCTGCCGGACCTGTGCCTATGTCCAGGAAGCGCCCTCCCTTCGCTCCAAGTTCGAGTACGCGCTCCACGAATGCGATGTTGACCTCGGTATGATCCATCGCGTCGTAAGCTTCGGACTCCTCACAGGAATCCATCGACTCTGGCTCCAAAACTCGCTTCATTTACTCCTCACTCGCCCTTAAACGGCGATTCGCGGCCACCACACTCCTACCGCCGTCACGCTAATGGGTACTAGAACCCAATCATTCATAGGTTTTGAGATTTCAAATCCTCTGAACAGGAATCTACCGAATTGCGATTGGATTGCCGGGTGAGCCGGTGCCACCTTTGATTCGCAGTGGAGCGAAGACGAATGCAAACTCGTAAACCCTATCCATCGCCAACTCCTCAGTGATGATGTTCTCAAGAATGTAAATGCCATTCTTAGGTAGAATCAGTTGATGCACGGGGAACGCGAGCGATTCATCTGGGTTCGGTACAACCTCTACTCCCCAACTGTCGCCGCAGACCATGGCGATTTCCTTGTCCACCAAGTACTGGCCTGCTCCTAGACCGATTCCGGGTTCGCTAGCATTATAGCGTTCGTTGTCTGTTATCCAGAATCTACCCCAACCGGTATGAATGAGAACTACATCGCCGCGCGTGATTTTTGTTCCTTGGCGATCAAGTGCGCCTTCTAAATCGGCAACAGTAATCTCGTAGCCACCTTCCAGATGTTCAACACCCTTATAACCGGCGACATCGACGAGCACCCCGCGCGTTACGAAGGCACCGACGTTCTCCACTCCAATCTTTAGCAGTCCTTCAGGCTTGGCAAACTCGTTGCGGTTGAACCCGTTATAGTATAGATCGCCAATACCGACATGCCCGAGTCCATCGAACTGTGTGCCAATCTGCCCTAGCTCGCCACTGACGATCTCCTCGAACCACGTAATCTTATTCTCACCCAGCGGCCCCGACATCGCGGGAATACGTAAACTGTAATGTCGCGTACCAAAAACCGGCATACTCGCTTCGTACACTCTACCCAACTGATAAATTTTACCCTCGTTAATCAGAGTGGCTGCTTCTAGAATTTTCGCTGGCGTGATACGGTTCGCTGCTCCGCGTTCATCCTCTGCCCCCCATCTCGAAGGGTACCAATTCTGCTCATGAGTCAGCGCCCAGCTCCCCGCCAACGCAACTAAGCCCGTCGCCAACCCGACTAGAAGGAGAAACTTGATTCGACTCCTGTGAAACATTTTAACCTCCCTTACTGTTGGTTCGTGATGTAATGTGGGATCGCTTAAGTCCCAAGGTAGATATTCCCCAAACTTTTCAATAATTTTCCAATAACAGCTTTCACATATTGACAAATACTACTGCATCAGATTCCCCCGTCTATACCTAATTGATTGATACGCAACCTTACCGAAGCTTCACTCGAACATATTCTGAAGTTAGAGCATCTTCAACCAGTTGCAGTTTCCTACCCGCAACTTGCTTTCAGATCGTTCAGCAACTTTTCCATCCCGTCCTGTATCATTCCCTCGGTTTCGGGTTCAAGCGGAAGGTAGGCGCTATTGGGCGAAACGCCATGTCCTCCGGTCAAATCCGGCAGTTCATAGTCTTTCGCCGTTGCAACATAACTCACGCTGCCGTTAATGTAACCGAGAACTATCGTGTGCGAAAAGGGTGACACGGAATCGGCGTGCAGCTGGTACTCGCAGAACATCTCTCCGGGGAGCAAGAGAATGCACAGGTCTTCTCCAATAGCATAGGCGCGCATAGGAAGCTCAAGGTATTCGCGCACGCCGCGTTCGGACACCTCTAGAAGATGCTTTAGGTTGCCGTTCTCCGGATCTTGGGTCAACCATTTCTTGACTTGATCAACTGCCGGCATTTTGTACGGGAGCGTAAGGATGGATTCGCGATTTCGTAGTGGTCCCGGCGTGATATTAGTACTATCGTTCATGGCAATTCGAGTTGCAAATGCTAGGGAAAGGCCTGCCGACTCGCAGGCGCCAATGCCGCCTCGCAACGGAAATCCGTTAATGTTCCCGCCGCAACCCTGGGCGAACATCAACACCCCCGATGGCTGATCGTCATTAGCAAGCAGGTTGCGCAGATGTTTTACGGCGAATCCGGGGTAGTCGGGCCCAATAGCCGGTTTGGAGTAATCCGGATTTGGCCAGCCACCAAAGTGAACGATGACGGGGTGAGCCGCATGAGTGAACATGACGGCGATCCGATCGCTGGCACCTTCCGACCGCTGTGAGTAGATTCCCAAGACATCTGTCCATGGAACAACCGCACCATCGGGGTTTTCCGCCATCACGCATACGCCATCCCGTATTGGACGACGGTTATAACCAATCTGCACCGGCGCGCGCCCAACCCCCAATTCTGCGGGCTTCAGATTGTCTTTAGCGCGCTTCGTCGCCTCCGCCAGATGACCAAACCACCACTGAACAAATGGATCAAGCGTTTGTCCTTCGCTTCCCAACCACTCATCGTACGGAATATCAAGCTTGGCGGTTGAAACCTGTGCCTCTCGTTGCCATCTTTCGCCCGGCAGCATTGCGTTGTGCGTGTGGCTGAAGTTAATGAAGATGTCGTTTGGCGGAATGCCGGTGGCTCTATTAATGACCCGCCGCATAATTTCGGTTTGGTCGAAACCTAGCATGAAGTGATCGGATGTTATGATTACAAGATACTCCTGTCCGTCCGACAAAACAAGCGACCGGGCATACAGATCCTCGTAAACTGTTGGCTGCCAATCGTCCGACTGTTCCATTGCAGGCGTGAAGAGGTTCTCGGCAGCGCCTGCCAGTAGTGTCACATTGCGTGAATCGGCGCTACCCACGATTGATGAAGTCAGTGATAACAGAGCTGAAGATGGTGTCATAGTCGTTCTCTCAAGCCTTGAAGATCGCCTCAAAAATCGTTAAAGACTGCTACGGGTGCTCCAGACTCAGCAGACTCCACGCCGGCGACCAATGCTGACACGGTTCTTGCGCCGTCACGTACATCTATCAATGGCTGCCTGCCATGCATTACACAGTCAACAAAATGATCAACTGCTCCTTGTATAGAGTCGAGTTCATCTGACGGGATGTCCGTCTGCTCGCCTCTCGCAGTATAGAGCCGGTCTCGCCATACCGTCGCTTCCGTCCCGTAGATTGAAAGGAATCCTTCTCCCATTCCGTGCCCTTTGCAACCGGTAGTCACCAACACCTTTCCGAGACAACCGTTTTCAAATCTGCAACTGAAGATGTAGCAGTCATCCAGAATGAAGTCGCGAGCAGCATATCCGTTGGAATAGGCGTGAACCTCAACTATCTCCAAGCCAACCGCCCAACGAAGTAGGTCAAGGGGGTGACATCCTCCGCCAATGAGGATGTTTTGAGGGTTCTTGTGGTCCGAGCGCCACGTATTCTGCGCATAGATTCCCGTCATGTCGTGAATATAACTTCCCTCCACAAAAAAAGCCTGCCCCAGTTGCCCTTCGTCGTATAGTTTTTTTATCGCTTGGTGTTTAGGACGGAATCTCATGAACTGGCTCGCCATAAACATTAGCCCCGTTTCGTCCACCGCCCTAACCATGTCTTTACAATCCTGCAGGGTAGTCGTCATGGGCTTTTCGCATAAAACGTGTTTCCCGGCACGAAGCGCCGAGATCGAGTGAGAAGCATGCAAGTGATCGGGGCTGCACACCATTATAGCATCAATTCCCGGGTTTTCAAGCAATTCGACGTAAGACGTCGTCCATAAAGCCATGTTGCCCTGCTCTGCAACCTCCCGAGCGCAATCTTCGTCGCTGTCGCAAGCTCCGATCAATCTCACCTCGGGACGCGCCAGAAATGCCTTAACGTACCCCCCGATGTGTACATCACTTCCCACAAATCCTACTCCGAGTTTATTCATTTTCTCGCTTGTGTTTTTTTGAGATGACTTGCATTTCGGTCCAGGTCCGAACCGCTCCTGCAGGATAAACGAATCCAGCAGTGTTTTATGTGGTCGTCATTGTTTAGTTCGGTCCAGAACTCACGCGCCAACAGGAAATCGCGACCTGGAGATCGCTCCTACATTACGTTCATTGTGCAGGAACAGGGATTAAACGGCAGCACGACGAACCAACATTCCCAAAACAGATTGATAGACTAAACAGTTACATTTGGTCATTAAGCATCGAGTTTTGCGCTCCAAAGAAATATTATATAGAAGGTCTCATAGACGGAAATCTTCCATCCTTCCAGCCCTATTCTTCTTAACTTTTCTTTGCGCGATGGATTTCGGCGACCAACCGTTGAGTAGCGGCACGTGGATCTGCATCTCCACACACCGCGGAAATAACAGCAATTCCATGTGCGCCAGCGCGAATTACGTCGTAAACGTCCTCTACAGTGATACCGCCGATAGCAATGACAGGGCAGCGGGAGATTGCACACATTTTCGCAAGTGCATCCAATCCTTTCGGCAGCTTGGCGTCCGGCTTTGATGACGTTTGGCGAATGGGCCCAAAGCCGATGTAATCGGCCCCCTCCGCTATCGCTTCCATGATTTTCTCTTCTGTTCGTGCCGAGGCGCCGATAATTGAACTCGGCGGAAAAAGCGTGCGACCAACCGAAACCGGCAAATCATCCTGCCCAAAATGCACACCTGCCGAACGAACAGCAAGCGCGATGTCGGCACGGTCGTTCACAATCAGCGGAACACCGCGCTGCGCGCAAACGGCTTGAACCTGTTGCGCCGATTCAAGTAAGTTGCGGGTTGTTCCTTTCTTCTGGCGAAACTGGATCGTATCTGCACCTCCCTCTATTGCCATCCCCGCGAGTTGAGAATGCGTAAATCGAGATTGGATTGTCGTGTCCGTGATTACATGCAGAACGCCAACTTGTTTCATAGTCCTGATCGAACCAAAACTCAGTAGATGGTATGGAACTGGAAAGTAGGAAGATTGGAAGGGTGGAAGGTTCTACTGCTTCCATCATACTTCCACTCTTCTGTTCTTCGTCAATACGGTTCGGAAGATAGACAACTTCCTCCTCATGGTGACAAGTGTTATCGTCCCATTCCCCCTTCTGGTTTTTTGCTTGGAGCGATTCAATTTGCGGCAACAATGCATTTTCCACCAAATAATGTCGTTCATCAATTGAATCGAACATGGTTTCGAAAAATTGTCCGTCACGGTAGGAGGCATAGCACTGCGAATAATCTTCCCCTGCAGATCCCACGGTCCAAGACGCGCAATGAATTGCGCTACTACCAACACTGACGCGCAATGAAGGGATCTCTATCGCACTCGCTATCCGCTCGCTTGATTGCTACTACAAACACTCGGTTCTCGTAACTCATGGATTTCGAATCCGTATAACATCAAAAAACACCTTCAATTTTTTAATTCCTGCTCTCTCCAGCGATGCACGTCCAAGAATACAAATGCTTCTTGAATATACTCAATCCGTTTCTGAAGTATTGCGGCACGCTCAAAGTGAAGTTGCGATGCGGCGCTGTCCCGCCGATCCGTCAACTTCTTGACTACCACCTCGTGCTGTCCTTCCAATAACCGTTCCACATCTTCAATCATAGCCCGATAGGATTCGCGGCTGATTCGAGCGGCGCACGGAGCGTCACACCGTTTGAGAAAGTGGCTTAGGCATGGACGAGCATCCCGGTGCGGTTTAAGCGTGTCTTCACAGATGCGAACGGGAAAGATGTGATGCACAGCGTTAATCACATCCTCGGTCCACCTCCGCCCGGAGAACGGACCGAAATATCGCGCCTGATCTTCCGACCGTTCCGAAGTGAGTTCAAGCCGCGGAAAATCATCAGAATAATCTACCTTGATGTACCACGACTTCCAACCCTCCTTCAATGCCGAGTTGTAGGGCGGTTGATTCTCCTTAATAAGCCTTGCTTCAAGTAGAGAAGCCTCCAGTTCCGACTGGCAGACCTCGAAATCAACCCCCGACGCATGACGGACCAGCCGCTTAATCTTATAGGGACGCCGTTTTGTGTTGTAAAGGTATGAGTTTACCCGTTTGCGCAACGATTTCGCTTTGCCAATGTAGAGAATCTCCTTCGACGTATTGCGAAAGAAATACACCCCCGGAAGCGAGGGAAGGTCCGTCATCATATCTTTGGTAAGCATAGCGTGATCGCGGGGTATGTGAGTTGGTGTTCGGGGAGGACTGAAATTAGTTTGTTTTATTCATAAAAGCTACTGCCAAGTGCAACAGACGCAAACGGTAATTGGACATTGGCAATTCTACTTGGTTTCTGAAGCTATTGCGGAATCTTTAAAGCCTATTAATCAAGTCAATCCATATCTAGTAGATAACGTCCAATTGGCTGCCAGGATTCAGTGATTTGGCGCTGTGTGTTGATCGAGAGCATGTTTCCGCTCGGTCTGCAGGATTCTGTACCTAATGCCGTGTAAATTTGATGCCCGAAAATAGGGACGGAGATGTGAACGCCGCCCCGATTCTGATTGGGTGTTCGCATTTTCGGATAGCCCACTTTCCGCTGATAGCGCGGATTCGCTGGCGGCAAAATAGGTACAAAGTAGGTACAAAAGAAAAAGTGCGTGTATTACCATTTCCGCATCCGCCGGTATTGCTCGCCGTCTGTCCAAAGAGTATCAGCAAAATCCTCATTTTCGACACGATTCGCGGCTACGGCTTGGGCGAGCACCTTCTTGAGCCCCTCAAATTCTTGACGTCTCCGAATAACCCGTGGTTGCCAGCCGAGGTGTCTACCTGCGTCGTTCCATTTTTTTAATGTGTTCTTTATCCCCTCGAATGACACTGGAGGATATGTGTTTAGCTGCATGTCTTTCGCAATGTGCTCTTGAATGGTCCTCGATCTGTCGAAGTCGTACTCCGAGTCATGATTGGGTTGGGTGAGGCGTTCCTTCTCTTCATGGATTAGATTCAGGTGTTCGGAAGGTAGGTCTTCTCGTTCTACGCTCAATTTGGCTTGGTTAACATATTCGTCGGCAGCCTCTTTTTTTGCCCATGCGCCGTTCAAGGTAAATGCCTTATCACGTTCGGCACGTGCAGATTTATGGCGGGGGTTTCTTTCAACCCAGTCGAGGAATTCAGTGTTAGCCAGATCGCGGGCATACGCGGCGGAAAAGGTTGAGTCGAAAATCGCAATCTCCACGAGGAATGTGCGCGTTAATTCGATGGTATCTTCGCAGTCTTTGTGGGAGTTGTTTAGGAAACTCAAACAGCCTCCGAGTAGTCCGAGAGCCACGGTGCAGTGATCCGAGATCGAACGTAAATTATAGAATAATATATGTTTGGCTTTTTCCCGCTTACGCCGCGCGGAGTAAAAGGTTCTGAACAGGGGAGATCCGAGGAGGGTATTGTTCTCGGCGCACCATCGCAAGAAATCCTCGTAACTTTGGCTATTCCTGCGGCGATCTACCTCCGCATAGAGTTCCCCGATCTTCGCCGGAGATAATCGAGGTGTTTTTTCGAAATGCGCGGGGTAACGCAGCGTATGGAATTCAATTCTTTTGGTTTTCATCGTCGGTATCACTCGCAACAATGCCGGTTAATTCCATCAGCCACAGGCGCGATTCGCGATACGCCAGGGCAAGTTGACGAAGTTCTCTACAGTCCGTATTTTCTGTTTCGGCAGCTAATTTCCTTAGCCGGCTTTTACAGAGCTTTTGCAGTTCTAGCGCAATTGACATGTCGTTGGCGATAAATGTGGTTATTTCTTCGCGTCGTTGTTCGGTTAACTCTAGATATGCGTCGTGGGCAACTTGGGCTTCAAACGCCTCGACACGAGTCTGCCATTGATACCGGCTTGACCATCTGCCGATTTGAGAGAGGTGACGCTTTTTGCCTTCGACTTCATAGTCGCAGAGAGCACGCAGTGATCGTCGGTTGCCGGCGTCACGGTAGATTTCGAAGTAGGCGAATGCAATTGAGGATTCTCCGGGAAGCCGTGAATCAAAATTGAACTCGGGATTTTGTTCTTCTTTTTTCATGTGGATTCCTCCGATTGATGCGAGTGGCAGCATTAGGTATTTCACAAGGTATTAGAGTAATTCGCGCGGAAGTGGACGTTAGACAGAAACGAAAAAAGCCCACTAGTGGCGTCGTTTGACTTCCACTAATGGGCTTGTCTTTTGCTGAATTTAATTCGGTTTTTCGGTTGTGACGCCTATTTAGTAGGCTGGCACTATCGGGCTTGCCGTTTTGCGACGCTCCATCACTTGCGCCTTCATGTGCATCCCGGCTTATCTACACCTTAACGGTTGTATAGTTCCATGACGGGCAATTTTTTTGGGGTTACGTTGAAACGGGGTCTGTTCTGACAAATTTGGTTTTTATGTGTCTTGCAGTTGAAGGCAAGAACCGAAAAGGAATGAAGACGTGACTATGATGAGGTGTTGAAAGCTAGGTTTGAAACTCGGATTTGAGATTCTTGTCCCTGAGTATGAAAGAGTTAGTGTTTAGTGGCTAGCGATGATTGGTTAATAAGATTCTGCAACCATCAGATGTGTAATGCGCCCCATTTAGGAATTTGTCGTTGGTTGTGGCATAAAGCGAGGCTTTTGCATTCGCTGTGATAGATCAAAGTGATAAACAGTTACGTGAAGGATTTAGGCAATGTTGCATACTTCGCTCGCTAGTTTCAATCTCGTATGAGGGGAAACGCATCTAAATTTTGGGCTTGACTTGAGAGAAAATTGTCTGAATCACGGATTAAACGGATTACGCTGATTACGCGGATAAAAGCCGTCGTAATGTTTCGTCCCATATAGGTGGGTTAAACGGAAATCCGTACATCACCAAACCCGTAGGCGGGAATCAAGCGAACGGATAGCGAGAAGGATCTTCTATCAGGGCTTTTTATCGCGTTTGCTATCCACTCACTTGATCCCTTCCTATTCGGACGGTTATCGGGCTCGAGATTCTTCTCTTTGATCCCGCTCAACAGGATCACCGTCGGACGTTTGCCTTTGTATTGTTTCAATCTCGGACTCGAGATTCTTCTCTTTGATCCGATCAGGATAACATTCCCGGAAATCTGCTAGGTAGTAAGTTTCAATCTCGGACTCGAGATTCTTCTCTTTGATCCTGGACTTGTAGCCACTGCGACACCGTAGCCATAAAAGTTTCAATCTCGGACTCGAGATTCTTCTCTTTGATCCGAACGTTGGCATCGACAGATGGACACTCCCTATTCCGGTTTCAATCTCGGACTCGAGATTCTTCTCTTTGATCCAGAGCCGAAGTCGTTGCGTTACCTATCTACGGAGACAGTTTCAATCTCGGACTCGAGATTCTTCTCTTTGATCCAGACTCGCTTGCGTATTTTCGACATAACTATTATCAAAGTTTCAATCTCGGACTCGAGATTCTTCTCTTTGATCCAGAAATTCCGACTATCGTCCGCAACCGTAGGATGAGTTTCAATCTCGGACTCGAGATTCTTCTCTTTGATCCGTATAAAGCCAGTCGTTGCTGTGTCCTACACCATATGTTTCAATCTCGGACTCGAGATTCTTCTCTTTGATCCATACTAGGGCGAACACTGTTCGCCCTTTTTTATTGTGTGTTTCAATCTCGGACTCGAGATTCTTCTCTTTGATCCTGTGGGCAAAGGCTTTCCCCATCCTAGCATCATCCGGGTTTCAATCTCGGACTCGAGATTCTTCTCTTTGATCCAGAAACGCGGTACTAAGCAGACCTTCGCCGAGGGCATGTTTCAATCTCGGACTCGAGATTCTTCTCTTTGATCCGCGGCGGTTGCCGACGGGCAACCCCGCTATTTTTTCGTTTCAATCTCGGACTCGAGATTCTTCTCTTTGATCCTTCGATCACGAAAACAGAACAGTTAGTGTTTCTGAAGTTTCAATCTCGGACTCGAGATTCTTCTCTTTGATCCATCGAAGGGATCGCATTCCACCCCAATCCGCTGGGTACGTTTCAATCTCGGACTCGAGATTCTTCTCTTTGATCCGTCCTTCGCCTTCAACGCATCGCGTTGTGCGATTAAGTTTCAATCTCGGACTCGAGATTCTTCTCTTTGATCCTATCACGCGGTTTCAATGCGAACGTCCACTTGTAGCCGTTTCAATCTCGGACTCGAGATTCTTCTCTTTGATCCTGCATACCAGCGTTGCCAACTGCTCTGCGACATTAGTGTTTCAATCTCGGACTCGAGATTCTTCTCTTTGATCCCTTGGCAAGCGAAGATGCGGGGCCCGTCAATCTTATGGAGTTTCAATCTCGGACTCGAGATTCTTCTCTTTGATCCTTGATGAAAAAGAACGGGAGCACAACTGTCTAAATGGGTTTCAATCTCGGACTCGAGATTCTTCTCTTTGATCCCAGGCTACCAACATTGTAGCATCGTACATCTGGTTCGTTTCAATCTCGGACTCGAGATTCTTCTCTTTGATCCACATCACCGTTGGATTCCCGATGCACTGGCAGTATGTTTCAATCTCGGACTCGAGATTCTTCTCTTTGATCCCAAATACTTCAGTGAAAGAGACAAGTTCTCGATACTGGTTTCAATCTCGGACTCGAGATTCTTCTCTTTGATCCACTGGTACAAGGAATTGTATCAACGTCAATCCGCCAGTTTCAATCTCGGACTCGAGATTCTTCTCTTTGATCCGACGCTGAAGATAGCGCGGGAACTACAAGTGGATGTTGTTTCAATCTCGGACTCGAGATTCTTCTCTTTGATCCGTTACTATCAGTTTATCCTGCCGCTCGGTTGGTTTATGTTTCAATCTCGGACTCGAGATTCTTCTCTTTGATCCATGGTGTGTTGAGCGGTACGTTCCAGGCTTTATATCCGTTTCAATCTCGGACTCGAGATTCTTCTCTTTGATCCATGGTGTGTTGAGCGGTACGTTCCAGGCTTTATATCCGTTTCAATCTCGGACTCGAGATTCTTCTCTTTGATCCAAACTAAACGTCGATCCTCCGATAACAACCGTTCCGGTTTCAATCTCGGACTCGAGATTCTTCTCTTTGATCCGTCGTAATGCTTTGCGTACCGATTAACGTAATCCTGTGTTTCAATCTCGGACTCGAGATTCTTCTCTTTGATCCGCACGAAAAAGGATTTTCTCGAGTTATGCGGTATCGACGTTTCAATCTCGGACTCGAGATTCTTCTCTTTGATCCAAAGGACACCCCAAGTGTTAATAGCCCCGTCACGGCATGTTTCAATCTCGGACTCGAGATTCTTCTCTTTGATCCGGCTCGGCGCCATCGAGCAGCCGAAGCAGGAATGGGTTTCAATCTCGGACTCGAGATTCTTCTCTTTGATCCACGGCTGGTGCGCGCCGCGGCGATAGTCGCCGAGATAGTTTCAATCTCGGACTCGAGATTCTTCTCTTTGATCCGGTGTTCGCTCGGTACGTGGAGGGCGGCGGAGGGCGGTTTCAATCTCGGACTCGAGATTCTTCTCTTTGATCCTACCACGTGCACGCTGCGCCGCGTTCCTTGCTATTGTACGTTTCAATCTCGGACTCGAGATTCTTCTCTTTGATCCGAACGACCTCGACCAGACCACCCACGCGGACGTGATGTTTCAATCTCGGACTCGAGATTCTTCTCTTTGATCCGATCCGAAAATGGTTACTTACGAAAGGTGATTTATGATAGTTTCAATCTCGGACTCGAGATTCTTCTCTTTGATCCCACGAGTGGGCGATCCGATCGCACCGGTGAGGAGGAGTTTCAATCTCGGACTCGAGATTCTTCTCTTTGATCCGCGACGACTTACGCCGCCGCGCTGATGGTTTAGTGTGTTTCAATCTCGGACTCGAGATTCTTCTCTTTGATCCAACGCACGAAGTCCTGAGCCACGCGCTGCTCGTGGTTGTTTCAATCTCGGACTCGAGATTCTTCTCTTTGATCCGGCTGTACCCGGCTCCGAACAAGAAGGCGATCTTCTCCGTTTCAATCTCGGACTCGAGATTCTTCTCTTTGATCCGGCGTTCACCAATTTCGGAGCGGACGCGCTGAGTATCGTTTCAATCTCGGACTCGAGATTCTTCTCTTTGATCCTCCACGCGCTGGATCAAGACGGGCGTGTTGTTAAGGCTGTTTCAATCTCGGACTCGAGATTCTTCTCTTTGATCCTAGCATTGACTCGGGAACGACTCGACCGCGTAAAGCACGTTTCAATCTCGGACTCGAGATTCTTCTCTTTGATCCTCAGTCTTGTTGGCGGCGCGACCGACTTCCCTTACTACGTTTCAATCTCGGACTCGAGATTCTTCTCTTTGATCCGATCTCCGACGTGTCCACGTGAAGATCGTTTGTTATGTTTCAATCTCGGACTCGAGATTCTTCTCTTTGATCCACAACATGGGCATCTACGCGCTGGTGCTGTTCTTCGGGGTTTCAATCTCGGACTCGAGATTCTTCTCTTTGATCCGGGTATAACCTTCCTTAATGCGCACCAAGTATTTGCACGTTTCAATCTCGGACTCGAGATTCTTCTCTTTGATCCGGCGCAAACCACAACCGAAGGAGCTAATCATGAGCGAGTTTCAATCTCGGACTCGAGATTCTTCTCTTTGATCCTCAAACAGAGCGTGCCGCTTCCCAGGGCGAAGTCCGTTTCAATCTCGGACTCGAGATTCTTCTCTTTGATCCGGCTTTAACCTTGCCATCGTAGCCGCAGATGTAATCGTTTCAATCTCGGACTCGAGATTCTTCTCTTTGATCCTCCGGCGGATCAGGCTGTTCATGAGTCGTATGATGTCGGTTTCAATCTCGGACTCGAGATTCTTCTCTTTGATCCGACTTCAATACCTCTGTTAGCGTATTTCTCTGCCATGTGTTTCAATCTCGGACTCGAGATTCTTCTCTTTGATCCATGATCAGATCACAGGGATACAGATTCCTTATGGAATGTTTCAATCTCGGACTCGAGATTCTTCTCTTTGATCCCTTGAAACGGGGGAATCCCCTCTCCGGTGCCGGACAGGTTTCAATCTCGGACTCGAGATTCTTCTCTTTGATCCTGATCTATACCCGCCATTAAGGCGCCGCCCCGGAGAGGTTTCAATCTCGGACTCGAGATTCTTCTCTTTGATCCTCTGAAGCCGTGGCCCGAGGAGGAGTTAAGTCTGCGTGTTTCAATCTCGGACTCGAGATTCTTCTCTTTGATCCCCATCGCGTTATCGCCGAGCATTTCGCGGAGGGTTTGTTTCAATCTCGGACTCGAGATTCTTCTCTTTGATCCTCACCTACGGACTAATTCACCACGAGCACCTCAAGGTTTCAATCTCGGACTCGAGATTCTTCTCTTTGATCCGTGATAGCGACCGCGAGGAAGCGGGAACGATCTATGTTTCAATCTCGGACTCGAGATTCTTCTCTTTGATCCAGACAA
This sequence comes from Candidatus Poribacteria bacterium, assembly GCA_965208765.1. Classification (GTDB taxonomy): domain Bacteria; phylum Poribacteria; class WGA-4E; order WGA-4E; family JAJDTR01; genus JAJDTR01. Next base: position 5,459,749 of record OZ242354.1, read on the forward strand.
AAGGCGTAGTCCATAAAGCCAGAATCCAACTTGTTTCAATCTCGGACTCGAGATTCTTCTCTTTGATCCTCGGATGAGGGAGTGCTATCTGTGGAAACCTGCTTAGTTTCAATCTCGGACTCGAGATTCTTCTCTTTGATCCGTGTGAGCCTTGCGTTAAGGCGTTGCGCCCCGATTCTGTTTCAATCTCGGACTCGAGATTCTTCTCTTTGATCCTGGATTCGCGCATGGCGCGACGACGCCCCGCAGGTCTGTTTCAATCTCGGACTCGAGATTCTTCTCTTTGATCCTAGGAATGTTTCGTAACGATAGCTAAAGCCCTTATGCGTTTCAATCTCGGACTCGAGATTCTTCTCTTTGATCCCGTCGTTGAGCCGAATCGTCTGTTTGGGCTTTTATTGTGTTTCAATCTCGGACTCGAGATTCTTCTCTTTGATCCGAGTTTGGCGATGTCGATATGCCAACGGCATTCGAGGTTTCAATCTCGGACTCGAGATTCTTCTCTTTGATCCTTGGATACGAATACGACTGCTGTGTTGCTATGTATGCGTTTCAATCTCGGACTCGAGATTCTTCTCTTTGATCCCTTTTCACAAAGTCAGCAAAGGCGCTCAGGGATATAGTTTCAATCTCGGACTCGAGATTCTTCTCTTTGATCCTAGAACCGCATTGGGTATTCCATCTCGCGGCATACGGGTTTCAATCTCGGACTCGAGATTCTTCTCTTTGATCCTTGGCGTCCTTCGGATTTTCTTTTTTGCGATCCTCTATGGATGTTTCAATCTCGGACTCGAGATTCTTCTCTTTGATCCGAACAGCTGGACGAACAGGTGGATCATCTGGAGAGGGTTTCAATCTCGGACTCGAGATTCTTCTCTTTGATCCTGTCGATTCTTGCCAGTACGTCGTCCACACGAATTACGTTTCAATCTCGGACTCGAGATTCTTCTCTTTGATCCTATTTGGTATCCATCGCCATCGCCTCGCGCCGGTGGGTTTCAATCTCGGACTCGAGATTCTTCTCTTTGATCCTGCAGCGTGATGTTGTATTTGTCGCACAGCCTCAAGGTTTCAATCTCGGACTCGAGATTCTTCTCTTTGATCCATGTTCTTGGTGGCATTATCCCACGTCTTGAATATGCGTTTCAATCTCGGACTCGAGATTCTTCTCTTTGATCCGAGAAGCACGGTATGGAGCGCAAGGAGTTCGATACAGTTTCAATCTCGGACTCGAGATTCTTCTCTTTGATCCAGCCGCCATTTACAAGTCAGTAGTGGTAAGGATTGAGAGCACCTCATTCTGTCAGCCCATAAAACGCCAAATTTTTTGTCGGGCTTAATTAGCTGATTCTCGATAGTATACATCTGCAAACCCCCATCGTTACAGTCGTTTCAGTGATCCTGTCAGTCTCACATCTTTTTGTTAGCACAGCGGATGACAGTCCAATCTTTTACGTTTATTTACCGTTAAACGATATACGCGGCTTGGTCAATGCCCTTCTTGATACCGATGCGCTCGATTCCCTTCTCGCAAGAGCGGCAGAGGTGATAGAACGTCACAGTGTCCTTTTTCGGGTTAATCGCATCCTGAAGCCGATCTTGTAAGCGGAGGTACGCGCGGCGATCGGTGTTGCACTCAAAAAGACTGTACTGGATGCGTTTGCCGAAATCTAGTAGAATCTTGGCAACTTGGTTTCGCCGCCGGTCGTTGGTTATGTCGTAGGCTACAGCATAAAACATCGGTTGCGTTTCTCCTTTGGGAGCGCCGGGGTAAAACACGAAGCGGCAAGATGAGAAGATTGCCAGTTCGCGTTGTACCCCTGGTGATGTCACCGAACGGTGAGCGGTGTATACGTGTCAATCTCTCCCATAAGATACTTCGCAAGCAGGCGTACTTGCAACTCAATCGTGCGACGAAAGTCAATTTTGTACTTAAAGACGGGATGCGTAATCGTCTCGTTCTTTCGTCCTTCGTAGGCGGCGTAGAATCGTTTTCGAGCAACATCCTTTAAGAACCAGCCACCGTGCGACTGGGTAAAATCGTCCGGTTTAATTTGCCGCTTGTTGATTAGCGTAATGGTAACGGAATCGGCAATAATCGGACGGAATTCCTCCATGAGGTCGAGCGCAAGACATGGACGACCGTAATTCTGTTGATGGAAGAACCCGACATAAGGATCGAGTCCAACCATCTGTATGGCGGAGATGAGATCGGCTGTTAGCAGGGAATATGCGAAACTGAGCAGTGCGTTTGTCGGATCTGCCGGCGGACGGCGGCTCCGGCGTTCAAAGTTGAAGCCCATTGCCGGTTTGAGCATCGCCGAAAAGGACTGGAAATAAGCGGCAGAAGCGTTGCCTTCAATGCCCAGCAGTTCGGGCAGCCCACCCGCTCTAGGTATTTTCCGCCGCATAGCGGCGAGGGCGTCAATGCTCGACAAGATGCCGGGAAAACCGTTACTTGCTTGAATTTGGTCTGTTTCAGGTTCGGCATCACAGCCCTCGTCGTTGTTTGTATCGTTTCGCCATTTTCGGCGCTGGAGCATCATCCGCATATTCGTGAGTTTGCCGTGCACGAAGGCTTTTGCGAGCGCGAGACATCTCTCGGGGTCATCCGCGATCCGATGTTGGGCAACGCGCAACAGTGAATTCCGGGAGATTTGGGGGGTCAATGTTCCTTGATAACGCCCATAAGCGGACTGGTAAACTATAGGAATCCCTTCGTTTAACAGGGTCTGCATTACCGGCGTTGTCACACTGATGTTTCCGCAGAGAACCACTTGCCCAAGGTGAATGAGCGGAATATCGCGTATAGTTTCGCCCTCTTTTACAACCAGCAAGCGTTCGCTGGTCTTTTTCAATGTACAGCCAGGTTCATCGACGTACAATACGTTGTCGATGCCGAGTACCGGTTTTATCCGCTTGGGACGGTCGTCCAACTCATGGAGATAGGCAACCTCGTCCGGAAGACAGATCTTTCGCACGCTACAACCATTGCAGCGGTTGTCATGAACGGGTTCGGGAATTTTTCTTGTCTGCAACAACGATTCGGCGCTGGCAACAAAGTCGCGGCTTGTACGACGCAATTCATCGTCAAAAACGACCTTTCTGCGGCGTTTCGATCCGATGTAGTAGATATAGCCGTGGGGCACCTCAATTCCGGTGCTCTCTTCGATTAGCATTCCTTGAAGACAAAGTTGGACTTGGTCGTTGAGCCAGTCACCCGTCCCCGCCTTCTTGTATTCGACGGGATATGTTACTCCCTTTTTCTCTTCGATGAGATCGAGGTAACCCGAAACCCCGAGTGTCTCGGAGGCAAGATATTGACGGCGAGAAACGCGCGCATCGCGTTCACTGCGATCTTTCATCTCAGTATCAACACGGGTATGCTTAATCTTCCCTTCCTCGACATGCTCGTTTATTACCTGATGCCCCTCAACCGATTCGTAATAAAACCGGCGCGGGCAAAATACGTAAGTGTTTATCTGCGATAGCGGTATATAGTTTTCGGACATAGTTCAAACTCCTTTCATCTTTCCAACCTTCCATTCTTTCTATCTTCTTCGTGTTTGTCCCATTCCCATCGTCGTTTTGTAGCCGGTGCCGCAGTAAAAGGCAAAATCCGCGAGGAGATTTGCCAGACGCAACAGTTCAACCTCCTCTTCACTTTCGGTTTGCTGATCCGAGAGGAACTGGTATGTGCAACTTCCGACAAACCCAATCTCCTTGTGTTTGCCGAAATCCAGCATCTTGCTCTCGGACTTAACCTCGGTCAATCCAGCTTGATGGGTGATGAAATTAAGCATTCGACCTTTATCAATCTGTATCGGCGCGAACGCATTCCATTTGTTGACCCAGCTCTGATAGCAGCGTATCAAGTCGATATTCGCTTGATTCCGTGTTCTTTTTCCTTGCGGCGTGAGTTCGCGAAAGGCGGTTGGAGAGCGAAATTCCATACGAATCCGCGTGTCGGGCTGTGCGGATTCAAAGAGGTTTTCGTAAGTATGTGTACCGCTCCAGTCGGTATCTACACCCGAAGACGCAACCATGCGGCTGAGTTGAAACCTCGCCTCGCCGAGGCGGATTGATGGAAGGCTCTGTGTCAGAAAAGCGCTGCCGAAATAGGCGAAGAGTTCATCGTCAAGGAAGGTGTAACGCAGCCAGCATTCCGTCCCGGCGCGGATGCGAAGCAGATTTCCGCGTCGTTCGCCCTTGCCGATAAGGGGCGACACGGTGAACGGTTTCTGTCTTGACGCGGCATGCACCTCCTCTGCTTTCGCCGGATTGCTCGTTCGCAGCAGTGAGAGAAACGCGGCGTGGGCGTGGTGCCCCATTGTGGGACGAAGTGTTACATCTTCCGGGGGGATGAGGTGGATGACAGTGCTGATGGGCATAACAAGCTTTCCTATGCGGGATTTGCAAAATATTTCATTGTGGCTGGTAAACAAATTGTTGTTCGACCATGCCCAAACTCAACATACTCGCCTGTCAATGTCGCGTTCTGAATCAGACTTACCGGCGGCATGGAGATGAGATCGTAGAGTTGTGGTCGACTGGAAAGATCTATGGGATTCAACAAGTGAGGGCATGTAAACTTACCTCGTTTGACAGTCAAATCTTGACGTTCTTTGATTACAATGCTCGCTTTGCTCATCCATAATCCTAGGCGAATCCATTTTGGAACCTTCTTAGGCAGTTCGCCCAAGATGAAAAACTCAAACTTGCTTTCAGGTGCGATTTCTTTTGCCTTTCCGTAGGACGGTTTGTTCGTTACAGTAACACCCAACTCTTTCTTCCGGGCATTGCTAACCGTGGAAAATGGACGATGTCGATTGTCAGCGAGTTTGAAGGTATTGATGACGTAATCATAACGTATCGGTTTGGCAGGCGTCACATAGACACCTGCTGCGTTGATTGGCGTGAGGTCATCCTGATAAGTCGGAACGCTGTCAAAGCACCGATACGGCTTTTGAATCAAACCAAGTGCATACGTCAGTGCCCAATTATGGATGACCTTCTCCGTCTCATAAAGCCGCCCCATTTCACGAGTTGCATAATAGAGCGAATCGTGTAGGACAAGGCGACATCTGGTGACATACATCACTTCCTCCTACGTGTTTTTCTTGTTTGATGCTTTTTGGATGACTCGCTGGGAGTACTCCTGTGTCTCGGCATTTGCTTCCATCAAGAATTGATGAAGTTTTTCTTCATCCGTTGTCACCGATTTGATAATGCCAAGTAACTCTTGTAGGTTTTCACCTTCAAGTTGATGATAGTTCACCCCATCATTTTCTAAGAGCTCGGAGATAGTTGATTGAGCCGTTGCAAATACTTTCGCAGGATCCAGTGGTGTTTTGTCCTTGTCGTCGCCCAACGCGTCGTGGATGGCTTGTGCGAACTTCAGATTTGAGAAAATTTCGCCATCAGCAAACACGGCTCCGACAACGTGATTAGCAAGTCGTCCAGTTCGTGTTGTCTGCGCACCGTAACGCTTCGTACGCAGTATGTTGTTCAGGATGTAAGAAAAACTGTTGACCGTCACATCCTTAATCGTAATGATTGACGGAAAGAAAACTTGTGGTTCAACGTGGTCCTGTTCTCCGAAACTGGAGCGAACTTCGCCATGCTGGCTCATATTGCCTTTTTCATAGAGTGCATTGAATGAAAACTGATGATGTGATTCATCGTAGCCTGTAATTGAATAGGCAGTGTCAACATAAACTTTTGACTTTTCGGAACCGGAATCACCGATGGCAAATCCATAATATACGCAGTCGGGACAAGTTGTACAGAACTGTTCATTGTAGTCGCAGTAGTTATTTCCGGCCTCTTCATTCTGTGTGATGCCTGCGCTTCTTAGCAGTTCGCGTCCTGTAAGTCGCTCGGGGGAACTCTGTTTTCGCTTGAACATTGCAAGGCGGATGATAGCCTCGTCACCTTGGATCCCTGCCTTAACCTTGGCAATATTGAGCGTACCGTCTGTTTGGAAAACTGGAAAGGATTCTGTTTCACGAACCACAATCAGATGTGCATAACGTCCTGTCGGGGCTTTCGGAATTCGATCCAAGAAACTATCATTGGAAACGAGGTTTTTCGGGATTTCAATTGTCGGCATTGTTATTCTCCTCTGAGTTCTGGATTTGGAATTGACGCCAGTTAACCTGGTACCAGGCGTTAACGCCCGCATTAAAGCGGTTACGCGCCTGACGGAGCAAACCTCGCTCACCCTCGTAATATCGATCAAACACGGTGTGATAGAAATATTCAACAAATTCGTGAATCGCCGATGGTTCCTCTTTAGGGTGAAGCCGAGCATAACCTTGGGCGCGGCTTGTTCGAATTCGTTGCATCAGATTACTTACTTCGCCGACTATTTGGTATTTTAAATCTGTCGTACAAATCTTCGGCTCACTGTTGACAATGATATCTTCGACCAACGTAATCACTTTCAGGACGCTGTTTGGTTTGAAGTTGTCAGGGCTGTATACCTTAAAGCATCGCTTACTAACCTCCTCAATGAGGCTCATCTTGTCACCTCCAATATGGTGATAGGCTTGAATGTATCGTTCTGGAATAGATTGTTCCCCATCACGCGGTTTAGGGAAACTATCCCAATTCTGTTTCCGGCGAAACGCCTCTAGATAATGGAAAACGTAAAGTGGATCGGTGTCGATGTTGCGAGCAACTTCGTTGAGATGCTGCCACTGCGGTTTGCCATCTTTTTGGTATACATCAATGTTCATATCGTAGGCAGCAACTATCTTCCTCAAATTTGCTTCAATCTCGTCAATGCGGATTTCGAGTGAACCCAGAATGTGTTTCACATACGGATGAGGTGCATTGAGAACAACGGTCTCTTTCCACTCCTCGCCACTATGATAGAGTGGCAACTGTGATTCGGTCACGACAATCTTTGCATTGAATAAAATTGGCAAAAGCAAACCGAGAAAGGCGGGCAATGCCCACGACTCTGTATCTGTTGGGCGTGACCCTAGGGTTGGAATTCCACAGAAGTAAAACGTGGAAAGGTCGTTTGTATCGAATTGCATCTTGAGTAGAAAATCGTCGTCAGGGTCCGGTATTTCGTTGTCAATGACCACTTTTTCTAAATTGATAAAATCCCCCACGGACATTCCTTTGTGTAGGGCTTTCCGTACATCAAAGAAATTCAGATTTTTTAAGCGATGATACATTTTACCGACAAATTTGGCAGTCTCTGTCGTGAAGAAGTAACTAGGATAGAGATAAAGCCACTTAATTTTCACATCATCATATCTACCGCCGACTAAATTCAGTTTTGATTTCATCATGATTTGCCGCAGCATCATCTCGACCTCACACAATTCACAGATGCCGCGAACGAGCAGCGACGAATTGAGCAAATTCTTGTTGCTGTAAACCTGATTGGAGAAAATAACCGATGTATCCCGTTGCTTGTTTGTATCAAATGGTGATGAACAGAGGGAGCATCCCGCGTTCGATCCGCGTCCTTTCTTTTTCGTGTTGGTGTATCTATCCAACTCGGCTCCAAAGTTGTGTTCAATCTCGCCATTTCCGTTGATGTCAACGGTTTGTTGAACATATTCGCGGATCGCCTCGAAACCTTCTTTCTCCACCTCGTGTTGTTCAATCTCGTCCTTGAATGTCGCGACAATCTGACTGGCGACGCAAGCGAACAAATTTTCCATCTGATTCGCATCAAGCCCGCGATTCTTGATAAGGTATTTCCCTGCCAGAAAATACCAATGCAACGGGATCCCGCCTGCCCGATTATCGCGCGGGACTGCTTCAAAATCGGTCTGATATTCCTGCATGTCCAGAAACTTGACGATTTCAGCACACACCGTCTCACGGTTTGTTATTGCCCCAACATGTTTCTCGACTTCATAGAGATATTCCGCAAGTTGGTCAACACGCATATCATCATCGAAATCGAGGGAAACATCAGACGGAATATCACCTCTTTCCCGCAACTGAAGCATCTTCTGAAGGCGCTTTCCAGCCGAAGGTGATTTGTTCTCATGTAGTATCCTGAAACATCCGACACTGATGAGTTTCAACAATTGCGGAATCTGAAAGAAATCGTAATAGTAATCGGGGAACTTGAATCCCTTTCCATCTCGAGTAAACCCGTTGAGATTCGTTTCTAATCGCCCGGCGCAGTATGCAATAAGCTGCTTTTCGACATCTTCAGCAATCTCATCCAACGTTGGTAAAATACCCTCTTCGCTTGGTTGATTTCGCAAATAAGTGACACCTGTCGGGAAAAAAAGAAACGGTTCCCATCCCAGTCTGTCACGGAACACCCTAAGCGCTGCATTGTTGATGACGTTCGTAATCATACCACGATTTTCAGCGAGTTTGTGATACCCGAACTCCAATTTGCCTCCGCTGAGTTTGATGAGAGATTCTCGCACATTTTCTTGTTCTCGAAATCCGGCAGGATTCTTTAAGAAATAAGCTATAAGGTCAGATGCCGTGCACATTTCGCGCAAATACTGACGTCGTCGTCCCGGCAAACACAAATTGTAACTCTGTAAATTGAGGTTTGCGCCGTATTTCTTCTGTGTGTTGAGAATGAGATATCCGATGTCTCCAAGGTATTCTTTATAGTCAGGACAGAATTCATCGAAATGGAGTTTTGAGATCCATTTTACAAGGTAGGTATAAAATTGCTCGGATTTTTCTTCATCCGAGACGCTCAAATCTCGCACTCTCTCCAGTTTATCAATGTCATGAAACGAATACGCAATCAGGTAAATCCGTTCTTCCAAGTCGCTCAACGGTTGCCCAGAGGTCCGCACGATGGTCAGAACCGGAAATATGCCATTCAAAATATGGGCAAGCATACTTTGATCGTGATTGTGTGCCCAACGGGTGACGCTACTCCCTTTCGCCGGCCGAAGCGTGTATTCTTCCAGCACTTTCGGTACGACCATCTCAACATAGCTCCTCAAGACAAAATCGTCCGGATTAACGGCGTTCTTCAGCAAAGCAATTTGTGCGTGCCTTGGTTGCGGTTCTTCGTCACTATCTGAGAAACCCGCCAAGTCAAGCAGTATTTGATCGTCCATCAAAATTCTCCTAATTCGCCCATACATAGGGTTGAGAACGCAATAAGAGTGCATCCTTTGAAAATGCAACACTGAACTCGTTTCCATCCCGATCAAGTAGCGTGTAAATCGAAAACATCATCGGCAGACGTAATATCCGGCGTAAATCACCAACGCGTTCCTTACGAACAAGACAGAGAAGTTGTTTTTTGCGTAACCAACGATTAATCCTGTTAATTTCCGGGAAATCGCCATCAATTTCAAACCCCTTGAGCGGATGTAACTTGCGATAATCATCGTCGGTAAACCGTTCCGCAATCTTGCGTGTCTGAGTCAGGCGGACACGTTCTCGCTCTGAGCGATATTCACGCAATCGTAGATAAACATCAACGTACCGAAATCTACGTGTCGAAACGCGTCGTGATTGAACTTCTCGCATAAAATCTGCTTTCTCCATGTATTGAATTTCAGCATTTTGTAACACCCATAAGAGATTGTAATCTTTGATTTCACCATCAGTTTCGTCGATGATGCCACAGCTAAAAGGCATTTCTCCACGGAAATGAATAACAGCAGCTTCAATGATTTTAGGACGTTGCATCTTGTAAGCATAATACCATTTTGTTGACCTTTCTTCGATGTTTACCTCAAAGATGTTGCTGTAAACTGCGGTCAGCGCGTCCCGCTGTTGAGCATAATTTTCGCGCAGGCGCAGATGCCCCAATGTGTTAATGATGTGTGAAGCGTGCAACCAGCCCCAAGACTTTCGGTAGTGTCCGAAGTCATTGATGGACGAGAAAATCTGTTTGTCCTCATCTTTACTTTGCATGAGGTCAATCAGAGCCTCTTTGTCAATGTCTGTCTCCGGAGAGATTATTTGTTCAACCCGTTCATAGACGTATTTGGGCAACAGTGAATGAGCCACGAATCGATCAAACCTCATAACTGTTCCGTCAGGTTTTTCGTATTCTGAATGCCGTCCAAGTCGTCCAAGCCTTTGAATCCATGAACCCGCATCAATCGCTTCAAACACGAGAAAGTTGATTTTAAAGTCAACGCCCACATCCACCGTAGAGGTCCCGACGAGTAAATCGCTTTCATAGAGAGCAAAGCGTCGTTCATCCTGACTGCTAAGTCCTGTATTTTCACCAACGGTCAGAGGGAAATCTCCCGCTATGTTTCGTTCTTTGAGAAACAGGGAAATCCGTTTCGCCGCCGCAACCGAGTTGACGATGATTGCCCCACGGGAATCCGGATTCTCGGTAAACCATTCGGCGATTTGCTGATAGTGGTTTTCAATCCATTCCTCGGTACGACGACCCGTTGCGTGGAAATGCAGATCGAACGGGGCACAAATTTTATCCCACTTGGAGGAATCCAGTTCATTGAATTGATAATTCCCGTTAATGACTTTGTATTTGAGACTCGCCTTGTCCAAACAATCTAACAGAAGTGGGCTCGGTGTAGCAGAAAGAAAGACGAACTTTTTCTGCCCAAATTTACCGCGTCCCTGCTCGATGAAATATAACATTGTTGTCAGAACAGAAATCACTTGTGATACATCATAGATGTGAAACTCATCGAAAATGAACAAATCGTAAGAGTCTATAATGTGCTGAACCAATTGGTCTGGGTTCTCATATTCCGGGTTCAGATAGTGGAAGTTGGCGATTAGATTAAATATATCGGGATTCGTGAGTAGAATCGGATTTTCTTGAGCCAAAAGTTCAATTGCGGTTCTTTGTCCACGCAAGTCTGTCAATTCTTCACGAAGTTCGTACAGTCGCTCTGCAATCATCCTGTTACAAGAAATACCTTGCTCAAACCACCTGCAATATTCCTGTACTTGTCGTTCTTGATCGCCAATCAATTCGTTAGTTGGGTACATGGCTAGGATTGACTTGCCTTCGGTCAGCGCGGGCAAATATGCGGCTAAACTTTTTCCGTCGCCTGTCATTGCGGTGTTAAAAATGACTTGCACATCAGGATCTTGAATCGCTCTGTAGGTTTCAACTTGGTGCCGGCGAAAGTTAAACTCTTCAGGGCGCACTTCAATTGGAACAACATTCGCCTTTCGAGAATAGACAGGTTTTACTTTGAGTTTTAGCACACTATGCCTCCTTGTATCTCATCAGATTTTCGACCAACCAAACACATGATAACATACGATCAGACGCATACACCTGCAACTGGTAGAAAAAAGTGCCAAGGAACCGGCGCAAAAATATATCGGAATTGTCGACAATTGGTTGCAGGACCGAACCCGCTCTTGGAGGCGGATGTAGGTGCTGTTTTTTCGCAATCTATTTCCTCAGGTGCGTTACGAGGATTTGCCTAAGATCCGTAAAACGCAGGAGCAAAACCGTTGTCAGGTTCGCGGTTGACGGCAAGCCCACAGAATAAAAAAAGAAACCGAGTTTTCAGGAAAAAACTCGGTTTCTCCGGTCACGAGAAACGCTCCTTTGTCCCTTCCAGTCTTCCGCCCTTCCCTCCGGCATAACAACTGGGCAGCTTTCTAGTACCATTTTTCTAAAATAATATTGCGTAAATGACGTGAATTAAAGTCGCGATTCGGAGATCGCTCCTACAACGTGAATTGTTGGGTTTCACTCGAATTACTTGTGTTTTCGGACAGAATTAAATATTGGAAGTCTTTTTTCTGCACACGATTTCTTTCGGATTTCCGTTCAACCCAACCTACATGCTCTCCGCGTGGCAAAGTGGCGGAATTTTAATTCTCTTGATATACCTCTACCATCTTCCGTGCGGTCTCCGCCACGCGCTTCCGCAATTGCTTCGGCTCAAGAACTTCCGCTTCGTTCCCCCACGTCATAACCCACCAGCCAATCTCGCGCAAACCCGCGACAGTCACTTCGAAAATAAGTTTGCCGTCCGGCATCGTATGCAGTTTTTGGGTAGGGTGCCAGCGTACTTCCCGAATCAACGGCGCGATGCGAGGCGCGAATTTGATAACGACACGCGTCTCGGCGCCGAGCATGACATCCCAGCTTTTTTCGAGGTGTTTTTGGACGGAAAAATCGTCGGGAATGGTGTAGGGGGAGTGCGAGATGGATAGATGATGGATGCGGTTGATGCGGAAGGTTAACACGCGCCTTCTGGTTTCGGAATGCCCAATGACGTACCAGGCGTGTTTGCGAAATATAACGGCATAAGGTGAAACACGATGGTGGGTGCGTTTGCCGCGGCTGAAGGAGTCATACGCCAGATTGACTTTGAGTCTTTGACGAATCGCCTCGTACAGCGTTTCCCGGTGTGACTGAATTTCATCCAGTTCGCTCACCTGAGAATTCGGGATGTCAATTTGCGGAGCAATCTGTCGCAGCACGCGCCGGGTGCTTTTGGGTAAACCTATCGCGATTTTCGCAATGGCATTGTCCAACGCATCTTTTGTTTGCTGCCCTTCATTTGCTTTATAGACACTTGCCGCGGTAATCAGAGCGAGTGCTTCCTCGAAATCGAGATTGAGGGCAGGAAGAAAAACGTCGGAATTCATTTCGTAGCCCTGTTTCCCCCGGGCTACAATCTGAATTCCCATTTCACGCAAGAGGTCGATGTCGCGTTGGATGGTCGCCTTATCCACGCCTAGGGTATCTGCAAGGCGGGGGCGCGTCCATTGGCGGGGCTGGTGGTGGATTCGGCTTGCGACTTTGAGAACCCGTGCCATTTGGTAGGTTCGATACATTTGCGTCGGTTTCTCCAAAGGCTAGGAAGAGTGGAACGGAGGTGTTTGAGTTGAGATCTTGTTTGGATAGTAGGTGGCAATGGCATGTCCGGTAAGGAGAAGCGTTGGGTTTCGCTGCCAGTTTCTACACTGCAACCGAAATCGCTAGCGAAGACGCACCGTCCACAGAGATAGGAGTTGTCAGATTTCGCTTAACCCAACCTACGAGCCGTCTTCCAACATTCCACCCTTCTAATACAGTTCGGCGCAATTGTCTTATAGGTTATAGGCATGTTATAATATTGAGACTTATGAGGTGCAGTGATTTGATTTTGAACATATTATACCATTTCGCTTGAGTTATAGTGCATATTATCTATTTCTCCGTAGGCGGGGCATCTTGCCCCGCCTTGGGCTGACTTGATTGACACTATCTTATGCACAGACAATATAGAGAAATGGTATTAGCATACGAGGAGTCTACCATGCCAGAGCCTAAGAGCCTGTTTGAAAAGTACGAATAGTATGGTGCGTACTGCGCACGCTACAGAATTGTGCGAGAAAGAAACCGAGTATTCGGGAAAAAACTCGGTTTCGTCATTCTGTTTCCATCCAGAAATCAAGTTTTCAAGAAAAAACTTGATTTCGGTGCTTTCGCGACGCATGATTCAACTCGAAATGACTTTTCAAACAGGTTCTAAGCCAGAATTGATTGAGTTGACGCCAACCCAAGAAAGTATACTTGAGCGGCTAGTTCGTCGAGAGAAAAGTTCGCAGCAACTGGTGCGACGCAGCCATATTATTTTGGCTGCCAATCAAGGTGCTGCCAATGAACAGATTGCCCGAACATTTGCCGTAAGCTGTTATACAGTCCGAACTTGGCGTTTGAGATGGGCGAAGGCGTCGGAGAACTTAGCGGTGTGTGAAGTTGAGGAAACGGAGAAAGATTATAGAAACCGAATTGTCAATCTCCTTTCAGACAACGCACGTAGCGGAGCACCACCCACCTTTAGTGCCCAGCAAATCTGTCAAATTGTCGCCTTTAACGGGCGAGGGAACCTCGCCCCTACGATTGGACACTCACTTCACGTAAATGTCAACAGAACCTAGTGTATTGGATTTGACGATCGCCATTTCATCCTAACGTCATAGAAATATGACCTCCACGTTGCCGACCCCACGCCCGGGATCTGTAAACCGCCTCTCCCGTTCTCCCGTTTACCACGTTATCCGTGCACCTGCCGGGAAATGACCGGATTGCATTAAGGAGATAGGCGTTGTATTCGATTATCACGAGAGGTTACTTATATCATACCCCCCTTGTCACACTATTCATCTTCGCCCTCCCCTGTTTCAGCGCTCACGCGAAACCCGTTACGAAGGATCCGAAGTTAACCGCACACTACTCGGAACTCCGTGAAGATTCTGGCGAATCGTCTGAGGCGGAGGGGAAACCCGTGAAAGATTCGAGTTGGGAACCCGAATCCGATGAACCGGCTGAATCTTCCGATCAGCAGGACGAAGACGCATGGTGGAAAAGTACCTCCGAACCGGAATCCCCCTTCCTCCCTACGCTAGACCCTTTTACACCGGATGCGGAAGACATTTCCATCCGCTCCAAGATTTTGGCTCCATACTACGAATCGTTACGAAGATGGAATGATGCGCCCCTCCTGATCGAGCCTCGGATGCTATTCGACCTCAAGGAGGATGGCACCGGGATGGAGGAGGAAAGAGGTCTCGCCCTGCCACTCCAATCCAATCTGCAGATTACCGGACACAAGTCCGTTACGGTTGAAGGCAATGTTACACACTATTTCGGCGAGAGTGACGCCAACCGTTACGCCGGTTACAGCAGCTATGGCGGTTACAGTTCCGGACTTGATCTCGGCTTAACATCCTCCTACGGCTATGACGATTTCGGGAGTTTCGGAGGAGGGTACGGCGGCGGATTCGGAGGTGGATATGGAGGAGGGTACGGAGGCGGATATGGGGGCGGGTACGGAGGTGGTGGATACGGCGGAAGCTTCAGTACCTTCGGCAGAGGCGGTGTGGCACGTGCCACAGGATTCAGCCTTCGACAGACGCTTCGAGTTGGGCTGCATGGGCGCGTCGGTGAGCGCACCCACGTTGCCGTCGATTATAGCGATTCGGACGACTCCTTCGGAGGAGGTTATGGAGGATATGGTGGATACGGCGGTGGTCTAGGCGGTGCAAAAGAGCAGAAGATTAAAGTGTGGTATGAAGGCAAGCCGGACAGTATCCTCAAGACTATATCCTTTGGAGACATCACCCTGAATCTGCCGAATACTCGGTTTTTGAACATCAATCGAAATCTCTTCGGACTCGAAGCTGTTGCGCAATTGGGAGGACTCAAGATGACAACCTTCGGTTCTCGAAGCAAGGGGATTTCGGACACGCGGCGTTTCAGAGGGGAATCAACCAGAGCCGGATATGGTCGAGGCGTCCAGATCGCTGATGCGAACTACGTCAAAGGGCGATTTTATTCCATCTATCGCGGCGAGGACGATGTCCTACATGAGTCCTATCTGCCGATAAAGAGTGGCAGCGAAGAAATCTATATTGACGACAACGTTGCAGGCAATAATCAGGGAGGGCAACGCACCGTACGCGGGTATTATAATCTCCAGTTCCCGGGCCAAGATTACAATATCAATTATGAGACCGGAGAGATTGAGTTTCTAACACAGATCTCTCCCAGCTACACCGTCGTCGTTGCTTACGAGTACGTCGGGGATGGCGGAGGGCAGGTTGGGAATCCCGGGAATGTCTTTGAGGATGAAAATGGGGATGGGTCAATCGATGAGGAAGGGGAGGAAATCGGATATGTTACTCTCAAGGACAAGGGATACCGTGGAACGGAAGCGCGTCGAGTGTATAACTTGGGCAACCGAAATATCAATCCTCGAGACTATCAGATCACAATCTGGCAGCAAGGCGCCGGAGAGGCATTTGAAACTGATGAAGGCCCCGTGCTTTATGTTGAAATCTTCGGACTGGACACGGATGGCGACGGCATCATAGATCCCGAGTACATCGACTTTGACCGCGGGTTGCTAACTTTCCCAAACGCCCGGCCATTTGTGATTGACGATCCGGAGAGCCCTTATTACAACTACCGAGATCAGTTAAATAACGAGGCGATTTATCTTGAGAACCCGCGCACAACCGATCAGGTGTACACCATCGTGGCGGACTACGCATACCAGTCAGGCACCTACAATGTCGGTCTATTTGTGATCCCGGGCAGTGAAACTGTTCGATTGAACGGCCGGAGGCTGCAGCGGGATGTTGATTACATGATGGTATACGAGGTTGGGAGCCTCACGTTTTTTACCCAACTTGATGAATTCGATGTTATCGAAGTTGAGTTCGAGAGAACGCCGTTCGGAGGCTCTTTGCAGCAAACTGTCGCGGGTGTATGGCTGGAATACTCCTACGTACCGAAACAAAAGCCCCCGGAGGAGCGGGAGCAAGAAGACCGATTCGGTAGACTAGGAGGCGCTCAAGATCCATCTGGCGGGAGAGACCGGTTCGGAAGCGGAAGCACGTTCGGCAGAGGGAGCGGGGGATACGGCGGTGGGTTTGGCGGGGGATACGGCGGACGCAGTTCCTACTCAAGCCTTGGTGGACGCTCCAGATACGGCCTTACCTCCGGGAGAAGCAGTTATTTTAATCCCGTGTACAAGAAAGGATTCAGCCTCTCGACGGGTTACATCCTAAATACTGGGAGCAAACCGAGCACCATTCCGGATGTGAACAATGCGCCCAGTCGCCTCCAAGCGTTTAACATCAATACGAGTGCCGGTCGGAGTTTCAACTTAGCGTGGTTCGTGAATCCGCTGCCGTTCGTTTCGGTGGAGTATTTCCCGCTTTCGATTGACTTCAGCGGCGAATCAGCGTTCTCCCATAACAATCCCAACAGTGTTTCTGTTGCGCTGATCGATAGCATGGAGGCGGCACGCGATTCATCCAACATCCCTACCTTCAAATACAACTGGCGCATGGCAAGTCCACCGGCAGTGGAGGGCTTAACGCCCGATAACCGTGCCCTCTTTCAGGTGCTGCTGAAAGATAGGGATGAATCCAAGGCGGTTGGCAACTACATGCGAAATCGAGAGGTGCCGGGTTCCGCTATCAACCCGCTGTTGCAATCGACGGAACAGCGTCTTGTTATGGAGGTCGGCTATGATTTCACCGACGTGGTTGAAGAATGGGGCGGATTTTCTTACGGCATTTCCGCTTCGGGCACAGATTTCTCTGAACGTGAATTCCTAGAAATTTGGCTGCGTGTTCAAGGTGACGACGACGTCACGCTGTTACTGGATCTTGGAATCGTCAACGAGGACGCAGATTTAGATGGTAGACTTGATAGCGAAGACCTACCTCTCGATCTTGAGGACCTGAACGGCGACGATAAAATAGACACGTTGGATCTTGATTTGGAGAACTTGCCGGAATCCCAAAAATACAGCGCTAACGGTTCCCTTGACACGGGCGAAGACGAAGGATGGATTTATGACGGCCCTCTTCAATCTACGCCATTTGGAAGCAACAACCAAGTTTTGGATACCGAGGATCTCAACGGAGATGGTGTGCTGGACGTCGTTGATGCATACCTTGAAATCCCCATTGTACTAAATGACTTACCGGAAGAATGGGTCAAGAAGCGCAATGACAACGGGTGGGTTTTTCTAAGTATTCCTCTGCGCGCGGCGAATGCGTATGGCAGCCGCCTGCCGAATCTTGGGTTCGTCCAACACTTCCGTTTCTGGCTTCAAAAAAACAAACCCGGTAAGGTGCGGGGAACGCTGGAATGGGCATCGATTGAAATTGTCGGAAATCGGTGGGAACGAGGGGTGGTCACACAGAACGGCACCATCGTCACAGATACGAATGAGAAATTCACGGTCGGCACGAAGGATAATTACAACTTTAACGACTACCAGAAAGCTTACGCGGAAATCAAGGATGACAGCGCCTTCAAAAAGTTGCACCCGTACACCGATGTCACATTTGGATTCGGCACCCGGCAGCAGCGAGAGCAGACGCTCGCATTAGACTACAACCTACTACCCAACTCCTTCGGTGTGACATCACAACGACTGCGCGGCGTTCAGCAAGGAGAAGGACAAGATTTTTCCAAACACAACAAGCTGAAGTTCTGGGTCTACGGCGATAAGAATCGCGAGACGCTTGTGTTGCGTTTAGCGCCAAGTGTCCGGACCAGCTACCGCTCGTTTTACGGCTCGTCAGACCCGTTCTCCGACCCGCGCTCGCAGCAGCAGGATGACGTGGACATCTTCGAGAATCTGACGAACTACTACGAATTCACACGAGAAATTGACTTTGATGGTTGGAAACTCATTGAAATCGATTTGGCGGATATTCAGCGAAATGAGTATCCAGACATCGTATCCCCAACAGACGTACCTGAGGAACCGCCAGCTTCAACTGAGCCACCCACGATTCAGCCAGACGGTCATCCCGACGGATTTGTCGTACGGGGAACGAATAGTGCTCAACTCTCCATCAAAAATATCGGCGGTATCTTACTCGGAATCCGCAACGACCGCGGGGAGGAAATCAGCGGTGAACTCTGGGTGAACGAAATTCACTTGAGTGATCCGCTTGTACGCTCCGGGTGGGCGAGACGCGGTAACCTTTCCGTTTCACTTGGCAACCTATTACGCGTGCGCGGAGGTTATGCCAGTCAGGATAAGGACTTTGAGAATTCAGCCGGCGAAACTGGTCGGCATCGCCAACAACAGCGGGGTTTCAGTACTACGAACAACGATTTCAATATTGATACGGATCTTAATCTCTTTCGGTGGCTTCCAATTAGCTACAGCTTTCGAGAGAGTGAATCCGAAACCGAGAGCCGGCGCGGTTCATTCAGCTCCTTTCAGAGCGGTAAGAGTAAGACCAAAAACCAGGATGTTTCCGTACGATTCAACCTCCCGCCGCTCCCATCGATTGGGGTTGCCTTCAACCATCAAGACTTCTGGAATGAACGTCAAGGCTCACGAGTTAGCGACCTGTACACCGGAACATTCCAATATAGTCTTGGATCGAAGCTAGGTTTGAATCTTCAATACCGGCACGAAAATGTAGACGCCAATTCCACGACTGCAATCGGCGCTTCGTCGAGCGCCGGTTACTCCGGCTCCGGCTTCGGCTCTAGTTACGGATCTAGCTACGGCTCTGGTTATGGCTACGGATATAGCAGAAATCGAGACGAAAGAGTCGATGACGGTTCAATATCACTCAACATTAGTCCTATATCCAGTTTTAGCCTGAATCCGACCTACGATATCCGGCGGATTCTGGAGAAACGGGAAACTTCCGCCGACGCGTCCGCTTCGGAGTCAGAGTATACCATCGCCAGCCGAGAGCATCGATTCTCAATGACACCGCGTCTCAACCGCGACCTCTTGGGAATGCGTCCAACTATCAACAATCGAGTGAGCCTACGCGAAAACTGGTTTAGTAAGCAGAAAGACATCTCGGTCAATGCGAACATCGGATTTGGAGTAAATATACGCCCTCACGTCTGGTTTGGATGGTTGCTGCATAAGCCGGAAGAGGAACCGGAAGACCCTGAATCTGAGGACAAATCCGAGAACGAGTTGCGGACGAAATCTCCGGGAGATCCGTCCGAATCCGATTCCTTTGATGAACAGGTGGAAATGGAGGAACGGAGGCGGCAGCGGCTTGACAGAATGGAGCGGATGGGCGTGGACACGGAAAGAATGCAGGAACTCGAAGACGAAAGAGGGGATTGGATTAGCCGAGATAAGGCTGAACTCGATCGAAAGTTGAGAGAGCGGCGAGGAAAGAAGAAAGATGCAGACGCGGGGGTTTGGCAGAAAAGTCTCAAGAGTTTTGCCCTGAACACTAACGTAAGCTTTGATATTCAGGATTCCTTTCGCCGGTTGGACGCGGGGCAATCGGTGCTTGATGTATTGAATCTTCCAGATGATGATGAACGGCGAACCCAATCGCGCCAAGGGCAACGCTACACATTCCGAGGTTCTGTTGACCCGTTGTCATGGGCATCGTTGGGCACAAACGTGTCTTTTACAAATAACTTCCAGAAAACCTCAAGCACTACGTCACGCGCCAAGTCGAAAAGCTACGAAGGCGATGTTAAGTTTTTCAATTCCAGAAATACTTCAAGTTTTCAGGTCCGCTATGGCTTCACGCAGAGAGATCGACGGAACCTTGCGACCTTGATTAGCGAAAGTTCGGCTCATAATCCTTCAATCAGTTGGACGCAATCATGGGGACAGGATACCAACAGTTCGCTTGGAATCCGGGTGACGCTTCGCGACCAGCAAAGAAGCGGTGGTTCTATCAGGAGTACTTCCTTTATAGTTACGCCCAATCTTCGGTTTGATTATAGTCTTAATGTAGAAAGAGGTGTTTGGATGCCCTTCTTCGGCAGGATAAAACTCAAACACGACCTTAGAATGGCCAATACGCTCTCGACTGCAGTTCGACGCGAGCGCTTCGGCGCGAATCAAGAGGAAAAATCGGAGCGGTACGAGACAACTGTGCGCGGAAACTACGAACTGAGCAGACGCTTAAGTGCACAACTCAATGTGGCTTTGAGCTACAATAACGACCGCGTAGAGGAGGGCAGAGACTTCTTCTCGGTGGCAAGTTCTCTCACGGTACGAGGCGAGTTTCAATAGGAGATAGAAGACAACTATCTACCGGTTCTTGGGGCGATAGGGATGCATCTGGAAACCTTCAATCGTAGCCCATATCCTTCAGTTTTCGAGCGTCACGCCGCCAGTCTCCTTTAACGGAGACTTGCAATTCCAGAAACACGGAAGCGCTAAGAAAATGTTCAATATCCTCCCTAGCAAGCCTTCCAATCTGTTTAATCATCCCACCGCGATCACCAATCAAGATTCGCTTCTGAGACAATCGTTCAGTGTAGATTATAGCGCGAATGTAGATTTTTCCATTCGAGCGATGTTTGAATTCATCGACGGTAACCCCCGACGCATACGGAATTTCCTGTTGAGTCTTCAGGAATACCTTCTCTCGCACCGTTTCGGCAACAAAAAAGCGTTCGGGTAAGTCACTAATCTGATCCTCCGGGAAATAGTGCGGCCCGGCCGGCAGATGTGTAACGACTAGATTACGAAGTCGCAAAACGTCGCCCGACTTCCTTGCTGAAATCGGGACTATCTCGACAAAAGGGAATTTGGCACTGTATTCGGCAATGATCGGTAGCAGCGCCGACGCCTCAAGAAGGTCAATCTTGTTGATGACCAAGAACACCTTGTTCGATTCGGTCGCGCGCACGTGCTCAAGTATCTGCGTTTCAAGAGTCGGAGGCAACTGGCTGCCATCGACCATATATATGATAAGGTCCGCATCCTTAATCGCATGGTAAGCTGCCTTGACCATCGCGTCATGTAGCAGATATTTTGGTGCAACTATGCCGGGCGTATCCAGAAAAATAAGTTGGTAGCCCTCAGTCGTGACGATTCCCATTATCCGATTGCGTGTCGTCTGCGGCTTGGGGGTAACAATCGCCAGCTTCTCGCCCATCAACCCGTTCAGCAGGGTCGATTTGCCAACGTTCGGCTCGCCGATGATACTGACATAACCGGATCTGAAAGATTCCTGATTGGGCGCGTTCATTTTCCTGCACCATCAAGTATCGACGTGGATTCGCTATGTGAAGTAACCGGGCAAAGACGCGAACCGCTCCACTCGCCGGCCGCGGACGGGCTAACGAGTCCAGGGCGCCGTAAGCCGGATACGGCTTGCACGTCGTAAATTTCCTGACACACACTCTCATACTTCAGATTGCCCACCGTGGTTCCGCTTGGCAGATTGATTGCAACAATGCCGCAAAACGGCGACTCCCGTGCGATTGGTATATCACTAAACGTCGGGCTTTTGCGGCGCAATTGCGATAGTCCAACGAACAAATAGTCGCCATAGCGCGCCATACCGCGTACGAAGCCGGGCAATCGCGTAACCACCTCATAATCGCCTCGTCTCGTGTCGACACGAGCGACTTCACCTGTCGCCGACAGCAACACATAAAGTTCATCCTCGTATACCCTCGGGGTGTGCGGCATCGGTAATCCTCTCAGGATAACCTCATTGCTCGGAACGTGGATGACAATCCCGCCGGACGTTTTGCCGGGCCGCCACCCTTCAGATGTATTCGTTTCACCAAGCGCGGTAACATACTCGGGGTGACCATCAACCATCGCGACGCCGTTGAGGTGACACCGATCCTCTGGTGCAAGTTCGCTGACGAACCGCGGCCGCCACCGGGGATTGAAGTTGTCCCGATCATCCTTCAGGGAAAGGCATGAGAACAGTGTGTTGACTTTCCATAGCCCCGCCTGTCCCCATACGAGGTCATGCGCTTTTAGTTCACCGCAGTAAATCGCCGCTTGTGGTACGTATTGCCCATCGGAGGTGTTCGAACGACGGGCATAACTGCTAGCCAATGCGCGTGCGTAGGAAAGCATAACCACTTCGTCTTTCGTCGCGACGGCGAGGCGATTGTCCTCGGCAGCCACCCCCATGGGCGCGTCGAAATCTTGAGGCAACTGAACGAGACTTTCGGAATTTCCCGCGCTAATATAGATGATCTTGTTCGCCTGATAGATACTAATGACAAGCGTGCACTGAAGTTTCCACAGTAGTTCGGAAAACTCCGTGGAATGCGTGCATGAAAAAGAGGACGGAGGTTGATTCATACCTTGACTCGACTTAAGCTCGAATTCGTACATCTGAGCGAGATAACAAACGATATCAATCAGGTGTGGAAGAAAACAGGGGGAGATTTTGACTGTCTAGGGTGTTTAATTTGACCGTTGAAAAAGTCCGACCCTAGCGGATGTTATAATCTTCAACCTGTCGCCCCGCCGGGGCTTTGGATTGTTGTGACTCGACGTTGCTATACACCTTCCGCGCCTCCGGCGCTATCTAAGGCTGGTGCGCAGTCCGCACCAAACGAATGTACAAAGTCGACTTTAGAGTTTGTTTTAAAACCTATTTGTGGTAGCTGTAGGAAATAACGAGAGACCTCCTTCGCAGGATTGGCCATCGCGCTCGTAATCGCTTGCTTAATTCTTACGTTCTACGCACCTTCTACAATACGAAATAATTGCGGATATTCATCATCGCTGTCTTAATCATAAGCCCTATCGGCATCAGTCTGCACTGATTACTGATTGGCTTAACGGTGTTGTGACTCGGTGTTACTATACACCTTCCGCGCCGCTGGTGCTATCTAAGGCTGGTGCGCAGTTCGCGCCATACGAATGTTCAAAGTCGACTTTAGAGTTTGTTTTAAAACCTATTTGTGGTAGCTGTAGGAAATAACGAGAGACCTCCTTTGCAGGATTGGCCATCGTGCTCGTAATACGCTTGCTTAATTGTAACTCTCTACGCGCCTTCTACAATACGAAATAATTGCAGATATTCATCATCGCTGTCTTAATCATAAGTCCTATCGGCATCAGTCTGCACTGATTACTGATTCGCTCGATTCGGAAACAGAATCGTGTCGCTAACTCACTCCTCATTTGTCTCCAATCCCAGACGACCCCTCAGGTTGTCAACAAACTGGCGGGCAACACGGCCCGAACGTCCGCTGGATGACGCCTCCCACTCCAACGCGGCACGATGCAACTCCTCTGTCGGAATCGATATGGCGTGTTTCCGGGCGTAGTGCGAGACCATCTGCAGATATGTGGTTTGGGGAATCCTATAAAACGCGAGGCGCAGTCCAAATCGGTCGCTTAGGGAAACCTTCTCTTCCGTCGCTTCACGAGGATACAACTCATCTTCATCGGTATTGGGAAATTGATTCTCCTTCACCTGACGCGGCATGAGGTGGCGTCGATTTGACGTCGCGTAAATGAGCACGTTCTCCGGACGCGCCGCAATTCCGCCTTCCAACATAGCCTTCAATTCTCGATACTCGGGTTCTCCTTCGCTGAAGGCGAGATCGTCGCAGAACAGGATGTACCGTTCAAGCCGTGACCATAACACATCGGCAATCTCCTGAAGATGAAGCAAACCCTCTCGATTCACCTCAACCAACCGCAGTCCATCGCTTTCGTATTGTCGAAGCATGCCTTTGATGAGCGAGGATTTGCCCGTTCCGCGGTCGCCCCAAAGCAGCACGTGGTTGGCGGGTAAACCGCGTAGAAACTGAAGCGTATTTCGATTGACCCCCTCAATTTGGCGCGTAATGCCGATAAGATCGCCAAGTTCTACGAGATCAGGGTGCTTAATCGGAAGCAGATGCCCGGAGCCGTTCTGGCTACACCATCGGAACGCGATGTATTTGTCAAGCAGGTCGTCTGCCGACTCAATGTGCAGACGTGATGTCGCCGCGTTTAGTAACTCCTCGGCTTTGTCGAGAAGCCGCTCAAGGCGGAATATTACTGATTTCCAATCGGGGGCTGACTCGTCGATTTCTCTATCTCCTTTGCGAATTACATGCTTTACCTGTATAGCAAACGATTTCTAAGTGGTTTATTTTCCAAAAAAAATATGGTTAATGTTGGGAGCCGGTGCGGTTAGAAACCGCACCTACCGGGGTGGTAGAACAGTTTCTTGTGCAAGTCTCGTAAGCATTAAATTCTTATCGAATAGACCACTAAGTGGTTTATTTTCCAAAAAAAATATGGTTAATGTTGGGAGCCGGTGCGGTTAGAAACCGCACCTACCGGGGTGGTAGAACAGTTTCTTGTGCAAGTCTCGTAAGCATTAAATTCTTATCGAATAGACCACTAAGTGGTTTATTTTCCAAAAAAATATGGTTAATGTTGGGGGCCGGTGCGGTTAGAAACCGCACCTACCGGGGTAGTAGAACAGTTTCTTGTGCAAGTCTCGTAAGCATTAAATTCTTATCGAATAGACCACTAAGTGGTTTATTTTCCAAAAAAAATATGGTTAGTGTTGGGTGCCGGTGCGGTTAGAAACCGCACCTACCGGGGTGGTAGAACAGTTTCTTGTGCCAGTCTCGTAAGCATTAAATTCTTATCGAATAGACCACTAAGTGGTTTATTTTCCAAAAAAATATGGTTAGTGTTGGGAGCCGGTGCGGTTAGAAACCGCACCTACCGGCGTGGTAGAACAGTTTCTTGTGCCAGTCTCGTAAGCATTAAATTCTTAGCGAATAGACCACTAAGAGCCTGTTTTAAAAGTAAATAGAAGCCAGTTAGAGGCATTTGAATGCCATTACCTGTCGCCCGCTGGGGCTTTCAAAGGCTGGTGCGCGGGGATCTCTATCGCGCTCGTTATCCACTCGCTTGATCCTACAGAATTGTGCGAGAAAGAAACCGAGTTTTGAAGAAAAAACTCGGTTTCGAGACACATGATTCTACTCGAAATGACTTTTCAAACAGGTTCTAAGCCAATTGAGAATCTCACGGAAACAGAATACGTCCGCCGCTAGCGATCACGGTAGATCCCGTCATAAAACTAGATTCCTCGCTCAATAGGAACGCGATTATGTCTGCAATCTCTTCCGGTTCACCTACACGACCTAGGGGCGTGGTTGTACGCATATGTTCCAGCATCTCCGTCGAGAGCTCGCCCAGCATATCTGTTTTGGTAGCGCCGGGAGCAACGCAGTTGATTCGGATATTGTGTTCGGCAAGTGGCTCACAACAAGATTTTGTCAGAGAGATGACCCCCGCCTTCGAAGCGCCGTAGGCCATTTGATGCGGGCGGACAGCTAACGCCGCGATCGAAGCAACGTTGACGATGCGTCCGAACCGACGTTCCATCATGTGATCTTTCACCGCCCAGATCACGTTGAAAGCCCCTGTCAGGTTGACGGCGATGATGCGGTCCCACTGTTCCGGAGTCAGCTCGCTAAAACTTTGAGTGCCTATAATGCCCGCATTATTGACCAGCATATCAATGCCCCCCAACTCGTCTATTACCTTCTCGACCATTGTATCGAGCGCCTCCCGATCAGAAACCTCAGCTGCCGCCGTTACGCATCGCCGCCCCATGGAACGAATCTTCTCACACACGTCCTCCGCTTTTCCTGCCGATTGCACATAATGAACAGCAATATCAGCGCCCTCTTCTGCGAGTTTGAACGCCGTCTCCTTGCCGATTCCCCGGCTGGCCCCCGTTACCAATGCCGTCTTGCCCTCAAATCTCATCGAATTGCCCCCGTATGCCGCATGAAAAGTCGGGTGGATAACCATCTCTCATGCGTGGAATATGATTAATTGATTTATCGGTTGTTCCTATCGATTCGCGAAACGATATTCTAACATAATCACGAAAACCATTCAAAGAATGAAATCCCACGTTCGCCTATTTCTTTTGATTCACGCTCTCAACCTGTGATACAATGGCAGTTCTTCAAATCGAGAAAGGAGTGAATAATAATTTAAAATGCTTCTTGGCGCCCATGTGTCTACCGCTGGTGGTCTATACAAATCAATCGAAAACGGCGAAAAGCTGGAATGTGAGGCAATTCAGATTTTCGTGAAAAGCCCCAACCGCTGGGTCAGCAAAGAGCCGACCGAAGACGACACGAATCGGTTCAAAGAGTCGTGGCAAGCGTCTGAAATCCAATCCATCCTCATTCACGACATCCATCTCACCAACCTCACGTCGCCAAAACCTGATGTACTTGAGAGTTCTCGCGATCAGGTTCGATCCCAGTTGCAACTGGCAGATGTCCTCGGGATTCCCTATTTCGTAACCCACATGGGGGCTCATCTTGACGCCGGTGAAGATGAAGGATTGAGGTTGTTGAGCGAAAGTCTCAACCTCATGTTCGAGCAGACAGCGGGCGGTGACGTGATGGTGCTGCTAGAGACTACCGCCGGACAAGGATCGAATATGGGTTACACCTTTGAGCATCTACGCCGGACAATTGACAGTTCGAAATATCCGGAAAGGCTTGGGGTGTGCCTTGATACCTGTCACGTCTTCGTCGCAGGCTACGATATCCGAACCGAGGATGCATATCACGAGACCTTCGAGGAATTTGATCGCGTCATCGGTCTAGATCGACTTCGTGCTTTCCACCTCAACGACGCTAAAGCCGAATATCAGAGCCGTAAAGATCGCCACGAACATATCGGCGAGGGGAATCTCGGCGAACTTCCTTTCAGACTTCTCCTGAACGACTCACGATTTGCGGATGTCCCGATGGTCATTGAGACGCCAAAGATGGAAGAGATGCATGCGACGAACCTCGCCGTGTTGAGAAGTCTTATTGAATCGTAAAAAAGTGCCGTCGAAGGCATGTCTGCGTCGAGACGGACACGCCTTTGAACACAGTGCAAATGCTACATCTACATTCGGCAATCCGCCGTTGGGTCTAGTAGGAAGATCCTTCCTTCTTTGATGCTCCGACTTGTGCTCTTCTGGTTGTATTAGCGGATCTCAACGATCAAATCGTCGATAGCCCCTCTATTCGTCATTTATCGTGCGCCTTTTGAAGGAGCGAGTTTCGCTTGCGGCGGGTGAACTTTCCTCACTCTTGCGGTGTCATCAAAAGTGAGAACGCGGGGAGAATTTCCATCGCGTCCACTGTTCATTAACTCATCGCTCCTGCAGCAGGTGAATTGCCCAATCCCAGTCAATCCAATGTTTCTGACTCTCTTCCGACGAGAATTGCTCGCCAATCTGATGACACTTCGATTCTTTGTCGTTGTCGTCACCTGCCTAATACTAGTCATCACTAGTACCATTGTACTTCTTCAGGACTACAAACACCGCTTGGCTGTCTACGACACCGCCGTGAAAACGCATCGAGAGGATATATCCGATGCCATGACCTATTCGAAACTGCGGCTTTATGTGGACCGCCCTCCGAACCCGCTCAGCATCTTTAACCAAGGGCTTGACAAACGACTTGGGAACACCGTCCATGTTCATCACCAATTTGTTCCGACTCTACTTGACGCTCTACAACACGGCGTAGATAACCCCTTCCTCAACCTCTTCTCAGGCATGGATCTGGTATTTATCTTCCAAGTTGTTCTAAGCCTGATGGCATTACTGTTCGCTTACGATGCGATCGCGGGCGAACGCGAAGCGCATACACTTCGTTTAATGGCGACCAACCCCGTGCCTCGAAGTCTCATCCTACTGGCGAAGTACGCGAGCGGGATGGTATGTCTCATCTTATCGCTGATTATCAGTGTTCTCCTGGCGCTTTTTCTGATAATGACCTCGGGACTGATCGCCTTCTCGGGCGAGGACGTTATTCGGATACTTGGAATTCTGCTGGTGTCCGTGATCTACCTGTCCACGTTTTATCTGATCGGATTGCTCATTTCGACAGTTTCTCGCCGAACTGCGACCGCTTTGGTGTTCGTCATGTTTGTGTGGGTTATGCTAGTGTTGGTTTATCCAAGTCTCACTGTCGCGACCCTCGACCGGCTAATCAGCGTGGATGAAAAGCTAAAAGCGGCCGTGTCCGAGATTGAACAGTTCTGGGATCGGTATGATGCCGATGAGAGAGCCTCGGTCAAAAAGAACGCCGTACGTGCGTATAGTTATCCTACGCGAATTGGCCACGGAGATCATCTCAGACATTCCGGGGGTTATAACGATAAAACCCTACTTCATCATAGATTCTGGTGGACGTACAGCTACGATAGCATTGATGAAGAGAAAGAACAGTTCGTCTCGAACTTGCAATCTCATAGTCAGCTCTTGGAATCATCCCGACTTCGTGCCGCGGAAAAGACATGGCTGGTTCGAAAAAGAGCGCTTGATCAGACCTACGGCCGAAAAACGCAAGTTGTGCAGATGGCGATTCGCCTTTCGCCGGCGGCAATTTATGATTTGGCAACCGAGGCTTTGGCGGGCACGGATCTCCGAGGGATTGAGCGGTTTGCGGAGTCGAGCCGGCAGTATCGGCGCGCTCTGATTGAATATCTGCATGGGAAGAAAGCCTTTTCCTCCAGACAATGGTTTTCTCACGACAAAGGCAGAGTGTCCTGGGATGATTTACCGCAGTTCACCTATCTACAGGCGGATCTCGGGAGTGATATGATTGATGTGGTGCCCGATCTGATTCTGTTGCTAGCGATCAACTTGGCAATATCTTTGTCAGTCTTTTTGACCTTCCGAAGACAGGCGCTGTAGGCGGAAGTCAACAACCTCGTATTTTGGGCTATGGGTCTACTCAATAACCGGATGTCCAATCTCCCAAAAACGTCACATTGGCGAGTTTTCTAATGATTATTAGCATCGCGAAACGCGAACTATACGACAACATGATGAGCCTTCGATTCGCGTTTACCGTGCTGTTGATGCTCACAGCGATGGTAGCCAATGCCGTCGTTTTCCTCGGCGAATATAACGAGCAAATTAGCAATTACCGTAGGAGTATAGCCCACGAGTTCAAGGAAATGAAGCTCCACGCCGAGAATTTTCCCACCTTGGTCCTGTACGGCCCCGGCGAACTTCACAAAATGCCTTCTCCACTGTCGTTCTGTGCGAACGGCGGAGAAGCGTTTCTCTCCAAGAATACCGATGGCAGACCATTGGAGCGGTGGTGGGGAGATTACCCCGCCCGGTTCAACGGCATCTGGCGGATGACTTATCCGCAAAGCAATCCAAATCTCTGGAACTTCTTGCCGGAATCTACACAAATGGATTGGGCGTTTCTAATTGGAGTCGTACTGAGTTTCGCCGCGATTCTGTTTACTTTCGACGCGATCTCGGGGGAACGGGCGCGCGGGACGCTACGGTTAATGCTCGCCAATAGTGTTCCACGCCACGTGGTGCTGGGCGGCAAATTTCTTGGGGCGCTGATGAGTATCGGTCTTCCGTTTCTTATGGCAGTGTTGGTCAATCTCTTCCTACTATATTCTTCGGGCAGCCTGCGTTTGGACACAACCGACTGGGTACGGTTGGGAGCAATCGTCTTAGTCGGATTCGTGTACACCGCTATCTTTATCACACTGGGACTTTTGATCTCCTCTCGCGCTCGGCAATCTTCATCAAGTTTGATGGTTCTCACGCTTATCTGGGTCGTCTGGGTGATTCTGGTGCCGAACACCGTCGGATTGGCTGCCAAGGGTCTCAAGCCGGCGATGACCAGCGACGAATTCCGCCAACGGCGGGAGGCGTTGTATCAGCAAGTGAAACAAAAATATCTGGATCGCGGATTGCTTGATTCCTATTTTCACCCGCGTGAGATTCCGCCCGCAAAAATCACTCTATTGTGGGGCGAGTACCACCTCGAAGAATCCCTCAACGACGAGAGATTTCTGGAGGAACATCTCAGAGCGCAACTAGATCAGGTTGCGGTTGCGAGATCATTGGCGCGCCTGTCGCCTACAGCCGCTGTCCAGTATGCCATGGAATCCTTGGCGGGAACTGGCTTCTCGCGCCACTTACAGTTTCTTTCCCAAGTCAAGGTTTATGTGCCCGAGTTCCGCGAGTTTCTAGCTGAAGTCGACAAAGCGGATCCGGAGAGTCCCCATGCGCTCTTTTTTCGACCAGCTATGTCGTGGGAGCCGGTGCCTTTCGAGACCATCCCGAAATTTGAAGATCGCTACAGTTTCGGCGACTCTTTAAACGATGCTACCGTGGATACTTTGCTCTTGATGCTGGTCTTCGTAGCGTTATTCGCCGCGTTGTTTCTCTCCTTCCTTCGAGTTGATATTTAGAATAGAACTCCCGAACCCATGAGGCTCTTCAGAGCTAAGTGCGGAATATCGATTCATCTTAAGGCTTGGGCAGTCGAGCACTTGAATCCGTCCAATTCGGTAGAAGAAAATAATTAAGGATTTCTATGGGAGTTTCATCGTTATTAACAATGGGGGAATCAAGGCGTACCTCCTCAGTCGAATGGTATTGCTTTTTCGACTAATTTTACCTTATTCCCCTTCTAGTTTTGTACAAAGTCCAGCTCAGTCAATCGGTGACCGGCTGGCTAATCTGCCGGTCACTTTCTATTTACCTAGCCTAATATAGGGACGGACATTTTCATTGACAGTCCGTCTCTCCCATCTGCTATAATCCTTATTGATGGCTGATAAACGTACAGTCATTATTGGCACTTATACCATTCCTCTAAAATGATAGTGCATTACTGGCAAATGGCGTGAATTGAAGTCGCGAGTCGGAGATCGCTCCTACCGGGGCTACACTGCATAACCGTGTAAGTCCTAACGAAATAATCGCTTTACTCAATGCACTGTTATTCAAGCGAAATGGTGTTACAACTGTTTGGGCGCCTCCATTTGAGCGGTGCGTCAATTATTTTGTGTCCGTCTTTTTTCTATTGACCGCCCAACACAGCCTTGCTATAATCCCCCGCGTCGCTTTCGGCACGAAGTGCTACGACTGCCGCAGGATCCCTATCGCACGGGATTTCCTATCGCCTTGGCTCTCCGCTCAGTTGATCCTATTCAGTCGCTTGATTCTCCGGCGGCTGTCGTTGCCGCGTCTTTGCGTGACGTATAAGCGATAAAGCGAACGTCTCACCCTCCAAATACACCTTTCAAATAGACTCACTAGAATATCGAGATGACGAAAAATGGACTCGCCAGCAATGCCTCTGTTGGGAAATTCATCATAATCGCGTTGCTGATCGTGCATCTTCTTCCGGTCTGGGTTTTCACATATATTCCCACACAGGATGGGGCAAGCCACATATACAACTCCTATGTGCTTAAGGAGTATCACAAGCACGAAAACTATAGGCTACGAGAGGTCTACGAACTGAGGCTGACGCTATTCCCAAATTGGACCTCGCACGCGTTGCTGGCGGCGCTGATGTATGTCTTCCCTCCCATTGTTTGCGAAAAGATTCTGCTCAGCCTTTGCATTGGGCTGCTGCCGCTGTCCCTATTGTATTTCCTCAAGAGCGTCCGGAAAGCAGACGCGCTTTTCGCACTGGTCGGATTTATATTCGCATACAACTACCTGCTCCACATGGGATTTTACAACTTTGTCTTGAGTATGTCCCTGTTCTTTTTCACCCTTGGATACTGGTGGCGACGCAGAGATGAATTCAACGTCGCGAACATGGGGGTATTGTATGTGCTTCTGATAGCGACTTACCTCACTCACTATCAATCCTATGCAATGCTTTTGATGTCGTTGACGTTCTTCGCAGTTTTCTTGTCTTTGAATACGGTGCTGTACCGGTCACCGGGATATAAAGACATATCAGCCGACAATGAAAAGACAGCGGCAGGCGGTCTGGCGAGCTTCGCACAGACACTCAAACCGACTTTTCATTTTCTGGTATCCATGCTCCCCGCGTACTTTATTATGATCTCCTACTTCTTGGAGAGGCCTCGCAGGAGCGGCAGACACAAGGGATTCGAATGGTTGACGGAGTATTTCTTCTCTATGAAATCGCTGGTCTACTTCCGAGACGAACATATTCTCATAGGGCAAATTCTACTCGTTGCCTTTGCGGCAGCGTTTGCACTAACGATTGCGGAAAGAGTCCGACAGGTCTACAGTTTCCGTAGATCGTCGGGATCGGAGGACACAAACGAACGGCTATGGCGCAAGATCATTCGCAGAAGGGATCTGTTTCTGCTACTAGCGATTATCCTGACGGTTATGTACTTCACATTTCCTTGGTACGGTTACGGCGGAGGCTGGATCAACGATAGGATTCATCTCTACATCTTTCTGGTGCTCCTTCCATTTTTTAGCATCGGTCTTCATAGGTACGCAAGAAACGGAACCGCCGGTGCCATCATTGCCTTATCACTTTGGCATCTCGGTTACAATGTCCAGACGTACTATCACTTGAACAGGGATATAAAAAACGCCACTTCGTCGGCTGGTATGCTTGAGAAGCATACAATCCTCACGAGCCGCCCGGCGGAATGGAACGGGCCATCGGACTCACTAAGCAGAACACCCAAATACGTCCAGCCGTTTATCCACACGGAGAACTTTCTGGCTGTGAATCACGGGATCGCATACCTCAAGAACTACGAGGCAACGACCGACCATTTTCCCGTCCGCTACAGAGAAAGAGACTATTCCGCGGAGAGGTTGCGCTGGAAAGTTCCGTTTGCCGCGGACTATTTGGTTCTATGGCGGTCAGAATACGATGAAGCAGAGGGGCTGGAGGATGACTTCGAATTGATTCATTCCAACAGTTACAACAGACTCTATCGCCGTAAGAGGACGAGCCCCGACGAGAGTCTATGGGACGGCAGAAGCACGATAAAGTTTGACATGCAGGCTCACGACGGACAGACGGCTGCAGGTCACATTGCCATATATGAGGATACCGAATACATCGATGGGAGATATGGTTGGTTGACGCGGTCGGAGCGAGAAGGGTTCACCAGCGAATCCAATCTGCCCGAACCCTATCGTGACAGTGTTCTGGGTAAAGAGGACGGCGTTTTCAGAGTTGCGCTTCCAAACGGCGAATATGAAGTGACTTGTTATTTCTCAACTGGCGAGGCCGAGCCGCAGGAGATAAATCTCATAGCCAACGGAGAGATGAAAATCCGGAGATTGAGGATTCCCGCGGGAACCGAAAGTGTCGAAAGGAGCGTCAACGTCACTATCACCGATGAACGTCTGACTCAGGTAATATATGCTGCCGGAAGAGGGCGCAATACGCGCTGGGGCTGGAGTGGTTGCACCATTAAACGGAATTAAGGGATACATATGATCACATATCTGTTCATCCTGTCGGCGGTCTCTTTGAACCTCCGTGCCCATTCCGAAAGGGATTGATTAGTGTTCGTCCGTGATTTGCGAGACTCGGTCTCCGCTTCAGTTACGATTTTCGCAGTTCTTTCGGCGAGGGGTGCTACTACTGCCACAGGATCTCAGTCGCAGGATTTGATAGCGCGATCCTTATCTATTGGCTTGATCTATTCGCTCGCTTGATCGCCGTATGCGGCCGCCTGAATGCACGCTGGTGCCCTTGTCTTCTTTTTACCGGCGAATGAGCAACACACCGAACCCTTCACATGCATATCGATATTGGGGCGATGCTGAATAGCGGACTACGACATCATAGCGGTGTTGAGCGATTAGTTTAGGAGTTCTTGTCGCCGACATCCAAACCAGTTGGATTTTCAAAGGCACGACGGTTCCAGCAGTATAGATGCCACGACCGCGCAGTTAACCAAGATTTAGAGGATTATGGGGAACACAAGGATCTTAATTGTTGTGAACTCAGCGCCTTTTGACCGGGAGATTGAGACACGACTGAAGTCTCTCGGATACACTGTGTGCGCCTCGGTTTTAGATGGGGCACAAGCCATTGAAAAGATACCGGACATGAAGGTCGATTTGGTCATGGTCTATGTAGGACGTGAAGGCGCTATGGCTGCAGTCGAAGCTGCCGAGGAGATACATCACCGTTTCGACATTCCCGTGATTTGCCTGATTGACTCGATAGAGAAGGATGTATTAGAACGGATAAAGCAGGTTAAGGTACTCGGTCATATCTTCAAACCGTTCGGCGAGAACCAATTATGTTTGGGTATCGAACAGCAACTACACTGGCATAAGTTAATTCACGAAGCCAAAGAACGCGATGAACTGCAGCGCAATAGTATCAACATTTTCGGTGACGCCATAATTTCAACTGATCGACGAGGATTGATAACATTCATGAATCCGGTTGGCGTGACGTTGACAGGTTGGGAAATAGAGGAAGCGATCGGAAAGCGGGTTACGGACATTCTCGATATTTATGTTGGAAACACAGGGAACCTTAAAAGAAGTAGGATTTTGATTGACGCACTCCAAAACGGAATTGTTACCGCCGGGGGGTTGACTCCTTCTCCCGAGGCAGACCACAATACTTACCTCATTGCGAAATCCGGTCGAGAAATACCTATTGACTATAACGTTACACCCGTCAAAGATGAGGAAGAAACCCCCAACGGCATGGTTATAACGTTCCGCGATATCGCCAAATACAAAACGACGGAGGAGCAATCGAACCTGACTATCAGCGAGTTGCGCCGCCAAACTCAACTGATGAAAACCGTATTTGACAGTATGTATGACGGCATCGTCGTCTTCAGTTTCACAGGCGAGATATTGTTCCTCAATCCGATTATACAGCAGATGATCGGTAAGGAGACCCCAAGCACGTCACTCAGTCTATGGTCTGAAACGCACAGTGTTTTTTATTCTGACAAAGAAACACTCGTTCCAGTCGCTCAACTCATGGCGACTCAACTCGCGGAGGGGAAGGAAATAAGAGATCTAGAGCTCTTTGTGCGCAATAAGGACCGGACGGAGGGAATTCACTTGATGGCTAGTGCCCTCCCCTTGTTTGACGAGAATCAGGAGATCGTTGCCAGCGTGTGTATTGTTCGCGACATTACAAAGGACAAAATAGCAGCGACACAGTTGGAACAAACGATGCGGCAACTGCAGAATCAGGTTCAACTGACGGATACCATTTTTAATAGTATGGGTGACGGGGTGATCGCCGCCGATACAAACGGCGCCTTTACCATATTTAATCCAAGTGCCCAACGAATTCTCGGAACCGGTCCGATAGACACAGCGCCTGATAAATGGAGTGAGAACTATGGTTTCTTTTTCCCCGATAGAGTTACGCCTTTTCCAGCAGATGAACTTCCACTTGCACGCGCCCTCACAGGAGAAACTTCGGAGGAGGTGGAGATGTTTGTCCGCACGCCGGAAGTGCCGGACGGTGTTTTTATCAGTGCCAGTGGGACACCGCTGAAGGACGGAGAAGGAGTTAGGAAAGGAGGCGTAATTGTTTTCCGCGATGTGACGCATCGAGTCGTCGCCGAAGAAGCGTTGACGCAAGCATTCGCACAAGGACGATTGGAAATTGTCGAGACGATTCTCCATAATATCGGCAACGCAATCAATAGCGTAACGGTCGGAATTAACGTGCTCCAAGAGAACTTAGTTGGTAATCAACTCATGCAGGACTTCTTCGCATTTGCCGATATAGTAAAAGCACATCAAGAGGATTGGGTCGATTATATCAAAGATGATCCGAAAGGGCAGCAGGTGCTCCCATTTTTGATCGCGCTCGCTTCAGATTTTACGAACCAGCATAGAGAGGTGGTCGAGACGCTTGAACGTGTCGGAGAAAGAGTAACACATATCAGTGATATCATCAGTACGGAAAAGTCCTCTAATCAACCCGGTATGACGCGGAAAAACATCATCCTTGAGAGAGCGATCTTGAGTGCGATGAAATTACAGCAAGATTCGATTGACAAAAGGGGCATCCAAGTATATGTGGACTGCGAGAATGCACCCGAAGAGATTCGGATACAAGAGAGTCAATTTCATCAAATGTTGGTAAACCTGTTAAAAAATTCAATTGAAGCAATCGATGAACTTATTCAAGCGGGTGGACTAAGCGAAACACCGAGCATCGGCATCAGAGCCTATGTCAGCGATGAATTCGTCTGCCTAGAAGTTTCCGATAACGGTATTGGTATAGCACAGAAAAACTTGGAGCACATTTTCTCGGCGGGATATACAACGAAGGAATCGGGGATGGGTCTGGGCCTCCATTCGAGCGCCAATTTTGTGATCGGGTCCGGCGGGAAAATCCACGCCTTAAGCGAGGGAATTGGCAAAGGCACAGCGATGCGAATCATGCTGCGATGTTCCTCGGTTATACCGTAGGGCGAACATCACAAGAAATGGTGGGCAGTGCCCACCCTACAGATGTACTATTCAGTCACTTGATCACTTGCTATTCGCTCGCATGATACCATACGAAATCGAGTGACGCCAAGACGTAGCAAAAGTATTTGTTTAATGAACTCAAAAGAACATTGGAATTATCGCGTATTGATTGTCGATGACGAAGCCGAGATTCACCGCGACTTCAGAGATATGTTGAATCCCAAGCATAGACCGAGATTAACGGCTTCGCTAGCAGAGGATTTTCTTGACAGGGCTCCACAGAATAAATCCTTGTTTCTGCCCAACTTTGAACTCTTGTATGCGACAAGCGGCGAGGAGGCGCACGATATCATATGTACCGAGAAGGCATCAAACCGTCCGATCGCGGTTGCGTACATTGATGTCAGAATGCCCCCGGGCATCGACGGGGTAGAAGCGATCCGTCGAATCAGACAGAGCGAGAAAGACGTCGAGATAGTCATCATGACAGCTTACACGGATAAACCGCTGCCCGAGATTGTCCGCGATATGGAACTGCTGAACAAGCTGCTCTATATCCGAAAACCTATCGCGCCGGAGGAGGTACAGCAGATCACGCTTTCTCTTGTGGAGAGGTGGAACGTCGAACAGGAGATCGCCAAAAAACAGCAACAAATCATAATAGATCATCAAAACCTCGCAATCAAGAATCAGAGGCTCAAAACGGTGCTTGATTCTGCGGGAGACGCGATCGGAATGTTAGATGACGAGGGGCGTCTATTGTTTGCAAATCAATACTATCAGCAACTGTTTGATTTAACAGAAGAGCAACTTAGACAGATGTCGCCGGAAGAGCTCCAAACACGAGCGGAAACCCGTTTCCAAACGCCGCACCTATCGCCACTTGGGGAAAGACCATTCTCTGAAAATCTTGAAAACGTGGTGGAAGAGACTGGAGAAGCGAGCCAGTCTGAACCGAGGTTGCTTTACCGCTCCGTTACCCCGGTGGGGAATGATCAAGGCGATTCTCCCGGTAACGTGGTCAGTTACCGAGATATGTCCAGAGACGGCGAGATCCAGCAGATGATAGCAGAGGTGCTCCGCATTCGCACTGAACTTGACACGAGGCATTCCTTTGATGAAATCGTAGGCAAAACCCATATTATGCACCGGATGTTCGCATTGGTCCAACTCGCGGCTGACAGTGACGTCACCGTGCTTATTTCAGGAGAGAGCGGTACGGGTAAAGAATTAGTGGCACGCGCCATCCATGCCAATAGCCCTCGTAAAGGGGGACCATTTGTTACTGTCAATTGCGCTGCCATTCCCGAAGCACTCATTGAAAGCGAACTGTTTGGGCATGAACAGGGGGCTTTCACCGGTGCCACAACAAAGCGAATCGGAAAATTTGAACAGGCGAATCGAGGAACAATCTTCTTTGACGAAATCGGTGAACTACAATGGGGTCTGCAAGCGAAATTGTTGCGTGTTCTCGAAGAATGGCAGATCCAGCGCGTCGGCGGCACATTCAACATCCCAATTGACATTCGAGTGCTAACAGCGACAAATCAGGATTTAGATGCCGGGGTGGAGGCTGGTACGTTCCGCAAAGATCTGTATTACCGGATCGCGACGTTCCCGATTGACGTTCCCCCGCTTAGGGCCCGCAGCGAAGATATTCCACTCTTAGCGACCCATTTTCTGAAGAATTTCGCCGGAAAGTCGATGAAATCCATTAAGGCGATTTCCGACGATGCCTTGCGATTGTTGACGCAATATGACTATCCCGGCAACGTCCGCGAGTTGGAGAACACCATTAAACGCGCGGTTCTGCTTGAGACCACAGACGTGTTGCAACTGAACAACCTATCCCCACAGATTCTGGCAATGATTCCATCACGACCTCTCTCATCTCTTCCTGACCCAGCGGGGATCCTGCCGTTTGAAGAGGTGGAGCGCCAAACCCTGGCTCATGCACTCAAGGCGATGGACAATAATATCACGCAGACTGCCCAGGTTTTGAAGATGGCGCGATCGACTCTTTATCGGAAATTGAAATGTATCAACTCGTCAACGACGAGCACGAAAACGGGCAATGAAGAGACTTTATCAGGATTTGCTATCGCGCTCGCCATCCACTCACTCGATCTATAGTTATCCACTCAGGTAATCGTTCCTTTTTCGGTCACTTGTTCTATCCGTCAGGTTGATTGCTACTACCGACTGCGGGGCAAGATGCTCCGCCTACCGGGCAGAGATAGAATGCGCTCATGAATTGCACTACTGCAAACCGCGAAGCGCCCCAAAACGGAAAACAAAGTAACCGAAGCATCTCAAAGGTTTGGCTTGAGACCGAATTTTCATGTTGTAAAACATGAAACACGGAGAGTGGACTCATCTCGTTCTCCCGTCACCGCGCGATGAATCCGTGACCTCTACTCAATTGTACCAAAACGGGATGGTGTAGCGTTTTGGGATAACCTCGCCGTATCCGCGTGGTTACAGGCTTTATGCCAATCTCCTTCCTACTTAATCCAGTTCAACCGTCCTATTTTGGGACAGTTTCAACGCCTCCCACTCTCTCGCTAACTCACCGTCCGAATCCTTCAAAGTCAAGCGTAGCAAGGGTTTCCTCGGTCTCGTCGTCGTTTAATCCCGATTTGGCACAGTTTATGCTTTAGTAGTACGTCGTCTTTCTTTACGGCTGAGCCTAGAGATTGACTCACCCAACAATCCTTCCCGCGGCAGGAGGCGACGTCACTGCTAGGGCATGCCTGTCGCTTCACCTACGACGCTGAATTACGAGTCGCCTCACGATGTGTCTGCCAACAGATACAGGCGCTGAATGGTAACCGTATTGAATAGACTTTACATATCAGATGTCGTTCATGACTGTCTAAAGAATGGGGGTAATCACAGTCGTGCGGTTCAACCTGTAACCGGTATCACTGAGACGAAAGGATAGGGAACTATGTCTTCCGTCAAGAAACGCTGGTTAGTCCACACTGCCTTGGTCGCGGCGCTTTGTATTTCTCTCGGCACGGTCCTGATGATTCGGGCAAACCGGCCGGTTGAACCTAAAATTGTTTACCTCATGCCAAAGCCTAATCCGGCGCGCGCCGAAATTCTCAAGCGCGCTCTGCAACCTCCGAAACGCGCTTACCCAACAACGGGTGCGGCTTTTGAGAGAGCAACGACCGGGGACACAACCGCCGGCAGCCTCGAGGTCGACAGCGAGGCATCATCAAGCCGAGGAAGCGAATTTGAGGATACAGACCTCGAGTTAATGCTCGGGATACTTGATGAGGAAACTGTTGAGGAAAAAGGAGATTTCCCGCCAGTTCCCGAAGGTTTCCCGTTTACGTCGGTTTGGCTTCGCATCCCTGACTACACAAAGGGTGACGAACTTGGCAGCGAGCAGATTGGGCGCGTTCTGATAAAACTCTGGAATCAGGGCGACCGCGCGTTTGAAGGTGGTACCATCTGGCACAATAACGGCCAAATTTATCCCATCTACCCCGATGTACTTTATGTCGAATGGGAAGAAACCACCATAGAAAACGGAGATGGCAATCGGATTCCCGTCCGATACGTCACCAATTCAATAGGCCCTTTTGCGCCTGAGTTTGATGCCGAGGATATTGCCGCCGGCAGCTTCGAAGCGAAGTATCCCGACATAAAATTTATTCCATTTGATCAGGCGGGGTACGATCCCTATACCTTTCTCACTGAGCATGACTAATCCTGACTCATCGCCGTGAATGCTGTATCTTAACCCCTACAAGGAGAAATACAATGAAAAAAGTACTGTTTTTCGCCATGTTACCCGTCCTATGTCTAACCCTCGTACTGGCTAAATACGCATATGCTTGGCACGCGGACGCTGACGCCAGATGTTACTCCATCGGCACTATGAGGTACGCAGCCGCCTCGGCCGGCGCCGGCGGCGGACTTGAAAGAAATGTCGCCGAGACTAAGGCTCGTATGCGGGAGTGGGTAAACGGTGAACAGATATTCCGTGAATCCAAAAGCAAGATGGGGCCAACTGAAGGCACCGACGGTGCATCTGCATACTCGTTAAGAATCGCCGAAAACGGCGATAAAGCATCTGCTTACGCCCAAGCGTACGGTTGGTTGTTACAAGACGGATGGTGGCAAAAAAAACAGGCCACCGATGTGGAATGCGATTGATAGACAATCTCACTTGCATTCCCCGGAATACGCCCCGGCTTCTCCCGCCGGGGCTTTTCGCTATATTAAGATTCGGAGGTACAGATGTTTAAGTTGCCAGCTAATGTTCGCCACATCGTTCCCGCCTTCGTGTACCTACTCCTGTTGTTTGGATGCGGTACCGACGAAACTGTGAGCCCACCCCTAGGCGACGGAAACGACGCAGATATAACGCTCACTCCGACATCGTCGCCTTACTATCCCATAGCTCTCGGCAACCGCTGGACTTACCGCAATCCCGACGGCTCCGAATGGTCGCGCTACGTTGACGAATCTGAGGTGTTTGATGCTGAGCGCTACCATTCGTTCAGCTACGAACCTGCCGCCACGTTGGATTCGCTCGGCGCTGCAGAATATCTAACATACGCCGATAGATTCGTCCGCAGAATCAATCTCTCGGAGATCGATGACATCGTTTGGGAAGTAATCCTCGAAAGTAGCGGCGGGCCCACACGTTGGCCGATGGATTTTACGTGCGGCGGTGTTGTTGGCGAAAAGCTGGTATGTGAAACCAATAAGAATCTATTTCGGCCGAGAATCATGACCCTTCTGTATCGTGCGAAGTCAAACGTTATTTGGCATAGCAAATTAACACTCCTTCAATACCCCCTTTTACCGAGCCAGACCCACAACGCACTTGAGTTCCGGATTACCGGGGATAATTCTGAAGGAGCAGCCGGTCGTTACAGATACGATTTTAAGGCTGAAGGATCAATTCTGGGAAAAACTGCCGCCGACTGGAAATCCGTCCAGACGCCAGCCGGCAGCTTCGAAAAATGCCTCAAAATTCACTATGAACCGGAACTCAAATCGTTTACACTTGTTGATTTTCAGGATGTCGATCCCTTTCCCGGGGACGAATTGTACCTGGACGTTATACGCGAGCTTTTCCAATCGGAACTTATCGAAGAATTAAACGATCTGCTCACTGATTCAATCGCGAAACTAGGATTGCAAACTATGTGGCTCGCCCCGGGTGTCGGTCCCGTCAAAATCGAAACGCCGGACGGCATCGCCGAATTGATTGACTACGACATCAAGCCTGTGGAATAAGTCGCCTTAAGCCATACGCCCATTCCTTGAATGCTCCGCCTGACTCCATCCTGCCGCAAAAGAGAACGCCGCTTTAGCACGGATAGTAGATGCGATAGAGATTCCATAGTAGTTCTCGCTCCCTAATCGGTCGGTTGATCCCTATTTCCAGTGTGCGCTCTGAGTCCCCGTCCTCATTGAACGTGACGCTATGGCGTTTTTACTCCCACCATACTTTCCACCCGCTCCCCGACCGCGGCATAGAAAAGTTTACGTGTCGTTGTGCTACCATCAAAACCATGTGTTTGCCGTTCTGCTCAATGACAGCATATTTGCAAACCTCAGAGAGGCAAAAGGTGTGTAGAAACGCAGAAAATCGTGCATCTAAGCCCCGGGGGATCAAGCGAACGGATAGTGAGTGCGATAGTGATCTCATAGGTATATAGCAGGAAACTAAAACACATCAAAATTCCTCCCCTTGAGAAGATGTTCAAAACACCCTATGGTTCCATCCTCGTCCTCGCTTGCCTCCTGCTGCTGTTCGCTTGCGGCGCAGACGAAACTGTCAACACCCCCTTCGCCGAAAACAGCGGAACTGATGTAGTGCCCGCCCCGGCATCGTCGCCTTACTATCCCATAGCTCTCGGCAACCGCTGGACTTACCGCAATCCCGACGGTTCCGAATGGTCGCGCCACGTTGACGAATCCGAGATTCTCGATGCTGAGCGCTACCATTCTTTCAGCTACAAACCTGCTGTCAAGTTAGAATCGCTCGGCACTGTCGAATATGTAACGTACGCCGATAGATTCGTCCGCACAATGAATCTCTCGGAGATCAATGACGTTGTTTGGGAAGTAATACCATTTCTCTAAATTGACGGTGCATAAATGGTGTCAATCAAGTCGTTCCAATGCGGGGCAAGGGGATCTCTATCGCACGCGCTATTCGCTTGTTTGATTCCCGCCTACGGTGAAATGGATGATAAGATTATAAATCACATGCACTGTTATTCAAGCGAAATGGTATAAACAGTCGCTGAAGTTGTAGAACAAATGGAACTTCAGGTGATGTTATACAATGTTGGTCATGAAGAATTGGCTAATACCAAAGCAATGGCTGAAAACTACGGACCTCACGAACTGGTCAAGGTTAAGCGAGAAGATAACGATGGCATCGGTGCAACTGATGATAGACCGGACGGTACCACTGAAAGCACCGAGTATGTTCCCGCGGATTAAGATCGGCGAGCGATTAGGATTAAGGCCGGGTGGTGAATTCGCCCAGCCTTTCTTAATTGGATCTACCACAAGAGGAGAAAACCCCATGTGCTGGAAACGCATCATCAGAAAAATTATAACCGTCGTCATTCTTGTCGCAGCGGCATATATCATCTTTATGACCGACATCGCCAAGGTGCACACCGGGATCGCATACATCGCCAAGTGCTACCTCGATCAGCAGCAGGAGCGCTACGAAGAACTGGTGAGGGAGCCGTAACATACTCCAGAGATCGGGTATTGCTGTTTTCGATAATGCCTTAGGATTATTGATGCAATATGACTTCCCCGGAAACGCCCGCGAGTTGGAAAACGCCATTGAACTCGCGGTTCTGCTTGAGACCACGGACCTATTGCAACTGAGCAAACTATCCCACGAATTCTGTCAATGATTCCATCACGACCTCTGTCCTCTCTCCCTGACTCCGCGGGGATCCTGCCGTTTGAAGAGGTGGAACGCCAAACACAGGCTCATGCACTCAAGATAATGGACAATAATGCCACGCGGGCTGCTCAAGCCTTTAAGATGGCCTGTGCCACGCTTTATCGGAAATTGAAGTTGCATCAACTCATTACGTCGGATTGAGGTACCAAAAAGGCCTGCTTGAAACCGATTTTTCATGTTTTTTTTACATGAAGACCGGAAAGTGGGCTCATCTCGTTCGCTGATCACAACGTAATGTACCAGTGAATCCTTCTAAACTGTCCCAAAATGGTATGGTGTAGCGTTTTGGGATTAACTCGCCTGAATCCGCGCTGAATCCGCGTGATTACAGGCTTTATGCCAATTTTCTTCCTACTTTATCCAGTTCAACCGTCCTATTTTGGGACAGTTTCAACGCCTCCCACTCTCTCGCCAACTCACCGTCTGAATCCTTCAAAGTCAAGCGTAGCAAGGGTTTTCCCGGTCTCGTCTTCGTATAATCCCGATTTGGCACAGTTTGTGCTTTAGTAAGATGTCGTCTGTCTTTACGGGTGTACCTAGAGATTGACGCACCCAACAATCCTTCCCGCGGCAGGAGGCGACGTCACTGCTCAGTGATGCCTGCCGCACCCCTTCGCCGGGGAATGGAAGGAGGGAAGGAAGTTCTCCGTACGTAGTACAAAAGAACTCATGGCGGTTGGTTCTGATTCGAGCCGAGAGAGGATATTACCGCCTGCTCTCCAATCGTTGTTGGAATAGCTGTCTCAAACCTATGGGGATCACTACGCATTACAGCGACCTTGATATGCTTGCGGGTCAACTTCCGGTGTCATAGAGGAGGTTTAAGAACGTCCCGCAGCAATCGATCCGCACTACTTGGAATCTGTCGATTCAGTGCGCGCGGGAGGCGTTAATCATCGCACTGGTCGTGGTGAACTTAGCGGTCCTAGTGCTAGTGATGATTCGGCTCAGGCGTACGATGGAGGATTTGCAGAACAACAGCCATCTGGAAACCATGAAGACGGAGATACAAGAGGACGTTACCGAACTGCGAATGGACATTAAGGATGTTACGAACACGGGTTTGGAGACCTCCCGTGCTCTGACTTCAATGCGGAAGGCGGTGCGTGATGATCACGACGCGATTCATGGCGATGTTAAGCGCATTTCCGAGAATATGGATTGATGTCGCTTCGACTTGATTTGGCGATTCCGTTAAACGAGTTTTCCCATGAATGATACTGCATCGAAGGAACAGCAACTCCACTAGGAGATGTCGAATACGCCGGGATTAGGGGAAAGAAACTGACGCTGCCAAGCGAGCTCTCGATGATTCTATAGAACAACTGAAATATTATGCGCATACCGATCGTGTATCTTCACATCTTTATAGGAGTTGCCGCTACCTTTGCCATTTTCACGATGTCGATGATCGTCGCCAACTATCTTGCGGATTCAAAACAGAGGAGGCGCTTTAAGAGGTTCGACAACGCTCCGATCGTCATCAATCCGTATTACGTCGTGTCGGTTGACTTGATATCCGCCAACGACGACGCCGTGGTACTACAGCTCCGATTCCATCTGACGAAGGACAGCGATAAACCGAGTTTCGACCACTCCTTTAAAAATGGTCAACTCGCCCGCCAAACCTTCAATGAAGTCGCTCA
This sequence comes from Candidatus Poribacteria bacterium, assembly GCA_965208765.1. Taxonomy (GTDB): domain Bacteria; phylum Poribacteria; class WGA-4E; order WGA-4E; family JAJDTR01; genus JAJDTR01. The sequence continues at coordinate 5,504,737 of OZ242354.1, forward strand.
GTACCTGGAGACATTTTGACTACGGAAAGAAGGGCGGCGGCAATACCAAGGTTCACTACATTGATTGTGTATTCAAGAGCGTTTTGGGCTTTATTCCACTCATACCGCATTTTTATATCGGTAGCAACCTAGAAATCGACGCGGGTGGGGTGCTCCGCCCCATTCTCGATAGAGAGAGGGCACAAGGGGTTTACCATTCATTTTCCACTTGTGCCCTTCCGCTCATAACGAGTCGTAAAATTTTGCGGATGTTGAAAGGATTTGTATGTCTAGGGACTGCTTAATCATCTACCTGTCCGCCTTTGTTTTCTTGGGTTGCGGCAATTCCGAGCAGACGAATAGCCAACCTGTCGTCGATCGTTTCATCGTTCCCGAACATGTAGACCCCGGCGCTACGGTCGAATTACAGGTGATCGCGCACGACGCGGACGGCGATGCTTTGACCATCGTATGGGAGGTTGAACAAGGCGAACTTGCTTCCTCGACCGAGCGTATCGTCAAATGGACTGCCCCTTCTGACATCAAGACTACGCTGGTGAAAGTCCGCGTTAGTGACGGCGTGAACAAATCCGTTATTCGCTCGCAGAAGGTTACCATAAAGCTTGACAACGCACCGCCAGTTATCAAGGAGATTATTGTGCCCGAGAATGTATTCGGCGGTGATAGCTTGGAATTGTCCGCCGAGGTCGATGACGCCGACGGCGATCCCTTGACTTACCACTGGATAGTCAGCAAGGGCGAACTCGACTCCGACACAACCGAACACCCCACATGGACACCGCCAATCGACGAAGGCACAATCAACATTTTTCTCACGGTTAACGACGGCGTAAACGAACCCACGATCGAATCCATTCGCGTGAGGGTAACTCACACGCTAATAGTCCCGGGGAAAGGTGCTGCCGGCATTCGATTAGGAGATCGATTCGCCCAGATAAAAGCCGTGTACGGCGCACCCGAAGACCGTGACGGCGGTTTTCTGTATTACCGGGCTATTGGATTGAGTTTCCACCTTGCCGCCGCAGACTTCGTGGAGGATATATGGGTTCGCAAACCCAACACTGCCAAGACCGAGGGCGGTGTCGGCGTCGGCAGCGGACGCAACCGCGTGATAGACGAATTCGGAGAGGCTGAAGGCATAAAGGACGGCGGGACAAATCATTGGTACTGGAAAAAGGGGATTCAATTTACGTACGGCATCAATGCGAGAGTCGAGAGCGTGATGATTTTCAGCCCGATTGGTGTGGGGCTTGCACCCGGAGCTGCTCAAAACTTCGACCTACAGAAACAGGTTCTGCGAGGTGTTGCGCAATCACGGTATTTACTTCGGTAAAAAAATGATGGGTATAGCGACTCGCATCCGCTCAGTCCGCAATTTAGTGTTACTGCGCTATTACCGGGGAAAGCAGACTGAGAAATGTCTAAACCAAATCCGCTCCGGTTAACCATGCGCAACATCGCCTCGCGCACGCGGTACTGGGTGGCGATCCTGATTCTTTGTCGGGGAGGTGTTTCCATGCTTACCAAACTGTCTACACATAAGAATGCGCTTCTCGATGGAAGAGCCTTGTATAGACTATCAGCCGTATTTCTCATCACCACACTACTCGGCTGTGGTACCAGATTAGGTGGATACTCTGAATTCGGGCCATCAATTGAACATACGATATCTAGCGAGGAATGGTCAATCTATAATCAAGACGATAATCTGTTAGAATCAGACGCAATAAATGATTCTAGCTTTGAGCCTGCCGCACATGTGAAGTTAGGGCTTGGACTCGGAGAGCAGGCTATTGTTCATACCATACTTAAAAATGGTAATCCGAGTTCTATTGGCGGCGGCTTAACAATTTTCTTTAAGAAAACAGCGCCTTCGGTATTCTTTGATGTTTCAATCAATTCTCTAGGCTTGCAGACTAACATTCCTAGCAGTTACAGCTTCCGTCGAGGTATTCGGGGTAGAGGCGCAGCCGTAGGTGTAGGCTACGAGTTCTCGGGCAGGTTAGCCAGGTTTGCACTGAAACTTGACCTCACCAAAGGGGAGTATGATTTAGACCAGAGTAACTATGATGCCGTTGATGTGCTTACAACCTTCTTTTCACTGTTCACCGATATACCAGATTACGAATACATCGAAGGTAATGCCAATTCCTTCACGGTTTCACTGAAGGGTATCGTTTTAATTTACTAAAATCATATGAGACACTTAATTGTATGGACCAGATCGCCATAGAACGCGCTAAAAATTGCGTGAGGGAAGGCTGGTAATGCCTTTTCAGAACCGACGACAAATGAGAAACATGATTGCGCTTCCTGTGGTCATGCTCTGCCTTTCGAGTTGCGCCGCGCTTGAGGAGGCGAGCCAACGCCGGCAGGAGAGAATCAAGGAGGAGCAGAGCAAGCGCTACTTGACACTTTCACGACCGGATGTACAGATTTCGGTGTCCCCCGGCGCACTGGAGATTGGAAGCGACCATTATACACTCACGTTCCACGAAGACCTGCTGGAAAACAAAGCCTTCGACGAACCGATAGAGCGCGAAGAATTCGGACGCGGCGCGTTGGTGTATATGGAGAGTCTTTATACGTTCATCGAGAAGCTATTCGGCATAGAACCGCCAGTCCGACGCATTGGGATTATACTTTATGAAGAGTATCGGGGCACGACACGAGTTGCCATAACGGAGACGAATTACAGCATGATGCCGCAAGGCAACGAAATATTGCGAACGGTTGGCAAGATAACAATGCACTTCCCGATGGCGATGTTTGACCGGAGAGACGTGCGGGCGCACGAGTTGACGCATGCGTTTACCACGGTTTACTACTTTCCCATATGGTTCACCGAAGGGATAGCCGTGTTCGTGCAGAACGAGTACGCCAAAGGCGCCGGGCATTTGCGGATCGATCTTCACGATGAAATGAAACTCGACATGGACAATGTGAACGCGATCCAAACGTGGGAGGGGCACGGATCACACGAAGCGCAATGGGGGTACTCCTACTCGTACTCGATCGCCAAAGCGTTGTACGAGCGTCTGGGAGAGGATTTCTACCCCGAACTGTTCCGTATTATCAAGCAGGAGAAGCTTCATCAGAAACTGCCTCGGCAGATGAAGACAAGCATGCTGATTTACTATATGAACCAAGCGGCAGGCGTAGACCTAGTTCCCTTCTTTCAGGAACTGAAATTCAATGTCCACCGGCTGACAAGACAGGAGATAGAGTCTGTTATCCGGCAGTAGCAAAACCGCGGAGGAAATTGACGAGATTGATCTGTGTTTGAAATAAAATAGAATATGCGCCATTGCAAACCTGAGATGGCGAATAGAATTCGCAGCCGTATTCCAATACCCAAGGGTCTGTTTTTGAACTCAATTCGACGGAGAGGATTTAAAACTTTGAAAAAACCACTGATTTGTTTTGTCGTACTGTTTTTGGTTTGTGTGTTAATGCCATTACGTGCAGCAGCAGAATTATCGATAGTTGTGATAAATAATCCCGGGACTGGCGATCCCGGTGATTGGTTGACATTTATTGTTGAAGTTCGGGAGGACGGTGACCCGGTATCAGGGAAAACGGTGACATTTAGCATCACTTCGGGAGATGGAAATCTATCGTTCCTCGGTGGTACAAGCACCGGCACAACCGCTGCTAACGGACGTGCATCTAAGACGCTGGTATTAGGAAGTGATGCGTCCGGCTCCTACACGGTCACAGCCTCGGTTGGTACTGTTTCGGTAAGCGTAACCGCGACAGTTGATACTCCACCGCCGCCACCGCCGTCACCGCCCACTCGAACTTTTTATAGGGTTCAGTCGACGCCTTTCCGGCCCGGTGATACGGTTACATTTGTTGCCTCGGTCAGGCAAGTCAGGGACGGCGCAGACCGAGGCGTATCCGGAGAAACAATTTCGTTTAGCCTAAGTCCAGACAATGGGACGGCATCGTTAAGCACTACGAGCGGGACATCGGATAGCAATGGAAGCGTACGGACGACGCTGACACTTGGCAGCAGTGCCTCCGGTAGATACACGGTCACAGCGACATTCGGCGATGGCACTACGAAGACCCACGGCACTGGTACAGTTTATAATCCAAATAAACCGCGAGGTTTTATCATCAGTATGAGAGGTCGTTCCGGTTCTATCCAACCCGGTGGAACCAAGACGTTCACCGCTGAGGTCGAGAAAGATGGGAGCTACGTATCTGGTCAAACGGTGACGTTTAGCGTCAGTCCGGACGATGGAACTGTGTCGTTAAGTACTACTAGTGGTACAACCAACAGCAATGGGCGGGCAAGTACGACGTTGACTACAGGGAGCGATTCCTCCGGTACATACACGGTCACGGCGACACTGAGCAATGGTCAATCCATAAGTGGATCGGCGACGGTTGAGTCCTCCACACCGCCTGAAGACGGAGAAGATAAACCGACGCCATCGCGCACTATAGTCCTGTCCGTAGGTGATTTGGGCGCCCTTAATCCTGGCGATTCGGTTACGTTTACCGCCCTGGTTAGGGACGGCGGGAACAGGATATCCGGTCAAACGGTGACGTTTAGCGTGAGTCCGGACGATGAGACTACGTCGTTGAGTACGGCAAGCGCAACAACCGATAGCAACGGAAATGCGTCGACGACATTGACGCTTGGTAGCGGTGCATCAGCCGGTACATACACGGTCACAGCGGCAATGGAGAATGGTCAATCTGCGAGCGACTCAACTTGGATAGCGCGACCTCCACCGCCACCGCCGCCGCCACCGGAATTTTCGATAGTTGTGGTAAATAATCCCGGGTCGGGCGATCCCGGCGATTGGTTGACATTTATTGTTGAAGTTCGGGAGGACGGTAGTCCGGTATCAGATCAAACGGTGACGTTTAGTATCACTTCGGGGGATGGAAATCTATCGTTCCTCGGTGGCAAAAGCACCGGCACAACCCATAGCAACGGACGAGCAGGTAAGACGCTGGTGTTAGGAAACGACGCGTCCGGCTCCTACACGGTCACAGCCGCTGTTGGTACTGTTTCGGTGAGCGTGACCGCGACAGTTAATACTCCACCATCGCCACCGGACGAACCGCCTACTCGGACCCTGTATAGAGTCGAGTCGATTCCATTTCATCCCGGTGATACGGTTACATTTGTTGCCTCGGTCAGGCAAGTCAGGGACGGCGCAAACCGAGGCGTATCCGGTGAAACAATTACGTTTAGCCTGAGTCCGAACAATGGGACCGCATCGTTAAGCACGACAAGCGGGACAACGGATAGCAATGGAAGCGCACGGACGACGCTGACACTTAGTCGCTGGGCGTCCGGTAGATACACGGTCACAGCGACATTCGGCGATGGCACTTCTAAAACCCACAGTACCGGGTCAGTTCACAACCCGGCTATACCACCAGGTTTTATCATCGGCATGAGATATCGTGTTTCACCCATCAATCCGGGTGAGAGCATGACGTTTACTGTTGAGGTGCAGAAAGATGGGAGCTGGATAGCAGGTCAACCGGTGGCGTTTCGCGTAAGTCCGGACGATGGGTCTGTGGCACTAAGTACGACAAGCGGCACAACGAATAGCAACGGGCGGGCAAGTACGACATTGAGCACGGGGAGCGATTCCTCCGGCTCATACAGAGTTACAGCGACCCTGAACAATGGTCAATTTATAAGTGGAACCGTGACAGTTGGGATCCCACCGCCGCCGCGCAACTTGGTTATGTTTTTACATCATTTGGGTTCCGTCCTGCCCGGTGGTACGGTTACATTTACTGCCGAAGTTAAGAAAGGCGGAAATTCAGTACAAGGTCAATCGGTGGCGTTCAGCGTGAGTCCAAACGATGGGACTGCGTCGTTAAGTACTGCAAGCGCGATAACTGATAGTGTTGGTCAGGCGCAAACGATGTTGATGCTTGGTAATGGTGCTTCCGGGGCATATACAATCACAGCATCGATCAATTCCCTGTCTGTCAGCTCGACCGTGACAGTTGAAGCACCGGCACCAGAGTTAGAACCGACAAGCCTAGAGAGTATATCCGGCGATAATCAGGAGGGGAGTATTGGTAAAGCGTTGGTGAACCCGTTTGTGGTCGAAGTCCGCGACCAGAACGACAGTCCATTGGAAGGTGTTACCGTGAGTTTTGCGGTTACCTCGGGCGGCGGCTCACTGAGTGCCGCATCTGCCATGACCGACACAAATGGTCGGGCAGAAAGTACACTGACGCTCGGAAGCGATCCCGGCACGAACAGCGTCGAGGTTAGCGTTGAAGGGGCGTCCGAGACGGTGACTTTCAATGCGGAAGCAAGTCTCCCGCCGCCGGTGCCGACATCTCTATCAATCGTCTCGGGCGATAATCAGGAGGGGATGATTGACGAAGCGTTGGCGAGCTCTTTCGTCATAGAAGTACGCGATCAGTACGACAAGCCTATGACTGGGGTGACGGTGACCTTTGCCGTCACTGCTGGCAATGGGTCACTGACTGCCGCCAACGCAATGACCGATGCAAACGGACGGGCAGAAAGTACATTGACGCTTGGGAATGAGCCCGGCACGAACAGCGTCGAGGTTAGCGTTGAAGGGGTGTCCCAGACAGTGACTTTCAATGCGGAAGCAAGTCTCCCGCCGCCGGTGGCGACATCTCTAGTAATCGTCTCTGGAGACGACCAGAGTGGGCTGGTTGGTCAAGCGTTGGCGAACTCTTTTGTCATAGAGGTGCGCGATCAGTACGACGGCCCGACGACGGGAGTAACGGTGACCTTTACCGTCACCGCGGGCAGCGGATCGCTGAGCGCCACCGCTGCAATCACCAACGCCAACGGGCGAGCCGAGAGTACGCTGACGCTTGGAAGCGAACCCGGCACGAACAGCGTCGAGGTTAGCGTCGAAGGCATCTCCCAGACGGTGAGATTTGGTGCGGAAGCAAGTCTCCCGCCGCCGGTGGCGACATCGCTATCAATCATCTCGGGAAGTGACCAGAGCGGTTGGATTGGTGAAGCGTTGGCGAACTCTTTTGTTATAAAAGTGCGCGATCAATACGACGCCCCGATGGCAGGAGTGACGGTGACCTTTGCCGTCACTGCTGGCAATGGGTCACTGAGTGCCGCAACCGCAATGACCGGTGCAAACGGACGAGCGGAAAGTACGCTGAGGCTCGGAAGCGAGCCCGGCACGAACAGCGTCGAGGCTAGCGTTGAAGGGGTGTCCCAGACAGTAACTTTCAATGCGGAAGCTAGTCTCCCACCGCCGGTGCCGACATCTCTATCGATCGTCTCAGGAGGCGGCCAGAGCGGGTTGGTTGGAGAAGCATTGGGAAACTCATTCGTCATAGAAGTGCGCGATCAATACGACAAGCCGATGACTGGGGAGACGGTGACCTTTGCCGTCACTTCAGGCAGAGGTTCACTGGGTGCCGCAACTGCAATGACCGATGAAAACGGTCGGGCAGAAAGTACACTGACGCTTGGAAGCGAGCCCGGCACGAACAGCGTTGAGGTTAGCGTCGAAGGCATCTCCCAGACAGTAACTTTTAATGCGGAAGCAGATCTCCCACCGCCGGTGCCGACGGTTTTGTCAATTGTCTCGGGCGATAATCAGGAGGGGATGATTGGTGAAGCGTTGCCGAACCCGTTTGTGGCTGAAGTCCGCGATCAGTACGATGCCCCGATGGAAGGAGTGCAGGTGAACTTCGCCGTCAGTGCTGGAGGCGGATCGTTGAGTGCTACAAGCATAGACACGAACGAGAGCGGATTGGCACAAAGTACCCTCACGTTGGGTCAGAATACGGGGACAAACACAGTCACGGTATCAGTTACAGAGATTCAGGAGCTGAAGACGTTTACCGCTGAAGGCATTCGAATACCGTTGGCGTTCTGGATCATCACCGGATTCGACCAAAAAGGGGCGATAGGCGAAGCGCTTGCCAAGCCGTTCGTGGTTGAAGTGAGAGACCGGGCAGGTGAACGTTTGCCCGGTGTGCAGGTCACCTTCACGGTCACCGGTGGCGGCGGGACGCTTAGTCTAACTAGCGCGACAACCGATGACAAGGGAAGGGCAGAAAGTATTCTCACGCTGGGATTAAATCCTGGAACAAACACAGTCGAGGTGGCAGTAACGGGGATTCAGGAGAAGCAGACCGTTAACGCCATCGCCGAATTACCACCGATTCCAGAGGATGTAAACCGGGACGATGTCGTGGATATTCTGGATTTGGTGATGGTGACGGCGGCACTTGGAGATGAAGGGCTGGAGCTGCCGGAGGATATCAACGGAGATGGGTTTGTAAACTTCTTCGATTTAGTGTTGGTTGCGGACGCGCTTGGGAACACGGCAGCCGCGCCATCAGCACTGGGTCGTGACATTGAAGCCGGTCTCACACGAGCGGATGTACGGCAGTGGATCACGCAAGCGCAGGGGTTAGACCTCACAGATGCGGCGCGAAGCGGGATTGTCTTCTTAGAGCAACTCTTAGTAGCGTTGACACCGAAAGAAACGGTGCTTTTGCCAAACTATCCGAACCCGTTCAACCCGGAGACGTGGATTCCATATCAGCTTGCACGCGATGCTGAAGTGCAGGTCGCGATATACGACGCAGGGGGATCCTTGGTGCGTCAATTAAATCTCGGGCATCAGCTAGCGGGATTCTATACCGAGCAGACCAAATCTGTGTATTGGGATGGCCGCAATCAACACGGCGAAGGTATCGCCAGCGGTCTGTATTTCTATACACTGCGAGCGGGGGAGTTCACGGCGACACGCAAGATGTTAATAATGAAGTAGTAGGGGAGGGCCCAAGTGCCGCATGAGGATCAACTTAAGAGGGTCTGCCTGGTATTCTTGGTGGGTTCTGCCGTCGAGAACGCCTTACGCCGTCCCTATTGGGCGGGGAAACCCCGCCCCTACGAAAACAGGTGTATGAGGAGTCTTCTTAGGTGAAGCAATCCATGAAGTGTTAGGGTTCTTCTCGTCCTAGGTTTACATAGTAATCGACAGATTCGAATGTTGAAACGCACTATAGCGCCAGATTCTCGTAAGAAGGATCAACTGAGCGGATAGGGAGGGCGATGGTTTTCTAGCCGCTGCGGTAGGCTTCTCCGAAACCTCCGCCGGTCAACGATACAATTTGAATTAAACAAAATACGTTGGGTTACGCTCCATCAGATATATTTTTTAACGCAATAAGAGCGTGTAAGGCACGCGGCACTTTGAGTTTATTGTTGTCCACACCGCTTAACCCAACCTACAAAAACTAGAACGGAATACTGATGCGCCAATACTACGCGCCGACTGTGCAGATTCTTCGTTTCACCTTGTGTGCAGTGACAATCTATCTCACCGGTTCCTCGTTCGATTTGACGGTTGCCGAATCTATGGGAAACGGGACGCATTTTTGCGGTGTTATTGATTGTCAACCGAACACACAGCGTTCAGCTCTATACCGCCACCGTCGGTATGCGCGATCCTTTGCGACAGATTTGAACGCCGGTGAACCGCGCACTTTGCGGATGATCTACTTCCTGCCCAATGACCGCCCATATCAAGCTGACGTGGTGCAGCGAATGAAGGATGTGATTCGCACGGTTCAGGCCTTTTACGCCGAACAGATGGAGGCACACGGTCATGGGAGGCGAACCTTCCGCGTTGAAACTGACACCCAAGGCGAACCGATCGTGCATCGTGTGGATGGACGACATCCCGACAATTACTATCTTGACGACACACACGTTGTGTATGAAGAATTGACACAACTGTTTAACTATCGGAAAAACATCTACCTCACCACCATTGACGTTAGCACAAACCTACTAAGTAGGCAGTTCGCAGGCTCAGGAATTCGCTATACGAAACAGGGCGGGGAGGCGATGGTTGTGAGATACGCCGCTCCGGATATAGTGGCACATGAATTGGGGCACGCCTTCGGACTGCAGCATGATTTCAATGACGGCGAATATATCATGTCGTATGGTATGGAACGAAGCCGAAATGACGGTTTACCGGTTAGGTTATCCGAATGCCACGCCGTCTCTTTGTCTGTGCACACCTACTTTAATTCCGATTCACCGTTGGAGCGGGGAGAACCACCAACCGTCACCCTCATTTCGCCGCGTAAGTATTCGGCGAGGGACACGAGTTTCCGTATTCAAATTAAAGTCGATTCTTTAGATGGACTTCGCCAAATAAAATTACATGCTGCACAACCGGACAATAGATGGTCGGTGAAGTCGCACCGTGTCTTTTCGGGTGAACGATCCGCAATCATTGATTTTGATTATGACGGCGTAATCCCATCCGCTCACGATCCATCTTACAGTAGAAGCACGAGTCTTTTGAATCCGCTTGTTCATCCGATTGTTATTGAAGCCCTTGAAATGAGTGGGGATTCAGCCTCCGCGATGGAGGGTAGAGGGTTTTCGTTTGTGCTGATGTCTGAAGCGCTTCGACCATTGTCTAAAATATCGGGGGACAGACAACCCAGCGGCTTGCCCAATACACCGCTACCCTTCCCATTTGTCGTCGAAGTGCGAAACCTCGACGATGGTTCTGCGCTTGCTGAAGTGCCCATCAGTTTTACTGTGAAGGCGGGAGGCGGGAGGCTCAGTGTGGAGCACGCCGCGACTGATCGGGCAGGACGTGCAAGCAGCACCCTCACACTGGGGCCCCATCGCGGAACGAACACCGTCGAAGTGACTGCCGGTGGTATTGGGCAAGTGGTGACGTTTAACGCCGTCGCAGGGGTGCCAATAGACGTTCCTGACGACAACCTCCGTGCTAGAATCGAATTCGCGCTCGGCAAATCGCCAGGGGCTGTGATCGGCAGGGCGGACATGGCAGTATTGCGCCGCCTTGAAGCGCCCCTCGCCAACGTCAGGGATTTAACCGGGCTGGAACATGCCTCCAACCTAGCTCACCTTTATCTTGCGAGAAACTCGATCTCGGATATCTCACCTCTAGCGGGATTAACCAACCTGAAAGACCTGTCTCTTTGGGGCAACTCGATAGCAGACTTCTCGGCGTTGGCAGGATTAACTAACCTGACAGGATTGTCTCTTGGAGAAGACTCGATAACGGAGATTTCGTCCGAGGCGGGCTTAACCAACCAGACGGGACTGCATCTTCCCGGCAACGGCATCTCGGATGTCTCGGCGGTAGAGGGTTTAACCCAGCTAACGTGGCTGTATCTTGGCGGCACCAACATCACAGATATCTCGCCCCTATCGGGCTTAATCAACCTGAGAACGCTGTGGCTTGAACACAGCATGATCTCGGACATCTCACCGCTGGTGGCGAATACAGGATTGGGGAGTGGAGACGAGGTTCATATGAGCGGAATTCGCCTAAATTATGCATCTATCTACACGCACATTCCCGCACTGCAGCGGAGAGGGGTTGATGTGACTTTCGACAGCCGAACACCTCAGCGAATTCGCATCGTTTCAGGCGATGACCAGCAGGGCTTACCCGGTGCGGCACTTGAAGAACCGCTTGTTGTGGAAGTGCAGGATGAAAAAAGAGTTGCGTTTGAGGGGGTACCGGTTACATTCACCGTCATGGCGGGCGACGGGACACTCAGCGCGGGGAGTGTCACGACAGATGCCAACGGCAGAGCGGAGAGTACACTCACGCTGGGACCAAATCCGGGAACAGCTACTGTCGAGGTGTCCGTTGTCGAGATTCGGGATAAGCAGACGTTTAACGCCGAGGGAATGGGAATGCCGAAGACATTGGAGATTGTCTCGGGCGAAAGGCAGCAGGGCAAGCCCGGGACAGCGCTGGAGAAAGCGTTTGTAGTGGAAGTGAAAGGCCAAGCCAATAAACCCCTGGCGGATGTCGAGGTCACGTTTTCGGTCACGAGCGGCGGGGGAACGCTCAGTGCGGGGAGCGTCACGACCGATGCCAATGGCAGAGCAGCAAGTACGCTTACGTTGGGACCCGAACCCGGAACAAACACAGTCGTGGCAACTGTAACCGGTGTTCAGGGAGGACAGACGTTTGCCGCCGAAGGCGTCCGAATACCCGAGTCATTGGAGATAATCTCGGGCGGTGACCAGGAGGGACTGCCAGGGGCGGTACTGGAAGAGCCTTTTGTGGTAGAGGTGCGCGACCAGTCGGACAAGCCTCTGCAGGGGGTTAAAGTCACGTTCTCGGTCAGGCGTGGGGGTGGGACATTGAGCGCGGGGAGCATCACGACCGATGCCAATGGCAGGGCAGAAAGTACGCTTACGTTGGGCCCCGAACCCGGAACAAATACTGTCGTGGCAACTGTAACCGGTGTCCAGGGAGGACAGAGGTTTACCGCCGAAGGCGTCCGAATACCCGAGTCATTGGAGATAATCTCGGGCGGTGACCAGGAGGGGCTGCCAGGGGCGGTACTGGAAGAGCCTTTTGTGGTAGAGGTGCGCGACCAGTCGGACAAGCCTCTACGGGGCGTTCAAGTCAGGTTCTCGGTCAGCGGCGGGGATGGGACATTGAGCTTGACAAGTATCACGACCGATGCCAATGGCAGGGCGGAGAGTATCCTCACATTGGGTCCAGACCCGGGAACGAACATAGTCACTGTATCCGTAACAGGCATTCAGGAACAGCAGACGTTCAGTGCCGAAGGCATTCGAATACCCAAGACATTGGAGATAGTCTCGGGCGGTGACCAAAAGGGATTGCCGGGTGCCGCGTTGGAGAACCCGTTTGTGGCGGAAGTACGAGATCAGACAGGAAAACCCCTGCCGGGTGTCCTAGTCACATTCTCGGTCAGCAGTGGCGGCGGAACACTCAGTACGGGGAGCGTCACGACCGATAGCAACGGCAGGGCGGAGAGTGTGCTGACGTTGGGGCCAGACCCGGTAACGAACATCGTCACTGTATCCGTAACAGGCATTCACGAGCAGCAGACGTTCAGTGCCGAAGGCATCCGAATACCCAAGACATTGAAGATAATCTCGGGGGAGGAGCAAGAGGGATTGCCAGGTGCGGCGCTTGAAAAGCCTTTTGTGGTGGAGGTGCGAGACCAGTTTGATAAACCCTTGCCGGGTACCGAAGTGACATTCTCGGTAACTACCGGCGGGGGAACGCCAAGTGCGGAGACCGTCACGACGAACAGCAGTGGTCGGGCAGCAAGTACCCTCACATTGGGACCTAAGCCGGGAACGAACACTGTCACTATAACCGTTGTAGAAATTCAAGAACAGCAGACGTTTACTGCCGAAGGCATCCGAACACCCAAGACACTGGAGATTATTTCGGGCGGTGACCAAAAGGGATTGCCCGGCGCGACGCTCACACATCCGTTTATAGTCGAAGTACGGGATGGTGAAAATCGACCTGTGCCGTGGGTCAAGGTTACTTTCTCGGTCGGCAGTGGCGGCGGGACACTTAGTGCGGGGATGGTCACGACGGATAGCAACGGCAGGGCAGAGAGCACCCTCACGTTGGGACGCAATCCTGGAACAAACACTGTCACGGTATCAGTAACAGGGATCCAAGAGGAGGAGACGTTTACTGCGGAAGGCATCCGCATACCCAAGACATTGATGATAATCTCGGGGGACGAGCAAAAGGGATTGCCTGGTGCGGCGCTTGAAAAGCCTTTTGTAATAGAGGTGCGAGACCAGTTTGATGAACCCTTGCCTGGTATCGAAGTTACATTCTCGGTAACTACCGGCGGCGGAACGCTCAGTGCCGGGAGCGTCACGACTGCCGCCGATGGTAGGACGCAGAGTACGTTCACGCTAGGACCGAAACCGGGAACGAACATTGTCACGGTATCCGTAACGGGGATTCAGGAGGAAAAGACGTTTACCGCCGAAGGCGTTCGAGTACCCACGACATTGGAGATAATCTCGGGCGATGATCAAGAGGGGCTGCCCGGGACGGCGCTTGAACATCCGTTTGTTGTCGAAGTACTGGATGATGAAAATAAACCTGTGCCGGGTGTTCCGGTTACATTCTCGGTCAGCAGTGGCAGCGGAACACTCAGTGCGGGAAGCGCCACGACCGATGCCAACGGCAGGGCACAAAGCACCCTCATTCTGGGGCGCAATCCGGGAACGAACACAGTCACGGTATCAGTTACAGAGATTCAGGAGCTGAAGACGTTTACCGCGGAAGGCATTCGAATACCGTTGGCATTCTGGATAATCACCGGATTCGACCAAAAAGGGGTGATCGGTGAAGCGCTTGCTTATCCGTTTGTTGTCGAAGTGCGAGACCAGTCCGGTGAACCCTTGGCGGCTGTCGAGGTCACATTCACGGTTGGGATTGGCGGCGGAATGCTCAGCGTTACGAGCGCAGTAACCGATGACAAGGGCAGGGCACAGAGTACTCTCACCTTGGGCGCCAATCCGGGAACGAACAGCGTCACAATAGCAGTAGCTGGGATTCGGGAGACGCAGACCGTTAGCGCCATCGCCGAATTACCGCCGATTCCGGAGGATATCAACGGGGACGATGCGGTGAATATTTTGGATTTGGTGTCGGTGGCGTCGGCGCTCGGCGGCGAAGGCGCAGATTTACCGGCTGACGTGAACGGTGATGGAGTTGTAAACATCTTGGATTTGGTGCTGGTTGCGGGTGCGTTAGGGGACGCCGCAGCCGCGCCGACTGTGCGTTATCGCGACCTGGAGATCGCTCCTACAGCGGCGAGCATAAATGAATGGCTTATCGAGGCGAGGGCGCTTGACGGGTTAGATGAGGTAATGAAGAGGGGGATCCTGAGACTAGAGAATCTCTTGGCTGCGTTGACGCCGAATGAGACGGCGTTGTTACCGAACTTCCCGAATCCGTTCAACCCGGAGACGTGGATTCCGTATCACCTCGCCCACGACGCGGATGTGCAGGTTGCGATATACGACGCAGGGGGATCCTTGGTACGTCGATTAAATCTTGGGCATCAGCCGGCTGGATTCTACACAGATCGAGGTCGCGCGGCATATTGGGATGGCCGCAACAGCAGCGGTGAATCTGTGGCAAGCGGTATCTATTTCTACGCGCTGTCCGCCGCCGACTTCGCCGCCACGCGGCGGATGTTGATTCGGAAGTAATTCATGATTTTGTGATTGCAATTAACCTTTATACCATTGTGACGATCAGCCTTGCCATGGTGAAATTCATTAGGTCTTTTATCGGACGCATACCACTATGCCGAGGCTAAAACGAGGACGGAGGTTTTATGGAAGAATTGAACATTCACATTGCGCGCAAAGATGGCATTACCATTTTGAAACCCAGCGGCAAACTGATTTTAGATGCCGTTTCTGAACTCCGAGGAGCGATTGACGACGAACTCCTCGCCAGTGGCGAGAATCCAAAACTGCTCGTCGATTTCGACGACGTCTCAATGATAGGCAGTTCCGGGCTCGGGATATTGATGCAAGTCCATGTCTCAATGATAAGAAACGGCGGACGCCTTGCAATTATCAATACGAACACAACAATCCGCCACCTTTTGGTCAGGAGCCGCTTGATTACTACTTTTGAACATTTTGATAGTGAGAGCGAAGCGATTTCGTCACTCACATCCTCGAACACCTGATTCGGAGGACGCTTCACACAAATCCGCCGACAGAACAATGAAACACCGCATACTCCTCTACGGCTCCATCATGGTTGCAGTCCCTTTGGCATTCTCCACGGGCGCTGCTTTCGCGAATGTCATTTACCTAACGAACGGCTCGCAGGTCGTCGGTACAATCGTCTAGATGATTCCCCAAAAGACCGCCCTGCACGTCAAATATCCGAATCCGTTCAATCCGGAGACGTGGATACCGTATCAGTTGGCAGCGCCCTCGGAGGTAACGCTAACGATCTTCGACATGAACGAGGGAGTGGTTCGACGGTTGGAAATTGGACATCGACCGACGGGAATGTATAGGAGCCGAAGCCGCGCCGCGTACTGGGACGGTCGCAATGGGCGCGGCGAGGCCGTAGCAAGCGGCCTGTATTTCTATACACTGCGAGCGGGGGAGTTTACGGCGACGCGCAAGATGCTGATTAGAAAATAGTAGGGGAGGACACCAGTACCGCATACGGATCAACTTAAGAGAATCTGTCTGGTATTCTTGGCAGGTTTTGCCGCCGCAAGCGTCTAACGGCGTCCGTATCGGGCGGGGAAACCCCGCTCCTACGAAAGCGAGAAAACCGCGCCCCGATGATGGCAAAGGGTGTGTTCCAGCGGGCGGAAAGCCCAGGAGGAACTGGAACACAAGTAGGGGATGTTATCTAGCTATGACATCCCCTTCTAATTCTATAAGGTATGGTTAGATGGATAAATTATACTATCCGAAGGTCGCGATCGGGAGAAGATCTCTATCGCACTCGCTATTCGCTCGTTTGATCTCCTACAAAAGATACGTAGTAAACTGCGTTACTAAGGATCGAGTTGCGTAGTCCTAAATGTATAATTTTTAGTTGCAATGACTATGGATTATCTCAACGCAATCCATAAGGACATCAAGCACATTCCTCGGAACGCGAATAGGGGACGAGTTAGTGTCACGGTCAATCGCATCTCGGCAGTGACTATCATTCGTGTCCAGTGGACGTGGTGTGCAGGAACGACGCCTGCCTCAAAAGGAGGTTTCGACTTTACATCTTTGTTTCATGTTTTGCTCTACGAAAGGAGAGTTAATGGATTTTATTTCACGATATTCAAGTGTTGCTTTGATGCTGGGACTGATTGCGGGACTCTGCGGTTGCGATCAGTTTATATCCCTGTTGTCTACCGATAACGAAGAGGACATCATCTGGACGCCTATCGAGTTCGATGTCGGACTTTCGCTGCCATTGACGGGCGAAACCACAGCGTCAACCGGACTTTCCATGCGAGACGGTTTCAATCTGGCTCGCGACGAGATTAACGAATTGAACAGTCCGGTGCGAATTAACTTCATCCTCGAAGACGACGGAGGTACGGCTGAAGGCGCGGTCGCCGCGGTCGAACGACTTGCCAAATCGGGCGTCACCGCTATCCTCGGCATGGCGCTTTCGAGCCAGGTGAGACAAGCGTTTCCCGTCGCCGAATCCAACCAGGTTGTGGCTATCAGTCCCGTCTCGGCTGCCGCCGGACTGAGCGGACTCGGAGAGTACACCTTCCGCACGGCATTGGCTGTAAATATAAAGAATACCGCCGGCGTCAAAGCGACTCATGCGCAGCTCGGCTATGAACGGGCGGCGGTGATATACAACGACGCCGAATTTTACTCCATCAGCAGCAGAGAATACATGACCGCGCCGCTGGCGGACTTGGGAGTCGATGTGGTGACAACGCAGGCTTATCGGACCGGCGACACGGATCTCACAGCACAGTTGACCGAGATAGCGCGGTTGAATCCGGACGTGCTCTTTATCCCCACGCAGGCATCGGAAGCGGTGAACATCATGGTGCAGGGGCGTCAACTGGGAATCGCGTCGCAGTTCATTCTTAGCGCATTGGGGATAGAAGAAATCGAAATGGCGGGCGACGCCGCGGAAGGTGCGATTACCTTCGGCAGTTGGAGCGGCGAGACGGACAATCCGCTGAATCGAGCGTTCGTCGAGAATTATCGATCGACATACAAGGTCGAACCCGAACCCTGGGCGGCTCAGTCCTATGCAACGCTCTTTATCCTATTCCGCGCGATCGTGGACACGGTATTGACTGACCCAACCGCGACGGACGCCGCGTCGATTCGTGACACGTTGGCGATGACTAAGGGTTTTGACACCAACCTGGGGAGATTTTCTTTTGATCCCAACGGCGAGGCGGTTTATGAACCGGTGGTGCTAATGGTCAAGGATGGAACGCTGACACTGTACGACGGCAGTCACATGGGGAAGCGAGGCTAGACGATCCCCCGGCGTTCAACGATGCAAGAAGAATCAATTGGACTGTACCGCGAGATGCGGCGGGAACACCGACAGGAGTAACTACATTCAATTAGCGGGTGGCTTGGGCGTGTTGACATTTATGTAAGCCGTGTCCATAATTCGCCAATAAGCCCCTATCGTAGGGGCGAGGTTTCCTCGCCCAACGGGTTGGGAAACCCAACCCCTACGGGAATCGATCCTATATTGGGTCAAGTGAATCAATATTGGCTCAATTTTCAAATGTCAACAGAACCTAGGCGCTTTGCCATCCTTTACGACGTGGGCAGCGGCAGCCCCCCGCTGTTTCCTACGGGAAGAGGGGGCGTGCGGGCTTTCCTTACTTTCAACCGCGCGTCTCCTTCCACGCTATATCCTAAGTGGTTCTCTCGCCAAGTATATATGATTGAGTGTTGGTAATCGGTGCAGTTAGAAGGGATCTCTATCGCACTCGCTATTCACTCGCTTGATCACCTACCGGCGTGGTAGAACAGTTTCTTGTGCTAGTCTCGTATGCATTAAACACTTGGCGAGAAGACCACTAAGTTAGAGAGGAAGGGAGTCATTTATGGATTGGTTGGAAATATCGGGAAATGCGCTTGTCATTGTGTTGCTGTTGGCAATTCTTATCGTTTTGCTGCAACTGAAAAGTTCGGTAAAACACATGATGAACACGATTCGAAGGAATATGGAATCGTTGAGGCAAGAGGTACAGGCGGATATTCACGAGCTCCGAGTAGAAAATAAAGAGGAACGTATCAAGGGAACACGTGCTTTTGCATTGACGCGGAAGATAATGCTGGACAATCTCGACGCCATCTACCAAGGCGTCAAGAACATTGCCGAATCCAAGAATAATGATTCCCACCGGACAAAGGGTTAAGCGAATATCCAAAGCGGCTATCGCGTATGTGGGGTGGGTATGGTTTGGCGGTTGCACGTTGATGATGGATGTACCGCAGCCCCTTGAACCCGTAAACGGCGAGTTCTATTACGATCCTCATCCGGCGGCGATATACGGTGTCTACGGCGTGAAGTTGCCGGAACGCCGGATGATCAGGCAGGTGATTATTCACTCCCGCGACCCTCTCCGCGGAACGGATATCTATGTGCGGGAAAGAGTGGACTCCTGGGAACACGTCGAAGCGAGGAAGGTAATGGACGCCGAAGCCGACAAGGATTTACGTCAGAGCAACCGGCGACACCGTGCACATCATACCCAAGACCCACGCGCTGGGCGTCATCACCAATGTTGACGTATTCGCCGTGCCAAAGGAGGGAATCCCCGATGTTAAGTGATGTACAGAGGAACGACATAAATGATCCGGTGTTGCGCACCGAGCGGGAGGCAATCATGAATGCGTTCGACGAGCATCCGGACCGCCCGACATGCAATGTGAATGATTTTATGGACGAGATCCCCTCATGAATAAAAGGAGATGATTTGACCGAAACTATCGACTGGGCAACCCAATTGCGGCACATCGTAGGCAGCCCGCTCTACGGGCAACGCCCATTTGTCTGCGAAGGCTATCCGACGGAAAGCCACGTGCTGATAATCGGCACGAATCCGGCGACGCCGCTAAACATGGACTGGTGGGACTGGTGGAATTCGGAGCGCGGTTTTGATTACGACCTCTTTATGAGCAGATATATAAACGCCCGAAGGCGAATGCGCAAGAGTTTATTAGGAGCTACACGAAGGCGATTCATACGGATTACCGACACGCTACAAAGCAAATTTCGATTGAATTTGAAAACCATCGAATCAAACGTGTACCGCAGGGAAGCGCGGTCGGAAGAACAGCTTTGGGGGTACAAAGAGAGTGACCGCTATCCCAACAACGAGGTATTGCATCTGCTCATATCGGGCTTACAAATGCCCAAGGTAGTTATTCCGCACGGTACGAGCGCGGCGGCGTGGTTAACCGAGCAGGCAGCCGAACTTCCTCCCAACATAAAAATCCCTGGTCGCGCACTTCCACATTTCTCCAAAGCGACCGATGCGGAAATAAACTATATCTGCGAGTGGATAAGGAACTTACTCCACACATGAAAGGTTAAGACTCAAGCATGACTATCACAGAACTAGATGCCGAGAACAAACAACTGCGGGAGCAGTTAGAGCAGACGAGAACTATCCTTGACGGTCTCAGCGAGGGCGTTGTTGCCTCGAATACAGCCGGCGAGTTTCTGATTTTCAATGAGACAGCCGAGAGCATCGTCGGCATCGGTGAAACGGACAATTCGCCGGACGAATGGAGCGACCGGTACGGCGTATTTTATCCGGACCAAGTTACCCCTTTTCCTAGCGACAAACTCCCTCTGGTACGTGCAATGCAGGGGGCCGTCACAAACGGTATTGAGTTGTTTATTCGCAATGCAAAGAAACCGGAGGGCGTCATTATCAGTGTGAGCGGAAGACCGCTGCACGACACTTCGGGCGAATTGATCGGGGGCGTAATTCTGTTTCGCGACATCACCGAGATGAAGGGTATGCAAGATCGATTTACCGAGACGATGTCCAGTTACCAAAGTCAGAGCCAGGTGTTGGATGCCATTTTCAATAGCATCAGCGACGGTTTGATTGTCGTCAACGAGTACGGCGAATATGTAATGTTCAATTCACGAGCCGAAGAGATGGGGGCGACGAAGCTGCAAAGCCAACACATCAAGGATGCGCCCAGGTTGATGGGTCTGTATCGACCGAACGGCGAATCGCTTTATCCCGTTGATGAACTTCCGCTCACTCGGGCGTTGCTGGGGGAGAACGCGGATAACGTCGAGATGCTGATGCGGAATGAGGCGCTGCCGCACGGCATACACATCAGTACGAGCGGACGCCCCATATTGAACCAGGAGGGTCATGTGACGGGCGCAGTTGCGGTTTTGCGCGACATTACGCAACTCAAGAATACTCAGGAGCGCTTGACCGGGACTATCACGAAACTCGAACATCAATCTCAACTCTTGGAATCCGTCTTTAACAGCATGAGCGACGGTGTGCTCGTCTCCGATGAAAGCAACAAATTAACGCTGTCCAATCCGACCGCTCAAAAGTTCATCGGCGAAATCCCAGGGGACATTCCTCCCGACGAATGGTCAGCGGAGTACGGGATGTTTTATATGGATGGAAAGACGAAGTTTCCGACCGACGAACTTCCGCTTGTGCGTGCCGTCCAAGGTGAATCAACAAATAACGTCGAAATGTTTGTACGGAATCCCGCGGTACAGGAGGGCGCTTATCTCCACGTGAGCGGCAGGCCGCTGCGAGATAAGAACGGTAAACAACAGGGCGGCGTCATTGTATTCCGCGACGTGACGGATAAAATCCGCGCCACGGAAAACTTGAATCAAGCGTTTGCTCAGGGGCGGTTGGAGGTGGTCGATACCATCCTGCACAATATCGGGAATGCCATCAACAGCGTCGCCGTCGGCGTTGATACGGTGTACGAACAACTCGCCGACGACGCACTGGCGTCCCGACTGACTGCGCTCGGCAACGCACTCGAAGCGCATCAAGAGGATCTGGGGGAATATATGACGAATCACCCCCAAGGTCAGCGCGTTTTACCCTTCATTCAGGCTCTGGCGTCCGACCTACGCGAGGTCGATGCCGATTTGAAGGGGACGGTCAGACGTATCCGGGACAAAACCACACATATCGTGGATATTGTCCGGACACAGAAATCGCATGACAGCCTGAGCGATAGCCGCAAAGATTTCAATCTTGCCGAGGCGTTCTCGTCGGCTGTCAGCGTATTGCAGGATTCCATCGATAAGCGAAACATACAGATTGAGATTGACTGTGATGACGCTATGGGTGAGATTCGCATTCAGGAGAGCCAGTTTCACCAGATGATAGTCAACTTGGTCAAAAACTCGATTGAAGCCATCGACGAGCTTGAAACCCCGAACGAAGTTTCATTTATCCGGATTCGGGCACGCAAGGACGCGGATTGCCTACGCATTGACGTATCGGACAACGGGATAGGGATCGGCGCGGACCAAGAAAAGACAATCTTTTCGGCGGGCTATACGACCAAACAGAGGGGGACAGGACTGGGGCTGCATTCAAGCGCGAATTTTGTGATCGCCACCGGCGGAAAGATTAGCGCATCGAGCGAAGGCTATGGAGGCGGAATGACAATCCACATAGAACTGCCATGCTCCAAGATTCTGCCCAATCACCATCAAACTCAGAGAACAGAGGACAATGGCAAAGCGTAACACGCGCGTATTAATCGTTGACGACCAAGAGAGTGTATTCGCGGATTTTCAGGAGATGCTTGGCGTTAAGTGACGAGGGATGACAGCATGGATCAAACGGCTATTTTTGTTGTAAATTTGTGGGGAGTTCATTTCGGGTTGTAGCTATAAAGTGAAATCTGCACGGAAGGAGGTTCAGGAACTTAACATATAGTCTAATCCACAAGTCCATTTTGACGAGTATATTAATGCTATCGACGCTTACACGTTCAGATGCACAAATTTCGGTGTCATCCGGTGCACCGGAGATTGGAAGCGCCCATTACGCACTAAGGGGTTCATTTTCAAGAAATATGGTTAGTGTTGGGAGCCGGTGCGGTTAGAAACCGCACCTACCGGCGTGGTAGAACAGTTTCTTGTGCCAGTCTCGTAAGTATTAAATTCTTAGCGAATAGACCACTTAGTGGTTTATTTTCCAAAACAATATGGTTAGTGTTGGGTGCCGGTAGTTCACATTGTCTGAACTGTGATTTATTGGATCTCTATCGCACTCGCTATTCACTCGCTTGATGGATTTTTGTGATTACCTTGATTGCATGTGTCAAGTTGCCGGTGATGATTCGGCTAGATCGTTATCTTGAGGGCACTAGGATTCAGGGAAGAAACCAAGTTTTCAAGAAAAAACTTGGTTTCGACATGCGTTAAATACTTAGCGAGAATACCACCAAGGAGGTAGTAAATGAGAATCATAAGTACCATTAATCGTTGCCCCAATTCCAACCTGACGTTCAGCATAGGGATGTTTTTGACCTTGTTGTGTTACCTGATTCTCGGTTGCGGCAAACCAAGCCAGAACGAACAATGGCGAATTGCCGAACTCAAGACGTCTGGTTCCGGCGAGACGACGGATACCGCTGTATCCCTCAAGAAAACGTCGTCCTTACCGCGGAACGCCGAGATAAACCGAAGTGTGTTGCGTCCGATGGTTGAAACCTTCACATCGCAACAACCTCAAAACCTCAATGCGCTTAACGCTACCACAGTTAGCAAAACACACAGTCTCACGATTGTTTCCAATTGTGACTTGGATGTATTAAAGGGATTCATCGTAAAAGGATGGGCGCCCGTCGTGTCGCTGCGCCACACCGGCAACAAGCCGCAACTTTGGGCTATGGTCGGTTACGATGCGATGGGGCAAATTCACGTGGAAAACCCGATTAACAATCGGAGGCGGACCTGGGCGGAAGAGGACTTCATGACTCAATGGACGCTGGCGTCGGAAAACCGATGTGCGCTAATTACACCTGGCTCGTTGGACCAAGCAAAGGTGCAGCAGGCGATAAGCCGCCATCTTCCCGAATCCAAAGTAGCTCAAGTTAGAGTATCGCGCTCATTACAAGGCCGCGCGCGCGCCCAAAGGTAATTAGAAAGAGCCTTCGCGCGCCGAAACATCACTCATGATATCTAAACCCAATACTAGCCGGGTGCGTAGCCTTGGTGGTTTATTTTCCAAAAAAATATTGTTAGTGTTGGGTGTCGGTAGTTGACATTGTCTGAACTGTGATTTATGTGATTTATGTGATTTTAGTGATTGCCTTGATTGTCTATCAGTAGTTTCCAGTGATGTGTCAGCTAGATCGTTATCTTGAGGTCACTCGGATTCAGGGAAGAAACCAAGTTTTCAAGAAAAAACTTGGTTTCGATGTGTATTAAATACTCAGCGAATGGACCACTTAGGCGCAAGGCGTGGCTTTTTGCAGCGGTTTGGTTACGACCTTGATGAATTAGAAGAATCAGACTTTACTATATTCACTCACAAGGATGTGTATGAAACAGATGACTATCACGGAACTGAAAACCGAGAACGAAGAGTTGAAGGCGGAGAACCGCGATCTGCGGGAGAAGTTGGAACAGATGCAAACAATATTCGACAGTTTGAGCGAGGGGGTTGTCGCCACCAGTATTAAGGGCGAGTTTCTACTTGCCAATCCGACAGCCCAAGGCATTGTCGGCATGGGACCGACTGATAATCCGCCGGACGAATGGAGCGAGCATTACGGCACTTTTTATATGGATAAGGTCACACCCTTTCCTAACGAAAGACTCCCTCTAATGCGAGCCATGCGCGGGGAGGTTACAAACAACGTTGAATTGTTCATTCGCAATGAGCAGAGACCGCAGGGGGTTATTATCAGTGTGAGCGGAAGACCGCTGCGCGACACTTCGGGGGAGGTGATCGGGGGCGTAATTCTGTTGCGCGACATCACCGAGCTGAAGGCTGTACAAGCAAGACTCGATGAGACGATGTCCAAACATCAGAGACAGTCCACGTTGCTGGATACTGTATTCAACAGCATCGGGGATTGTGTGATTGTTGTCGATGAGAACGGGAAATATGTGATGTTCAACAGGCGGGCGGATGAGATAGGCGGTAAGCGGCTACGCGGCAAACACATCAAAGATTCGCCTCAGCGGGTAGGTCTGTTTCAACTGGACGGGATCTCGAACTTTCCCGTAGATGAACTGCCACTCACACGAGCATTATCGGGAAAGCGGACGGACAACGTCGAGATGCTGATGCGGAATGAGTTACTGTCACAAGACATGTATGTGAATGTCAGTGGACGCCCCATATTGAACGAGTCCGGTAAGGTGACAGGGGCGGTTTCGGTTGTACGCGACGTTACCAGGCTCAAGAAGACCGAGGATAGGTTGAAAGAGATTATCGCCCAACTCCAACAGCAGACCCAACTCTTGGAGTCCGTCTTTAACAACATCAGCGACGGCATAGTCGTTGCCGATAAACACGGCAACTTAACCATGTTCAACCCGCGGGCGGATCAGATTGCGGGCGGACCGCAACTTGAAGTGCCCATCAAGGACTGGACAGAGAGATATGGGATGTATTATATGGACAAAGAGACACCGTTTCCGACCGATGAACTTCCGCTAACTCGAGCGATCCAGGGCGAATCGACGGACAACGTCGAGATGTTTGTACGGAATTCGTCCATACCGGAAGGCGCATATCTCAACGTGAGCGGCAGGCCGCTGCGAGACGAAAACGGAAAGCAGCAGGGAGGCGTCGTAGTTTTCCACGACATGACGGATAAAATCCGTGCCGCGGAACACTTGAATCAAGCGTTTGCGCAGGGGCGGTTGGAGGTTGTCGATACCATCCTGCACAATATCGGCAATGCCATCAACAGTGTCGCCGTGGGTGTCGATACCGTCTACGAGCAACTCGCCGACGATGAACTGTCAGCCCGACTGACTGCCCTGGGCAATGCACTCGAAGCGCATCAAGAGGATTTGGGGGATTATATGACGAATCACCCCCAAGGTCAGCGCGTTTTGCCATTCATTCAGGCTCTGGCAGCCGACCTGCGCGAAGTCGATGCCGATTTGAAGCGGACGGTCAGACGTATTCGGGACAAAACCACACATATCGTGGACATTGTCCGGACACAGAAATCGTATGACAACTTGAGCGATAACCGCAAAGACATCGATCTCGCCGAGGCGTTCTCGTCGGCTATAAACGTATTGCAGGATTCCATCGATAAGCGAAACATACAGGTTGAGATTGACTGTGATGACGCTTTCAGTGAGATTCGCATTCAGGAGAGCCAGTTTCACCAGATGATAGTCAACTTGGTCAAAAACTCGATTGAAGCCATCGACGAGCTTGACGAACCGAACGAAGTTTCATTTATCCGCATCCGTGCACGCAGCGACGCGGATAGTCTACGCATTGACGTGGCGGACGACGGGATAGGGATCGGCGCGGGCCAAGACAAGACGATCTTTTCGGCGGGCTATACTACCAAACTGAAGGGTACAGGGTTGGGGCTGCATTCAAGCGCGAATTTTGTGATCGCGACCGGAGGCAAGATTAGCGCATCGAGCGAAGGTTATGGAAAAGGAATGACGATCCATATCGAACTGCCCTGCTCCAGAATTCTGCCCAATCACCACTCAACCCAGAGAACAGAGGACAATGGAAAATCGTAACACGCGCGTTTTGATAGTTGACGACCAGGAGAGTATATTCGCCGATTTTCAGGAGATGCTGGGCGTTAAAGGGAGGAAACGCCGCTCCGATGAATTCTCCGACGCTTTTTTGCCGGCATCCGGCGGGGGCGAGCCAAGGGTTGAAGCCCCGTCTTATGAGCTTTCATACGCCTCGAGCGGCGATGAAGCGATAGCGCTAGTCAAATCGGCTAAGCAAGCGAATAATCCGTATGCGGTGGCGTATATTGACGTCCGGATGCCTCCGGGTATTGACGGAATCGAAGCTATTCAGCGGATACGGGAGTTCGAGAAGGATCTCGAAATTGTCATCATGACTGCCTACAGCGACAGACCGATTACGGATATCGTAACGAATATGGAATTGCTCCACAAACTGCTGTATATCCGCAAGCCTGTCGCTCACGAGGAGATTCAGCAGATTACACGCGCACTCGTCGAGAAGTGGAACTTGGAGCAGGAGGCAACGCGGCAACGACAGAGACTGAGGACCGTGCTTGACGCCAACGCCGACGCAATCGGGCTGTTCGGAGAAGACGGGACGCTGTTGTACGCCAATCGACCGTATTACGAGTTGTTTGATTTTTCGGAAACGGAAGAGTTGTCACCGGAGGAGTTATCCCGGCGTGTGGATGCACGCTTGCGAAAAGTGGCGCATCATCAGGTGGGTGACATGAGTGACTTCCACGATGTCGAAGCCATAATGGAGGAAGTAGGAAATCGCCCCGCGTCTGAACAGCGCTTATTTTACCGGTTTATAATGCCACTAAATCAAGGTGAGGGCGGGGATTGCAGTCGCATCGTCAGTTACCGTGACATGTCCAAAGAGGCTCAGATCCAGCACATGAAGGCTGAAATATTGTCGTTGAGGCACGAACTCAAAGATTCCTACTCCTTTGAGGGCGACGGTCTCATCGGTAACAGCACGGCGATGAGGGGCGTCTACGAGAGAATTCATCTGGCATGTGAAACCGACATCACTGTGCTTATTCAAGGGGAAAGCGGTACCGGAAAAGAGTTGGTGGCTAAGGCTATCCACTATAACAGCGCCCGGAGTAGCAAGCGATTCGTGCCGATAAACTGCGCCGCCATCCCCGAGTCGTTGATCGAGAGCGAGTTGTTCGGACATGAACGCGGCGCATTCACGGGTGCGGCAAATCGACGCATAGGCAAATTTGAGGAAGCCAACGGCGGCACCATTTTCTTAGACGAGATCGGCGACATGCCGCTCACAAGCCAAGCAAAGTTACTGCGGGTGCTCGAAGAGCGGCGGATTCAGCGCGTTGGAGGTACGACTCACATCGACCTTGATCTCCGCGTGATTGCGGCAACAAACCAGAACATTGAGACAGAGATGAAAACCGGGGACTTCCGCGAAGATTTATACTATCGAATCGCAACCTTCCCCATCACCATCCCGCCCTTGCGCGACCGGCGCGAAGATATTCCGCCGTTGGCGAATCATTTCCTGCAGAATACGGACAATCGGAGAGAACGCACCAACTCCATCGCGCCGGATGCCTTGGGGCTGTTGATGAGGTATCGCTTCCCCGGAAATGTGCGCGAGTTAAAGAATATCATTGAGCGAGCGGTGCTGCTTGAGACCTCGGACATGTTGCAAGCGAGCACGTTATCCTTACAGATACCAGATGTACCCGGATCCGAAAGCGACCCGGAGAGTTCGCCTAAGCCGGGGGTCCTCCTCACGCTGGAGCAGCTTGAACGTCAAGCGATACGGCACACCCTGAAAGTTACGGACAACAACGTCACGCGAGCGGCGCAGGCGTTGGACATCAATAGATCGACTTTGCGTCGGAAAATAAAGGCTTACAATCTCAAGCAATGACGTAGCCGGCTATTCCTTTTCACCTGCGGCATAATGCCGCAGTGGTGCGTTTCGCGCCACTTGGCACCGTACGCCCTGCTATCACTGCCTTCCCGCGCCATTGTCCCACCTCAACCCCTTTCTAACTGGTGCAATTTGCCACAAACCAGAATAAAAACGCAAAGCCGCCAGAATCCGCGCTATCACAGGCTTTCCCGGCTTTTCTCGCCATTGGCACGGTTATTTCTATAGTAGTCTCTCATAATAGCCGCACATCTGTCACACAACAACGCGAAAGCGGCGAAAGGGAGAATACTTGACTATGAAATTTATTGCACCAAGAGAAGGGGCAAACGCGCCCCGAACACGATCTTTTCTGAAGTTGTACTGGTTACTTTGTTACGCGGCGGTTCTTTTCGCCGCCCCGTTAACGGATTCGATGGCTAATAGCCGACCTACGGGATCGATTTCCGATGTGACGCTTACCGTAGCGGGCGGCAAACACACCATTAATTTGTTAAACCACTTCAGCGACCCCGATGGGGATACGCTCTACTTCAGGCTAGCATCCTCCAATTATCCTGAGTACGTGACTGTGAGCCTGTCCGGTTCCACCCTAACGCTTACTCCGGTGGCGAAAGGCGCAGCAACAATACGCGTGGGGGTTAACGATGGGAAACTCGCCTTGGCCCCCTCATTCACGGCTACGGTGAACAATAGCGCGCCGTGGGCATCGAACGCAACTTTTAGCAAGTCCTATCCGGCCGGATCTACTAGTTCGACTAACATGGCCCCTTTTTTCAATGACAGCGACGGCGATCCTTTGACCTTTTCGGCTTCATCGTCTGATACGAGCAAAGTGACAGTGAGCGTATCGGGTTCGACGGTGAACTTCACTTACGTGGCAGAGGGGTCGGCTACGGTAAGCGTCACCGCGAGCGATGGGAGTTTGTCCTCTCCAACAATATCCATTTCAGTGACGGTGACGCCGCCCGAAAACAACGCGCCTACGGGATCGCTTTCCGCTGTAACGCTTACCGTAGCGGGCGGCGCACAGACTGTTGATTTGTCAAGCAACTTCAGTGACGCCGACGAGGATACGCTCACCTATTCGGCAAGTTCTTCAAACACGAGTAATGTTACTGTCAACGTGTCTGGTTCTACGCTGACGGTTACTCCGGTGGCTAAAGGCAGTTCAACCATAACAGTAACGGCTAACGACGGGACAACGAGCACGAACGTGACATTCACGGCTACGGTAAACAATAGCGCGCCTACGGGATCGCTTTCTGATGTAACGCTTACCGTAGGGGGCGGCGCAAAGACCATTAATTTGTTAAACAGCTTCAGCGACCCCGATGGGGATACGCTGTACTTCGGAGTAACCTCCTCTCATCCTGAGTACGTGACTGCGAGCGTGTCCGGTTCCACCCTAACGCTTACTCCGGTGGCTAAAGGCGCATCCACAATACGCGTGGGCGCTAACGATGGGAGACTCGCCTTAGCCCCCGCATTCACGGCTACGGTAGAACCCGAGCCGCCGTCCGATCCACCAGAGAACGGCGACGACCCGCCACCACCACCCGTAACTAACCCCACTGCACCCCGCAACAATGTCAACAACCGTTCACCCCAAGCTTTGGGCACTGTCAATCCCATCGTGCTGTCTGTGGGAGACACTCAGCAAGTCTCAGCTAACTTCAGCGACCCGGACGGAGATACGTTGAGCTATTCCGTCTCGGGCGGCAACAGCGCCGCGTCAGCCGGCATCTCGGGAAATACGGTGACAGTCACGGGACTCGACGCGGGGGAGGCAACTTTCACGGTGACGGCGACTGACCCTCACGGCGCCACCGCCACTCAGACCATCGAC
Source organism: Candidatus Poribacteria bacterium (assembly GCA_965208765.1). Taxonomy (GTDB): domain Bacteria; phylum Poribacteria; class WGA-4E; order WGA-4E; family JAJDTR01; genus JAJDTR01. Next base: position 5,534,507 of record OZ242354.1, read on the forward strand.
GTGACAGTATCACAACAGCGTCAAGCGATTCGTCGTACCGCCACAGTGCTGAGCAAGGTGTCGGGCGACAACCAGTCCGCTCCAATTCGCACCGCGCTTTCGGATCCGCTGGTGGTGGAGGTGCGAGATGAACTAGGGCGCCTCGTAGAGGGCGCCGAGGTTCAGTTTGAACTCGCCGACGGCGGAGGCACGCTCGACCCTATATCCATTACGGACACCACTGGGCAAGCGTCCACCACGCTCGTGTTCGGCGATAATTCCGGCGAGTTTACCGTCGAAGCGTCTATCCCCGGTTCAGATCAATCTGTTTTGTATACGGTAAAAGCCACACTGTCGTCCCTTGATGTCGTATACATTGACGCTCTTGAAACTGAACCCAATCCGGATGATTCCACCATGAACAGGGTATACGGTGTCGCCTTCAGCCCGGATGGGAAAACGCTTGCCAGTGCACACGGCGATAGGAGTGTCAGGATGTGGGATGTCGAAACCCGCGAACTCAAGCGTACTCTCGGCGGCTCACTCGAAGCCAGCAGCATTGAGCGTAGAGGTCACAAGTCTGAGACGCGTTCGGTTGCCTTCAGTCCGGACGGAAACATACTGGCAAGCGGCGGCACGGGTGGACGAGTGCTCTTATGGGACGCCAATACGGGTAGGCTCAAGAAGGTTGTGTTCAGACACGCTGGCGCAGTCTTGAGCCTAGCCTTTAGTCCGGACGGTAACACCCTGGCAGCCGCAACGGAGGGCGGGTATGTCTATATCTACGATATTAGCAACCTGAAAAGTGTGGAGCGCAAGCATTGGTTACGCGCTCATTCGGCCCGCGTGTGGAGCGTTGCCTTCAGTCCGGACGGTAGATTTCTCGCCAGTAGCGGCGGTGATGCGTCTGTCCGCCTCTGGGATCATGAGAATGGTAGACATAAAAAAACTCTCCGGGGACATGAGGAACAAGTGTTGAGTGTTGTGTTCGGTGCGGGGGACACCCTCGCCAGCGGCAGCGCGGATGGCACTGTCCGATTGTGGGATGTCGACACCGGCTCCTCTCGTATTCTTGCCGGGCATACCGACTGGGTATTCGGCGTGGCGTTCCATCCGAACGGCGAAATCCTTGCGAGCACAGGGAAGGACATGAGCGTGAGACTCTGGGATACGACATCGGGTATGCCACTCAACACGCTGGCACGCCATACGAACTGGGGGCATGATGTCGCTATCAGCCGAGATGGAATTCTCGCAAGTGCAGGTTACCACAAGTTTATTCACCTGTGGGATACAGGTGTGAAATGGGACGACGTGGTAGAGGCAGTTGAAAACCGCGAGGATGCGGCACAGCAACAGCCGACCGCTGAGCTTTTGCCCAATTACCCGAACCCGTTTAATCCGGAGACGTGGATTCCCTACCACTTGGAAGCCGCGTCGGATGTCAGTTTGTCGATTTACAACGTAAGCGGACGGCTTGTGCGTACTATGGAGCTAGGTTACCAGTCGGCTGGACTTTACGCGAATCGAAGCGAAGCCATCTATTGGGACGGTAGAAACAATCACGGCGAACAGGTAGCAAGCGGCGTGTACGTCTATCGACTGACGGCGGGTGATTACTCGGCATCGCGCCGCATGGTCATCGTGAAGTAGACTGGGGCGGCGGGTTAGACACATAATCCATAAGAGATTCTCCCCGTGTGATAGAAAGTTGTAGGTGGATTGATTCTGACCCGTCTTGGCTGCTGATCAACGGCAAGCTGGACGGCTTGACGTGTGATTCTTCTACTTCGCGATAGTAGCAAAAAGCGTCTTCTTTTCGGTGAAGATTTTACCGATGGGAGGCGCTTTTTTGTTGGGGCTAGTGGACCCAGTTTGGACGCTGTAGGGTGGGCACTGCCCACCATTTTTGGCAAGCTTCACCCCGACTGTGGGGCAAGTATCTAGGGCGAAAACAAGACGGAGAATCTCTTGTTTCGTCAACTCTCACGGATGGAGTGAGTGAATTAATATCACGTCCTCAACAGATTTCTACGGGCGGCAGAAAAAAAGGAGAGAATACGATGATTCGCATTTTGGGAGTGCTTTTTTTCGCATTTGTCGCCGTGACCGCATTTACGCTTGCGTTTATGGCAGTAACCGTATTCGCTTATTAGGGCGGGAGTGAGAGAATGGCTATCATGTCTCGGGACGAATGTCCATTCAGCCACCATATTCATTACACCCATTACAGTGAAGCCGAGGCATGGTGCGAAAAACAGGCATTTAAAGCCCACTGAGCCAGTGTTGCATGGTTGAGGAACCCCGTCGTACGCCGTGAGATTAAACACACGCCCATCCTTTAGACAGAATATGAGGAGATTTAAACAACCCAAGTTGCCACCCTGTCCAGCAGGGGCACAGAAACCGAGTTTTTTCCGACGTGAAAACATAAAATTGACAAATATCAGGCAAATTTACCTAAAATTTGGCGAACGTGAACCAAAAACTCGGTTTCTCTGTCATAGGTAGCAAGTTGCGTTAAGTAATAAAGGGCAACTAATCCTGGTCAATTTTCAACGATTGAAGTAAGCGAGAATACACCTTCAGGGAATATCTATGCGAACTATATCGCCTTAGGATTTATATTGGTTTACTCGATAAGTGTTGGGTGTCGGTAGTTCACATTGTCTGAACTGTGATTTATTGGATCTCTATGGGATTTCTATCGCGTTCCCTATCCGGTCACTTGATCACTCGCTATTCACTCGCTTGATGGATTTTTGTGATTACCTTGATTGCATGTGGCAAGTTGCCGGTGATGAGTCGGCTAGATCGTTATCTTGAGGGCACTAGGATTCAGGGAAGAAACCAAGTTTTCAAGAAAAAACTTGGTTTCGACATGCGTTAAATACTTAGCGAATAGACCACTTAGTGGTTCATTTCCTAAGTGTATATGACATTCTAAAACCACTGTAGGAAGGATCTCCCGAACCCGACCTCTCTACTAACGCGGTGCAATGACTCAATCCGCGAAATCCTTTAATCCGTTTAATCCGTGATTCCGACAATTGCCAATCAAACCACCACACACTTAATCATGGCAATCATCCAAATCACATAAATCACAGTTCAGACCATGTTAACCATTAGCACTTACCATACGCACTTAGAAAATAAACCACTTAGTGCTATGCCTCTATCCTTTAACGTACTCGCACTTTCGGATGAATAGCACCTCATACCAATTTAAAATAGGAGACCAATCGCGCTTATGGCAACTTAAAATTGGCAGGAAGTAAAGGAAATAATATTTGAGTTAGGAAAATACAATATGGTAGGATATGGAGAGTGTGAATGGATTTGCTTATGCTCAAATCCAATTCTCTTACTTCGAAGAGATGGACGTCATAGCATAGTTGTTGGCGTCTTATGACGTGCACCCACTCGTTTATTCATACGTAAACAGAAATCTAATTCAACGGAGGCTGTCATGCCCACTACGAATTTCACGGAAGATGTCAAGAACGAAGTAATCGATAAGGTTTTGGATTCAGGAACAATAATCGGAGAAGTCATCAAGACATTACGGCATACTAGCTTCAAAGCTGATAATGGTGCTTTTGATAACGCAATGAAGACTCTGGAAAGCATTGAAGGGTTGAAGAAACTGTTGGATTCGATTCCAGTAGAGGATTAACTTTCAAGCTGATTAAATGGGAAAGAAGTGGGAGGGGCATTGACCTCCGATTATTCCTCATTCTTTCAAAAAAGGAAAGATGGACGTTGGCTATTTTACATGCCATCGTAGTCAACGTTCTCCCACTCCTATATTCATACGTAAAGCTTTTGCGGGCATCGGCACAATCCAATGGATCATGCCACAAAGATCGCAACTTACGTGTACCACTGTAGATCGCATGTTACTTTATGATGACGAGTCGACGTGTTTGACGGAAAGATGGGGTAGACATGTGATAGAAATAGGTACCGCTAGCGACTAGCTCCCCGTTGTTATTGCGGCCATCCCAATACGCGGCACGTCCACGGCTGTTGTAGAAACCAGCAGATTGCATGCCGAGTGACAGCGTGCGAACCAGTGCGCCTGTCGCGTCATAGATGGACACGGATACCGGACTGTCACCCGAAAGTTGGTAGGGAATCCAGGTCTCGGGGTTAAACGGATTCGGATAGTTCTGCAACAACCGATCCCCCTCCGGTTTACCGATGTCGTCAAGCCTGACGGATAGAACCGCGTTCGCAAGGTGTTCGGGCGACACGCTGAATCTCGCGGCGTGCGATTCGACATTCCCGTCCGGTCCAATGACGTGCAGTTCAATCATGTCTCCAACTTCGACAACGTTCCGCCGCGCCAAGTCGGCAGTTGCGGCAGCGAAGTAGTCACCTTCCACTGAAGCGGATAACGTGTTATTTGTTCTCAGGTTGCGCACGATTACGCGGTAGCCGTCATACGCCGATTTTCCGCTCAAGTGTCCACTGACAACGAACGCCCACACGTTCTGTTCCTGCGAAATCTCTACTGATACGGCAGACGGCGGGGCTGCGGCAGCCTTCGATTGATCTGTCCACGGCGCTCCAACGAAGGCGAACTCCCGAGTTTCCGGGACATTGACGATATAGCCTTTTCCACCCTCAATCGGAAAACCGTCGTCCGGCGCACCTAGAGTCCAGCCGACATATCGCTGATTTGCCGAATCTAGCGTGATGACGGTTGTTGCCCCTGTCAAGCCTGCAAGTGACTTGGCGCTCAGCGGCGTTGGCGGCGCCAACGGGGTGGAAAGCATGTTCAAGCCCTTCGCCAGCGTGACGTTGTAGACGTTGCCGAAATGATCACTCTCCGGCTTGGGGACGGGTCTGGCGATAAACCCATGTCTGCGTCCATCGGGTGAGTCATAGTGTCCGACGATAGAACCGTCCTGATTGATATTCCACCCCTCCGTGCTGACACTCCCCGGGACCTCCAAACTTTGTAATCCGTGCTGGAGTGTTCCGACAGCAGTGCGCGGGATATCACCGATCAGTTTGGCTCGCACCACAACACGTCCGGCATCGTTAACACCCGGCAAAAAGAAGTATTCAAACTGTGCTGCGTGTGGAAGGTCAAGAGAAAGAAATTTGCCATCCGCGTGACGTATGTATGGCTTGTATACACCTTGGGCATCAATGAAGCTGCCAATGACACCGCCGTCAGCGTTCGCAAATTCGGCAAAAGTTGCCGATGCGTCGGGATACTCAATGATAGTGTCCCCCGAGAATCCGCGTCGAACCCCGGAAGCATCTATAAAATTACCCGTCAGATCACCCGTTGCATCACTGATACCGTATATCTCCGTTTGAACGGCATCCGGAAAATCGTATCGCCGCAATTCGCCATTTTCCAAGATAACACCGTGGTACAGACCATCGCTAGCTTGGTAGTGTCCGGCAGCACTTCCATCATTACCGAGTGCGTAGAAATAGGTGCCCTGCGAGTCAGGGAAATCATAGGTGGTAAAAACGCCATCAATGAGTGTAAAGGCGACATCTTTTTCATCATCAGGACTCCGGGTGTTCCCTGCGTAATCCTCAAAGTCACTACTTGCGGTCAACTCCAAAAAATCCACGCCCGGGACATCAATGGTTTCAAAAGTATAGTAGGCGAAGACGGGTGGACCAACGGGGGCATCCTCGACGGGTGGAGCGGTGTCGCCTACAGGTCTAGCGATAAAGCCGTGTCTGCGCCCATCTACTGTGTCATAGTGTCCGACGACCGAACCGTCCTGGTTGATATTCCAGCCCTCCGTGCTAACGCTGCCCGGGAATTTAAGCTCCTGTAATTCCTCCGGGAATAGTCCGACATAAGTGAATGGAGGTTCATCTACCGATTTGGCTCGCGCAACGACCACTCTTGCATCGTTGATACCGTGGACGAAAAAGTATTCCTGTTCTGTTTCAGTTGTAAGTACAAGGGATACAAAATCACCACCCGGGACACGCACATAAGCATTGTATATGCCATCGGCATCTACGTAGCTGCCCACCATACCTCCGTGCGCGTTCACAAAATCGGCGTAGGTTTCCAATGCACCGGGGAATTCAACGATTATGTCTCCCGAGAATCCGCGTCGAACCCCGGAAGCGTCTATAAAATTACCCGTCAGGGCGCCCGTTGTATCACTGATACCGAATATCTCCGTTTGGACGGCACCCGGAAAATCGTATTGCCGCAACTCGCCATCTTCTAAGACGACCCCGTGGAACAGCCCCTCGCTATCTTCGTAGTGTCCCGCTGCGGTCCCATCATTACCCAACGCATAGAAGTAAGTATTCTTTGAGTCCGGGAAATCATGGCGCGTAAAAACGCCATCAATGAGCGTAAAGGCGACTTCCTTTTCACCATCAGCACTCTTGGTGTAACCGGCGTAATCCTCAAAGTCGCTACTCGCCGTCAACGCTAAAAAATCTACACCCGGAACATCGATCGTCTCAAAGGTATAATTGGCATTAGCGGGTGCGACAACGGGTTCATCGCCGACTTGTGCATGACCGGTGCCTACAAATAATGAGTTTAGGCACATGAACAACGTAAAAGCGTAAAACACAAAATTGGTTTTGGTCTGATTGTGCATTAAGAAAACCTCACTTGAAAGTATTTTGGTTAGTGTTTAGTGAATCTCTATCGCACTGGGATTTCTATCGATCAACTGAGTGGATAGCGAAGGCGATAGCAAGTCCTGCTCCTTATCCAGTCGCTTGAGGGATCTCTATCGCGCTTCTTATCCAGTCGCTTGATCGTCTGAACTATGATTCATGGGATTTTGGGATTACCGTGATTTTCCACGGCTAATTGCCGGTGATGAGCCGACTAAACCGTTAATTGTAGATAAAGTCTCATGACGGCAGAGTGTACGATTAATGTTGGGTTTCACTCAACTTGTGGCGAGTTCAAGCAAAACGGGTGGTTGAGAACTCTTCCGAGATTAGCAATTATTAAGGGATAGCCGTTCAACCCTACCTACGACTATCCTCTAATCGACTCTACTTTATAATGACCAGTCGCCGTGTTTGATGGAAGGACGGAGTCGTCAACCGGTAAAAATAGAGGCCGCTCGAAACATGTTCTCCGGCATCATTTCGGCCGTCCCAGTATGCGGCGCGTCCGCGGCTATTGTAGAAACCCGCGGATTGCATGCCGAGCGAAAGTGTGCGAACCAACACCCCGGTGCTATCATAAATGGATACCGATACCGGACTATCACCCGAGAGTTGATAGGGAATCCACGTTTCCGGGTTGAACGGATTCGGGTAATTCGGTAGAAGTGCCGTCCCTTTGGGGGTTAGTGCCATAAGGAGTTGTTCCAGCACGGTAATACCGCGCAGATATGCTGGATCAGTGAGCGATAGCTGCTGTGCCTGATTCAACCACCCTTTGATATCCGCGGCGGTGAGTTGTTCTAATATCTGTGGATATAACGAAGGTGCAGCCGCATCCGCACCGAACGCATTCGCTACAAGCACAAGGTCAACAATATCCACGAGACCATCACCGTTGAGATCAGCATCGTTTTGTCCTCTCTGACCGTAGCGGGCACCAACGATTATCAAATCTTGAATGTTGACAACACCATCACTGTTGATATCTCCCACGATTTTTTCTGCCAGTTCTGGTGGCAAAGTTATCTCCGCATTTTCAATATGGGCTTCCCAAAGTTTTCCATCTGCATCTACAAGGTAGAATTGAGATAGGGTCAACGCGGAGGCTTTAAAGTCTTCAACCTCAAATGTGAGGGTGGCGAGTGTGCCGTCGCCGTTAGCAGCCCCGGCGAGTGTAGTAGCGGTGATTGTAATATCGTAATAGCCATGTACGTCAAAGAACGAGTCTGCTGGTAGGTAGTCGCCATTGGCAAAATCGGCAGGATAGAGCGCGGTGGGATCATACACCACGGTTGCTTGATAGCCTACGACGTTTTTCCCGCCTGCGATATTGAGACTGAATGTTAACGCCTCTCCGACAGCAGGAGATACAACCGGTGAAGGGGCAATGCTCACAGTAGCACTCGCTTCCTGTGTTGCGGGTACGGGAACTTGTACAGTAAGTACTTGTTCGGGCTCTACTATTGCGTCTGCCCCCACCGTAAAGGTAAGCGTTGCATCGGTGTCAAAGTCAATGCCGTCGAATTCAAGGGTAATTTCCACCTTCGTGTCACTGACGCGATTCTCATCCCAGGCAAGATCAACACCCTCAATACCGGAGACTGATATATCTGATGCAATACCCGATTCAACAAACCGATGACCGTTGAGTGTGAACGTAACAACGCTGCCATGAAGGGTTGCCTCTGTCAATGGAGATGCTGTTGATGCGACCAGTGCTGGCTGAACGGACGACAAGTCCCACAATCTCACTCTGCCATCCTGTGCCCCAGATGCAAGTGTTGATCCATCAGGTGAAAAGGATACGGATCTGGCAACCTTCGTATGTCCTGACAGGGCAGTCGTCTGTGTGCTTGTTTCGACGTTCCACAGTGCAGGACCGTAGGCGGGTATGGGCCCGGAGGCGTTGTCCTCCCGGGGCGGTGGTAACGCCACAGACGTAAATGCAAGCTGTGCTCCATCAGGTGAAAACGATATAAAAGGCGGAGGAACAAAAGGGATACCCCATCCAATAAGTACTTCGGCTGCTGATGGAAAGGTAGTCGTATTTGTTCCGGTTGCGACATCCCATAACTTGATGAGATCATTATATGTCCCAGCGGCGAGGGTTGTACCATCCGGCGAACACGACATAGAAATTACAAGATCTCCAAGCACCTCAAAGGTCGCGGTATTCTCTTGAGTTGCGACATCCCACAACTTGATCCTATCCCCTGATCCAGTGGCGAGGGTTGTGTTGGACAAAAAAGACACAGGTGTCCACCAATTCCTCTGGTTCTCTATATCAACGATAACAGCAACGGTAGCAGCATCGTAACCGCCAAATGTAGCGGTATTTTGATGCGTCTCTACATCCCATAACTTGATAGTCCCATCCGATTCCCCTGCGGCGAGGGTTGTGCCGTCGGGTGAAAACGCTACTGAACTGACCCCATTCGTATGCCCTTCAAGTGTAGCGACACTTGTGTGCGTTTTCACATCCCATAGTTTCACTGAGTCTCCGTACCCGGCAGCAAGCAATGTGCCGTTGGGTGAAAAAGCGATAGAAGCGGCAGGTCCGTCGAGTGTAGCGATATCTGTTTGGGTTTCTACATTCCATAGTTTTATCGTGCCATCTGATGCTGAGGCAAGCAGTGTCCCATCCACAGGCGAAAACGCCACTGAATAAACACTATTACCGTGTTCAAAGACAACTTGTGCGGAAATGGCTTGTAAACCGATAGTTAAAAGAACAAGTATAGTTAAAATGAAAAAGGTTGTTCTTTTCATAAGATTTCAGTCTCCTTTTTGAATTACTTCAGAATTAGCATCTTCCTTGTGGCAAAATAGTCCCCAGCGGACAGGTAATAAAAATACACACCGCTCGCTACCTTCTCACCGAATGCGTTTTTACCATCCCAATATGCCGCTTTGGTCCGATCTGTATAGTAGCCAGCCCTCTGATGCCCTAAATCCAGGTGACGTACTAACATGCCCTTTGTATCGTAGATAGAGACCTGCACGTCGGCATTGTTAGACAAATGGTACGGTATCCACGTTTCCGGATTGAATGGATTCGGATAATTGGGCAGTAGTGTGGTCTTTTTAGGTTTCAACGTTTTTAGGAGTTGCTCCAAGACGGTGATACCGCGTAGGTGTGCGGGGTCGGTCAATGTTAATTGTCGTGCTTGGAAAAGCCAAGCTTGGACATCACCTGCGGTGAGTAGCTCCAAAGCCTGCGGATTCAACGGCGGTGCGGCTGCTGCCGCGTTAACTGCGCTTGCCACGAGGACAAGGTCAGCAATATCGACCAGATGATCTCCGTTGATATCCGCGCTGTTTTTGCCCCTCTGACCAAAACGTGCACTCACAATAACTAAATCTTGGATGTTCACGACACCATCGCGGTTGATATCCTGCAAGATTGCATTTTCGGGTTCTGGCGGTATCGTCACCTCTCCACTTTCCGCGGCGGCTTCCCAACGCGTTCCATCTGCATCTACAAGATAGACTTCGGATAGGGTCAAGGTGGAGGCTTTAAAGTCTTCAACCTCAAACGTGAGGGTGGCGAGTTTGCCGTCACCGTTACCTGCTCTGGCGAGTGTATTTACGGTCAGTGTCACCTCATCGTCCTGCCAATTGTAGTTCGTTAAAAAGAACGCATCTGCTGGTAGGTAGTCGCCGTTGGTACTCTCCATATAGTCAAGGGCAGAATCGTCAAACCACACGATTGCTTGATAGCCTGCAACATTCTCCCCACCTTCGATATTGAGGTTAAGTGTGAGCCGCTCTCCGATATTCGGTGAAATTACCGGTGAAGGGGATATGCTCACGGTAGTATCTGAATTCTGTATTGCAGTAACGAGAATTTGGGCAGTTAACGCCTGATTATAGTTTGCTGCTCCAACAGTAAATGTAAGCGTAGCATCGGTATCAAAGTCAGTGCCATCAAACTCAAGTGGAATTGCTATCTCTTTGTCGTTCACATGCTTTACATCCCACGATTCAAAAGTGACACCGTCAATGCCGGAGACGGACACTCCGGCTACCCAACCCCATTCCTCAGCAAAGGAACGCCCGGTAAGTGTGAGCGTGATGATGCTTCCATTCAGCGTCACCTCCGTTAACGGAAACTCCGTTGATGCATCCAAGGATTCCTCAACGGCGGTGACAGGGAGTTGGACAGTGAACGCCTCGTCGTAGCCTACTATAGCATCCGTACCTAAGGTGAGAGTGAGTGTAGCATCGGTGTCTATGTTGCCAGCAAACTCAAGTTCAATGGTCACCTCCGTGTCGCTCCAACGCCTCACACCAGAGTACTTAACAGTAACACCCTCAATGCCGGAGACAGACTCTGGGTTTTCGAAACCCCACTCAGGAGAAAAGCTATCAGCAAACTGCCGCCCGTTGAGTGTGAGTGTGATAATGCTCCCGTCCAGTGTTGCTTCTGTCAAAGGTGCCTCCGTTGATGCCTCCAGCGATTCTTTTATCGCAGTGACAGGGAATTGAAAGGTAAAGTCCTTATCGTAGCCTACGATGGCATCGGCACCGACGGTGAGGGTGAGAGTAGCATCCTCGTCAATGTTACCAGAGAAGGTCAGTCTAACCTTCACCTCCGTGTTGCTCACACGCTCCACATCCCCATATCTATTTCCAATAGTAACACCCGCAATGCCGGAGAGTGCCAACGCGTTGTCGATATCCCATTCATCAACAAACTGCCTTCCAGTGAGTGTAAGTGTCACAACGCTCCAGTGCAGGGTTGCCTCTGTCAAGGATGCCTCCGTAGATGCCTCCAGCGATTCCTTCACCGCGCGGACAGGTAGTGTCGCACTGAGCGCGTTTCCATCATAACCTGCGATTGCTCCCGCCCCCACGGTGAAAGTAAGGTTGGCATTGGTGTCTATGTTGCCGGCAAACTCAAGTTCAACAGTTGCCATCGTGTCGCCCGCGCGATCCACATCTTCTATGATAATGCCATCAATGCCAAAAACTGACAACGCGTCTTTAATGCGCGATTCCTTATCAACAAATCGACCACCACTGAGTGTGAGTGTGACGATGCTCTCATGCAGGGTTGCTTCTGTTAAGAGTTGTGGAGTTGAGGCTGTTATCGTTTGCCCGTAACTGCTTTGCGTTCCAAAAGCCATCAATACAATCGTTAAGATAAGCACAAGATATTTTGCATTTACCAGTAGCGTTTTCATAAAAACTCCTTCTCGTCAGTTTTCGATCGCAATGTACAATCGGGTTTATGAATGGAAAATTGGAAGTGTGGGAAGATAAGAACCGCACCCTCCATACTTCCTTTTCGTCCATCCTTCCTTGAATACGTTTCTATTTCCGTATCAACATCTTGCGTGTCGCGGTGAAACCGCCGCCGGTAAGTGTGTAGAAATAGAGTCCGCTTGCGACGGGTTCACCGAACTTGTTTTTACCATTCCAATACGCTGCCCTGGAACGGCTTTGATAGATACCTGCAGGTTGATGTCCAAGTGACAACCGCCGAACCATTTGACCGTCCACTGCGTAGATGGTGAGTGTGACATCCGCAGGTTTAGATAACCGATACGGTATCCACGTTTCCGGGTTGAACGGATTCGGATAGTTAGATAAAAGAGCACTCTCTTCGGGAATCAACGCTGCGAGGAGTTGTTGTAAAAAGAGAATACCCCTTAGAGACGTTGCGCCTGTGAGTTCCAATTGCCTCGCTTGGGAGAGCCAGCGTTGGATGTCTGCCGCTGTGAGCCTCTCCAAAGGTTGCGAATACAAAGCGGGTGCGGCGGCGCCGTTTTTGAATGCTCCAGCAACCAAGACGAGATCGACGATGTTGACGATACCATCACCATTGATATCCGCACTATCTTTGCCTGTCTGACCGAAACGAACGTTAACAATAACTAAATCTTGGATGTTCACAACACCATCGCGGTTGATATCCTCCAAGATTGCATTTTCAGGTTCTGGGGGTATCGTCACTTCCGCACCTTCCGTGGCAACTTCCCATCGTTTTCCATCTGCATCTACAAGGTAGACTTCTGATAGGGTCAACGTGGACGGCTTAAAGTCTTTGACCTCAAACGTGAGTGTGGCGAGTGCGCCGTCACCATTACTTGCCCCAGCGAGTGTGGTTGCGGCGAGTCTCACCTCTCGGTAAAAACTCTGATCCGTAAAGAACGCGTCCATCGGTGGGAAGTCGCCATTAACACTCCTCATATAGGCGAGCGGGTAACTATACAATACGGTTGCCCGATAGCCTGCAACGTTTTCCCCATCTTCGATATTAAGACTGAATGTTAACTCTTTTCCTACATCAGGGCATACGACCGATGCGGGTGAAATGCTCACGGTGGCGTTCGAATTCTGTATCGCAGTGACGGAGACTTCGCCAGTGAGATCCTGATTGTAACCTGCGATTGCGTCTGCTCCCACGGTAAAGGTAAGCGTTGCATCGGTGTCAAAGTCAGTGCCATCAAATGTAAGTCGAACTGCTACCTCCGTGTCGCTCACACGCTTCACATTCCCCCGCCCTAAAGTAACCCCCTCAATGCCGGAGACGGACACCCCGCGTTGAATTACCCATTCGTCACCAACAAACCGACTACCGCTGAGGGTGAGGGTGACAACGCTTTCAGGCAGTGTTGCCTCTGTCAACGGTACCTCCGTTGATGTCTCCAGCGTTACCTCTGTCAACAGTGCCTCCGTTGATGCCTCCAGCGTTGTCTCTACTGCGGTAGCAGATAGTGTCCCAGTGAGTGCGTTTCCATTGTATTCTACGATTGCGCCTGCCTCCACGGTGAAAGTCAGGGTGGCATCGGCGTCTATGTTGTCGAATAAGAACAGTAGAACGATCACCTCCGTGTCGTTCGCACGTTGCACACCCAACAGTAAAATAATATCCTCATCAATGCCGGATACCGACAACGCGTCTTCGATGCTCGCCCATCCACCAACAAACCGACCCCCGCTGAGGGTAAAGGTGACCTTGTACGGGGTGCCCGGGGTTGCCTCTGTCAACGGTTCTGGGGTCGAGGCGGTTATCGTTTGTCCATAACTGCTTTGCGTGCCAAAAGTTATCAGGACGATGGTTAAGATAAGCACGAGGGACTTTCCATTTACCATAATCACTTTCATAAAAAACTCCTTCTCGTTAGTTTTTGATTGCAGCATGCGGTTAAGTTACTGAAAGGAAGGAGGGAGATGTGGAAGGTCGGAAATATGGGAGGATAGAAATCGCATCCTCGATACTTCCTTTTTCTCCCCCACTGCCGCTAATACATTTCTATTTCACAATCACCATCTTTCTCAATTGCGTATAATTCTCTGTATGGAGTTGATAGAAGTAGGAACCGCTAGCAGCTAACTCCCCTTGGCTGTTGCGGCCATCCCAATAAGCGGTGCGTTCGCGGCTGTTATAAAAGCCTGCGGATTGAAACCCGAGCGAAAGTGTACGAACGATCCTACCGGTCGTGTCATAAATGGATATTGATACCGGACTGTCACCAGAAAGTTGGTAGGGAATCCATGTCTCAGGGTTGAACGGATTCGGGTAGTTTTGCAACAACAGATCCCCCTCCGGTTGACCGATACCGTCAAGCCTGACAGACAGAACCGCGTTTGCAAGGTGCTCAGGCGTCACGTTGAACCTCACAGTGTGCGATTCAACATTTCCATCGGGACCGACAACGTGTAACTCGATCACATCTCCGACTTCGACAACGCTTCGCCGCGCCAAGTCGGCAGTTGCAGCCGCGAAGTAATCACCTTCCACCGAAGCGGTTATGGGGTTGTTTGTTCTCAGGTTGCGCACGATTACCCGGTCGCCATCATACGCCGATTTTCCGCCCAAGTGTCCACTGACAACAAACGCCCACACAGCCTGTTCTTGGGAGATAGCAGGCGGCGATGCGGCAGCCTTCGTTCCATCCGACCACGGCGCTCCGACGAAGGCGAACTCCCGAGTTTCCGGCACATTGACGATATAGCCGTTTCCACCCTCAATCGGAAAACCGTCATTGGGAGCACTCGGTGTCCACCCCAGAAACTGTTGGTTTGCCGAATCAAGCGTGATGACGGTTGTCGCCCCCGTCAGCGCCCCAAGTGACTTGGCGCTCATCGGTCTTATTGGCGCCAAGGGTACGGAAAGCATGTTCAAACCTTTAGCTAGAGTGACGTTGTAGGCGTTTCCAAAATAATCACTCTCCGGCTTGGGAACGGGTCTGGCGATAAACCCGTGTCTGCGTCCATCCGGGGAGATATAGGTCCCGACGACAGAACCGTCCTGATTGATATTCCAGCCCTCCGTGCTGACGCTGCCCGGCACCAGTAATTCAGAGCGTCCACGTGCCGAGCCGATATAGGTGCGCGGGACATCACCGATCCGCTTGGATTGGGCAACGAAAATCCCTGCAGTGTTGATCGCATGGAAGAAATAGTATTCAAGGTTTTCGGCGTCTTCCAAGTCGATAGATGTAAATTGGCCGTGCGAATGTATGTATCCGTGGTAAAGCCCCTCAGCATCGACGTAACTCCCCACGAGCCGACCCGCAGCCACAAAGTCCGCGAAGGTCTCCGAGGCACCGGGGACTTCAATGACGGTATCGCCGGTGAACCCACGACGCACCCCCTGAGCGTCCGTGAAATTCCCTGTCAGGGCGCCTGTTTCATCAGAAATCCCATATATCTCCGTTTCAACAGCACCGGGGAAATCGTATTGCGTAAGCACACCGTTTTCCAAGATTACACCGTGATAGATCCCCTCGCTGTCTTGGTAATGTCCGGCAGCGCGGCCATCATTACCGAGCGCGTAGAAATAGGTGTTCTCTGCGTTGGGGAAAGCGTAGGTCGAAAAAATGCCGTCAATGAGCGTAAAGGCGACCATCTTTTGACCCTCAGCACTTTTCGTGTAGCCAGCGTAGCCCTCAAAGTCGCTACTCGCCGTCAACTGTAGAAAATCTACCCCCGGCACACCAATACTCTCAAACGTATAGTCAGAGAAGGTCGGTTGTAGCGCAGGTGCCCCAGCGGGTCTGGCGATGAAGCCGTATCTGCGTCCATCGGCGAGATCGTAGTATCCGACGACAGAACTGTCCTGATTGATGTTCCAACCTTCCGTGCTCACGCTCTCCGGGAATTGTAATTCCACTCGCCCGCGGAATGTGCTGACATGGGTGCGCGTGACATCGCCGACCAGTTTGGAGCGGGTAACGTAGACGCCCGCCTTGTTAATACCGTGCACAAGAATGAACTCGAACTGTGCGGCGTTTGGGATGTCAACAGTCCGATACTCGCCATCCGGGGTAAGCACATACGTGTGATAGAGTCCGTCCATATCAATGTAGCTGCCGACGAGTCGTCCTTCAGACACAAAGTCGGCGAAGGTCTCCGAGGCACCGGGCACCTCAATGATAGTGTCCCCCGTGAACCCACGACGCACCCCCTGAGCGTCCGTGAAATTCCCTGTCAGCGCACCTGTTTCATCAGAAATCCCGTATATCTCCGTTTCAACGGATCCCGGGAAATCGTATTGCCGCAGTTCGCCATCTTTCAGGACAACACCGTGGTAAAGCCCCTCGCGATCCTCGTAATGTCCGGCAGCGCGACCATCATTACCAAGGGCATAGAAATAGGTATTCTCTGCTCCAGGGAAAGCGTATGTCGTGAAGACGCCGTCAATGAGCGTGAAGGCGACCATTTTTTCACCATCCGCGCTATTCGTGTAGCCGGCATAGTCCTCGAAGTCACTGCTGGCGGTCAACGCTAAAAAGTTGACGCCCGGCACCTCAATACGCTCAAACGTATAGGTGAAGCCGACGGGCGCGTCAACGGATTGAGTGTTATCTTGTGCGGCAGTATTCTTTAGGAAAAAGGAATTGAGGCATATAAAAGCTGCAAACGTGTAAAACAGAAAACCGGTTTTAATGTGAGTGTGCATAATACAAATCCTCTTTCTTAGTGGTTTATTTTCCAAAAGATTATGGTTAGTGTTGGGTGTCGGTAATTCACATTGTCTGAACTGTGATTTATTGGATCTCTATGGGATCCCTATCGCAGTCGCTATCCACTCGCTTGATGGATTTTTGTAATTACCTTGATTGCATGTGGCAATTTGCCGGTGATGAGTCGGCTAGATCGTTATCCTGAAGCCACTGGGATTCAGGGAAGAAACCAATTTTTCAAGAAAAAACTTGGTTTCGAGACGCATGATTCTACTTTAAATGACTTTACAAATAGGCTCTTACCTTAAAGTATGCTGAGATTGTAACTGTTTAGTCCGCCGGTCTGGATTTTCCAATCCAGACCGAGCGGGGGGCCAGGGCACACGCCGAGTAGGAATTTACAATGCTAATTCGGACGAATCGGGGGCTTACGTGCTCAGAACGGACGTGCAATGGAGGATCTCTATGGGATTTCTATCGCGTTCGTTATTCACTCACTTGATCCTTCCTTATTCAGTCAGTTGATCACTCGTTTGAGGGATCTCTATCGCGCTCGTTATCCACTCGCTTGATCCTATGCAGTCGCTTGATTACTACCAAGTAACACTCAACATTGCACTCCTCTGGAGTGCGGAGATTGGGCGCATCACGATTCTATTGACATAGCACTCCGCTGGAGTGCAAGAGGTGGGAAATCCCTCACAAAACACTTTTTCAAAACGTGTCATAGATCGAAAAAGGAGTGTTACTTGCTGAAAGAATTATTCCGACAGAGATAATGGCACGCTCTCAAGTAACACTTTTTCAAAACCAGTCTTAGAAAAGGAAATCTGTACCACAATCTGTTAGATTGTGATCCGCAAACTAACAGTTTGCGGTACAAGAGTGTTGCTTGCTGAATGAATTATTCCGATAGGGATAATGGGGCGCTACTACGAACCAAACGATGCACCCAACAGTTACCTACTTTATAACTACGAGTCGCCGTGTTTGCTCGAAAGAAGGCGTCCTCAACTGGTAAAAATAGAGTCCGCTCGAAACGTGTTCTCCGGCGTCGTTGCGTCCATCCCAATACGCCGCACGTCCACGGCTATTATAGAAACCCGCGGATTGAAATCCGATCGAGAGTGTGCGAATCAACTTACCCGTTGTATCATAAATGGATATCGATACAGGCGTGTCTTCCGAAAGTTGGTAGGGAATCCACGTCTCCGGGTTAAACGGATTCGGGTAGTTCTGCAACAACATATCCCCCTCCGGTTTGCCGATGCCGTCAAGCCTGACGGACAGAACCGCGTTGGCAAGGTGTTCAGGCGACACGTGGAACCTCGCTGTATGCGATTCCACATTCCCATCCGGTCCAATGACGTGTAATTCGATCACGTCTCCAACCTCGACAACGCTCCGTCGTGCCAAGTCGGCAGTTGCAGCGGCGAAATAATCTCCTTCCACCGTAGCGGTAATCGTTCTGCTTGTTCTCAGGTTGCGCACGATTACCCGGTAGCCGTCATACGCCGGCTTTCCGTTCAAATGCCCACTGACAACAAACGCCCACACAGTCTGTTTTTGGGAAATAGCGGGCGGCGATGCGGCAGCCTTCGTTTGATCGGTCCACGGCGCTCCAACGAAGGCGAACTCCCGAGTTTCCGGCACATTGACGATATAGCCTTTTCCACCCTCAATCGGAAAACCGTCATTGGGGGCACCTGGAGTCCACCCGATGAATCGCTGGGAATCAAGCGTGATGACGGCTGTCGCCCCTGTCAGACCTGCAAGCGTCTTGGCGCTCAGCGGTCTTATCGGCGCCAACGGTACGGAAAGCATGTTCAAGCCCTTCGCCAGCGTGACGTTGTAAACGTTGCCAAAATGATCACTCTCCGGCTTGGGAACGGGTCTGGCGATAAACCCATGTCTACGTCCGTCCGCCGAGTCATAGTGTCCGACGACAGAACCGTCCTGATTGATATTCCACCCCTCCGTGCTAACAGCCCCCGGAAAACGCAATTCATGCAACTGGCCGAATCTGCCGACGTATGTGCGCGGGACATCATCCACTTGTTTGGCTCTGCCAACGATAATCCCTACATCGTTGATACCGTGCAGAAAAAGGTAATCGAAATCCGCTGCCGTTAAGATGTCGGCAAATCCAATCCTGCCATCCGGGGCACGCGCGTATGCCTGATATATGCCGTCCCTGTCAATGTAGCTACCCACAACGGCACCTGACGCGCTCACAAAATCGGCATAAGTTTCCGCCGCTCCCGGGACTTCAATGATGGTGTCCCCCGAGAATCCACGTCGAACACCGGACGCGTCGATAAAATTGCCCGTCAGCGCGCCTGTCGCATCAGAAATACCGTATATCTCTGTTTGGACGGCATCCGGGAAATCGTATTGCCGCAGTTCACCCTTTTCCAAGACGACACCGTGGTACAGGCCGTCGCTATCCTCATAGTGTCCGGCAGCACTCCCATTATTACCCAGTGCATAGAAATAAGTGTTCTGCGAGCCGGGGAAATCATACGTCGTAAAAACACCATCAATCAGCGTAAAACCGACTGTTTTTTTACCGTCTGCACTGCGCGTGTAGCCCGCGTAATCCTCAAAATCGCTGCTCGCGGTCAACGCCACGAACTCTACACGGGGAACATCGATACTCTCAAAAGTGTAGGTAAAGCTGGCGGGCGTGACAACGGGTCGATCTTCGACCGGTGCAGCAGGTCTGGCGATAAAGCCGCGTCTTCGCCCATCCGCCGAGTCATAGTATCCGACGACAGAGCCGTCCTTATTGATATTCCAGCCCTGTGTGCTAACAGCCTCCGGAAACCGCAATTCATGCATCCCGCCAAATCTGCCGACGTATGTGCGCGGGATGTCCCCCACGGCTTTGGCTCGAACCACGGTAACCCCTACATCGTTGACCCCGTATGGAAAAAAGTACTCCAGATTCGGTATTTCTAAAAGGTCGGCAAATATAAACCTGCCATCCGGGGCACGCACATATCCATGATACGTGCCGTCAACCCCTACGTAGCTACCTATAACGGCGCCTGACTCGGTCGTAAAGTAGGCATAAGTTTCCGCTGCCTCGGGGACTTCAACGATGGTATTCCCCGAGAAGCCGCGGCGAACACCGGAAGCATCAGTATAATTTCCGGTCAACTCCCCTTTAGTATCGCTGATTCCGTATATCTCCGTTTGCACGGAATTCTGGAAATCATATTGCCGCAGTTCGCCATTTTCCAAGACGACACCACGGTACACACCGTCGCTATCCTCGTAGTGGCCGGCAGCTAACCCATTATTACCGAGCGCATAGAAATGAGTTTTCCGCGAGCCGGGGAAATCGTGGGTGGTAAAAACGCCGTCAAGGAGTGTAAAGGCGACTTCCTTTTCACCGTCATCACTCAGTGTGTAGCCCGCGTAATCCCCAAAGTCGCTGCTCGCAGTGACCGCTAATGACTCCACACCGTCAATACTAATGCTCTCAAAGGTGTATTTGGAGTCTGCGGGTGCGGGGACGAGTTCAATGTTGACCTGCGCGGCAGTGTTTCCTACGAAAATGGAATTGAAGCACAGGAATAATGTTAAGGTAAAAATCAAAAAGCTAATTTTGGTCTGATTGTGCATAACGAAAACCTCTTGTCTGAACTGTGATTTATGGGATTCTTGTGATTGCCTTGATTGCATGTGGCAAGTTGCCGGTGATGATTCTGCTAGATCGTTATCTTGAGGTCACTAGGATTCAGGGAAGAAACCAAGTTTTCAAGAAAAAACTTGGTTTCGACATGCGTTAAATGCTTAGCGAATCGATGTCGCCGTAATGCGTCGTGATCGCCATATGTTTCAGACAGCTATTCCAATAACGATCCGAAAGCAGGCGGTAATACCCGCCGTCGGCTCGAAATAGAACCAACAAGGACAATTGTAATACGTGCAGGGAAGTTCCTTCCCACCTTCCATTCCCGGGCGAAGGGGAGCGGCAGGCATCACTGAGCAGGCCTCCTGTCGCGGGAAGGATTGTTGGATGCGTCAATCTCTCGGTCCAGCCGAAAAGAAAGACAGCGCCCTATAAAGCACAAACTGTGCCAAATCGGAATTAAACGAAGACGAGACCGGGAAAACCCTTGCTAGGCTTGACTTTGAAGGATACTGACGGTGAGTTAGCGACAGAGTGAGAGGCGTTGAAAGTGTCCCAAAATAGGACGATTGAAATGGATTAAGTAGGAAGGAAATTGGCAGAAAGCCTGTAACCACGCGGATTCAGCGCGGATTCAGGCGAGTTAATCCCAAAACGCTACACCGTCCCGTTTTGGGACAGTTGAGAAGGGTTGACTGGCACCTTATGCCGTGGTGGGAGAACGAGATGGGTCCATTTTCCGGTCTCCATGTAAAATAACATTAAAACTCGGTTTCAAGCAGACCTTTTGGTGTCTCAATCCGGCAGGATGGGGTTGAGTTACCCCCAATGTTTAGACAGTTATAAACGAAGATTAAGGTGTAAAGGCTATCTAATCCGGCTACGTTTCAACGCCTAATGTTGTTGGAAATACACCTCGTGAGGTGTCCTTTTATTGAGCGACCCATGAAGCCGCTCCTCATTATAAAACTTGAAATAGTTGTTCAAGCCACACCAAACCGCGTGAACAGAGTCATAAGAATGAAGATAGACATGTTCATATTTCACTGTCCACCAGAGACGTTCAATGAAAATGTTGTCATACACTCTGCCTGCTCCAGCCCAACTGATGCGAATGTTCGCCGATTC
This sequence comes from Candidatus Poribacteria bacterium, assembly GCA_965208765.1. Taxonomy (GTDB): domain Bacteria; phylum Poribacteria; class WGA-4E; order WGA-4E; family JAJDTR01; genus JAJDTR01. Next base: position 5,555,804 of record OZ242354.1, read on the forward strand.
AAGCCGAGTGGTAAAGGCATCAGACGTGAATTGAGCACCCTGATCGCTATTGAAAATCAAGGGGGTAGAACAACTCAACGCTTGTTCCAGAGCCGATAGACAAAAGAAAACATCGAGTGAATTTGACAGTTCCCATGATAACACATATCGAGAGTACCAATCCATAATAGCCACTAGATAGACAAAACCGGTGTTTAAACGGATATAGGTGATATCAACTGCCCATACCTGGTCCGGTCGAATGATACTTGAATCCTTCAGCAAATAAGGATACTTTTTCGATGGTTTACCGTTCTTAGAGGTTTTCGGCTTGGGATAGATGGCAACTAAGTCCATCTTTCGCATCAACCTAGCAATCCGTTTCCGATTGACGACGTAGCCTTTGGAACAAAGCCAGTCCGTCATTCGAGGTACACCGTAGAACGGGGTCTTCATGTACTGTTCATCAATCAGACGCATATAAAGCAGGTTTTCCGGCGACTCTACTGCGGGTTGATAGTAATACGATGCGCGTGGCAACCCTAACAGTTCGCATTGCCTCAAAACCGATGGGGAAGCGTTCTCTTGGTTGATAAGCCGCCGCTTCTGTTCAACCGAGCCGTTGCGTTTTTTTTTTTGAAGCCAGTCTAGTTCTACCTTCAATTGACCGATTTGCCGGTAGAGCTCGGCTATGAGTCGGTCGTTGTCAGAAGTCGCTTGAGTGCGTCCGTTTGCAAACAGTTGAGGCGATTCCTCCAGAATCTGTCTTTTCCACTGGCTGACCTGAGGGATCTCTATCGCACTCGCTATTCGCTCGCTTGATGGGTGGACTTCGTAGTCACTGGCAATCTGAGCCATGGTGCGTTGATTCTTTATTGCCTCAATCGCCACTTGTGCTTTGAATCGGTTATCATACTGCTTTCTACTAGCCATGCTATACAAACTCCTTTCGTAGTTCTTGGCATTGCTGAGCCGTATGATGACTCATAACATGACCGTATTGCCAGCACGAAATCCACCTTAATCTACTGTCTAGTTTTTGGGGGTAATCGCACTTATTGCAATATTTCCTTGACATCCGAACATCGCTTATGATATTATGTAATGTGTATCTGGAAAAGATAACATGTGAATGAAGTGAACCCATGCAAACTTTCAATCCACAACTTCAAACTGAATCTCATCATTGGCATTGGTGGCGGTGTGCTAATCGGGATGGGAGTGTGCCTTTGCTGAGATAGGGTTCTGGTTTCATAATTGATAAATCAAAGCCGTAGGCATACGAAACCACTTGCCTACGGCTTTTTTTGTGCCGAATTGTCTAATAAGCGATAGTTAAAGCAAGGAGAAAAGTATGGAAATACTTGACGAACTTAAATTTGATAAAGCCGGATTAATCCCAGCTATCATACAAGATTACGAGAATAATGAGGTCCTCATGATGGCGTTTATGAATCGCGAAGCATTGCAGAAAACTGTGGAATCCGGGCGCGTCTGCTTTTGGAGTCGATCCCGTCAGGAGTACTGGATTAAGGGAGAGACTTCGGGGCATACTCAAACCGTCAAGTCCATTGCCTATGACTGTGACGGCGACGCTCTACTGATTAAAGTGGAACAAAAAGGCGGGGCATGCCACGTCGGATATCGCTCCTGTTTCTTTCGGGAAGTCTCCTCCAATGGCAATTCTAGCCGCATTGTAGGTGAGAAGGTCTTTAATCCCGACAAAGTGTATTCGTGAAACCTGAACGCAGTTTATATCTAAAGTCGCGTTTCACGTAAGAGGAGTCCCCGGATGTATTATCCAAGTTTAAAAGATTTTCGCAAAAAGGCGCAACACGGCAACTTGATTCCTGTATTTAAGTCGATTCTGGCAGATATGGAAACCCCTGTGTCAGCATACAAAAAGATCGATGCCGGTGAATACAGTTTCTTGCTCGAAAGTGTCGAGGGAGGTGAGCACGTTGGAAGATATTCGTTTCTCGGCAGCGAGCCTTCAATTCTGTTTCAGAGTAAAGGAAATCAGGTGAGCATACAGGATTTAGAGGCAGGCACGACAACCGAATTCGAAAGCGGTTATCCGCTCGGCGAACTTGAGAAGTTGATGCGGCGCTATAAACCTGTAGAAGTCGAAGGATTACCGCGTTTCCACGGCGGTGCTGTCGGCTACTTGAGCTATGACACTGTACGTTTTTTTGAAGAGTTGCCCGACAGCACAGAAGATGATCGTCAGTTGCCAGATTGCTTCTTTATGATTACGGATACCTTGCTGATATTCGATCGGGTTGGTCACCGGATCACGGCGGTGGCGAACGCGCGCGTTAATGACGACGTAGAAGGCGCATACCAGCGTGCGATAGATCGTGTCGACATGTTAATTGACAAGCTAAGAAATCCTTTGATGATGCCGCCTTCAAAAGCACGGCGTAAAGTCACGGACAAAGTTGAACCACAATCGAATTTTACACAGGCGGAATATGAAAGCGTGGTTCTACAAGCGAAGGAATATATTGCCGCGGGTGACATTATCCAGGTTGTTCCCTCGCAGCGGTTGTGCACCCCATTATCAGTTGACACCTTTGACGTGTACCGTGCGTTGCGTACCGTCAATCCGTCACCATACATGTATTACTTGAAGCTGGGAGATATGCAGATAGCCGGTACTTCGCCGGAGATGATGGTTCGGGTCGAGGATGGAATAGCGGAAACACGTCCAATCGCCGGGACGCGGCCGCGCGGAGAAACGTCCGCTGAAGATGTCGCACTGGCAGAGGAGTTGATTGCTGACGAGAAGGAGCGTGCCGAACACGTCATGCTCGTTGATCTTGGGCGCAACGATCTGGGGAGAGTTTGCGAATTCCACACAGTACGCGTTAGCGAGATGATGACAATCGAACGCTATTCGCATGTCATGCATATAGTTTCGCATGTAGTTGGCGAACTTCGCGAGAACGTGACAGCCTTTGATGTAATCCGTGCCTGCCTACCTGCCGGAACACTTTCAGGGGCGCCTAAGATTCGAGCAATGGAGATTATTGATGAGCTTGAACCGACGCGCCGCGGTCCGTACGGTGGGGCCGCGGGATATTTTAGCTTTTCCGGGAATTCCGACACGGCTATCATCATTCGTACCCTAATCGTCAAGGACGGCATTGCTTACGTGCAAGCAGGTGGTGGGGTCGTTGCGGACTCGGTACCCCAAACCGAATACGAAGAAACACTCAACAAGGCGCAAGCTGTCCTAAGGGCAATTAAACTGGCTGAAGCTGGATTAGAGTAGACAGGCGACGGGAGGAGATCGTGAGTGTGACTCTCGACCAAGTCGTCCCTTGGGGGAGATCCCTCAAAGAATACAGACAGATGTTCATGCTCTCCGACGAAGAAATGGCATCACGAATTCTAGGGGTTGGTGATGGGCCTGCCAGTTTTAACAGCGAAATGAAAGCGCTGGGACATACCGTAGTATCAATCGATCCAATCTACACGTTTTCAAGGGAACAGATTGAACAGAGAATCGACAAAACATACGATGCTATCATTTCTCAAGTGAAACAAAAGCCTGATGATTTTGTGTGGGATTTTTTTGCGAGCCCTGAACACCTTGGTTGCTACCGGCTTGAAAGAATGCAAATGTTTCTGCAGGATTTCGACATGGGAAAAGTGCAGGGACGCTATCTTCCGCTATCGCTACCAAAACTATATTTTGACGATCAGCAGTTTGATTTGGCAGTCTGTTCACATTTACTCTTCTTGTATTCGGATCAGTTATCGCTTGATTTTCACCGACAATCCATAACAGAGCTATGCCGGGTTTCGCGTGAAGTGCGAATTTTCCCACTACTGGCGCTTGATTGCAGAACGTCACCGTACATTTCACCCATCCAATCGTATTTTCAGGACGTGGGCTACCCAGTTGACATCTGTCCCGTACCCTATGAGTTTCAGAAGGGTGGAAACGAGATGATGAGAATACAGGGGAACGCCTAGGAGAAGCACAATGATACTGATGATTGACAATTACGACTCGTTTACCTACAATCTCGTCCAATACTTCGGTGAGCTAGGGGCAGAACTTGCTGTACATCGAAACGACAAAATAACATTGAAGTCGATTGAGCGCCTCGCACCGGATAAGATTGTCATATCACCCGGTCCCTGCACACCTCGCGAAGCTGGGATTTCGTGTGACGTAATTCGACATTTCGCGGGCAAATTGCCGATATTGGGTGTCTGTCTGGGACATCAGTGTATTGGAGATGTCTTCGGCGGGGATGTAGTTCGTGCAGACCGATTGATGCACGGGAAAACATCGATGATTGAACATAATGGACGAGAACTCTTCGCGGGAGTGCAGAATCCGTTTGAGGCGACGAGGTATCACTCGTTAATCGTGGCTAAGAACAGTGTTCCGGACTGCCTCCAAATTATCGCGTGGACCGACGAAGACGAAATCATGGGACTTCGACATAAAGACTACCTAATCTGGGGCGTACAGTTTCATCCTGAATCAATCTTGACACTTGAAGGGAAAAATATGCTGGAGAATTTCTTGAAAGGCTGAGAGATGTCGGAAACGGATTTTCGTAACCAACTTGAATATGCCAAAAAAATTGAGGACCCACTGCGTCGCCGGCTCTATGTTTGTGCGCTTGTTACCACCGCATTACCACATTCGGACGGGTTGCCCTTTGTTGTTGTCGGTGGCAATGCCCTGGAATTTTACACGCTTGGCGATTACACCACCGCGGATGTCGACCTCGTCAGTGCTAAACGATCCGAAATTGGCAACGTATTGGAAAGTTGGGGGTTTAATCGATTGGGGAGGCACTGGTATCACGCCGGCGTGGATGTTGCCATTGAAGTACCTGATGATAATCTCGCCGGGTCCGAAGAGAAGATTACTCAGGTCGAAATTGAAGGATTGAACGTCTATATCATCGGTGTGGAAGATCTGATCATTGATCGAGTCAATGCGTATATCCACTGGCGGTCGATTGATGATGGCGATTGGGCGAAGGGGCTAATGGCTTTGTACAAAGACGAGATTGATTGGGATTACCTGGTGACATCCGCAAAGACAGAAGAGATACTTGAAACGCTTAACACGCTCAAATCAACAATAGAGGATGAGACGAAATGAAAATTGTAAACTACGATCAGCACGTCCAAAAAATAAGAGAGAAATCGCGAGAATATCAACTCAAGCAACGCGCGAAACAATTACACCGATCACCTCGCCGCCGACCGCGAGACGCGGCATCACGCCGGGATCTGATTGAACTATCGCTTAAACGCCGCGAACAATGGTTGAAGGATGGAAGGTTGGAGAAACTTGGTCCACGGCATTACCGTGTTCGTCTCAGGTAGGGAGAAAAGGGATAGTCGTCTTCATAATCTAATCCGAATTAATTCCGTAGTGCCTGCACGAGTGTATCTCCAATTGTCGCGGGGCTTTGGGAAACGGCGATGCCGGCGGATCTTAACACCTCTATCTTCTCTGCCGCAGTGCCCTGTCCTCCCGAAATAATCGCGCCGGCGTGTCCCATCCGTTTACCTTTAGGCGCGGTCTGTCCCGCGATGAAGCCGATAACCGGCTTGCTCATGTTTTCCTTCACAAATTGAGCCGCTGTTTCTTCGGCTGTCCCGCCGATTTCACCGATCATTATTACCGCTTCCGTGTCTTCATCAGCTTCAAACAACGCCAGAACATCAACGAAAGTAGTACCGATGACCGGATCGCCACCAATTCCAACGCAAGTAGATTGACCTAAGCCAAGTTTTGTCACCTGATCCACGGCTTCATAGGTTAAGGTTCCGCTTCGGGAAACGATGCCGATTCTGCCGGGGCGATGAATATAACCGGGCATAATCCCGATTTTACACTCTCCCGGTGTGATGACCCCAGGGCAGTTTGGGCCAATCAGTCGAGTGGGCAGCCCGTCCAGAAAACGCCTGGCTTTTATCATGTCAAGTACAGGTGCCCCTTCCGTAATGCAAACAATTAGGCTAATGCCGGCATCAGCCGCTTCCATGACCGAGTCGGCGGCATCAAACCGAGCCGGCACGAAGATGACGGATGTATCCGCTCCAGTCGCCTCCACGGCTTCGCTCATCGTATCGTAAACGGGGATGCCGTCAACATCCGAACCACCTCTGCCCGGGGTAACACCCGCGACAATCTGGGTGCCGTATTCAACGCACTGTTGGGTATGAAACCGTCCGGAACGCCCTGTTATCCCTTGGACGATAACTTTCGTGTCTCTATTTACAAGAATGCTCATTCAATCAAGTTCCTTGGAAAATAATCCGTATTTCGTTACAAGTTGCAATATCCTGATGCATCTTTCGTCAACGGAATTGGGTGCTAGTATGCTCGTGCAAAAACGGTTATCTCCTTCGCCGATTCACCGCATACAATGCACTTTCCATCTCCACCGGGTTGATCTATCGGCATACAGCGGGTTGTCGCTTGCGTGTCAGCTTTGACCTGGTCCTCGCATGACGGGTTTCCACACCACCGAGCACGGGCAAAGCCGGTGGTGACCGCCACTTTGAGTTGATCGTAGTCCCCTGCTTCAGATGTATTTTCGTCGCGGAAATCGGTGGCGCGTTGCAGCAGGGCGCTCTGGATAGCGGTCAAAGAGTCGTTAACCGCCGCCGATATGCCTGTCAACGGAATGGAAGATTTGCCTTCTTTGCCGGGCTGATCTCTGCGAGCAAGCACAACCTCTCCCTTTTCTACGTCGCGCGGGCCAATTTCGATACGTAGCGGCACGCCTTTTAGCTCCCACTCGTTAAATTTCCAACCGGGCGAATATCCGTCTCGGTCGTCTACTTTCACACGGACATCCTCGCCAATCTCGTCGGTCATCTTTGCCACAGCTTCCATGACTGAACGTTTCTCATCGTCCCTGTTTTTCTTCCAGATTGGTATGATAACTACCTGAATGGGTGCCAACTGCGGCGGCAATACAAGCCCCTGATCGTCGCCGTGAGTCATAATTATCGCGCCGACCATACGGGTACTAACCCCCCAGCTTGTAGTCCAGCAGTATTGCAGTTCACTGTTTTCGTCCTGGTATTGTATTTCGAAGGCTTTGGAAAAGTTTTGTCCGAGGTTGTGCGAGGTTCCGGACTGTAACGCTCGTCCATCGCCCATCATGGCTTCGATACTATACGAGGCGTCCGCCCCGGGAAATTTTTCGCTCTCACTCTTGCGACCGGGAATAACCGGTATGGCGGCATCGTTGACGGCAAAATCGGTGTACACGTCTAACATTCGCAAGGTTTCCTCTTGGGCTTCCTCAACGGTGGCGTGCGCGGTATGCCCCTCCTGCCAGAGAAACTCCATCGTGCGTAAAAAAAGACGAGTACGCAATTCCCATCGAACAACGTTTGCCCACTGGTTGATAAGCACCGGCAAGTCTCGGTATGACTGAATCCACTGGCTGTACATGTGTCCGATAACCGTCTCGGAGGTAGGTCGCACCACTAAAGGATCCTCCAATTTCTTGCCGCCGCCGTGTGTTACAACTGCCAACTCAGGAGCAAAACCTTCGACATGCTCAGCCTCTTTTTCGATAAAACTCATCGGAACGAAAAGCGGAAAATAGGCGTTCTCATGCCCCGTTTCCTTAAAGCGGCGATCTAAACCCTCCTTCACGTTTTCCCAAAGTTCGTAGCCGTAGGGTCGGATAACCATGCAGCCGCGCACGGGCGCGTAATCGGCCAGTTCCGCCCCACGGATCACCTCTGTGTACCACTCGGAATAGTCCTGACTGCGAGGGGTAATTTTTTGGAACATATACGCAACCTCTCCTTAATTTTTCTGTTTCGGATTCCAAAATCCGACATGCGTTAGTCTTATTTATCCGTCAATGCGGCGATTCCGGGCAATGATTTTCCTTCAAGAAATTCTAGTGATGCGCCGCCACCGGTGGAGATATGTGTTATTCGATCAGCAACGCCAGCTTTGTACACCGCAGCGACACAATCACCGCCGCCAATAATGCTGACCGCGTCAGACTCAGCGACTCGTTTGGCAATTTCGATTGTGCCGTTCGCAAATTTTTCGAATTCGTACATGCCCAACGGACCATTCCAGAAGATAGTGTTTGCTCCATCAACAATCGCACCGAAAGCCTCAACCGACTTAGGACCGATGTCCAAACCTCTCCAATCTTCAGGTATGTCTGCGCGTTCTGCAATCCTTGATTCTGTACAGGGATCCAATTCTCTACCGATGACATGGTCTTCCGCCAGGAAGATATCCAAATTTCGATCCGCGGCTCGCTTGAGTAGCTCGCTCGCCAGTTCCAATTTGTCAGGTTCCACTATCGAGTCGCCGATTGGTAGCCCCATGGTTTTCAGAAATGTATACGCCATGCCGCCACCAATAAGGAGCGCGTCAACACTTTCAATCAGGTTTTCAATCACTCCGATTTTATCCGAGATTTTCGCACCGCCAAGTATTGCAACAAACGGATGTTCCGGTCTCTCGACCACTTTGCCGAGGTATTCAATCTCTCGTTCCATCAGCAACCCCGCAGCGCACTGTTCAAAATAGTGGGTGATTCCTTCTGTTGACGCATGAGCGCGATGTGCGGTGCCAAAGGCGTCATTCACATACATGTCTACTAACACAGCCAGCGTACGCGCAAACTCCGCGTCATTTTGAGTTTCCTCTTTGTAGAAGCGGATATTCTCAAGTAATAGTATGTCGCCCTCTTGAAGTTCATTGATTGTGTTTTCAACTTCGGGTCCGATGCAATCTCCAGTATGCCGCACTCGCTGGCCCATGAGTTTACTCAGTTCTAATGCGAGAGGTTCAGTGGAAAGCCCCGATTCGAAACCCTTGGGGCGTCCCAGATGGGTCGCCAGCACTATCTTGGCGCCGTCACGAATGAGTTGAAGTATGGTAGGTAGGGCGGCTCGAATTCTAGCGTTGTCAGTGATACGCCCATCTTGCATTGGCACGTTGAAATCAACACGCACCAATACACGCCTTCCTCGCACGGTAATATCATTCAGACCAAGTTTCTCGGTCATTTATCAAGTCCCCACTATATCGTTTGCCAATTCGTATGTGTAAAATCCGCTTAAGTTTATCGTCGGATTCTCCCACTTCAATTTGGTGTAGCACGCTGGAGGCAATAGGTTTTCCGACGAGTTTGCGGGCTTTCTGTTTGCAGAATCTCGACTATATCGGTTCGACGACAATTCCCATGAATAGTATTGTCTGCGTTCTATCGTCATGAATGGCGAATAGGAAGGGACGGCCCACTCGGAAGCTCGGGGGCAGAGATTTGACTCCGACAACGGCGGTCACGGCTGCCGCTTCGGTTCCCTCCTCGTTTACTTCTATGATGGTTTTGTGCCGTACCTCGCTGATAAACAGTTTTGTGCCCATGCCGCTAAAGTCCGCTCCCGCACCGAAGGCTATTCCCATCCCCAGTGCCGTCAGTGTATCGTTGAGTTTTACTTCGTACTCCAATTTAAAACGCGGAAGTATCATCTCGCTGTTGTTCGCCCTGTCTTGGAATTGGGATAGCCAATGTGACCAGTTCTCTGTGTTCAGTTGATCGATGACATTGTTTAGGTTAGAATCGCGATCCGGTAGAAAGATATACATACTCACTCTGCCTTCGCCATACCGCAGCCGTGCGGCTTCGAAATTCTCACCTCGAAAATGTGGATATGCCCCTTTTCGATACATCATTTTCACCCGCTTTTGCCCACCATCGGATAGATGAAAGATTCCATCGCGAGTTGCGGATTTGTCGAACTCTTTCTGCCAACTCCCTTTGAAGTATATGGCATTTATCAGGAATATCAGTGTTGCCGGGTCAATCCGTTGAACAATCTGTTTTATCTTACCGTTCGTGTTTGTATCTACCCAACCGTTTATGATTTCGGTCGCCTGCGGATCATTGAAATTGAGCGATCCAATTTCAGCTTCAAAGAACTCACGATTTCGGTCGAGAAAAGCCGGGTTGAAGTCAACTCCTTGACGCGACCAGATTGAGTTTGCAATCGCTATTTCGACTTTCGGGTCGGTGTTTTCCAAGCTGTCACGTAGCGCCGCGTTGGAGCGATTCACGGTGTCAATGCCTAAACTTTCTATTTCTAGCACGTCCGCCATGGCACGCTGTGTTTCTCCGGCGGCTCCGTTGTAGGTCATCGTCAGCGCAATTGAAATGCTTAGGGGGGAAATCATGATATTCGTATCGGGCTGTCGTTTCTGCAAATCCGTGAGCAGCTTGAACCCAAATGTAGTGTTAGCTGAAGCGACATTTGAAAAAGACGAATCGCCGATGAGATTCAATACATCGTCGATAGCGTCTTTTGGTGAATCTCGGTCAGAGCAAGCGGATAAGCACAACAGGGCTGTACACACGTATCCGATGTGAATTATCCGACTCGGAAGTCTCTTCAATTCATTCTCCTTGCACTGCCGCGACAGCTTTGTGTGCGGCTTCCGCAAGTCCGTCAGCCGCAATCAAGTTCAGACCAGAATCCGTGAGAAGCCGCTTACCGATTTCAACGTTTGTGCCCTCTAGGCGCACGACGAGCGGTACTTCCAATGCTTCCTGCTTCACAGCCTCAATAATGCCGTTGGCGATTACGTCACATTTCATAATGCCGCCGAAGATATTCACCAACACTGCTTTCACCTTTTTGTCGGCAAGGATAAGGCGAAAAGCGTGGGCGACGGTCTCGGTCGTCGCGCTGCCTCCGACATCAAGGAAATTCGCGGGTTCGCCGCCGTGTAGTTTAATCAGATCCATCGTCGCCATGGCAAGCCCGGCACCATTCACCATGCACCCGATATTTCCGTCGAGGCTGATATAACTCAAACCCGATTCACTTGCCTGCAACTCGCGAGCATCCTCCTCGCTCGGATCGCGCATGGACTCAATGTCCGGCTGCCGCCAGAGCGCGTTGTCATCGAAATTGAGTTTGGCATCAAGCGCCACAATATCCTGTTCACCATCAGTTTTCGTGATAGCGAGCGGGTTGATTTCCACAAGCGAGCAGTCGCAATGGACAAAGGCAGTGTACAGTGCGGACATCAATTCAGCGGCTTTCGGGATGAGATCCTTGGGGATGGCGAGATTGTAAGCCAATCGTCGCGCCTGAAAGGGGCGCAACCCAACGGTCGGATCAATTATCTCTTTGAAAATCTTTTCGGGGCGGGTTGATGCCACCTCTTCAATGTTTATCCCGCCTTCGTCGCTGCCCATCAATACGATGCGCGAAGCCGCGCGATCAAGCACCATGCCGAGATAAAACTCATCGACAATCTCGCTCGCCTCGGCTACCAAGACTTTGCTTACCAGTTTTCCCTGCGGGCCTGTTTGATGGGTCACGAGTTGCATTCCCAAAATAGTGTCGGCGTGTGTCCTGACCTCTTCAGGGCTTTTCGCCAATTTCACGCCTCCCCCCTTTCCGCGTCCGCCAGCATGGATTTGCGCCTTCACAACGCAGGTCGAGCATTCGAGTTTTTGAGCGATTGCTTCCGCTTCAGCCGGGGTTGACGCTACGTCTGCGTTTGGAACATTGACACCGTGGGCTTTTAAGATGTCTATTGCTTGGTATTCATGTATGTTCATTCATCGTCTCCGCATTCATCATAAGGATTTTCGTTCCCCCATAGGGATCAAGTTAAGCGTTTTAGGGTGCGAGTCACATGGTTTCAATGTCGTAAACTGCTAATTTCCATGTAAACTTGGACGAGGGAATACCAATCTATTAATTGATGGGTGCGCCACAGAAGGTGGTTTATGGCGCTCTTTTCCGTAAGGGCGTGACCCGGTGCGGTTGGAAACCGCACCTACCGTATAGGGTGCGACGGAAAACCTCACCAATACTAGACGAACTCCCTTAACTTGATCCCTATGCATAAGGATTTTCGTTCCCCTATCGCATTCACTATCCGTTCACTCGATCATCGCCTAGGAGTTTTGTATTCTATACACCTGAGCATTTCTGTCGCACTCTCTAATCGCTCGCTTGATCTCTCGTTATCCACTAGATTGATCGGCGGCGGCGTTCTCAAATGCTGGTGCGCAGTGCGCACCCTACGAATGTACAAAGTCGTGTTTATAGCGCTAGATCGTTGAGATATCCTTTGCCCATTCTCTGTTGGCGTGGTACCAATCTGCGAGCGCCGAGAAACCATCCCGAAATGAGGAATGAGGGCGCCACCCTAATAGCTGCTCGGCTCGTCCGATGTCTGCCCAAGTTGCGCGTACATCTGCCGGATGGACGGGTTTATAGTCAATTTTGGCTTTTTTTCCTGTAAGTTCTTCCACCAGATGGATCATGTCCATTAACACGACAGGCGCATCTGATCCGAGATTGATGACCTCATAGCCCAGCGGTTTAAGCCCGGCAATCGTTCCGCGGGCAACGTCGTCAACATAGGTGAAGTCGCGTGATTGTTCCCCGTCTCCATATACTACCACCGGACGCCCTTCGCTTATCCATTGGACAAATCGGAACGGGCTCATATCCGGCCTTCCCGCGGGACCGTAGACGGTGAAAAAGCGAAACACTGTCACATCTATGCCGTGCAGGTGGTGATAGGTATAGCAGAGGGTTTCCGCTCCCTTTTTTGACGCCGCATAAGGAGAAATAGGTGAATTTGTGTTAGCGTCTTCATGGAATGGTTGCGGATTATTTGCCCCGTACAAGCTAGATGTCGATGCCAGTACAAATTTTTTGACTTGCGTCTCTCGGCATAACTCCAGTAGATTCAGTGTGCCGGTGACATTTGTTTCATAATATGCCCACGGGTTCTTGACGGAATAACGGACACCGGCGCGGGCAGCCAGATTGATTACTGCGTCAGGAGTGTTTGCGTTGAATACCTCGCGTAATGTAGATTGATTGCAAATGTCCAGTTCATGGAACTGAAAACCGGACACCTTCTCAAGTTGCTGAAGCCGCCATCTTTTCAATCGCACATCATAAGCATCGTTGAGATTGTCAACACCGATTACGGTGTGACCGTCCTTGAGCAGCAGCTCGGTGACTTTGCTTCCGATGAATCCGACGCAGCCAGTAACAAAATATACCATGAACTATTTACCAGATCAGCTTAACGTGATATTGAATGAGGGGAATGCATAAGTGAATGCCTCCGTCGTAATCGCGCAAAATGGGTTGAGCGGAGAAAATCCTATTTGCCAAGTTACTTTGAATTTCAATCTTATCAGGGCTAATCCCTAATTAATCTGCGATTCAGACATGCCATACACATGGCGCTCCTCTGGAGCGCGGAGATCCGGAATGTCGGTATTCTTACGGACATATCGCTCCTCTGGAGCGAAAGAATCTGTTAGGGAGATTTTGTATTTTACTTACTGGAGGCACGATGTCATGGTGATGGCTTCGCTGACTTTTCCATTTTTCGCAACATTTGCTGCATCCAACTCAGACGATGCTCATGCACGCCGCACACATCGAATATTAAGAATACCATGAATTCGTCTGAGCATCCCCTGCACATTGACCGACGTATTGACTGTTCCTAATAGGAGATAAGGCGTTACTCATTCCGGCAATGCGTCTTTAGCCGGGGGCTTTATCTTGCTGATTGCCGTTTTGAGCTTCTCGTAGGTCTTCTCGTCAAAGTTTGATTTAGCATGGAAGACAATGGAACCGTTCGGAGCAATCAGATAAAGATTCGGTTTCTTTTTGTCAGTGTGATAAGTTTTATGTATTTCGCCTTTCCAGTCAAGCAGCAACGTCACCGGCGGCTTGTTTTTCTTGAGTTGCCTCTTGATAAATCCCTTGGGCACAAACCCGGGGACGCTCCGCATGTCTGCGATGATGTAAGCTATTACGCCTTCATGGTCGCCATAGTCTTTCTGAAATGCCGCCGCCCACTTGTCGTCTTCTTTTCTAATCTTTCGGTTGCCCAAGATTAGAAATACAATCTTTCCGCGCAACTTTTCTAAGGAGTAGGTCTGGTCTTCGACATCTTTCAAAGTGAAGTCTGGCGCGATGTCACCGACTTTCGGAGGAGCCCCTTCTTTTGAGGCGAAAGCAGAACACGCGAAAATCATCATCGCCAGCGAGTATATGACGAACCGCATCGCGCAACTCACCCCTTTTCCCAATCATAACGTTAATTTGAGGCAAACAAACTGGGCCACATGCGTTCAAGCAGAAGATGGTTCGCAGTGGTAATCAAACGGATGGGGCCAAATCTTGTTTTCGTAAGGATTTCGCCGTTGGGCAACTGTGCGTCATAAGAAAAGGAGTCGCCATTCAATGCGGACACGGCTGCTTTTAGCGTTTCCAGCCCGCGTTCATAGGGCATCAAATCGACCTCCGCATCGTGTTGTTTTAGGATAATCTGACGGCATGCTTTCTCTCTGGCGCCCACGCCGACGGTAACAATCTTGTCCGCGAGTCCATGTAATTGTACCCCTTGAACCGCTCCCAACGCAAGGGTACTATCCACCGCAATGACAGCTTGAATGTTCCCTGCGTAGTCTTTTAGCATTCGACCGGTGACATCAAAAGCGGCGTTTGCCTCAAGGGCTGATGTCCGGGAAATAACTTGGATTTTGCCCTCGTATTGGTCTAAAACACGATGAATGCCGATAGCGATTTCGCGCATGGATTCGATTTTAACGGGGGCTTCCAAGACCAAGACATTGCCAATATGTCCGATTTGCTCAAGTGCATACTGCGCGGCTTCTGCCCCGAGACGGGTCTCGTCGACCGTGACGTGTCCGTGCACCGGCATACTGGGGAGCATCTGGTCCAAAGAGATTACAGGCACGTTCCAACGGCGCGCTTCTCTCAAGATTGGGTATGCGGCTTTCGGATCGACGGGTTTGATAATTAGCGCCCGGATTTTCGATTCCAACATCCGCTGAACCCCTTGTCTTTCGGTCAAGACGTCATCTTGGGTTGGCCCCTTATCCCGTACCCCGTTCCATGTAATTTTGACGCCGTACTCCTTTTCGTGTTCGAGCATCGCTTGTTTCATGAGTGTGTAAACGGGAGCCGTCGTCTGCGGTACGCTCACACCGATGCTGATGACAGGTGCCTCATTGTTGCACCCAATTAGCACGGCTATCAAGAACAAGAACCTCATGGCAATCCAATTGTCAAACGCCTTCAGTAGAATCCCATTTACGGACGGTGAATCGTTGTAGTTATTGTGTTTTTTACTTCTATAGTCGTTGCAATTCACAATTACACATGTGGGATTTTGTTGATTCGATTTACAGTAGCGCAATTTATCGTGCGTCTTCTGTCGGAGCAAACTTTTTCTCGCGACAGGAAATCGCTACCGGGAGGTCGCTCCTACAGTTGGTTTGTCGCAACTATTTTCAATCATCAAATCACCAACAAGTATGTGTAAATATGATTGTGATTGACTTTAGTTGACCGTATTTCCTAGGGGTGTCCAGGTCACTAGCATAACCAATCTGAAAAGCAGGTATAAAAAAGCCCTGCGGATTGACGGTTCGCAGGGCTAGTCTTTTCTGTTCGACACAGAATTTTAGTGAAAAATACTCCGCCGCAAGCACTCAGGAATCAGTGTCGGTTGCCACTAGTTTGTTAATCTGTTTGAAAAATTGACCTATCGTCATTTTCGCGGCGCTTCCGATGATGCGTTGCCCGACTCGGGCAAGTTTTCCACCCACCGCTAATTCACCATTGAGATCGACCTTGGTTTCATTGGGATTGGCTTCTTCCAATCGAAAGTCGCAAGCGCCTTTCAAGAAGCCGATTGTGCTCTTTCCTTCAACCATGAGTCGATACGCGGAAGGCGGTTGCATGTTTTCCAATGTAACCGTGCCTTTGTACGTACCTTTGATTCCGGCAACTCCCACCTTGATTGTTGCTTCATAGGTGTCGCCGCCGGTAGCCTTGAGTTCTTCGCAGCCGGGGATACATTGGCTCAACAGTTCGGGATCGGTCAGATGCTGCCAGACCTTCTCGCGGTTTGCAGATACGGTATAATCGGATTTGATTTTCATTGGGGAGCGTTCCTGACGAAATTAGGCGTCAGGATGAAGCACAATTTCCAACGCCTAACCGTTCGCATCTCCTACGATCCCGCACCTTCAATCGCTCGGCGTGTGTAGACCCTTGCAAGGTTTGACCGGTACTCCTCACTGGCGTGGATGTCTTCCAGAATATCCACTCCATCAGCGGCTCTTTCCGCCGCCGCCGCGATGTTGTCGGCAGTCAGGGCTCTCCCTGCCAACGCTGACTCGACCTCGGAAGCGCGATAGGGGACATCCGAAACGCCCGTGATGCCAACCGCGATATTCTCGCAAACGTCACCGGATTTCGTTAGAACGGCGGCTACACCGGTGAGCGCAAAGCCGGACGCCACCTGATGCATCTTGAGATAGGTTCCCGTCGTGTTTTCACCGGGGACAGCGACGTGAATCTCTGTAAGAATCTCATCCGCTTCCAAAGCAGTAGTATAGAGTTCTTCAAAGAAATCTGTTGCTTTGACGACGCGTTCTCCACCAGAGCCCACAATCTTCAGGTCAGCATCGAGAGCCAAAATGGTAGCGGGCCAATCCGCAGCCGGGTCGGCGTGGGACAAACTTCCGCCGATGGTTCCTTTGTTACGAACTTGGACATCGCCAATCTCACTCGCGGTCTGAGCCAGTATTGGCACCCTCCGGTTCACGAGGTCCGAGCTTTCCAGTTCGTGATGAGTGGCTAAAGCGCCAATCACCAGCTTGCCATCCGACTCGGAAATCCCCTTTAATCCTTCAACGCGTTGAATGTCTATCAGAACCGCCGGCTCGGCAAGCCGCAGCTTCATCGCCGGAATCAGGCTGTGTCCACCGGCGAGGATTTTGGCGTCATCTCCGTGTTCACTCAAGAGCGACAAGGCTTCATCAACTGAGGTCGGTGCGAAGTATTCAAAACTGCTCGCAATCATTTTCAATTCCTCCTTTCGGCTAGAGCCAGCTTTACTGTGCGTCCTGGATTGCCTGCCACACGCGGTTCGGCGTCATCGGCATATCGATATCGGTAATTCCGAATGGTGACAGCGCATCGACAACCGCATTGACAAGACACGGCGAGGATGCAATTGTTCCAGCTTCACCCACGCCCTTGACGCCTAACGGATTAACGGGAGACGGCGTTGTGGTATGCTCGGTTTCGAAGCGCGGCACCTGCGTCGCTTTTGGAATGGCGTAGTCCATAAATGAACCGGTGAGGAGCTGTCCGTTTTCATCGTAAACAGCGCCTTCGTACATCGCCTGCCCCAGTCCTTGAGCGATACCGCCATGCACCTGTCCATCGACCAACAAGGGGTTGATGATATTTCCGCAATCATCAACGGCGACATAGCGCTGCAAGTCAATCTCTCCCGTCTCCGGATCGACCTCAACGATAGAGATGTGGGCACCGAATGGGTATGTGAAGTTCGACGGCTCAAAGAAATGGGTCGCCTCAAGCCCGGGCTCCACGTCCGGAGGCAGATTCACGGCGACGTGCGCCGTGGCTGCAACGTCCGCGAATGTAACGGCGGAGTCAGGCGAACCTTGGACAAAGATGTTTCCATCTTCAAATACGAGATCGTCGGCGTTCGCCTCCAGCATGTGCGCGGCGATCTGCGCCATTTTCTCCTTCACCTGCTGCGTGGCAATTATCAGAGCCGCGCCGCCAACCGCCGTGGCACGACTACCGAATGTGCCGATGCCTTGGGGCTGGCGTCCGGTATCGCCGTGAATGATCACTATGTCGTCAATGCTTATCCCGTATTCATCGGCTACGATTTGAGCGAAACTGGTTTCCTGTCCCTGACCGTGAGGAGACACTCCGGTCAGAACAGTCACTTTGCCAGTGCGCTCAATGCGGACAGTGCTGCTTTCCCAGCCACCGCCGGCGACGCCGACAGAGGGACCCATACCACAGATCTCGGCGTAAGTCGCCACGCCGATTCCCAGATATCTCCCCTGCGATCGAAGCTCTGCTTGTCGTGATCGGAGATTGGCATAATCCACCGTGTCCAGCGCTTTGTTGAAACTCATCTGGTAGTTGCCGCTATCGTAGGTGACGCCTGTAGCCATTTCGAGTGGGAATTCGTCGGGCTGCGGGAAGTTTTTGAAGCGAATTTCTTTGGGATCCATTCCCAACTTCTGCGCCGCCAGATCGACCATACGTTCGATGATGTGTGTTGCCTCGGGACGTCCAGCTCCACGATAGGCGTCCGTCGCCATCTTATTCGTGAAGACGCCGATTAACTCCAATTTTATGTTCGGAATCTTATAAGCGCCAGGCATCATAAGATAGGTCAACACGGGGATGATTGGAGTGAGCAACTGGTGATACGCGCCCATATTGGCAAGCAGTTTCGCGCGGATCGCCGTGATCGTTCCATCATTCTGGACTGCCATGTCAACGTAGTCGACCTGATCGCGTCCGTGAATGGTTGTTGTGAAGCCCTCACTCCGCTTCTCAATCCATTTCACCGGCTTCCGCAACTCCGTTGCCAAGTAAGCAACCACCGCTTCTTCGGGATACACATTCAACTTGCTGCCAAATCCGCCTCCCACTTCCGGCGCAATGACGCGAACGAGTTGTTCGGGAAGGTCGAGAAGCAGCGAAAGAATGGTCTTGAGGTGATGAGGCACTTGGGTCGAGGACCAAACGGTAAGAGTTCCCTCTCCTGGGAGATACTCCGCTAACACTCCACGCGGTTCGATTGAGTTGGGTATCAAACGCTGATTTACGAATCGTTGAGAGACCACATGGTCGGCGTCGGCAAACGCCGCGTCCACATCGCCCGCGTCAAGCGGCATCGTAAAAGCGATATTGTCGCCGAACTCATCATAGATAACCGTTGAATCCGATTCAACCGCTTCGTCCAAATCAACCACGGCCGGCAACTCGTCGTACTCGACTTCAATCAGATCCAGCGCATCTCTCGCTATGTAGGGATCCGTCGCCACCACAGCGGCGATCGGTTCTCCGACGAACCGTACACGGTCTACGGCAAGAGCGGGGTGATCGGGAACCTTGAGACCTTCGATTTCCGCAGCGCACGGGATTGAACCCACCTTGCCCTGAATGTCTGCCCCCGTTATCACCTTGACTACGCCCGACAGGTTTTCTGCCGCTTCGGTGTTGATGCTCTTGATATCCGCGTGCGCGTAATCGCTGCGCAAGAACGTACAGTGATGCATATTGACCAACTTTATGTCGTCTACATAATGGGATAATCCTTGGACTAGCCGCGGATCTTCCCGCCGCTTAATCGGCGCACCGATTAGCCGCGATGGTCCTGCCATAGTTGCCATTATAAGTCCCTCCTCCTGTCTACGTCAGATAAAGAATGCGCACGGTACACCGCATATAAACCTGTATGCGCCGGTGTACCTTCCGGATAAGATCCTGTATAATCAAGTATCCATTATTGAAGGTACGTATCTCAAGATCTAACCTTGCATCTTCTCAGCCGCGTATTGCACGGCGTCGACAATATGTTGATAGCCGGTACAGCGACAGAAATTTCCTTCCAAGCCGTGCCGGATTTCCTCTTCCGTCGGGCTAGGATTTCGTTCTAGGAGTTGGTGTGCCGCTACGATCATCCCCGGTGTACAGAAGCCGCATTGCAGACCGTGACGTTCCCAGAATCCCTCTTGAATCGGGTGGAGTTCGCCATCCTGCGCAAGCCCTTCGATCGTTGTGATGTCTGCACCGTCCGCCTGAACCGCCAACATCGTGCAGGTTTTGACTGCTTGCCCATCCACGATCGCCGTGCAAGCGCCGCAGAGGCTGGTTTCACAACCAACATGTGTGCCCGTAAGTCCGGCAACTTCTCGAAGGTAGTGAACCAGAAGTAGTCGAGGTTCGACTTCGTGTGTGTAATCTTCACCGTTAATCGTTGTGTTGATCTGCGTTGTCGCCACTGTCTTAACCTCCCTTTCCGTAGATTATGACCACCAAATGTAGTTCTATTTGGCGGCATTATATCAAGACTGCGTTTTGACTGCAACAAGAAAAAGTAAGTGTTTAGTGACTAGTGATTAGTGGATCTCTAGCGTACTCACTATTCATTCGCTTGCTGGTCAGTGAAAACCTCGAAATCGCAAGTCAGGCAATAAATTGTCCCACTACAAACCAAGGAAACAGGCATTTTCGCGGGGTATGCCTAAAAGGGGCAAAAAGACCGTGAAAATTCGTAGTACTTGACCCTAGAAATCGGTGGACTAAGCAAGTTTCAATGATAAATTTCACAATTTGACAGAAACCACGACTACCGATCGCTTCTGCTGGATTGGCGAATCCAGCAGATCTTATGTGGCCAATTATACTCGGCGTCGGCTGAAATTGCGTTATTTCTCGGCAAAACGAGGTCGCGAACCGTAGATCGCTCCTACAGGTCCCTGCGGAGACCTCGGCGCTTGAACACCGAAATTTCTGGCGGCGGCGGGTATACGTATGGTTTCTCGCGGAATTGTGGATTATACGGACTGTTTGTTGCCCCTCTTCGTTCTTGCCTGCCTCATCTGTTTTCATCCGCTACTCAGCAAATTTGTAATGAAACTCCCACGTCTCCACTACAGTTGCAGCACGGGATACGTCAAAAGTAAATCACGTCACTGTCGCCACTACCGATAGGTTGGGATGCCGTCAAGTTCGCTCTTGCCACGGAGTAAATTTCGCCCGTCTCGCTCGAAATCGCGGTGAAACTCATCGCCGCTCATGCCGATTCTGGAAGCAGGGCGATGGCGGGGCGTTCAATGAGCAGGCATACGTGGTACGGTCTCATTTGAAAATCGTGTAGGGCGTTCTGAATTTTAGGTTGTCTCTTGCCTCAATCTCGGCAATTATGTTCCTCACGTCGGCTTGTTTCAAAATCCCAAGTTCCCATAGAGCGCGCAAAATCTCTACTAGGTTGACGCAATCTACTCCGTAATCCCGACAATGATGTTTAACCCGTCGCTCGTTGCTAACAAAGATGGAATTCAACCGTTTACAGATTGCGATTGATTCGCGCTCTCCCAAACCGAGTGATGGAGGCATAGTCGCCATGGACTGTCGGTCAAGGTCCGTAGGATGACATGTCCTGATTCGCCCCTGTGAGTGCAACTCCATGATGTCTCGTGAGAAGTTGAAGTGGTTAGCGACACCTATGCGAACTTCAATCTCCACGCCAGCCGAAATGTTGAGAAGGTTTTCACTAAATATGGTAAACAACAAAGGAAGGCGCTGGATCTTAGCGAAAGTCGAAAGCACATCTGTATCAACGAAAACCACGATTAAGCCTCTTTCGCTCCGCCATTGGGTTTGTGGAGTTGCTTAAGGAGCGAAACGCCTGCTTTCAAGTCATCCACCGATTCGACTTCAACCGTTTTAGTGATGCCTTTCGCCTTCAAAGCCTCATCAAAACCAAAGCGATGGATGCCCGCTAATTCAGCGGCTCTGGCAAGCGTCACTTCACCTTGTTGATAGAGCAGAATTGCGGCGTCAACGCGAGATTCCCTTTTGGCAGTGACGAGTTTTTCAAGAGCATCGGTCATCAACACCGTCAGGTCCGCATACAGACCGGCGTCTATGAGGGTATTAATCTCCTTTTCGAGGGTGGGTGAATCAATTTCAATTTTGAGCATGGCTGTCTTTCCTTTCTGTTGCCCCAGTAGGAGCGATCTCCTGATCGCGACCGCTTTCTGTGCCCCTGTCGGACAAAGGTGGTAACTTGGGTTAGTCTAGGTCAATCGAATCGACTTAAATGTTTCAATTTGTTGGGTAATCGCGCGCTCCGTGGGAAGACGCTCGGCACTTGACGCACCATAGAATCCGACGACGCCTTCGGTGTTATCCAAAATAAACTGCGCGTCCTCGGGCTCAGCAATCGGCCCGCCATGACAGATGACAAGGATTTCCGGGTTAACACCTTTCGCGGCGTCGTGTATGGCTTGCACCCGTTCCGCTGACTCTTCAAGCGTTAGCGCCGTTTTCGCGCCGATCGATCCCTTTGTTGTAAGGCCCATATGTGCGACGAGGATGTCCGCCCCGGCGTCTGCCATCTGTTCGGCTTCAGATTCGTTAAAGGAGTACGGGGTTGTCAACAGATTCATATCGTGGGCGATGCGAATCATCTCCACCTCAGGACCATAGCCCATATCCGTTTCCTCCAAATTCTGGCGAAGTGTTCCATCGATCAATCCGACAGTTGGAAAATTCTGTACACCAGAAAATCCGATGTCTCGAATCTGTTTCAGGAACACGTCCATCAAGCGGAAAGGATCCGTACCGCAGACACCGGCAAGCACCGGTATGTTTTCAACGACGGGTAGCACTTCACTTGCCATTTCAACGACAATCTGATTGGCATCGCCGTAAGGCATCATACCGGCAAGCGATCCACGGCCAGCCATTCGAAATCGCCCCGAATTATAGATGACAATCAGATCGACACCGCCGGCTTCTTCGCATTTTGCAGAAATGCCGGTACCGGCGCCAGCGCCTATTATCGGTTTTCCAGCCTCAACGTTTGACCGCAGGCGGGTCAATATATCTTCGCGTTTAAATTGCATAGTTTAGCCTCCGTGTAGAATTCGATATTTAATATCTACGCAAGTCGTGCCCAATCTATGAAAAAATAATGCGTAATGCGTAAATCCTAAAATTTTGAGTCTAGTCAGCATTGGTTTTCTTCGGCGGCATGACCACAATCTCGATTCGCCGATTTCGAGCTCGTCCGTCGCGCGTATCGTTCGTGTCGATCGGGCGATGATAAGCGTAACCGACTGCCGCCAGTCGACTGGGAGCCACATTTGCATGTTCTTGCAGGTACCTCACGGCAGAGATTGCACGCTCCGTCGACAAATCCCAATTGTTCAGCGCCGAACCCTTAAACGGTACATTATCCGTGTGTCCCTCAACCCGAATCTCGCGGTTCGGGTAGCGATTCAAGAAGGTCGTAGCAATTTTATCCAAGACACGCTTGCCTGCCGGTTTGATCACCGATTTCCCCGAGTCGAAAAGAATCTTGTCCATTAAGTTGACGGTTAACATTCCTTGAAGTTCGGTAATCTGAATCTCCTTGTTTTTGATTTCCTGTTCCAAGCTGCCAACCAAATCTTGATACTCCGCCTCTCGCTTCCTTTGTTCTTCTTCAAGTTTCCGTTTCTCATCTTCAATTTTCGCTTTGGCTTTGCTGATATCGACTGCTTGTTGCTGTATTTCTCCGATTGTCTCTTCCAAGATTTCAATTTTGACAATCTTCGCCGCGACTTCCTCTTGGGATTGGTTCAACTCGCGCCCCAGACGGTTCGATTCCTCTTCGAACTTAATCCGGCTTGCCTGCTCGGCGGCGAGTGCATCTTCCGTATTCTTGAACTTTACCCGGTAATATGCCGCTAAGGTGACGAGAATTACGAGTGCCAAGCCAGCGACTCCGCCAATTATATAGGTCTGTCTTTTGGTCATCTGTAGTCAATTCCATTCATATTTACACATATTTCGGTAGGTGATCAACCGAGTGAACAGCGAGGACGATAGCATATATGTAGGGTGGGCACCGCCCACCATTTCTTGTATGGTGTGCGCTGCGATCAAGCGAGTGGATAACGAACGCGATAGAGTTCCCATAGAAATCCTACAGTTACGTAGCAGACAACATCAAAAACGTGGAAGAACTTCCTACGAATGACCAAAAATGGCTTCGCTGCCGATTATTCAAACAGGCTGCGAAGGATGCAAAACGTAATCTGAAAATTCGTAAGGCGTCATGGGTTTTTCACAACTGGGCTTGAGTCATGAAGGTAGCATAGATTTTCGTCGTCTTCACCAGATCCGAGATACTGACCCGTTCGTTGACGCCGTGCGCACCTTCACCGCGTGGACCGTAGCCCATCCCCGGCAGCTTTCCGTCTTCCACGAAAAAATGCAGGTCGGTGAACCCACCGGCTGGCGCCCATTTCACCGGATTGCGCCGAATCGCGCGTACAGATCTGGAGAACTCCTGAACCAGTGGTTCCTCCGTATCGACTAGGCACGGTTCAATACGCAGAGCGGATTCCACGTCTACTTTCAGGTCCGGTATGTTCTTGCAAGCCGTCTTGATTGCCCCGCGCAATTCCGCTTCCGCTTGACCTAACCGCTCGTTAGGCGGTATGCGTCGATCGATTGAGAAGGTCAATTGCGCGGGAACGGTATTGATTTTGTCGCCGGATGTACCGCTGAAAACCCCACCAATGTTGATTGTAGGCTGCCTCTCAATGTCAGGAGGCATTCTGAAGGTTCGATGCGGTTTGCCAAATTCTTCCTTGAGTGATTGAAGCGCGGTGACCAACTCCGCTGTTTTTTCAAAAGCGTTGAGTCCGCTGTCGGGATGCGCCGCGTGCGCCGATTTGCCATGAACCGTGACCTCCAGCCACAACACGCCGTGATGCCCATTACAAACGGTTAAACCGGTGCTGCCTTCGCAATTTACGACGTAGTCCGCTTGGACAAACCCCTTGCGAACCACTTCGCCCGCGCCGAGATCGCCGCCGATCTCCTCGTCGCAGGTGAATGAGCATTCAATGTTGAAATTCGGTTGCGCCCCTGTTTCCCGGAGCGCCGAAACGGCAAAAAGTAGAGACGCAATCGAATCTTTCATGTCGTCGGAGCCGCGCCCATATAACCAATCTCCTTTTATCTGGGGGTCGAACGGGTGTGCGTGCCACTTTCCGGAAACGGGGACAACGTCGAAGTGCGCGTTGAAATGGACGGTTTTTTCCGCACCGACATCCCAGCGAGCAATAAGATTCATGCGGGGATACGCATCCGCGTGCGGTACAACCCTTACGGCTTCAGCCTCGGGGACGGGGACAATGCGGGTCTGCATTCCCAGCGCGCGGCATCGTTCGTCGAGAAGATCGACAATCTCTGCGTAGTTGTCTCCCGGCGGATTGACAGTGGGAATTCGCACCAGTTCTTGGAGCGATGTACAAAGCGCCTTCCTGTTTCGCTCAATATAGGTCAGTGTTTTTTCTTTCATAAACCGTCTATAAGTTACATAATTTGACTTGAAACCGAAACGCTGTTAAAGATTCCGTAATTTCATCCTATTGTATTTCGAGATTTTTCTGTCGAACATCGCGATCTACACGTCGACTTCGCATTTCAGAAGGTATTCTCGGCTCACAAGCGCATCCTCCAATGGCTGATCGGTTGCCGTATTCTCAATCAAAAGATCGCCCTTATAACCGAGTCGTGTAAGGTGCTTCAGGATTGATTTGAAATCGACAAATCCGTCCGCTATCTGCGTTGAAAATCCGTCCGCCGTTCTTTGCTTAATGTGAACGGAGGCAAGGTCTTCGTTTCTCACGGTGCTCCAAAAATCCTCCGGTCGATTGCTCGCAGTGCCATCAGAGCGGAACGTGTTCGCCTGATCGTAAATCAGCGGACAACCGCCGTGCCGTGCCAATTCCAGGGTCCAAGTGGCTGACTGACGCCCATGCTCGAGGGCAAAAACCATAGGATACGAAGGCAGCAGCGACTTGTAGCGTTTCGCATTGGCTACGGCGACCTGCGTGTCGATTTCACCGTCGGTTTCGACATCGACAATGCGGAATCGGGGGGCGTGCGGGCAGAGTAGATAGGCGAATTTTTTCGCCCGGATTATTCTCGCGTTATCGGCGTGGAGGTCGTCGGGTTCGGCGAGCCAGACGTGTGACCCCGCGAAACTCAGAGTGAGACCTGACATCTTTCCCACGAATTCGCTGACCTTGTCGAAGAGCGATTTGTGGTGTGCCTTTATGAGTTCACCCCAACTCGTCCCACGCCACAGCGCTTCACAGATTACTTTCCAGCCTTCGTCCGTGTAGGCGTCCATCGCCGCCTCGATTTCCCGTATCATGTCCCCAAATTTCGAGTTGCGGAGATAGTTGTGGTCACGTACTTCCATCTCGCGAAACCCGTATTCGCCGAATTTCGAGGCGAGTTCTTCAAAGGAATCGCCGCTTTCCATACGCTTTGCCCAGATGTTTGTGACGATGCCCAGTTTTTCGTACATGCAGGCTCCAAATGCCGTACTTGTTGCACCAAAAAATCCAAGAATACGAAACTTCAGTATAACATAACCCAAGAGCCAATCAAACAGGGAAATCGCTATGCAGCGAAGCCCCTACATCCCATTTAGGATTGAGCAGACAGGCATCATCGCCATTTTTGTCGTGTTTTGTGTTCCGGTGGTTGTATCTGAAAATGAAGAGACTATGCCCGAAGGTATAGCGATGATTATCGGTGGCGGGTTTGAGATGGGGAGTAGCAGCACGCCGTCTGAATTACCCACACGTGCGGGGCATCTGGAGGGATCTGTCTGTCAAGATCGACACGAGGCCGCAAAATGCCGAATACAGGGTATTTGTCCTTACGAACCCGGAGTTGCGAGGAGAAGCGCGTTGATGCGAGATTCCATGAAAGAACCTAATAAGATCGGGAGGGAAATAACTACTGAATCCGATTATTTATGTACTGCTTCGTAGGTATTTGTTATACCTATGAATTCCCAAGTTCAATCCGCACGGCGCAGAATTTCAACTCCGGCTGCTGAGACAGCGGATCGAACGCTGGATTCGTCACGTGATTCGCATTCGTCTCGGCGTGGAAGAGATCGCCCCAATGGAACGGTGTAAAGAGCAATCCACGTCGAATCGTTTCTGTGACACGCGCCCGCGCATAGCACCGTCCACGCCGCCCGACAAGATAGATCCACTCGCCGTCTTGAACGTCGTTTTCTACTGCATCATCCGGATGGATTTCCACAAACGGTTCCGGATCTTTACGGACAAGCTGTGGCACCTTGCCTGTCCGGGTACGAGTGTGCCACTGGCTTGCGACACGTCCAGTTGTCAGACCGAGCGGGAATTCCTCATTTGTGTCTTCATCGGGTGGTCGAAAAACTGGGGTGTTGAATTGTGCTTTCCCCGATTCGGTGAAAAACTTCCTACGTGTGTACCGCCGATCGGTACCGAGATGCCGCGGGTGAGGGCAGGGCCAACGCAGTGATGTTTTCGCGAGACGTTCATTCGTCATCCCCATCTGATCGCACGGTGTGCCCGCTGTCAAAAGTCGATACTCATCCCATACCTCCTCGGCAGTATAGAAATCGAAATTCAGTTTGAACCCCATCGCTCTCGCGACCTGTGTGAATATCCACCAATCCGGCTTCGCCTCGCCGGGAGGGACGAGGAACCGATCGCTTCGGACGACGAGCCGTTCGCTATTCGTCATGGTGCCCTGTTTTTCACCCCACTGCGCTGCGGGAAGCAGCACGTCCGCGTATTCTGCGGTCTCTGTCGGATAATAGCAATCCTGCACGATGACCAAATCGGATCGACGGAGCCCTGCTTGCGATACCTTTGTATCGGGCATACTGGCGGCTGGATTCGTGCAAGCGATCCAAAGTGCGCGAACTTCACCTTCAGCCGCCGCCTCAAACATCGGCACCGCCGTTAAACCGGGTTCCGGGTCAATGCTGCCTGGCGGGATACGCCACGCACCCTCCAGATAAGCGCGATGCGTCTCATTGGTGACGACGCGGTAACCGGGCAATTGGTGTGACAGATACCCGACTTCTCGACCACCCATTGCATTTGGTTGCCCTGTCAATGAAAACGGACCGGCACCCTTTATCCCGATTTCACCTAATTGGAGGTGCAAGTTGATGAGAGCGGCATTTTTGTCAACGCCGCTCGTGCTTTGATTGGTACCCTGGCAGTAAAAACTGAGCAAACGACTCGGCTCGGAAAGGTATTCCACAATCTCGTCAATACGCGCCGGATGAATATCACAAGCAGCGAGAAGCGTATTTTCGTCCAAGCTATTCAAATGGCTTTCATAAGCACTGAAGTTTTCGGTACTTCTCCGAACGAAACGTTTATCAATCCGCCCTATCGCAAGAAGGCGTTTGGCGATGAGTTGAAGTAAAGCGACATCACTCCCGGGAGCGAGCGGTACATGGATATCCGAGAGGTCTGCCGTTTTCGTGCGGCGCGGATCCACGGTGATAATTCGTGTATTTGGCTCACGAATTCGCCGTTTCCGAATCATCTGAAAGAGGACAGGGTGGTTTTCCGCCATGTTCGCCCCGATAATCAGAAAAACATCGGCGTGCCGGATATCGTCATAGCAGGTCGGTGGACCGTCTGAACCGAACGCCTGCGTGTAACCGGCTACGGCAGAGGACATACAGAGCCGACTATTCGTGTCCACATTATTCGTATGAAGAAATCCTTTGAATAATTTATTGAAAACATAGGAAGCCTCTGTGTCCAACTGCCCGGAGCCGTAGAAGGCGATAGAATCTTTGCCGTGCTCCAATTGGATTTCGTGGAGCCGGTTTGCCGTGAAAGCGATAGCTTCGTCCCACGAGACTTCGCGAGGCGGGTCACCTCGACGGTCGCGAATCATAGGATAGGCGAGCCTTCCCTCATGGTTTTGAAAAACTTGCTTGAGATGCGCACCCTTTGGACATAGCATTCCGTAGTTCGGAGCGACATCGTCATCCGCTGAAATCCTTGTAATCTTGTTATCGAGAACGGTTGCTCGAATAACGCAACCGACCCCGCAGTAAGGGCAAACCGCTTTTCCCGTCGAATTCTCCACTGGTTTCTCCATTGTCAAAATACAGTATATTTCGCGAATTGCTAATAGGACCGGGACAGAGAAACTGCCTCGTTCAGCAAAATCGTATTCGTGAGATATATTTGACCTTCTTCAAGTCTCGGGCGGTTAAGAAACTACACCTGCCAGTCAGGATATGAGGACTAGGATTAGGACAAAGCTCCCTCGGCTTCCAGACGCCTTCTCTCTGCGAGCGCCGCATCAAACGCCCTCTTCTCCGCTGATTGGACCGCGGGCGAGAATCTTACCAACGCCGTGGTAACTGAGGCAACCGCAACCATTATGCCGAGATACAGTAAGCCTTGCTGCATCGTGATACTCTCGGAACGGAACAGAAAACCGGCTGCAACGGCACCCGCGTTTCCACCTGCACCAACAATACCGGCAACAGCTCCTAACGCCTTTTTATTGATAAACGGAACGATGCCAAACGTCGCGCCTTCGGACATCTGCACGAAGAGACTGAAGACAATCATCGTTCCAACAGCAAGCGCGAGCACTGCCATCTGTGAGAATAGCATCAGCATGATACCCTCGCCGAACAGAACGATGAAGAGGAACATGACGCGCCCACGGATCCCCATCTTTTTCGCAAAGAAATCGGAGAAAAAGCCACCGACGGTGCGCGCAAAGAGGTTCATCAGACCGAACAATCCGGCGATGAGACCTGCGGTCTTGACATCCAACTGGAATTGATCGTGATAGTAGAGTGCAGCGACATTGTTAATGGTCAGTTCCACTCCGAAACAGGCGGCGTAAATGACGAAAAGCGCCCAGACGCGGTAGTCTTTAATCGCCAGCATAAAAGACTCTATGCCCTTACCCTTCGCAGGTTCAAGCTCCCCTCGTTCTCGAAGTTCTTTATAGTTTCCATCCGGTGCGTCTTGCGTAAAGAAGCAATACACAAAACCGGTGATAAATAAGGCAATTCCGGGAACAATCATTGCCAGCCGCCATCCAAGGAATTTGTCTACACCGAAACTGAGAATAGCGGTAAAAATAAGAGGCATCACCATCTGCGTAACGCCGCCGCCGAGGTTGCCCCATCCTGCCGTTGTAGCATTTGCCGTACCGACACAATTGGGTGCGAACATCACCGACGTATGATATTGCGTGATAACGAACGAGGCACCAATCGCGCCGATCGCCAGCCGAAAAAGCAGGAATGTCTCATAATTTTGGGCAAGCCCGATACCCATGACCGGCAGTGAACCGAGAATCAGAATCCATGTATACGCCTTTCGGGAACCGATTTTGTCGCAGAGCGGTCCGATTAAGATGCGAACCAATACCGTAATCGCGACGGAAGCGATAATCGTATTACCAATCTGTGCTTTTGTTAACATTAGGTCTTCGCGGACAATTGCCATAAGCGGGGCAATACCAAACCACCCGAAAAAGGCTAAGAAGAATGCAAACCATGTGGTATGAAAGATTCGCATCTGAATCGTTTTTAAGCTAAACAGATTTATTCGTGTTGCTTTATTCTTGATATCCATAAACTTCTCCGACTATTGAACAGCCGTTTGAGACTATTCTCAAGTCGAAACCTTCCTTTCCGATAATGAATGCTAATTTTATTGTAGACTTAAGGATTACCTGGACGCGCTTCACTGGCGAGGTTAGGAACCTAGCCTATCGGGAGAGGGATACCTCCTACCTCCGTGAGAGATATGGGACAAGTCCCTCAAGCACTTGCGGCAAATGATCGCAAGGTACGTTTTCCAATAACTTTGGGGCAATTTTAGGATTCGCCCCGGCATTTCCCTTGAAAAATACATCCACTGCATCGGTAACGACACCATCAATCTTAATCTTCTTGCCAAGGAGTCCAATATCTGCGGCAGCGTGGTTGCCGCACCCATTCGGACATCCAGACCAATGCACAGTCAGCGGTTTGGTATTGCCGAGTTTCGTTTCCAAATGCCGTATTGCTTCCATAGCCCGTTCTTTCGTTTCAATAAGCGAGAAGTGACAGTAGTCGATCCCAGTGCAACTCACCATCCCGCGCATGATTTCCGAGGGATCGTAACGGAGTTCCTGTAGGAGCGGCTCGACAGTTAGGTCGCCAATCTTTGTGTCCGGCACGTTAGTGATAATCAGATTCTGACCTTGTGTGAGGCGGATGTCGCCGTTCCCGTATTCATCCGCGAGTCGGGCTACTTCAAGCAGCTGTGTTGTCGTGATTCGCCCGACAGGTACAACAAGCCCAACGTAGTTGAGCTGGGGTTCTTTCTGCGAGAAAATACCGGTGTGGTCGGTCTTGTTCTTACCGCGCATATCTTTCCCGGCAGTCAGGAGCGGCTGTTTTCTGTGCCGACGCTCTTCCAATTCTCTTCGGAATTTTTCTGTACCCCAATCTGCAATTAGAAAAGCAAGACGAGATTTGTTCCGAGCAATCCGAGGTCCGTGATCGCGAAAAATTAGCGTAATGTCCGCACACAAGTCTGCAGCCTTTTCAGGAGTAACAAACACATCGAGTGGTTGCGCGACGGTATACCCCCCAGAACCCATCTTTCCACCGACCGCAACGTTAAAGCCGTTTGTTTCTTGATCGTCAATCTCCTTTACCGCAGGCGTAAGGGCAATGTCCTGCGAGGCTGTATGGGTACAGTTATCCAAACACGCCGTGATTCCGACATTAAACTTGCGTGGAAGATCGGTGAATTCCTTGTTACCGACGATGAGCCTTGTGAATTCCTTGCCAACAGGGGAGGCATCAAAGAGTTCATTCGGCGTCGATCCGGCAACGGGACATCCGATTACACCACGAATATTGTCAAAACCGGTTTGGAGCGAACTTAAACCGACCTCTTCAAGCCGATTCCAGATGTGTTGGACATTCTCGATTGCGAAACCTCGGAGCTGAATCTGCTGACGTGTCGTGAGATCCACGAATCCCGGCCCGTGTGCTTCACTGATTTCGGCAATGGCGCGAAATTGCTCGGCGTTGCTAAAACCGCTGGACATGCGGAGACGCATCATGAATGCTCCAGGGGTTTGCTTTCGGTAAAAGACGCCAACCCACTTGAGCCGGTCGCGTTCGTTCGGCGGAATTGATTCCCACCCATCCCGGATATAGTTTGGGATGTCATTGATCACCTCAAGTCCGTTTTTTTCCTGCTTGAGGACTTCCGCAGCGTTTATTTTCAATTTCCTTTTTTCGGTAGTCGCCGTTGGTGCTGAACGTACAATTCGGCTTGTAGAAATAGCTTCCTTTTTTGATCGGTTCACTCTTGAATCTCCTTCCAAAACTGGCACCCTATAAGGGGAAATAAAAAAGGCGTCTACCGGCGAGTGTAAACTCAGCCAGATAGACGCCTGTGTCCGGTCCCAAACCACCGTTGGTTGGGTGTTGTTTTTATCTACGTTGTGTGCCCGGCGGCGTAGATTCCTCTAGTCCTACCGAGCAAAATAAGCGATTCTAACGTGCGCGCTGTTCACCCTTGAACACCACGCACTTTTATAGTGGAAACGAATATCTTCTCTATAATTTGTTCGTCAATACATCTGCAACGGACAGCACGTCTTGTGAGACTTCCGCGAGCCGTTTTCTGCGATTCATCGCCATCTTCCGCAAAATTTGATACGCTTGTGATTCGCTACAGCCGCGCTGTTGCGCGACCAGTTCCTTTGCGCGTTCAATCATTTTGCGTTCCGCAAGGTTTGTCTTTGTCTGTTCAAGCTCCTGCTGTAACGCTTGGAATTCATGAAATCGGGCAACAGCCGATTCGATAATGGTCTTAACCCGGACACCGGTAAGTTCGCCAACAGCATACGCGGATACACCGGCACGCGTTGCTGCTTGGATCGCCACTGATCGCTCATCTTTCGAAAACATGACTATCGGGCATGGATAATTTTCATGGAGAGACGCAACCCAACTAAGTACCGCGTGCTCCAGAAAATCAACACCTATCAGTATGATGTCAGGCTTTACCAATGCAACCTGCTCAGTTACGCCTTCTTCGAGACGTACAAGCACGGTGACTTTATAACGACTTGCTTCCAGAATATCAACTAAAGAATTCGCCCTCTCCGGATTGTCATCAATGATTAGGATTCGCCCCTTCCCGGTATCGGGTTGGGACTCCGGTGTAGGGGTGGCCGTTTCCATCCTCTGTCCTTTCCCAAGTTAATTCTGCGCAAAAACGCTCGATTAACGAGGCATATTAACCTTGCATAACAGATTAGCAGGTAGCAAAAAACTTGCCAAAAGTATGAATTCCCGATTTCTTTAGGGTTGATAAGGCTTCTACAAAACAGTAACCCCACGAAATGTCCGTAGAGATGGAAACTATGCCTATTTTTTAAGCAGGAAACGAGCGTTTTCCTGGCGCACAGAGTAATTTGGCGAATAATTTCAACTGAAGTAATCTTGCGTTGTCGGCACCAAAATCGTCAGGTTCGGCGAGGCAGTCGAAAGAGGCTGTGTAACTGAAAGTTAGACGACCTGGCATCTTTTCCTCGGCGAATTGCGCGCCAAGTGTGCGCGCAGAACCTGAAGATCCGCTAGATAGTCCGCAACTAAACGATATTGCTAACAAGGAACCGTATGAGGTAAAATATAACCTATAATATTCCTGTATTTGTAGACAGTTGGAGTTTTGCCCGGTTTGAAAATCTTAACCAAATATACGCTCAAAGAATTTTTCCCACCCTTTGTCTTGGCGTTGCTCTGTTTCACTTCAATCCTTCTGTTTGACGAAGTATTTCGCCTTACCAAACATTTCGTGAAGAAGGGTATCAATCCTTACTATCTCATCGAACTCCTGATTTATCTTCTTCCCGTAGTCATTGTCTTGACGATTCCCATGGCAACGCTCGTAGGCATCCTGCTTGCTCTTGGACGGTTATCGACCGATAATGAAGTCACCGCCATGAAAGCGCATGGCGTCGGATTTCATCAAATCCTGTTACCGCTTATATTGACCGCTACCTTGCTCAGTATCTTCGACTTCGTATTCATGGACTATTCATTGCCACGGGGGAATGCTGCATACTTCGCGAGAAAACGCGATATAAGTATGAGAAATCCGGCTTTTGTCCTTGAGGAAGGGGTCGTCATGCGAGAACTGGAACGCGAGCAAAAGCTCTGGATGTATGAGTCAATGGATCCGCGCACGAAACGACTGAAGGATGTCAGAGTCTGGGATTCGATATGGGGTGGTAAACCACGGTTCATTCATGCCAAGGAAGGCACTATAGGCTTTGAAGAGGATGGACAGGCATGGCTGGCACTCTTTGATGGCACGACTTATGAAACGGCTTCCGATGATCTTCAAGACTTTCGCGTCACCGCTTTTGACAAGCAGCGAGTCGCGCTAGATTTTACGGAGACATTGGAGCGCAATAAATATAGTGCCGAAAGACCCAAGGGAATGTCGATCGCGGGACTCAAGAGCTATATCAAGAAGAAACAGACCGAATCAGCCGACGCCAACGAGGACTCTTATGTGTTCCAGCAATTGCGGGATGCGCAGGCGGAGTACCACAAGAGATACTCTATTCCGTTCGCGTGTCTGGCATTCGGTCTGATTGGAGTTCCGCTTGGGTTGATAGTAAAGCGGAGTGGCAAAATGGTCGGTTTTGGCATCGGGCTGGGACTGATTCTCGTATATTATCTCTTGCTTCAGTTTGGCCAGGGCTGGGTGGGACGAAACAGTGTCATTCCGCCAGGCCTCGCCATGTGGATTCCCAACATTGTGATTGGGACGTTAGGGGTCGGTTTCAGCCTGCATGCAATACTGGGAGAAAGGTTACGAGCAAAGTTTTATCGCCAAGAAATGGTAACTTCAGAGCAGATTGGCGCAGACGGTAAGAGAGTAGGGGAATCGAATTGAGGACGCTAGACCGCTACATCTTGGCGGAATACTTAAAGGCTTTCTTGAGCGGACTGTTTTTCTTCATCGCCCTGGTGATCATCGTCCGATTACTGGACAAAGACATAAAAAAGTTTGACGACGATATCGCATACGTTACGGCTGTGCAGATCGTTTTGTACCAAGCGCCCAGACGAATTATGGAGGTCGTGCCGCTCGCCGGTTTCATCGCGGCGTTCTTTGTCTTGGGCAGAATGGTGCGCAATAACGAATTTTCGTCAATGAAGGCAGCGGGAATAAGCGTCTACCGCATCGTAGCTCCCATTTTGATTTCCACGTTCCTGATTTGTTGTATTTTCGCTGTTTTTTATGACCGGGTCGCATCACCTGCATATCACCGATCCAATGAGTTGAAGAAAAAGCCGCGATTCCGTGGAAACCGGAATATGCTGTTTAAGGGACAGGAAAATCGATTGTTTTATGTTCAGAATTTAGATTTGGAGCGCGAGAGCATTAGTCGTATGACAATCTATCAGCTTGATGCGTCGGATAATCTTGCCAAAATCACCTTTGCGGAATCTGCTACTTGGGAACCGGAGAAATGGCATCTTGTAAAAGGGTATGTACGTCGATTTAGTCCCGATGGAGAAACCGAGTTCGAGCCCTTCGTGCATAAACAGGTTAAACGGCTGGAAGACCCCAAACTCTTCGCGGAAAATAACAGAGATCCGCGCGCCATGACGATCAAGGAACTACAAAATCAGATTGCCTACAAGCAGATGGCAGGGCAAACTACCCGGCTCGAACAGGTGCGGATGCATCACAAAATGGCTTACCCGTTTGCTGCGTTCGTGGTTGTTCTCATCGGTGCGCCAATCGCTATCCGTTTTGGCAAAGCGGGCTTTTTTGCCGGACTGGTTATCGCTTTTTTCCTCAGTTTTCTGTATTGGGGACTGTCTTTTGCAACCCTTGAAGGCTTGAGTGAAAGTGGAAAACTCCCACCCCTAGTGGCTTGCTGGGGTGCGAATTTCTTATATGCGATTGTCGGGGGCATACTACTCTGGAAAACACCGAAATA
Source organism: Candidatus Poribacteria bacterium (assembly GCA_965208765.1). Taxonomy (GTDB): domain Bacteria; phylum Poribacteria; class WGA-4E; order WGA-4E; family JAJDTR01; genus JAJDTR01. Next base: position 5,591,303 of record OZ242354.1, read on the forward strand.
AAAAATCTGGTAACTGTGTGGTGCATCATTTGGTTCGTAGCATAACAATTCCGTCCGATCTGGGCATGTAAGCTCCCGATTAGTCGGAATTATCATTGTGCTTCCTTACTCGGCGCGTGCCCTCCCCGCTCGGTCTGGATTGGCAAATCCAGACCGGTGGACTAAACAGTTAAGAAATCTGCTTTCACAGCGATAAGCCGCCTTCAGGATTATCTCGTTTCGAAGTGTATGGTTAATGGCAAACCGCCGTCACGCCTCCAGACTTGGTCAGGTCTTCTTCCGACTGCGAAGCCTGACTCCCATCCCACTCATTCTCCTTCTGATTCTTTTTTCCCAACCTACACTCTCATCAGTTATTCTCGGTAGCCTGTTAATAGTGCTTGGCGAGTGGCTTCGAATTTGGGCAGTGGGATATGCCGGCGGTTCAACCAGGACTCGGACGTTGGGCGCCGCACGAGATCTCGTGACGACAGGTCCTTATGCACATGTCCGCAACCCGCTATACCTCGGTAATCTTGTCCTTAGCCTCGGTGTCTGTGTCGTTGCCAATGTGTACTGGATGATTGCTGTTCTTGTCATCGGTTTCCTCATCCAATACACACCGATTATACGTTCCGAAGAATCCTACCTGCTGGAGATGTGCGGTGATCGTTACCGAGCCTATTGTACGGCTGTGCCTTGCTTCTTGCCGCATTCTCGACCGTTTGCAGAACCTTCAGATCACGATTTTTCGCTGCACCGCGCGCTAAAAAGTGAAAAACGAACCCTTACCGCGATCATCTGTGTCCTCATCTTAATCGCAGCCCGGTCGCTTCTGCAATAAATGACAACTTAGCGCCCTAAGCATTTGTCTCTCCCTAAATGAAAGGCAAGAGATTAGAATCTTCAAGCCTTTCAGCCTGCCACTTTTTCTTGACCCTTCCTCATAATCTGGTATAATCCCACCCATCGCTTTCGGCAGGGGGTGCTACGGCAGCCGAGCCCGGCTGCCGCCCCTACCGCGCCTTAGCACGGTGAATAAGCGGTAAAGCGATTCCCTAAATGGTCTTCTTGCTAAGTATTTTATACTTATTCGAGACTAGCACAAGAAACCCATTCTACCACGCCGGTAGGTGCGGTTTCTAACCGCACCGACACCCAACACTTAATCAAATTTACTTAGCGAGAGAACCACTAAATTACAATTCAATAAATCTCACTATGAACCACCACATTGTCTGGGCATATTGCATTCAGTGTCGGGAAAGGAGACCTATCATGATCGCCGACCGCATCGCAAAAGTGGCACTGTTCTGTTTGATTGCCGCACTCATTGGAGGACTTTTCGGCTGTGAGCAGGTGTTTAATATCTTCATTGACGGCGACATGTCGGCCCCCAGCCCCGACCCGGTTGTTGTCGTTAAAGAACGGGAAGTAGTTAACGTTGGGCTTGTATTGCCGTTGACAGGCTCGGCAGCCGGGCCGTATGGATTGTCAATGGAGCGCGGGTATCTTCTCGCTCGTGACGACATTAACAGCTTGATATACAGCGGAGCACGCATCAACTTCATCACCATTGACGATATGAGCACCGCCGAAGGGCAAGTTGACGCTTTTAACCGATTGGTCGAGATGGGAGTGCCGGCTATCGTCGGCATCGGAATTTCTACGAATGCGATACAATCCCTGCCGATAGCACAGGAAAATCAGGTAGTGGCGCTCAGCTCGCTTACCTCTGCGAGTGGACTGACTGGCATTGGAGATTATATCTTTCGTACCGCGCTTGCCACAGACGTACAGAATCCGCGCGGTGTCCAAGTGACTCATGCAGCACTCGGTTATGGGAAGGTGGCTATGATATACGACGATACCGATGTCTGGTCTACGAGTAGCCATGAGGAACTGGACAAAGCCCTTGATGGTCTGGGCGTTGAGAAACTAACGACGCGGACCTTTCAAACGGGGGATACCGATTTCACGGAGCAATTGAATGCGATAATTGCGTCGAACCCGGACGCGCTCTTTATTTCCGGATTGTCCGCCGAGATGGTGGGCGTCATGATGCAAGGGCGTGAATTGGGACTGCCATCGTCCGTTCCCTACATCGTGCCGGAGTTGGGTGTGTATGACGTGGAGCGTGCGAGCGATGCTGCCGAGGGGACAATCACCTTTACAACCTGGATTAGCACGTCCGACACACCGCTCAATCAGATGTTCGTTGAGAATTATCGCAATACATACGGCATCGAACCTGATGCGTGGGCTGCGCAATCTTACGCGGCACTTTACATCCTATATGGTGCGATTGCGAAGGCACAATATGATGTGAGTATTGAGTCGCCGTCTACGGTACTGTCTACCGATTCAAAGGCGATTCGTGACGCTTTGGCAACGGCACAAGATGTCGAGACGATTCTGGGGACATTCTCTTTCGACGCAAACGGGGACGCAATTTATGATCCGATCGTGCTGGTTGTCCGGGATGGTAACTTTGAGATGTTCGGCGATGGAGTTGGTGACTAAGTGGTTCATTCGCTAAGTATTCAACGCATGTCGAAACCAAGTTTTTTCTTGAAAACTTGGTTTCTTCCCTGAATCCTAGTGGTTTCAAGGTACAGTTTATTAGGCTCATCACTGGCAACTAGTCACAAGCAATCAAGGTAATCCCAAAATCCATCAAGCGAGTGAATAGCGAGTGCGATAGAGATCCCATGAATCACAGTTCAGACAATGTTAACTACCGACACCCAACACTTAGCTCGACTTTGCATATTTGTAAGGTGCGCACTGCGATCAAGCGAATGAATAATGAGCGCGATAGAGATCCAACCAGCCTTTGAGAGTGTCGCGGGCGACGAGCTATATGTTATCCGAAATCGCTGCCGGCTTTTTCAATTGTCTGCCAAAAAGCCGAGAGACCCCAAATCTTCTCTACTCTTCGGTAACACTTGATTATTGCCTCCTGTTATGTCTCTATAATGTACACAGTCGAGCTAAGTGCTACATCGAGAGCGCAACTCGTATCAAGGTAAGAGCTGCCGGAGACGCGGTGCGGGTGATTCCCAAGCCCAACGCACTAGGCGTTATCACTGCCCTAAAGGCGTTTGCCGCGCCTAAGTGAAGAGCATAATGGTGTGAGTGTTATCAAACGTGACTCATTGCCCTGAGCATCACAGCGTATTGTCACTCACCTTGGCGAATGCCAAACATATAGCTGTTAGCTGTCTGCTATCGGCATTCCCCTAAATTATGAAACGTTGCTGAGAGTGACGCTCTCGGTTTGTTTTGGATGATAGCACCATGAAAGGTGAAACAACTATGTCGATTAGAGTAGCCAAAAGGAATGGCGTCACCATTGTGAAGCCTGACGGCAAGCTGATAGGCACCGCCGTTACTGAACTTCGTGATACGATTTTTAGGGAGATGCAACCCGAAAGAGGAGGCAATCCGCGGCTATTGTTTGATTTATCCCATGTATCAATGATGGATAGCTCGGCACTGGGGATATTGATGGATGCCTACAAATCACTGCTAAAATGGGGAGGGCGAGTTGGCGTAATTCACATTAGCTTAAATATCGACAATCTGATGGTGAGAAGTCGGCTAGTTGGGACTTTTGAGCATTTCGATAGCGAGAACGAGGCAGTGAAATCACTCGCATTGTAAACCCCGTGATGAGAGGGATTGGATACGAGATGGAACTTTTTGGATTCGTGTTACTCATGGGTGTGGTCCGTAGGGTGGGCACTGCCCACCATCAAAAAACGTCCGATAAGACACGTTAGCGGACGTTTTTCTAAACTCTCAAGAAAGGTTCCATAATGGAAGAATATATAGCGTTTGCTGTAAGAGCGAAAGCCCATATGCAGCGTGTACAAAACGCTCTATTTTCTATAGAAAATTCTCTGGAAAAGATTGCTGCGAACGGCAATAAATATGTCAACGTCTTCAGAGCAGAATTGATTAGAAGAGCGTTGATCCATGATAATGACAAGTGCGCCGAAGTCGTTATCGTCGACGGGCATCAGGTCCCTTTTCAGTTCGCCGAATACGCTGTGGGTTCTGACTATGTCTTTGGTAAAGGAGTTGCGGATGCCGAGTACGATTCTGAAGTATATCATAAGATCCAAGCTGAGGGGTACGCCGGACTACACGCTCGAGATAATCACAAAAAGAAGATAAATGACCATCACCCGGAGTATTACAATGACTACAAAAACGACATGACACTTCTCCCACTAATTGAAATGGTATGCGATTGGTGGGGTGCTACTGTCTACTCTAATGGAGATCCGAAGACTAAATTTCGAGCAGATTCAGCCAAAAATATTTGTCATTATGGTTTTGACGGCTATCAGAGATTCGTAATAGAGCGAACTCGTGATTTCATAGACTCTCATGATACGGCTAGACCTGCCAGAGAATTGATTGAAATCATTTACAAAGGGTGTACCAATTACCATAAAGAAGCTATCCCACCATGTAATTCGGACGTTGAAGCTCAATTCTATAGAGAATTGAATAATTTTCTCAGAGAACGAATGGATTCACTAGCGCAAGCTAAAGCTAGGCGATCTGAAGCGTGGAGGGCACTATGACTGAGAAGAATGAGAAAGACTCCCAGGATCCAAAGGAGCATTTGAAACTTGAGGGATACAAAGCACTAATTCAGTACGGCTGTCAGATGTCTGCAGACCATCTAAATTATGATAGAATATTAATGCCTATATCACTTGCACCGCCTCTTTTGGTTTTAACCTCATCGAACGAACGAAATATCAGTCAGTGGGCAGAATCATGTATATTGGCCGGAGGCGTTCTATTATTGGTGTTTTGGGTATTCCGTAATATCCGAAGTCGGGCTAGGCTTTATAACGTGTGGGAGACAGTAATCTCCATTGAGAAAGACCTTGGGTTCCCCGCCATCAAGACAGTGCTAAATGCGACAAACAAATTATGGGTTCCGCGCGACTTTACATTAAAGTTTATATTTGCTGGGCTTGCGGCAGTGTTTTATGCGTTTGTGTTTTACCACGTGTGGTGTAGGTAGATTAATGCGTTAAAGTGTCTGATAAGATCGATTTGCGGACATAAATGTTAGCAAGGAGAATTTACACCCCATGGAGAATAAAACGATTTTCTGCCTTGAGTTGGCGGTTGTCGATGAAATTGAAGAGAATCGAGGCAATTGAATTGCTACACTGCATGGCGAATTCGTCGAAGAGATGCTTCGCAGAGTACGATCGTAATGAGACGTGCCCCTAAATTCAATTCAGATTTTTTGGAGAAAAGATGAGGTTGACAGTTACGGATGAAACAGTTGTGTCATGGATATGAGTCACAATACGATTTCGCTTGAATAATGGTGCAAATCATGTTCCCCAAATACACCACGATGAATAGAACGATACCAACTACGTCCTGCACACCGAGCCCGTAGGCGGGGCATCTTGCCCCGCGTTTTCAAGATTCGATTATCGCTACAATTGCACTGCATATATAGAGAAATGGTATAACTCTATGTCAAGGAGCGATTGTCCCCACTTACCGAACCCCTAGACCAGAGCTAGTCAACTCTCCTTGTAGACAAGCCAATAAGCGATAAATCGCTGGCGAATCAGCCGTTGAGGTCTTTGTTGTGCCAGATTGAAGCTGTTCCGGTTGTAAGGTGTATCGTAACCTTTTCGCCACATGTCTGTTGGCTTTATCCACCACTTCCGCACATGAGTACCAACTGCTCCGCTGTCATACCGGCAACTGCCAAGACCGCCCCGTCTTGGCACTATAATTGCATAACCACTCGCACCTGAACATGGTAGGAAGCAATTGATCGCCGAGGCGGGAACAATGCTGTCACTTCGGTGTTAAATGACCTACCGGTTCATAAGTGATAGAACGCCGGCATGTCAGCGTGATCTGTTGACGTTTTATCTTCCTTCAGGACAATGGGACATTCCAATTCAGGAGGTGTAGAAATGTCAACTCGTGTTGCAAAAAGAAACGGCGTGGTCATTTTGAAACCTAACGGCAAGCTGATCGGAAACGCCGTTAATGAACTGAGTCAAACCATATATGATGAATTACCCAAGAGTGATGATAATCCAAAGCTGTTGATTGACTTTGATAATGTTTCACTGATGGATAGCTCCGGGCTTGGGATGCTGATGGGTGTCCATGTGGATATGCTGAAAAGAGGAGGGCGAGTCGGCGTGTGTCATGTTGGATCGAATATCAAAAGCCTTATTGTCAGGAGTAAGTTAATTGGTACGTTGAGCATTTCAATGGGGAACATCAGGCAGTTACGGGGTTGACTGCTCAAGGAACGTGAAAGGTCTCATCGATTGAGCGATGTTTCCTCTATTCTAGGCCCGCAGGCCTCAATGGCTTGCGGGCTTTTTTTTTGTGTCGCACGTGAAGATTCAGAGCGTAGACTCGAAATAGGGAAGCAGCTCGTGGCGTAACTTGCGATGTGCATGAAAGAGATGGGCTTTGACCGTGCCGACGAATCGTGCGGGTTGGTCGGCAATGTCTTTCAAAGGAAGTCGATGCTTGTAGTGTAGATTGAACACGGTGCGCTGCTTGGGAGACAACCGTGGAATGAGCATCGTGTATCTGTCGAAGAAATTCTTCGCTTTCAAGCGCAGCGTGGTAAGGGTGGTCGTAGAAGTTTCATTGACGCAGGTTTGTCGTTTTGTGGTTTACTCGTTAAGTATTTAGTACACATCGAAACTAAGTTTTTTCTTGAAAACTTGGTTTCTTCCCTAAATCCTAGTGGTTTCAAGGCACCGTTTACTAGGCTGATCACTAGCAACTAGCCATAGACAATCAAGGTAATCAGCAAAATCCCATAAATCACAGTTCAGACAATATTAACTACCGGCGCATGTAATTGATACAGTGATTGACAGCTATACGATAGAGCCAGGTGTAGAATTGGGATTCATTCTTGAAGTGCTCAAGTCCTTGATACACTTTGAAAAATACCTCTTAGGTGAGGTCGCTTGCATCTTCATAATTGGAAATCATGGTGCAAATCACGCCGAAAATGCGGTCGTGGTGGCGATGGTAGAATTGGTCAAACACGCTGGATTCGCCTGTCTGAAAGCGTTGAATCAGGTGGGGTCGGGAGAGGTACTCGCGTTTTGAAGGCGATTGGGCATTGGCACATTTGTTATCTTCATGATACACTCTTGGTGTAAAAAAGTGAAAGAGGAGGAAAAAACTCCGCTAATGTTAAGAATATGTGGGTGAAAACCGAGTTTTTTCTTGAAAACTCGGTTTCTTAAAGCCTCTTTGCACTTTCTTTTGACATGAGCCAAAGACTCTGAAGTAAAAGGGGCATCCCATAAGATGCCTCTTTATCTGTGCTCCAGCCCCTTCCATCTGACCAACCGGATTAACTGGAACACACTCTTACCGAAGCAACTGTACGGAATAAGCGGAAGGACACTAGAGGGAAAAGAATCGCGTGAACAAAATCCCTAGTGTTCTCTCTCTACCGAGAAGAGGAAGGAAAGGCTCCACCCGCTGCTCTTACAATACGACAAGATGCTTCCAGTCCACTTTTCATCGCGTCATTCGCGGAAAGGAAATATACCAATGAAACGCTTTTGTCTTGCTCTACTCACGCTTCTGATGTTCAGTTCGCCGGCATTCGCCGCTGTTGTTCACCTCAAGAACGGCACAAAAATCGAGGGTCTGATTATCGAGTATTGGGAAACATTCGAGGTTGAAGGCAGCGACAATATGGCTCTCAACGTGCCGAAAGCCAAAAAGTTGGGGAAAACGTTTGAGATTCAAAAGGAGGACGGAGAGGTGGTCACCGTGCGCAGAGAAGATGTTGAAAAAATCGTACGGGTTGCGCCGCACATTTCGCCAAAGGATTTGGGCGAAGTGATACGGAGTCACCCGTCGATGAAAAATGAGGTGCCGATTGCGGTGGAAATTAGGCCTGCCAAACGGAAAAATCCATTTTTGGCGTTCGGTCTTTCGCTTCTTATCCCCGGAACGGGGCAACTCTACACCGGTGATTACGTTGATAGCAGCGTTCACCTGTTTGCGGCTACTTTTGGATGGGACAATTATAGCAGGACAGAGTCCAAAGCCACATTGATCGGTTGTTTGGGCATTCACATTATCTCCGCCGGCAAAGCCATGCTCAAAGCGCGTCGAATCAATAAGAGCCTTATCCAACTCGGTCATCTGATAGAGATTCCGAAAGACCGATACACAGTGGGCATCGATCCAATCAACTCGCACGGCAAACTAGGCACGAGGGTCGCCCTTCGCTTCTAATGCCCGACACTGACTCGCTAAAGGAAGTGGTAAATACCGTGCTGGACGGCGAGCCCCCGAAGATGGACACTCAAAATGCAAAACTGGTCGAGTTTGTCGATCTGTACACCAGATGGTATCGGACGCTTCGCCGGAGGTCTCTGATATTCTCAAGCAGTTCTATGCGGAACACCGAACTGAAATCGGCTACACGAATCGAGGCTGGAGGCGTTCTATCCGGTCGATGAATGGGTTCAACGGCTTTTGGACATTGACGTAGCGATTGAGAACTACGTTGATTATGCTACTTATCTTAAAGATAGATGGTATCTCTGTCATGCTCACGGCGCCCCGGAAGAAATGGAACGGCTCAAATCACGTCACCGGCTTGGCGATGACGCCTCATGGACTGAGGTTGTCGATGCCAAAATCAGAGCGCATGTCCGTTACAACCAGTTGTTAAAAAGCCATGAAAGAGGGCTCGAAGGTATACGGCGGGAGATAGGCGCGGACGGTGTGTTCGTTCCTTTCAGGCGAAAGACTGTGTATGTGCGAAAAGGGTCTATAACTTCTCGGTCTGGCATCCCTGACTGGGTGGAGCACGAGTTGAGTCTGCGATTTACCGGAGGCAAACCCACAGGAGAGATTCCGAGCGATGTAGTTCTATCTCGATAGTCAAGGGGTTAAAATCCCGGAGAAAAATGAAACTTTACCTAGCTCTGTTAATCGTAGTGTTGATTCTAACAACATACTTGTACGTAGACCTTGAATATCAGTGGAAAAACCGTACACATGTAGGTGTGTCTATTTCTTGGGTAAAAACTCCTCCGCCCGAAGAACGGAGACGGCAGGAATTAGAAATGTGCCAAGAAATAGTGTGGGCAAGTAAAACGTGGTATGGATGGCCTACAGTTTTTGTTGGTGAAGAGATGTTAAACAGGTAATGCAAACGCGAGGAGTTTCTTCAATCTCAGTGAGATTCACGGGTAGACACATGGACTTCCACATCATCAATACGAACGACAAGCTGACAGAGGACGGTTACAAGATGTGGTTGAGTCACGACTACGCTTTCACTAACGGTGTCAAGCAACGTTATGGCGAAACCCTCCGTCATCTCAGCCCCGGCGACTTGGTATTCATGTATGTCTCAGGCAAAGGGATTAAGACTGTAGGAATGGTCATCAAAAAGTAAGACGGCCTCGAGTAATACGAACAGATAATCCCATGTCCATCTGTCAACAATGAATGTCGAATTCCCATTAGAATCGCTCTTGAACGCCCCGGGGACAATCTTGGGAGGTTCTTCTCTATCATTACCATTTCAGACGATTCACCTTCGATACCCCCACCCTCTTTTAGCGTCACGCGGTGCCGTTCTACGCTTTCCACGACCGTCTTAGCCACCTGTTTCCCGACAGCTATGAGTTTCCATTGACAACTTTACACACGTATAGTATAATATGGAGCGAACAGATAAGCGGCGAAGTGGATGCGCTACTCGCCTAATCGCCGAATTTCCGTATGCCAACGGGTCGGCGCTTTGGTTTTTCACGTACCTAAGAGTAATCTTCGTGACGACGATCTTTTTTCTTCTGTTAACATCTTGTTCACATTTGCCTGAGGATAAACCCGCACTATCAAAGGAAAGGGTTGAATCATAATATGTGAACACCCTCTTGAAAACAAGCCTCTGTTCACATTCTTGCACCTATTTTTTGTGGCTATTTTTACAAAACAATACGTACAAGTTCAGCCGAACCTACCCTAAAAGGGGACGGATCAACATCGTGTTCACATTTTCGGACAGTCAACCGAGATCAACCGAACGATCAACTGAGATCAAGCGAGTGAATAACGAGGGCGATAGAAATCCCATAGAAGATCCCCCAAGCGAGCGCCAACTTCACATGAACGTACCAGAATCTGAGTGAAACCCAACACATTCTTCCATCATGAGACGTCCTCTATAACGCGATGCCTTTCCCCTAGGCTCCTCACCTGTTTTTCTTGCGGATTATGTACAGATTCGTTATAATGTATCTCATTCTTGAGGTTCTTGCGGTACAACTAGATGCAAGCACGACGGTTAACCAATAATCTCGAAGCGGTTTCTGAAGGAACAGTCAACCGTCTCTCCCTATATTCACGGCTTCTTGCGGTGTTAGAGGCAGAAGGTTTAACTGTTACTTCTTCGAAAGAGCTATCGGACCGAACTCAGTTTACCGCAACACAAATTCGGAGAGACCTCGCCTGTTTCGGTCAATTCGGAAAACGTGGAATCGGTTATCAAATCTCCGATCTGAAGCGTGCCATCGACAAGATTCTCGGTGTACATCTTCGCCGCAAAGTTGCCCTGGTCGGCGTTGGGAATTTGGGTAGTGCATTGCTCGGTTATCGTGTGTTGCGCGATCACAACTTTGAAATTGTGGCGGCATTTGATAGCGACCCCCAAAAATGGTCTCAGGAGATAAATAATGTCCTGATTCAAAAGCCCGAACAGCTTCCGGAAACCGTGCAGTTACATCAGATAGAAATCGGAATTATCGCAGTTCCTGTCCAAGGCGCACAGAAAGCGCTGAACCTGCTAGTGTCGTCCGGTATTCGCGCCATACTAAATTTTGCCCCTGCTCGTCTTGCAACGCCGCGCAATGTTCAACTGCGGAATGTAGATTTGTCCATAGAGCTTGAGGGGCTTTCTTATTTTCTGGAACAAGAGGCCTAAGGAATGTTGTAATCGGGAGTGGTGCCCTAGGTTTGAAGATCGCCGAATTCCGCCAGGTACACTACCTTCGATGATGTGAGATTCATACGGAGAGTTAATCCGTGCCTAAGAGCCGACATGAGTCAATTCCCCATCTCTCGCCCCAGACGGCTCCGCGCCGATGAAAACCTGCGTCGACTCACTCGGGAAACGACGATCTCGGTCGACGACTTGATTTATCCGATGTTCGTCGTTCACGGACACGATGTCGCCAATGAGATTTCGTCCATGCCCGGGTGCTACCAGTATTCAGTGGATCGCCTCGTTACGGCCGCCAAGGAGTTAGCGGTGCTCGGCATTCCGGGGACAATTCTATTTGGTGTTCCAGAATTCAAGGACGCAGTCGGGTCGGAGGCGTATGCAGACGACGGAATAATACAACAAGCGGTGAAGGCCCTCAAGGACGCGGTTCCCGACTTGCTCGTCATTACTGACGTATGCCTGTGCGAGTACACAGATCATGGCCATTGTGGTGTGATTCGGGACGGGGAGGTGTTAAACGATCCAACGTTGGAGTTGCTCGCCAAGGAAAGCCTATCTCATGCGCGTGCAGGCGCGGATGTCATTGCGCCTTCCGACATGATGGACGGACGCGTCGGGGCAATTCGAGCAGCATTGGACGAAAACGGATTCCAAGGTATTCCAATCTTGGCGTACTCCGCGAAGTATGCCTCCGCCTTCTACGGACCGTTTCGCGAAGCGGCCGAATCGACGCCGCAGTTCGGCGACCGCCGCTCGTATCAGATGGATCCACCTAATGCGGAAGAAGCTTTGCGCGAAGTTGCGTTGGATATTGAGGAGGGAGCCGACATCGTGATGGTCAAACCGGCGCTCTCCTATCTTGACATAATCCGCAGGGTGAAGGAAAGGTTTGAGATGCCGGTTGCGGCGTACAATGTCAGCGGCGAATATGCATTGATTAAAGCGGCTGCCCAACAGGGATGGATTGACGAGAAACGTGTCGCACTTGAGGTTCTCACGAGTATAAAGCGCGCGGGATCGGATATGATTTTAACCTATTTTGCCAAATCGGTTGTTGAATGGCTCGAAGAATGATGAATATTCCGAGATTACAAAGATAGTTTTACAGTACGCTGCAGATTACTTGAGGAAAGATATATTGAACAACGCCAAATCACTAGAAGCGTGGGGTAAGTCGCAACACTTCATTCCCGGCGGCGTGAATAGTCCGGTACGCAACTTCAACAAGGTGGGCGGCAATCCCCGCTTTATTCAGCGGGGATCGGGATCAAAGGTAATCGATATTGATGAGAACCAGTATATCGATTACGTCGCATCGTGGGGCCCTCTTATATTGGGTCACGCCGATTCACGCGTCATAGACGCCATCAGCGGAGCGATCGTCAATGGTACCAGTTTCGGCGCCCCGACGACACAGGAGACGGAACTGGCGGAAATCATTGTAAATGCGGTTCCGTCCATAGAGAAGGTGCGGATGGTCAGTTCCGGAACAGAAGCGACGATGAGCGCCATTCGATTGGCACGAGGATTTACAGGACGCGACAAGGTGATTAAGATCGAAGGGTGCTACCACGGCCACGTTGATTCGCTCCTAGCCGAAGCCGGATCGGGCGTCGCAACGTTTGGACTTCCGGAGTGTGAGGGGATTCCGACTGACTTTACAAAACACACTCTCGTCGTACCATTTAACGATGCGACTGCGGTACGTCACGCGATTGAAGCGCACCCGGATCAGATTGCATGCCTTATACTTGAACCGATCATGGGAAATATGGGTATTATCCCGCCACGAGATGGGTATTTAAACGAACTCCGAGAAATAACCTCCGAACACGGCATTGTACTCATCTTTGACGAAGTGATTACCGGTTTCCGAGTAGCGTATGGCGGTGCGCAGTCACTATACCGCGTTATCCCTGACATGACCTGCTTGGGCAAAATCATCGGTGGTGGTATGCCTGTCGGAGCGTATGGTGGCAAAGAAGAGATTATGCGGCACATCGCGCCGGAAGGCGGGGTCTACCAAGCGGGCACGCTATCCGGAAATCCGTTGGCGATGGCGGCTGGGCTTGCGGCGCTGAAAGCCATCGCCGAACCGGGTGTGTACGAGCAACTCGAAAGCAGGGCAAGTCAACTGGCAGACGGGCTCCAAGATGCAACGAAACGCTATGGTATCGATGCCTTCCACAGCCGAGTCGGTTCAATGTTGATGTTGTTTTTTACGGACGCGGAAGTTACCAATGCCGATGGCGCAAGGACATCGGATACAGATCGGTACAGTCGGTATTTTGGCGAATTGCTGGAGAGAGGGATCTACGTTGCTCCGTCTCAGTTTGAGGCGGGTTTTGTGTCACTGGCGCACTCGGAGGCGGACATAGATGCAACCGTGCACGCCGCGAATGAAGCATTGTCCGCACTATAGCTAAAAGGACTATCAGACACGGTATCCAAGTTGAAGAGCCGAAGCGCCTAGACCGAATAGGATCGGAAGACTGGAAGATGTCCCTCCGGAGACGTGAAGAAAACTGATGTTAGCCCCTAGCCTTGATAGTATTTGTGAACCTATTTCCACTGACCTCGCGGCTGTCGAGAACAAGCTAAGCGAAAAAACCGCGAGCGAATACGACTTTGTGGACAGCGCTGTCCAACACGTTGTGCAGGGAGGCGGCAAACGATTACGTCCAATCCTGCTTCTGCTTTCTGCCAAAGCCTGCGGTTACAAGGGGGAGGATTCTCATACGCTTGCGGCAGTTGTCGAATTGATTCACGTTGCCTCCCTCGTGCATGATGATGTCCTTGATGAGGCGCCTCGCCGTCGCGGACGAGAAACACTGCACTCAAAATGGGGAAACAAAGTCGCGGTACTTGTAGGCGATTACTTGCATGCTCGTGTTCTCTCGATGTTGGTTGATCGACATGCCGAAGATCCCGCCATGGCAATTCTTGCTCGCACAACACAAGCTATGTGCGAAGGGGAAGTCATTCACGCCTATAAGAGCGGGGACTTCGACATCTCGACCGATGACTACTTGAAAATCATAAACCTGAAGACAGGGGAACTGATTACCGCGTCGTGCGCTATGGGAGCGATTATAGGAACGCGTGAGGAGAACATTATCCAAGGCGTGACAGATTACGGAAGAGCTGTCGGCGCGGCGTTTCAGATTGTTGACGATCTGCTCGATTTTGAGGCGGACGAGGAAAAATTGGGGAAGGAACCCTTTAACGATCTTCGTGAAGGCAAGCTGACGTTTCCCCTGATCCACCTGCGAGGGGTGTGTACAACGGAAGAGAGTAGAAAGTTAGAACTTATTTTTAACTCGGATGTCGACGAGGATGAATCAATAGAGTGGATTGAATCCCTACTTCATCGCTATGAGATTCAGACTCACTGCCGTTGTATTGCGCGGGAATACGCTAATCGCGCAAAGTCTGCATTGACGGCGCTCCCTGAGTCTCCCGCCAAGGCGGCACTGCGGCATCTCGCCGATTTTGGAGCATCACGGGAGTGGTAAAGCATTAAAACCATCCACTTCCGAGCATGCTCAAGCATCTTAAATACAGTTAAGTTTATTGGATCTTTAAACTCTTCGCAACTTGCCCATCGTGTGCCATGTCATGTTCTACCCCGCCCATTTTAACCTTCACAAACGACAGTGCCTTGTTGTCGGCGGTGGCGTGGTCGCAGAGCGTAAGGTAGTTTCTCTTCTGTTAAGCGGAGGGATTGTAACAGTAATCAGCCCCCATGCGACAACTTATATCGAATCCTTGGCGCAGGTCGGTCAAATTGTCTGGCACAACCGTCAATTTCAAGCAGGTGACACAGATGGGATGTTTCTCGTTTGCGCAGCGACAGATTTACCTAAGATAAATTCATCCGTGTTTAAAGATGCCTATGAAAAGAACGGTATTCGTCTGGTCAACGTCGTAGATGTAATTCCCGAGTGTACGTTTGCCGCCGCGTCCGTGGTTATATGCGGCAGTGTGAGCATCAGTATCTCGACATGCGGGAAAAGCCCCGCCATGTCGAGACGCATTCGGGAGTATCTTGAATCGAGATTCGGTGCATCGTCACTGTACGAAGATGAACTCGATGAGAAACGACCGGTACCCGTCAAAGATCGGCAACTGCCGTATCCCGCCTATTTGCTCTTGCAGGGGCAGGAATGTCATCTGATTTGCACTTCCGCACAGACGAGTCAAGAGTTGAAACACCGAATGTCACTGTTGAAAAGATGCGGCGCGTCAATCTCACAGTCGACGACCTCGCAAGTCGATTCGAAAAGGATATCACGTGCGTTTCTCGTTCTGCATGAGTCGGGGTGTGAACCTCCGGAATTTCCAGACGATACGCCTCAGCCCCGCGAGTACCTCGGCAATCCGCAAGCGGGAGAATTCGTTACGCCAGAGTTGGTAATAGAGGAGGACTTGATTATCGGAATTTCGACGCAAGACGAAAATCCCGTTGAACAAAGTGCTGCCCGGAAAATCCATATTGAGCTTGGTACTAAATTTGAGAACTCCGGATACGGAGCGTTCGTCGATTTTCTAGGATCTTTACGCCCGGTCGTCCTAGAAAAAATTCCCACACAACGCCTGCGGCAAAGATTTTTCGAGGCGCTGATTGACAATGTACCACACGCCGAATCGGATGCAAGACCAGAAGAACCACTAAGATGTTGTCTTGGATTCGCCAACTCCGATTGTTCGACGGAATGTATATTCAACATGGTTCGCCATGGGCGGGTTGAATCCGCTCAGCGATACGCCCTTGAACGAATTCAAATAGAGACATCACATAATTCATAGATAGCGGAAGCGCCTCCGATATAACGAGTATAAACAGCACGCATTGTAACCTGGACATCATCTCGCGATGGATTTTCTATTTCTATTGGCCCTCTTGATATATCTAGCGGCCAGCATACTGCACGCTCTGTTTCTCACTACGGGAATTAACAGGATTTCCCAGGCTGCTTTTTGGGCGACTACGACGGGATTTGCACTGCACACAGTAATGATTGCCCTTCGTTGGATAGGTCAAGGGCAGTTCCCGATGTCGCATTGGCTTGACTCCGTGTCCTTCCTCGCTTGGGCAATAATCCTTATCTATCTGGGGATAGCCTATCTGACGCGCATGCGCGCTTTGGGCGTATTCGTTGTTCCAGCCGCATTCGCCGCAATCCTGATTGCTTATGCACTTCCTCAAGATGCTCCGGGATTGCCTCCGGATCTGCAGAATTACTGGTTGCTTTCCCACACCACGTTGATTTTCCTGTCCTACGCTGCGTTCATCGCGGCATTCGGTTTTGGAGTCATGTATCTGATTGAGGAGAAGAAGATTCGACGGAAGGCGCGAACGCTCATCCATGACCACTTTCCTTCGCTTGGTTCATCGGACGAAATCGGGCACCGATGTATGGTCGTAGGGGTTATTTTGCTGACAATGGGCATCATCATCGGCGCGATTTGGACGAAATACGCACAGGAACTTACATGGAGATGGATCGATTCAAAAATTATATTCACCCTTGCCACCTGGTTGATATATGTCATACAAATAGGCATCCGTCAGGCTTTGGGCTGGCGCGGTCGTAAAGCCGCTTATTCGGCAATAATCGGTTTTGCCGCAATCTTATGCACTTACGCCGGAGTCAATCTGTTTCTGCCCAGCATACACGCTTTTTGAGCACATCTTGAACGAAACGCCAAATGAACCATATTCACATTGTTGGCACCAGTCATCATACAACTCCGCTTGATTTCAGGGAAAAACTTGCATTTTCCGAGACGCAGATCTTGCAGGCATTTCCACTCTTGAAGGACCAATTTCACTTTCATGAGGCAGTGATTCTCTCCACGTGCAATCGTGTTGAAGTTTACGCAACAGCCGACGCCGCTGGTGGTGGCACAATTCTGTCCGATTTTCTTTCCGCATACCATCGTATCGATTCACAAACTCTCAAGAAGTTTACATATTCTCATCAGGACGCGGACGCTGTTCGTCATTTGTTTGATGTTTCTGCAAGCCTCGACTCAATGATCGTTGGCGAGCCTCAAATCCTCGGTCAGGTAAAGGACGCCTACGAAACAGCGTTAGCTGCCGGAGCCAGTGGACAAACGTTGAATCGCCTCTTTACAAAAGCGATAAGCGTCGGCAAGCGCGTGCGCACAGAAACGAACATTGCTTCAGGGGCAGTCTCCATCGGCTACGCGGCAGTTGAACTCGCGAAGAAGATATTCCAATCACTTGAGAACAAAACCGTTGCTATTGTCGGGGCTGGAGAGATGAGCGAGTTGACGGCTCAACACCTCGTGGAGAACGGTGCGTCCCAAGTTATTGTTGCGAATAGGACATTTGAGCGCGCCGTAGAAATCGCCCATAAATTTAATGGTATTCCGCTCGCTTACGATGAGAGTTTGACTTTCCTTGTTGACGCCGACATCGTGATTAGCTCGACCGATGCACCGCACTATCTCATCCAGCGCGAACCGCTCGCGGAAGTGATGAAAAAGCGGAAGCATCGTCACATGTTTCTGATTGACATTGCGGTACCGCGGGATATCGATCCTGAAATCAGCAAGATAGAAAATGCCTTTCTGTATAACATTGACGACCTTGAAGCAGTCATAGCATCCAACCTAAAAGATCGCCAGCGTGAGGCGGAGATTGCCGGACGTATCGTGGAGGAGGAGGCGATCGGTTTTTACTCTCAGATGCAACTCCTCAAAGTTACGCCGACAATCAAAGCGCTAAACCAGCAGTTTCAAGGGGTTGTTGAAAGAGAGCTGCAATCGTGTCTCAAGAAGGCGGAGTTATCGTCGGAGCAACAGGCACTTGTTCAATCCATGACCCAAGCCATTGTGAAGAAACTGCTGCATCAACCGACCAAGAATCTGCGTCAGAAGACGAATGAAATCGACGGCGGGCGCGTCCAGTATATTCAGGCTTTGCAGGAGTTATTTGCTTTGGAAAACGGTGAAGATAGGGCGGAGACAGAAGATGAGACGTGATTGCCTGGAGGTCGAGATTACCAAATCAGAACTAAACAAGACACGTTACTCTGATGTCGTATTTCCGTAAGAACGAATGACGCAATCCATTACCATCGGGACGCGCGGTAGCCAACTTGCACTCTGGCAAGCGGAGTATGTCAAAAAGTGCTTTCATTCACACTTTCCCCACCTAGAGATTTCACTCCAAATCATCAAAACCACGGGAGACAGGATACAAAACCAATCACTGGTTGGACTTGGCAAAGGGGTTTTTACGAGAGAAATTGAATTTGCACTGCTGGATGGATCGATTGATCTCGCTGTCCACAGCATGAAGGATTTGCCAACCAAACTCCCGGATGGCTTATGTATCGGTGCGATTCCAAGTCGTGAAGACCCGCGTGACGTGCTTGTCTCCGCGTCGGGATTGTCTCTTGAGAAATTGCCGGAGAAGGCGCAGATTGGGACGACCAGCCCGCGCCGTTGCGCTCAGCTCATCCTTTTACGCGCCGATTTGGCAGTCGTGGGAGTCCGCGGAAATCTCGACACGCGGCTTCGAAAACTTCGGGAGACGGATCTTGACGGGTTAATCCTCGCTGCCGCCGGAATCAAGAGGCTAATGGGAGAAGAATCCATCACCGAATATTTCGAGGTGGACAAGATGGTGCCAGCACCCGGACAAGGGGCATTGGGAATAGAAATTCGCGAGGATGACAACAGGATGCGCGAATACTTGCGCCCGATTAACGATGGCGACACCGAACTTGCGGTAACGACGGAGAGAGCCGTGCTGAGTCAATTGGGAGGCGGTTGCCAAGTTCCGATCGGTGTGCATGCGTCAATCAAGGATGGTCAATTGGGGATTATTGGCATGGTCGCGGATCACAACGGGAAGGGACGGGTAGTTGCGGAAGAGATCGGGTTTACCGAGCAAGCCCTTCATATTGCGGAACGTCTGGGGAAAAGCCTCTTGTCAAAGGGAGCTAGGGAGTTCCTGAGCGAGGGGAATAATGAGTGAAAAGAGAGCCGGAAAGGTCTACCTTGTCGGCGCCGGACCGGGGGATCCCAAGTTAATAACGCTCAAAGGGGTAGAGTGCCTCGAACACGCCGATGTCGTAATTTATGACTTGCTCATCAGTGATGCTCTGTTGGAGTACTGTCCCCCGCACTGCGAGAGAATCTATGGCGGAAAACGCCCGGGCGAACAGCGAAAACGCCAGGATGAGATTAACGCGCTCATGCTTCAAAAAGCCAAGGACGGCAAGACAGTCGTTCGGCTTAAAGGCGGCGATCCTTTCATTTTTGGGCGTGGCGGTGAGGAGGTGCTCACCCTCGTCGAGGCGGGAATCGACTTTGAGATTGTGCCCGGCATTACCTCCGCAATCGCGGCGCCGGCGTATGCAGGCATTCCGCTCACCCATCGAGATTATGCATCGTCTGTCGCATTTGTTACCGGCCACTCGGCATCATTCGCCCCCGATTCGCCGATTGGATGGGAACGACTGGCAACGGCTGTCGATACACTCGTGGTCTACATGGGCATCGGTCACCTCGACCAGATTGCCACCCAACTGACAAAGCACGGACGTTCCCCCGATACTCCTGTGACGCTCGTCCATTGGGGCACGACACCGCAACAAAAAACCCTTGAAGGGACGCTTTTCGACATCTCCGAAAAGGCAATAGCTGCCAACTTTCGGAATCCTGCGGTCGTTGTCGTCGGCGCGGTGAATCGGTTGCGCGAACAGTTACGCTGGTACGATTCGAAACCGCTCTTCGGGAAGCGCATCGTTGTTACCCGTGCGCGTGCTCAAGCCAGCGGTTTTGCAGAACTCCTTGAGTCGTACGGTGCCGACACCATTCAGTTTCCCACCATTGAAATTCAACCTATATTGGACAACCCTGATATAGAGAAGGCTATAGCACGCCTGGGGGAGTACCATTGGGTCATCTTTACTAGTGTCAATGCTGTCGAGATATTTTGTTCTCAACTGCGAGAAAATGGTGTAGACGCTCGATCCTTCGGGAATGCGCGGATCTGTGCGGTGGGGCACAAGACGGTCGAATCTTTGAATGAGATTGGAATCCTACCAGATTTTGTCCCATCACAATCGCGGGGGACGGTAATCGCTGACGAGATGACGAACTTGGCAGAAAAAAGCGTTTTGTTGCCATGCGCCAAAATTGCTCCTGAAGATTTACCCAACGGTTTGCGCGAAAAGGGGGCAATTGTCCACGCCATTCCGATTTACGATACCGTCAAGACCGAAGGCACGGGGCATGAAGCGCTTGAGAAGCGAATCATAGACGGCGAAATTGATATGGTTACCTTCACAAGCTCATCCACGGTCACGAACTTCGTTGGAATGTTCGATCAGCATCGTCCTGAGGTCCTTTTGGATAAGGTAAGTATCGCTGTCATCGGACCGTCAACCGCGGAGGCGGCGAACCGACTTCGTTTGAAGGTCGATGTGATGCCAAACGAAGCATCGGTGGAAGCGCTTGCTCAAGAGATTGTCCGATACTACGAGAAAAGTCCGTAAAGCCAGTCCGTTGTGGTGTGGCTATCAATTGCAGCTTGCGTGATGCGTAATCCAGCACCGAGTTCCGTCTGTTTTCATCCTGATAGCGCCAAGTTCATCAGTCCGCAGTACTTCGCACCCGAAATTCCGATAGCGCCGTAGAATCTGTCTGGGCGGGAACTTGTAGGGATTGCGCGCGCCGAGTGAGAAAACACCGTATTTTGGACGGACTAGGGATAGAAATTCTGGACTGCTAGAGGTTTTGCTCCCGTGATGCGGCACCTTGAGAATCTCCGCCTCCAGATCCATTCCTGACTCGACCAGTCTCTCTTCCGCGTCCCGTTCAATGTCACCGGTGAATAGGACATCCACTTCACCGTAAGAAAGTTTGAAAACGAGGGAATCGTCGTTTATGTCACGATCGGTCAAGTTTGTCGACGCCTCGTCAAAAGGGTGCAGCAGTTCAAGTTTCGCGGTTGAGGACAGATTGATTTCGCCCGCATAGCCAAGTTCATGCGGTATGCCTTTTTCGTCAATGAGTTCATGCAACACCCGGTGGGTTGTCGGCTGCAGATCCAAGTGTGGCACCCCGAGTACCTTTTCCACGTCAAATTCGTGCAAAATGTAGTAGAGTCCTCCGCCGTGATCGTTGTCGGGATGGCTCAAAACTAGAAGATCGAGTTTGCCAATACCTTCGTAACTCAAGAATGGCGAGAGGATTCGTTCGCCGGTGTCGAATGCGAGGAACTTCAAGCTCTTTCCGTCTTTGGGTTCGATTTGGTAGTGTCCACGATAAGCGAATAGCAGGTTGCGTCCCCCATCGATAAGCATGTTTTTCCCGTCGGGCAATCTGACGAACGCCGCGTCACCCTGCCTGACATCGAGGAACGTAACCTCTAGCAGCTTTCCGTCTTCCCGCCACGCGGCATCCCACACCCATATCGCTACGACGGTAAGCCCGATTAGCACAGCCTTTTTTCGCTCCTGCCGCACCCACCGCCAGTAGACTACCGCCATACAGCCAGCGAAGAAGATCATAATCCAACCAAGTGTAGGCGGCGCGGTTTTGACGACACTCCACTCTTGACGTCCTAAGAACTCAATAATCTGGAGCAGTAGAGAAATTATGAGGTGGTTGGCGTAGACAATCGGTGCTGCGAGTGGAAGCCAGATTGAGCCAAAGATCACAGAGATGAGTGTGAGGCTAACGATAGGCGCCGCAAGTCCCACAACAAATGGTCCCGCAATTAAGCCCAAAGGATAGACCCGGTAAAAGGAGCCTGCAATGAAAAGTACGGTGCCAAGCTGCGCGGCTAGTGTGACCCCGAATGCTAGAAGCAGCCATTGAATTCCTTTCGCCGCCGCGTAACGAAAGAGGGATACATCTTCTCGTGCATCCGGTTGGTAGAGCCAATCCGGAAGGATGTCTCTGATGAGGCTCTCCCACTTGGGGGCGAAGAAGAGGATTGACGCCACCGCGGCGAACGAGAGCTGGAAGCCGACATTCCACAATTGCGCCGGGTTAATCAGCAATAGGATAAGTGCGGCGACTGCAAGGAGGTTAAACCTGTCGACATCCCGGTCGATGATTGAGCCGATCAGAAACAGAACCACCATCGTCGATGCGCGAATCACCGATGGGCGGAATCCCACGACGCAGGAGTAGAGGATTACGGCGAGTATTGTCAGAATACAGGTTGCCTTCGCGGGGAGGCGCGAGAAGCAAAGGAAGATGACACCGGCAATCAACCCGACATGCAATCCTGATACGGCGAGGATGTGTAGCGATCCACTGTTACGGAAAGCGGCGATGGTCGTCTCCTCGATTCCGCCTCGTTTTCCGAGAAGCATCCCCTTGAGGATCTCGTCGTGTTCCGGGTGTCTGTGATATGCAGCATCAATCACTCTTTCTACACGCCGCCGCAGTTTTTCCGTCCAACGCAGGGGCAGGTAACCGGATTGTCCGCTTACCGCAATCTCAAGCTCCCGATCCGGATATAGGATACCAAAAACCTGACGCCGTGCAAGGTAGGAGCGATAGTCAAATCCGCCAGGATTGCGTTGCCCTTGGGGACGACGAAGAGTACCTCGGAGTTCCAAGTGGTCGCCGTAGTGCAGCGGCGCCGGTTCGCGAAAATAGACCAAGAGCTTTGCACTCACGACGCGGTCCGGAGAGTTTAGCGGGCGGATCTGTCCCTCAACGGAGCAGGAGCCCCATGATTCACCGCGTTCCGGTTGATACAATGTCTGCCCCGAGAACCTGACTTCCTGATCGTAGAAATCGGAAGGTATCGGAGAGGTCAGCCGAATCTCCGAATAGATTATGCCGCAGGTGAAAACCGCCAACTGTAGAAGGACATATCGGTATGTGATGGGTGGAAGCGGTCGGATTGAGAAATTATGTTTCGTTACGTTTCTCAGGACGAAGCTGCCGGCAAGAAAGGCAAGGGCAGCGAGCCAGATCCAAAAGATGGGGATGGAGGAAAACCCGCCAACCAGAATACCGAGCGCATAAGGTACAAGAGCGTGGAGGGCAGGGCGATACATAGGGGAGTTCAGATTCGCATTCGATCAACTCAAGATGTCGCGAATGCTGTCAACAACGGTGTGAATGTCATCCGCCGTCAAGTCCATATGAAGCGGCAAACTCACGACACGTTCAAATGCTGCTTCTGCGCAGGGGAAATCGCCTTCTCGGTAACCGTAGCGTTTCTGGTAGTACGGAAAGAAGTGTAAGGGGATGTAGTGGACGCTGCATTCGATATTGGCGGCGCGCATGGCTTCAACGAACTCGTCTCGAGTGATTTTGAGTAGATCCGTCCGAAGCTGGATAATGTACAGATGCCACGAGTGGCGGTGGAGTGTTTCACCGGGGGGAGTCGCGATTTCCGGGATGGTCGCAAGCCTTTCCTGATAGATCTGTATATACTTTCGACGGATCTCGATTGCCTTGTTTAATTTCATCAATTGACACAAGCCCATTGCCGCTTGGATGTCGGTCATGTTGTACTTGTATCCTTGAGAATCGACCTGATAGTACCACACGCTCCGATTGGACTGGCGCGCCCACGCATCTTTGTTTAGTCCGTGCAACCGCATCGGTTTAATCATCTTGGCGTAGTCGTCACGGTTGGTCGTAATCATGCCGCCTTCAGCGGTTGTCAGGTTTTTGTTCGCGTAGAAACTGAAAACGGACATATCGCCGATTGATCCGATACGATGTCCATTATAATCGGCTGGAATCGCATGTGCGGCATCGTCAATGAGAGTAAGATTCCGCGATTTACAGATTTCGAGAAGGGCGTGCATGTCGCAGGGCACTCCCGCAATATGCACGGGGAGGATGGCTTTCGTACGGGGCGTGAGTTTCTCGGAAATCTTGTCCACATCAATGTTGAGATTTATCGGATCGATGTCAACGAAAACCGGCTTTGCACCGGTATAACCGATGGCTTCCGAGGTCGCCGTGAATGTATACGGGGTGGTAATCACTTCGTCGCCTTCGCCAATCCCGGCAGCAACGAGCGAGAGATGTAATGCGGCGGTACAGGAACTTACGGCTAGGGCATGTTTTACGCCGATGTACTCGGCGAATCGCCGCTCGAACTCAGCGGTTTTTGGTCCCGTGCTAATCCACTTAGACGCCAAAACCTCGCTGACGGCGTTTATCTCGTCATCGCCAATCCACGGTCGCGCAAACGGTATGAAGTGATTCTGTGGCATGAAGGTGTCCTTTGTTGATAAAAACGGGTGTTACACAAGTTGTCTCAATCATAGCATACGATATGGATGTAGAGTAATACGTAATGCGTAATACGTAAGAAACTTGCTGACGCATCAGCATCAAACGACCGTGTAGCGAGTGTAATGAAGGTTCCATACGCATAACGAATAATATAGCATCGCTACGAGACACTGAGGCTTTCGACTGCATAAGTCTAAAGAAATAGAAACTACACGCCTAAAATCCTTCAGATATTGTTTGAGCAAGTTCCAATAGAGTGGGAGTCAAATGGATATATAGAGAAATAAAGAACTGCTGGATTTGTCAATCCAGCAGGAGCAATCTGGGGCTTTGGTCGGCATCACCTAGAAATCTGAAATTTATTTTGAAACTAACTCAAAAGACGTTCATATTATCGTCAATTACTTGGCTGTGTGCTCTTTCAACCTTTGAACCATTGCTTCGAGGGCGAGATCGTAACTGAAGGCGCCGAAGCCGCTGATTACACCAATTGCAACGGGGGAGACGTAGGAGTGGTGTCGAAAATCGTCGCGCGCGTAGATATTGGACAGATGAATCTCAATCACGGGGAGATTAACTGCGGATAGGGCGTCCTGAATTGCAATGCTGGTGTGTGTGTATGCGCCGGGGTTGATTAATATGCCGTCCGCCCAATTTATGTTGTCTCCTATTTCGGAGACGATTGCGCCTTCGTAGTTGGACTGGAAAGTTTTAAGCTCAACGCCTTTCTTTAGTGCGATCTCGCGAAGGTGGGAATTGATGTCCTCCAGTGTCTGACGACCGTAGATTTCGGGCTGTCGTTTTCCCAAGAGTTGGAGATTTGGTCCGTGAATGAGGAGGATTTTGATGAGTGTTTCGGTTTGTGTCATCTAGGCGATTTCCTTCCGCCCCAGTATACACCGGATGTGCAGGTCTGTAAAGTGTCTTTCAAGTCGGTAGTTCGCGGTGTTATCATCATAGTGTAACTGTCTAGCAAATCGTTTGGTTCGTCGTATTACAATTCGTCACACGTCCTCTCTAGGCATATAAGCCCCAAATAGCCGGAATTAGCGTGGTACTTCCCTATTCGGCGAGTTCCGCTCCCTCCCCCCGCTCGGTCTGGATTGCCAAATCCAGACCGAAGAAAAAACAATTGCATCATAGTTATTGGAGACATTACCATTTCGGCTCCTTCAACTGTTTTTTTGATAGTATTCGCGTGTCTTGTCGTTGAGCACCCCGTAAAAAGACCGGACTTCTGCATCCGGATGATCTCGCCACAGACTCGCCGGTATCAATGAATCGTTGCTCAGGAATTCCCGATGCGGGTGTCCGTAGTAGGTTTGCACCGATCTTCGCTCTGTCTCCGTCTTACGCACGGTTGCGGTATGTAGCACGGAAACATTAAACAGGATAGCCGTTCCGGCTTCGCCGTGCAGGTCGTGGATGCCGCCCCGCTCGAGCTGGGCTTCTACGTCCAGGACTTCCTGATTTACCGATTCCGGCGAGATTGAGAAACAGTGCGTCGTCTCGTCCACATCTGTGAGATATACAACCGCTTGCATATAGCCTATTCTCAAGGAATGCTCCTGCCAGTGCGGTCGATCCCGGTGCCAAGATCGATGCACTTCGGGGGACTCGTAGCCTGCCATGTGCCGAATACATATCTCCGAGAAACAGATCTCTTCACCCATTAGAGCGCACACCGGCTCGATTATCTTCGGATGCCGGATGATGCCGTCAATCTCCGGGGAGCTGACGAGGGCATCGCAGTTTATGGTTTGGTGGTCGGGCGCCGAATACCAGCGCTCACGTTCCTCCGTCCAATCGCGGTCAAAGATTGCGGTGAAGTACGCTACCTCCTCGGTTGTCAGGATTTTGCCCAGCGGCAGGTAGCCGTTTTCTCGGAAAAAGTTGTACTCTTGCTTTTTCATATCACTTCAATCTTGATACATGATCAGCTATCCTTGTAGATTTTGTACCGAACTCACCTGTCTGGGCATGTCCTGTACTGACCGATTGCTTAGCCTTCTGGGCGTAACGGAAAACTGTAACAGTTTAGTTCGGTTCTGGTAAGAGCGGCCGCCCCGGTGGGAGGGACATCCCTGTCCCGATAGCTTCAGGTATGGTCGGAGCGGCATCCCTTTCCTCGATCTTATTTGGTCGCTTAATTAATACTACCAACTAGCACCGGCAACATTGCTTTGATGGACTAAACACTTACGGAAAACTTAACCTGTCAGTAAAGGATTCAATCCGATCGACTGCTCAAAAACGTCAGGCGATCTTTTCATTGGTTTGCCGAAAAGCAGGGACAATCGAGTTTCCCCGGTTTTTCTAAATCTTATGTTTGAGATGGGCGGCGGTACAGTCACGTCTTTTAGTTGCGAACTTGGTATCTAGTTCGCATATTTTTGCGAGTCCGATTATCTCAGAAATGCCCTATACCACGGCCTGGAGACGGTCGGCGGCGGTTCGGTGAGGATGTTGCCCTGCTCATCAACAAAGACAACATCGTAACCTTCGGGCAGTTTTCCTTCATAAGCAAGTTCTCGCTCGTGCCGCTCCGAAAGTTCGGCTCCAAATAATGTGTAGCCGGTTTCAGATCTTTCCATGTAAACGCGTCGGTCAGTGTAGGGCAGGAAAGTGCGGCCATCCGGCCCCATAAATCTCCCTTCAAACACCTCAGGATCAATTTGCTTTGCTTCATAGATCTGTTGGTACTCCCAAACCTTCCTATTGATATACGCCTCCTTGAACGATTCCCAATCACCGGTAGGCGCTATTCCGTTTCGGCCCGATGCCCACGTTCCAGGATCATTTGCGAGATGCACCAGATTGGAGCGCAGGTTCATAGAGCCGGAATAATCGGAGTAGTCGCCAACCCGGAGTCCTTTATCGAGGAGCATCGCGAGCCACTCCTCGCGCGGATACTTCGCCTCGGCTAAAGCATCGGTATGCCCGGAGCAGTAATCCGCATCAAACGCTTCCATCAAGGCGGAAACTGTCTGAGCGCCCGTATATTTTTCGGGTTCGCTGATTTTATATTTGATGCTCTCTAACGTTATTCGTACTCCATCCGCCTCCATCGCTGCTGGAGAGACGTATTCTGCCTGCATCTCTGCGGCAAATTCTTCAACGTTTCTGCGACTCTGCGCTCTTATACGGGCGAGTTCGTTTTCGTCTATCAGATTGAATCGAATTGCTTCGTTGCGCGCGGCAACGGACATCTCAGTCCATATTTCTGTTTTCGCGTCTATCCAGGCATCCCACGAGTTCGCAATTCTATATTGGGTAAGCCAGTAAGATCGAAGGACTAGAAGGACAGCAAAACCAAGAACCGCCAAGAGAGAGATTCCAAGCGTCATCCTTAACGATTTCCATTGGAGTACATCCTTATAAACTTTCATGTTTGGTTGCTCATTGGTAGTGCCTCTTACGGACTTTCGAATCGTTGCGCTCCGAGTTGGAGAAGCGACCGGTTGGCTTCCACCTTAAAAGTGAACACCGGCTTGCCCCATTCGGTGACCGTCTTGGCAAATTCTAGGGTTCTACTCCCTTCCGCAGCGTGGGCGATGAAGATTCTGTCGGCAAGCGCCGCCACAAATATGTTTCGTCGTCGCGCCAATTCTACAGTCGGTTGCCGGACTTTACCGGCAAAAATGGATAGAATAAGTAGGCGATTTTCGGATAGCGCTCGTTTCCACTCCGGTTTTAACCGCATGTTTTCAATGCTCCGCGCGGGACAGATAATAATCGGCTGTTCGCCTCGCAGCAAAACGCGAAGGCATTCCTTCTCCACCGGGGAATGAAAACCTCCTATGGTCGATATCCCCAATCGTCTGAATCGCTGGGCAAGGTCGTGGGTTTTCAGGATAATCTCGCCGGGACATTTGCCGGAGCAGAAGAGCGCCCAAAGTTCGCCGCGCCGGCAGGCGTTGTGTGATGTCAGCAGGTTAACCTCTCCCCAAGCCCAAATGGTTTCCGGTGCTTCGGTCTCCAAGTGCGTTTTGAGTTGCTCCGGATAGTTCGGGTCTGTTTGCGTGATGCGTTCAATTGGCACTTTTTACTACCGCGAAATCTGATAGTCAAATGAGATAGCGTTGCTGTTGGCAAGCGTGTTTTCATTTGGCGAAATATGTGACTCAAGAATGGTACTATAAAAGCGATTATGTTTCAAGTGGGTTCAGAGGATTCAACAGGATGATACATCTGGTTTTTGATTTGAGATGAAAGTAGATTGTCTGAATCACTGATTTAGCTGATTACACGGATTACGCAGATTAGCCGTGGCGAATCGGCGGCGTCTGGCGCATCGGGCGTTCAATGAATTGTGTCGCCACGAACCGGATGCTGTGTTGGGTTTCACTTGGATTTCGGTGCTTGGAAAGGAGATGAAAGGACGAAGCGCCTGCTTCCGTGTGTGATTTCTCAGGGATTACCGTTCAACCCAACCTACGGACTGAATCACAGATTACGCGGATTAAGCGGATTACACAGATTAAATGCGGCGAATCGGCGGCGTCTGACGCATCAGGCGTGCAATAAATTTTGCTAGTGCGAACCGGACGATGTGTTGGGTTTCACTTGGATTTCGGTGCTTGGAAGGGAGATGAAAAGACGAAATGCCTGCTTCCATGTGTGATTTCTTAAGGATTTCCATTCACCCCAACCTACGGACTGCTGGATTTGTCAATCCAGCAGGAGCAGTCGGTGGCTAGCACGCTGTCATAGAGATTCCTCAAGTGACCAAATATTGAGAGCGGTAGTAAATCTCGCAACCGGGTGAATAACGAGGGATCAAGTGAGCGAATGGCGAACGCGATAGTGTTCCCATAGAGGTCCCACTGCGATAACTAATCCCACAGTAGGTCCTGATAGAGATCTCCGCGCGCCGTGTTCGCACCCGCCATCATCATACTCACAGCAAGAAAACCACCTCGGCGAGTATAATCCGATCAAGCGAACGGATAGTGAGTGCGATAGAGATCCCTTAATCCGTGTAATCCGTGATTCAGACAACTAACAAACGCCCCAAAGAACGCTATCTATTCAGGAAATAAACCAGCAAGCTAAATGATTTGCGACGGAGAACTCCACCAATACTAGCCGAATTCCCTTAACTCGATCTCTAGGCGTCAACATGTTGTTCCGCCGGTTGCCCATTTTCAGGTACATGAATTGCGGGCGTTCCGTTGGTCAGTCCGAGCCGGACGGAGGCTTCGTCAGGCGGCAGCGCCTCAACCGTTTGCAGTTGACGCTCCATTTCCTTCGTACGGGATTGCGTCTGATCGATGGTTCTGGAGGCTTTGTAGAGTTGCTGTTTCAGATTCGCCATAACGTCGCCAAACTTGCCGAACTCTGTCTTCACGGCGGCGAGGACTTCCCAGACCTCGCTGGAGCGCTTCTGAATTGCCAGGCTTCTGAATCCGAGTCGGAGGCTGCTCAAAATTGCGGCAAGAGTCGTCGGTCCGGCAACCACAATGCGGTGTTGGTGAAGCAGATGCGCGGAGCTCCCTGGCGCTCGCAACACCTCGGCGTAAAGTCCTTCCGTGGGGAGGAACATAATTGCGAAGTCTGTGGTGTTGGGAGGCACAATATACATATCGCAGATATTCTTCGCCTGCCGCTCTACGGCGGAGAGAAAAGTTGAGACCACTCTGTCCACTTCATCTTTGTCAGCCTCTTCAGCGGCTTCAATCAACTTTTCGTAATCCTCGAGAGGAAACGTGGAATCGATTGGGAGCCAGACGCAGGAATTGGGGTCATTGTCATTGCCGGGAAGCCTAACGGCATACTCGACAATATGATGCGAACCGGATTTGAGCTGTACACCGGCGCTGTATTGCTCTGGAGCAAGGATTTCTTCGAGAAGCGCACCGAGTTGAACTTCGCCCCATGTGCCTCTGGACTTGACATTCGTGAGGACGCGTTTGAGATCGCCTACGCCGGTAGCGAGGCGCTGCATTTCTCCGAGACCGCGATGGACTTCTTCAAGCCGCTGGGTCACTTTATTGAAAGAATCGCCCAGTCGTTGTTCCAGTGTAGATTGTAGTTTTTCGTCGACCGTTTCACGCATCTTGTCGAGTTTTTCATCGTTGCTCGTCTGTATGGCTTGCAGACGCATATCGACCGTACTCCTGACATGTTCCACGCTCGTCTCGTTGGAGTGCATCAAGTCGGTAATTGCCTTGGCGCCGCTGCTAAGCTGATTAGCGACAGCATCGCGTATTTTGTCGAGCCTAGCTTCGGTACTTTGCTGGAGATCTTGGAATCTCATCCCCACGGCTGATCTCATTCCTTCCGATTGGGAGGTGAGAAGCTTGCCAAATTCTCCTATGTTTGCCGTCATGGTTTTGGTGGTTGATTGATGCGCCTTCTGTATATCCTCTTGAAGTTCGCGTTGGGCCTTGGATAGTTCCTTCTTGAACGAATGCAAGTCATCTTGGCCTATCAGGTCCCCTATATTGCCGCGGGAGAACAGCTTTTGCTTCAACACCAGAAGCATTAACACAAAATTCAGCGCTAACAGGACTGCGACGCCCCAAAGTAATATTTCAGACATTTCTCATTGTCTCCGATCATGGTTTAAGGGTTTGTATGAACAATATAGGACTCATGCGGCTAGCTTCCGGCCGCCCTGTATTTCGTTGATTTGATAATGGTTGATGTCTGTAAATCGTGCGCTCGGAACCCAGTCATTGGCTAGCGGACATCCGTAGAAATCCTCACTTTAACCTGATGGTTAGGAGGGATTTCTATGAGAATTCTATCGCGCGGGATTTGCTATGGGATAGCTATCGCAGGATCTCCTATCGCGCGCGCTATTCACTTGCTTGATCTCATTATCCATTCGCTTGATCTCGCCTAATCGGATTAGACGCATAGGTAACAACGTGAATCAGGACGGCATCGTTACAGAAACGAGACGAGCATTATGGGTTCATCTCGCACATCCTGTAGCAGGAGAGAGTTTCATCATCAAATTGCCGTGCTGAGTTCACTCGTTTGATCTTTGCTGGAGTGAAAGAAACCGAGTTTTTTCTTCAAAACTCGGTTTCTCAAAGTTTCTTTGCACTTTCTTTTGACATGAACTGAAGGGGCTTCTGGAATGCAAGACAAATTTACCCTAATTTGGCTCGGAAAAGGGGAAAAGAGACGAACGGCTGTTGGCTTCGTCAGAGGTGTTTCGGTGAGTGGAGCTGTTTGACTGATGAAACGCGGTATTTTTTAGGGACTGGCGTTTGACAATGGTGGGCAGGGGATTTCTATCGCACTCACTATCCGTTCGCTTGATCCCACCCTACAAATACTGGCTGGATTGGCAACTCCAGACCGAGTCCGAGAGAATGCACCGACCAGAGAAGCATAATCCCAATACCGATGACGGGTTCTAGAACGCCTAGACAGAGGCGCATTAAATAGTGCTACTACAAATCGAAGTCGCCCCGGATAACGTCGTCATCAATATTTCGCAGCGTCTCTAGCGCATCATGCAAGCATCGTTGGCTGCGATTAATCCTGCCATACTCGGTTTCTCCGGGGCGCAGAGGCAACTGTCGCAGCAAAATGGCAAAGTTTATACCAGTCTGTAGCGACTTCAATCTTAGCATCTCCGGTATTGCTGCAATCTCCCCGGCGGACAAATCTAGATTTCTGTGGTTAGCTGCGCGTTGGTAAGTCGTGAGAAGGCGTTTGAAGTCAGCAAATCTATCAACACTATCAACATCCTCTCCCATGTTTTGTAAATCTAAAGCAAAGTTGCTGCACGCATCGACCACCTCAAACACTCTTGGAGCACACTGCAGAAGATCCCAGTCGAAAAGGCCAGCTACCTTATTGCCTGTGAACACCACATTACAGAATCGATAATCGCCATGAACAAGCAAACGAGGTAGATCTTGATAATGTTTGCTCTTTACAAATGCGTCTAATTTGTCAGTCTGCCCCATAACAAACCTAAAATCCTCTTCATGATCGAAAACATTTTGATGGCTGGAGATATATCTTCGAATCCACCCAATGTTATCGGTAAACACCACCGGTAGTTCGCAAGGCTGAATACTCTCGCCTTCAAGCCTTGACCCCCAAACCGCGCTGTGGTATTGGACTAGGAATTCTATCGCATTCGTACGTTGCTGCCCATTCAGCTTTGATAAATCGGTATAGTTGGTTCCCGGAATAAACTTGTGCATGATGTATTTGCTATCATTGAATTCAAAGAAGAATTCGCCATCCCGGGTAGGTACAATGTAATCACATGAAATCTCATGCAGCTTCAACTGGTCGAGGAGCGACTTAAGGGAATGTAACTTACCTGCGCTGTTATAGTAGCGATGTTCTTTCAGGACATATTTGCTTCGCGAGGTAGTCACAAGATATACACGATTCAACAATCCACCCGTAAGTGGTTCGAAACGTTTGCACTCTCCGATGTCATAGGTCTTTGAGACAATGTCCGTTAATGCGTGCAATTGGGGCAATATCTTTGTACGAACATCCTCGGGCATAATCTTGCTCCCAAAGTCGCATTTGTCTCATTCAACTTGGCTTTGTTCCACTTCATGGAGAAACTCTAAATTCGACTTTGTACATATAATCTGGATTACGAACAGTGTGAAATAGACGTTCAAGAAAAGCGGAGGAAATTATAATTGAGTGGTTTTTTGGTTGACCATTGAAAAAGTCACCGGCGCGATTTCTGATACCATGGTGGTCTGTCGCCCCGCTGGGGCTTAGGTACACAGGGGCTCGGTGTTTCTACACACCTTCAAGATCTCTATCGCACTAGGAATTCTATCGCGCTCAATGTCCATTCGCTTGATCTCCGCTGGAGCGCGTAGATTGGACGGATCACGATTCTATTGACATCTCACTCCGCTGTAGTGAAAACCAGACCGCGAAGGAACACTTTTTACGGCTAGTCATAGAGCGAAAAAAGAATGTTACCTGCTGAATGAATTATTCCGATAGGGATAATGGCGTGCTATCAAGCAGGAGCAGTTTCGAACCGAGTGTAGGTTTATTCGTCAATGTCCTCCAAAATGGGGCAACGATCGCTGACTCCTACAGTCAACGTATCATTCCAAAAGTTCCTTGGTGTCAGTTGAGTGTATTTCGGCGATGCCGTCAGCAAGTCCGAGGCGTGAGGTTGCTTCGTCCGGCGGTAGTTCCTCAACAGTTCGAAGCGTCCGTTCCATCGCGCGGGTTCGAGTGCCCGTTTCATCAACGGTCTTGGACGCAGTGTTCAACTGTCTTTTTAACTTGTCCATAACGTCACCAAACTTGCCGAACTCCGTTTTCACGGCGGCGAGGATTTCCCAGACCTCGCTTGAGCGTTTCTCAATGGCAAGCGTTCGGAATCCCATACGGAGGCTGCTCAAAATGGCGGCGAGCGTCGTCGGCCCGGCGACTACAATACGGTAGCGATGGAGAAGATCAGCAACTTCGCCCGGCGAACGCAATACCTCGGCATAGAGACCTTCTGTCGGAAGGAACATGACTGCGAAATCCGTCGTTTTGGGAGGGGCGATGTACTTTTCGCTAATCGTTTTGGCTTCGCTATGTACGGTCGTCAAGAAGGTCGCAGTCGCTTTTTCTATTTCGTCCTTGTCAGCCGCCTCGGACGCCTGCACAAGCCTTTCGTAATCCGCAAGCGGGAACTTGGAATCGATTGGCAGCCATACGCAGGAGTTGGGGTCATCGTCGTTCCCGGGGAGACGGATAGCATACTCGACCTCCTCGCGAGAATCCTCGCTCATCTGTACATTCAAGCTGTACTGGTCCGGTGTAAGAATCTCCTCTAGGAGCGCACCGAGCTGCACTTCACCCCATGTGCCCCTCGTTTTGACGTTGGTCAATACCCGTTTGAGATCGCCGACGCCGGTTGCCAGTTCCCGCATTTCGCCTAGACCTCGTTGCACCTCTTCAAGACGCTTGCTCACCTGATTGAACGATTCGCCAAGTCGTTTTTCGAGTGTTGATTGGAGTTTTTCATCAACGGTCTTGCGCATTTGGTCGAGTTTGTCTTCGTTGCTGGTTTGGATAGCTTGGAGGCGTTCATCGACTGTGATTCTGACTTTCTCCATGCGTGTCTCGTTAGCTTGGGTGAGGGCGTCTATCGCCTCTGTTCCGCTCTTGATCTGGCGCGCTTGCGATTCTCCGAGTTCTCCGATAGTTTTTACCAGGGTGTTCGCAGTGGTCACTTGACTGGCTCTAACCTCATTTCTGATTTCTCGGTCCGATCTTGTTACGTCGTCGCGAAGGGAGCGTAATTCGTCTTGAATCGTCTGGTTCCCTTTTTCCTTTCGGAGGTCTGACACGCGTTTCAAAGCTAGAATAATGAGCACAAGGTTTAGTGCCGATAATGCCCCTAAGCACCATATCCCTATTTGAATCATTTCCCTTTACCTCCGATTATGATTTAAGAACCTGGTAGAATAGTAGGTGAATGCTATTTTTGGTCATCGGAATGCTATTACCTGTCGCGGGCGCTGGTGTTGTCAAAGGCTGGTGCGCAGTGCGCACCTTACAGATACTTAGTCCACACAAGGTGTACCGGAGTATGCCTACTACCGTCAACTTACATCATCAGGTCCCCGCCGTTAATATCGATTGACGCACCGGTGATGTATTTCGAATCGGTGACGAGAAACAGGATCAGTTGCGCAACTTCCTCCGGCGTTCCAAGCCTAGAGATAGGGAAACTCTCTTCGTAGCCCTTGATGCGTTCCGGCGTACACTCTATCCGTACCATTTCGGTGTCGATTAGACCCGGGCAAACCGCGTTCACGGTAATGCCGAACGGCGCTACCTCCTTCGCCATCGCCCTCGTAAGACCCAGCACTCCGGCTTTCGCGGCGGTGTAGTGTATACCTCCGAGCGTGCTCACACTTCTCCCGGCAGATGAGGACATATTGACGATCCGACCGTACCCGTTCTCTTTCATGGTCTGCAGCACCGCCTTCGAGCAGAGAAATGTACCATTCAGATTGACATCAAGCACCTGATCCCACTCCGCTTTGGTGACATGATCGATTCGGGTGGGGTAGAGAATTCCGGCGTTGTTGACAAGGATGCTCACGGAACCGTAGCCGTCGATGGTACGTTCGACCGTAGAGGCGACTTCATCTTCCTTGGTAACGTCGGTCTTTACGGGTATGGCGCTTCCGCCGGAGTTGTTGATTTCCTCGGCGATGACGGCTGCCTTGTTTTCGTTTATGTCGCTGACAATGACGGCGGCGCCCTCCTGAGCGAGACATTTCGCAGTTGCGGCGCCCATGCCTTGGGCTGCTCCGGTCACAATGGCTACTTGATTGGAAAGTTTTCCTTCCGATTGTTCCATATTGTCGACTCCTGTATCGTAGGGGCGAGGTTCAGTGCGGTTGGATGAAGATTATGTAGTTAAATCGATAATTCAGTTTTCCCTAAACTCGGTAGGTGCGGTTTCCTAACCGCACCGAGCATCGTTAGGATATTGCCGAAATAATTATTTAATCTTCATCCAACCGCACCTACCGTGTGGAGCAGTTCCCAATGCGGACGAAGTTAAGGGATTAGCGGCGGAAAAACCCCAACAATACTAGAGGGACACTCTAATCTTGATCCTTATAGGGCGAGGTGACCTCGCCCCTACAAATCCGCGTTTCTCGGCGAGGTACGGGTGAGCCTCAGATAAATGTAACAGAACCTAGATTTTAACAAAAATCGGGTGTGCATTCAATGTGAAAACGGGAATCATTTTCGTGATGATTTTTGGCAGAAGCGTGCTATAATAGACCGCGATGGTAGAAATCAAGGAGGACATGCGGTGAAGTACGACACAATTGTCGTTGGCTCTGGCTCCGCCGGGGGTATACTGGCGGCACGGCTCACCGAGGACGCGCATCGATCTGTGCTGTTGTTAGAGGCTGGCCCCGATTTTCCCACACTGGAACAGATTCCCGATGAATTACGGTTTGCCTACGGTCACGACCCCAATCTTTGGGCGCGCGCATTCGGACACGATACCAACTTTGGTTGGGGTTACACTGCGAAAGCTACCGATCAGTTTCCTGATATGCTCGTTCCGAGAGGTAAGATAATCGGCGGATCAAGCGCGGTGAACGCGCAGGTCTTTCTTCGCGGCGTCCCCGAAGACTACGATAGCTGGGCTGATATGGGCAACGATAAGTGGAGCTATCGGGAGTTGATTCCCTACTTTTGTAGAAATGAAGCGGATCCCGATTTCCATGATGATTATCACGGTGCGGATGGCCCAATCCCTGTCCGTCGGTTTCGAGAACGGGAATTTTTGCCTGAGCAACGGGCTTTCTACGATGCCTGCCGTGCCAAGGGCTACCCGGATTGTTCCGACAACAACGCGCCTGACTCAACCGGAGTTGGCGCTTTGGCGTTAAATAACGTTGACGGTATCCGATGGAGCACGGCAATTGGCTACTTAAACCCGGCGCGGCATCGAGTGAACCTTACGATAAAGGGTAACTGTACCGCGCACAGCGTGCTTTTCGAAGGAAATCGAGCGGTCGGCTTATTGGTCGAGAGCGGCGGGGAGACGTTTCGCGTCGATGGCGAGGAAATTCTCGTGTGCGCGGGGGCAATCGGTTCGCCGCATCTGCTCATGCTCTCGGGTGTTGGACCCGCCGACCACCTACGATCGATGGGGATTCCCGTAGTGCACGATTCCCCGGGCGTGGGACAGAATCTGAGAGACCATCCACAAGTCACCATCGCTCTTAAGGCGAAAGAGGCGTTTCTCACCAATGGGACCGAGCCTCGCCTGCAGATGGGGCTTCGTTACACGGCGAGTGGATCCGACCTCCGAAACGATATGTTCATCCTGCCGGCATCATACGCTACCGAAGAGGGGTATTACCGAATTTCACGATCGAAGCCGTTTGGGTTCTATATCACCACCTGCATCTATTTGGCGGTGGGCGCGGGGGAAATCACGCTTGCCTCTTCCGATCCGCATCAACAGCCTGTTCTTGATTATAACTATCTTGCGGAATCCTTTGACCGTGATCGGCTACGGGAAGCGGTTCGCATGACGGTCGATTTCACGGAGCATAAAGCATACGAGGAGATTGTGGACGAATACGTAAATCCAACGAACGACTCTCTAATGACCGACGCGGCGTTGGATGAATGGATGATGCGTGAAGTGACCACAAGCCATCACAGTTCCTCAACCTGCAAGATGGGCCCGGAATCGGATCCGATGGCGGTGGTCGATCAATACGGCAAGGTGCACGGAATTGAAGGATTGCGAGTCGCGGACGCTTCCATCATGCCCGACTGTATCCGCGCCAATACGAACGTGACGACGATGGTGATAGGGGAACGGATAGCAGATTTTATTCGGTAGAAGTTTGTAGTTTTCGACACAGCGTAGGTCAATTCGGAATCTCTAGCGAGTTTTAACCATCAATTGGAGGTCGGTTCATGGCGAGTGATTGGCCGTTTGAATTTCCCGGAACTTACTGGATAGATGAGCAGGAAGAGCAGGCGGTATTGGCTGTATTGCGCAACGGTTCGCTCTTCCGCTACTACGGGCTGGGTGAGCCGACCTACGTCGACAAACTGGAGGAGCAGGCGCGCAAGTTTTACGGCGTGAAACATACACTGGCTGTCAATAGCGGCACCGGCGCGCTTATCACCTGCCTGACGACTCTCGGTATTGGACCGGGATCTGAAGTCATTATTCCCGCGTTCATGTGGGTCGCTACCGTTGGCGCTGTTGTGCAAGTGGGAGCAATACCGGTGCTGTGCGAAGTTGATGATTCGTTCAGCATGTCTCCCGTCGACATGGAGCGAAAAATTACGCCGCGTACGAAGCTCATCCTCCCTATACACATGGCGGGGGCTCCGTGTGACATTGAGAGCGTCATCGAGGTTGCAGACAAACACGGAATCCCGGTCTTGGAGGACTGTGCACAGTGCAACGGCGGCGAGTTTCGCGGACGTAAAGTTGGCACGTTCGGCAAAATGGGCATGTTCAGTCTCCAACTTAATAAAAACATGACGTGCGGCGAAGGCGGGCTAATTGTGACGGATGACGAGAAGCTGTACACTCGGGCATTCTCGTCACACGACATGGGACTGGTTCGCGTCGAAGGAAGACTGGATACTCCGGATCCGTATGCAATCCTTTGGGGCGGCGGCAGACGTATGCCCGAATTATCCGGCGCGGTGGCTTCGGTTCAAATCACGAAACTTCCGGATATTATTGAAAACATGCGGGGCTCGAAGCGAAGAATCAAGGAGATGCTGGAGGGCATACCCGGTCTGGGGTTCAGGCGCTTGAACGACGCCGATGGAGACACGGGGCCATTCCTAATTCTCGTGTTGGCAGACGAAGCCAAGGCGGAAAGAGCAGCCCGGAAACTGATTAATGCCGGATTGCATAACGTCTTTCAAATCTCCGATTACGGACTGCATATTTATTTCAATATTCCGTCGCTGGTGGGCAAGGTTGGCGTAACGGGAGCGGGAGATCCGTGGGCATTGGTGGAAAATCGGGAAAGTGCTTACGATTATAATAAAGGGGCATGTCCGGAATCCGATGCTCTGTTTGGGCGTTCCGTGCTGGTTCCGATTCCATCGAAACTGACATCGGCACAAGAGAAATTCGCCGCCGAGGCTATCCGCAACGCAGTTAGCTGATTGAATTGGGGCGGGTTTAATGCGGTGCCATCGGTCTCCTACGAAGTGGATTATCGTAGTTCGCGTGTTAATCCGAGGAAAAATAAATTCATGAGTCAGACGGGAAGGGCGTGAATTATGAACTCTGAGTCAACATTGACTTCAGCAATATCACTAGTACCGCGAGTAGGAGTTTGCTCGATCTCCAGCCCGCTTGAAATCGGAGCGGATCGAGCACCTCAAGCAGCGGAGGATCTTTCCCAGCGCCTCGCGGAAGCAGGTTGCGAGGTTGTCGCGGTCGGCGCGGTTGGATCACCGGAGGACTCCATCGCGGCCGGGCGTCGATTCAATGAGAAACAGGTTGACGTGATCGCGGTTGCCCCGGCAAGTTGGTGTGAAGATTACCTTGTGACCGATTTAATTGAGGAATGCTCTGCCCCCATCACCTTTTGGCCTTTGCCCGGCATGGAAACGGGCGCGCTGTGCGGCACGCAGCAGATGACGTGTTTCCTCAAGCAACTTGGTCATCCGTACCACGCCGTATTCGGGGAGGTTGATGACGACAAGTGCCTTGAACGGACGCTCGTGTATCTCCGTGGTGCCGCTCTTAAGAGTCGTCTGCGCCGCGCGAGGATTGGACTTGCTGGGAATCACGTGAATGGCATGACGCATCCTGCGCCTAATGAGTTTGCGCTCAAACGGGTACTCGGTCCGCGCGTTGTGCCCCTAGACGTTCCGATGATGCTTCAGCGCGCGGAAGAGATGCCCGATGACGAAGCGGAAGCGTGTTGGCGGCGGGTTGTTCACCGCGCGGGCAAGTGTTCTGTGCCGCTCAAAGACGGTGTCGATTCGACGCGCATCTATGCGGCGATGCGTGAGCTTGTGGAGGAGCACGGGTTGACGGCTCTCACCGTGGGTTGTTATCCTCACCTCATGGGACGCGTATGTCTTTCATCATCGCTATTAGCGGACGAGGGAGTACCGATGGCATGCGAAGGTGATGTCCATGGCGCCGTTTGCCAATACGTCCTGATGTTGCTCACGGGTCAACCGACGCACAACACCGATTGGCTAGATCCGCTGGACGACGATTCGGTGATATTTAGCCACTGCGGGCTCGGCTCGTTCAGTCTCGCCGAAAGCGGAGCAGCCGTAACGCTCGAACCTGTTCGCCTAATGGATCAGGGGGTCTGTGCGCTTTTTACCGGTAAGCCGGGACCTGTCACCATGCTGGATCTAACTGCGACGACCGACGGATACCAGTGCGCGGTCATGGAGGGCGAGGCGTTGCCAACCGAGATGGTATTTCCGGGAAACCCGGTGCGAGTGAGATTCAAGAAACCGCTCGAAGAGGTAATGGACTGGATTCATACAGAAGGTATAGGTCACCATTGGATGATTGGATATGGGCACGTCGCGGCTGAACTTCGCGCCTGGGCTGGCATTGTGGGCGACGGGCTGAGATTTCTTTCATAGTAGAACAATCTGTCTGTTGTAGAGGTCGTGTCAATGCGTTTAACAGAGGAACAGCGGAACACGTATAGAGAATCGGGCTATCTTCTCATTACGGGATTACTTGATAGCGAGAGTGCAGAACAGATGATTGAGCACTATATGGCAATGCGCGCCGAAGGGCCAAAACCCGGGGATTCAGGTGGAACGCCCGATGAACCTGACGACCCTACCCACAAATATCCCCGGATGATTAACATGCACAAATGGGATGAAGTCACCGAAAGCTGGGCGCAACAGCCAGATCTTCTGAGTGTTGTAAACCAACTGATTGACGACGAACCGGTATTGCGGCAAACAATGCTTTACTTCAAACCACCTGGGGGACGCGGACAGGGGCTGCATCAAGACCAACAATACATCACGACAGATCCGCTAATCGGTGTGTGGATTGCACTTGATGCATCGGACAAGTCGGTGGGACAGATGATTGTTGTTCCCGGTTCGCACAAGTTTGGGCATCTGCCGGTACAAGCAGCAGACACTTCTGTTTCGTTCACTCCCGTGCAATCGGAAATACCGGTGGAGGCGTCAAAGGTAGGACTCAACATGGGACCTGGGGACGCGCTATTTTTCGATGGTAAGACACTCCACGGCTCGTACAAGAACACGACCACAGATCGTTGGCGCCGCAGTTTCATCTGTCACTATGTCGGTGAAAACGCGGTGGATTTTGTGCCGGATCAAGGGAAACATGTATCGCATTTGCGATCTTCGTAGATGCGCCAAAATGTCATGTGCTTCTTGACGGATTCCGCTGTAATTGCTGCCTGTACGGGCGCCTCCTACTACGGCTGGACGACACCCTCGCCGTGTGCCTTTGACCATAAACGCTTGCATTTGGGTGAGTCATCGGCTATACTTGGGCGGCTGGCTGGAGTAAGCACTGTTAAGTGACCTCGATGTTCAGTGAAGGGATCCTACATGCGTGCCATTGTTACTAGATTAAGATCTGATGGAGTTCGCGAAAAGGTGTTGGTAGACGATTGGGAAGATCCCGGTGCTCCGG
The DNA here is from genome assembly GCA_965208765.1 of Candidatus Poribacteria bacterium. Taxonomy (GTDB): domain Bacteria; phylum Poribacteria; class WGA-4E; order WGA-4E; family JAJDTR01; genus JAJDTR01. The sequence goes on from OZ242354.1 coordinate 5,632,708, forward strand.
CAGAAAACGAGGTTCGAACTCGCACGCTGTATTCAGGAATCACAAACGGAACCGAACGCAACGATCTCCTCGGCGGCAATTATGCCAGTAAAGATCATGAACTGCCCGCAACGGCTGGCTACCAAAATGTAGGCGAAGTGATTGAAGTGGGATCCGACGTTCAGGACTTGGCGTTCGGCGACCTCGTCTACATGAGCCGAAGTCATCTTGAGTTCTGTCTTGAACCCGAAGACCGATTGCACATCAAACTACCCGCCGATATCAAGCCGGTAGAGGCTGTACTCTTCGGGGTTGCCGGCGTCGCTATGAGATGCTGTCGAAACGCCGATCTGCATATCGGCGATCGAATGCTGGTCGTGGGGGCGGGAATCGTTGGGCAATTGGTCACCCAGATTGCGGCGTCCACCGGTGCGTGCGTAACGCTGTGCGATATTAATGAGCACCGTCTGGAGGTTGCCCAGTCAATCGGTGCAGCGGATGAAATTGTCAATGTTGATGGTGACGGCTGGGACAAGCACGTTCCCGAATCTGGATTCGATGTTGTGCTTGATGCGGCGGGTGTTCCGAAGATGGAGGACAAGCTAATCACGGCTGCGAAGAGACACGGTACCGTAATGTTCATCGCAGGGCGATTCAAGGTAGAATACACCTTTAACCGAGGTCAAAGACACGAGATCACGATTAAGCAGAACAGCCACTTTGACAACTCTGACCTTTATCATATGTGTCGACTTGTGTCAAAGGGCATGATCCGGATTGCTCCCTTGATCCAAGATGTGGTACCCGTTGCTGAAGCAAAAGGGATATACGACACGCTCCGGGATGAGCCGCAAAAATTGCTCGGGACCGTTTTCGATTGGAGGTAAATTGGATGGAGACTGCGGCAGTGACTACCGCTGTTGTCACCGGAGGGCATAGTTACGATGTCATCAATTTTCGACGGCTCTTCAGCGGTTTCGACGGAATTGACGCCCATGTGCAACACATGGATGATTTCGCGACTTCGTCAGAGGAGGTGCGGGATTCGTACGACGTGGTAGTCTTTTATCACATGCTGATGGATGGGCCTCATGACAAGGGTTTACCGGGATACGCGGGGAAACCCAAAACGGCTTTGGAGCAGTTGGGCAGAACACAGCAGGGCATCTTCGTTCTTCATCATGCACTTCTAGCTTATCCGCAATGGCAGGTCTGGGACGAGATAGTGGGGATGGACGACCGCTCTTTTGGTGCACATGCCGGCAAATCTCTTCATGTTGAAGTTGCCGACACGACACACCCGGTTACTCAAGGCTTGTCAGACTGGGACATGCTTGACGAGACGTATACGATGGCTGAACCTGGAGCAGGAAACGGCGTTCTCCTCACGGTGAATCACCCGCAAAGCATGAACGCTATCGCATGGAGTCGAGAATACAGAAATAGCCGCGTACTCTGCTTTCAGTCAGGTCATGATAACCAGACGTGGGCGGACACGGGATTCCAAGAGATTCTGCGCCGCGGTATTTTGTGGTGCGGTAATAGGCTCTGAGCGCTGTCGGACCAGAGATGGTCGGCATTCAGTAGGTATTTGCGTACGTCATCCTAATTTGGCGAATCCATTCATGGTAAGTATCTTAGCACCTCAAGCCCCTTTATAGTTTATCAAATGAGTTGACGAGAGCGAGCCTTCCGCTTTCATAATTGGGAGGTTGGCTGGTAGTCTTAAGCATAAACAATTTGCAAAGGAGATTTATCGCGTGAATCGAAGAAGACCCAGCGCCTCGCGCTCCCGTGGACAGCAATACGGGACGGCGGGAAAGTCGCCAAGAGCGGGTGCGCGGCGAAAAAAAAAGAAAGCTAAAGAAAGATTGGCAAGAGAAAGTGTCGACACTAAAGAGGGCGTCGAGTCTGACGAGACGGGACGCAATCAGAGTGAATCGAAGGGTGACAAAATTGTGGTTGAAGGAACTGTCACCGAGACGCTACCTAACGCCATGTTCCGCGTTGCTCTGGATGATGCTAGCGCCGAACATCAGATTCTTGCCCACATCTCAGGTAGAATGAGGAAGTTCTTTATCAAGATCTTACCGGGTGATAAAGTTACGGTCGAGCTCTCGCCGTATGATCTTACACGCGGGCGCATCACCTACCGGAAGAAGTAGCTGCCCGCTACCGATCGGCAAGTCACGGGAAGAACGAAGATTCTTGTTTCAATCCATGACTGAAGTTGCTTCGTGTTGTTCCGCCGACGAGCGTTGGCATTTCCATGCTCCGGTTAGAGAAGGAATTTGCCGGTTGTGATCTGTCCTATATGAATCCCTACCTTATAATCATCCTCACCGCATTGATAGGCGAGTTTTTGCTCCGTGGTATTGCTCGCTATCTCAATCTGAAAGCGCTCTCTCCAAACCTGCCATCCGAGTTCATTGGATTCTACGACGAAGAGAAATATCGCCAATCGCAAGAATACACGCGGGTAAACACCAAATTCGCGTATGTGTCATCGACGTTCGATTTGGTCGTGATGGTTGGATTCATTCTAATGGGCGGATTCAACTATGTAGACGGTTTGGCTCGTGAGTGGGCTTCAATACCAATTCTCCGGGGATTTGTGTTCTTTGGGCTACTTTTTGTCCTTAGAGATGTCTTGTCCACGCCGTTTTCGTTGTATGAAACATTCGTGATTGAGGAGAAGTTTGGATTCAACAAAACAACGGTAAAAACCTTCCTGCTTGATAAGGTTAAGGGCTACATCCTGGTTGCAGTGCTTGGCGCGTTGTTGTTGGGTGGAATACTCTATTTCTTTGCCGAGACCGGTGATTGGGGTTGGCTCTACGCATGGGGACTGGTAACGCTTTTTATCATCGTTGCACCGTCATTGTTTGTAACCGTCATCGCACCGCTATTCAATAAGTTCACCGCGCTATCCGATGGAGCACTCAAGGATGCAATTGAAAAGTACAGTCGAAGCGTGAATTTCCCCTTGTCGGAAATCTCGGTGATGGATGGCTCAAAACGATCGGGACATTCCAACGCCTATTTTAGCGGGTTTGGCAGGAAAAAGCGGATCGTGCTTTTCGATACCCTCATAGAGAAGCATTCGGATGAGGAGCTTGTCGCCATTCTTGCCCACGAGGTTGGACACTACAAGAAAAAGCATATATTAAAAGGCGTGTTGGCTTCAATCGCGCACGCCGGAATCCTGTTCTTCCTACTCTCTCTATTCATTGAGAATCGAGGTCTCTTTGATGCGTTTCAGATGGAACAAACATCGGTCTATGCGGGATTGGTGTTCTTCAGTATCTTGTATTCTCCGATTGAATTGGTGCTTTCGATTGTTATGAACGTCGTTTCCCGAAAACATGAATATGAAGCGGACGCCTTTGCCGCAGACACAATCGGTTCATCAGTACCGTTAGTCAACGGTCTGAAAACACTGTCTGTTTCCAATCTCGGGAATCTAACCCCAGACAACCTGACCGTGATCTTGAATTACAGCCATCCACCAATTCTACAGCGAATTTCCGCGCTCCAGGGGTTAGAGACTGCCGCCTAGCGGGCATGATGTGGGAAACCTACCATTATGGACGTGGGGAGTCCTGAGAATAGCGGCGTTCAGATTTTCTGCGATGGATGGGAAGAGAAGAAGGGAATTCAGGGATTCGGCGATCCCCTATTGCGCATAAAGAATACGCCAGGCTCGTGCGCGGTGGGCGCCCTACAACCGCCGGTGCGAAGGTAGGATAATCGAGTAGAACGTCTCTACTGGCAGATGTACGTCCTTAAGACTCTCACTCGCTAAACCGTGCTGAAACGACTTTCGATACTCCCGCCTGTTCCATCGTCACTCCATACATCACATCAGCAATTTCCATTGTCCGCTTGTTATGCGTGATTATGACAAACTGCGTGTGCTGGGCATAGTTGTTAATGAGTTTCGTGAATCGCAGAACGTTGGCTTCATCGAGCGCAGCATCGACTTCATCCAAAATACAGAACGGACTAGGTTTGAGTTTGAATATTGCGAATAATAATGCTATGGCAACAAGTGACCGTTCTCCTCCCGATAGCTGCGTAATGCTCTGTGGACGTTTCCCCGGCGGGCACGCAATAATTTCGATCCCCGATTCCAAAATGTCTGATTCATCGGTCAAGGCGAGTTCGGTTTCACCACCCTCAAAAAGTTCAGTAAAGACTTCTCGAAAATTTGCACGAATCTGTTCAAACGCTTCCTTAAATGCCTCACGCGACGTTTGATCGATCTTCTGAATACCTTTGTAGGTGGCTTCAATAGACTTTTCCAAATCCTCTCGCTGCAGGTCAAGGAACTCCTCGCGCTTCCTATGCGCTTCGTAATCTTCAATCGCTTTCATGTTGACGGCGCCTATGTCTGCAATCTGTGCCTTAAGCGATTCGACCTGGTCGATCAGTTCGATTTCATTTACTGCCTCTTCGCCAACCTGAACGTGCTCAATTGCCACCTGGTATTTTTCGGTGATTCCCGCGGAAATGGCCTTTATCTGCATTTCTAGCTGAGTGACGGTAACTTCCTTTTGGTGCCGCAACCGGTTCTGCTTGTCCACCTGTCTTCTGGTCGTACGCATCAGCTTCTGTAGCTCAGCATCGCGTTTTCTTAATACTTCGCGTTCCTCTATCAGAAGATTTACTCTCTCCTCCGCTTCGGCTTTCTCCTGTTCGACCTTGAGAAAGTTCCTCTGAGCTTCATCAATTTGATCTGAGAGGTTCTGTTGCATCGCGTCGTCGGAGTCGATTATTTTTTGATGTTCACCCATGTTGTCGCGGACGCGCGCCTGATTTTTCTCACACGCATCAAGTCTAGCTTCAATCCCGGACAATTGTTCGCGCCTGCTAGCTAACGCGATTTCAAGTTCTTGACAGGAAGCTACTACTTCGTCGTGCTTATTGACTTCGCTCTGAACCTGCTCAGAGAGTCGTTTGATGCGGTTTTGAAGCTTGTTGCGAAGTTTCTGAATCTCGTCCAGTTCGGTTTGACTGTTTTCGGAGTTTACTTTCGCTCTGTCCGCTTCCTCTTTAAGACTGGCACTCTCCGTTTGCACCCCTTCCAATTCTCTCGCGAGTTGACCGATGTTTCGTTTGTGTTGTTCCAACTCTTGGGCATGGCTTCTATATTCAATCTCGCTACGCTGTCGTTCGCTGGCAAGCGTGTCGTGCCTCCGCTGCAGTTGAGCCAACTTCCCTACGTGTTCTTTGCGTTTTGATTCCTTCTCGCTGACGACCGAGGTCAGATTATCAATTTTTTCCTGGAGAGTTTCCAATTCACGCGGCCGACTAAGAAATCCTGTGGACTGATTGGCACTAGAACCGCCGGTAACCGCTCCGAACGTATTGATTATCTCCCCTTCGACTGTAACAAGACGGGAATGTGGACGAAATTTCTGAGAGAGTTGGATTGCGGTCTCGAGGTTTTCGATGACAACCGTATTCCCCAATAGCTGTTGAATTGCGATATCGTATTTCGGCGCGTACTCCACGAGATTCGAAGCCAATCCTATTACACCTTTCTGATTGAGAAGCGCCTTGTCCCGGAAGGACCTGGCGCGTAACATATCCAACGGCAAAAATGTCACTCGTCCCGCACGAGTTTCTTTAAGGAATGTAATCCCTTTCTTTGCGTCCTCGGCAGTTTCTGTTACGACGTTTTGGATTGCGCTGCCCAACGCTACCTCAACAGCTAACTCATAATCGGAATCTGTACGGATGAGTTCCGCGACGACGCCGCAGACACCTCCAAACTGTTCCGGATTGTTCTCCTTTTCCGTCATCACAGCTCGAACGCCGCTGTAGAAACCTTCGTACGTCGATTGTAATTCTTTCAGCGATTTTAGTCGCGAGGTGCTCATACCCAAAGAGTCTTGGAAGCCCCTTATTTCCGATTCAAGTTTACGAAGAAGATCTCCTCGTTGCTGACGCTCTTCGTCAACTTGCCGCTTCTCCGCATCCAACTGAACCAGTGTAGTTTTCAAATGTTGTTCACGTTTCTGCGCTTCCGATTGAGCTTCTTCCTCAGATTCGAGTCTTCTTCGGACTTCTTCAGCGTTTCCGAGCACTCGATCAAGGTTCTGCGCGGCGAATTCGAGTTTGTTGTTGAGCGTTACGACTTCGGATTCCAGTCGAGATGCATTGTCAGCCTTTTCGGATAATTCAACTTCAGTCTCGCCGATTGTCTGCCTAGTTTCAGCTATCCGCGTTGCAAAATCATTCAATACACGTTGACGTGCGGTTAGACGGCTCTCCTCCAACTTAAGCGTCGCGTCGAGTTGGGTTCGCTGTTGGTCGAGCCCGCGCTTCTCCGAATCCATCTCGGCAAGTTCTTTTTCGAACGATTCAATCGCCAGAGCTGCCCGTTGGCGTTGTTCAAGGAGGTTTAACTGGCGTTGCTTGTGCAGGGCAATCTGGCGCTCGATCTCTTCAATCTTACTGGAAAACTGCGTCGTGTACCTGTTACCATCCTCAATCTCTGTGTCAAGCTTTGCTCGTCGCTCAATTAGCTCGTCGCTCTCCAGTTCCGCCGACTGAATAGTGTTGTTCACCTCATCAATCGCCGACAACAGGTTGTCTAGACTGCCCTGCTCTTCGGTTAAATCTTCGAGAAATCGTTCGTATTCACGACGCTTCTGATTTAGCTCGAGGTTTTTGAGTTCTTCGTGCAACTCCTGGTGGCGGCGCGCCTGCGATGCTTGACGTTTTAGACTTTCGGTTTTCCGCTGAACCTCATGAATCAGATCATTGATCCGACGAAGATTCTGCTCTGTGTCTTCAAGTTTTTTAAGAGCGGTTTTCTTTCGATGCTTGTATTTGGTGATACCTGCTACCTCGTCAAAAAGGAATCGACGCTCTTCTGCGCGCGTATTGAGAATAAGATCAATCTTGCTCTGCTCCATGATCGAGTATGCAGATACCCCGATTCCGGTGTCCATAAAGAGTTCAGTGATATCGCGAAGCAGGCAGGGGTTGTTGTTAATCAGATAGCGGCTTTCGCCTTCTCGCGTGAGTTGACGGGCTATTTCAATCTCGGGGGTCTCGAGCGCGAGGCGGCCATCGGTGTTAGCGAACTGAAGGGAAACTTTTGCTCTTTGCGCAGGTTTAAAATCTGCGCCACCGTTGAAGAGTAGATCTTGCATACTCGCACAACGGAGTGCGCGTGCGCTCTGCTCGCCCAGCACCCAACGGATTGCATCCGATACATTGCTCTTTCCACAACCGTTTGGCCCAACGACCGTAGTAATCCCTCGTTCCAATAGCAGATCGATATCTTCAGCAAAACTCTTGAATCCGTTGATACTGATTTGATTGAGGTGCAAGGCAGGTCTCCCTTCTTGTAAAAGATATGCAATTCCCTTGCTAACAAACGTCAATATACCAAGGTTCGTTTCAAGATACTGTCTACAAATGGACCATACGAATGATACCAACAAGGGATTCTAAAGTGCGGGAAGGGGGAGGGTTCAAGGTAGCCGCAATCTAGGATACTTCATCCAAGGGATCTGATTTACGCGCCTCTTTGATCTTGCCTCGATGACGTTTAGATTTTAAGCGGCGTTCGTTAGATGCTTGGGTGGGGACAGTTGGCTTGCGGACTTTGGGCGGGATAGCAGCTCTGCGAATCAGTGCCGCGAGTTTGTCATACGCATCCTGGCGATTTCGATCTTGCGTGCGGAATCGGCTTGCGGTGATGAGGAGTTCGCCTTGCTCCGTCATCTTCTTGCCTGCCAGGCTTATGAGGCGGTTTCGCACGTCATTAGGTAGCAGGGCATTTTTCACATCAAATCGAAGTTGAGCGGCAGTTGACACTTTGTTGACGTTTTGTCCACCCGGCCCGGTGGAACGGACGAATTTCACCTGAATGTCGCTTTCACTAATGGCAATGTCCTCTGTTATCTGGATCATGGTACAGAATTCCTTGAGTTCTTGTTAATTCCAAACGTCAGCGAAATCGAGAAGTTTCGAGTCGCGATCTATCCCTAATCGTAGAATCTAACCTCACACATGGCAAACTACCTGGAGCATCCGACGATGTTTATGAGGGATATTTTGTCTGGAGTAACAATTGGCTTTTCGTTATAATGTCCGCTGAACAGAACAGAACTAGATTCAAGTGTCACCGACGCAACTAATTCTCAAGTTTCACACAAGAATAATGCAATCAACCGATCCGACGGGCATCAAGAGGGGATTGACGAATTACGGCGATCCTGAGTTTAGTGTTTATATCCGCAAAGCATTCGCCAAAGCAATGGGTTACGCGGATCATGAGCTTGAGCGACCCATTATCGGTATCATCGACACTTCAAGCGGCTTCAACAGTTGTCATCACAACTTTCCGGATTTGATTGAAGCTGTGAAAAGAGGAGTTCTGTCCCAAGGCGGGCTTCCGGTCGTATTCCCGACAATTTCACTCGGAGAGATGTTTACCGCACCGACAACCATGATGTTTCGGAACCTGATGGCAATGGATACCGAAGAGATGATTCGCGCCCAACCGATGGATGGTGTTGTTCTTCTCGGTGGATGCGACAAAACGGTCCCCGCACAACTGATGGGCGCCGTAAGTGCCGATCTCCCTGCCATCTTTCTGGTGGCTGGTCCGATGATAACAGGCGACTATCAAGGCGAACGCCTCGGCGCTTGTACCGATTGCCGTCGCTTTTGGCGCGACTATCGAGCAGGGGCTTTGGATGACCAAGAAATCAGCGCCGTGGAAGATCGACTCTGCGCAACTACCGGCACCTGTATGGTGATGGGAACCGCGAGCACAATGGCAGCTTTAGCGGAGGCTCTTGGAATAATGCTGCCCGGCGGTGCGGCGCCACCGGCGGTGATGGCGGATCGGCGCCGACAAGCGGAAGCGACGGGACGAACGATTGTATCAATGGTTCGAAAGAATCTTCGTCCCTCTCGAATTTTAACACCCAACGCGTTTGAGAATGCTATCCGTGTCCTCATGGCGATAGGCGGTTCGACCAATGCGGTTATCCATCTCACAGCGATCGCAAAGCGTCTGGGTATCTCTCTCGGTCTGAAATACTTCGACAAATTCAGCGATGAAACACCACTGTTGGTAAACGTCAAACCGAGCGGCGATCTCTATATGGAGGACCTTTGGAAAGCTGGCGGCATACCGGTTGTCATGAAGGAATTGGAGGACTTTCTGCACGGTGACGCGCTGACCGCTTTGGGTACAACGGTGTCAGAAAACCTGGCGAATGTACCACATCCCCCCAAATGGCAGGACGTGATTAAGACGTGCGAGCGTCCGCTGGCGGAAAATGGCGGACTCGTTTGTTTGTTCGGAAACCTCGCTCCGGATGGCGCGGTAATCAAACGGTCTGCCGCTTCACCTCATCTGCTCACCCACCGCGGGAAGGCGGTTGTTTTCACATCCCTAGGCGACTTAAATAACCGCATTGATGCGGAAAATCTTCCGGTCACCGAGGACAGTGTGATTGTTCTGCAGAACGCAGGTCCGATCGGTGGGCCGGGGATGCCAGAAGCGGGATACCTCCCTATTCCCAAAAAACTCTTGCGATCGGGAGTAAAGGACATGGTTCGAATGTCCGATGCCCGCATGAGCGGGACAGCGTTTGGCACCATTGTGTTGCATATCGCTCCAGAGGCCGCGGTCGGAGGACCTTTGGCGTTAGTTCGGGATGGTGACATGATTGAACTCGACGTGCCGCGGAACCGACTAGAATTGTTAGTATCAGAAGAGACGCTCGCCAAGCGTCGAGAAAACCTGGTTCTTCCGGAACCGCACTTTACAAGAGGATACGGCAAACTCTATATCGATCATGTGCAACAGGCGGACCTTGGGTGTGACTTTGATTTTTTGTAAGCACCAGATGAGTAGAATTAACACTAGATGATTCTCTGCTTGACATCCACCGGATTCTGGGTTTTACTTCCGGTATAAACATGGTATAAGTGATGGCTCACGTGAAAACCGCAATCTCAATTGAAGAATCTTTGTTCAGAGAAGCAGAATCTCTTGCTGAAAACATGAATGTCTCAAGGAGCAAGTTGTTTGCGGCCGCGGTCTCGGAATTCATTTCTAAGTATAAGAATCAACAGCTTCTTGCCGAGATCAACGCCGCGTATGACGATGCGACGGGTAAACAGGAGAAAAACAACCTGGAAGCAATGCGAGGTAAACAGCGTCAACTCCTGTTGGATGAGCCATGGTAATTTCTCAAGGTGACGTGTTTTGGGTGGATTTAGGCGCGCCCTCCGATTCCGAACTTGGTTTCCGAAGGCCACATGCTGTAATCCAGAACAACCTCTTCAATCAGAGCCGTATCACCACGGTTGTTGTCTGCGCCCTGACATCAAATTTCAAACGCGCCTCCGCGCCCGGGAATGTACAACTATTTTCCGGTGAGGCTAATCTACCGAAGACCAGCGTTGTCAATGTTTCCCAACTATTTACGGTGAATAAGTCCGATCTTGTTGGGAAAATCGGGGCACTTTCGCCATCACGAATGCGGCAAGTCCTTGGCGGAATCGATATCGCGCTTCAACCGCGCGAGGTCAACTAACTGATGGAAGAGCCTTGCTAACTTCGTCAAAGGAAGACGGGAAAACGGTAGAACAAGGCTGTATGATTCAATGAGTCTGAAGGGCCTTTGGTAAGACGGGCGGAAAGATAAGGAGAGAAGAAAGGTCGGAGGATTTTAGTATTAAGGTTGAAGGGTGGGTGCCCCCACCCTTCGGTGATATTAGACTCGTTAACTTGGCTCATCGTTTACTGAGATTTGACGCTTGCCCAAGTTGTAGCGAGTTGGTCTGTCAGTTCGACGGATGTTCCACCGGTTTTCTCACCGTCAGCCGTGTAAAACGCACCCCTGTCAAAGTCGATGGATCCCCAACGGTTGTTGTGGTGAAGGGTAGTGATGTTTATCCCTTTGTCTTCAGGGGAGATGCCATCGGGGTTTGCCCAAGAGATAACTATCCGGTTTCGGGCTCCACCGTCATGGTCATAATTCATCCCGGTGACGTTCCACCCAAATGTCCTGCCATCTAGGGGGCCTTGGAGACCCATGTCCGCAAAGGGAACCGAGATTTCAGCAGACCATCCCTCGTCCATATCGTCAGGATTATTCACCGTGGTCCCTGCCGGAACGTTCACCTTCCATACTGTATTTCCATCCCAACCAAAATCCCACTGTTGTCCTTCGGATTCACCATTGCCTTGAGTGTCGTTCAGCACTTCGTCGACACTCACAAGGATTTGATAACTGCTTTGATGCCGACATGGGCATGGGCCATCCGCTTGGTCGCCTACGCCAAGCCCTGTATTGAGCCAGAATTCGAAGCTGTCATCGTGCCATGTCTGTCCGATCTCTTGCGGACCTTCAGGCGATGCCTCGCTGACTTCGCCATCGCGTGATATCACGCCATAATAAAGCATGGTATCATCCCAGTCGACAAACCAAGTTGCCACCCAATCCGGGTGGTCTTGACGATGACCACCCACACCATTGGTGCCAACGCGATTCTGTTGTCTATCATCTACGGCAATCTCGCCGCTAACGCCGTTCCACTCTCCATCGTTGATAACCCCATCAATAGTGGGGGCTGCAAATACCGAGGTAGTTAGCGCGAATGCCACGAATACAAAAAGCGCCGTTGTTGATGTAATGCTTGTGTACTTAATCACGTGGTAGTACCTCCCATGTTGCTTATCGGCGAACAAATGTTCGCATGAATTTACTAAAGTTACGGCTCGTGCCGTCACTTTACAATACTTCCTTTGCTCACATAATAGCACAACAGATTCTGATTGGTCAAGCAAACTTTTGCCGTTTCTTAGGCCATTATATCTGATCAAGAAGACGTGGAAGAATCGAAGATGGGATGGTTGGCGCCGTCCACCGGTAAGTTCGCCTGCCTTAAGGGAAATGACTCAGACACTTTTTTGCGCTGGCGATAGGGTTCCCGATAGTCTACAGTAACGCGATCTGAAAAATTTGGCAGGAAATTCCGAACGGCGGAAACTGCTTGACACAATATTGGCCTGATGCTATATTATGATTGATGTGGTCTATGAATCTGACGATGTAATAGACTAAAATGGGTTAGGCGAAGAGTCCGTGGTAATTGGGACATTTTTCGGTACGGTAAAATCCTCTTGTACGCGTTGACGAGATTGACGACCCTTTGCATGTCTCGACAACTTCCCGGTATAGTCTTTATGGCTACAGTGATGACTGGACGACTGACAGGATTCTAGAATTCGCCAAAGGTTCTTCGTGGGGTATAATGGTTACTTGTCTGAAGAGTAAGATTGGTATTGACAAGAAAGGGAAATTGACGATCATTTTTCGCGTTTCGGTGGTTTCTATCGTCTTTCTGGTCGGTTCGTCGTTCTCCTACGCCGAAGTGGTCGGTATTTGGCTCTTTGATGAGGAGGACGGAAAGCTTGTCACCGACGCCTCTGGTAACGGACATGACGGCGAAATAATCGGCAACGCCAAACGACGACCGAACGGAAGATTCAGGAAGGCGATCGAGTTTTTTCAGGATGCCGACGCTGAACCGGGGGCGCTATGGCCAGGTTACGTTACCATTCGGCATCACGAAGCCCAAGATCTCCTAGAATTTAGCCTGACTGCATGGGTGAAACTTTCAGACGCTGCCGGGGCGGAACTCAATGAACATCGTGTTTCGATTCGAGCATTGATAGCCGGAAAGACGGGCCATATTCAGCAAAGCAACTATGCCTTGTGGATCTCGGGTGCTGGGCAAGGCGGCGGATTGGCAGGCGAAGCGGGACACGTTACATTTGGTTTCACGGTTTCAAAACCGAGATGGGCACAGGTCTTCGTAGAAAAAACGGCACGCCGGGCAGCGATAACAGATGGTAAATGGCATCACGTCGTTGGCACCTATAAGGAACCCATGCTTTACGTTTATGTTGATGGCACTCTTGTTGGAGAGCAAGAGAATGAGGCAGTCAATAACCCTCTGATCCCGGGAGGCAAAGAGGTGCCAAAGCCAACGTTCGCAAGAAGCAGAGGCAAACCGGGGCCATTTATGATAGGTGCCCAGCACATAGGTCGTCAAGTCGGCACTCAAAGGCCGAGTTATGGAGTTGACGGACTTATAGATGAGGTTGGACTATTCAGCCACGCCCTAACCTTGGAGGAAATCAGGCAGATCTCCAGGCAGGGCTTGGCGCAATTTCTGGCTGTTTATCCTCAAAAAAAACTGGCAACTACATGGGGTGAGATTAAGCGAAACTGAAGAGTGAACATCGCTGACGGAAGATAAAATGTCATTTGTTCTCGGCTTTCTTGTTCGCAGCTAGGGGTTGACTTTTAACTGCCAGGATATCGCGGGAGACCCGATCGGTGAGGATTGCGGCGATTATAGGTTTAGCAGCAACTGTTGTAGCAATACCGTTGAGCCGGGCCGAGGTGGTAGGTGCTTGGCTATTTGACGAAACAGGCGGGGAGGTCATTACAGATTCTTCAGGTAATGGTCATCACGGTGAAATCGTTGGAAAAGTGGAGCGGGTACCGAATGGAAAGCGAGGCAAGGCATTAGAGTTTTTCGAAGATAAGGACGGGGCACCAGATTGGCTATGGGGACATGTGCTAGTTCCGCATCACGACGACATGAATCTCTTGGAGTTCACGGTAGCCGCATGGATAAAGGTACGTGAGTTCGTGGGGCCCGGTTTTGCTGAGGGATCGATTAGTCAAACGCTGGTTGGTAAGACATCTCATATCTCTCGCAGCAATTACATGATGTGGATCTGGGGCAGAGGAGCAGGCGCCGAGGGACAGGGCGGACACGTTACAGTCCGGTTTACCGTCACGAAGCCGTTATGGGCTAGTGTTTCAGTGAATAAGACTAAAGCCGGAGCAAATGTGATAGACGGGAATTGGCACCACGTCGCCGGTACTTATAAGGAACCCATGCTGTACCTCTACGTAGATGGGCGGGAGGTCGGCAGGAGGGAAAACGAGCCTATCAAAAACCCCAACACGGATGTCAAGGAGTTGCCTATACCCTCTTTTGCAATTAACAGGGGTAAAGAGGGGCCGTTTATGATAGGCGCCCAACTCATTGGCCTCCAACACCAGGGCCAAAAACCCAGTCATGGAATTGCCGGGATTATGGACGAAGTTGCGCTCTTCGACACCGCCTTGCCGGAAGAAGAGATCGGCAATATTGTAAGACGGGGGTTGGGACAATATCTGTCAGTTGAGTCGCGAAAAAAACTCGCGACCACCTGGAGTAAAATTAAGGCGCGGGAGTAGACTACACGGAAAGGATTAAGATGTTGGGATGAAATCGCCCAAGCATGCCAAAAGTCTCGCACCGCAATCTTGTTAATAGAGACTACCGCTCCTCTCCTGTCGGGGAGCCAAGGGGCGATTTGAGATTGTGATTCTTTATCGTGATTTCACATGGGGAAGTATTAAGGGTTCCGGATTAGGTTTATAAACTCGTCTAACATGTTCAGGAGGGCAATACCGTGAAATGGGCTATGATTTTCAGCGTGTTCACCGTCTTGATAGGTTTTTGGGTGACTACACCCTACGTCAACGCCGAAATAGTTGGAGCTTGGACTTTTGACGATATTGAGGGTGAACTTAACGGGGTGGTTTCTGGTACAAGCCAGGATATTTCGGGCAATGGGCTGACTGGAAATATTGTGGGAAGGGTGAAACTACGAAAAGGCTGGCGCGGACGAGGATTAGAGTTTTTAGAAACAGACGGTGATCCGGGATCGCAGTGGCCGGGCTGGTTTGAAGTTCCACATCACGAATCCCTGAATCTGATAAATTTTACTCTGGCAGCGTGGGTGAAGATCCCGAAGCTTTTGGACCATCCGCTTATTGACGGTTTCTGCAACAACCCGTGTGGAAATCAACAGGATTGGCTCATCAATCAGGCGATTCTTGGCAAGACATCCGGTTTTTCACGCACCAATTATGCGATATGGATCTCGGACGCAGGAGACAATGAGAGGATTGACGAACGGGGTCATGTTACAACCGGGTTTACGGCTCCGGAACCGAAATTGACCCGTGTCCAAGTATTGGAGACAAACGCTAAGGCGGATATCCTCGGGACCAAATGGCAGCACATCGTTGCTACTTACGGGGAACCCATGCTTCGCATGTATGTCAACGGTAAACTCGTCGGGGAAAGGGAAAATGAGGCGGTGAAGAATGCCAACACCGATGAGAAGTTAATCCCCAAGCCCGGATTTGCGAAGAACAGAGGTAAAGAAGCGCCTTTCATGGTGGGGTGCCAGATTGTCGGGCGCTCGGTTGCTGGCCAAAGACCGAGTTTCGGCATGGCAGGGACTGTAGACGACGTCGCTGTCTTCAATCACGCGTTGACCGAGGACGAAGTTAGGGTGCTGTCGAGACAGGGCACAGCACAGTTCCTTGCCGTCGAATTGCGTGGCAAGTTGGCCGTCACATGGGGACAGCTTAAGGCAGGAAAATAAATCTGGATCGGGCGGCAGGGGTTGGTACAGAATTCGGCGTTCGATGCGCGGGGAAAACTCGCGACAACATGGGGCAAGATAGAGCGGCCAAGGTAACTATTGGCTATGCTGCGTTCTACAGAACATACCCCAAACCGCGGATTGCATTTCCATACGCTGACCTGCTTTGCTGGGATGTAGTCGGAAAGTGCAGTCTAGCTGAAACAAATCGACTTGGGTGAAGCGAATGCATTTACAGACCGCACGGAGTATTCGACCCCACTGCGAAAGCCACCTTAGCGTGTTTCACCTACCTGTTCAAGATTCAAGTTGATAGTCCCGCGCCTAGCTGACAAATAGTACCTGCACATACTCCTCCGTTTTCTTGTCGATAAACTCGTCCCACGCCCGCACCAAATCGGTGAGCGGGAAGCGATGGCTAATCAGTTCCTTGGCTTTCAGCTTGTCCTGCGCCATCAGATTCATCAGGTACATATAATCCTCGTTTAAGGGGGCGTTCAATTTGGGAGGCATACCACGTCGCCTGCCATCACCCCTCATGCCCCTCGCCTGCAGTCGGCGGCGTCCAATTTTCCAGTCGCCAATCTGTCCCGAATGACACACGACCAACTCAAGTCCCTTGGGCGTGAAAGCATCTGACATATTAAACTGGCAAGCGTCCAGAATCCAACCGATAACGACAATCTTGCCTCCGCCCGCGGCTGCCGCGCAGCCTTGGAGAAACGCGTTCGGTGAACCGGAGGACTCGACCACTATATCGGCACCCCTGCCATCGGTAAACTCCTCAATACGTCCGAGCACGTCATCCGAAAGGGGGTTCAGCGTCAAGTCAGCCCCCATTTGCCGGGCAATCTCCAGCCTCATATCACTGATGTCGGTGACGATGACCTGGTATGCACCGGCGAGTCTACACAGTTGTGTGGCAAAGCTTCCGATAGGCCCTTGTCCGGTGACGAGTATTATATCTCCAAGGATGATGTCCGCTCCGCGTGCGCCCTTAAGTCCAACCTCGGCTTGCAGCAACATTGTCGCAGATTCCGGGTCTAATCCTTCGGGGAGCGGAATCAGATCCGATGGCGTCAACACTGAAAGCTCCCCCGTGAGTTTCTGGCTGTACACGAGTTGACCCACCTCGACTTCCTGTATGTTTGCTCCGGTCTCCTCAATTCGGCCGACTCCGTAGGCAAAGCCCTGCAACCAGGGATATGGAAAAGGACCTCCGCTCTCCTTGCGGCTGAACGGTGCCACTCCAATCTCCTCTCCTCGATAGCGATGGATAGCCGTACCCTGGCTGGGCGCAGTGCACACATGTCTGACCAAAACGGTCTCAGGGGTCAGGTGGATCTCTTGTTCACGATACTCGATTGTGTGAGGCGCGACTAACCATGGACGCAGAACTTTCATAGTCTCGAGTTCTCCTCAATTCTGGTCACTCTTCATAATTTGGCTGATATTATTCAACGGCCACATCCAGGAATACGATCTCGGACAACTTGCCTTCGACTAACGTAATTTCAATTGAGTTGATTCCGTCTCTCAACAGTCCGACAGGTACAATCCAGGCGCGGAGTTCCTCAGGCTCTCCCAACATCGGTGGATATGGATTCGGATAAGGTTCTGAAACATCACCTGTCGGGTTCAAATCAACGCCATTGAAGTGTGCACGCCATTGGCTGTTCCCTAGTGAGTCTCGGCTCTGAATGCGAAGCCTTCCGTCCATATTCCAGCCATCAACGGGTGGAGCCATGTCTATGGTAAACGGCACGGTGTTGCCGGACTCAAACTGCTTTGGTAATTGGCGATTGACGTAACCGCGGCTGCTAAGAAAGTAATGCTGCGGCTGACGGGCAAGCCATTGGGCATCCCCAATGTGCTTGAAAATGTGAAATGGCGGTTCGTTAAATGGTCCCCTCCCGGGTGTCCCGTGCTCACGGTAGTACACGAAATTAAAGGCGCTGACGCCATCCGCGCCCCGCGCAAAAGCCAAGTGTGCAGCCGTAAAGAACTGTTCATCGGTGGTCCGCCGAAACATGGAATTATCGCCACCGCTTTTCGTCAGACGTGTCCCGGTCGCCGTAGTGTGCGTTATTTCAAGGTAAACCGCGGCATCCGGAGCCAGCTTTCGGATGGCGGTTAGGTCAGTCTGCTGCTCAGTGAAGTAGAAAGTTGACAGATTCAGCATGTCAACGTCTGCGTCAATGAACGAAGACAGATTGATGCCGAGGGAATCATATTCCGACAGATAGGCTGGTATACGGGCGCATAGCCAACGATGCTGCCCCGGTTGAGCAGTTTGATTGAGTAATTCCCGCACTTGGCCCACGAATCCGGTCATGATTTGGACACGCTCTTCACTCGTCGTCTCGTCGAGATTGAAGAACTGTGGGTGACGCATGAAGTCCAACTCAAACCCATCGATGTCGTAATTCTGGCAAATCTCGGAAATAAGCGCGAACTTATAATCCCGCACCTCGGGAATCGCCCAGTTCTGCACGCCGCGACTCCCAGCCTTGGGGTCAAGCCGATATTCGGGAAATTCGGCATAAAAACGGCAGATTGCGTGGATGCCCCGCGTGTTTTTCGGCGTGTTGACGTGATTCAAGTGGTGCGCATCGTTTAGCCGGAGCGAGATAAACGGCGACAATCCTCGTTCTCGGCAGCGTTTGACGAAGACGCCCAGCACATCCCCGCCCTTGAGCAGGTAGTTGTGAACACTCATGTCCGGTGCCACGCCGTAATGTTCCCGCCACCATCTGTCATGTTCTTCGACGGAATATACTTTGCTCTGCCACCACGGTACCCATCCATGTGCCGGCTGCAGCATGTGCACTTCAATACCGATTCCGGCGGTTTCATCCACCGTAGCCCTGAGAGTCTTTTCCCGGAACGGTTCCCCTTTCTTGTGATACGGACTGACACATGTCAAGGTGTTTGTTGTATCGTTGCTGAACAGCACATGAAAGGGGGCTTTTGCTCTTTTCACTTTCTCTTCCTTGATCGGCTCATCTGTGTATCCGACAATGAATAACAGAATCAGTGCCGTAACGATTAGGCATCGAATCATCGGGCATGAGAGTCCGTGGTGCATTCTAACTGATGGCAGGTGGATTATATACCTTCAGATTTACACACGTTTGGTGGCTTGGTGATTGAGAATTGCTTTTGCATACTTAATGTAGGAACGATGTTCAAGTCGCGACTACCTATCGCCAGCAACAACCTGGCGTCGCGAGTAGAACTCGCTCCTACAGAAGACGCGCAATAAATTGCGCTACTACAAACCGAACCACGTGAATCCTGTATGTGTGATTGTTGATTGCAATGACTAAAAGACAAAAAGATTGACTGTAGCAAATATAAAAAATGGGGAACATCCATTCCTGCTGGACATTCCCCGTTGTAATTACTGAACCAAACGTGAATCTGGATCAAAGCTCTGGGCAACTCATAGGCTATTTATCGCTAGTTTTCAAGGCTGCCCAAGTGGTTGTCAACTTGCCTTGCGACTCAACGGATGTCCCCGCACCGAACTCGCTTGCAACATCTGCTGCCGTCAAGGCTTCATCAAAGAGCTTTACTTCATCAATCGATCCCGGGAACTTCTGCCCAATTCGGAACACGCCTTTCCGATCGCCGATTGCGCCGGTCGCCTCGACTCTGCCGGTTTCGACGCCATCCTCATACAGGGCAAACTCACTTTCATCATAGGTACAAGCCAGATGATACCACTCACCCTCGTTCCATATATCCCGCTTCGTAAAAAGGGTGCCTTTGGGTATGTCGCCGACCGTATCGACCCAGACTCGGATTGTATTCGGCGCACCCAGAGGCTCGTCTGCTACAGGCGTTTTGTTGAAAGCAAACATCGGTCCCAAGGCATAGTAAACAATATTTGCTCTCTCATCATTAAGATCGAGATCTTTTGACGGTCTCATCCAGAACGTAGTAGTCATCGGCGAAGGCGATAAACTCGGATCGTTTCCGGCATCAATCCAGCCGGTATCGCCGTCAAATTCAAGCGCCTCACCGATAACACCTTCAACCCATTGAGCCTCGCCGTTGAGGATTCCGTCGTTGCCGTTTCCCGTAACGTCATCAGTATTCCCATCAAGGGGCCAATGCGCCACCAGACCTGCGTCAGCGGTATTGACAACGCTGAATGAAAAGGTCAGTGAAACGGAGAATGAAACCACCAATAGCACCATCCAATTACTACGACACATGATTGGACCTCCTTGTAATGTTGACAGTGATGGGCACGTCCTTCATTCGGATGTGTCCCGTTGGTTAGAAACGGCAACACTGTCTAATCAGTGCTGCCAGTTGATGGTGACGGTTACCACTCGACAGTCCACTTCAGCGGCACATAACCGTTCAACCACCACAAACACTCTTGGTATGTCGTTTACCGTAAAGGTGTGATCGCCATTCCCCAATCTGTGATGGGCAATTTGAGTTCAAACCTCACGCTACGACACAGCGACATCCTCTGTACGATTGCAGTTGACGAAGTATTATTTATGTCCGGTTTTAATCGAGCCCCACGCGGTTGCGATTTTTCCATGCGGTTCAATGGATAACCCGCCCAAAACAGCAATTTCCTTGGCGCTCAACGCGCGGTCATAGAGCCTTACCTCATCAATCGAACCGGCGAAAGGTTTGGCAATCCGAAATTCACTTCCACGTGCTCCGATGGCGCCAGTCGCTTTGACTCTGCCGGTTTCCACCCCATCCTCATACAAAACGAGCTCTTTCTCATCATAGGTACATGCCAGATGATACCATACTCCCGCTCTCCATTTATCTCGCTTCGTGAAAAGGGTGCCCTTGGGGACATTGCCGACGGTGTCGACCCAACATCGAATGGTGTTTTTCGGCCCGTTCGGCTCGTTGGCGACGGGCTGCTTGTTGAAAGCAAACATCGGCCCCTTCGCCTGGTAGACAATGTTGAATCTCGGATCCCTGGGGCCAAGATCGTGTGAAGGTCTCATCCAGAACATACAACTCATCGGTGAAACTTCCAAGCTACGTTTTCGCCCACCGTTTATCCATGTGGCACCACCATCAAACTTTGCCGCTTTTCCGACGACGCCGTCAACAAACTTAGCGCCCTGAACGACGCCATCGTGCCCGTTGCCTGACGCATCTTTGGCATCTCCGTCCATAGGCCAATAGGCGGCCAGACCTTTCTCAGCCGCATACACGAACTTCAGGGACAATAACGAAATGGATAAGCATATCAAAATTTGTCGGCCCATGCATATACCTCAATGTGCCCGTTCGCGTGAATGATTCGGATTAGTGAGATACCACTGCGCTTCCCGGTTCTGAGATGTGGATACGCATCTTATTTCGTATTTCCTCTTTTGTCAAGGAAAAAAACCGATAATTATGGAGACTGGCCCACCCTTATTGAGCGGCGAGTCGCGGCGTAGGTACTTTAACTGCATCGCCGATAATTGCATAATTGAATTTCTGTGTCACGGTGACTTAGAGTAGAAACGATGTCCGTTCCCAAAGTACTGTACACCAGATTTCGAAAACCGGATAATAGTCGTCACCACAGGAACTTGTACATCGGTTTTCCAAGGGCTATACCTAACAGACTCCAGAAACTCCCGGCGCTAAATTCGCCGAGTATGATTCCCAGAAAGAAAGGGATGGATTTTCGATGCGTTTTCAATCCTCCAGTTTTGAGAATGATTGACTTCGCCATCCAACTGATAAAGATTGAAAACCAGAACCCCCGCACGGAGTAACTGGCTGCGACCGCATAACCCGCAGGGTGGAAGGGCCAAAAGAGGAAACGCATTCTCATAATCATCAAGAAAAGTGAGAACAGAAAACCGGTGCCCATTGCAGCCATCGCCGCGTAGTCAGGTTGTGAAGGATAATAGAGCCAACTTTTCAGGCGATTGAATGCATGAATCCCGCGCCCTCTTGTATTGAGTCCAACAAACTGGTACTGGGCGTCCAGATAGCACCAAAAGAACGCCAATGCGCCAATCACGCTTGCCAACACCATAGCGAGGAATAACCCCGAGTTGCTGATTCCTGATCGCTCTGCGATTTTGAAACCCTCAAGCTGGTGCGGCATCGGATGGGGTCGGTATGCCCGGTTGAAAAACCGAAAAAAAGAAAACATGGTCAGGTTAGTAGGGCCAAAACGGTGTGTGCCTAACGCCCCTGTTATCATTTCAGCTAGGCCCGAATCATGAAAATCGTTTACGGGAGAACCCAGTTCAGCTCTCATCCGAGTAATGGCGATGGACATGGCGAAATATAACGTGAAGAAAATAAAAATTGCCCCGATCGACATGCCTGCTCTCATACAAAAGAACGTTATAAAACTCATCCCCAAAACTATCCCTGCAAAGGCGGACTTGTATTTTATTGGCTCGATTGAGTCATCAAGCGGAGATCGGCTTGAGAATAGGCTGAGAATTACCCGCTTCAGGTGGTTTCTGCTCACCCAGAGAGCAATGATGCATAGTGCGATGAGTCCGCCGAATGCTTGTTCCCCGCTGTATGGAAACCGGGGGAGGTCGTTGAGTCCGAGGAAGCTCGCGAAAACAAACTGTAACTTCCAAAAGAGAAAGAAGAACCAGAAGGAGAATGACAGATCCAAGGGAATAAAAAAAGCAAGCCCGACGATGGAAGGTATAACCATCACTGGCATCGAACCGATCGCGCTCCACGGTTTTTCGGTAAAGAATTTGCCCAGGTCCAATCCACGTCCTGTTTTTTCATAGAGTTCACCGCCTAAGCTAGGCACGACGGGAAAGAGATGGTGCAATCCATTGACGATATTGACCAGAAATGCAATCGCAAAACCCAACCACATGAGCCGATTAACAAAAAATCCAGACTGCGCACGTGTCATCTCAAAAGGCAATTGAATAATCGGATAGGAGAGCTTTTCCTTTTCGACCCATTGTTTCCTGACCACGACATTGATGCATAGCATAACAAACAGAAGCGCGACCAGAAAAGCGGACCAAGCAAGCGCCGGAAACACCCATGCTCTAATGTGTCTAGCGGAGTAGAGTGAAGAATCCCCATCGTAAAGATTGTCCAAAACGCCGCTCTCTTCAACAGAAAGCCATGTCGGTATAAATCGCCAAAAGAGATTCGCCCATTCATTCTCTGGTGTAGCGAACCTAAATGGAGTGCTCATAATGCCAACGAGGCTCTGTATGATATCGAGACCGGCCAACGAAGAGGCGATGGATAGCATCACATAGACAACGAGGAGTTCACCCTGACTCAGCGCAGAAGCTGGTAGGAATTTCTTTAGCGGAAGATTCAGCAACGTCAAAAGGAACAAGCTGAATACTACGTTGAAGTAGAGCGAAATGTTGGTCGTATACGACTGGTCGGTCGCCCGTCCCATTCCGATCCAATAGCAGTTGGCGAGGATGAGCAGGATGCCAATAGTTAGAGCGGGAAGTAGAGAAGGAAAAGTCTGAAGTCGGATCTGTTTCATACCGTCAACCCCGCCAAAAAGTACGGCTTGTGAGGTGACACTGTCCACCGGATCAGGAGAATTGATGGACCCAGCCTCACTCTTAAATTCGCGCTTCGTTCCGGCCGGTGTCTAAGGTCTTCCATGAGAATTCCGCCGCATGCCAGGGGTCGTAGTTCGGCTTGCTGAAGATCATGCCACTAATCTCAGCCGTTATGCATCCACGCCAATCCGCTTTTGCCATTGCCTGAAGATAGGCCGCATAATCAAAGTCTCCCTCGCCGGGCAAAAACCACTGAACTTTGCCATCCACCATGCGTCCGTCTTTCACATGGGTGTGGATCGCCAGTGGCGCCAGTCTTGCGACCGTATCGTCCATGGAATAGCCTGCCACAGCGAAATGGCTGATGTCGAAATTGAGTCGCACCGAAGGTGAGTTGATTTGCTGGATCAGCCAGACGGCGTGGTGGGGATGCTCCAGAATGCTGCCTACATGAGGTTCCACGGCGAAGCGAGTTCCTGCTTCCGCTATTGTTTCTCCCACCTCCGCGATGCGATCCACAAGTGCTTCTCGATCCTTTTCCCAGGTCATGGTCCCGCCGCCCAATGTGGTCGTTAACACAGGGATATTCTCGCTCACAGCCAGGTCATGAGCCAATCCAGCAGCCGCGCGGAATGCCTCAAGCTGCTGCTGATATTCCCGGGGATCATCTGTCAACACTTGGCTCAAAAGCATCAAAGAAGGAATCTCTAGATCTAGATCGGAAACCATGGTGCGCAGTTCAGAGCGCTTTTCCTTCGAGAGTTTTTGGGGTGCCGTCGGGTAGGCTTCACCCACACAAATCTCTAGCCCTTCATAGCCGATTTCTGACAGACGTGGAATCGCCGTCGGAATATCCTCGTTGGGCATCCCATACGTGCCATAAGCAATCCTGAAACGTCCTTCCTCGTTTACGCTCACAATTAAAATCCTCCGTTATGCTGCCTTCGTTTGACATTGGCTACCGCTACTTGCATAGTTCTAGCCGCCAATCGCGTCCCGAACACCGATCTGGCGGTTGGCGACGATGATGACGCATTGAACCTAATGCTCTCCATTCGCACGCATCGCTTTCCATATCCTATTGCCGTGGAGGAAACAAAAAAGCACCGACATAAATCATGATCGGTGCTCTTTGGATTGCCGATGTTCCTCTTTAGCGATAAGATTCTATCGCTTTAAGTTTACCCCACGTGAGACTCAATTTGCCGGCGGGCGAAACGGCTTTGGAACGTTCGCTTGGACCACCCGCGTCCCATATCTCCACCTCATCATACACGGGCGTTGCACCACCCCGCCCCCACGCTTCCATGGCTTTCCCGACCAACCCGGCAGGTCCCGCGGGCCGATTCTGCTTGACAACGGTTCCGTCTTTTTTCTGCCATTGTTTGACGCTTCCTAGCGGTTTACGCGGCTCTTCCTCGCCATCAAGCCAAGCCTTGGCGATCAACTCTTGCTTGGCTGTGACGGTCAATTGAACCCAGACCCACTGATCGAGTAAGGGACGCACGGGTTTATTCAGATTGACCCACTGCACCCCTTCATTTAACAGTTTGACATCACTGGGACCATTTTCTCCTGTCGTCAAGCAGTATCCAAGATGTCCTGTTGGTTTGCCATCCTGTGCTTCGGCGTTGTTGAGTCTTGGCGTCAACCGGACCGCCACGCCCATCCGGGTCCAAGGTCCACCGATAATTTTGCCTTTGGCTTGGATGGTAATCTGATTGGAACGGAATTGCACCGGTAACTCGGGAATCGCATAGTTAAATTTAACATTCGATTCGACACAAGCCAAGTACCCATCCGTTTCTTCCCAATTACCGGTGAAGTCCCATTTTTTATCGATGACACCATCTTCAAAGTCATCGTAAAACAGTGTTTTTGCCGTTGCTACGCCGCAGCAGAGCAGCAGAGCAACTCCGAGGAACGGTAAAATGAGTCTCATTTTCTTGCTCCTTCAGTTTGTCTATGAATGTACTTGACGCTGAATTGACCAAACTCGAACCGATTAATCGACACTCCGTTGTGATGGTTCATTTTCTGCTAAAGTTTGGTTGACATTTTGTGTAACTCGAAATCTAAAGTGGAGGAAGTAGGGAGGGAAGAAATTTTGTCCTTGTTTTCCTTCCTGTCCATTGTGCCGCTATTGAACTGGTCGACTGTTGCGGTTTGATTTTGCGTGCGCCTCGAGTGGTTGTGAGTTTGGCGGTCGGCTTTAACTTTGGAGGTACACTGGTTCCATCGAACACGACACAAACCGTATCTGTTGCAACGAGAAGGTTACTACCAAATTCAAGATAAAGGTTGTACGAATACCGACAGAATCTGCTTTGAACTCTTCTGTGTGGGTTTGTACCTTTGGGCAAATAACTATTATAGCAAAAATGCTGAAAAAGTCAACACAGAAGCATGTATACATAGAGTGATTTAGTTTTCGAAAAAGGTTGGTTACTATTTCACCGTTTCAACGTTGCCCACAAGTCGGTCGTACTCATTGGCGTTGCTTAGTGGTCTATTCGCAAAGAATTTAATGCTTATGAGACTAGCACAATAAACTGTTCTACCACGCCGGTAGGTGCGGTTTCTAACCGCACCGGCACCCAACACTAATCATATTTTTTTAGAAAATAAACCACTTAGTAAGCCAGTAGGACTATAAAGGAACCGATGGTTTATTATGCTAGGATTATCGCGGCGAAAACGGTAGACAAAATCATAAGGAATGTTATAGAATAATATGGGGGCATACCTTTCTGCTTAATATGGCGAAGAAGACTGTAATTTTCCCCAAAAACAAGACAGTCGAATAACCCAAGTTGCCACCTTTGTCCGACAGGGGTACAGAAACCGAGTTTTTTCCGACGTGGAGACTCGAGATTGACGAATATCAGACCAATTTACCTAAATTCAGCGAACGTGAATCAAAAACTCGGTTTCTATGTTCTGGGTAGCAACTTACGTTACTTAAATCGCCTTCATTGCTGTCTAACGGATGAGCGTAAGTTCAGACCCAAGGTCTCCTCTCGTTAGCACCGAAAAAATCAAGATGATACGTGCCTGCCTCGCTCAGCGGTTGAAGAGTCGGGTAGAGCAAGACCGGAAGCAAGGATATAGAATGTCTGCTGCTGAGTAAACTCTCCCTTCAAATAATGCTACGGCAGCAGAAACGCCATTTAACTTAACCCAATTAGGAGGAATTTATCGTGAAATCTGCTACGATTGTCAGCGTATTCACTGTGTTCCTAAGTTATTGCGTAATTCTGCCGCTTGCTTACGCCGAAGTCGTGGGTGCGTGGACCTTTGACAGAGGCCAACCAAATCAGGAAGCACAAGGACGGATTGAGGATGTTTCCGGCAACGGGCATCACGGTAAAATTGTTGGCAGGGTGAAATGGAAAGCCGGAAAACGTGGAACTGCGTTGGAGTTTTTTGAGGCGGAGGGCGAGGCAGGAACTGAGTGGCCAGGCTGGGTCGAAATCCCGCACCACGACGATTTCAATCTAATAAAGTTTTCTCTATCGGGCTGGGTTAAGATTCCAGAGCTCGCAGGCCAACCTCTTAACGATGGCTTTTGTAACAATCCCTGCGGTGATGTAACGGATCTATCTGCCAATCAGATGCTTTTTGGCAAAACGTCCCACTTGGCTAGATGCAATTATGCGATGTGGGTTTCGGATGCTGGGAAAGGCGGGGAACAGAGGCGTGGCGAGCAAGGGCACGTAACGTTCGGATTCACCGCTCAACAGCCGCGAGTATCCCGTGTTTATGTCGACGAAACAAAGAATCGTGCCGCCGTCGTTGACGGGAAATGGCATCATGTCGTGGGCACATATTCGGAGCCTAACCTTGTCCTCTATGTTGATGGGCAAGTGGTGGGACGTCGGGAAAACGAAAAGTTAGCCGATTTAGCAAAGAAAAATAAGATCGTGCCGCTTCCCGGCTTCGCTGCACTTGGAGGCGGGAAATTCGCCCCGTTCATGATCGGCTGTCAGATCATCGGGCGCTCGACTAAAGGCCAGAGGCCAAGTTACGGAACGGCAGGAGTCATAGATGAGGTTGCCGTCTTTAATCACGCGTTAGCCGAGGACGAAGTCAGAACGCTCTGGAGGCAGGGATTGTTACAGTATTTGGCGGTCGAAGCGCGAGGAAAACTCGCGACAACATGGGGCAAGATAAAGCGTCCAAAGTAACTATTGGTTTGACCTTGCTCTAACGAAGGTTGACTCAAGTTCATCATCTCGCATATGCGTGTCTTCAGATAGTTTCTGGCTCGTTTTTGAGGTTGGCGGATCCGATGTCTTTCTGTGGTTGTCCGGCCCGTTTTCATGTGTTGAATTCAAGTCAATTTAGGGATATCTTCGGATCATGTTTAGGGCAAGAGTTGCTCAGCACCGAGGATCGGCGGCGTGACTGAAATATCAAGCAACCTCTATCTGTTGAGTTAACTAGCTATAACGCCATGAGTACATCTACTGGGTTTCGTCCTTAAAGTAGCTCCTTCAATTCTGAACGAATACCTTACCACTCACGATTTACTGCTCCTCAATCTCACTTCTGACCGATTTGCAATCTTCGCGGACCCCTCCCTTGAAAAAACTTCGGCTAGTCCACTATCTAGTTGTGATTGGGATATTAGTCGTCTTAGCGACAGTCTTCCTCATCTATCGCCAGACCTCGCTCCGCAAACCCGTGGATAGCTTGTTTACACTCCTTCCTGAAGATCCGATCTGCTTTGTGGGTGCAAAAAACCTCACAGACGCGGTTGAGACGTTCAGGCACAGTCAACTTGGTCGGCGAGCCGCGCAGATGCCGATTTTCACCGAAATCCAAAATCAGCGGTGGTGGCGGCAGATTGTTTATCAGAAGCAACTATGGGAGCATGAGATGGGCGGCACGTTCGACTTCAATAAACTCAAGGGATACTTTGGAAAGGAAGCAATCCTGGCGCTATACCGTCGCGAGGGGGTGATTTCGTTTCTTCTGATAAGTGTGGTTGGAGCGAAGGAAAAGTTGGAGATCGCGGCAGTTACGGCGACTGATCCGCTTAATCCAAATTACAAGCGACTTAAAGACGATTACGGCGGATTTACGATAAACACCATTACGGGCTATCCTCGCGACTTTAGTTATGCGTTCATCGGCGCGATTGGGCTGTTGGCGCTTGACCAAGCTCTAATAGAGAACACGATTGACGTTTATGCCAAGAAAAGGAAAGGTTTCAGCGATCTGCACCCGATGCGCGATTCCCAGCAAAGGCGGTACATTTCAGATGACAGTACGGTCTTTGTTGATGTCCCTAGATTCCTAGATGCCTTTGAACCCATGGGCGAACGTATTCCATTCACGGAGGGGATTGCAACCTGGACCTTCAGCAACGGCTACCGGAATGGAGTATTGCGGTCACATCATTGGATTCAATGGACATCGAAGCAAGAGCACTACGGGCGTGAACCTGCGGCGGTCAACCCGAAACTCCTTTCAAGCCTGCCCGGCAAATCTGCCGTGACGTACGTTGATCGAACCCTAAATCCTTCGAGAATCTGGGAGTTGCTCAGTGCAGATATACCTATACTGCATCAGCAGCGTGAGATGGATCTGACTCCACATCTCGGCGAGGAGATCATAATTGCACTCATTGATGCCGCGCCCGTGAGCGCGATAAGGGTGCCATCAGTCATTGCCGTGATTCCAACTACCAACCGATCGGGGCTGGAAGCCGACTTGACGAAAATGCAAGCACAACGAATCGTCGTTAATGGAAAGTTACTCCACTTTTCCGAAGCGCAGACGTATCGTGGCGTAACGTTTCAGCCGGTCCAACTTCCATTGGGATTTTTCTTTTCGATCAAAGGTGCTTATGCTCTCATCAACGATTATTGGATCATTAGCACAACCGTGCCCGGCTTGAAATCCGTGATTGATTCGTCGACTGGAAAGATCTCAACCTTGGCGCAGATAGAGTTTCCCGAACCGGTCAGTCAACCGAGGGATAGTCATCTACTCGTTCAGCCTGACCTCCTGATTTCGGAACTACGAGGCTTGATGCCGGTTCTCGGTTTAATAGCGCCCATATTGGGCAGTACACTTGACCTCCGATTGATGCGGCAGATTGTCGCCAACAGCTCGCCACTTGAAATTCTTGGACCGGTGTCGGTCGGTGTTAATTTCGACGATGGAGGAATGAACGTGGATGTTCAGGTGACAGTTCCACTGGATGATAGATCTTAGTGGTTCATTTCCTAAGTGTATATGACATTCTAAAACCACTGTAGGAGGGATCTCCCGAACCCGACCTCTCTACTAACGCGGTGCAATGACTCAATCCGCGAAATCCTTTAATCCGTTTAATCTGTGATTCAGACAATTGCCAATCAAACCACCACACACTTAATCATGGCAATCATCCAAATCCCATAAATCACAGTTCAGACCATGTTAACCACTAACACTTACCATACGCACTTAGAATATAAACCACTTAGTGGTCTATTCGCTAAGAATTTAATGCTTACGAGACTGGCACAAGAAACTGTTCTACCACGCCGGTAGGTGCGGTTTCTAACCGCAACGGCACCCAACACTAACCATATTTTTTTGGAAAATAAACCACTTAGCGAAACGTCTGAATTATGTAGGTCATACCTATTTTCTCGCAACCACCATTCGGTGTCCTCAAGGGGTGACTTTTTCCCGCCATGCAATAATCTTCTGCGCGATCGTCACTACAGGGGCCGTCCAAATCTCCGCGCGGCGCTCCGCCAGATACTTGCAAAGCTCACGGAAGCAGTCCGCCGGCAATGCCTCCCCATGGAATAGCGGGGTAAGAATGCCATCCCGGTTAGGCTCTGTTTGCAATCCGTGAAGCGTCAAGATGAGCCATCGTCCGCCATCGGTGCCGCTGTCAACCAAGCCGCGTAAATCCGAGCCAGACATCCAGCCGGCAACAACAGACGATGTCAGATAGTGGAGTTCGGTCAGAAGAGGGTGATTCGCGGCCTCACCCAACCCGCGCGCTGCAGGAAAGTGTTTGGCAATTATCGGTACATAACTCTGCCGATTGATTCCTTCACCAACGTAGCTCTGATAGCAGGGGTAGCAGAAGGAACGAATTTGCTGCTCCGGGATAAGTGTGTTCAGTCGCCGTTCGGTTTCCAACACGTCCGCTTCAATCTCCTCCAAGCTGACATTCTCAAGGTATTTGTTGGTATTCCAACCAAAGTTACGCGTGCAGATATGTTGAATCGTGTGATTTCCAATCTCGTGTCCAGCCAGCGCTGCGTTTCGCCATGGCAAATACCGCTGACCCCAGTCATCGCCACGCGGGTTTATATAAAAAGTGCCTAGCAAATCGAATTCTGCAAGGATTGGTATGGCTATATCCAGATGCGACGCGCTGCCATCATCAAAGGTTAATGAAACCGCAGCTCGACGATCATCCGACCAAGGGGAACTGTTAGAATCTGGCATTTTGCTCCCTTCAATTCTTGATAGAGTTTGATACCGCCGGTCTTTCAGCAAAACTGTTCGGATTGCGGAGGTTGTGCCGGTGATCTGGTCTCGATCCAGTAACGCTATAGTAGCACGGCACCTTCCGTTTGACAACGCAATTCAGGTGTTTCGACCGCCGAGTCTGCGTACGCGAAAGTGATAGACAACCTGCGGCGATTTTGTTAGAATCTTCCATATCATGGGGTTAAGTCACGGGCTGAATTCGAGAATAAGTCTATCTTGTGTGTTCAAGGAGTTCCATCCTAATGATCCAAAGGTAATCCGAAGACAAGGATAAGGGTTGGCTAACATGAGTGACAAGCTGGTCTTGGTTGATGATTTGACCGCAATACAGATAGCGTCCATCTGCGACCATTCTATATTAGAAACTTACACATCGTTTCTAGGGAAGGGGGAAGATCCGAGACGATTGCGAGAACAGAGTCTCCATGATTTCCTCGACAAGACGATACAGAGTGAACGCGCACCGTATGCCATCTGCGTGCTTCCGGAATGCGTTCCAATACTCCTTGAATTCCTTGATGAGCACGACCGAAAAGAAATCAAGGTGGCTTCTGCGATATACTTCCCTTACGGTTCCGTTGCTACGGAGCTTAAAGTGAGTCAAACAAGAGCGGTCACGGCTTACGGGGCGGCAGAGATTGATGTCGTCCTAAATTTCGAAGCCTTTACGTCTGGGGACATTGATACCGCGCGAGATGATGCAAAGGCGGTCACCGACGCGGCGCACGAGAACGAAGCGCTCGCGAAACTTATTATTGAAACGTGCGTGCTCACACACGATCAGATAAAGGCAGCCTGCGATTTGGCGGAGGAAACCGGCGCCGATTTTGTGAAGACATCTACGGGAGCCTGGTCTTATGGCGCGACAGTCGCGGACATGGAGCTCATCAGGGAGTATTTTTCAGGCGGTGTCAAGATATCCGGCGCCGGCGTAGGACCTAGGAATATTCGCGATTTATTGCGAGCATCATCGGGAAGGGTAGACGGCTACATCAATCTGGATCCGGCTAGGATTAGGATTGGTGAAAGCGGATTGATACATAGTTTATGATAGTCTTTAGGGACAATTTTGGACGAAGGTGTAAGTTAAATGGGCGGAAAATTCGATGGTAAAGTCGCATTGGTAACTGGCGGCGGCTCGGGGCTTGGTCGGTCAAGCGCGTTAGCTTTTGCACGAGAGGGAGCCAGAGTGGTTGTCTCCGATGTCAACATGGAAATCGGGGAAGAGACTGTGCGCATGATCCAAGACGCAGATGGAGAGTGCATCCTCCTGCAAGCTGATATGTTAGAGGCAACCGATATAGAGGAGATGATTGGCAAAGCCGTCGATGCCTACGGACGGCTTGATTACGCCTTTAACAGCGCGGGCGTAGGTCCTGCGAAAAGTGCTCGAATTGACGAGTGTTCAATCGAGGATTGGGATCGGGTCGTAAGCATCAACCTCAGAAGCGTATTTCTGTGTATGAAATATGAACTGTGGCAGATGCTCAAGCAGGGCAGCGGCGTGATTGTCAATGTCGCTTCGATTTACGGGTTGGTCGGCCACGGCGGCGGGGGATCATCGTACACGTCAAGCAAACACGCCGTCGTCGGCTTGACGAAATCCGCAGCGCTAGAATATGCGAAAGAGGGAATTCGAGTCAATGCCGTGTGCCCCGGCTATACTCGTACACCGCTCATCCAAGGGTTGCTTGAAAATCCGGAAAAGTCAGCGGAAGTAGCGTCGTGGCACCCCATGGGACGTTTCGGACTGCCGGAGGAGATTTCCGAGGTTGTGGTGTGGCTATGCTCGGATGCCGCGTCGTTCATCACAGGACACGCCATGGCGGTAGATGGCGGTTTTGTTGCCCAATAAGGGGTCTCCTCTCCTCCACGTGAATTCGCATTATCATTTCGATTCAATCTGTCATAAGAAGGAATCATCCAAATGAAGAAGCCGAATATCCTCCTGCTAATGTCGGACCAGCAGCGTTGGGACAGCCTTGGGTGTAACGGCAATACGTTTGTTTCAACACCGCACATCGATCGCCTAGCAGCCGAAGGGGTACATTGCGAAAATAGTTTCACTCCATGGCCCGTTTGCACACCCGCCAGAGCGACGATGTGGACAGGTGTTTACCCGCATCAGCATAAGTTGAAGTTCAACTCTTATCGGATGAGCAATCTGTTTGAGGATGTCTCGTACGAGCGACGGACCGTATTTGACGCTCTGAAGGAGGATGACTATACAACGGCGTATTTTGGTAAATGGCACCTCGGCGATGACGCGCCGCCCATGTTCGATGTATGGGAGGGATTCAACTCGCTTGGCGGGCATTGGGTTGACGGACGCAAGGATGGCGTCTATAAACCTGATTTGCAGACCAATCAACTCATCAAGTTTTTAGAGAAGCAAGCAAACGCGGACAACCCGTTCATCGCGGTGAACGGGTTTTATCCGCCTCACGACCCCTATACGGCGCCGAAGCGGTTCTATGAGCCTTACCGGGGCAACGGAGTTCCATTTGCCGGGTACTACGCAGCCGTAAGTGCGCTTGACCACAACGTTGGGCGGACAATGGAGACGTTAGACAGGCTGGGTCTGCGAGATGACACTATAGTGGTTTATTTCTCCGACCACGGGGATACATTCCGATACCGCGAAGGCTGGATGTACAAATTTGTCTGCCATGAAGACGCTATCAAGGTGCCGTTTATTGTGAACTGCCCGGCAAGGATACAGGGTGGAGCGACACTTGATTCGATGATAGGGTTGCAAGACCTGATGCCTACCATTCTGGATTGGGCAGGGTTAGAGATACCTGACCACTTGCACGGCCAGAGTTTAGTCTCGCTGCTCGCAGGGGAATCGGTGGACTGGCGGGAGGCTTATTATGTGCAAAATATCTTGTTCCAAGACAATGTGGAGCAACGGTGCATCCGCACGAAGGAGTGGAAGTTGATACTCAGCGATAGACCTCGAACGGTTAGAGGCTATTCTTCTCCGAACCACTTGTTTGACTTGGTGAATGATCCTGAGGAGGAACTGGATCTGTACGATGCCCCGTACGAAGACCAACACAATCAGTATGAGCATTATCCGCCATTTACCGACGTGATTGTGGAATTGGCGCAGTCACTTAGAAAACATGCAGAGGAGATCGGGGATACGTTCGGGTGTGACGTGGCTGACAACTGTCTGATTGAGATGAAACATCGATCAACGCGCAACGCATGAGTCACCCGGGTTTCTATCGTGACTTCTCGGATTCGATAGGAGTAGCGAATGGCAACAGTTTATCGAATTAAAGCAGAAAAGCTCAAGGGTTTTACCGCTCGACTCTGCGAGGCACTCGGTACGCCGAGCGAAATTGCGGACGTTGAAGCGGAAATTCTCGTCAACGCCGACCTGAGAGGGCATACCTCACATGGAGTTTACCAATTTCCTAACTACATTAAAGGCGTAGAAGGCAAGTCCCTCATTCCCGACGCCGTTCCCGAGATTGTAAACGATTCACCGTCTGCCGCACTCGTGGATGCACGTAACGGCTGGGGACACTACTCCGCTCGGCGGGCAATGCAACTCGCCATGGACAAGGCAGAGGAAACAGGCGTTGGCGCGATAAGTCTGGCGAGTGCGAATCATATCGGCAGGCTAGGCGAATATTGCGAACAAGCCGCTGCCGAAGGATATATCAGTTTCGTGACGTTCGGTGTGGGTGGTCGAAACGCAGGCGTAGCGACTCCGTTTGGCGGCGCGGAGGCAGTGCTCAGCAGCAATCCCATCGCGTTCGGTGTGCCCGCCGCGGATGGCAGACACATCATTTCGGACTTCGCGACGACCATGCTCGCCAATGCCAAGATAAACATCTATCGGATTAAGGGGCAGGAACTACCGCCGGGTTGTATTGTGGACAAAGACGGAAGGCCGAGCACCGATCCGAATGATTTCAATGCCGGGGGAAAGAGCCTGGTTTTTGGCGGTTACAAAGGGTATGCATTCTCCCTATTAACGTGCCTGCTTGCTGGACTGAACGGTGGTTTCGATGCAGATAAATGCCAGTTGTTGGGCAGTTTCTTTCTTGCCATAAAGGTTGGGGCATTTATGCCCTCGGACGCTTACGCGCAAAATGCGGCGAGTTTTCTTGATTTTATGCGCGATGTCACACCCGCACCGGAATTCTCCGAGGTGCTTGTGGCTGGCGACATGGAGCGGCGCAAAATGGAGGAGCAGTTGGATGAAGGAATTGAGTTGCCGGAAGAGGTGATGAATCGCCTCCGAGCTTGTGGCGAGAAATACGGTGTTGACGAAAACTTGTAATCAAAGCACTTCAGTTTGAATTAGCGTAATTGATTACGCATTTGTAATTAACGAACAACCAAGTAATACCATTTCTCTATATTTACGGTGCATCAATAGCATCAATCAAGCCTTTCCAGTGCAGGGAAAGATGATTCGTCAACAGAGTTTGGTGTGCAGGACAATAGTTGGTATCGGTCCTTTTATTACAAGTTCATTATCAGAAACGACCTCGCCCGGCGTAAGATTGTTTAATGCCGGTTGAATCTGCGCAGCAATACTTGTCTTAATTTTGCTTAATTGTGGTCTTAATTACCGTTGGCATTTCATGTTATTGAGTGTGCCTATTATATCTTCGGCACATTATTCTTCGATGCTCAGGCTAGATTCTCTATGATTGGTTTTCTATACTCATAGTGGTTTGAATTCTGTCTTTGATTTTATCGTATCGAGAATATCCTTGACGTGATACAAAATACCGGCCGTCAAAGTTTGCTCTTACTAGTCCGCCGTCAAGTATTTTTGGTGGATGCGGAGTAAGTACGCCAGCATTCAATAGGTGTTGGAAACTTTCTGCAATACAAAACGTAACCTCGTTGTAATGAATATACTCGTACTCGGAATAATTTTTTTCAAATCTACGGATTTCATCCTTTACTAATTCAGCATTAACAATTAAATCATAATTCACAACTCTTCGATCCGATTGAACTATTGCCCATAATATAACATCTCCTAGATCCACAACTGAGGCGCATTTAATGCTTTTACTATCAGTTAATTGAAATATGTTGCGTAGGGTGTTTCCATCGTGTGTGTACATTGCAGTCCCTTCTTGAATTTAGTTATCTCTTCTTGAGTTGGTTGAAATGCTTTTCTAAGTATTGCGTAAATCTGGATTTAGGTTTTCCAACTTGCTAGTCACTTCATCAACATCGTTTGAGAGTGTGTCGTGTTCTCGGGTCATCTGGTTGCACATGTCATCAATCCGATTGTTAATTTGATCACTTGATCGTCAATGCGCTTGCTTGGGCCATTGGCTAGTAACCAAATGGCGTAAAACAAATGCAGCAGAAATCACGCTGGGGTAGCCACATACTAAGTTCCATCGTAATTATCTCCTCTATGGCAGATTGTTAGTTGACTGCCAATACAACCGCGATTGACCACGACACAATCATAACATATTACAATACCATTTTAGAAGGTATTTATAACTTACCCCCATCCTTTAGACAGCAAATAACGAGATTTAAGTAATGAAATCCGACTAAACTTGGTCAAATTTAAACGTCTCAAGTTATTGAAAATACACCTCACGGGGATCTCTACCGCACTCGTTATTCGCTCGCTTGATGGGTTGACCCCGTATTCACTTGCAATCTGACTGATAGGTTGCTCATTACTTGATAGCTTCAAGAGCCACTTGTGCCTTGAATCGGCCAGAGATCTCTATCGCATTCGCTATTCGCTCATTTGATTGCAATGTTTTCTATGGGGCATGGTGGTGAAACTCCTTTCTTTTTCTTGGTGTTTCCGAGCCCTATTTTCGCCCAGATGATGATGACCATTTTTCCAGTCGGAACGATCTCTTATTCAACTATCTAGTTTTTAGGGGTAATCACAGTATACTTGTGAAAATGGTAATTATTCACCAAGTATCAAATTGCCCCAATCTGGGAATTCCTCATCTTCGATAATCTTTAGGATTGAATCGCGACACAAGTCCTGGGCTCTTGCGATGAACTCTGCAACTTCTTCGGTGGTGAATGGTACTTTCTTTTTCTTGTTGGGCAGTTTTCCTGTATGAACAGCTAAAGAACGCCATTCATATATTTTTCCAAACTCTTTCATTAATGCCTTCCGGTCAACCTTGTCTTTCCCCAAGTGCCATGCGACATGTAGCCGAAGCCGAAATGATAATTCGGCCCTATCCTTTATGTCCGATAAATATAGGGCTTCAAAGCCTATTCCCAAGTCAATCATTTGATTGACAGCATTCCAAGAGGCCTTTGACTTTATCCATCTATTGATTGGTATCTGCAATCTTTTTCCAACCTCCGAATCGGGGTTAACTAAGATGTGATACATATGCTTGGCTTTATCTATTTCTGCCTCCCCTGCCTTAGCGGAAGGCCCGAACGGACCGTCATTCTTCCACGGAGATCGGTAAGTTCGATGGCTGAGATTGAAGGGTTCATCTTCTGCCAAAACTGTACTGTCAAACCCAATCTCAACTGCCGAATTGCAAGCTAAAGACAATGCGTGGCAAAGGGCCCACACGGAAAAATTAGCGACATTGAAATTTGGACAGTTTCCACCTCTTATCTCAGACCGAAATATCTTTTTTTGTTGGTCGGAACGTTCTTCAAGTGTAGCTTCTGTAAGAGGTTTGTGGAATATGGGTGATGCAACAAAGTCAATTACGAGCAGTGTCTTTCCAAGAAGGGAGACTGCAGACATATCAGGAAAAAGATTAATCAAATAATGTGGAAGTTCTGATGTTGAACAAGGCAGAGGCAAAAGTGCTATCCCGTCGAAGATTTGCTTCTTTGTTTCTATGTTTATTCCTTCGAGTAAGGCGATGTATTGAAAAGATGCAGGCTTATTTTCGGTGCACCTCCCAAAAGCCGAAATCGCTCCCTTGATTCCCCGTATAATGGCAATTTTTAGCAATTGCCCGAGTAGATCATTCATATGAAAGCCATTACCGGGAGGGTCCTGGAAAATAAAAGAGCTAACGGAAAGAATCCTATTTTCCCGGATAAATGGGGCTAACTCCTCGCTTAAAAAGCCAATGAGTTTTGATTTTGTGGCTTTATCTACAATGTGAGGATTATAATGTGCCCAATAATATGGGTGACGTTCCTGCAAGTACGTTCCATAATCACTCATCGGTAGCAGCGAGTATCTATCTCCCAGCTGAGAACGTATCTCCACATGGCCCATTGCTTCATCAAGCAAATCTTCTAGTTCTCGCTTTCTTTCTTCATTCATTTCTTTCACCTTTGATGGGGAGATTTAGTACGAATCACCATAGAACACCCGATTTAATGTCTTGTCTTCTTCGCTGACACCGAAATCCTCATCATCTATCTCCGAAAGATTTACGTACAACTGGTTTTTGTCAAGGTGTTCCGCCAACAGTTTCTTCTGTTTGTCCAACCCGTTTTCTTCGAGACCTATCGCGATGAAATCATCTACCGCATCTTCTGGACTCTCCTTGTTCATATACCAATTTAGGAATGAGTTTTCGGCGATTTCCTGCCAGAGTGTCACAAGTTCTTGAGACGATTGGGCAGCTTGAATTTTGTCCATATAGACTTCGTTGTATTGCATTAGCTCACAGTAAATGAAATCGCCGCCGCCCTGCCAGTTGACCGATTTGGAAATCCCGCCCGAATCGTAGTCAATTTCTCCAAGTAGTTTTCCTGTTGCTACAACTTTTTTTCCGATAACTTCCTTCAACCTTGGAATGAGTGCATTTATCCCACCATCCAATTGCTCAATACCTATACATCTTCTATCTAACTTTAAACCTACCGCGGCAGTAGTACCACTCCCAAGAAAGAAATCAAGTACCAAATCACCTGGTTCAGATGCTGCTTCAATAATCATCTGAAGCAATCCTTCAGGCTTGGCAGTATCGTAATTTGATTCCTTTGAGTTTTTCACGAATTCTCTTCCCCAAACATCTCCTATAGCCACGTATTTTGCGTTCGGCGCGGTGATAAGTTTTATGACTTCGTCTTTATCAAGATCTATCCTGTCAGATACATATGTTTTCAATCCTGATCCTGCCTCTAATTCCCATTCAGCGGGTGTCCTGCCCATTCGACCTCTTGTATAAAACCAGCCTTTAGAATCTCTCTCAATTCGGCTGATAGTGGATTCTTTGTACGGTCCTAGTGGTGGATTCCAAAACCGTGATGGTTTATCTTTCGCGTAGACAAGAATATTCTGATACTCAGTTGGCATGGAAGAACTCTTTGAATGCGATCTAGAGCTCCCGCCTTCTCGTCCTTTGTGCCAAATGATTTCATTTACAAAATTTGGTCTTCCAAATATTTCATCTAGTACGATTTTCATGTAATGAGATTCATTATTGTCAATATGCACAAAAATGTTGCCGTCATTACTCAAAAGTTCGTATGCAACCAAGAGACGGCTCCGCATAAAAGTCAGCCATGCGGAATGTGAAAAACTATCGTTGTAGGTAAAGCTATCTCGTTCGGTATTGAATGGCGGGTCAATGTAAATCAGTTTCACCCGTCCGCGAAATCGCTGTTTGAGGGTATGCAACGCCACGAGATTGTTTCCCTTTATTATAAGATTTTCTCGTAATACGTCGTTATCGTCGCGTTTGATTGCCTTTGCTGTCTGTTCACCATCCGCTGAGTAACGTTTCCAGTTAGTGAGCACTTTCGGGTCAAATAGGCGGTCAATCTCGTCCTGTGCTAGCACTTCATTGAAGAATATCTCAGAGCGTTTTTCTTCTTCCTTTGTTTGCCCTCCTTCTAGTACGCAATCCTTATAGGGCCAGACGAGAGACACTTCGCCACGCTCTTGAAGGGATTTATCATCAATTGTTAGCCCAATCTTGTTGCGGAAGCGAGTGTATGAGTTTACAAGGAAGTTCTTGTCACCGATGTAGTCTATGAAGGTGTTGATGTTGAAAATCCAGTGCCCCTTAATCTCGTCAAAGAATTTGGTTTTAATATCGTCGTCATCAAGTAGCAACTCCACGAGGGAATGGTCGATTCTCCATGCCCGATCGATGACGGCTGCCTTGATTAATTCGCCTTCATCGTCAACGAAGCGAGAATCGGTTTTCAAGAGATTGATTAGTTGGTTCTGAAAGTTGCTTGACATGTTGACTTTCCTTTCGTCTTTCGGTCCTTTCAGTGGAACACGAATTCGACTCCATGAATCGCCCTCATTAGAATAACCATTAGGAGGTTGAGTTTTTTCGTTGAAACTCTCTAACGGCGAAATCAATCAGCTCTCGGACGTGTTCTTGCTTTACGACAATGCCGAGCCCGAGGATTTGTTGCACTCCAACGGGCGGCATATTTGCTGGCAAGGTCTGAAGTTGTGAATGGCGAATCAATGTTTCAGAAACAACCCCGAGGAGTGAATATCGGCCTTCCCAGGCAACAAAAACGGGGCTACCGCTTGAACCAGGAAATATCTGTCCATCAATAACAATTTGGCCCTTGCCATTAAAGTTGACGGTAGGCATTGATGCAATTGTACCGCTTCTGATCAGAGGCAAGTTATTAACAATGTCGTAACGATTTTCTGGATATCCTACAAATATGACATTACTTGCCAACGTGACTTTCTCATAATCAATTGGCTTTAAGAAAATGTCGCTTAAGGTCATATAAAAGGCATTCGTGCGCGTAATGCCAGAGACGTTAACACACGCCAGATCTACGTCCGGGTTAGGGTGAGCAAAATACGCGCCTGCGAATCCAACTTGGTCGAATGTCGCTACATTTCCAAATTCTGGTGTGCCATCCTGCTTTCTACAATTCAGACTAATAATCAGCCTTCCCATCGGGTTGCCAAATATATGTTTGTTCGATATCAGCAATGTCAATGAACGGTCTGTCCCATCTTGCAGCGGTGCGTGGTAGAAAAATCCTGTTCCAATGGATATAGTACCATCAGGGTTTTGGATGGTAATTCTGGCAGTTATATAAGCCACAGAGTGTTCAAAACCTTGTTGTGCCATTTGCATTCCTCACTATATCTCTTCAATGTGTGCGCATCTGGAAACCCCTGATAGTGGAGACATGGAGTTTCTGTAGCTTCATAGTGCCGACTCAAGGGTTGCCCAGAACTCATTCTCATTTTCGTTATTATAAAACGGCACACCCACAACTTGGTACTTTTTGGTTTGAAATTCTAGCATTTTCCCCATTGACTTCTCTTTAATCTGTTTCAAGAAATCTTCCTTCCATCTTTCGTGCTCTCGCAAATGCCTTCCCTTTGGTTCAACAAAAATTTGGTAGGTAAGCATATCTCCGTTTTTTTCGCGCAGAAAAAGAACAAAATCCGGTTCAAAGGCCTCTCCGTCATCAAAGTTGTAGATTTTGAAATGCCTTTCGTTACGGATTAGATAT
Organism: Candidatus Poribacteria bacterium; assembly: GCA_965208765.1. Lineage (GTDB taxonomy): Bacteria > Poribacteria > WGA-4E > WGA-4E > JAJDTR01 > JAJDTR01. Next base: position 5,673,622 of record OZ242354.1, read on the forward strand.
ATCCCATCGTACTGTTCTTTTAACCTGTGCATTCGAGCGTCAAGCATACGGACAAATGACTTTTCTTCGCTAGTGCCGTAGTTGGCATTGAACACGTACCAGTCCCTGCCGGAAACAAATTCTGCGTCGTCATTTGCCCTTTCGCTGCCTTCAACGAGTTTAAGGATCTTGTCTGTGAAGACTGTATTGATTTGATTTGGCTTGAAAATCTCTGTGCCTTTGTATTTTGTAATGTTTCTGCTCAATTCAGACGCAATTCGGGTGAGCAGTCCCGTCATCGCGTCAACGCAAGTTTTATTGGATAATGCGTATAGTTCATCATCTTGAAAGGTAATTGACAACCCGCCTAGGTATTCATCCGCCTCAATAAAATGACGGATAGATTGGAGGTGAGGGAAATACTGTTTCAAAGATTTGAAAGTAAAAAAAGGATTTTGTGCGATGGCTTTCCGTATGATATGAACGGGAATATTTTTCACGGGGATATCTTTCTGCCCGGCTTCTATGATCCGTCTAATCCCCGCGTCACTATCCAGAATCGCTTCGGAAACTGTACTACCGGTAGGACGTGAATAATGAAAGTTTTTTGAGGATACACCGATGTCAGCAAATGAATGCACATATTCATAGTGGTTCTTTACCCGTTCATTGATATAGATTAGCCCACGCTCGTAGAAGACCGTTTGCTTAAACGAGTTTTTTAGTTTAAGCGGTTTGTTGGCGGTCCGCTCGTCACGCACACCTTCTTCTATCAGAGCGATTTTGAGTTCGGAAATATATTTCGAATTACTCAGACTATGATAGTGCAATTCTTCCAAGATCCTTAGTTCTGCAGTAAGGTTTTTGTCGAATTTTCGTCGATATCGGTCGGGATTATCGTCTGTAACGAAGGGAAAGTAGCGCGCCCCGCGCCCGATTAACTGTGCCTCTGAAATCGTTGTTTTACCGGGTTTTCCACCTTTCGCATCCCGGGTGTCGTAACAGCGAACAATATCGAATAGGTTTAGGACATCCCAACCCTCATTTAGTTTCTGCACCGCAAAGATGGCGCGGATCCGGTTATCACGATCTTCAAGTGTGTTGAGTAGAACCTGCTGACGTTCTTGTTCTTTTTCCGCATTCACGGAAATACAACGGTTCTCGGCAAATTCCCTCTTTAACCTCTGGACTAGCTGGCGGGGTGGAATTTGGTTGTTGTCAAAAAAAGCGAAAGCGCTTTTTATCAACGGCGAATCTGATTCATTCTTGATTCTTAGAATGTCCTCCTCCGCAAGACTTTCAACAATTTTGTGAAAACGGTCTTTATATTTTTCGGATTCTACAATCTTGTGCCGAGCTTTAAATAGAATCACAGGTTTCAAGTTGATATTGTGTTTCGCCGCGACTTCCTGCTTGTATTGATTAAGAATCAAAATCAGGATAATCCGGTCGTTTTCGTCAAGATCTGCCTGAACTATATGGACATCCTTTGAGTAGCGATCATTGCGGAACTGCCGCAGGTCATACCGATACAATACCTTGTTGCGGTATTTGTCGACAAGACTCTCATGCGTGTAATCTAGCGTTGCAGTAAATTCCAATAGTAGATTGTCTACATTTTGATGAAAGATCTCCTCTACCGTCTTTTCCCAACTCTCAAATAGTTCGCGTCCAGATTTCGTACTAGTATTGATATGATGCGCCTCGTCAGCCAAAAGCACGATTTTTTTGTGTTTGAAATCCTCGTATGTTAAGGCGTTTTCTTTTTCGGTGGTCAGATCAATATGCAATTTTTGAATGGTGGTGAAACAGATATTGATGTCGTTTTCGTTAACCCCTTCAAAATTGGGGACCGGCGTCACGGCAACGCGCCTGTCGCCGAAATGGATGGTTTCATTGAACAAGTATTTTGATGACAGAGGATTGAGAAAATTATGCCGTGTTTTCTCAATGACATTGTTTGAGTTGACGAAGAAGAGAAAGTTGGAATAGTCGTTTTGGTACAGGTAGAGGATTAAACCGGCCATAATGAGCGTCTTTCCGCTGCCGGTTGCCATGTTGAATAGCAGATGGAGGGGTTCTTCTTTGCCCGGGAAACCTTTGGTGAAACAATGAATGAAGCGCACGAAAGCTTCTTCCTGATATGGGCGCAGTTCAAATGTAGGATTTAGGTTGTCTTTGAGATAGGCGGGAATCTCCCTGTTTAGTCCGCCCCATTTAGAGAAGGAATCTAGTTCTTCATACAGGAATTTATCAGGCATTGGATATTTCCTTCCAACTTACCCCCACGTTGGAGCATCCGCTAGCGCAGATTTAACAACAGGAGCGTCTAAATTGTAGCGAGTGGCAACTGATTTAATCAGATCCAAGAACCATTCGGGAGCATAGGGCGCAACGATTACTTCCTGTATTAGAAGAGAAAGATCAACTTCGTAATACTTGCCTATAGTACAGATATCCTTGGAAAGATCTACTTTCCCGTCATTTGTTGGAATATCCTGAGTCATTGCCCTTACTTCACATTCATGATTAAACCCCTTTCGTTTGTATAGGTAGGGTGCGAATGTATTCGATTCGGGAATGAACTCACTCTCATAATCAATATAACTCACTTTACCGACAAAGATGTCTTCGCTACTTATCAAACCACGGCGGAAAGAGTCGAAATCAGTCTTGATAGCGATACCGTTTATTTCTCTAGAGTATAGTCTCCACATTGCTTCTGATTCGTGAAGGCTTTCGTGCCAACAACTAATCAGCGTAAACCGGCGCGATTGCTGCCTAAAATGCCTCCATCCAAGAAGTGACGCTTGGGGGATCTTCCCAGCGTACAATATAGAACGCAACTCTTTATTCGCTCTTGAGAAAGAACCTTCAAAGGGGTCACCTAGTTTGTCTGCACGTGCAAAAAACAGGGATCTCTTGTCCAAGAGGGAGACAAATTTTGTGAAGTCCATGTATCTCCACAGTATCGCGTCATCGGGTGGGGGTTTGAAAGTTGAATGTTCCTTGTACATCATTGAACCTCGTGCGGAATCAGATAATTGGGAAATATCTATAATTCAGAACTATGTGACGTTTTTTGCACTTTGCATAGAATGTTCAACTGGAAGGAAAATCCTCTCTCCTGAACCCAGAATCGCGAGCGGCTATTTTCTGAGCGGTTACGGAAATTCAGGGCCATTTCTCATCTCGGCAGATATTTGTCGTGGAGTTGCTCCTTAACAACGCCCTCCGATATCCATTCATCAATCTGTTCGTCCGAATAGCCGATCTCCTTCAGAACCTCTCTCGTATCGCTCCCAAGTTTCGGCATCGGGTTGCCTAACCTGATAGATGCATTCTTCAAGCGGGCATACAACGGTGCGGGGGTGTCCACCGGATTTCCGATGGGATGGTCCATCATCCGGAGAACGGAGATCGAACGTCCATCGTCCCATTCGTTGACCGACGCATCCGAATTGACCTGATGTAGATATGCGTCGCGAATATCTTCGAGGCAGTCCACACGGTGGCATCCCAAGTCGGCCTCTTGGAAAATCTTAATCCAGAAATCCACGGTCCGTGTCTGAATCGCCTCTTCCAAGAATCGAGCTTGTTCCTCATTCGGTGCGTCCGAAGCAGGAAAGTCGGACAATGCCGGAATCTGCTTCAGCTTGCTCTGATCCGATTTTCGCCCGGCGAGAAACAGCCATGCGTCGCTGGCTCGGTATATGCGATACAGGGCGTGTTCGCCCGTCGCTTCTTGCCCCTGCGGTTCGCCGCCCGAAGGATGTGCCTTCGTGGCATACATTAACGGGGCTTGTACCAATTGGGCGCCCTGCGCAAGAGATGTCATCGCCAGGTCGCCTTTCCCGCTTCGGTTGCGTTTGAACAGCGCCAACGCCGCACCGAAACTGGCTGAGTAGCCCGTTAGGTAATCGACACAAGATGCCCATCCGTGCAGCATAGGTCGTTGGTCTTTACCGCCGAACCGACGCATAATGCCGGTGGCGGCTTGCAACACGGGATCGAACCCTCTGCGATTTCCCCAAGGACCGGGTCGGGGACCGTTGAACGCGGTGAGGTGCACACAGATGATGTCCGGGTTGTGTCCCTTCAGACTGTCGTAGTCAACACCTATCCGTTCCGGCACGCCGGGGCTAAAGTTGTGGACAACGACATCCGCCGTTTTCACCATTTCATGGAAGATCTTACTTCCGTCTTCGCTCTTGATGTCTAGGATAATGCTGCGTTTTCCTTGGCTTACCTCCATAGCGCTCCAGCACATTGTTCCCGGTCCAAAATAGGGTGACGGCGGATCAATTTTGATTGCGTCGGCGCCATATTCTGCAAGCGTGCGCGCACTTGTCGGACCTGCCAACACCGTCGACAAATCCAAAACCTTCAAACCTTCCAAGATTTGCTTCTTCGGCGCCTTCATCGGCTCAAGCCCTTCCACGTCGGATTGATGTGTAAGATTAGTAGAAGCTTTATCGACTTGACCGGAAAACCGGCTCGCCGGTTTTGGCTGAAGGCACTCATCCGGGGTTTTTGAGAGTGACGTTTGAACGCCGAATTGCCGCATCATTCCGTGCTCGGGCTCATCAACCGTTACCGTCAGTGCCGCTGCCTCCGGTTCAGGTGCGTGCAACCATTCCTGAGCGGTACGGTGGACGGTGAACGGTACGCCGGATGCCCGCATTGCCTCTTCCCAGTAAGATGCCGGTTGTGTCAGGAACGCAGCCGTCATTCGTTCCCTGATTATGCTCTTCCACTCGTTTGAAAGACCGCCGGGGTTCTGTACATTGTTGGTTTTTTCGAGGTATTCATAACACGGCAAATCAACCATGCCATCACGGAGAAGCGAATCGAATATCCCGAGCGCCTTAAACAACTGAATTGTAAGCCTGCCGTTACCTGCCGTGTGGAGGTGCACCCAGTTGTCGTCACTAGTTGGGTAGGTCGTGAGAAATGGGGTTCCCAAGTCCGACGCTTCTCGCCAATACGCTTGCCGGGCGTCCGTGCTCATGTTCTCCACATGGGCACGTTCGTCGCGCAGTTGTGCGTCGTAGGACACCTTTGGAGACCTGCCACCGTAGTTCGCCGGGGGTTTTTCCACATGTAGAATCATGCCGCTCATCGCCGACATTGCCGCGCCCGCAAGCGGAACTTCAATCACCTCTCCGCAGCCGTTATCCTCCCTTGCATATAGTGCTAATACAACCGCGAGTGCGCCGTGAATCGCACCGTAAGCGGAGCCCAGCGGAATCGGCGTGTAAACCGGTGGAGCGCCGAGGAGTCTTCGCTTTTCAGGATGCAAATCCCAGTAGAGACCGCTAGCCGCGCCGACGACACCTTCAAAGGCGCGAATTGAACGTTTTTCGCGGTCCGTCGAGGCAAACCCCGGAAGGGATAGATAGACCAGCCGAGGGTTTAACTTTGTTGCCTCGTCGTGCCCAAGACCGAGACGCGTCATCACACCGGGGCGGAAGTTCTCAATCACGACATCCGCGGAATGAATCAGGTTCTTCGCGGTTTTCAAGCCTTCCGACGTTTTTAGGTCGAGTTGTAATTTCTGTTTGCCGCGATTAAACGTCGCGTTGGCTGGCGTATCGTAGTCGGGGGTCCCCGGTCGATCAATCTTGATGACTTCCGCTCCTTGGTCGGCGAGGAGCATTCCGACAAGAGGACCGGCAATGTAGTGGCCGAAGTCAACTATGCGTATACCGGCGAGCGGGGGTTGAGTTTCTAACGCTGTGTCCACTGTGAAAGTCCTCTTCTGAACGTTGATGTATGCTTGCTGTAGGTTCTTGGGTGTATGTTAACCTGCCTGCCTGAGCGGCTACAAAAAATCGCGTGTGGTGCCAACCATACAAGGTTCGATGTCTGGTTGGGTTTCGCAGTGCTCAACCCAACCTACGGGCTTCCTGTTGTGAGAGTACGTTTGCAGTTTCTCGGGCGACAATAATCTCTTCGTTTGTCGGAACAACAAGAATCTTTGCGCGACTGTCGCCCGTGGAGATTACGCCTTCACCGGCATGGCGTTCATTTTTGTCCGAATCGAGTCGGATACCGCACCATTGCAGTCCATCACAGATGGCCGACCGAGCGACTGTGCTTTTTTCGCCAATACCGCCAGCGAATGCGATAACATCGACGCCTCCGAGCGCGGCGATATAGGCACCAATATATTTTTTGACGCCGTAGAAATAGGTGTCCATCGCGAGCCGGGCATCGTCGTTGCCCTTGTTGGCTGCGGACTCCAAATCACGCAAATCGCCGCTTACCCCAGAGATTCCGAGTAACCCGGATTCTTGGATTAGCTGGCGGCGAGTTTCATTGGTGCTCTTGCCCTCTTGGTCCATCACGTAGAGGACAGCAAACGGATCGAGGTCGCCGCTGCGCGTCGATTGGAGCACGCCGTATTGTGTTGATGAACCCAAGGTTGTGTCAATTGATTTCCCGCCACGGATGGCGCACAGGGATGAGCTTCCGCCGAGGTGGCAGGAAATTAGACGCAACTCAGGTTGCTCTTCTTCAAGCAGTCGGGGAACCCGTTCGGAGACGTACCGGTGCGAGGCGCCATGAAATCCGTAGCGTCTAATCTGATGATTTTTTACCCAAGTGCGGGGCACGCCAAACTCGTAGGCGTAATCGGGAATCGTCTGATGGAACCAAGTTTCAAAGACGGCTACAAGCGGAGTGGTCGGTAGGAGTTCCTGAAAGCTACGGATTGACGCGATATACGCAGGGTTGTGAGTCGGCGCCAGGGGAATATACGCTTCAAGCGCACTAATCACATCATCGTCAATTAATGCGGAACGCCATATATCCTTGGCAATGATAGTTTTGAAACCTACTCCTGCCAGTTCTTTGAAATCTTTTATTGCCGGTCCATTGGTAATCAGATTAATTGCGTGTGCAATGGCGTCATTATGGTTGTCCGCATCAATCTCTCCCTCGATCTCCGGTGTCCCCGGAACGGAATGGTTAAATAACGATGGCGGATTGCCTATTCGTTCCACCATCCCTTTTACAAGCGAGTGTGATGTTTTGACGTCGATAATCTGGTACTTAAATGAAGTGCTCCCAACGTTAGCGCAGAGAATTAGCATGTTGTGTGTTTACTGAGAAGCTTAAAATCCAACAAGAAAAAAGCGATGCGTCGTGGCATCGCTTAACTAGATGGATCTCTCTATATGAATATAGGTCATCGAACCTATACGTGTTGGATTCTTGAAGCTAGCATGGCTCTTGGAAGAAACCGAGTTTTCAAGAAAAGATCCCAGTTTCAGACTCGCTAGAGTGGAGTCACGCATTTGACTTTGATGGATTATCGACTCCCTTGGGAAAAACCCAACGTGTTCAGAACAGTAAGATTCTTCGAAGCAACACGAGTTTCACACCATTATTCAGACACTGATTGAATCTCCTAGTCCGCCCTCACCCGTTGTACGCGTGCTATTCGAGGTTTATGCCGCTGAGATCTTTCTTGTTTTTCCCGTTGAGGATGAATTCTTGGCTGGCGACTCAGGCGTTTCAGCAAACGGTCGACTTCATCCTCGTAGGTTTGAAATGGGTCTTCCATTTCAAAGGGTTCCTCATGTGTAAAATAGATCTGATGCCAATCGACAATGCACGGCATGTTATTTTTAGATAGGTAGCGCATGACAGCGGCGCGCGCCTTCGCGCGCGTAGCTTCCGGGGCATTGCGAATCGCGGCATCAATCTTCTCTGGTGTTACGAGTTTAATCATTTGACCCTGGTTTTCCAGTTCATAAAATAGACTCCGGTCCGGATCAATATGGTGATATTCAAGGTCAAGGCTTTCAAGCCACGGATCAGCCCAACTTAACCCTTCATCCTCCATAAAGGTCTCAAGCAGCCATCTCTTGGCTGCCCAATCAACTCGATCCCGCACACTTTCCCAGTCTTGTTCAAGATCATCCAACACAGATTCCCAGTTTGTCAACACCCAATCCGTGTCAGCGTCTTGTCCCTTCAAAATCTTTTGCGCAAGTTCAAGATATTTGCGTTGGAGGTCTATCGCCGAGATTGTGTCCCCGGATTCAAGCTGAACTATCCATTGCAGGGTTTGGTCTCGCGAGATGTCTTTCAATGCCCCTACCGGATCGGCTAAACCAACATTACCTGGGTGGTGTCCTCGTTCGATGAGGTCAAGTACCAGCGATGTCGTTCCAACTTTCAGCGCGGTGGCGTATTCGGACATGTTGGTATCTCCGACGAGAAGATGAAGACGGCGATATTTCGTGTAGTCCGATAGCGGCTCATCCCGTGTGTTAATGATTGCTCTGCTAAACTGAATCCATTCATAGATCTCGGTAACGATATGATCGGCACGTTGAGATATCTGATAGCCGTGAAATGCGTCGCTACCGGGCTGAACGTCCTCAAAATCCAGGATTTCTTCATATCCTCCTACCCTGCCAGCCCCCGCGTAAATCTGCCGTGTAACGAAAAATGGCATCAGTGCCGGAATAACAACCTTGTAGAAGGGAATGTCACGCCGAAGTTGATAGTTTTCGTGACAACCGAAAGTAGCACCCGTGAAATGATCGATGTTGTTCTTGAAAAACGAAACGGACTCATTTAGATCCAGTTCATCCGTGATACGCGTTATCAAGCGCTCAATTGCTTTGTCGTAGGCGACCACGGACAGAAGGTCAACACACTCAGGAGTTGCATATTCAAGGTGCCCCATGTCTATGTAAAGCCGCCCGCCATTGAACAGGAATCCACCATTACCCGGAGGTTCGCCATAGTCGCGATAATGTATGTCTGAAATACCAAGTTGCAGTTCGTGGAAGACGTGGTCTCTAACCACAGAGGCGACTCCTTCGGACGAGATGTTCAGTTGGTTCGCTTCAATCATACATCCGAATTCGGTTTCGATTCCAAAAATGCGCTTGCTCAAAATCTTCCTCGAGTATCTCAGTGTCTGCCAGGAGGGGTTAAGGGTTAATTACAACCAATCCGCAGTCAGGTTCTCAAACTCCTCCGGCTGGAGTAAACGGAATTTGCTGTTATCTCGACGTGTGGCGTCCAAGACAGCAGCTTCAATCTGTCCCTCTTTCAACTCCTTCTTTAAGACATCGTGAATCTGCGCCGTATCTGCGGGTGATGCGTCAGCTTCATTTGGATCCGACTCGTCATTCTCCTGTAGGCTTAGGTCTCGTCCTACGGCCCACGTTTCCAAAGCCAAGCGAGCCGCAGAATCGAGCGTTCCATCGTCTGAGTTGGAAGCAGCCAAATATTGGTTCATCGCTTTCTCAATGGCATCGGTGCCGCCAATAAGTTGTGCATGGCGATTAGTCACGACGGTGCCATCGTAGCTTATGGAAATGAACTGATTTTCTCTACCAAGCGTCCCCAATTCAGCCAGTAACATCTTTATGATTGGTGCGCCTCCGAAAATAGACTCGAACGCCTGCTTTATTGCGGGACCAAGGACAAAGTTGGCTAGCCGATGCAGCGTTACATCATCCACGGAGTTTTGAAATCCCTGAACAGAAGCAGTATCCGTCGCCAACATTCGCAACTGCTCTATATAGGCGGGGTGTCCGATGGCGGACAATGCAGTTCGGTTGTGTACTTCGAAAATCTTGCGTTGACCACCCCCAACCGTCAGGAGCAACATCCCTTCGTCATAGTTCAAACCAACGACAGGACTACCCGGTCGAAGTTGATCTTCGACATAGTCTCTACGATCATTAATTGCCTCAATCCAGCGATATGGTTCATCAAGCATAATCTGCGCCAACAAATTCGGTATATATTTCGTCTAGTTGTTGCTCAAGCAAATCGTGAATACCCTCCCGGGTGATTGTCTTGGCTGTGGGGAAGATGCGGGATTTTGGGTTGTATCCACTGGTTGCGACATCATATTCAGATGCTGTGTCAAGGAGCCTCAACACCGTGCGAGTCGCCTGCGGCAAGTCCATCTCAGCGAGCGGGCCGCCCTCCCATCGGTCCAGATAGCGTAAAATTCCTCGAATCCAGACCGAACCGGAACCGGACACCGCGAATGCTGCGTTTTCGAAGTGCGCCCCGAGGGCGTCATAAAAGTAGATTTTTCCGCCGTTCTCATCGTCTGGATGATTCAAATCGTAGAGCGCGAAGATAGGAATTACGCCGCCGATCCCTTGTAAAGCCATTGGCAGGTTTTCCCGAATAAGGCGGGAAAGCATCCTCAACTTCCCTTCCACGCTGAGTTCTTGAAGTTGACTTCGACGAAAATACTGAAAGGAGTGCTCAAGCACTCTTGCCATTTCGTAGGCGATAGCGGGGGACCCAGAGATAGCCAAGACGGAGTATTCATCTATCGACAGCACTTTCTCAGCCCGGTCGTACATAACGGACGTTCCAGCCGTTGCTCTTCGATCTCCGGCAATTAGAATACCATCTTGATAGCGCACTGCTATAACCGTTGTACCCTCCGCTACCTCCAATTGATGAGTGGCCGCATCTCCGGCTGCTGCGAGAGGCAAACTTCTTGAGTTCAAATCGTCAGCACCGAGTTGGATATGACAGTTTTGGGATTTCAAGAGACTGAGGAAGTCCCCTTTGTGGCTCATTAACTATTCCCCTGTTCTCTGGCGATAGTTGCGCGACTGGTTTTTCTTGACACGCCGCATGCGGTTGAGTAGTTCTCGCCTGTCGGGACTGTTTGTGTCCGGACGTTTTGGTCCTTCATCATCGCCGCCATCGCCAGGTCCAAAGGGTTTCACCGGTCGCTGTTGTCGATCTCTGAAGCGCAAAAACATATCTGATGTCATGATCATGTCCTCCTGTGATGAATACAAATCTGCGTTTTGGTTTCGTAATAATGAGAAAGTGATCGGGCAACTGAAATCGGGATGTAAGGATCCTATATCTCACTTTCGGAGCATGACACCGCCGTTTGAGTCATGAGGTGTTTCAAGTTGGCTAGTTCCGAATTCCCAAACTGTCTACCAGGGATTCTACCGTTGCTGAATTGTTCAGAACGCGGTTGTATTCCGCTGCCAGGGCCGGGTCGGCAAGTTTTTTCATGCACACGGATACAGGCCTTCCTTTAACGTTGAAGGTGATGTTATCCCACTGAACTGATCTTACATCGGCACTAAATTTGTTGATCGCCTTTCCGCGAAAATACGCTCGTGTATCTGAGGGGGGATGGTGTATAGCGTGTTCAACCTGCCGGTCTGTAACAACGCGGCGCATCAACCCCTGAGCTTGGAGTCCGTAATATAAACCCTTGTCCTGATTAATATTGTGATATTCCAAATCGAGGCTCTGCAGCCATGGATCGTCCCAACTAATTCCCTCTTCATCAATGAATGTCTCTAGCAACCACTTCTTTGCAACCCAATCCAAGCTGTCCGTCAAACTCATCGGATCTTTTTCAAGACGGTCAAGGACCAACTCCCATTCAGCTATTATCCAGTCGGTTTCCAGGTCTTTGCCCGCAAAATGTTTCCGGGCTAAATCCAGATATTTGCGTTGCAGATCAATTGCAGAGATTGTGGCACCGTCGCTTAATCTCAATTTCCATTCGTAGGTTTGATCGCGCGAAACCTCTTTGATTGTCTGGATCGGGTCGTCAATGGCAAAGCTATCAGGAATTCGCCGCTGTTCGATTAGACCAATCACCAACGCTGTTGTACCGAGTTTGAGCGCCGTCGAGTACTCGGACATGTTGGCATCACCCACAATTCCGTGAAGCCGACGGTACTTAGCCGCATCCGCGTGCGGTTCGTCGCGTGTGTTCACGATCGGGCGGTTATGCATCGTGTCTACACTAATTTCTACATGGAAGAAATCCGATCTTTGCGCCAACTGAAAGAATCCGGAAGAACTGATTCCCGACTCGGTTTCGACACCAACCTTGCCGGCTCCGGCGAATATCTGTCGCGTCACAAAAAACGGCATGATGCTATCTTTAAGGTAATCGAACTCGATGTCCCGCCTCATCAGGTAGTTGTCGTGGCACCCGTAACTGTGTCCATGAAAATCGGTATTGTTTTTATAGAGCAACACCTCACGCTTTAGTTTCTCACTGTGGCGCGCAGCGCATTGACAGAGTATTCGTTCTCCTGCCTTATCGTGCGCGATTAGTTCAAACAGGCTCTGGCATTCGGGCGTGGAATATTCCGGATGGGCGTGGTCATTGTATAGACGTGCGCCGTTGACAAGAATCATGTCGCTCTTAATTTCATGAAAGGGAAGGTTGCGCTGACTATCTTGTTCTTGATACTGGCGCTCATCCGGGTGTTCTTGTAACTCACTAGCGCGGAATCCGCGTTCGTCACGAAACGGATCTTCTCCGCCATAGTCCCATATCGGTCGAAAATCCCCTTTCCGATAACTCTTTATAAGTTCAATCGACAATTGAACCGGATCGACATTTTTCTTGTTTTCGATGGTTATACCGTATTCTGTTTCAATTCCAAACAGTCTTTGCATATTTAAGAGAGTCTGCCGTAGAACCCGCGTTAGGCGCAATAAAGATGAAGTGTCGCCCAAGGGTGTTACGCAATTAAGATGAGTAGTGGTGGGTGGTTATACGATGATTGAAGGTGTTCAGCATCGCGCATGGAGCTAAATTACACGCCCGGGGGTCTTTCTCTGCGGCGATTTTTCCGGTCGGACTGGAGATACCTTGACCACATTCTCTGTATCGTAGTCGAGTAACTTTAGCCAGTCTTCAACGCTGTCCGTTGAAGGAAAAATATCGCTTTCGCTATATTCGGCGGCAAGCGCTTCCATCAAGTCCGACATCCCAATTCCTGTCGACTGTTCCAAGTTGCTAATTGCACGTTTAATTGCAGACTCCTTAGCTCGCTGTACAATGGACTCAATGATGGCGCCGCTGCATAGATGACCACGATAGAGAATATCCCGTCTTCCGTTTCGCAAGCCGACTTCCAAGAACTTGTTCTCCTCCGTTGGCTGAAACATCTCGTTGCTAACCCGATCTATCAGATTCTTGACGGCTAATTCAGCGTTGCCTTCATGACTTTCAACAACATCGGGATCGATAGGGAGTTCTGGAGTCAAATAGATGCGGAAGATGTCCTTTGCCGCCTCGCTATCGGGACGTGTCACTTTGATTTTTCTATCAATACGACCGGGGCGCAGAATGGCTGGATCAATGAGGTCGGGCCGGTTTGTCGCAAGGATGATGACGACATCTTGAAGCGATTCTATGCCATCCATCTCGGCGCAAAACATAGGAACTACGGTGTTTGCAATATTGTGGGATCTGTATGATCGGCGCGTTCCCAAAATTGACTCGGCTTCGTCGATAAACACGAAAGAAAGATAACCGTCTTTCCGCTTCTCTTTTGCTATCTGAAAGATCTCTCGAACCTTCCGTTCGGATTCTCCCAACCACATATTCAGAATCTCGGGGCCTTTGATATGTAGGAAACATCCTTCGACATTGCTTCCAGTCTCTGCTTTTAACCTCTCCGTTAGGTTATGTGCCGTTGCTTTACCGATCAGCGTCTTGCCACAGCCGGGAGGGCCGTGCAACAGGAATCCTTTGGGGGCGCTGTATTGAAAACTCTCGAATACCTCAGGATGAAGAATGGGGAGTTCAATGGTATCCTTAATGAGCTTTATCGTGTCGTTTAGCCCTCCGACCTTTTCCCACGGTATCTCGGGAACTTCCTCCAAGTAGTAATCCTTTACCTCCTGAGTTTCTAATCGTTCGAGTGCGACCTTGAAATTCGGGTCGATGCGGACTTCATCCCCTACTTTCAGTTTCTTGTTAGCTAGATCTGTTGACCGCTCCAAAATCATCGCTTGTGTCGCAGGTTCTTGTCCTACGCGCAATCTGCCGTCCGGCAAGATATCGCCGATTTTCCCAATCGGACCGGCGTCGCTGTATCCGAGTTCTCCGACTATCACGTAAGCCTCGTTAAGGAGAACGCTGAAGCCGATTTTGAAGGAGTATGGATCCAGCCGGGAATCGATGTTCGCAAGGTACTCTGAACCGCCAACGGTTACCCGCGCAACGCCTTTTTTCGGAAATCCAAGGAGTGTACCTATACGGTTCGCTGGAGCGGTTAGCTTGTCGATTGTTTCCTGCATGTCGACGATGGCTTGATGCGCTTCCTGAATTGTTTGCGCGTGCTCAAGAATCATACGTTGCTCCTCTAGAATCTCGCGTCGAAGTTCATACAGGAGTTTGCGTCTATCGTCATTCTCGTGTGTTACATAGAGAAGTTCATCCACAATCATCAAAGAACGGGAGGCGCTCACGTCTTCTTCGATACCGTCGGATTCTCCAACCATATCGTTATCATATAGGTCAAGGCGATCACTGGATGGCTTTTCAGACTGATTCCAATCTTTCTCAGACTGATTCCAATCTTTTTTGTTGCGCATTTAGTTCCTCTCGGTACAGTGTAGATCAAGCAGGGATTTTCAAAATAACTTGATGTTCAGGGTGTGCGACCAGCTATCCAAATCGTATCTTATCTTGTTTAAGGAATCGGCGATAAACCAAGGGATTATCGTTCAAATCTGATGGAACTTCACCAACTGTGTTTATTCTTTTGTACAATTAACTCGGCTGGATAGAATAGCTCGTGGCACTTCCGTTTCAATTTTGTGACAAAATTCCCGGCTATCCCCGAAATTTCTATATTGCCGCTTCACAACCGCATTCGGTCACGGTTTGGATTTGACAATCCAAGCCGAGCAGTAAACAGACTGTCCGAAGTTCATTGAGTTGTTGCAATCTGACGATAGATGGGATATCGAAAAAAGAGATTTTCATTGGAAGATTTTTGGCTATTCTATCACACCGTTTCAGGAATCTCAACGCAAAAGCAAATTTATTCGGAGAAGGACAAGAAGTTGAAGCCAGTTCTCAATTCGTCTGCATCTCCTCTTGAATTCCAATCTCCGACTGGTTCCAGTCTAACTCGCTCTCATTCCATTCAAATACTTGCAGGGGGCCGAATTTCAGATTAACGGTTAAACTTTTTGGCGTCGGCGAACTATCGAATCGATTGAAATCACGGATTACGACATAGGTGTGTTGACCATCAGAAATTTTCTTGCAAGAAGTGATGAAATCGTTAAGATTGTGAATCGCTCTGCCGTTAATCTCTTGAATAACCACCTTTGAATTGCCACTCCGCTCGCGTATGCCTACCCGTGAAAAGCTGCTTCCCGCATCGGCATGCGGGAGGTAAACCCCTTCAGCATTGAAGTACAGCATGCGTCGCAAATCCGGTGTGATGTCGTGAAAGATTGAACCGGCAAAACGAACAAATCTGCGAACCTTCTTGAGTTCAAGGTCTTCAACCGGTATCTTAACGGTCATCTGTTCTCCGTTGCGGTAAATGTCCAACACTATGTCTACTCCGACGCTGTCGTTGAGCATCGCATCGAACGAATAAAGATCGTCGCGAATGAGTTTCTCGTTAATCCTATAGATGATGTCAGACGCTCGGAGGAGATTCTCGCCCGTAGTACGCGGGATAATTGACTCGATCTGAATGACTTTTGGTGTTCCTGATTCGGAGGGGCCAATTTCCAGGCGCGATGATTCCGGCAATCTGAAGTGCTTTATCGCCTCGCCAATCGAGATAAGTTCCAAGTCTACGCCGATCTCACCGCGATGAATCGGAGAGTCATCCTGAATTCGAGTTAAAGCGTCAATCAGATATTCAATGGGGAGTTCGAAGCTGGATGTGTCGGATCCTCGAGCGTGGATGGCAATGACCTCTCCTTCCGTGTTCCACACCGGACTTCCGCTTGATCCGCCTGTTCTGTCAAAGGTCGTATGAATGTAACTCGAATGCCGATTTCCTTTGTTGACATTGAGATTGGCGACTTTACCTTCTTTGATTGAGTATTCCTCTTTATCGTTGTTGCCGATTAGAAGGAGCTCATCGCCTAAGGCAAGATTACGCCAGGCTCCAAGTTGTACCGCTTCTAGAGAAAATTCGGCTTCGCTAGGATCTATTTGATAGAAACCGAAGTCGTGTGTCGGGTCATAGTAGTATACTTTTGCCTCGGTAAAACTCCCATCGTAAAAATTAATCTTGACGTAAGACGGACTACTGCCAGTCACGTGACGATTGGTGGCGATAATTCCGTGCTCCGCATCGACGATGAAGCCGGTAGCGAAACTGGTTCCTTTTGCTTCGGTTTCAAACACAACCTCGGATGAGGTTTCCACATTCACAACCATGGGCTTGAATGCAGCAATTTGATCTGTCCAGTTGTGGGCGGCTTGGATTCTTAGTGCAATACCGTGTGATAACAGAAAGATTGCGATGCTCCAAATTAAAGTCCCCTTACCTTGGCCGGATCGATATAAGGTCGAGTAGAAAAGCATTAAAGTGCCTCCGAAGAAGATGAAGTTTGCTAACTTAGTTGGATAACGAGACATCCTCATGGCCAGAAGCCTACCGGTGCATGGGGATAGATCTGCAGCAACTTGGTACTTTAGATGGAGATTGCTTATGTGTCACGAGACTGAAATCTAAATACCGTTAGGGTTATCAGAGTAAATCATAGAATACCACAATGACTCGGGAAATGGTAAAGTATTTTGAGAGCACGCCATTCCCCTGCCGGTATAAATCATTCAGCAAGAAACACTCGTTTTTGGCTCTAACACTCGCTTTGGAGAAAGTGTTACTTGGTAGCACGCCATTATCCCTGTCGATATAATTCATTCAGCGAGTAACGGATTCCTCGATCTATGACAGGTTTTGAAAAAGCGTTCCTTCGTAGAATGGTTTTCACTCCAGCGGAGTGAGATGTCAATAGAATCGTGATCCGTCCATTCTCCGCGCTCCAAAGGAATGCAAACTCGACTGTTACTTGAGAGATTTCCTTTGCCAATTCACCGAACTAGCTTTCGCGAGCAGGAGGTACTATAAGGTTCTACCAAGCTCATAATAACGGTATTCCGCTAGTAAAATCTATGGGACTTAGTAGTTCACTGCTTTTTGGTCGATTTGTTTGCTTTTCTCTTCTTAATAGGATTTACAGTGCACCATGATGTTGTCTTTGACAGAATATATCGATAGCCAAACAATTCAAGTGGTCAGGTGAAGCATTCATCAAAAAATCTCATCATCTTTTCTGTGATTATATTTCCAGCAAGACTCCATGATATACAGGGGCAGCCATTTCTTGCTGTAGTGATGATGCGTTCCGTGGAACGACCTCTTGACACCAGCCCAAAACGACTCGATGGTGTTGGTGTGAGTGACGCCGTCCTCAGGAACATATCTTTCTTGGTGATGGATAACATGCCTTTCAATATCTTCGTCCAAGCTATTGTAAGAGCGAAATTCATCAGTCATAAGAATAGACTCATCAGGATTGCTAAGGATGAATTCTCTGATATTTTCACCCGATAGAACCTTCATGAATTTAGCAACTACCCGACCGCCTCTCTCGACTACGCCGATGACAGGAGATTTATTCGTGCCTCTACCTCTCTTAGATTTTGCCCTAGGTTTGCCACCCACATAGGTTTCGTCCGCTTCAACTATCCCTTTCATCATTATCACTCATTTTCTCACGGATACGCATTGCCATATACCAAGCGGACTTTTGATTCATGTCCAAGTCACGAGCAAGTTGACAACTTGATATGCTTTTCTTGGCATTGGAAAGCATTGAGATAGCTAAAAACCATTTCTGAAGAGGTATCCTGGTCCCATGGAAGATTGTTCCTGCTGTAGCCGAAAAGCTAGACCCACAATCGTAGCAATTCCAACCGTTAGCAATTTTGTGCTTGTTCTTGCGTCCAACTTTTTCACTGCCACAGTGGATACAACACACACCGTGCTTCCAACGTTTTTCCTCTATAAATCTGAGACAAGATTCTTGGTCTGGAAACTCTTTCATAAGATTCAAAATGTCCATAGCAAACTCCAAAGGGAAGAATAGTCACTATGGACATCTACGTGTAACGAAAAGATTCAGCACATTGTACTAACGTGTTTTGTTTGAAATCTGTCTAAAAGTTACAAAATACTAATTCCGTTTTTTTATATGCCAACCTATGCGGTGGTAGGATACGTCCCCAGAGGCGGGGGAGGTCGCTCCTACAGGGGTTTCGGTTCGCCAAGAATCTATCTGTGATTCGATGATTGTTGATATGGCAATCTTCCGGCGGCGAAAGAGTTCGCGACCAGGAGGTCGCTCCTACAGAGGATTCTGGATGGATGTTTGTTCAACCTAACCGAAGTCAGGAGAGGTCGTTACCGGCCCAGTGTAGAAAAGTTGCGTTGACGAGGGAGAGGGAGTGTGCTAACATACCAAAAGGTGTACGACTTCATCACTTCATTTAAGGAAGGAGCGAGAAATGCAGGTAGAGAAACGGCTTGAGGAACTTGGTATTGAGCTACCTCCGGCGGCGACGCCGGTGGCAAATTACGTGACAACCGTGCAAACGGGAAATCTGGTGTTTACGTCGGGGCACGGTCCGGGCACCGGAGAGAGCAAGGTTTATAAGAGTCAACTCGGAACCGATGCAGAGATTGAGGATGGGTATCAGTCGGCACGACAGGTGGCGATCGGCTTGATCGGCACGCTTAAGCAGGCGCTCGGGGATCTGGATCGGGTTCAGCGTATTGTGAAGGTGGTCGGGTTTGTCAACTCTGCGCCGACGTTCACGGATCAGCCGGCCGTTGTCAACGGGGCATCGGACCTTTTTGTGGAGGTGTTTGGCCACAAGGGCAAGCATACGCGCTCTGCGGTCGGGATGTCGCAATTACCAGGCGGAATCCCGGTTGAGGTTGAAATGGTGGTTGAGATTGATGGGTAGCGTCAGCGGAGGAGAACTGTCATGTCGGTTCAAGTCGTAAAACCGCGAATCCGAGGTTTCATCTGCACGAATGCGCATCCCGTCGGTTGTGAGAAAAATGTGCAGGAACAGGTTGACTATATCAGGTCGGTAAGGGCGCCAAATTCAGCCAATCGCAACGTTCTTATCCTCGGTGCGTCGACAGGGTACGGCCTTGCATCGCGTATCGCATTGACATGGCTCTATGGCGCAAAATCAATCGGCGTGTATTATGAACGTCCTGCGGACGGAAGACGGACGGCTACTGCAGGTTATTATAACTCTTACGCTTTGCGGCAACTGGCTGAGAGGGACGGATTTTTCGCAAGCGATTTGAACGGGGATGCGTTTTCTGACGATCTGAAGCGGGAGACGATCGGTCGAATAAAACAGGAATTGGGAAAGATAGACGTGTTGGTGTACAGCCTGGCGTCGCCACGCCGGAATCACCCTCGAACCGGTGCAGAGCATCAGTCCGTGTTGAAGCCGATTGGCGCACCGTACAGAGGCAAAACAATAGATCTCAACCGCGAGGTCGTCGAGGATGTTCTCATTGAACCGGCGACAGAGGCGGAAGTCCAGGACACGGTGGCAGTCATGGGCGGCGAGGATTTGGAGATGTGGGTCGAGGCACTGCTAGCGGAGGATCTGTTGGCGACGGAGTCAACGGTTGTCACCTACACCTACATCGGGCATGAACTCACGTGGCCCATATACCGCGATGGCACAATAGGGAAAGCAAAGGAGGATCTTGAGGCGCGGATAAACGCGCTGGACGCGAAACTGTCGTCCACGTTGGGCGGGCAGGCGTATCTCTCGGTTAACAAAGCCGTGATTACGCAAGCGTCGTCGGCTATTCCGGTTGTTCCTCTATACATCAGCCTGCTGTACGACATCATGGATGCGCTGGGAACGAACGAGGATCCGATTCACCAGATGGGACGGCTATTCAGCGAACACTTGGGACCGGGATTAACTCCTACCTTGGACGCTGATCGTCGGTTGAGGCTTGATGACCGCGAACTTCGTTCCAATGTGGTAGAAGAAGTGGGGAGGCGTTGGCAAGAAGTGGACACGGATAACTTTCTTGAACTGTCCGATTACACCGGATTTAAGCGCGGTTTCCGAAACCTGTTCGGCTTTGAAGTGGATGGCGTTGACTACGATGAGGCGGTGGAAATCGACTTGGATTGAAGCGGGGATAAATCCGCAAGCATTGGTATTAGCATGACCTTCTTGTAGTGCCATTTCTCCCACATGACGGCGCATAAATGATTTGTGTTATAGTCGCGATTTGGAGATCGGTCCTACAGATGCGCGCCGTATACCATGTCTCCGCACCAAGTCGGCGGTGGAAGAGGATTTCAATAGCGTGGGATCTTCTATCACGCACGTTTTTCCCTCGCTTGATCGCTGTTCGCTCTTTGGATTCCCTCCAGGTCATTTAAAGGCTGGTGCGCAGGGGCCTTACTATGGGATCTCTATCGCCATCGCTATCCGCTCAGTTGATCTATCCATGTCCCTTGATCACGCGCTATCCACTCGCTTGATTGCACCCTACAAGGCAGTGGCCTACTATGTTAGGTGGCATGATTCTACGGATATTCGCCGATTTTCTGTCCTCCTACTTTGAGTGTCATTACCCTCTTTATGGTTTTGCGCGGATATTCACATTCCACTCCTCCGGAGTGGGAGAATGGAGTTGACTACTGACATGGCACTCCGCTGGAGTGCTAGAGCGATAGTAATCCAGTGGAATGGGTATGCCGTGACCTTCGTATTGAGGCACTGAATTACCCACGCCTTACCGCCGACGCAGAACGGTTCGAAGCGATGCGATACCGACCTCTACTACCGAACAGAAGTCTCCCCCATCGGTAAGCATTTGACAATTGCAGTGGGCTCGATGTGGTTATGTCGAGACAATGGCTGTGGTTTGATGCACGCAGTGCAGGCTTTCGGACTGACATCTGTTTTCCTTCGCAAGTACCGCGATTCTGGTCATTTCTCTTCTGATATCCGCTTTTCGCACCTCTTTTTCCCATTGGCATTGTAATTGCTAAAGCCTTCTTCGAATTGATCTGAGCGGCATGACGTTGACGCCGACGGATTATGATATACGTCTTCTATTCAGGGGTTATAGCGCGTCTTTAAGATGACGGTGCATAATTGGCAACTGACGTAATTTAAAGTCGCGATTCGGAGATCGCTCCTACAGAAGACGTGTAGTGAATTGCACCATCGCGGATCAATCATCGAATCTCCGGCATGTCTGAGCGTTGGTTGTGAAAACGATGCATCGTGCCATCTACTCAGTATACCAAATCTCAAACCGCATTATATCCTTTACATCAATCACCGTTCGCTAGGACACAGATATTGAATTTAGGAGGTAGTTATCATGAAACTTAATACCAGCCATCTGCTGGTAGTTATCGCGGTACTTTGCGTAATCATTGTTGCTGGCGCTGTTCACATTGCCCTTCAGAACGTGAAGGACACGACTCGTTTTACCGTGGAATCTATCTTGCCGGAAGGCACAGTGTCGCAACGGGAGAACCTTACATTCGCGTTCTCCGATCCGGTCGTTGAGGAGGACCTGCTTGAAAAGGATCTAGATTATTCTCCGATCGAGTTCACACCCGCGATTCCGGGCAAATTTCGATGGGTAGATTCGGATAGGCTTCGTTTTTTTCCGGAAGTCACGTTTGCGCCTTCTACCGTGTACACGGCGAAAGTGTTTCCGACCGTTAGCCACTCGCCGGATCGAGTTCTCGGCGGGAAGCGGACGCTTTCCTTCTCTACCGAGCGGTTCAAGGTCAAAGCGTCAAAACTGTCGTTTGAGCGTGGAGCGGGAAGAAAGAGCCGAGCTAAAATTCGTGCAACGGTTGAATTCAACTATCCGGTCGATCCTACTAAATTGAGGGAAAAACTCATAATCTCACGTGAGGATGGCAAAGCGATTTCGTATGAACCCGTGACCGAGGAAGCATCGCACATAATTGATCTGGAAACTGTCGAGATAGAGCGTAGTGAGGATAAACAACGCTTTTTACTCAAGTTGGGAAAGGAATTTACCTGTGTAAACGGGGGAATCGGACTTGCGAACGATTATGTCAGGAAAGCCGCATTAGAAGGACGCGGTCACTTGCTAGTCGAAGATGCACGGGTGCGAGATAGCGGTGGTAACCATTATTTAGAGATTCGGTTCAACTCTAGGGTCGCCCCGGATCAAGCACAACTATTCTTGACCATGGATCCGGAGGGTGATTATCAATTGGTTTCGCGCCGGCGTTATCTGCGGATTGAAGGTGAATTCGAACCCGGCGACCAACGCACCGTAAAAATCGGTCGAGGTTTATCCGCACTAGATGGGACGACCCTTAAACGAAACTTCTCAAGAACACTGAAGATTCCCAACCTTGAACCGAATCTCAGATTCGTAGGAGGTGGATTATATCTTCCGAGGGACGGTAATTTGAACGTCGGATTAGCCACGGTCAACGTCAACAAAGTTAAGGTTGATATTGAGAAGGTGTATGCCAACAACCTCATTTACCTGGCTAGTGTACAGCGTTGGTCGCGATGGGCGAGCAAACTCGGGAAGTCTCTACACAGTGAGGAGATTGTGATTGAATCGGTGTTAAATGACGAGGTTACGACACCGATTTCGCTGGCAGAACATCTAGAGGATGCCCGAATCGGTATCTTCAAAGTAACCGCCCGCGAGTCGGAGCGACGGTGGCGTTCTTCAACGCAGTGGGTCATGATAACCGATCTCGGCATTATGGCGAAGAGGACAGCGGATGAGCTGTGGGTGTGGGTCAATTCGCTTTCCACATTGAAGGGAATCAGGGGAGCGACTATCAAGGTTATTAGCGACAACAACCAGATTTTAATAAGCGGTACGACCAATTCCGACGGTTTTGTGAGATTCTCGTCGATTTCTGATGAGATTGAGGGGTTTGTCCCGTTCATGATTACCGCGGCGAAGGGCGAAGACCTCTCCTTCATCGAGTTGAATCGCCGTAAACTGTCGACAACAAACTTTGAGGTTGCCGGCGCGCCGTACTTGGACAACGGTTATGAAGCATTCGTGTACACTGATCGAGGTATTTATCGACCGGGTGAGACGGCGAACCTCGTGAGTATAGTGCGCGGAAAAGACAACCTGACTCCTCCTTCGCTCCCGGTGCTCGTAGAGGTGTTGACGCCCGACAATCGTATATTTCGAGAATTTCGATCACAAACAGACAAGGAGGGCGCTTTCGACCTGCGCCTGAAATTCCCCGATTACGCCAAGACTGGGGCGTACATCGCCAAGGTTCATGTTGCAGAAAAGGAGATCGGACGCAGACGTTTTCAAGTCGAGGAGTTCATGCCCGATCGAATTAAGGTAACTCTTTCGACCGACAAGCCGGTTTATGGATTGGGCGACGAAATTTCGCTCGGAGTTGAGGCGGTGAACCTATTTGGACCGCCAGCGGTCAATCGAAAAGTCGTAGCTAGCTGCGATATCGAGGCGAGTGATTTTGCTCCCAAGAAATGGCGTTCGTTCACGTTTTCTAACGCCGCGCTAAAATTCAAGAAGCGCCATATCAATCTCGGCGAATCACGCACGGATGAAATCGGAAAAGCAGCTTATCAGCTTTCGATACCATCCGAATTGAAGCCGCAGTCCGGGTTGACCGGAGTGTTTGTTGCCACGGTCAGCGAACCCGGTGGGCGGGCGGTGAGCGCCTATAGAGGTGTCACCATTCACCCTTACACCCATTATATTGGACTTCGCCGCCAACCGGAAGGGTATGCGAAACTCAATGAGGAGATGATTATCGAATATCTCTCCGTCGACAATGACGGCACTCCAACCCCCGGACGAAACTTAATACTGACGATATCCAAGCTTCGTTGGAATTCTATTCTGCGTCGGGATAGAAGTGGAAATTATCGATATGTGTCGGAGAAGCAAGCAGAAATACTTCAATCGATTCCGCTTACATCGGAAGAGGGAGTTGGCAGATTTGCGTTCGCCCCTTCCGAATACGGGGAATATCGAATAGAGGTCAGGGATTTGGATTCCGGGGCGTCCGCTTCATCGGAGTTCTACACCGCCGGTTGGGGTTACACGCCTTGGGCGATGGAAAATCCGGACAGGCTTGAGATTGACTTGGACAAAACCTCTTATCATCCCGGGGAGATTGCGAAAGCGCAGATTAAAGCCCCATTTGCCGGAAAACTCATGCTGACGGTAGAGCGTGAGAAGGTATTGAGTTACCGGACGGTTGCGATGAAGGAGAACACTGCCGTTATTGACGTACCGATTCTGGAGGAGTACAAGCCGAACGTCTACATATCTGCCAGCCTCATTCGCTCAACGACTTCGTTGGAGAAGCACGCTTCTGCACGGGCTTTCGGCGTTGTTCCTCTTAAGTTGAGCGACGACGCGAATCGGCTGTCAGTCGAAATTGACGCAGTAAAGAATACCCGTCCGAATCAGGAACTCGAGATTGTCGTGCGGGTTGAGTCGGCATCGGTGCCCAAAAGAGATGTCTACCAGCTTACGGTTGCGGCGGTTGATGAAGGCATCCTTCAGTTGACCAACTATCAGACTCCGGAGGTTCACAGCTTTTTCTTTCGACAGAGGGGCTTGAGTACCGACACGCTGGATCTCTATTCCGCGGTTTTGCCGGAAGTCAAGTCGGCATCGGGACAGTCCAGCACAGGCGGCGGCGACGGAGTTGATGCAGGGCGCAAAAAGCGTTTGAGCACGGTCAGTGTAACGCGAGTGAAGCCGGTATCGCTATGGTCGGGATTGGTGTCGACCGATGAGCTGGGCAGAGGTGTGGTCCGATTCAGCATACCTCAGTTCAACGGCACACTACGTTTGATGGCGGTAGCCTTTGCCGGCGACCGGTTTGGAAAGGCTCAAGAATCCGTCATCGTTCGAGATCCGATTGTGGTGACACCCACCTTTCCACGATTTTTATCGAGCGGCGACCGGTTCAAAGTTCCCGTGAGCGTTTTCAACGGAACGGTGGAGGACGGCGACTTCGAGGTCGTATTGAATCGGGAAGGAGCTGTTGAGATTCTCGGGGAAAGCGCTCATTGGATTCAACTCAATACCGGTGAGGAGGGGCAAGTGTTTTTTGAGCTCGCGGCTCAGGATGCGATGGGTAAGGTTACGTTCAACCTCTCGGCAGAGGGCAACCGCGAAAGCACACGGATGACTACAGATGTGCCGCTTCGTCCGGCTACTCCGCCGGTGACGCGAACGGGTTACGGTGTAGTAAAGGCTGACCGTGAAGCGACTTTCACATTCCCGTCGAATTACATCCCCGGAACCGAGGAATTTGAGCTGACACTGTCATCGTTTCCGGCAGTCAAGTTTGCCGGTGGAATCTCGTATCTTTTACGATATCCCTACGGGTGAGTTGAACAGGTCACGGCGGGGGTCTTCCCGCTGCTAGCGTTTGATAATATTGCCCAAACCGTTAGTCCGGAGCTTTTTCCGACCGGTAGCGCGGATTACTTCATCAGTGACGGCATCGCCAAGGTGGAAAGCATGATGATGCCGGACAACTATTTCGCTTATTGGCCGGGCGGCAACTACACGAACTACTGGAGCAGCATATTCGCAGCGCATTTCCTTGTTGAGGCGCGCAAAGCCGGGTATCAGGTGTCCGAGCGTATTTACCAGATGATGTTGGATGCACTGAAACGGGAAGCCAAGCGTGAAGCGCGCAATCGTCATCAACTTGAGCGGATTGCTTACGCGGTCTACGTTTTGGCAGCGGCAGGTCATCCGGAGAAGAGCACCATGCTGTACATGAAGAACAACCGGTTGGAGGACCTCAGCGATTACAGCGAATTTCAACTGGCAGGGGCGTTTGCGTTGTCCGGTGACCTCAACACCGCGGTTTCACTGTTTCCAAGAAACATCTCACCCGCAGGCGAGGCGATGCGAGAATCGGGCGGAAACTTCAATTCTCCGGTCCGGGCGCAAGCCATCATGCTTGATGTACTGGCGGAGGTATACCCCGACCATCCATCCGTGTCACGGCTAGTAAAGAGCCTGACCGACGCTGCAGAGGGAAACGGACGTTGGGGGACGACTCAGGAGAACGCATTTGCGTTTCTTGCGCTTGGCAAGATACTTAAGCAAGATGTCGATGCGGAGTATACGGGTACGATTGCCATCGGCGGTGAACAGTTTGCAGAGTTTGAGCCAACCGATCAACGGTATTCAAGCAAAGGGTGGGGAGGCAAGCGTGTACAGTTGAGTCTCGAAGGCACCGGAAACAGCTACTATCAATGGCGGTCTTTTGGGGTCGAGACCGGTTCGTCTATTGAGGAGTTCGATAGGGAGTTGCAGGTTAGGCGCCGGTATCTGTCGGAGGATGGTGCGCCGATTGACGGGGGTGTATTCAATCATGGCGATATGGTTGTAGCGGAGATTTCGGTTAAGGCGCTGACTGCCAATCTGGAAAATGTGGTGGTTGTGGATATGCTTCCGGCAGGATTCGAGATTGAAAATCCGCGCTTGGAATCTCGTGCAGGCATCTCGTGGTTGCCCAGGAAGCGTTTCAAACCCGACTACGTAGATATTCGTGACGATCGTCTCATTTTCTTCGGCAAATTCCCGCGAAGGAAGGAGCAGAAGTTCTACTACGCGCTGAGAGCTGTCACCCAGGGCGAGTTTATACTGCCGCCTGTCACGGCGGAAGCCATGTACGATCCGTCGAAGTCGTCTGTGGCATCGGGCGGGAGCATCAAGATTGTACAATAATGTGTGAAAAGAAAAAGCATCTTGATATTGGGACAGCCTCGCATCTCCGAGTCGTGTTCAGGTTACTTAATATTGCAATCTTGTGCTGTCTCTTGTTGAGTTTTGCGGGCTACTTGGGAGGAATCTCCTGGTTTTTTGGGTTAATGGTGCATTTCAAGGTGCAATACCTTGCGGTGTCATGTTTCTGCGCGATCGGAGCAGCAGTCACTCGTCGATGGCTGTGGTTTGTAGTCGCATTGATCGGAATCTGTATCAATGGAATCGCAGTATACCCATGGTACACGTCGGACCAATCACATCTAACTGGATCACCCGAACCTGGACTAAGGTTATTGTTTTCAAATGTGCATGTTCTCAATGAGCAGCACGAAAAGCTACTTGATCTCGTTGAGACGGAGCAGCCCGACGTCCTTGTTCTACAGGAGATAAGTAGCCGATGGGTGCGGTCATTAGAAACCGTTGGACTTTCACTCCCACATAAGCACTTAGTACCTCGGAACGACAGCTTCGGAATAGGCATATTTAGTCGCATTCCCATTCACATGTCGGAAGAAATTCACTTCGGTAAGTTGTATCCCAGCATTCTCGCCGTCCTAGAGATTGGCGGTGAACGGGTTACTATTCTAGCGATGCATCCGCCCCCGCCAGTTAGCGAACAAGCTGCCGCGAGCAGAAACGAACAGCTTCAAGCAGCCGCCTCATTTTTTCGAGAGATTCAAACTCCTAAACTGATTATCGGAGACTTAAATACAACGATGTGGTCAGGGAATTTCACGCGCTTCGTTCGCGATTCGGGACTTAAGAATGCACGCCGCGGATTCGGGATTCTTCCGTCATGGCCAACGTTTTTTCCACCCATGTATATTCCGATCGATCATTGTCTGGTAAGTCCTGATATAACCGTGGTCGATATGAGAACGGGCCACGATGTCGGCTCTGACCACTTTCCGCTTATTGTCGACCTCTCTCTGATTTCGACCACTCTGCAAACTCAGCGTGAACGCATAATGCGCAGCGCAAACTTGACTGACTGGAGGACACGAAAATGAGAAAACAGACAGCGAACTTCGGCGGTGTCTGCTTGATAATTTTCGCGATAGCATCTTCAATTCATGGAAAAGGGCTAACCGGCGATGACATTGTAAACCAGGCAAGAGATGCTCTTGTCAGTTTCGAACAGGGCGATCGGATGGCCTATTACAGATTGGATGCTACCCGCGATGAAAGGTTATTTCGGGTGTTTCTTGAAGCACTAAATTATTCCAATGCGAACGTTCGAATTCTCGCAGTGAATCAGCTCACAGACTATCGGAAGAAAGAGACCTTAGGACCAATTTCAGCGTTGCTCAAGCATGACAGAAATGAACAGGTGCGCGCAGCGGCAGCATCAAGTTTGGGGCAGCTTGGATATCGTGAGTCGAGTCCTCACTTGCTTGATGCCTTGAATGACGAATCGCCTAACGTTGTGGAGGCGGCGATACGAGGTCTGGGATGGTTAAGGTACGGGGAAGCCATTGAACCGCTGAAGCGGAAACTAGGCGGGGATAACGAAGAGAACTGGGTAATTCAACGTGCCGCCGCGGACGCATTGCAAGACATTACCGGAGAGGACTGGAGCCACGGTATTCACGAATTTCCGCCGGATTTGCGGGTGCGCGATGAGGACATTACATTTGAAACCTACCAGCGCGCGATGAAATATCTTGGAGAGCGAGTTCCAGAGATGATTGATACCACGATTACTACGGAGGAGTTGACCGCAGGAGAGAAGTTTTACGTTGGGTATTGGAATCACCTAACGATTATTGAGGGGTATCACTTGAAACAGAGCCTGCAAATCCGAAAAGGGGCATTGCAGCAGACTTTGCAATCGCAGAAGTTGAATGGGGCCACAGAGGATGATGTGGATAACGCACGCAAGGCATGTGATGAGGCGCGACAGAATTACGAGGGGTTTTTGGCTATCAGTGTTTGGGCGGATTGAGTAAAGGAAATGTTTGACGAATAAAAGAGATTGCCGAATTTGGGCAATTGGAGTGCTTTTTTCTCCGAGGAGTTCTAACGCACGTGATTTGCTACTGGGCAAAGATCTCTATCGCGGTCGATTTTCACTCCCTTGATTTCACCCTACATGGTCTTCTATGAGGAATGGTTGTCCACGGCTTGACGAAATGCCTTGACGTGGTCCGGTGTCGTTCCGCAGCATCCGCCAAGGAGATAGGCGCCTTCGTCGATTAGCTCCGGTACATGGATTACCATCTCTTCCGGCGCTTGAGAATAGTAAGTACGGAGGTTCTCGTCCAGTTGCGGCATTCCCGCGTTTGGATATGCCATTATGCGTTTAGGGTTCGATCCGTTCTGCTCCATCGCGATTCTCGTCTGGCGTACGCCGTTGATGGCATACGGCATGCCGGAATGTTCGCTCCTCCTCGTTTCCGCGCCACAATTCAATCCTATCAGGTGCACGTCATCAAGTAGGTTCCTTCCGTCGGAAAATTCGCCGCTCGACAAGATGTCAAGTAGGTTGACGGCGGAATGTCCCCAGTCGGTTTTATAGATTATCTCTCCAGTGCGCCGATCCTTGGTGTATTTGTACGTTAAGTTTACGGCAATAGGGATTCCCACTTTTCTCGCCACATCCACAGCTATTGCCGCCTCCTTTGCAGAGAACATTGTCTCAATACAGAAAAAATCCACGCCGCCTTTCGCCAATGCGGCAATAACCCGCTCGTGGGCATCTCTGACGTCCTTGTTTGGAATTCCAAAGTCGGTGTCCCCGCTGTCTGCTTCGATCGCGCCGGGAGAAGGCCCAACCGATCCCGCGATATATACCTGTTTGCCGCTTTCTTCAACTGCAGCTTTCGAGTGTTGGACGGCAACTTTTACCAGTTGTTCGGCTTCAGCCGCGCTTTTTCCCGCCATTTCCAAGTGCAGCGGCGACACGACAAAGGTGTTAGTGCCAATCACGTCGGCACCCGCGTTGATATACGACAAATGGATGTCTACGACTGTTTTCGGGTACAGTTCGTTGGCTAACGCGCTGTTCGCCAATTCTATACCCTTGGCAAATAGTTGGGAGCCGAAGCCGCCGTCATAAATCATCGGCTTAGGTTCTTCGAGTCGTTGCAGAAAGGTTTTCATGTGCAATTAATGTGAGTAGTTCTGTTTAATAGTGTTGTCGTTTATTGAGGCATGAGGTCTGGTTTTGCCAGGCGGTTGGAGCGAAGTCAAAGTTGATCGGATCTTTCTCAACAAACTGCAACGATAATTTTATCAGACCGAACAGTGTAGTTTCAATTCATTCTTAGGAAAGTCGCGACCAGGAGGTCGCTCCTACAGAGGCGAAGGCTGAATTGCACTACCGTAATCCTTACAATGTGTTTCTCTTAACGATAATGACCATGGAATCGAATGCGATTGGTCTAGCGGCGCAGGCAAATTCGCTTGACGGAATCCGAAAAATGGGGTACACTCTACGTGTCTTTAGAGCGGGTTTCTTGTGTGCCGGGATGTCGGAATTGGTAGACGAGCTAGATTCAGGATCTAGTGGGCATTAGTGCCCGTAGGGGTTCAAATCCCCTTCCCGGCATTCGTCGCGAGTTACCGAGGGCGTAGAATGCTGCTGGAATCCTTGTCAACCAGTTCGCCGTTCAGAATTCAACGTTTCCGGTACTGCTCGAAGAAAGAGTAACACGGCTAAGTAGCCGATTCCGGCTAGAACAAAACTTGAGGCGCCCAACCCCCACAGGTCGGCGACATTTCCTACCACGAGATGTCCCGCAGCCCCGCCAAAGTCCCCTAGCAATCGCCACATACCAAGGAACTCCCCTGTACCTTCCCTTGGGGCAAGATCTGCCCCGAGCGTCATCATGATTCCCGATCCAACGCCGTTTCCGAATCCGATTAATATGGCTGTTCCCAACAAGGTGCCGAAACGTCCGGTGAACGGCATCAATGCCATGCCGGTAGCAAAGATGAGGAAGCATGGAACAGACGAATATCTCCTGCCAAAACGGTCCATGAGAAATCCTGCCAACGGGAATAGCGACATATCCACAGCCGAAGAAATCATGACAATTAGTCTGACGGTGCGCGCCGGTAATTCGAGATATTCGCTGGCATAAAGGGGGATTACAACCCACCGTCCTTGGCGAAGTGTTTGAACGCAGACTTGAGCCAAACCGGCTGTCAGCAAATTTCTGTAGTGTGTTTTCAGCAGTCTCGGCAAGCGTCTCAAATCGAGGGATGACGGACTAGCAGAGGAATCCCTAGTTTCCGTAACAGATAGTATACAGAGTACGGATGTTAATGCGCCGACGGCAAAATACACAAAGAACGGAGTGCGAAGGCTCGCGCCGAGGAAAATCGCGATGACCTGCCCTCCGAAAACGCCAATACGATTAATGCCTCCGAAGAGGGCAATTGATCGACCTCTCTCGCTTATGGGAATGACATCTGTCATATAGGCATGCCGCGAGAGCGACCATAATGTTCCGCCTATTCCCCCAATCAGCCGATAGATGATGAGTTGAAATACGTTGGTGGCGAATCCGATACCGAGCATCGAGAGAGCATCGAGGATTGCTCCGATAATCATCGAAGGCCTGCGACCAATTCGCTCCACCAAGATTCCGGCGGGTAGATTGCCCACGACTACTATGGCAATGACAAGCGTAGTCAGCGTATAGGAAAGAGAAAAAGACTTTACATAAATTGCAAATGTCGGAGTGACGACGCCTTGTCCGAAGGCGAGTAAAAGGGCTGGCAGGTAGACGGGTAAGATTAATGAACGGCGGGAGAATCTTGGCTTGTCCAAGTTTATGTTCGGTACCACCTCGTTACGCTAGGTTTCCAAGCTGGAGAGAGCATCCTTGAAACTCTCGTAAGTAGCATCGTCGAAAAGAACGAATCGCACCTCCTCAATTCCCTGATGGACGTCCACAAACTCCTTTACCGTGTTCAAGGCAACGGCGGCGGCTTTAGGGGTCGGGTAGCCGTAGATTCCTGTGCTGATGGAAGGAAATGCGATTTTAGGTAGACCGTGCCGGAGTGCCAACGCCAAGCTTTCTCGATAGCAGCTTGCGAGCAATGCGGGCTCCTCTGAGTTTCCTCCACGCCAGATCGGCCCTACTGTATGAATGACGTATTGTGCGGGGAGATTGCCTCCTGTCGTAATCACCGCCTGCCCCGTGGGACATCCGCCTTGGCGACCGCGAATCTCGTCGCACTGCTTCATTATCTCCGGACCGCCAGCGCGGTGGATTGCTCCATCGACCCCGCCGCCTCCAGCGAGTTTCTCATTGGCGGCGTTCGTGACGGCATCGACTTTCTCTTTTGTGATGTCTCCTTGGACGAGCTTGATGGTAGTTTGGTTAATCAGTTTATTCATTGCCCTTGTGATGTATTTTCAAAGCGTACAGTGTTAAGCGATGGGTGTGAGTAGTTAACATACTCGGAATCGCGATTCACGGGATTCTAGGATTGCTTTTATTTAGTTTTGGCTCATGTCAAGAGAAAGTGCAAAGCGACTTTGAGAAACCGAGTTTTCAAGAAAAAACTCGGTTTCTGGCACATACTCTTTACATGAGCGTTAGTTTTTTATGACGTAAGACAGTCGCGATCTGGAGATCGCTCCTACCGAGAAGACGATTCGGTATCCGATACGTCCAAAGGCGATTTAGGTCAGAAATGGAGGATGCTGCAAGGATTACTGTCGTGGATTACGTGTTGCGTATCACGGCGCTTGTCAGAATCTCGAAGATTAAGTTTTCATACGAGATTCCATCCGCCTCGGCTTGAGCAGGGAGATCGCTAAGCTCCGTTAAGCCGGGAAGCGTGTTAAGTTCCATCACGTAAGGTGATCCATCCGTACCGACCAACATATCCGCTCTGGACGCCCCCCAACAGCCGATTGCCCGATGCGTATTTACAGCAATGTTCTGCACGCGCTTTGTCAGGCGATCCGACAGTCTGGCTGGTAGGATAAACTCTGTCATTCCCTTCGTATATTTAGCTTCGTAATCGTAGAACTCGCGCTTAGGCACCAATTCTAGCACCGGTAAGGCGCGGAGACTCTCTTTCATCCCCAATAGTCCGACCGTGATTTCTTGGCCTTGTATGTATTTTTCAAAAAAGATCTCGCCAAACTCATACTGTGTTTTGTGAGCGATCCGTCTCAACTCCGGTACCTCTCTAACAATTGACACACCAATGCTTGAGCCTTCCGAGATCGGTTTAATTACAAGAGGTAAACCCAGGCGATCGACCGCTTCGTCACATAACTTCGGCAGGTCGGCTTCCGGATCTACGGCAAGGTAGTCCGGCGTAGGAATATTAGTAGTAGACAAGACACGCTTTGTCATGATCTTGTTCATCGCGAGGGCGCTCGCAAGCACACCTGAACCGGTGTAGGCGATTTCGAAGGCGTCCAAAACTCCTTGGATCGTACCATCTTCGCACCCTTTTCCGTGAAGTGCGAGAAACGCAATTTCTACAGCTTGCGATCGTAGATTGTCAATCCAGTCATCGGAAATCGGATCGATTGCGATCGGATTTGCACCGAGATTTTGAAGGGCTGAAATCACACGAGCCCCAGATCGCAACGACACCTCTCTCTCCCCGGATTTTCCTCCCAGCAAGACAGCGATTCTCTTGCTCAATAAACCTTCCATATCTATGATTTCCCTCGACACTTGGTGTTCGCGAACTGCTGTTGGTGAAACTCTGAAGGTCATTATTCTTACCTTACCTAGGTCATACGGGCTTTAGTGGTTTATTTTCCAAAAAAATATGGTTAGTGTTGGGAGCCGGTGTGGTTAGAAACCGCACCTACCGGCGTGGTAGAACCGTTTCTTGTGCCAGTCTCGTAAGCATTAAATTCTTAGCGAATAGACCATTTAGTGGTCTTCTCGCTAAGTATTTAACGCATGTCGAAACCAAGTTTTTTCTTGAAAACTTGGTTTCTTCCCTGAATCCTAGTTCCCTCAAGATAACGATCTAGCCGACTCATCACCGGCAACTTGCCACATGCAATCAAGGTAATCACAAAAATCCCATAAATCACAGTTCAGACAATCACCAAAACATCCCATATGCAATATCCACTTAGCGAATGAACCATTTAGCTACTCATTGGCTTATGTTCATTGTTTATATGGTTAACGGCCAGGTGTCGGTAGTTAACATTGTTTAGCGTGTAATTCACGGGGTCTCTATGGGATTTCTAGCGCGGGAACTCCCATCCGTCGCTGGCTCTTTCTTTACCGGTTCGGCTAATCTCGCTTGATGGATTTTCGGATTACTCTTTTTAGGAGTTTAGTTGCGAGCGCTGCGCCGCCCTAACATTACCTTAGCCTTAACATTACCTTAAGAGAATACCTCAAAAAGAGGCTCGTCTTCAGTCTGCCGTAGACGCATCGCTGTCACGTTATTGGCAAAAACCGTGCCATCGCACTACGCGGCCGCATGTAGATTCCATGGTGTTAGTTTTCGTTTATCGTTGGAGGAACCCGATCTGGTGCAAATCCCTCAGTATAATCTGCTCGACCTGGGTCTGATTGGTAATACGTATATAATTCGCCCCGCGATTCACACAAAATCGCCGTAAGCGATTACAATAACTATCGAGTCGCCGTTTGTATTGGAGGTGGGTCCCTTCGTCAATCGTGATTTCTTTGGCGTCTCCTGATTCTGAATCTTCAAGCCGCCACTCGCCCACGAGTTGTGGATTTATTTCAGCATCTGACAATATTTGAATCAGTGTCAAATCGAACTTGCGAACCAGAAGTTGCTTAAGCCCTGACTTGTAACCGTTCATATCAAGAAAATCGGAGATGATTACCGCTGCCCCGGCTTGGCGCGAATTCATGATCAGGTATTTGAGGCATGCCGCCAAATCCGTTTTTCCTCCTACATCAATGGCTTCAATAGCTTTCGATACACGAGGGAATTGGGATTTTCCATACGTCGGGGGGACAATCGGGTGTGCGCGAGACGAAAAAACGTCGATAGCGACACGATCCAATCCCGTTAAACCGATGTAACTCAAGGCGGCGGCTATTTGCTTTGCCTGCGAGAGCTTGGTTGGCTCACCAAAGTCCATTGACTTGCTATTGTCCAGCAAGATACTAACCGGGAGGTCCTCTTCCGTCCGGAAGAGTTTAATGAAGAGCCGATCCAATCGGGCATAAACGTTCCAGTCTACATTGCGCAGGTCGTTCCCGACTTCATAGACGCGATAATCGGCAAATTCCACACCGCTACCTTTGTTAATGCTGCGTCGTTCCCCTTTGAATTTGCCTCGAAAGACGCCTCGAGAATGAATTTGCAACTGATCGATTCGATTGAGAAATTCAACGCTCAAAAGTGTCATCTCTTAAAACCTGTTTGAATAATCGGTAGCAGAACCATTTTTGGTCACTTATAGGAAGTTTTATGGTGTTTTTATTGTTATATGCTACGCACCTGTGGGATCTCTATCGCACTCGTTATCCACTCGCTTGATCCCCGCTGGGGCTTTTTGGTACACGGGGTTTTGGCGTTTCTATACACCTTCCGCCCCTCCGGGGCTTTTAGAGGCCGGCGTGCAGTAGATCCCTATCAATCAAATGAGTGACTAGCGAAGGAGCAATTGACTGATAGGAGTTCCCGCGGTAGAGATCCCATAGTAAATACCGATAGTACATCCTGCTCAGTAATTCGTCGGTTGATCGTACCGTACAAATGTACTTTTCAAACAGGTTCTTAGTAATCCGGTCAGGACAATCTTGATTGGCGTCCTTAATTTTAGCAGACTCTAGCGGAGTATGCAATGTCAACCTGACTTGAATAACGGGGCAATACCTCTATCCCTCGCTACGAAGTAGTATGAAAAATCTTGATTCGATGTGATTCATTTATTCAATGGTAATCGGTTGACTCTCACTGGCCTGCTTTAGCAACTGAGTGCGGTATAGCGGTCCGGATGGAAATTTGGCTTGCAACCCCACTCGAAATATGGTATATTTTGCGTGCCTTTTTGGGAGGATGTATGACGGGGCGTAGCGCAGTCCGGCTAGCGCATCTGCTTTGGGAGCAGAGGGTCGGAGGTTCGAATCCTCTCGCCCCGATTCTTAAATTGAATACTGTCGCGCCCGTAGCTCAGTTGGATAGAGCAACTGACTTCTAATCAGTAGGCCGCGGGTTCAAATCCTGCCGGGCGTATATCCTTCCCCAATGGTGGGTGTAGCTCAGGGGTAGAGCGCTTGACTGTGGATCAAGTGGTCGTGGGTTCAAATCCCATCACCCACCCCATCTCTTGTGAGAATATCGACAATGGCGTGAAGGAACCGGATGGCTACCGTTCTCAGGGAGCGCGCCTAACGAAACGATGTCCAGTAGCGCCTCCAGGGCCATTCGATACTCGCTCCTGAGAAGATATCCATCCTATGCGTCCGTAGTTCAATTGGATAGAGCAATAGACTTCGGATCTATAAGTTGGGGGTTCGAGTCCCTCCGGACGCATGTTTCCTATGCGCCGTTAGCTCAATTGGCAGAGCATCTGACTCTTAATCAGGCGGTTGAAGGTTCGATTCCTTCACGGCGCACTCTAATCCCTTGCGGGCGGGTGTTGGAATTGGTAGACAAGATAGATTTAGGATCTATTGGGGTTATTCCTCGTGAGGGTTCGAGTCCCTTCTCGCCCATTATCCCCGATACGCACGTAAGCAGGAGGTCTACTTGAACGTTGAACTTGAGCGCCTAGAAAACGGTCGCGTTCGCTTAAGGATTGAAATCCCTGTTGAGGCCGTTAACGAAGAGCTTGAGCGCAACTATCGGGCTCTAAGAACACAGGTCGCCGTTCCTGGTTTTCGAAGAGGTAAGGTTCCGATCGGCATCATCAGAGCACGATTCGGCGACCATATCAACTCGGAAGCCGCCCATAATCTTGTCCTACCCGCTTACGAGGAGGCATTGACCTCCGAGCTGCTCCTCCCATTAAGTAATCCTGACTTCTCCCCTCCACTCAATCAGATTAAGGTCAAAGCGGACAATCCTCTTGCCTTTGAAGCAACTGTCGACGTCAAGCCTAGTTTCAATCTGCCGAAATATGAGGATCTAGTTGTCGACAAGACGCCCGCCAATATACCGCGCGAGCAAGTTGACGAGTACGTTCAGATTCTGCAAGATCAGCACGCGACATATACGCCGGTCGAAGAGGAACGACCGGTCACAGAGGGCGACTGTGTACGCGTGGACGTCGAATGCTACGTAGATAATCGGCTTATGGAAGATCAGTCAAAACAGGATGCGGATATCGCGCTCGGCAAAGGCAATCTCGATCCGAAGATCGAGTCGGAACTCATTGGAATGTGCGCCGGCGACGCCAAGGAAATTAAGATGGAACTAGACGGCAATAGTTCATCATCAGCTTTCGCGGCAAAAGACGCTTTGATTAAGGTTGTATTACATGCTATTACTGAAAAACAGGTCCCTGACCTTGACGACGAATTCTCTAAGGACTTAGGATATGAAAACTACGATCAACTCTTCGGGGTAATCTGGAACAACCTGGTTGAAGAGGAAAAAGCCCTTAGTTACATGCGTCAAAGGGAGGAGGTTGCACAGCAGTTGATGGAGAAGACGGACATTAAGTTGTCGGAATCGCTAGTCGATCAATATGTAGAACAAAACATGCACAATTTTCAACAGAAATTGAAACAGGATAATCAAACACCTGAGGAAGCCGGCGTTGACATGGAAACCTTGCCCTCCCAACTTCGCGAAGATGTGGTACGGCAAACAAAACTGTCTTGGATTTTCGACGAGATTGCTAAGAATGAGGGCATTCGGGTGACGGATGACGAGCTAGATTTGGAAATCCGTCGGGTTGCCGAGCAGCAGAATAGGGATGTACAGAAATACACAAGTGCACTCAAAGCAAGCAATCGGCTGGAAGAGTTTAGAGGACAGATTAGATCAGAAAAGATATATCGGTTCTTGATTGATAAGTCGTCTGCAAAGGAGTCCTTGATACTCAGTTAGTCTGTTATGAGGAAAGCATCTCTATATGAATCTTGTCCCTATTGTTATTGAACAAACGAGCCGAGGGGAGCGGTCGTACGACATCTACTCACGATTGCTCGAGGACCGCATCATCATGATAGGCTCGGCGATTGATGATGCCATAGCCAACAATGTTATGGCTCAAATTTTGTTCTTGGAGGGGAAAGATCCGGACGCTGACATTGTGATTTACATAAATACGTTGGGCGGGTCGGTTCCCGCAGGACTAGCCATTTATGACACCATGCAGTACATTAAACCGGATGTGCAGACTTGGTGTCTTGGGCAAGCCTACAGCATGGGGGCAATCTTACTCGCCGGTGGTACGGCTGGCAAACGGTATGCACTACCGCACTCGACGACCCTGATTCATCAGCCGATTACTACGGGGATTAGCGGTCAGGCGTCCGATATTAGTATCCACGCAACAGAGATTTTACGAATACGAGAAGAGTTGTATTCAATTCTAGCTACCCATACCGGTCAAGAGATGGATAGGATTCAAGCTGACGCGGACCGTGATTTCTATATGACTTCTCAAGAAGCACTTGAATACGGCATCGTTGACCATGTTGTGTCAGAACGTGGGTCGGTACCAGAGGAAAATATCAAGACTTAGTGAGTTCATTTCTTCGAAGCATCTCTGGTATGTGCACGGAAGCGGTGGTTAACATGGTCTAAACTGTGATTCATGAGTTTATGGTAGTTCCTTGAGTTCCTGTGGCTAGATGCCAGTGATGAGCCAACTGATACGATATACCCATCTGAATGTTTCGTCGACCCAAGACGCGCAATGAATTGCGCTACTAAGAACGCTTGATTGTTGTGATTTATGGATTACGAACTAGTAGAATCCGTTAGCTTGAAGTCCACTAGAATTCGGAACGAAACGTATTCTTAGCAAATCTTTGACTTAGCATCTACTGAGAGATTGTCTATATGGCGAATGAGGTTGATGATAAAATCCGATGTTCCTTTTGCAATACGAGCAAGGAAGAGGTGCGGAGAAAACTCTTCTCAGCACCCGGTGCGTCCGGAGTGAGCATCTGCGACGAGTGTGTAGATGTCTGCAATGAAATCCTTGCAGAAGAATATGAAGAACACAGTCGGCAAAAGGGAGAATCGAGTGCCAATTTCTCCGATCAGTTACCTCTTCCCAGTCCCATTGAGATCAAAAACAGACTCGACGAATACGTGATCGGGCAAGGGCAGGCAAAGAAGAATCTTTCAGTTGCAGTCCATAATCATTATAAAAGGTTAAAACACCAAAAGAACTCCGATGTCGAGTTGGACAAGAGTAACATATTGCTGATTGGCCCAACCGGTACAGGGAAGACACTCCTCGCGCAAACATTAGCCAAAATCCTTAATGTTCCATTCGCGATCACCGATGCGACGACGCTAACGGAGGCCGGATACGTAGGTGAAGATGTCGAGAATATCATTCTGAAGTTAGTGCAAGCGGCGGACGGTGACATCAGGCGAGCGGAAACCGGTATAATCTATATAGATGAAATTGACAAAGTCAGCCGAAAATCCGAGAATCCTTCTATAACCAGAGATGTCTCTGGTGAAGGGGTACAGCAGGCGTTGCTAAAAATCCTTGAGGGTAAAATGGCTAGTGTCCCACCGCAGGGAGGACGCAAACATCCGCATCAGGAATTCATTGAAGTCGATACAACCAAGGTGTTATTCATTTGCGGCGGAACGTTTATTGGTCTAGAGAAGATAATTCAGGAACGGCTCGGTAAGCAGACGATGGGATTTGGGTCCCCAATCCAAGCTAAAAACGAGAAGAAACTGCACGAGATTCTTGAACAGGTGATTCCCAAGGATTTAATCAGGTACGGGTTTATCCCCGAGTTTGTCGGTCGGTTGCCGGTTGTTGCGACGTTGCACGAACTTGATGAAGATGCACTCATTCGGATCTTGACCGAACCCAAGAATGCCCTTGTGAAGCAGTACTCCCAGCTGTTGGCGTACGAAGATGTTAAGTTCCATGCGACAGATGAAGCGTTGAGCGCAATTGCCGGCAAAGTAATCGAGCGCGAGGCTGGAGCAAGAGGATTAAGGGCGATCCTGGAGAAGATCATGATGGATACGATGTATGAGATTCCATCCCTGCAAGGTGTGCGAGAATGTATAGTTACCGAGGATTGCGTATTAAACAGTAAACCGCCAGATTTGGTTCATGAAGATCGAGAAGTGCTCAGTGCCTAATTCAACCTAACTCAAAAGGAGTCTACCATGGATCCTGATTCAGTGAACACCCGTCAGGACGATCAAAGCACGGTATTGCCGGTAATCGCGTTGCCCGGTAAAGTCATTTTTCCCAGAGTACGACAGCCACTAATCGCCGCTCGCACAATGGGGGTACTGGCCACGAAGCACGCAATAGACACGAACCATAATCTGCTGCTGGTGAATCAAAAGGAGAAAGAGGTAGAAAACGCTGGCCCAGAGGATCTGCATCGTGTCGGGACCGTGGCGACTATCATTGAGTCGTACGATCCTGACGACGGGACCATTCGTATAGCGATCGAAGCAGAAACGCGCGCGATCGTCTTGCGCTGTTTCGAAAAGGATGGATTTCTGCAGGCGGAGGTCAAAAAGATTTCCGAGGAGTCGGATCAATCGAAGCAAGCATTGTC
This sequence comes from Candidatus Poribacteria bacterium, assembly GCA_965208765.1. Lineage (GTDB taxonomy): Bacteria > Poribacteria > WGA-4E > WGA-4E > JAJDTR01 > JAJDTR01. Next base: position 5,713,892 of record OZ242354.1, read on the forward strand.
ACTTATGAAAAAGGCACTGGCGACCTTTGAAAAATACATTAAAGGCAATAAACAGATGTCTCCCGATGCCTCTATTGTTTCCCAAAAGGAGAAGGAGCCGGGACTGCTTGCAGATACGATGATAGATTTTACAAGCATTGACTCGGACAAGAGACAGGCTGTTTTGGATGAGATGAATCCGATCAAACGACTTCAGTTGGTCATCGACTACCTCTCCCAAGAGTTAGATCTAGTAGCGCTAAAGGAAAAAATCAATACGCAAGTCCGTGAATCTGTTCAAAAAACGCATCGTGAGTTCTACCTCCAGGAACAGATGAAGGTTATCCAGAACGAGCTCGGAAGAGGCGATGACATTGCCGAGATAGATGAACTGCGTGAGCAGATCAAAGCTGCAGGGATGACAGAGGAGGCCGAAGAGAAGGCTCTGAAGGAAGTGGATCGATTGCAGCAGATGCCACCGATGTCTGCAGAGTCGGGCGTGATTCGCACTTATATTGATTGGCTGCTTGCAGTACCGTGGCAGGAGCGAACCGAGAATAAGATAGACATTGACGCGGCGGAGAAGATTCTTGACGACGATCACTATGGACTGGAAAAACCGAAGGAGCGAATTCTTGAGTATTTGGCGGTATTGAAATTGGTCGAAAAGTTGAAGGGGCCAATTCTTTGTCTAGTCGGTCCGCCGGGTGTCGGAAAAACTTCGTTGGGTAAGTCTGTCGCGAGGGCTACAGGGCGCAATTTTGTAAGAATGTCTCTTGGCGGCGTCCGGGACGAGGCTGAAATCCGAGGCCATCGACGCACATATATAGGAGCGTTGCCGGGGCGAATCATTCAGGGGCTTCGAGACGCCAAATCGAAAAATCCACTTTTTCTCTTGGATGAAATTGATAAGATGAGTTCTGATTTTCGGGGTGACCCCGCCTCTGCTTTACTTGAAGTTCTTGATCCCGAACAGAATGATACATTTCGAGATCATTATTTGGACGTGCAATACGATTTGTCCGAGGTAATGTTTATTACAACTGCAAACACGCGCGTTACAATCCCTCCCGCATTGCAGGACCGAATGGAAATTATTGAGTTGCCCGGATACACGGAATTTGAGAAGCACAAGATCGCCAATCTGTTCCTAATTTCCAAACAACTCAAGGAGCATGGGCTTGCAGATCGATCGATCGATATTTCGGATGAGGCAGTCTCCGAAATTATCCAGCGATATACCCGCGAAGCCGGCGTCCGAAATCTCGAACGTGAAATTACGAGTATCTGCCGAAAAGTTGCCAAGCAGATTGTAAAGGATGAGGCGGCGGATGATGAAGAGGATGGCGAAGACAGGCAGATCCACGTTAATACCGAGAACATTACGGAGTACCTTGGTCCCCCCAAGTTTACCCGGTCCAAAGCCGAGGAACAGGATGAAGTTGGTGTTGCCACCGGCATGGTCTGGACGCAAGTGGGCGGGGATATCGTGCCGGTTGAAGCCACGACCATGGCGGGAGAGGGCAAGTTGTCAATGACGGGCCAACTGCAGGAGGTTATGCGTGAGTCCGTACAGACGGCTGTCGCCTATATCCGCTCTCGGGCGGAGTTGTTCAAAATACCTCCAGATTTCTTTGAGAAACATGACGTACACATACACGTTCCCGAAGGTGCAGTGCCGAAAGATGGTCCCTCCGCGGGCGTCACTCTTGCCACAGCCATCGTGTCGGTGTTGACAGGTCAGAAGGTGCGTAAGGACGTTGCCATGACGGGCGAAATTACGCTGCGCGGTCATGTGCTCCCCATCGGCGGCTTAAAGGAGAAGGTCTTGGCGGCGTACCGAAACGGCATAAAGACCATCATCATTCCCGGGGACAATGACAAAGATATTCCCGAAATTCCTGATGAAATTCGCGACAATATCTGTTTTCATAAGGTCGATGACATTACCGAAGTTTTAGCATTGGCTTTGAAGGATTCTCAGACGCTTGAAGGAGATTTGACCGAGGATGACGAGGTCGCCGAAGCTCTTGAAGATCTCGCTTTGAGGACACCAGATGCGATTGGACAAGTTCCTACAGGTGAGCCGAATCGTTAAGCGACGAACCGTTGCCAATGCTGTCTGTAGCAGCGGGAAGATTTTGGTTAACGGGCAGAGAGCCAAGGCGGGCAAGGAGCTTGCCGTCGGTGATGTGTTGACCGTTACCTTCAGAGAAGATTCTGAGCAAGTGTTAGAGATTGTCGAAATTCCCTCCGGTAATGTTTCACGAGACAGAGCACCATCCCTTTATCGCGTAATCGAGTAATACTTCAACGCAAAAGAACCTCTTGCACAGGTTGACGAATATACAGGGTCGTTGGCCACCCGCCATGGGGTAAACAAACACTTCTCGGACTTGACACATTTGTCGCCGTGAGTCGCAATCCTTTTGAACAGTTTGATTGTGCAGAGCGACTTTCCGCGCTATTCCAACAATCTGCGGGTCTAGAAGAAGACTTAGCAATGGTACGTCTGCGGCGAAATTTCGACTTATATCCGAAGATTATCGCTGTGCATTGAGTCGGGCGATTCAAAGTCCGCCTTAGAACGTCGTATATTGAATCTCCGGCCATCAATCATCATTACCAAGACATTCTAGCGAACAGAGCCAGAAGAAATTCGAAAAACGCCACGACGCTTGACGTTAAAGGACAACGTCTCTATTCGCGGCTGAGTCTACTGAATTACTCAGACAAGGAACATGTGTCTATGAAGAGAACATCGTTGCTGAAATTTACGCTCTTGCTTTTCGCAGTTCTTCTGTCCAATAGCAGTCTTGCCGAAGATGTTACGCAGTGGGCCTTGCCCGATGACGCCAAATCGCGCTTAGGAAAGGGTTGGCCGTATGAGATTGCTTATTCGCCTGATGGCAACCTCCTGGCGGTGGCGAGTACGATCGGTATTTGGATTTATGACGTGGGGACCGGATCCGAGATTAAACTTCTGACGGAGCATTCGGACAGCGTCGATTCAGTTGTGTTCTCTCCCGATGGGCTTAGGCTTGCAAGCGGAGGCAACGACAAGACGATTCGTCTATGGGATGTTCGCACGTGGGAAAACCTTCACACCCTTGAAGGGCATACAAACCATATTCTTTCTGTTGCGTTGTCTCCCGATAGTTCGACCGTTGCCAGTGGGAGTAGTGATGGAACGGTTCGCTTGTGGGATTCACGCTCCGGGAATCTGCTTGGGGTGCTCGAGGGACATAAAGAGGCAGTCTATTCCGTTGACTTTCACCGCGACGGAATGATGCTTGTTAGTGGAGGTAGTGACGGGGCAATTCGTTTATGGGATGTCCACACCGGGGAATGCTTGCAGACCATTGACATGCAATGGGGGAATGTCAGTCCTCTCGCCTTCTCACCCGATGGACTCACGCTCGCTAGCGGAATTGGCGAAGGGGAGATTGAGTTATGGGATGTGAGTGCAGGGGATGACCAATGGGCCGCGGGTATAAGGTTTCACCGACTGACGCTTGATGGCTTGGGGTCATGGTTGTCGGTGGCGTTTTCTTCCGATGGGAGCTTACTCGCAGGCGGATCCTTTTCCGGAGAAATCCGGTTGTGGAATACTCACACGGGAGAATTCGTTCGAACGATAGAAGCGCACAGACAGAAGGTGCGATCCTTGGCGTTTTCTCCAGATGGGGTCACGCTCGCTAGCGGGAGCATCGATGGCACGATCGGTTTCTGGGACTTCCGCAGTGGTGACATGCTTCATGGATATGGAGGGCATGCGGAAGGCATAAAGTCTATGGTTTTCTCTGCGGATGGGGATAAGTTAGTTGCCGGAGGCCGCGATGGTGTGGTGTATCTTTGGGATCATCGCGTGGGGAATTTGTTACGACGATTTGAAATCCATCGATCACGGTACGGATCTATGGCGATCTCCCCAGATATTAACATGCTGGCAAGCACCGCTCGAGATAATGCGATTCGGATATGGGACTTCCACACGGGCGAGAGCTTATTCACAATGAAGGGGCACACTGGCGAAGTTTCTGAACTTGCATTTTCTCCCGATGGACTAACTCTTGCCAGTGGGAGTTGGGACAGGACAGTTCGTCTGTGGGACTCTCGTACCGGCGAAAATCTGAAGATTCTTGAGGAATTCAAAGGTTTTATTTCATGTCTAGGGTTTTCCCCTACAGGGGATGCTCTCGCATGCGGCGGTCTGGAGGGTGGGATTCATATTTGGGACACACAAACGAGAGAAAGTTTCCGGGCATTTGAGGAACACGCGGTCGCTGTTTACTGTCTCACTTTTTCCCCCGATGAGTCTGCACGTGTAATTGCCGCGGGACTTGAGGACAACACTGTACGTTTATGGAACACTGATACTGGAAAATACCTTCAGACACTGAAGGGGCATGCAGATGCTGTTGTTTCCGTGGCATTTTCTTACGATGGAAGAATACTTGCCAGTGGTGGAGCATTTCGAGACATCACAGTTCGCTTGTGGGACGCTCACACGGGCGAAGGTTTACGTGTTTTTGAAGGACATACGTGGCCCGTTTATTCTCTCGCATTTTCCCATGACGGGTCCGTGCTTGCGAGCGGTAGTCTGGATGGCACGATTCTGTTGTGGGACCTGACACCTGATTCAGAGGTAAAGGAATCGGGGCGGTAAATCTGGGATATACCAATCGCTGCTGCCCTACGCCAGATAGTTGGACTCTGAAAGGAGAGGCGAACTCAGTACAAAAGGAATCTAAAAACCAACCCCTCGTCGGATGCTATTTTAAGATTGCCATTTTTCGCGTAGCAGCGAATTCCCCCGCCAGAATCTGATAGAAATATACCCCGCTTGCGATCGACTCTCCCTCTTCATTCTTACCATCCCAATACGCTGCGTCTGCACGCGTGAGGTATTCTCCAGCCTTTTGACGTCCCATCTCAAGTTGGCGAACCAGTAAGCCGCGAGTGTCAAGGATTTGAATGGTCACTTGCGCGTCTGATTCAATCTCGTAAGGTATCCATGTTTCAGGATTGAACGGATTTGGGAAGTTCTGTCCGAGTCGGTTGGTGTAGTGTGGGATTGAGGTTTTTGCCGCGCTTGGAGGTTTGCGAAAGACGGTAGGATCCTCTACGGAAAGCTCAAAGAGGTGTTCGTTTATTTTGAACATTCGCAGGTCGTACCGATCTGTGACATAGACGGCATCCCCGATAACAGCCAGGTCTGAAGGGAACCTTAACGCGGCTTGGAAATTAGGCCGTGAGACCAAGCTGCGATTACGTACGTCCACGATCTGCACTTGTTTCTGATCTAGCAGGTAAAGGTGGTCTCCACGAATCTGTGCGGCGATCGGCAGCGCATCGGTTTGATATTCGGCTATGGCATCGGGGCGTCGCGGATTGCTTAGGTCCAGAATCTCTACTCCTGCCATAGTATCCAATAGGTAACCCCTGTTCCCACTAACAGCGATACCTGTTGCATTGCCCTGCGATTCATAGTTTCCAATTGCTCGCGGGTTGCGGGGATCTTCAAGGTCAAATACTTGCAATCCGCCGCCGAGTGCAGCCACGTACCCGAGGTGGTCGACGATTTGTATTCGATAGGCACTTCCGGGCATAGAGCGCCGGGCGACGACGCGGCTGTTCATCGGTTCACGGCTATCAACTACGATTAACTCGTCCGCGCACAGGAATACAAATCCTTCCTTGACTTCGATTCCCCAAGCGGGCGCAGCCGTCCGAATGTGAGAAACCGTGCGTGGATTGTCAAGGTTGCGTAGATCTACAGCAATCAAACCACTTTCTCCCGCGGCAACATAGGCGTGCTCATTCTCAACCCTTACGTCAGCCGCAGTGCCCATGAGCGGTATGCGATGCCGAAAAACAGCCCCGAATGCGCTCTCAAACTCAACTATTTTGAGACCACCCGTGCCACATGCAATGTACGCAGTACGATTACCCTCGTCCATTTGCAGAATGTCCATACCAAGAGCCTCACCAGAGGCATCGTAACGATGCAGCCACTGTGGGTGGCCGGGTACGCTCAGGTCAATTACCTGTAGGCCGTGATTTCCGTCGGCGATATACCCGAATGAATCGCCCGTATCGGATTCGAATAGGTCCAAGCCCATGGATTCGCCCGATGTTGGTAAAATCGCGACCGTTTGCGGCTGCTGGAGATCACGAACGTCAACCACATGAAGGCCTGATTGGACATCGGTTAGATAAACGTACCCGTCGCGAAGTTTAATACCTGTTGCTAGTCCGGGTGTTTGAATGCTTGAAATCGCATTCGGTTTAAGACGATCTCGCACGTCAACTATCCGCATGTCACCGGACGCGACGTAAGCATATCCATCCACAACCTCGAAATCAAAGGCGAGGATGTCGACAATACCTGCAAATGCCGGTATGTCGATGAACTCGAAGTCGAGAATCTGAAATCCCTGGTGATCATCGCTGAAATAGGCTGTGTCGCCGTCTATCTCTATGTCCAAAGCAAATCCACGTGTTTGGAAACTGCCAATGGGCTGCGGGTCCGGTTGGTTGTGCATTTCAGCAAGGTCATAGATCTGTATTCCCTGCTTGAGGTCCACCACGTATGCCTTCTCATTGGCAATTTTGACCCGACGGGCACTCTCGAAGTTGCCGATAGTCTTAACCAGCCTTGGGTTGTCCGGAGGATGTACGCCGATGAGAGTTACGCCCGCTGCGCCATCCGCAACGTAAGCCGTTTCCCCATCAATGGTGATACCTTGTGCATTTCCCGGCGTCGCAATCTGACCAACCAATCGCGGATGGAGTGGGGTTTTCAGGTCGAAAATCTCAACGCCCCAGTCGCTCACAGCATAGACCAGTCCTTCGCCCACAACTAGATCTTGATAGAAACTCGATAGGTGTAGTTGTGATATCGGCTCCAGTTTGAAGTCTACATTGGTTCGTTTGTGGCTTGGTTGGGACGGATTACCGATTGCAAGAGTAGTCGCTTTGGGAAATGCGATTGATGATTCCCTTTGACGAGGAGGACCAACAACAATGCCAGACGTACCGTCTATAGTGGCGGCGTAACGAAACGATTGTGCAGCGGTCGAGGTAACCATAAGTACGAGCCGGTCACGCGAGTCAAGGTTTTGTAATTCGACTCGGCCATCGTTCCCCTCGTCAAATTCTATTGAGTGCACGGAAGCGGTACCGTTTCTACGCAAAAGGGCAAGTTGAGCGTGCAGGCTACCAGCGCCGATGCCATCCAAGGAAATTTCAATCCGGTTCGGTAGATTACGAAACACGACGTAGCGAACTCCCCAGTTCTCGACTTCCGTGGAGCGGATTGTCGGATAACTCGACACCTGATGGGCAGATGCCACTACTCGCCGATTCTGCAAGTTTCTGTAACCTAATGACTTTCCGCGCGAGGGATTGTTTACATAGTTTGCAAGCGCCCAATTTTGAAAAACATCATTAAAACGCTCCGATCTTCCCAACGATGCCAATGTTGCATCAATCCCTTGGATACCGAGAAGATCTTGTCGAGCAAACTCGCGGATGAACTTTTCACCGCCATGATGTTCAAACATATATAACAGAAGCATGAAAGAGGCGCCATAGTATGTATCGAACGTGTTCCCCGAGGTCAGTGATATTGCCGGATCTTCAAAGTAACCGTCGACAAAGATGCCGTGGACATTTCTGTAAATTGCCCATTCGACGAAGGACGCGATTCCTTCCTCTATCCAGCGTTCATCAGAGGTCCCACCGTTTTGGTACCAATTGACAAGATGCGCCAATTCATGGGCTAAACTATTATAAAACGTGAATCGGGATCGTTCTCTGAACTGGAAGATGTCCATGTAGACCATCTCTCTGCGATTGCTGTTGAGTGCGGTGGGATCCTGATCTACCGACGAAAAATATCCGCCGAAATCCCGTCCCGAGTTATTGGCGCCAACATCGTGCATTAACAGTGTAATTCTTGTGTCGAGGTCCAATCCCGGGCGCCATTCGAATCCGATCCAACGATGAACTTGTGGATAGATTCGAGTATCAAATTCCGCGACGATCTCGCGAGCCTCGGCGATAGACATCATGTGTCGCACCGAGTTCTCGATATAGAGATAAATATTCTCACCAATAGCGATGCAAGTGCCTTTGACCAACTGTTCCGGAATGTGCGTGAAGAATCGTTCGATTTTTCCAACATGTACTTCGGGGGCGGGCGCAGCTGGAATATTCGGAAGTTGGGGCGCCGCGCCGACCGACGGCCGCGAAGGTTCCTCACGCCAGAGGGATGGAGTACCACAACTCCAATGAGAACCAGTTGCCGAATGTTCGTCATCAAGAGCGGCGTGCGTTAGATTTGCGATGGCATATAGTAAGAAGAACAGCAGGTTACGGTGCATCAATATTCGACCTCCGCGTCTACGAAACAAGCACGATATTCCGCGCTAAAGACAGTAGGTGTTTTGAACTGTTTCGGAACACTTGGCGATGCTATTTCTACATGATCTCGGAAGAAGATTCCTGCAATTGCGGCGAAATTCGGTGCGATTCCAAACGAATTGAGTTGCCCTACCCACTTAGGATATTACTACGGTAACACGCGGTTGTCAATTTAGAATGAGTTTGATCGCATACTGCATACGGGAAAGTTACTTAGCCCAACGCAGGTTCTTAACATGACGAATCTAGGAAGAATCGGAAACCTGCTGTGAGGAGACTGCCCGTATTTTGCTTGGAGCGTAGAGAAAGAATTTGATATTTTGCCATAAATCTAATATACTTAATTTCGGATGCATTCAATATTAACGTCAGTATTCGTGTTTTTGTTCGCAGACGGCATTCGATTAATCATTCGATTAATATAGTGACAGATTTCCCTATATCATTACTGAAGTGTAGCTCATCGGGATTCCACTAAGTATTTGATGAAATTACTGAAACTCAAGCGCACTCTCGTATTTTTATTGCCCACGCTTTCCCTCCTCTTCGTCACCGATTCATCGGCAGCCCCTCCTCCTCCATACACGTATTTCGGCAAAGATTACCCAAATAACTCCGATTATATTTCGTTTCTCCAGAAGTTTCCGAGTTACGCGGGGTTGCTTTGGAACGGTAACCTTGATGGTGATATGCAGATGGGGTATTTCGGCACAGGCGGGCACGACCACAACCAGATGCGTTCTCATGCAAACTTTATATTTGTGTGTGCGCTGCTTAGCTCCGACAAGAATTATGATTCGTCGGTCTCAAGGATAGACCGAGAACGGCTTCTTTCCCAAGCACGAGCTGCCCTTCGTTATTTGACGGAAACTCATGTCACTGGAACCAAGGTATGTGTTGACGGACGGAAATGGGGGAAACAGCCGAGTCAGTGGATATCGCCGTGGGTTATTTCGAGAGCGGTAGCAGGGGCACGCCTTATCTGGGAGGATTTGTCGCGTGCAGAAAAGAACGCGGTTCGGCGCGTTGTGATTCATGAAGCCAATTACCAGCTTAATCAGCGCGCTGCATCCCGTGTATACGGAGATACGCACGCAGAATTCAATGCCGTGAACAGCGAGGTACTGGCGTGGGCAGCTAGTCTATACCCTACCCATCCGAATGCCGATAAATGGTTGATCAAGGCACAAGAGATGTTCATGAACACGTTTTCGATCGCTTTGGACAGAAGAGACACTAGAATCGTTGATCGGAGACGCGTGAATGAGTGGGTCTATACGACTAATGTCCATCCAGATTTCACACTTGAAGGTCATGGTGGTTACCACTTTGATTATATAGTTGTTCCGATGCATTCTCTTGCTTGGGCGTATTATGCGTTTGTTAGCAATGGTCGGCCAGTTCCGCAATCCCTATTTCATCATGTCGAGGATGTTTGGAATGTCCTCAAGAAAACCCATCTCTATTCAGGGCGTTTTGCCTACCCGCAAGGTAAGGATTGGGCGCGGCATGTATACGGACTCTACTTTATCGTTCCCATGTTGGTGTTGCTTCAAAATGAACTTGGCGATACAGACGCTCGATTTGTTGAACAGCTTCGCTTTGGAGCGTTTGAATGGGAACAACAGGACAATAGTAGGGGAAGCATTTTCGGTAGGAGGTTCGGATATGTGCGCAAAGGTTGGCCGGTGATCTATGAAACGGACTGCTATGCCAACCTAGGACTAGCGTACCTGCTGCATCAATTTGCACCTCCAGTTCACGCGACAAGCAACTACGATTTTCAAGAAAACGTCGCGGGCAATTTTTACAGCAGATTTTGTCAGTTTCTATATGCTCGCAACGAAAACGTGTTTGCATCATTCAGTTGGAAGCATCTATCCAGGAGGTATCCGATGGCATTGTTTATACCTGGAGACGATTTTATGGCTGAGTGGGCAGAGGCAAATCTGATTGGGACTCTAAGTGTTGAAAACGCTGATATGGAGCGAACTACCGCACGCTATAACAACCGTCTACTTGAGGATGGGTTCGTTACTACCGGACACATTCAAGAGGGAAACTTACGGGGCACTTTTGGAGTGGATCATTTTGTAAGTTTTACTGCGTTGCCAAGGAACCGGATGGCTGTAATGATAGAACTTCTGGTGGCGAAAAAGGGAATAAACGTATCAGAGCAGTCAGGATTATCGTATTATCTGCCGAACGATGTGTTTAACGACGGTGTGAGACGCGTATATTGGGAGGCAGGCAATACTCAACTAAAAGGTGGTAGGGGTGCAAGCGCGAATCCCGTAACCATGAATTCTAGCTGGATCAATATAGACAATAAACTAGGCATCATCAGTGTGCCTGGTGACGGTCAATTTCAGATTTTAGCCGGGAATAGGAATATCTGGAACGGGCAGATTTGTGAACGGATTGACTACGTAACTGAATCTTTACGGCGACGGTACAAAAGCAACGATGTCATCCGAACACAGTGCTATTTTCTTATCAAGGCCGATCTTCGTTCGACGCGTAAGATTGCGGAAACTGAGGTTCACTGGCTAAAGACGAACGATGATCTTGTCAAAGCAGTCGCATTCAGAGATGGCAGTTCAAATCGCATAATCGCCACGAATTTCAGGCATACTCCAATAAACGCCACGATTCAACTGAATACCGGTGAAAGGGTGGAAGCGCGACTTTCAGCACTTAATACGGTGATGATAGGGGAGATTGCCGGCGCCGAAGTCACGCACCCGAAGGATAATGGAAAAATGGTGCTAGTGCCAGCGGGCGAGTTCATTATGGGAACAAGCCACCAACAGCTTCAGGGAATCCTGCGGGGACGGAGGGATGCTGATGAACTCAGGAAGATCTTCGCACATGAGCAGCCGCAGCACCGTGTTTATCTGGACTCGTTCTACATCGACAAGTTTGAGGTTTCCAATGGACAGTTTCGGAAATTCGTTGACGCCACCGGCTACGTCACAGATGCAGAGAAACAGGGCTGGGGGTATGTATGGGAAGGGTCAAACGAGTGGCCTCGTCCAAGAGGCGCGTTCTGGCGTGCGCCTCTTGGACGGGGTAGCTCTATCCAGGGCAAGGATAACCATCCGGTCGTGCAAGTTAGTTACAATGACGCATTGGCGTACTTAGACTGGGCGGGGAAACGATTACCCACGGAAGCGGAATGGGAAAAGGCCGCGAGAGGCATAGATGGTCGCCTATACCCTTGGGGCAATGGATGGGACCCCAGCCGTCTGAACTCGTGGGAAAAAGGACCGCATACGACAACGCCTGTTGGCAATTATCCCAGGGGAGTAAGTCCTTACGGTGCATACGACATGCTAGGAAATGTGTGGGAGTGGGTGTTCGACTGGTATCATCCGACCTACTACCGTACTTCGCGCGAATGGTCGAATCCAACGGGGCCAGCGGTCGGAAAGAATCGCGTGCTGCGAGGGGCATGCTGGTTGAATCAGAGGCATGTTACACGGTGTGCCCATCGAGACAATTACGTAACTGTTCCCGATTTTCGAGTGCACCTAGGCGGATTTCGAGGTGCAGTGTCCGCAGACCGGTTTGGGAGCGAATCTAGATTTCGGAATCTTGAAGACGTGAATTCAGACGGTGCCGTTAATCAGCTTGATCTTGTAATTGTGGCTAGTGAATTTGGAAAATCCTTGCCTAGTCAATCCTCTGTGGATGTCAACTCTGACCAACGGGTGGACGTTTCAGATCTGACTCGTGTGGCGTTACACCTTGAAGAAACGGCTACTCTATCGGCTGCGCCAAGTATCACGGTGCAGTTTTCGCAACAAGAATATGCCAACATGCACGAGGCATTGAATAGCTTGGAAGTCATCGCCCATGCGTCGCCAGGGGTAGTGATTGCTAGAAGGGTCCTAAGGAACTGGTTACGTAGTAGGTCAGCATATATCAAGGAAACGAAGTTGTTACCAAACTACCCTAATCCGATTAATCCGGAAACCTGGATTCCCTATCAGCTTGCAGTTGATGCCGATGTTCAGATTTCGATTTACGATGTTGCGGGGACTCTTGTGCGGCGCTTGGAACTGGGGCATCGGAAAGCGGGGATCTATAAACTTAAATCCACAGCAGCGTACTGGGATGGGAAGTCGGATAATGGTGAACCGATTTCGAGCGGACTTTACTTTTATCAACTCCAGGCAGGAGACGTCTCGTCGGTGAAGCGTATGGTAGTTATCAAGTAGAGTGCAACCTCGTACGCGTGCTTCGTCGAGCGGTGCGGACGAGAAAAATGAAACACTATCCATACACAACTCGGATATTACAATTCTGACTGGCTCTGCCGGCACGTTTGCCGCCCCTTTGCGTTTTCTACTGCCTAGAGCAAAGGACAGTAACCTAGTTACGCTCGAAGTGTGATAAAATGGGGTGAGTCCCGTGTACAACTTGCAAGGAGCTAGGTTTGAATCGCCTCGCATCCAACTCACCATGTCTCGCTTCTTTTACTCATTGCTAATCCTTATCTGTTTTGACGTAGCTGCTTGGGGAGAACCTCTCTTTCGCACGGTTTTCACCGACTCGAGGAGTCTCGTCATTAAATTCAAGCTGCCCGAACTGCGGTTCGACGAGGAAACCAGTGATGGGGAGACGTACTCTAAGATTTCCTTTAACGGCGCACAGCATACGCTTGAAGTTGGCTATCCTAGACTTCCTACCTCTTCACAGTTAATTGGCATACCGGTTGGTGAGGTCCCGCAAGCCACCATTATCAATTCGCAATTTGAGACTCGCCCTACCAAGAAAGTCCTTCCTGTTCAGTCCGATTTAGTCCGTAAAATTGGGGATTCACTAGAATCGCGCACAATGCGGGTTAAAGCCAACGGCGTTTTTTATCGCCAAAATCGTTTCTATCCCAAACATATAGTGGAGGTAGTTCCAGTTGGCTTAATACGCGATCAACGTGTAGCACAGCTAAAAATCCATCCTGTACAATATAATCCCCAGTTATCGAAGCTCAGAATCTATCGGGAACTAGAGATCCGAATCGACTTTAATCAATCGGCATCTTCTGTGTCCCAAGCACCAGCCGCGTATTATGCATCTAGACCGTTTGAAGAGTTGTTCCAGTCGAGCCTGTTCAATTACAATCAAGCTAAGGCATGGCGATTGGTACGACGGCCACAAGCCCAACTAGCATCTACAGTAGCCGGAGGCGAGACGGAGCAAAGATGCAGCTTCACAGTTAGCCGTACTGGTATGCATCGAATCAGTTACAACAGGCTCGAGCGATCTGGTGTGGATACTTCGCAAATCGATTTAGAGACATTAAAGCTTGAAAATAATGGTCGCATGGTCGGTGTGTACGTCTATGACAAAGCGGAGGATGGTACCTTTGACCGCGATGACTCTATCGTATTCTATGGCAAAGGATTGGTTGGCAACAAATTTACCGATACAAATGTCTACTGGCTTTCGTGGAATAGTCCCGGGAGTTCCCGAGTAAGTGTAAGAGACGTGCACCCCATTACGCGCAATGCTCAGGTTCCAGTTGCATTCCTGAAGACACAACGCTTTGAAAAAGACATCTTTCATGATTCTTTAGTGTCGGATGATGTCCGTTCAGAGCTTGCAGACCACTACTTTTGGGCTAGTCTCAAGCGAGGCGATAGCAAGTCATTTCCAATTCACATTCCGGGCGCCGTCCCACACCAGTCAATACATCGTTATGCTACACTCCGAATAAGATTTCAAGGTGCCTCTCTTTATACTCATGCCGCGAGGTTGATTCTCAACAACAAGTGGCTCGGCAGAACCCAGGACTGGAAAAGACAAAGAAGCATTTTGGCGATCAATAGATTTCAACAGCGGCAGTTTCTTCTGCATGATGTAACCAATGGATTAACCGTAGTTGCCGAAGCTGACCCTCGTTTGTCTTCCGACGAGGTGGAGTTTTACGTTGATTGGTTCGAATTAGATTATTGGCATAGCTTTAGGGCTGAATCCGGCGCGCTTGAGTTCAACTCCAACACCGAACCTGCATCCAGTGGAACGGTGCAGTATCGTGTCGAAAACCTACGCACCAGCGAAATTGACGCCTATGAGGTTCAGGACGGCAGCATCGTTGCGAAACTGGTTAATGGCAGAATCGCAGGGAGATCAAGCCCGAATTTTCGGATTACGATCGAGGATGCGGTCACCCAGCCATCAAGCTATGTTGTGCTTGATAACCGTGCTTACCTGAATGTGTCAAGAATCGTGCCGGGAAAACCTGCGACGCTTAGAGACCCTGCCAATCAGGCCGATTACATTATGATCAGCCACAAAGATTTTCTCGATAGCCTACAACCTTTAGTCGAATTTCGACGCTCTCAAGGGTATTCCGTTATTGTTGTGGACATCGACGATGTGTATGATCAGTTCAATCACGGTGTATTCAGCCCGTTTGCCATTCAACACTTCTTGCGCTATGCTTACGCGAATTGGCGCCAACCCGCTCCTTCCTATGTGCTACTCGTCGGTGATGCACATTACGATTACAAGAGAGCAACCATCGAATACTGGCGACTTGCCAACAAAACCTTTAGACTCTATCCCATTTATGTCCCCACAATTCACGGGTGGGCCCCGGTCAGCGGGGAAACGGCAATGGATCACCGCTTTGTTACCGTTAGCGGCGATGACACGCTGCCGGACATGTTTATTGGACGATTGTCAGTTCAGTTCGCGCGTGAGTTAGACGTAATGGTGAAGAAACTGATCAATTACGAGCAGAATCCCAAACTTGGGGTGTGGCAACGCACGATCGCCCAAGTTTCAGACGACGAAAAGAGCAACAGTATTGACTGGATATTTGAAGAAAGTCGTGATCGCTTAATCAAGGAATTTATTCCGATCGGATACGATACCCGTGAAATCTACCTTAGAAGAATTGAGAGCCCTGAACGTACAAAAGGACTGATCCTGCAATCTTTACGTGAGGGTGTGGTAATTCTGGAATACGCAGGGCATGGAGGAGCCGAAACTTGGGCAGATGAAGGCATCTTCCGGATTGAGGATGTCACCAGATTAAGAAATCAACACCTTCCTTTTATTATTACAACGACTTGCCTGAATGGGCAATTTGACAAACCTCTTCGATACGGCACACACAGTTTGAGCGAACAATTCATGATGGGACGATATGGAGCAATTGGCACGTTGAGTGCCACACGTCTGACCTTTGCTACTGCCAATGCGGTGTTCGATGAAGATCTGTTCACTTCTATCTTCAACGTTAAACCGGCAACCCTTGGCGCTATTACTGCCGATGCAAAGATTAAGTTTATTGGAAACGCAGTGAGCAGTAACCGTCACAGTTGGGTGCCCGGAGCTGAGCAGTATACGCTTTTCGGAGATCCGGCTACCCCGTTGGCTCTACCAAATCTGGAAGTCAAGGTCGAGTTGGAGGACATTGCGTTACATTCCGGCAAACAATTGGTCATAAAGCGGAATGCAGTCGGGCAGCATGGGAGTCTTAGGATCGCAGGTAAAGGAAATTTTCAGAAAGCCGCCGACTTTAGCACAGACCGGTTGTCGGCAGCGGTGCTATTCGCAAATAATTTTGACGAGGATCCAAATAACGATCTATCCAGGCGGCGGGAGGATCTTGATGTATGGAACGGCGAGTTTGGTAACATCCGCTTTGACATACCGCTTGGCGTGACCGCCGGGCGTGGGATTGTGCGTCTTTTCGCAAGTGATGGCGAGAATACGGCTATAGGTGGAACAGAGTTTTGGACAGAGCAGCCGGTAGTCTATGAAGTGAGTGAGAAACTGGATCTCGACCTAACCAATACTCTAAAACTTCACGCGCAGATTGTGGATTATGCCGGACAAGCCGGTATCAAGTCCGTTGATGTCGTCTGGAACGATTCCATAAAATATAAATCGCGTACGGCCCCGATGGTACCCAACACACAATCTTCGGTTCCTGTAATTAATGGAGGACAGTGGTGGCGACTTCAAACCCCCATTCCGCTGCCGCCAGCCGAACGGTCTATACTCTATCAGATTCAGGTAACCGACAAGAACAACCATAAGGTATTTTACCCGTCGAAAACTGAGCAGAGAAGACTCAACGTCCCAGGGAACGCCAATCTCGCTATTGCGCCTAATCCACCAGGTGCTACTTCCATTCGCTATGGGCGCTTGGAGGACAGCAATGCTCCGGCGTTGATGGTTGATTTGATAAACGATGGCGGTAGTGACGTTCCGGTAGATGTTGAGGTCTGGTTCGCGGAGGGAAATCCTGACCGAAATGCGGATCACAAGATTGACGATGACGCAAAGGTCGTAGGAAGTGTGGTGGTCGATACAAATGATTGGGAGCGAGGAAACACCTTCCATCAGAAGGCAACGGCGATTTTGACTTTGAACGAACCGTTATCGCGGGGCACCCACGAGATTCACGTTTTTATTGACCCTGAACGGCCTCACCACAATCAGGAGGATAGAACTATCGGCGCTCTCCACGAACGGGTTTCCGGAGACAACAGAGGATTCCTCTCCTTTGATGTCAATGAATTTACTTTGCAACCAGGAAGCGAACTCGCAGTTGCCAGTTTGGATAGGGTGTTTGAGGCACTCTTTCCTTTTGGTTCATTAGAGCCTACCACGTTTTCTGTTGGCGCGCTGGAAGCGCCAACTTCCTCCCAGCCCGACCTCTACTTTACTCCAATTCCTCTGCCAGCTAGCGTGCCGGGCGCAGCCATCTCCCTAGGCTCCGGTGTATCTCAAGCATATAATGTCGAACTGCCTTCGTTCGCCGCGCAACTCGATAGTCTGGTGGAAATAAGGTTTCGATTCGAAAGCAAATATCTTGAGGATCAAATTGGGTTAGTACCTAGCGACGATAATGGCCAAGACAAGGCGATTAGAGAACCGGCTATTTATACCTGGATGGAAGACACAGAATCTTGGAAGCACCTACCATCAAAAATTCACCTACAGGAGAACGGGCACCTATTGAAGGAGGGGTTTCTAACACCGGCGCAGGGAAGCAACAGAGACCCGCACGAATTTGGAGTTTCACAGATTCGGGTTAATCCGGATCTTACTCCGCTAGGGAAGTGGGTTATACTCTTTAGAGATTCGGACAGTTATATCGTTTTGCTGCGCGAAACGAACAACACAACCATCAGTCAGGTAGGTAGAGGGTTTCTGGACCAAATCTTCCGCTATAGAGATTTTCATGTTGACATAGAAATCAACAGCATGGATTCGGCTCGCAACAGTAGACGATTTGAATTCGGGGACGTGTTAACTTTTGAAACCAAACTGGATAAGCACAGTCGTGTGGTTCTTGCAGAAACGCGAAATAGCAACCGCGGCAACGGGAACGCAGAGGTTAATCTGACGATGGAACCGAAAGACGGTATTCGAACGGGGGATTGGCTTATTCTTTTCAGAGACAGTGAATCATTTGAGATTCTTGATAACTCGAACATTTCGAATCGCGGTCTTGGCGATAATGTTTTGCTCGGTTCAATCACTGAACCTCTTTTCATCAGCGATCCTGGCATTGAGGTGCTAATCACGCCTGGCGACGAACCGTTCACATTTGGAGACAAATTCAAGTTTAGCACCAAAACAGTCAGCTTCGTATCTACAGAAGCATCCGAACTCCGTCCGTTCGCGCTCATGACAAGCTTGGACACGCAATCGCCGAGACTTCAGTTGTGGCTTGATGGTGAAATACTGCAGTCAGGTAAGGTCATTTCGCCACGGCCAAAGATCTCCATGATCCTAAAGGATACGAACGGAATTGATATGGATGCATTCCGCTTCGTGGTAAGCAAGAACGGGGGACCGCTGAGAGAAATCACCGAATTCACTATAACTAGCCCGGAGCAAACTACGCCAATTACGATTTACTACGCGCCTGTTCTCTCTGTGGGACGTTATCTCTATCGACTCTGGGTAAAAGATATGAACGGAAACACGCTAGAAAACGACGGCGGATACAGGGAGTTCACGCTCATCGTAGAAGAACCGCCGGATGTAGAACCGCCGGATGTAGAAATACGCTTAAATCAAGAGATATTGACGGATGGAATGATTGTTCAGGATCAGCCCGAGATCGAGGTGCAGCTTGAGGATGATTACGGAATAGATTCTAACACCGTGCAGGTTTCATTTGCCAGGGTCGATGACGAGCTTCTCTGGCTTCCGCGTAAAGCATACGACTTGCTGTTCGATGAATCGCAGCCTGAGAAGGGCACTATTGTGTATTCACCGAGCTTGGCAAACGACGAGTACCAGATTCAGATCTTCGCCAGCGATACCAGTGGAAATACTCACCACGGACAGGTAATGCGTTTTCAGATTGACGAAGCCGTGGAGATTAGGGACGTACGAAATGTACCCAATCCGATACGTACTAGCACCTTTTTTACCTACAATTTCCTGCAAAGCCCGGAGTATGTATCCATAAAGATATACTCTGTCACCGGTAAACTGGTTCGCACGATTATAGACGCTTCGGCGGATCGGGGTTACAATGAGACGTACTGGGATGGTCGCGATGAGGATGGGGTGCGTTTAGCAAACGGCACTTATTTTTACAAACTCACCGTTGAGGCGGAAAATCGCGAACTTGAAAAGGTCGGTAGACTTGCGATCTTGCGCTGAGACACGAGGAAGTCTGAACCCGATATTAACTTAATCATCCGTAACGGATTCTTCCATATGTCAGACCGGGTCCGAAAACCGCATGTCTTCTTGAACATGGCGATGAGTCTTGATGGCAAGATTTCAACGCGTGATGACACGGGACCTCGCTTTGCTAGTAGTGCGGATAAGGTTCGATTGAGGGAGATTCGAACCCGAGCGGATGCCATTCTTGTGGGTGCAAGGACAATTGTTGCCGACGATCCGACATTTACCGAACATGGAAGTTACAAAGATGAACGTGTCCAATGCGGCATGTCACCTCAGCCAATCAAGGTGGTCGTTAGCGGTACCGGAAGTGTGCCGGAGTCTGCTCGTATATTTCGCCCTAACGGTGCGCCCGCGCTCGTTTTTACTACTGCGCGCATGGCCTCAAACCGCCTAGAAAAACTGGAAAGAGCTGCTGATGCGGTCCATATTGTAGGAGACGAGGAGGTGGATTTTCCACGAATCGTCGAGATTCTGGCGCGGACGTACCGCGTGAAGCACTTACTCATTGAAGGGGGCGGACAGGTTAACTTCGCAATGTTTCGCGACCAACTCATTGACGAAGTCTATCTCACACTGTCTCCGCGACTAATCGGTGGGCGCGATGTTCCAACGCCTGTTGGCGGAGAAGGATTCAACTTTGTCGACTTAATCGATCTTGAGTTGCTGGATCATCGCGTTGTCAATAGCGAGATTTTTCTCCATTATCGTGTCGTTCATAACAGTCGAGAAATCACCTAAAGGGGTGTGTACACCCTACTCTCCGCACCCATTTTAGGGGTTTACAGAATTTATTGAAATCCTATAAATCCGTGTGGTTACTGAATTTTTCAATTCTTGGAAATCCAATTGAGGATTATTTACACGCCAAGCCCCAGAGAGGATCAAGCGAACGGATAGTGGGTGCGATAGAGATCCTGAAGGTGTATAGCAGCATTAGGCATCCCTCCATTAAAGCCCCAGCGGGGCGACAGGTGAATTATGTCTGGGGTATATCAACCGAATTAAAAAGGATGCTGAGTTGTTGCCTGTTAGCGTTTTCGATTGAAGCGTAGTCCAAAGTGTCGCCCCGCTGGGGCTAAAAACTTGTAGAATGTTATTTATGATTCAAATACAAGGTGCGCTAGTGTCATGATTACCAGAGAAGAAAATTATAAATATTCCTAAATGCCCCTCATGGGGTGCGGAGTGTAGGGTACACAAGGGGCAGCAGTCTATATGGCGTTCAATCTTGTGTCAACTATAGGTGCCGCTGAATCTGATGAAAGCTGTCAGGATCCAGTTTCCGGTAATCCGGAAGATCGTATCGATTTCCTCGAACATCGGTTACGAGAATTCGTGCGGGTGGGACTTGCTTGATATTTTGGTGCAGCCCTTGCACGGAGAAGACGATTCTTCCTCGTGATGTCTCTGTATCCCATTCATGAACGCCAAATCGCTCTTTGACCCTGTGGATCTTGATTATTTCGGGCGTGAAATATCGTTTATCCAGTTCCTCGCGAACAATTTTCCGGCTCTCGACATTTAACTCCGAGGGGTCTACGACGATACCAATCTCCACCTCGTCTCCGACGCCTAACGAGATATAATGGTCAGGGTCACTGAGTGGAAGAATTCGCCGGAATGTTACACGCGGATAGCACACCTCATCTCGAATTTCGAGGCGCGGCGACCCCATCGGCGAGCGAAATAGAAGTACCTTCTCGGGGTTCAAATACTTGGGCGTAAAGTCATCGTCATCAAAGTCTAGCCAAAACTTCGATTTTGAGTCTCCCTTATGGATGGCTTTTCGTTCACCCTGTTCTTCACCGTGCATGGATAACTCCCAGATCTATTCACGTCTAGGCAGGGGATTTCGGCCACTGCATGCAGCGGATGGCTCCGGCCACAAAGAAATAGTCCTGCCATTGTCATCAGTTATTGCTTCGAGGACCTTACCGGTTAACGCTCGACTACTTGTGCCTCTGATCGGATTTCCGACGCCTCTCGTTGCGTTTCAACGAGTTTATAGTATATCCCTTTCTTTTCCATTAGCTCCTCGTGAGAGCCACATTCAACCCCTCGTCCCTTCTCAATGACAAAGAGACGATCGGCACTACGAAGAGTGGAGAGGCGGTGGGCGATTGCGAAAGTCGTTCGGTTTTGAACGAGCCGATCGATTGCTTGCTGAATCTTCTTCTCTGTCTGTACATCTACCGATGAGGTTGCCTCGTCCAGAATCAGAATGCGCGGATTGTGCAAGATTGCCCGCGCAATTGAGATACGCTGGCGTTCGCCTCCCGAGAGTTGCCCTCCACGCTCGCCTACTTCCGCGTCATAGCCGTCGGGAAATTTCACGATGAATTCGTGCGCGTTTGCAGCCTTCGCCGCAGCAATGATGTCTTCCATTGTTGCGTCGGGTTTTGCATAGGATATATTTTCTGCTATGGTGCCGCTAAAGAGAAACGGTTCTTGCAGGACGACGCCAGTTTGGCGCCTCAAATCTTCCAACCGAATCTTTGTAATGTCTTCTCCATCGATGTAGATTCCGCCAGAATCGGGTGCATAGAATCGGCAGACCAGGTTAATCATCGTTGATTTTCCCGCGCCGGAATGTCCAACCAGCCCGATCATTTCTCCACTTTTCACATGGAGATTAATGTCCCGCAACACGGGTTGGTGTGAATCGTAGCCAAAGGTCATGTTGCGAAACTCGACTTCCCCCTTCACCTTCGGCATTGAAACGAGTGTTCCATCGTCATGCTGCTCCGGTTGGGAATCAATCACCTCGAAGATTCGTTCGGCAGCGGTCAACGCTCGCGAGGCATAGTTTATTAAAGGGCTTATATGGCGTAGGGGACCGTAGAACATTGCCAGCAGGGAGTGAAAGAAGAATAGCGTTCCCAGCGTCATGTCACCCGCAATTACCTGAAGACCGCCAGCATACCATGCAATGAGACTCCCCAGCGATACAGCGAAGAGCAGCGGAGGATAATAGGTCGCCCACACGGTTTCGGCATATGTATCGTAATGCCGCGCGTCCTCGTTTGCCGTTGAGAACCTGGTAATTTCTCCGGTTTGCCTACCGAATGCCCGAACCACACGAATGCCGGATATAGAGTCGTTTACGATGTCGAACATCCTAGATCGCCGCCGCCAGGCACGGTGCCAGAGATGGTGTACCTTCCTCCAAAACCACCTCGCTCCTATGACAATCAGCGGGATCGGAATTAGGATGAGACAGGATAAGCGCCAGTTTTCCAAGAAGAGCACAGTGCCTATTCCAAATATAAGCAACAAATCGACAGCGATAAACTGAAGAGTGTCTAGCATAAAGAATTCAAGGCGCTGGCTATCTTCGGTGATGTGGGAGATCACGGTTCCCGTCTTTCGTTTATCGAAGAATCGTATGGAAAGGCTGTGAAGCCGATTGTAAACTTGCTTTCGGATATCTGCTGTCAGGCGAATCGTCAACCAGGCGCTTAAGCGACCAAGAAGTATTTCATTAAGCGATGTTATAATTTGAACTATCAGGAGGCATCCGACGGCGAGAGTCAAAGCTATGGAAGCGACTCCAATTTCTCGAAACATTTGCCCCACACGCGTCTTTGAAACCTCGCCCGCTGCTCTGGCTGCATCGTTTAGCTCCAAAACATCATCAACCAAGATGCGATAAAAGTAGGGCGGCACAATTAAGAGTAAGGTAGAGGCAATCACCGCGAGCATCAGCATTGTGGCTGCAAACTTGTACGGCTTCAGGTAAACTAGAATCCGTAACAGCACGCGATGCTTCTTTGTGCACGCGGGACAGGGTGAGAACTCATCACGCAGCGGCAAACCACACGATTGGCAGAATTTCTTTTCTTCTTTGTAGTTCCAAACCGGCGCTTCATCTCGTTTCCCTTGGCGATGTTCAATTTCTTCACTCAGAAATTGTGCGACGTATCCGATTTTCGGCGCAAGTCCGTTGGAATATCGGAGGAAGTCGAGGGTGTCCGCCTCTTTCTCCAGAACAAGGATTCCGCCATCAACAACCGCTTCTGCCCGTATGCCGGTTACCTCTTTGTACGGTACACGATGTATAATCTTTCCTGTTGCGTCGAACACCAACATGTCCATCTCGGTCAATACAAACCAGTCCTCGCCAAATGAGCCATCCGGTTCAACATCGGTACGTGCGGCAAAGCGTACCGTTTCGATGCCAATATCTTCTTCCCGAAGAGCTTTCTCAATTTCGATGGGTAGAGTGTCTAACGTCGGTGATTCGTTTTTCGTTGTTGACATTAACATCTCCGATGACAAGAAATGAACCTGGAAATCAGGTCGAAATTCGCTTCTACTTCAGCTTCGGGACTTGAGGTGCGGCGGCATTGATATTCTATTGAAAATGGGTGCAATACTCCAGCACACTCTCCTAGCCCCGACTCCTTCACTATACCACAGAATCGGATGCACTTTTCGCGAGGATTGCGGGACTATGCACTGATCGGGGAGATTACGGATGGTGACCGACTCAGCGTATTATTGCCAGCGGATATTGGCTAATCGCCGGCAGCAGCAGGGCATGTAAACTGTCTTCTGGTTCAACACAGTTGTCCTGCGGAACGTTACTCCTGAGTGGTAACCTAAATCATCGCCATTTTACGCGGCGAAAGATTCACTCCCAAGTAATACTCGACATTGCACTCTTCTGGAGTGCGGACGCGAGGAGGAATCGTGTTCTGTTGACATCTCGCTCCGCTGGAGTGAAAAACATGCCGGTAAGGAACGTCATTGCAGAACTTGTCACAGAGCGAAGAACGAGTGTTACTTGCTGAAAGAATTATACCGACAGGGATAATGGCACGTTACCAAGCGGTTTACCCGCTTGATGCCTCGTTATTCACTCGGATGCTCCTGCCCTACCGGGTTGTGAAACGAGATTCTTGTGCTTGTCCAGTAAGCCCTGATTACCTAGCAAAAGAGCCTTTATGGTCTGAAGATTCTAGCTAGGTCAAAAGTTAGTGGTTTATTTTCCAAAAAAATATGGTTAGTGTTGGGTGCCGGTGCGGTTAGAAACCGCACCTACCGGCGTGGTAGAACAGTTTCTTGTGCCAGTCTCGTAAGCATTAAATTCTTAGCGAATAGACCAGTTAGTTATTGTGTTTAAAAAAAGTAGGTCAAATCTGTAACCGCTGTTTTTGAGGATGACCGTAATGGCAATGGGCGGTTCCAGTACTACCTCTTGCCTTTTCCAGAATAGTGTAGTATTATCCTGTCGAGACTCTATCAGATCTAGATTGATGGCTCAGGGTTTCAGCCAATGTGTCTCCGTAATGGGCAGATCCGAGCTACCAATCATTTAGAAAGAAAGACATCAAAATGGTTGATGCCACTGAAAATGACAGAAATCAGATTGTCGAAAACCTGAGAGTTCTTGGCATCTGTTACCTAGCTTCAGGCGAAATAAAACAGGAGGCTAGAGTTAGCCTTGCTCCACAGGTGTTAATCAAGCGAATCGCGGAGAACTCTGACCCGCGTCTTCGGCTAGCTCTCATTGCTCTCTTTATTCGGCATCCACAACACTCCGCGCTTGTGTCAGACCTTGTAGGACAGTTAAACGAATCGGCACGTACGGAACTGAAAACCTTCTATATGGCAGCAGTATACTTACAACGATATTGGATGCCTCGACTGGAACTTTACATGAAAAATATTCTTCTTTTGCCCGACTTGTATTCCAACGAACTTTCCCTCCCCCAACCTGAAGACCGACACGGTAAGAATGGCCTGTATGCACTTGCGGATTGGCATGCGAGTCGATCGCCGTACCACTTCAACTGGCGCGCCTCTTATCTCAAAGTGATGGACTTGCTATTTGCCCAGTTAAGAGTGGAGAACAGTAATGAGTTTTCGCGATTCGGTAAACCGCCATCGCATTGAGGAATTCCTTAACCAACTTGGGAAGCGATTTCGGGGTGCAGGACAAGTCTATCTCGTTGGCGAGACAACGATGGTTTATGAAGGATTCCGTACACAGACTCTAGACATTTATATAGCTTTTGATTTGAACCCTACAGACCGCACTGAATTTATCCACGTCGTGCGCGAACTCAAGGAGGAGATGCAAGTAAATGTAGAAGAAGCCTCACCGGGTCACTTTATCCCACTGCCGTCCGGCTACGAGGCGCGTTGCCAGTTCTTGGGACAGTATGGGAAACTTGAGGCATTTCATTTTGATCCTTACAGCATGGCGCTTAGCAAAATCGAACGTGCTACCGCAGAAGATTTCTCGGACGTGTTGGCACTTCTCAAGTATAATTGGATACAAATTGAGATGCTTGAAGAGACGTTCCGCGAGATTCTTCCGCGGTATGCCACCGAGAGTCTGAAGGGTGATTCGCTTGAGTTTGAGCGAAAGTTTTTAGCGCTTAAACAGATGTGGGAGGCGAAATAGGTCGATTTACCACAACATAGCCTGAATCGCACAAGGTGAGGTTATTCAAGCGATGCTGGCAGTTTCACTCAAAGCGTGGCGAAAACGAGTTGGCATTCATGTGAGATGGAACTGTAAACGTAGGGGTAAGGTCCCGCGCCAGAGGGCTGGGAGACTCAATCCCTCCGGAGAATCCTGAGTCTGCACCGTCCTTTCGACTGTCTTGTTGCGATAAAATGTCGACAGAACCTAGTTATCATCGTCACGTTCGCTTAGCAATTCACCGCGCGCCAGCCGCTCGGCATTTTCCGTTGACCAGAGAATTCCCTTCATCAGTTTCTGCGCAGTAATGTATCGGGTTGCGGCCAAAAGGTGCATTCGTCTCTCCATCGGATCGTCCGACAGTTCAAAATGTCTGAACGCAACTTCCAGCACTTGGAACATGTGAAGTTCGGCATCTTCACGAAGCAGGATGTGAGCGAGTGTGCGTCGAAGTTTGCTTACATCATGACCTTCCTCGAGGTATTGGCTGACGAGAATCTCAGCCTCATAAACCTTTTGAAAGTCCGCGAATTCTTGGAGTCTATCCAGCATTTTATCTACAGAAGCGAATGCTTCATCAAGCCGTTGTCCCAGTCCCGGAATGCGGGCGGCAGGCATATTTAACCAGCGGACGTAAGCCAGGAAGACCGCACCGTGAAAGATTCCTCGGAGCAATTCTTTGCTTGGCGCATAATGGAAGGCGCAGTAGAGTGCGTGGGCGTAAGAATAGATGTTCGCTACATCGTGCCAGTCTCCTTCGTTCTTCAAGTGGAAACGCGCAGTGCGAATAGCTGATGCATAGGTCATTGAACGGCAAATCTCAACCGGATTGACGCCTGCCCGCAACTTTTGTTCAATTTCTTCAACAATTGGGGCAAACTCACTACCAAGCATCGTTTGCGCAAACTCCGACGTGTCGATGGAAGCGTGGTTAGACTGATTCTCGGTCCATATATCGTCGAGCCGCTCAAAAACCGGCTCCAATACCGGAACCGCGTCCGCCCAACGCGATGTCTCTTCATGCCGCGTCCGACTGACAAGATCAACGACGATTGGACGGAGCATTTCGTGTGCCCCCTCCCACTCGACATAATCCAAAGCCTCAAAACATTTGTTAGCGAAATCAAGTGCGTGACCATCTCCCGTGAAGTAGAAGTCCGTTGCCGCGGTATACACAAAGTCGGCAATCACCGGTTTATTATAGCCACGATCTCGCAGAGTCAACAAAATGCGTTCGGCCGCCCCGGCGTGACGCTTATCGACGAAATACCGGAACCACCGTTTTAGGGTGGTGAGATCGTGCTCGTCATCCGTGCGTGGGAATGGTGCTCTATATGGGCGCGAACTACCCGTTGTTCGATTGCTAATCTGCGTCAGACCGTGTACCAGAAATAGGTTGTGATCCTTCTCGTCCACCTCATCCCAAAGGTTGGCTGCAAGGGTCAGGATCGTAACACCGGACGACCAGCCATCGCTGCTTTTGTTAGCCCCGTAGTAAAGCCCTTGTTGGATAATCTCCTGAGGTGCTGCTCCCGCATCATTGAGCGCTGTCACCGCCTTCGCGATAAAGAACGAGCTTCTATCTTTAAGTCCGCGCTCCAGCGCGCGCTTTCCACGATCTATTACGCGGCGTTGCGCCGCTTCTTTCTCTCCGCGCGCTAGTCCGACGTACAGGTTTCCGTCATCTCGCAATTCAACGGGAAAAGCTTTCAAGTCATCACCGAACGCTAAAAAACACCCGCCAGATTTCAAGTCGAATTCCCAGTGGTGCCAGTGGCAGATTAACACTCCGTCTCTGATACTGCCTTCCGACATGGGATAACCCATGTGCGGGCAACGATTGTCGACAGCATAAAACTTGTCGCCATAACGGAATACCGCAAGGTGAGTTCCGTTCACATGAAACGGTTTACCCTCGCCTTGTTCAAACGATTCGGCGGCGCTTAGTTTGTGATACACGAGATTAGTCTGATCCACATATTCAATTGGTGGATCGTCAAAATTAATTGAACTAGCTGTGGTTTCTTGCGGCGTGACAGCTGAAGCCATGAGTAGAACCTCCTTGTCATGTTGCGGCTGACCGCTGTTTCATAAGTACCGCGCTGTGCAATCGGGGATCTAGACAGGATCCGTATTGATAGCCAAGATCTCTGACTTGCACAGGTACAGAAGGCGATGATTTATCAGAATCTGCCCTTAATACGTAACTTTCAAGCATGCCATTATTGTGTCTCTACCGTCGTGTAAACCGGCGAGTTGACATCAACCAGAATACTGTCTCCTTCTACCTTAATGGGATAAGTGGCAATGCATGTTTGCCCGGGCCAAACACACTTTCCCGATTTTACATCGAACTCCCACATGTGGAGTGGGCAGGTAATTATACCATCGCTTAGGAAACCGTAACTCAAAACTCCCCCGAGGTGCGGGCAGATATTGTTCAACGCGTAATATTCGCCCGCGACGTTGTAGATGCCAACAAAAACACCTTCAACCTTTACTCCAATGCTACGGCCCGCCTGAATTTCAGCCGTCTTTGCTGCTACAACGAATTGCCCCATTCCACAAGTTCCTTCCTGTAAAGGTCAATGTCTTCTTCATGATGATTGTACCACGTCTTCCTCGTTTTCCTCAACCGAATTCTAGCTATTATCTGCACGATTCTAGCCGTCGCGCATGCAGAAGGATTCACAAGATTCGCGATCCATGCGCACGCCGTGAGAACGTTGAATGAACCACCCATGAGGGTTTTCGGGCTTAGTAGCGGGTGTCGGTCCCACACTGTGGTAGAATCCATAAACATTTATACACGACGAAGGGGCCGAATGCCTAACGGGAATGATGTTAATCCAGTCACAAGGTCGTGGTTGGAAACCTCACACGTAAAAATATGCAGAAATTTGGCTGGAATTGGGTGTAGATGTGCCTTTCAGGTGAGTGAGATTCGAGGAGTGGGACGGTTTTGGTAGGGAGCCGTAGGCTGACCGTGAGAGGTTAACAAGAACTGGCGTATAAGATCGACAAGACACGACCACGGGATACGGCTGTTATGCCTGAAACCTCTCTCCTCGCAGCGTTTTCAGCGGAGATTGTCCTACGAGGGCGTGGAAGCGTAAAGGACACGGCTACGAAATGGGTCAAACAGATTCTTGGAGCTTCGGATGGTTGCCCAGCACCTTGATTAAAGTTCGCGCGAGTTTTTCGGGGTCATGCCGAATCACATTCAGTTGTACTCCATTCTCAACGACGACAGTATCGCGAATAATGTCCGCTTCTACAATATGGCCTTCCTTGAAATGATCGCACTCTAAATCGTATAGGACTTGTACCTTAGAAGTATCAGCCATCTGTTCTCGCGTTTCATCGGATATTTGAGAGATGTAATTCGTCAAACTCATGACCAGATCTGTCGGACGCACTTTGTTATCTTCAAGCAGTGAGAGTCCCTCTTCGGCACGTGATTGAATCCTTGTCAGGAGTTCCGATAGTTCTTTCTGGACATATTTTTTGACGAGTTCATCCGGCGCTGGTTGGCTGTTGACAACGATGCAGTCCAGCGAAACATCAGCGTGATCATAGATAGCTTGAACATGGTCAGTAACGGAGTATCCGTCAGTCTCCCCGGGCTGCGTCATGACGTTGCAAATGTAGATTTTCATGGCGTCTGAAGCCTGGATCGCATCCACAATGCCTTTTACCACAAGATTTGGCATAATGCTGGTGTATAGGCTGCCGGGACCGATGATGATGACATCTGCATTTTCGATGGTTTCGATAGCTTCCTGGTGTGCAACGCATTGATAGGAATCGGGTGATGTATGTTGATGGGTCTTGCCATTATCGCGCGGCGCGAGGAATACTCGGCGAATCGGCTCGCGGTTTCGACGGTTTGGAATCTGTGATTCCCCGCTGACTATTTCACCGTCCGCCAGTTCTGCGCATAACATCGTATAATCCAGACTCACGGGAATGATTCTTCCACGTACGGCAAGGAGTTCCGATGCGGCCTGAATCGCTTTGGGAAAACTACCTTCACTCAGTTCGGTCAATGCAATCAATAGTAGATTTCCGACTGTATGTCCTCCCAAGTCACCGTTGCTGGAAAAACGGTATTCAAATAAACGTGCGAGCAATTCGTCCGCGTCAGATAGCGAATATAGCAGCTTACGTGTATCTCCTGGCGGCAGTACGTCAAATTCTTCAATGAGTCTTCCTGTACTGCCGCCGTCATCAAAGACAGATACGATAGCGGCTAACCTGTTTATGTCAATAATCTCTGATTGGTCGCGTTTGGCGCTTGTGTACTTCTTAATGCCGCTTAGTAAAGACGACAATCCGGTACCGCCGCCGATACAAGCGAGTTTCAATGCGTTGTTGTCCGTCATGAATTTCTCCGTCAACGACAAAGGATGCCAAGATGAGTTTACATTCTCATTTAACTCTCGTATGTCATTAATTGCTTCAAGGTTTCAACTGTTTCGTTACAAAGTACATCGGCTCGTTCCGACGTTGGCGCCTCACTGAATACCCGAATTACCGGTTCAGTACCGGACTTTCGGATGTTTACCCAGCCATCTCCCAAGACACGCTTGACACCGTCCGTTAAGTCGAGTGATACTTCCTCTTTCCCACTCAATTGACTCTCTGCCGCGTACATGTCGGCGGCGCGTTTAACTACGGCTTCTGAAACCGACTGTGAAGGACTCTCCAGCTTCTTCTGGCACATGGCATAACTTGGTATTGAGTTAATCAACGTCGATATTGTCGTGTTGGATTCAGCGAGTTGGTGAACGATGGCGGCGGCTGATGAGAGACCATCTGTCGTATACTGAATCTCGGGGAATACTACCCCGCCGGTACCCTCGCCACCAACTACTGCATCGGTATCCCGCATCTTTTCAACAACAAACCCGACGCCAACCGCCGTACGGTGTACTTGGGCGTGATGTCGAGCCGCAATATCGTCAATCATGCGACTCGTAGACACCGTTCCAACCACATCGCCGCTCCTTTTGCCAAGGATAAAATCGGCGGAAAGTGCAAAGGTGTATTCGCTACTCAGTGGAGCACCTTGTTCCGACACAACAACAAGCCGATCTGCGTCTCCGTCATGCGCAAACCCAATGTCCGCTTCGTTCACAAGAACGGCTTTGCAAAGTTGCCCTAGTGCGTCCGGCGTCGGCTCTGCCGAGCGCGGAAAATGACCGTCCGGAACACAATGTAGTTCGGTCACTCGGCAACCAAGCCGCCTTAGCAAGTGCGGGCTCGCAGTGCTACCTGCGCCGTTTCCACAGTCGATTACAACCTTAAGAGAGCGTTCTCGCACCAACTCAAGGTTTACCCAGTCGCAATCTAGGATTTTTTCTATATGCCTCTCGATTGCGCCTTCATAGGCTTCAAGCGTGCCTTGTTGATTCCAGTTAACATGGCGGAACTCCGTGGAGCGATAAATCTCCATGAATTGGCCTCGTTCAACCCGATTCAACAGTCGCCCCGATTCAAGTGCAAATTCTAAGCCATTCCACTCTACGGGGTTGTGACTTGCAGTAATGACGATGCTGCCGCTCGCGTTCAATTCTTTCGCCATCAACAGAATCGTTGGTGTAGGACACAGGCCGACATCGATTACTCTACATCCGGTTGCAATGAGCCCGGCTAAAATCGAATGGCGCACCATCTCACCCGTTACGCGCGAATCTCTGCCGATAACCACGGTATTGGGCGAATTCGAATTTCCGCCATCATCGTGTTGATTTCGATTATCTTTCTTGTTAACCAAAGTGCCGAACGCGGTTGCAAACTGTGTCAACATAGCCGCATTCAGTGAGTTGCCAACGATACCTCGAACACCTGACACGCTGACAATGGGGGTGTCCATAGATTCTAAACCTTGTCGTGGCGAAAATCCTTGATCGACCGAAACCTAGAGATTAGCATGAGACAGCAAAGCCCGACCACGACTTGAAAACCACTAACGGCATACCATTTGGGATAAAAAAACAGGTAAGATGGGATCGGAGTCAGCTCGTACAAGTGAGGTGCTCTAAATACATCAATTTCCAATAACTGACACACCGCGATGAGTGGATTCATGAGAAGAAACACTGGTATGATCGAAAATCGGTCAAATGCCGTTAATGTCCCCATGTAGCGATTCAGTGGCGAAAGAAGAAATACTCCGCCAATCATCAGCAGTGATACGGCGTATGCGAACTGGACTGCATGAATCTCATGCCCAAAAATCCGCCAGCCCAACATGCCGATAAGTGCACTCGAAAATACGGAAGCGAGAAGCACCATATGATAGGACAAAAGCTCGTTAAACGACACGTCCCCAACTGATTCAATGACGAGGAAAAAGGCGGTTGTTGTTAGGATTACAAAACTGATAAGCAAGGCTTGACTACTCACAGAGGTTGCACCAAGAGTGGCGTGGACGCGTATCCGGCTCAATACCAGAAGTTTATCCGATGGGACTCCACAATGCTGATTGGCAAGTGCACGGCTTGACAGGTAAGGAGATGCTATCATGACTAGGATGATCTCTGACAGGAATATCGTGCCTAAACCGTCGGTAAGTTCCGCATTCGATAGAAGTTGATGAGTCACCAACAATAGAAGTCCAAGTATTGCAACGGTAATGAAGATTCGCCCTATCGTCCATTGGTTCATCACTCGACTGAATCTGTCGGTATAGCGAGGCATGCCCATACTGAAACGTATCAATCTATTCTTCTCCGAGATTTCGTTGTAAGGTACTTTGAATCTCTTGTATGATACGTTCAATAGCATACAGATTCGGATTAATCTCAAAAGCGCGCTGAAAAGCGTCTAGTGCCGCGGTTAGGTCTCCGAGTTTTAGATAACACTGTCCCATTCCTGCGTATGCGCCAAAGTGGAAGGGGTTGAGTTCAATCGTCTTCTTGCAATCTTCGATTGATTTGCTCAATTCGTCGCTCATGAAGTATGCGATTGCGCGCTGATTGTATCCCTCGGCAAAGTTAACCGTTGTCCGAATGACCTCTGAGAACACTTGAATAGCTTCGTCGTAACGTTCTTTTTTAATGTGGTTTGTGCCTTTGTGCATCATGGCGTCAACCGATTCATCGTCAGATCGAAACCAGATCGACCACAGTGCGTGTTCGGCATTGGCGCGCGTTCCCGGATCCTCATGTGTAAGAGCACCGACCAGAGGTGGTATTGCATCTTGGTTAGCAATCTCGCCGAGAGCATAGGCGGCGGCTCGACATGTAAGCGGTTTGTGATTATCCAAGGAATCTATGAGCGATTCCTGTGAATATTTTTCCTTTATGGTACGCCTTAACACGTTCTTCTGGTTCGGATGCTGATGCATCAAGCTAGCTAGTTCGGAGAATCCGTTCTGCTCTGGCATAGATAAATCCTTCATTTTTCCGAGTCAACGACATGGAAAATATCGACTTAACACCATTATTCGATGGATCCAAAATCACAGTCGGATCATACCACAGCTTAGCAATTGGCTCAAGGGAAAAGTACGAAACAGTGTACCCAAGGCATTATCAATTCTCAGATTAACCCCCTGTTGTAGAAGAAGGTTATCATATATCCAAATTCTTCACACGGACATCCGCAGCTCGAATGTATGATGTAGATGGCAGAGATTGGGAATGTTATAATCGAATTACCGCAGTACGCGGTCCGCACAAGGGAAAGAGACATTGGGTGGACGACGCAGATAACGCGCCTGGAAATGATGGACATTCTCCGCGTGACAAGGAGTAGATGTGCTTGCAGTACGTCTACTTGTCAGATATAATCCTTGGTGTTCATCGGGTAAATTGTGATGTAAAGCAGCACACCAGCAGGAGCAACCACAGAATCGAGTTCCGGGAGTCTGATACCATGTGGGACCGTGTGTTACAATTGAAAGACTACAGCAGCCGTCACAAGCAAGCATGTATACATTTGAACCGTTGCACTCACAGCGCGAGGACTCGTGGGATGACATTATAAAGCGGTGCCCGGGAAGCAATGCATTTCACTCAACCGCATGGAGAGTCGCCCTCGACCAAGCGTTTGCACAACTGTCGCCAATGTATTACCTAATCAGAAAGCATGGTATGTTGATCGGTGGTCTTCCTGCGTTCGTTTTCAAGCCGATTCCCGGTGTCAAGATGCTACATTCAATGCCGTGGCATCTATTCGGGGGCATGCAACTGGTCGCTGATACGGAGGTGGATATCAAGACGTTGCTTGAAGTGAAGGAGGAACACCTCTTAAATGCGGTGCGCGACGAGAGAATCTGCGAAACCGTCTTCACCCTTTCCTCTTCCCAAGCCGCGGAATATGGTCACAGGTTTGCTGAAATCGGCTACCAGAAACACAAGACGCTTTTCACCCATCTTCTCAAAACGTCGGAGGACTATGACGTGCTCTGGAACGCGTATAACAAGCGCGTTCGAGGAGCGGTGCGGAAAGCGGAAAAATCGGGGGTGCGTGTTTCTGACGCGCGTAGTGACGCTGATTTGGAAGCGTTTTATGCCCTTTATCTCGCCACGGTTAAACGACTGGGCGGCACGCCCAAACCGCGATCCTTGATACGATCTCTCTGCCGCAGTTCTATCGGAAGGCTGGCTATCGCAAAGCGTGACGGGGAAATCGTAGCCGGACTGTTGTATCTGTGTTTCAATCAAACCGTAACGCTCTGGTGCGAAGCGTCAGACCCGCGGTATTTGGAATATCGTCCGAACAATGCTATCTTTCACCACATCATTCAGTGGGCTTGTGCGAATGGATACGGGTGGGTAGATTTCGGCGCCTCTCCGCCCGAAAATCACGGCTTAATTGCTCACAAGGAGCAATACAAGGCACAGAGGTTTGATTTCTGTAGTTACATAAAGGTTCATTCGCCACTGAGACAGGGGATGTGGCTGAGGGCAGAACGGTCGCTTCGCAGATTATACACGTGGATTCAATACGTCCGGAGCAGAGATTGACTTGGGCAGGAGCGGAATTTACAAGGTTGAACCCGACTACAAATTCCCGCGATACAGTAATGTACATCATCCTGCGGGCACAAGTACCGTAAGTCCGCGTTCGACTAGTTCCACCGTAGCAGGGGTGTAGCCAACTTTTTCGCCATCCGCGTAAAGAAGAGTAGGTGGTTCTGTCTGGATAGTCAACGATTTTGTGCGTTGGATGCTTACTGCGGGATGGGATGTATGTCCACCCCAGAACAACTTTATAAGCATTCTTAGCACCGTTAGTCGAGACACCGGTTTAATGATGCACACATCAAGTAGACCGTCGTTCATTACAGCATTAGGTACAATCTTGAATCCGCCGCCATAGTGGGGTGTAATGCCGGTTGCCGCCAAGAGAATATCCCCTTCAAACACGCCGAAATCGCCTTCGAGCCGTGCGGTAGGGGTATTGTAAGAAAAGAGTGTTGTAATCGCCGCGTATACATAGGTTGCAGTGCCCGAGAATGGTACATTCGCCTCCGAAGCCCGCCGACTAACTTCGGCATCGTATCCACACGTGGCTATCGTATCGAAATACATATCTCCAATCCTGCCAACGTCAACTTCAAACGGTCTGCCGTTCAATAGTACCTGAATAGCCTGATCCGGATACTTCGGAATCCCGAGCGCTCTGGCGAAATCGTTCCCTCTTCCGCATGGTATCAGTCCCAGTGTTACCTCCGACTTAGCCGCGATTGCGTTGACAACTTCGTGGATTGTACCATCGCCTCCACATGCAATCAACCATCGACTGCCGTTCTGAATGGCTTCTTGCGCCATACGAAATGCGTCGCCTCGCCCGGTCGTCAGCGTGAGGTTACCCTTTCGTCCGTTGCTTGTAAGTTGCTGATAAGCTTTTTCGGCAATGACTTTGCCTTTGCCTTTTCCGGAGATCGGATTGGCAATTAGCAGAAAGTCTTCGGAGATCGGTGTTTCAATCCTGTTTTCCATGGTTATTTTGATGCGGTTGGCGATTAAGGCGTTATGCTTGGCACGTGGGCCGTGACTACCGAAAAAATGATATCAGAATTCCTGCAAATCGTCAATCGGAAATAGTGTGTCGGTCAGGGAAAACGCATCTGATTTTGCATTGAAAACTTTACACGTGTATAGTATGATATGGAACGAAAAGATGAGCGGTGGAGTGATGCGCTACGTCCCATCCCCGATTATCTGTGTTCCAACAAGTCGGTGCTTTAGCTTTTTACTACCCAAAATTGACCTGCGTAACAACAATCTTTTTTTTCTGTTAACATCTTGTTCACATTTGACTGCAGATGAACCCGCGCTATCAAAGGAAAGTATTGAATCAAACCATGTGAACACTCCCACGAAATCAAGCCCCTGTTCACATTTTGTACCTATTTTTGTCGTCTATTTTTACATAAATACTAGGTGCAAGTTCAGCCGATTCCCCTCAAAAAGGGTGGTGGATTAACATTTTGTTCACATTTTCGAATGCTCAAGCGACGAATGGCAGTCAAAGAAATGAGAGCACTTGCTGATTTTCTACACCTTTCGCTCCGATGTCGCTGTAGAGGTGAGAAACCATGAAGTTGAAAACAGTCGCCATGGTTGGTTTTAACGCGAGAGCGATTGAGCGATTTTAGATGCGATTCCCTGGTGTGTCGGTACTTGAATATTGACAGGAAGGCATCAAACAGGTATACTTCGGGAAGGTCAAAAGCGATAATTCTCAAGGATTCAACATTATGTCTACTACTTTAACGGGCGTAGTTTTTCTAATTTTAACTTCATTTGTGATTTCTATTGTGTATTCACATTCGAAGGAGGATTATATGGAGGAATTCAAACCACTGCAGGTTGGCATGGCAGCTCCAGACATCACGCTTATGGATGAGAACAGGGTGGAACGCAATCTGTCCGATTATCTCGGTAGCAAGAACGTCGTTCTGGCATTTTATCCGAAGGATTTTACGGGTGGCTGAACAGCGGAATTGCGCTCGCTCCGGGCAGAGTTGAGCTGTATTGAAGCCACTAACACAGTGGTGTTCGGCATTAGTGTTGATGACGTAGAGTCGCATAAAAAATTCCAAGAAGCTGAGAAGTTCGGTTTTTCGCTGCTCGCAGACACCGAATTTGCGGCTACCAAAATCTATAGCGGGATTATGGAACGGTTCAACGCTTCGAATCGCGTAACATTTGTTATTGACAAAGCCGGATACATAAGGCTTATCGATGAGAATGTTGACGTTTCGAATCATGGCGGTGATGTCCTTAACTTTATTGAGGAGAATGTGTCGTACGAACTCGAAGTGGGCCAACCTGCACCAGACTTTATCGCCGCCGACCAAGACGGGGAAATATATCAACTCAGTCGGTTTGAAGGCCAACGGAGTGTCGTGTTGGCGTTTTATCCGAAGGATTTTACGGGCGGCTGAACGGCAGAAGTTTGCTCGCTCCGGGATGAGTCGAGCGCATTCGACTTACTAGACGCCCAGATCTTCGGGATCAGCGTCCAAGATGCAGAGTCACATAGGAGATTTGTACAGGAGCATAGCCTGAATTTTCCGCTACTTGTAGACACGGGGCGTAACCTTAGCTTGCTATTCGGCGCTGCCGATACTCCAAGGGACATGAGCAAGCGTATTACCATCATTGTTGACAAAGCGGGGAAGATTTCCAAGATTGACACCAGCGTAAATGCCAGTACCCATGGCAAAGATCTCGTTGACTTCTTCAAGGGCATGTAACACAACCCCGGAGGCGGATGCGAACGGTAAGTTTACTCACGGTTGATCGTTGCTCTTACCGCTAATCGGGAGGATTTCGATGACAATCGCAAGCCCGAGATTCCAACAGGCAAAGGTTTTTCTCAGTTCATACGACACGGGGGAGATTGCGCACTTTAACGGCGATTTTTTCTCCCACTTGCGTCGAACTGCTGACTTGCTCATCAAGTGGGGGAACACCGAGTATGTATGCCTTGCAGGTTTGTGTCACGCTGTCTACGGTACACAGGGATTTCAACAAGGCATTCTGAAACCTGACGAACGTCATCTACTGCAGGAGGTCATTGGGCTCGACGCCGAAGGGGTAGCGTATTTTTACTGCTCATGTGACCGCTCCTGCCTTTATCCAACCATCGGCGCACCTGGAGGATTCAAGTTTCACGATCGATTTACCGGAAACAGGTTTGAACCGTGCGAACAGATGGTGCGAGACTTCCTTGAAGTTACATTTTCAAACGAGGTGGAGCTAGGTTCGCTGAGCCAAGAATTCGTCAACAACGGCCGCAGGTTTTTCCAAGATTTTATGCCCCGCTGCGAACCGTATGTGTCCCAAGCAGCATTCGAAGCTGCCGCCATACTATTCGATCTACCAGTGTAGCGGGCAATACATGTCGAATAATCGAGTCAATCAGCCGCATAAGGTGGATTCCATGAATGAGCAAGTTGACTTTGCGACCATGAGTGACCGAGAAAAATACCTGTTCGACCTTCAGGGTTTTCTAGTAGTCGAAAACTTTCTTACGCCTGCCGAAGTGCTATCGCTTAACGAGGCTGTGGACGCCAATGTGGACAAACGCATTGAGCGCCAACCCCACGTGCAGGGAAACGGTCGATTTGTTGAGGGCGAATTTGCCTCATTTTTTCATCATTTGAACACTCTCACATGGGAGCAGCCGTGGTGTCAACCGTTTCGCGATTTGCTGGCGCATCCGAAGGTTATTCCATATCTTAACACGTTAATGGGACGCGGATGGAAACTTGACCATGAGGTTGAAGTCTTAACAGCAACAGTTGGGTGCCAGGGCCTGCCACTACACGGAGAGGGCAATCTGAATTTTAATGGCTCCCGATTTTACCAGTATCAGAACGGGCGTATCCGTTGTGGCCTCATCGTCCTACAGTACTATTTGAAGGACGCAAATCCGAGCGATGGGGGGCTGTGCGTTGTTCCCGGCAGCCACAAGGCGAATTTTCCAATTCCCGAAGTCATTAGAATGGGAGAGGCAGACCAAGAGATTGTACATCAGATTGTTGCGAAAGCCGGCGATTTGGTGATCTTCAACGAAGCCACAACTCACGGCACGCTTCCATGGAAGGGAAAAGGGGAAAGGCGTTTGGCATTCTATCGCTATACACCAAAATATCTTCACTACCATGGCGGTTACTACGAGACTGCTCTGCCGGAGTGGGCGTCGGACCTCACCGACGCACAACGTGGAGTCTTGGCCCCGCCCTACATCTACCACCGACCACTGATAGAGGATGACGGCGTCACGGTAGTGCGTCCACGACGAGAGGGTGAGTGAAATAATCGCGTTGATAATCAAACCTATATTGCTAGTATAACGGCGTGATACAGGGAAATCGCATGGATTGGGAAATTCGTCCGGTCGCGGGTGAAGACGAGAAAGAGTTCGACGATTGGGCAACTACCTTGGCTACCGCACTTAGTCGAGGCAGGTTCAGTGAGGAGAACATCTCTTCGATAGATCGACCTACGTATCAGTGGGAGCGAAGTTTGGGAGCCTTCGTTGGCGGTGTAGTTGTCGGAACCGCGCACTCTTACCGTTACGACCTCATCGTGCCGGGTGGAAAGTTGCCGTTTGCGGGCGTCGGCTGGGTATCTGTCAGACCGACGCACCGTAGACGAGGCATACTAACCGCACTGATGAAGAGGCAGTTAGAAGACATGTATGAGCGAGGTGAGACGCTCGCCACGCTCGGGACATCCGAGAGCATCATTTACGGCCGTTACGGCTATGGCATCGGCGCCATGAAAGAGAACTGGCGAATTGCGCGAAATCATACATCCATTGAATTTGCCGTGGAAGCTTCAGGTAGGACGCAGTATGTCAGTCCATCCGAGATGAGGGAAGTATTTCCTGAAGTGTACGAACGGATTGCGACAGGTAGGCCCGGCATGGCTGCAAGTCGACCGGGATTCATTTGGGATACTTGGGTCGCGGATTATGAACCGATTCGTCGCGGTAACAGCGCCGCATATTTCGCAACTCACGAGTTAAACGGACGGATTGATGGTTACGTATGTTATCGAACCGCCGGAAATACTCTAATTGTGCAAGAACTTTTGGCTGCCTCGGACGCTGCCTACGCCGCCCTCTGGCAATTCTGCTTTGGAGTGGATCTCAAGACCGAGATTGAAGCCCCCGGGCGCGCCGTGGACGAGCAACTGGTGTGGATGTTGGCAGATCCACGCCGACTGGAAAGGATAAAAACTGACGGGATGTGGATCCGTCTAGTGGATGTTAAATCCGCGCTTTCGGGTCGGCGATATGCACAGAACGATCGGTTGGTTATTGAAGTACAGGATCCGGTTTGTCCATGGAATGAGGGATGTTATGAATTAGACGGGGGACCCGCCGGAGCAGAGTGTCGATTAACAAATGTATCGCCAGACCTCGTGCTCAGCGCTACCAACCTCGCCAGTACATACCTTGGAACTGTCAAATTCTCGACTCTCCGTTATGCTGGGCGTATTGAAGAACGAAGCGGCGGCGCCCTAGCGCGCGCCGATGCCATGTTCTCTGCCTCGCGTGAGCCATGGTGCATACTGCACTGGTAGGTTGGTCACGGTTTTTGGGAGGCTGGAAAGGGATCTCTATCGCGCTCCTAATCCAGTCGCTTGATCGCCTAACCAAAACCGTGTAAGTCTGAATTGCATTGACCACAAGCACCTCGGAGAACGTCTGATTAAGCCGTGGCAGCACGGTACTCTAATGTGGTAAGCCGATTATCAATGGAATTTCAAGGAAAGGCAAGATATGGAATGGGAGATGCGTCCAGTCGTAGATGAGGACGCCGAATACGAAGCGTGGACGAAACCGATGATTCGCGCCTTCGGATTCGATTTTAGCAGGGAAGTGCCGAAAACTCGGGGAAATTTCGAGTTCGACCGGACGTTGGGTGTAATTGACAAGGGAGAATTCGTAGCGGCAACTCACGCCTATTCTTTAGAGATGCGTGTACCCGGAAATGTGTTGCCCATGGCAGGGGTGAGTCATGTTTGCGTGCAGGCGAGTCATAGGCGGCGCGGTATCATGACGGCGATGACAAAGCGACAGTTCCAAGATTTTCATGATCGCGGAGATCCGATTGCCGGGCTCGGTGCATCTGAAAGTATCATCTACGGTCGCTTTGGGTATGGTATAGCGACACATCGCGAGAATTGGACTATAGCCAAGGAGCACACGGCGTTTAATCCACCGATCTTGTCCAAAGGACAGACCAGATTTGTCGATACATGCGAGATGAGAAATATATTCCCAGAGGTGTACGAGCGTACCGGGGAGGATAGGCCTGGCTGGGTGCCCCGCCCCGGCTACGTATGGGATTTCATCGCCAGCGATTACGACTTTAAGCGACACGGCGGTAGCGCCAATTACTATGTGGTTTATGAGGAAAGCGGCAATGTTGACGGTTATGTTAACTACCGGACCACCGGCGATACGGTAAGGGTGATTGGGCTTATGGCAACGTCCCGCCATGCCTATGCCTCTTTATGGCAATTCTGTTTCGGTATCGACCTCAAATCCGTCATTGACGCACCGAATCGTCCGGTAGATGACCCGTTGATGTGGATGTTAGCAGACCCCCGGCGTTTGCAGCGATCAATGGAAGATGCAAAATGGCTGCGGTTGGTGGATGCAACAGTGGCATTATCGAGTCGGCGTTATCCTCAGAGCGGATCTCTGATAATCGAATTACGCGACACGTTCTGTCCGTGGAATGAAGGGCGTTATGAATTGGATGGCGGACCTGATGGGGCGGAATGCCGGGGTTCAAGCAAGTCCCCGGATCTTGTGCTAACCGCCTCAGAATTGGGCGCCACTTATCTGGGCGGTGTAAAGTTTTCGACGCTTGCGAGCGCCGGGCGCATTGAGGAGCGAGTACCAGGCGCCCTAGAGCGTGCCGATGCCATGTTTTCTTACCATCTCAAGCCGTGGTGTCCAATGGGATGGTAAGAATGGATTGTCCATCATGGAAAACCCCAGAACGTCTCTCAAGTAACACTCTCAGAAAGC
Source organism: Candidatus Poribacteria bacterium (assembly GCA_965208765.1). Taxonomy (GTDB): domain Bacteria; phylum Poribacteria; class WGA-4E; order WGA-4E; family JAJDTR01; genus JAJDTR01. Next base: position 5,755,431 of record OZ242354.1, read on the forward strand.
TAGTCATAGAGCGAAAAATGAAGGTGTCCCGTTGATGGATTGTAATCGCAAACTAACAGTTTGCGGTACGAGAGTGTTGCTTGCTGAAAGAATTATTCCGACAGGGATAATGGCGTGCTATCAAGTAACACTTTTTCAAAACGAGTCTTAGAGAAGGAAATCTGTACCACAATCTGTTAGCTCGACTTTGTACATTTAAGCGGAATAACAGACGGTGTCAATCAAGCGTTGAAGAAAAGCGGGGGAGATTTTAACCATCTGGTCTGTTTGGTTGACCTGTGAAAAAGTCACGTCCGCTTCTGTAGACCAAAAATGGTGTCTCACCCACGCTGACGCGTTCTGGAAAGGGAACCGAAAGCATGTTTTTGTCAATGTAACAGGGGAGCTTGTTATTGCCCCTGAATTTGATGATGCTGGAGATTTTTCGGAGGGTTCAGCGTGGGTGAAAGTCGGTGACAAATACGGATACATTGATAAAACGGGCAAGATTACAATCAAGCCTCAGTTCAATAATGTCGGGGATTTCTCCGAAGGGCTGGCAAGAGTAAATGTTGGTAAATCTGTGCCTTGGTTAGCAGAGTTTGCCGGAGTCGGAATTGGAAAGTGGGGATATATCAACAAATTAGGAAAATTTATCGTAGAACCAGAATACCATTTGGCAGGAGACTTTTCAGGGGGGTTCGCAGCTGTAAAATTGAATAAAAAATGGGGATTTATTGATACAAATGGGAAGTTATTGACTAAGAAATAACGCACGTAGCTATCTAGAACTCGGTTTCTGTGCCCTGTCGTACATAGCTGGTAACTTGGGTTACACTCAAGAGTTAATACATACTACTTTTCAAGCATAATGGTATTGACAGGAAACATCGCAGACCAGACATTGTCAGTCAAACTACAGATTGCGATGCTTAATCCAGTGAAGAAAGAGATTACCCCAACCTTGCAAGAAGGCGGCACAAGATTGACAGGGAAGGTCGCCATAGTCACGGGAGCCGGAAGCCGCCCCGGCGGCGCTGACGGCACTGGGATGTCGACAGCCGTACTTTTTGCCAAGCAGGGCGCCAAGGTGCTCGTCGTGGATGTCGACGCCGATAACGCGGCCCGGACTGTTGCAGCGGTAGAAGAAGCGGAAGGAGAAACAGCGGCGTTTGTCGCCGATGTCACACAGAGCGCGGACTGCAAGGCGATGGTTGAGGCGGCTATCGAGCGTTTCGGGCATTTGAACATCCTGTTCAACAACGTCGGGATCAGCGGTATCGGTAATCCGGGAACCGTCCTTGATGTGAATGAAGACGGATGGGAACGGATGATGGAAATCAACGTCAAGAGTATGATGCTTGCGAGCAAATACGCTATCCCGGCGATGACAGAGGCAGGCGGCGGATCCATAATCAACGTTTCTTCAATCGCCGCTCTGCGATCTCCGAACATGACGCCAGAGGTTGCATACGGCGCTTCCAAGGGGGCGGTCATCTCGCTAACTCGGAACATGGCGGTGTACCACGGCAGGGACGGGGTTCGCGTCAACTGCATAGTACCTGGTTACCTGTACGCATCAATGGTTAGCAAGATAACGGACGAATACCGCGACCTGCGCCGCCGGACCGTGCCGCTCGGAACGGAGGGAACGGCTCGGGATGTCGCTTGGGCAGCCGTGTTTCTCGCCAGCGACGAAGCTCGCTGGATTTCGGGAGTGATGCTGCCGGTCGACGCCGGGTTACTTGCAACGACACCTCTTATCATGTTGCCGCACCTTCGTTAGGTTTTCGTTTACTTTTTTCCAATCACGCGTTCCTCCAGTGCAAGCGAGGTGGAGTTCAAGCTAATGATAGGTAGTAGTTAAGAACAGAAAGGAGGATTAATTCTTATATGACCACACTCATCCGAGACTACCGTGAGGAGGATCGTGGGCAGGTTGCCATGATTTGGTCTGCCGCTTTTGACGCCGGGCAACCCAATCCGAATGCTGACAATCCTGACGTGCGAATCGACACCAGAAGTCCTGAGGAAGACGCACAGGTGTTTGTCGCCGATGAAGACGGGCTGGTCGCAGGAGCGTTCCAAGTTTTCTATACGCCGATGACGTGCCGCGGGACACTATTCAAGTGCGGCGGGGTAAGCGGAGTCGCGGTTACTCCTTCTGCACGAAAACGGCACATTGGGAGCGCCATGATGACGCATGCGATAAAACACATGCACGGCACCGGTGAAACGATGTCGAATCTTCATGCCGCCCACGAAATTTTCTATCGGCGTTTTGGCTGGGAGTGTTGCGGACGTGATGTTCGCGTGACATGTCCCGTCCCCCTGTTCCCCAAGATGGACTGTTCGCTGTCCGTCCGGCAATTAGACCTCGACGATTGGGCACCATTTGAGGCGGCGTATGAAAAGTTTTCGTATCGTTATTCGGGAATGCGAACCTCGCGAAAAGGTTTCGGTTTATCGCGGCTCACGCAGACCAGCGGCACTCCGCCCTTCGTGTTCGCCGCCGGCGATCCGGTAGAGGCTTACGCGCTCCTTCGATTGACACGGAACGACGACCTTGATGTCATAGAGTTTGTGTGGGCTACCCTCGAAGGCTATGAGTCGATGCTTGCCACGCTCGCAGGCGTGGGCATCAATCGTCAAACTATTACGTGGGCTGAACCCTCGAATGGCCCCTTCCTGTCGTCTAGATGGTTCACTCGCGGCATGACGGCAAGGCTGCCCAATCCCTCCATGTTCCGGGTGATAAATGTCCCGGATTCACTCACGGGGCTGTCGACAACGGAGTCTGGCAGTTTCACAATGGTCATTGACGACGAGATCCTGCCGTCCAACCGTGGTCCCTGGCGGGTATCGTTCTCCCCGGAGGGTATACACGTCGAACCGACCGACAGCGGCGACTTACACATGGATATCCGCCAGTTTACGCAAGCGTGGTTAGGCGAGCCCAGTCTTGAAAATCTTCTGGAACACGATTTTGTGTCTTGCTCCAGCGCCGCAGCGGTAAAGGCTGCGACCGCGCTATTACCCCCTAAAACGACGTACACGCTTGAATATTACTAGGAATATCAACAAGATTCAGACCTAAAAAGGAGAATCAAATGAAAGAGACCGACATCCCCGCAATCGATCCGAACGAAATCATCGATTTCATGAATATCGACGAAACCGACTTTCGCTCATTCACTTTGGCACAGCGAATCCGTCATTTCGAGGTTGAAGGGTACACGGTTTTGCCCGATATATTGAGTCCGGAGCACGTTGCACGGCTAAAGTCGGAACTTGCGGACGCTCCGATGGGAGTTAAGCCGTACAGCGACTACCAGACGGTTGGAAAGCAGCAGCCACAGTGGGTTAGCCGCGCCGTGGCGGAGCTGATTGGTCATCCTCCTACGATTGAGTTCCTGACGGAACTCATGGGACCCGATATCGTCTTTACCCGGGGATTCTTTCAGAGAACACTCCCGGGATCTCCCGGAATTTCCATGCACACCGACGGTCAACCCCACGGCTCGTCAATCTTCGACTACGAAGGCAGCTGCCCCCGACTGCTGCGGGTACTGTATTATCTTGATGACCTGATGCCAAAGCGATCGCCGTTCCGTTGTATTCCGCGCAGTCATCTTTCATTTCACGCCCAAGCCAGTCCCTACGTGCGCTACAAATCGCATCCCGAAGAAATCACACTCTGCTTGGAGGCGGGTTCGGCGGTGGTTATTCCTAGCACGATGTTCCATGCCACGCATCCAAACACGGATACTTCCCCGCGCGAGCTAATCCAGTTCGGTTATCGACCGGCGTGGGCAGGTCCGGTCCAACCTATGGAAGAATGGAATCCCGAGCTAGTCGCTGCGGCGCCCGAACAAGCCAAGCCGTTTCTGCAGAGTCCGAACACGACTGGCGGGGTTTGGGGATTGGAGCATAAACCGGAAGGCATGAAAACTGATGCACCATCGATTAATCCAAGTCGATGGGGGCATTAGGACACATTATAGGCATCACGGTTAATTATCGCACATGCTTTTAGGTAATGACATTCTTCTGTACCACAATCTGTTAGATTGTGGTGTGCGCAAAATAGCAGATCTAGCGGGCAAGTAGATCAACCGAAGGAGCAGCGACGACGATAGATAATTCTTATAGAGATCTCTGATCTCTCGATTTCCGACACGAGGCTTTGGTTCACTCCATCCGCCAATTACGCACCGTCGTTTCAGATAGAAAAATTAGGAGACCATCCATGAAAGCTGGCGTTTGCACACGAGATATGACGTTTCCCGAACTCATCGGAAACCCGTCTATACACGATCGACTCTATGCCAAAGTCTTGGTGTTGGATGACGGGGAAGAAACTGTATGCATAGTTTGCTTGGACACGGTAGGCCCGTTTTTTCCAGAGGTCCGCGAAAAAATCCATGAACAACTCGGCATTAAACACACATTAATAAACTGTTCGCACACGCACGCCGACGCGCGTGACTCGCGGGACGAAGCCTGGGAGACCCGTATGGAGGAGTTAATCTTCTCAATGGCAGAAGAAGCGTATTCCAGCCGAGTTAATGTATCGCTGCGAGTCGGCAGAGGATCGGCACAGGTCGGATACAATCGCCGCCTTGCGGACGAAAACGGCGTAGTAGTTATGGCGGTCAACAAGGAGGGGGCGGTCGTGCCATGGGTCAATACACTTGCGGTGCATACGGAAGACAGCAAACCACTTGCCGTGTTGTTCGAACATGCTGCGCACCCGGTTATAACCATGACGAGCGGCGACATAAGCGCTGACTTCCCCGGTCATGCCGTGAATTACATTACCGAAGAACTAAGTGATGGGATAACCGCGCTTTTTGCACAGGGGTGCGGTGCAAACATCAACGGATTTCCCGTATCGTTTAGCATTGAGAGTGGCTGGCATGAACGCGCAGAAGAGGCGGGTAGAAACCTCGGTCGAGGCGTGCTCGAAGCCATGCGCAACAGTACCGAGATTAAGACGGACCAGTTAAAGGTGCGCTCCGTCCGGGTTACACTCCCCACCCAAGAACTGCCCTCGATGGAACTCTGGCGGGAGTCTTGCGAGCGTCTCAGGATCCTCTCGCTTCACGAATTTAGGAGACAGGAACCGTTGCTTCAATCGATCAAGGAAATGATCGAGCGCGGGGCATGGTCGCCGTCAGAGGTGCAATTCGACATTAACGCCGTCATGCTAGGCAACGAATGGTGCCTTATTACACTTCCCAGCGAGATCTTCTGCGAATACGAATTGTGGGTTGACGAAAACGCGCCGTTTGATCACAACATGACCTTTGGCTATACCAATGAAGGACCGGGGTATATTGCCACTGACAAAGAACTGGCGCTCGGAGAAAAGGGTGGATATGAGGCGGGCTGCTTCCCGAGCCTGTGGGCAAATCCGGTGAATCGACCGCTTGCGATTGGTATGGAAACCATAATTAAAGATGGAATCGCGTCCCTATGGTCGGATTGAGGGACGGGCTTATAGTCATTACAGCAAAGAGTTATCCATTCCGGCTTACGTTGCGCGGTTCGTAGTAGCGCAATTCATTGCGCGTCTTCCGGAGAAGCGATTGCTACTCGTGACACGGATTCGCGACCTAGAGATTGCTCCTACAGTTGGTTCGTTGGAACAGACCTAAGCGGTCAGATCAAGCATTTCGGCACCTTACATTTCGCGTTCCATAATCGTTCGCCTGCCCTTAGAACGCAAGACGCACAAATGAATATGACTATACGTCACTTTAACCTACTGACCCGGGAGTAGGCTAAATTTAGAAAGAGTTATACATTCGGTTATACGTTGCGCGTCTTCCGGGGAAGCGATTGATTCTTGTGACAGCGGTTCGCGACCTAGAGATTACTTCTACAGTTGGTTTGTTGGAACAGACCTAAGCGGCCAAATCAAGCATTATCGGTACCTTTCATTTCACGCCCCATAATCGTCCCCCTGCCTTTAGAGTGCAACATCCATACATGTGGGTTTACGTAGCTATATGTCACACTAGGTTACTGGTCCTGAGGGGAGCTAAATCTAGATATGAGCGCAACCTCTTTGACGTTATCCCCTACTGCATGTCGCTATGGTGCGACGTACGTGAAACATAAAAAAACCCGACCGAAGTCGGGTTTTTTTGTCCCACACTGATTCTAAACTAAATCTGCTATATGCGTTCGATAGATTAGCGCAGAATGCGCTGATCGCTCAAATCTTTTCCGCCGATTCCTCTTGAGAAACTGGCGCCGCGATATTCCTTTATTTCCAACTCATGGAAAGCGTTGACGATGCTGTACTGTGTCGGCAGGTCTTCCCATCGCGCTTTATGAAACTCCACGGTGCCTTCACCCCGCCAAAGTTCCGTGGTGCGGCCATTTCCTCCTTCGGATGGCGTGAGTACGGCGTACTCCACGTCGGGCGTACCCCATTCCCCCGTCCTCGGCATGTACTTGTAATGCAACGTCCCGGTCAATACGTCGTCTTCCGATTTAGGCGGCGGTGCGGCGGCCGGTGCGGTTTGCGGCAACGGTATCTCATGCAGGTTGGATAATTTCATATCCATAAACTTGAATCCGAGCCAACTGGCAATAGCATGAATCTCTCCGCGCAATACGACGGGCTCCGGTAACTCGCAGTAGATTTTGGAGAAACCCAACTGTTCACGCCCGGTGAGAATCGGGTCGCACAGATTCTCCCACAGCACGGTCAGCAGACTGCCTTTGGCGCGGTCCACTTTTCCGTTAAACGCAACCGGAAAGCTAACGCCGAGGACGTTGTATCCCCGCCCCGCCAACCACTCTATCTCCGTCATGTAAGTTGCCGAAACCGTTACAACGGGGTCTCCGCTCAATTCAAAATCGCCAGGCGGAAGCAGTTCCTCCAGTTGTTCGCTATTGGTAAGAAAACTCACAGAGACTGATGTCGACTTCGGATTATCCTTGCATTCAAACTTGCGTCCATCCGGTCCCTGCCTAGGCCCCGTGCTCGGTCCAAAATGCGTTGGCATCATGTACATGGTTTGCGGGTCCAGTTTGTAAGCCATGATATCCTCCTTCTTGATTGCTGGTTAGTAGCTTATGACCATCTAGCCGCCAACTCATCCTTCAATGCTTCTCCAGTCTTTTTCCAGCCACTTGCTAGTGCATTCCGGTCCCACATAACGCAATAATCCTTAATCCCCAAGTCAGTGTAGTAATCCATCCTTTCAGGGGTTGGGAACTCCATTTCGACGCGGGGTCGGATCCCCTTGGCGAGAGCCGATTTAATTACCTGTTTCTCGAAATACTGGATCTCCTCTGGCGTTGGCGTACTCGGGCGACTGAATCCAAAATCCGAAGGCCCCCATTGTATCATATCGACGCCTAAATCGGAGGCAACGGAACAGATTTCGTCGAGGTTTTGCACCGCAACGTCCTTCTCAATCATTATCATGAACCCGATATCTTCAATCTTCTGAAGATAGCTTTCGCTGCCGCTATACCCCTCAATAGCGATACGTCGGATCTTAACACCCATGTGCCCGTCTATACCAGGCTTGTCGGGTCGAAGTATCTTATGGCAGGCGACAATGTCATCAGGTGTCCGAATATCCGTAAAAAGTACGGCGTGAAATCCCGCGCCTATGGCCGCTTGCGCCCAGAAGCCCTGACTGTATTGGTCAAGTTTAATGATGAGCGACGTATCGTACAACTCCGCGGCGCGTGCCATATTGTTCAACAAACGCATGTCAAACATGCTGTACTCCGCGCTGAACTCTATTGTGTCATACAGACCTGTTGCCGCGGCGACCTCAATAAGGTCTTCGTGCGCGGTCATAACGTGGGTTCCGGTAAGTGGAGCACCGGAGTTCATTCTTTCTCTAAATCGATTTGATGCCATCGGTAGTTTCTCCTTATGTTTGACGTGAATACTGCACTACAATCAGGACACAGTGAAAATCAGATTTTCTATTTGCCTGCGTAAGTGAAAAACATCAGAGATTAGTTCGATCAAATTACAAGCGCGTTCTTAACCGTGACCGAAGAGCTTGGCAAACAGTCCCCATCCGCTGATGCCCGCGAAAACGATGAGAATGCCCGCCGACAGAATGGCTCCGATTAACATCGGCAACCGCGTCCGATAGGGGGAGGGTAGCTTGAAATTTAGATACAGCGCGGCAAGCATCATCATGGCAATCGCCAGATTGGCGATGAGAAAACCGGCTATCTGTGTAAGGATATGGAACGGGACGTTGCTCCAGATGATAACCGCGGTTGTGACGAAAAGATAAGCGCAAATCAACCGTTGAATCTTGTTATAATCCCACTCGCGGTTGGGCCAGACCGCCTGAAGGAATTCCTGTGAGACTCGTGCATAAATCTCTGGAAGCGCTTGGAGCGTCCCCCATAATGCGGCGATAATGCAGATGTAGTAGACCCAGACTAACGATGCGTGGATATTGCTCCACACATGCGCCTGCTCCGTGAGCAAACTCCAACCTTTGAATTTGGTCTCGAGGGGATAAAGCACCGCCGCACCGGAAATCATGAATGCGCCCGTCACGATGAACAGTACGATTGCACCCATTCCCACATCCCAGCGCAATGGCGCGGTGATTTTTCGGAGACGCGCCACGTGGTCGCGCCCCTCGGGTAAGTAATCAATCTTATCACGCGTGAAGGCATGTTCGCGGACAACAGAAATGTTCTCATGGCTTGTCATGCCCCAGCGGTGCAGCCCAACCCAATTCGCGTAAACGATGTAGCCCAGCACGGAGCCGCCTACATATGCAAAGGCTGTCGCCATGGTTAGCAAGGGATTTTTCACGGCGTCTTCGGGTGTCCAAGGCGGAGGTTCCGGAAGCTGGCCTACACTAACGCTTCCAACCAGCGCCTTGCCAAAGTCGGGACGCACCATTAGTGTGCCGATTATCGTACCGGTAACCAAGATACCGCATATAATGAGTTGCTGTTTTTCTAGTCTTTCAAAGGAGAGACGCAGGCTAAGCGCGAGTGCGAGTGCAATGAAAGCACACGTGAATGCGTTTTCCCAAACGGGCTCGGGAATCGACCTTGGCACACCGTCAAGGAAGTAATGAAACAGATCGCCGCACGGTTTTGCAATCGGCACCCATGCCAGCGGAGCGCCGATCATCTCCATGATGAGTATGGTGAGCAATAGCCAACCGCGCGGTCCCGGCAAACGCACGAGACGGTGACCCACATGCTCGCCGCTCACGGCTGTGAATCGACCGAGCAAATAGGTGACAAATACCCCTTTTACGACGCAACTCAAGAGCACAAGCCAAAGCAGTCCATAACCTGCCCAGGCGCCCGCACTGACAACGACGATGGTTTCACCCGCTCCGATGCTTGCCGATGCAACAATAGCGGCAGGACCAAACACGGCGAGTAACCCGATTAGCTTCTTAATCGACCACGGCTCGGCAAAGACACCTGTCGGTTGTGGTATGTCAAATCTTTCGGTCTGGTCTTCGGTCTGTTGAACCGAGTCGCTGTTTTCCATGGAATACCTCGCCATAATTATCTGGTAAACTCATTTGCATTATACGGGCAAGTTGTAGTTCTGTCAACCGTCGTATTTGCCAGGGCGGAGAAACCTAATGTGTTCTGGGTGATGTCAAATATTCGCAGTACCTTAGGGCCCGCCCACTTCAGAGTGTAGGGAACGCAGATCTGCGTTCCCTACTTTCCAATCGCTACTGCTTTCACTGGTAATCGGTCAGAGGCAATTAGTCATTGTTCTTGCCGACTCCTTCAATTCCTATTGCAGTCGCCAATCACACTACGCCGAGGAAAGCGCTTTCTGTAGGAACCTTCCTGTATGGGAAGCCTTCGCTTCGGCAACAATATCGGGTGTTCCCATGGCTACAATCTCTCCTCCGGCGTCGCCGCCTTCAGGACCGAGATCAATCACCCAGTCCGCGCATTTAATGACATCCAGGTTGTGTTCAATCACTACAATTGTGTTGCCCTTATCCACCAACCGGTGGAGCACGTTGAGCAGCTTTTGTACATCGGCGAAGTGCAACCCTGTGGTTGGTTCGTCCATGATATAGATGGTCTTGCCCGTGCTTCGTTTGGCAAGTTCGCTCGCCAGTTTGACGCGCTGTGCTTCGCCGCCGGATAAGGTTGTCGCCGCTTGTCCGAGTTCAATATAATCCAAACCGACATCGTAAAGCATCTGTAACGGTTTACGGATTGTCGCTACATTTTGAAAGTGGTCCAAAGCCTCTTTTACCGTCATCGCAAGGATATCGGCGATATTCTTCCCTTTGTACCGAATCTCAAGAGTTTCATGATTGTAACCCGTGCCGCCGCAAGTTTCACATCTCACCCAAACATCTGCCAGGAAATGCATTTCAACACGGGTATATCCATGTCCGTGGCAGTTTTCACACTGTCCGTCCTTTAAGTTAAAACTGAACCGCCTGGAATCAAACCCTCGCGTCTTTGCTTCCGGCAGTTCGGCGAACAGGTAGCGCACTTTCGTGAAAATGTCGGTGTAGGTCGCCGGGTTGGAACGAGGCGTTTCACCTATCGGTTGCTGATTGATATTAATCAGTTTGTCGAGATGCTGCATTCCGGAGATTGATTTATACGTTCCGGTCCGCATCTTTGTTTGATTCAAGTCGGTTGCCAGAGCGGGGTAAAGGGTTTCTTCAATGAGGGAACTCTTCCCTGATCCGGAAACCCCGGTCACGCATGTTAGGGTTCCCAAGGGGATTCTCGCGTCGATAGATTTCAGATTATTCGTTTGTGCGTTAGTGATTTCAAGCCATTCTCCCTTTCCCGGTCGCCGCGTTTCCGGAACATCAATTTTTAACGTTCCAGCCAAGTAATTCCCCGTGATTGAGTTCTCATCCTCTTTAACTTTGTCAGGCGACCCCTTGCTAACTACCTCGCCGCCGAGCTTGCCTGCGCCAGGCCCAAAATCGACGATATGATCGGACTGCAACATGGTTTCCATATCATGCTCAACTACCAATACGCTGTTTCCGAGATCTCGTAGATGTGCTAATGCTCTCAGTAATCGCTCTTGATCCCGCTGGTGCAACCCGACACTCGGCTCGTCCAGGATATAGGTAACACCCGTTAGCCCGCTGCCAAGTTGGCTCGCCAGTCGAATTCGTTCCATCTCGCCGCCCGAGAGCGTCGGCGCGGGCCGGTCCAATGTCAAGTAGTGGAGTCCTACGTCCATAAGGAATTGAAGACGGTTTTGAATCTCGTTCAGTAGGTTGCGCGCTATGTTCACCTGATGTGGGAGCATCTCCTGCGTCACATGCGAAGAACCAGTTCCGCCCTCCTCCGGAGGATCTGAAAAAAAACGCGTTGCTTCTCCGATGGACATAGCCGTGGCATCTGCTATGGTTTTTTGGCAGATCTGCACATGTCGCGGGAAAGGCTGGATACGCGTACCGTCGCACTCCCTACAGATTCGACGGCCGCCGAAGAATGTACCGATCCCTTCACATTGCGGACACTGTCCTAGCGGACTATTGAATGAAAAATGGCGTGGCGTTAACTCCGGGAAACTTATCTCGCAGGAGAGACAGGCGGAGTGTAGGCTGAAAAAGATGGGGCTAAACGCCGCGTCATCGGTCTTGAGAACAACGACACCGTTACTCTGGTTAAGTGAAATTTCAACTGCTTCCGACAGTCTTCCTTGTTCATCGGGATCGAGTGCCATGCGATCAACCACGATCTTGACATCATGCTTGATGCTCTTGCCGATATTAGGCGTCTTGTCAAGGGGGACGATCTCGCCGTTTATCTCGATACGTGCATAGCCCTCTTTTTGTAAGCGGCGAAATGCTTCCGGATAGTCTTCGTTGTTCCTTAGTTCCAGCGGCGAAAGAATGTAAACCCGTGTGCCGACCGGGAGCGTTGCGATCTTGTCGACAATCTGTTGAAGTGTCTGAGCGCCAACTTCCGCACCGCATTGTGGGCAGTGAGGAGTTCCAGCCCGTGCGTACAGGACGCGCAGGTAGTCGTAAATCTCTGTTACCGTCCCTACGGTCGAGCGCGGGTTCTGGCTCGGCGGTTTCTGTTCAATTGCAATGGCGGGCGAGAGCCCTTCAATCTTTTCGACCTTCGGCTTCTCGAGCTGGCCAAGGAATTGGCGGGCATAGGCCGATAGCGATTCGACATACCGCCGCTGCCCTTCAGCGTATATGGTGTCCAGCGCCAGGGATGTCTTGCCGGAGCCGCTAACCCCCGTAAGTGTCGTCAGCTTTCGATGAGGGATATTCACGTCCACATTTTTCAAGTTATGTTCCCGCGCGCCGTGAACCGATATATATTGACGATTGCTGATCGCTCCGCTGCCTTGCCCGGTTTGATAAGTCGGCCCGGTCTCGCGCAGCATGCTATCGGAAGTCGTTTCCGCCTGTTTCTCGCTAACGCTACCGGTCAAGGGCGATGATGAATGGTAGGCGTAGGGGATGCGTTTGTCATCTTTTCCACTGTCCAATACCCTCTTCAATGCTTGTCCCGTATACGATTCATCCATCCTTGCTATCTCTTCCGGGCTGCCAAGTGCAACGACGTAACCTCCCTCCTCACCGCCCTCGGGACCAAGGTCAATCACATAATCCGCGGTTTTGACAACTTCCAGATTGTGTTCGACGACGACAACTGTGTTCCCTTTTTCAACGAGCCGGTGCAGCACGTCCAGTAGCTTCTTGACATCGTCGAAATGCAGCCCTGTCGTCGGCTCATCGAGAATGTAAAGCGTTTTTCCCGTACTGCGTTTGGCAAGTTCGCGCGCGAGTTTGATTCGTTGCGCCTCTCCGCCGGATAGCGTCGGAGCGGGTTGACCAAGTTTGATATAATCCAACCCCACATCGTGCAACGTTTGCAAAACATGTGCGATTGGAGGTACATTGGCGAAGTGTTCGAGCGCCTCTTGTACGTCCATGTTCAGTGCATCAATAATGCTTTTGTCACGGTACTTGACTTGTAGCGTTTCTTCATTGTACCGCCGACCATTGCACACGTTGCACTTCACCCAAACGTCCGCTAAGAAGTGCATTTCGACACGCCGCGCACCGTTGCCTTCGCACGCTTCGCAGCGTCCTCCGCGGACATTAAAACTGAACCTCCCCGGCTTGTAACCCCTTAACTTTGAGTCCGCGAGTTCGGCGTATAGCGATCGGATATGATCAAACACCTTCGTGTAGGTGGCGGGGTTTGATCTCGGAGTTCGTCCGATGGGTGCTTGATCGATGTCGATCACTTTGTCGATAACACTTGTCACCGGAACTTGGACGTCCGATAGCTCCCACTGGGTCGGATCGGGCATGGACGGCTCAAAGCTCTGGCTAGGGGACTCTTCAAACTCTGTGTCCAGACTCTCGGGCTCCGGGCTCTCTATTTCCTCTTCTTCGGACACCAGCGCTCGTATCGCCTTGTGCTCCCCCGGATCGGCGTGCGCTTTCATCAGTTCCCGTGCGAGTGCTTCATACAGAATATCGTTAATCAGCGAACTCTTTCCCGATCCGCTCACGCCGGTAACGCAGGTAAAACTGCCGATAGGGATTCGGACATCAATACTCTTGAGATTGTTGTGACGCGCTCCGGCGATTTCAAGCCAACGATCGCCGACAAACCGGCGTTCGACCGGGACATCAATCCGTTGTTCGCCGCGCAGATACTGCGCCGTTAATGTATTAGCGTCCTCAAGCAATTCTTGGGGTGTACCGATGGCTGCGATTTCGCCGCCTTTTATCCCCGGTCCCGGGCCGAAGTCCACGATTAAATCTCCAGCCCACATCGTGTCCTCGTCGTGTTCTACAACAATGACCGTGTTGCCCTGATCTCTTAGCAGTTGCAGCGTCGCGAGCAGGTGCCCATTATCTCGTGGATGCAAACCTATACTCGGTTCGTCAAGCACATAAATTACGCCGCGTAAGCCGGCGCCCACTTGGCTCGCCAGCCGAATCCGCTGCGACTCTCCGCCGGAAAGTGTGGGCGCCGTGCGATCCAGCGTCAGGTAGTGCAGACCGACGCTAATCAGGAATCCGATACGCCCCTTGATTTCCTTGAGTAGATCGGTAGCTATGAACGCCTCACGCTCGGCAAGTTGTAGGTTCTCAAAGAATTCGAGACTGTCGCTGATTGTCATAGCTATGACATCAAGAATCGATTTCCCCGCAATAGTCACCGCTTTGACCTCAGGCTTCAACCGCTGTCCCTTACACTCGGGACACGGTCCCGAGACCATATACTTCGACAAATATCGCTTGTGCAATTCCGAGTTGCTCTGAAAATACTTCCGCTCTTCAGGTGGGATGACTCCCTCGTACGGTGCCCGGTACTTGTGACGGCGATTTCGACGGGATTGATAAACGAACGGGATCTTTTTGTTTCCGGTGCCGTAAAGGACGGTGTGTCGTTGCTCCTCGGTCAAATCCTTCCAAGGAGTATCTATGTCAAATGCAAGATAATCTGCCACGCTAAAGGCGAGATGGCGGGTATGGAGCGAATCAAGCGTTCCCCAAAAGATAATCGCGCCCTCTTGAATGGACTTGCTTGGATCGGGTACGATCAGATCCGGCGACATTTCCGTTTTGTTGCCTAAGCCCTTGCACGATGGACACATGCCAGCCGGACTGTTGAAGGAAAAGTGACGAGGCGCGGGAGGCTCATAGCTGATGTTGCAGTGGACGCAGGTGTAATCCTTGCTGAACAGAAGGTCACCGGAAGTCGGCTGTTCGTCACCGCTCTCCACCGCCTCCTCTGAGTCGGGAGTTGAGACGACGTGGACGATAAGCCGGCCGTTCCCCATTCGCAATGCGGTCTCAACGGCCTCTGCGACACGACTTCGGATATCGGTTTTGACGATGAGCCTATCGACGACAAGCTCAATATCATGTCGTTGGTTTCGATCAAGCTGGATTTCATCCGCGAGTTCATAAATCTGGCCATCAATCCTCGCGCGAACGAATCCGGCTTTTCGCGCGTCCGCCAGATCATCGCGGTATTCGCCGCGGCGTCCGCTAACGATCGGCGCTAAAATGAGAATTCGCGTCCGATCCGGCAAGCCCACAATCTGATCGATAATCGCATCGCCCGTTTGAGCACCCACGGGCCGCCCGCATTCAAGGCAATGCGGTTTGCCGACACGCGCGAAGAGAACACGCAAGTAATCATAGATCTCCGTAACGGTCGCTACAGTTGAACGGGGGTTGTGTCCAGTGGATTTTTGGTCGATTGAAATTGACGGAGAGAGACCGCCGATAAAATCGACATCGGGTCGTTCCAGCTGGCCAAGGAATTGGCGGGCATACGCGGATAGGGATTCAATGTAGCGGCGCTGACCTTCGGCGTAAATCGTATCAAATGCCAGTGAGGATTTGCCGGAACCACTGACGCCGGTAAAGACGATTAACTTATCCTTCGGAAGCCGGAGATTTATGTTCTTAAGATTATGTTCGCTTGCGCCGCCGATGTCAATGTATTCCTGAGGCATGAACTTCCCTTGTGAGGACTGTGCGATTCCTGTTTTTCTTGAGCGGTCAGGCAGTTGGAATGATGGTAGGCACTGTAGAGGGCGTCAAGTTCTATTTCCGGACGTATATGGGGGAGGAGGCTCGCTCTGAACACGGAACGAGTATAGCGGCATTGCTTCGGCCAGTGGTTGCTAGTTTGTGGTCGTGAGGAACTCCCCTATTACATCTTTGAGTTTTTGATTTACCTGCTCAATTTTGGGTGACGCGTCAAGCACCGTGAATCCAAACTCGTCGGTCATCTTGTCGAACTCTTCAAGGACGAGAGTTTGATATTCAACAAAGCTCTCATATAAGCCGCCGCGATAACCGATGTCCATGCCCGATTCCCAGTATTTCATGCTTCTTCCGGACGTGAAGGTGCGCTGAATTAAGTCTTCAAGTCCGATCTTCAAATAGATGACAAGGTCGGGTAACGGGGCGAATCCATAGACTCTGCGAAGCCATTGCGGATCAACCCCGCGAACAACATGGCGCGCGAAGGCTGTGTACATGTAGCGATCCGCGAGTACGATAAAACCACCCTTCAGGGCTGGGATAATCACGTTTTCGAGACGGTCGGCAAAGTCGGCTGCGTATAGAATGCTGTAGGTAATCTGATTTAGTGTGTTGCCCTCTTTGATGGCATCGATTGCCGGACCCAGCAGCGGCGATCGAGTCCACCCCGTGCTGACCACGCCGTATCCTTGTACCTCAAGCCAGCGCTTCAATCCCTCGATTGGTGTTGATTTGCCGCTTTCGTTCGTCCCTTCGATTTGGGTAGATCTACCGACTCCGTCAGTGCCTTCGATAACAATCAGTTTGCCATCTAAATCGGTGGTGTCGACGTAAGGTAAGCCATCGCCGTAGAAGATTTCGTCTCTCATCGTTCTCTCCCCCGAAGTTCTCGAGGCTTGGGCAGTTATTGTGTGCAGCCGCTACGCGGTGCGGCATGTGGTGATAGATGGACTGGTTAGACTCGCTCAATCCTTGTTTCACAGATTGACTTACGATGTTACTGATGATGTAATTTCAGCCGCGGCGTCACGATGTAGTTCCGGTATGGTCATCGGTGGGTGATGGCTAGCATAGTCCGTTAACGCATTGCAGACAACGTCGCGCAGCCTCTCCTGCTGTTCATTGATTGGACCGCTCCCGTCAATGACAGTTAGACCAAACTCCTCCGTTAGTCGATCGTATTCATCGATCACCTGGCTCTGGAAAAGCCTGAAGCTCGTAACTGGATCATCGCTTAACCCTAGATCCATGCCCGCCTCATAAAACTTGAGACCGGCTCGCCCGATAGTCACACGCTTTATGGATACATCGATGGGTACCTTGAAATAAAACGCGATGTCCGGTCGGACGGCAAATGAGTAAAGATTTCGAACCCAGTTTGGGTGAACACCGCGCACGACATCTCGCGCAAAGGCGGTGTAGACGTAGCGGTCCGCTAATACAATCATGCCTGCCTGCAAGGGTGGCACTATCATATTGGCTAACCGATCGGCAAAGTCGGTCGCGTGTAGAATGCTAAATGTTGTAGGGGTTAAGAGGTTCTTCTTCTTTCCCTTTTTGTTGGTCTGCTTAACAAGAGGCGAAGAGTTCCACTCGGTGAAGAACACGTTGTATCCTTCGGCTACCAACCATCTATGCAATAGATCCAACTGTGTGCTCTTGCCGGACCCATCGATTCCTTCAACCACAAAAAGCTTGCCCGGATAGGGATGAGGTTGTGTAAGACGGCTCATCTGCTCCTCCTGAGATAATGATTGCTAATTTCAACGTACCTAAACGTAGCCCCGCCGCTCGTCCATAAACATGCACGATTATAGGCGTCGCTGTCGCCAACACGGGACAATGCATTTTTTATGTAAATCCAAGATTTTCGCAAGCAAGTACCGCCGCACCAACGACACCTGCGTCATCGCCGAGTTTCGCACTCACAACTTCAACGCCGTTCATGGCATTGGGAAGAGCGAGTTCCGCAGCGACATCATACACGCCGCTTACGAGATTCTCGCCCATGGCTTCTATGAGGCCGCCGCCGAGCACTACGACTTGCGGATTTACGATACCGACTACCGTGGCGACCCCCACTCCAAGATAATACTGTGCTCGTTCAATCGCCTTGGTCGTCACCTTATCACCCCTCGCCACCGCTTTCGCCAGGGCTCGGCTCCGCACGAGGTCAAGATTACCGCCATTTAACTCCGGGAGGATGCTTTTTTTGCCTTGATGAGTGACGGCTTTCCGAACGTATCGCGAGATTGCGGTTCGGCTCGCTAGCGCCTCCAGACAGCCCCGATTTCCGCAACTGCATCGAGGTCCGTCGGGTTTTAGGATAACGTGCCCGATTTCGCCTGCGGTCTGGTTGGCTCCATAGAAGAGCTTACCATTCAAGATCATTCCGCCGCCGATGCCTGTACCGATGAATATGCCGACGAGATTATCAACTCCTCTTCCTGCTCCTAATGCCTGTTCCCCGAGTGTTCCCAGATTCACATCGTTCTCCACGAAGACGGGAATCTCGAACTGATTCGCGAGAACCGGTTTAAGAGCTACATTCGACCAACGGAGGTTAGGTGCAAAAATGATAACCCCTGTTTCCGAATCAATAACACCGGGAACACCGATCCCGATTCCTCTTATCTGTGTTTTATGCAGATTTGCCCGTTCGATTGATTCGGAAATACAATCCGAAATTCGATCAATGACTTCGTCGGCGCTTTTTTCCGCACAGGTCATCCCTTTGCATCGTGAGACGATTTGCCCATTTGAACCGATGACTGCGGCAAGAATCTTTGTGCCGCCCATATCAACGCCGACTACGTAATCTTCCTGTCCTAGATTCTCTAGCCCCGACTTTGTTACCGAATTCATAAGCCCCGCGGCATTCCTTCTTGACAAATCGACTCGCTACGTACCATTGCTACGCGCGACAAAACGATCGCACATTACACCGTAGCGTAAGCCATGCGTACTGACTCGAATCTTTGAGGCACCAACATATTTTAGAACGCTCCGAAGCACAGCCGCACCTGCAGTGATGATGTCTGCGCGCTTGGCTTCTAGTCCGGGAATCAACTTCCGCTCCTCCAAGGGAAGGGAACAAAATCGGTGAATCTGATTCTTGATCTCCGTAGTGTGCAGCATCTCCCCGTGGAGCAACCGCGGATCAAACCGATTCAAACCAAGCTTTATGCCCGCAAGGTTTACGATTGTCCCGCCGATGCCCGTTAGCGTTGGTGCCGCATGGAGCTTCGCTCCAGCAACCGGCTGCTTCGACCACGCCTCCTCAAGGAATGAATAGAGTTTCTCCAATTCTTCGTCAGTCGGCGGATCACTTGAAAGAAAGGTCTCCGTCAGATAAACCGCGCCGACGTTCACGCTCACGAAGTTGTCGATCTCGTGTCGTCCCACAATTAGCTCCGTACTCCCGCCACCGATATCGATGACCATAATACGGTCGCCGTTGAGATGGCTAAAATGCGGATCTGATCGGATCGACAAGAAAGCACATCGCGCTTCGGTTTCGCCCGAGATAATTTCGATCTCGATTCCGCATTGGTTTTCGACGCGCTTCACAAACGCGGCGGCATTCCTCGCCTCACGGAGAGCACTCGTGCCAACGGCGACTACCTGATCGACGCCTAATCGTCCCGCTTGCACGGCGAAATCCTTGAGTGTGGCACAAGTACGTGCCATCGCTTCCTCTTGAAGTTCATTGGTCAGCGCCAATCCGTGACCAAGCCGAGTGATTCTCCGATCATCGAGAACAATTTTAGGTTTCTGTCCATTAGTCTCCACGTCGAACACGAGCATGTGTACAGAATTCGTGCCGACATCAATTACAAGATTGCGATTATGTAGTCTCGGTTCCATTTATACTTGCCGTCCATTCATGAGGCTCGACATCGGTGGGCCGCCATGATGGTCGAGATCGCAGGTGCGCTACTCTTAGAATACCGTTCTAACATGCTACAGCGTACAAACTGGACTCGCGGTATCACGCATGCTCTGAGGATGCAGTCAAATCTCACGAAGAGCGATCCGCTTCCAGCTTTTTCGCATTCTGACGTAGGAAGTGGTCCGCCAAGACTATTGCCGTCATTGCCTCAACTATTGCCGGCGCACGTGGTAGGACGCATGGGTCATGCCTGCCATGGGCGGACAGCGTTACCGAATTGCCTTGGGCGTCGACCGTTTCCTGCTCCTTGCGAATTGTCGCCGTCGGTTTGAATGCCACTTGGAACAGTATATCTTCACCGTTAGAGATGCCGCCCTGAGTCCCGCCCGAATTGTTCGTCCGTGTACGAATTCGACCGCCGTCGCTGTAGAACGGGTCGTTGTGGGAGGATCCGGTCGACGTGATTCCGCCAAACCCCGATCCAATCTGAAAGCCCATCGTAGCGGGAAGAGACATTATTGCCTTGGCGAGATCCGCTTTCAGTTTGTCGAACACCGGTTCGCCAAGTCCCGATGGAACGTCGCGGGAAACAGACTCGATTATGCCGCCAAGCGAGTCGCCGTCCCGCCGCGCCTGATCGATACAAGCAGCCATCTTTTTGCTTGCGATACGATCGGGACAGCGCACCAGACTCGATTCGATCTCATCTAACGTAACCGCCTCCGAATCGACCTCAGCCACGATCGTGTGAATCTGTTTGATGTAAGCGAGAATCTCCGTTCCGCAGTTTTCTCGTAATATCTGTTTGGCAATCGCCCCCGCCGCGACCCGTCCTATAGTCTCCCGCGCGCTGGCACGTCCACCGCCCTGCCAATTGTAGATGCCATATTTTTGCTTGTACGTAAAGTCGGCGTGCGAGGGCCGGAAAATATCCTTCAAATGGTCATACGCGGAGGGTTTCGCATCTTTGTTCTTCACCAACATAGATATTGGTGTGCCGAGTGTTTGCCCCTCGAAAACACCCGACAGGATTTCGACTTGGTCTCCCTCCTGCCGGGGAGTCGTGAGACTGCTCTGGCCCGGACGGCGCCGATCCAATTCAAACTGAATCGCTTCGCGGTCAATCTTTAGCAAGGGTGGACAACCATCTACCACGACACCGATGGCGTTGCCATGAGACTCGCCCCATGTCGTAATGCGAAACAGATGGCCGAATGTGTTCATTCCTTCACCTTGCCACTGTGCCGAAATCCACTTGACAGACCGCACGAAAGCGTATTACCATGCAGAAATATCCGAAAGGCAACTATAGCATATCAGCAGTGGAATATCAACGGAAAATGTGCCCTGTCACGGTGAGAACTGGGCGACCGTTTGCCGTGACGATCGGAGGAAACTGACGTGATTAAAGAATTTTTCAGAAGGCTCAACGGAGGCATAATCCTGATCTTCGTCGCTGTCACACTGCTCTGGAACACTCCCGTGGTGTATCCGCTAAAGATATTTGTGGTGTTCATGCACGAAATCAGCCACGGCATTGCCGCCATGGCTACGGGCGGTCAAATTGAGGAAATCGTTGTTGTTTCCCAAGAGGGTGGCCACGCAATCACCAGAGGCGGATCGCCTTTCTGGACACTGACCGCTGGCTATCTCGGCAGCTTGATGTGGGGCGGCCTAATTCTTCTCCTCGCCGTACGAGCCCGACTCGACAAAACCTTGAGTGTCATTATAGGACTCGGGATGGTTGCCGTCTCGGTACTTTACGTACGCAATCTGTTTGGTCTCGGGTTTGGCATCGGGTTCGGTGCAGCGCTTCTCATAAGCGGGAGATTCCTCAATAGATCGGTAAACCGCTGGATTCTACAAGTTATAGGTGTTACAAGCTGCCTCTACGCGATCCTTGATATCAAGAGCGACATTCTGGATCGTGCGCATCTACGATCGGATGCTCGGATGCTCGCGGAGATGACAAATATTCCAACGCTTTTCTGGGGTGTTTTGTGGATTCTCTTAGCGATCGCCGGAACAATCTTCTTTCTGTACATCGCTGGCGGAGGCGAAAAAGATCGAACAATAGCCGGAGACAAAACCGCGCCAGGAAACGGATAGGGTTTGAATTTAGTTGACGAGGCAATTACTGTCGAAAGCTATCGAGCACTCCTTGAACTTCCGAGTAATGGATGAACTTGACAATTATACCCAGCAAGAGCAGTGGCACGATGACAAGCGCAATTATGATGAACGCACCCCATATCC
The DNA here is from genome assembly GCA_965208765.1 of Candidatus Poribacteria bacterium. GTDB lineage: Bacteria > Poribacteria > WGA-4E > WGA-4E > JAJDTR01 > JAJDTR01. The sequence continues at coordinate 5,777,079 of OZ242354.1, forward strand.
ACGACTTCCTGCTACGATCTTTCTCAGAAATTCCCGCTAGTCGCGAAATGAGCGTACCCGCGCCAATCATCGCCAATACAACGCATCCCAGAATCAACCAAATCATGAGATCTCATCCTACGCCAGTTTAAAACCGGTTTAAAGACAAACCTTGCATCCCGCGGCTTTGGGTGTCCATCGATATCAACCTCTATGCAATCCCTCACGGCATTCTATTGCCCCAAACCGGATTCTTTTTTCTTTTCAGCCCTCTGAATCTGTGATATAATGAATCATTCTCCAGGAATCCTAAATGTCCTGGACATGCATTCTCATCAGTTCGAACAAAATCGGTAAGGAGAAAAGAAAATGGCTAAGTTGATTCCCACAATCAGTTCAGGTGTCGCCGGTCCGCTCGGAGTGCTTCATCTTCCGAGATTCTGGTCAAAAGTGCTTATGGATTCCAAGGGCGTGTTGAATGATGATTATCCTGCTTGCGGCGCAGGTTTTGATCAGATGGTGCTCGACGGCTTAGGTCTTGATAAAGACGAAACGCTGGCATACATTAGTGATAATTCGCCTACCTACCCCGAGTTCGAGCAATGGGTTCTCGACAAAAAGGGTGGGAGCCTCGATCAATCCGCAGTTGACGAACTGAACGCGGCAATCGCCGGTTACAACCATGATGACGACACCCGCGGCTCTATCCTTGGAGCTTCCGGTATCAATGATGACGGCTCTATCCTTGACGCCGTTAATCTGAACAACTTAGACGATTGGTGTGAATTCCACGCGAGTTTGGGTTAGGTGGTAACTCACGTGCTATCTTGGTAGCGGCTTTCGGAAATTCTAGATGGTCGCTACTTCCATTTTTTGTCGCCGTGCCTATTCTACAACAATTTTACGTACCAAACGACTGAAATCTGCGTTATTCACTACGGATTAAACGGTATTGAATAGCTCGGCCATCAACGACCTTAATTCTGAGGGCGCCAACGCGTTAGAACAAAAGGCCCTCCGTAATAACTACTAGCCCGATAAGTTTAAAAGGAAAATCTGCATCGTGCCAGAAGCATCATCATACACCGCCTTCATCGACACGGATGATAGCTGGAACACCCCTTCTTCCATCGGGATTGCTATCCTGATTAGCATTATACCGTTATAGGATGGTGGGCTGATGAACAAGCTATAAACCTGATTCCATTGTCATCATTAAATACCATTGCCCATCATCGAAACGGTTTCGGTGGTGGGCTTTTTTGTGACAGGTAGCTTTTAAAGTCAATTCCGCTCGTAGATGCACATATTTCGGCAGGTAATCAATCGAGCGCATAGATCAGGCGGTTGAATAAAGAGCACGATAGAGATCCTATTCTAACCGCATTTACGAGATTGGACAAATACCGTTCGAGTAGGAAACCGAACCTACCGCCGTGTACAAATAGTTGTTGGTTTTACTTTAATATACAGCTTACCGAGGAGATTAGGATGTTCAAAGAGGTTCCCAATTCTGTCGATTTCGTTGATCAAGAACACGAAATCTTAGGATTTTGGCGCGACAGTAAGGTATTCGACCAACTTAAGTCAGCACGGCGAAATGCGCCGCGGTGGAGTTTTATCGACGGACCGATTACTGCTAATAACCCGATGGGTGTCCATCACGCGTGGGGACGCACCTATAAGGATCTCTTTCACCGGTACAAGGCGATGCAGGGCTACCAAACAAGGCATCAGAACGGCTTTGATTGCCAAGGATTGTGGATAGAGGTCAATGTCGAGCGCGATATGGGATTTAAATCCAAGAAGGACATCGAAGCCTATGGATTGGCGGAATTCGTGAATGCCTGCAAGCGACAAGTGCTCCGGCACGCGGCTACGCAAACGGAACAATCGATTCGATTGGGCTACTGGATGGATTGGAACGATCCGGAATTGCTACGCGATCTCGAATCCAAAATGGCTACGGATCCCTCACAGGTTATCACCGTGGAGGGGCCGCAGGGTTCCGTCACGGACACTGTTGAACAAATCGTCGGAAGGCTTGGATTGCCGGAACTGGGCGGCTCTTATTTCACGTTTTCAAACGAAAACAACTATACGATTTGGACAATCCTTAAGCGATGTTACGAGCGCGGTTGGATTTACAAGGGCACCGACGTCATGCCGTGGTGTTCCCGTTGTGATACCGGCATCAGCCAACACGAAATCGCCACCGATGGCTACCGCGACTTGACACATACCAGTATTTTTCTTCGCTTCCCCTTGCGCGACCGTCCCGGCGAAAGCCTGCTGGTTTGGACGACAACGCCATGGACGTTGACCAGCAATGTCGCGGCGGCGGTGCATCCGGATTTGACCTATCTTCTCGTTGAACAGGACGATCAGCGTTTCTGGTTGAGCAAAGGAGCGGTGGAAGGTGCCATCCGTGGATCATATGAGGTCATCGCCAAGAAACAGGGATCGGCTTTGGAAGGCTGGGCTTATGACGGACCATTCGACGAATTGCCCGCGCAAGCAACTTCAGGGGCAGCCGAACAGCATTGTGTTATCTTGTGGAATGAGGTTGGCGAAGCCGAAGGAACGGGCATTGTTCACACGGCACCCGGCTGCGGCGCGGAAGACTTCGAGTTGAGCAAACAACACAATCTCGTCGTCATCGCTCCGTTGGGTCCCGGAGGGATCTATGGAGATGGATTTGACTGGTTGACAGGCCGTCAAGTTCACACCGTAGCGGGAGATATCTTCGAGAACCTCGAACAGAAGGGCATCGTCTATCGGCTCGAGGACTACACCCATCGCTACCCGGTGTGTTGGCGCTGCGAAGACGAGCTGGTATTCCGTCTCGTGGATGAATGGTATATTTCGATGGGCGAGCAACTGGACAAACCTTACGAACAGGTAACCGACGAGGAGAAGGAACAAAATGTGCGTTACCAGATGATGGAGGTCGTGCTCAATGAAACCAAATGGTATCCGGATTTCGGACTCGCCCGCGAACTGGATTGGCTGCGCAACATGCACGATTGGATGATCTCCAAGAAACGATACTGGGGACTGGCGCTCCCAATTTACGAATGCGGGGAATGTGGACACTTCGACGTAATCGGGAGTGCGGAAGAGCTAAAGGAACGCGCGGTGGAAGGTTGGGATGAATTTGAGGGACACACACCGCACCGCCCATGGATCGACGCGGTAAAGATTGCATGCACAAATTGCGGATCCTCGGTCTCGCGCATCCCCGATGTCGGGAATCCGTGGCTGGATGCCGGCAGCGTCAGTTTTAGCACGATGCAGTACCGCACCGATCGTGACTACTGGCAGCAGTGGTTTCCTGCAGATCTGATTAGCGAAAGCTTCCCCGGACAGTTTCGGAACTGGTTCTATTCGCTCATCGCCATGAGCACGGTCATGGAGGGGCGCGCCCCCTTTAAGCATAATTTCAGCTACGCCACCCTGTTCGCAGAGGATGGACGCGAGATGCATAAGTCTTGGGGAAACGCAATTTGGTTTGACGATGCCGCCGAAAAAATGGGCGTGGATGTCATGCGATGGCTGTATTGCGCCGCGAAACCGGAGCAGAACTTAATGTTTGGATTCAACAACGCAGATGAGGTTCGACGCCAGTTTCTCATACCGTTGTGGAATGTCTACAGCTTTCTTGTTACTTACGCCAATGTCGATGGCTGGAAGCCGACGGTAGGCACCGCTACTGGATTTAAGGCGCCAGATAACCCCCTTGACCGCTGGCTGGTATCGCGGCTTCAAGCCACTATCCTAGAAGTCACCAATCGACTGGAGCGGTATGAGCCGGACGGCGCCTGCCGTGCAATTGAGGTATTCTTGGACGATCTTTCAAATTGGTATCTGCGGCGCAGCCGGCGCCGATTCTGGAAATCGGAAGCTGATGCCGATAAGGAATCTGCGTATTCTACTCTGTATCAAGTCATGGTGACTTCCAGCTGTCTACTCGCGCCGTTCATCCCATTCGTAACAGAGGAGATTTATGGAAACCTGGTAGGCTCAGTCGATACGATGGCTCCTGAAAGTGTGCACCTCTCCGACTATCCGGCAGCAGATGATGAATTGGTCGACAAGCAACTGGAAGATGATATGGCACTGGTGCGCGATCTCATTGTCCTGGGACGTGCAGCCCGGAATCGGTCGGCAATCAAGACCCGGCAACCGCTTGGATCGGTTACGCTTGGCGGTCTGTCGGACGAGCAAAAAACCGCTGTGGAGCGATTGTCGGAGCTCATCCTTGACGAACTGAACGTCAAGGCAATTGACTTCAGTGACCAGATTGGCGAATACGCAACCTACACGGTGAACCCGAATTTCAAGCTACTGGGTCCAAAACATGGGAAAGATGTACAGACGATTGCAAAAGCTGTACGAGGAGCGGACGCGTTCGTGCTTAAGAGTGAGCTAGATGCGGCGGGCGAGTTGAAAATCGAGGCAGATGGAACTACGTATACCTTGGAGAGAGAGGACGTTGAGGTGCGTTCTCAGTCTCGAGAAGGGTATATGGTCGAGGCGGACGCGCAGAAATTCGTCGCGCTCTCGACGGCGTTGTCCCATGAACTTACGCTAGAAGGCTTTGCGCGAGAGTTGGTTAACAAAATCCAGCAGATGCGCAAGGAAGCAGATTTCAACATCTCCGATCGGATTTCGCTGAGTCTTGAATCAACGCCGATCGTCCATGAAGCCTTCGATGCTCACCGCGAATATATTACGCATGAAACCTTGACGACGCAAATTACAGATTCGTCTAGTGAATCCTCTTTTGTGAAATCACAGAAGGTCAATGGGGAAGATGCAACCATCGGTGTAGAACAGATCCGGAGATAAGCGGCCGCCAAAAGCCTCATCTGCTGCTATCGGTTCGCGCTCTGTAAAGGACGCAGATCTGCGTCCTTTACAAGGCTTTGTGTTAATCAATGACATGAATGGGCGAGATGAACCTTGGCAATAAAAAAGCTCCCAAATATATGGGAGCTTTTTTGGATACGACATGAACTGTTAATCAATTATAGAGATACAACCTCCGCGTCCATGGATGTAAATTCTGCCTCGTAAGATTCAATTCTTACAGGCAGGACTTCGCACTGTGAAGAATTAATCGTCGTGATTATTGAGCTTCGTTGTTAATCTTCACAACTTCCTCTGCCTGAAAACCCTTAGGGCTCTCGACAATTTTGAATTCAACCTCTTCCCCCTCCTCGAGAGATTTGAAACCTTCACCCTCAATGGCGGAGAAATGCACAAAAACATCCTCCCCCTCGTCGGTGGTAATGAAACCGTAACCCTTACGATCACTAAACCATTTTACGGAACCTGTTGGCATGAGTTTGCCACCTCCTTTCGCTAGCAAATCTCAATAGCTACAGATTCATTTTCGAGCTTGAAGCGTAGAGGTACAAAACAACATGATTCCGGGTAGAGGGATTTTGTTTTTTTCACCGGTAGCATAACTACGGTTTTGCTCCTCATGCTGCTAGCAAGACTTCTCGCCCCTTTGTAACACTACCCCATCATATTATATCTCAACATACGATAAAGTGCAAGCATTTCTAATATTCCGGTAGGACAATTGTGTTAGACCATCGTGAACGGCACCTGTACCGTCCCATGATTGCATCAGACAATCACGCATCCTGTTTCTTCAGGTGTTTTGCCAAGACCGAGATCATCTCCCCAAGGGCTGGATACGACTCGGCGTCTTCGGGCGATAAATCTGCGAGATGAGTTTCACCAACAAACCGATACATATCGGCTGCTCCCGCGAGAATCTTTGGTGTCAAGCCTACATGTTCGAACGTAGCCGAGATTTCCTCCATTTCGCCAATCCAGCGTCTTGATTTCGGCGGCATTGACGGCAAACTTCGCTCCATGCGCTCGTAAAGTGCGGATTGGCTTAACTTGAACTCCGCTCCAAGGGCTTCCGAGACACCCAGAATCTCTGCCGCGGTAAGGAGTTCCGTGCAGAGTGCTGTTAAGCCTTTTGTCATCGAAGCGTAGCACATCTTAATCGACGATGCTAAGCCAATCTCGGCGCCCAGCGAGCGGATATCGAGCCCGAATCGGCTTAATTCCTGAAACATGTTAAGGTCGCCCCCGGAAGCGTAGAATCGTGTCGATGCTTCGTTTTTGGGTGGTGGACCAATAATCGAGGCATCCACGAAATTTCCTCGCGCTGCGGTAATGATTTCATCAATCTGGCGCACGGTCTGCGGAGCAATCGCGTTGCAATCGGCGTAAACGAGTTCTGTGTTGGTTTCGCCAAGCGCCTCGGCGACACGCTCGGCGGCAGCCTTGGCTTGGGCAGGCACGAGGATTGATAGGATGAGGTCCGACTCCATCGCAAGCTGCTGATACGTTGGCACGGCTGCAATATTTGCGCACGCCGCTAGGGCTTGTGTGCGCTTACTTCTCCCTTCGGTACAGGCAATTACTCGCAATCCGTGTTCTCCAAGTACCTTTCCCACGGTATGTCCCATGTCACCCGGGCTTAAAATTCCTACAGTCTTTAATGGCATAACACTCTCTCCCATTTGGCTTTTGTTGTGCGGAAAAAACCGAGTTTTGAGGAAAAAACTCGGTTTCTAGAATAGCAATCTCGGCTATTCATACAGCGTCATTGAGTGTTTTTTCAAACCGGGTCAAAATCTGCTGATGCAAGAATCCATTGGTAGCGAGTATCGAATCCGTGTTCCTGTCAATAGACTCACCCCGCAGGTTGGTTACCCTTCCGCCAGCCTCTTCCACGATTACAGTCAGCGCCGCGATATCCCAAATGCTGATTGCCGCCTCAATCACGGCATCCGCCCGTCCGGAAGCCAATAGGTGATACATGTAGCAATCACCGAAGCCTCTTGTCCGATGCGTATCATTTGCGAGGGTAAACAGATTCGTCAATATGCCTTTTTCGCTAAAATACTTGAGCCCGCCATGGCAAATCATCGCTTCATCGAACAAGCCGACATCCGTAACGTTCACTCGTTGATTATTCAAAAATGCGCCACGATCTTTCTCGGCATGTAGCAACTCAGTCATCGCCGGGGCGTTGGAAACTCCCAAAATGAGCTCATTTTCGCGCATCAGCGCAATTTGCGTCGCGAACAGCGGGATATGGCGGATATAGTTTTTTGTCCCGTCAATCGGATCGATAATCCATACATACGGAGAGGCTGAGTGCGTATCGCCCGATTCTTCGCCCAAGAACCCGTGGTCGGGAAATTCGTTCGTGATGGTTTCTATGATTACCCGTTCGGCTTCGGTATCCGCAACCGTTACAGGAGTACCATCGGCTTTTAGTTCCGATGCAATTCGACCCGAATAGTAATCCATTATAACAACTTCCGCCTTGGATGCGGCTTCCAAAGCAACTGTTAAGAACTTGCTGTGAACCATCTTGTTTTCGTTGGGCACTAGTACCTCCTAAAGTCTTCGATTATTGAGTCATCACACTGCGTCTGGAGAGCGCGTTTCGATCGGTGGGCAATGCCCACCCTACAAGTTTGATATGACTGCAATTTTTGACTACGAATGTTGTGTACCTGTTGCTTTGCATTTTTTGCATAAGATTTAATTCGTGCGTAGTGCAATCGGACGGCAAAATAGCCCTCGCCGCTCACGTTTCCACCATGTGCCTTTTTCTCGCTTTGTTCCAAGGTCAGTGAACCGGTAGTCGTAGAGGACGGCGCGGACATACCGCGGCGGCGCTTCAGGAAAGGGATTCTTCTCCAGTAGCTTAATCACATCGGGCGATCCCTGTAGCAGGCGTATCGCGAAGTTGACGAACCACGGGACATTCTGGCAGTTCCCGCGAAGCGCCGCGAACCACATCTGCCAATCCAGCCGCGGCTGGTGAGGCGCAACCCAGCGCGGCGCTTGGTTCAGTTCATCAGGCTTCCACTTGAATTTGTACTCCTTCCATGTCCTTCCATCGTCGCTGCCTTCAACCCCGATTTCTGGTCGAGAGGTGGTCATCACGGTAAAGAGTCCATAGCTGTTCACCACACGAAACGGGGCAACCCACCTCAGAACGTCTTGCGTAATTGGCGGAAATCCCTCTCGCCATAAGAAAGTCCCAGCCATCCGAATTCCGCTCACCAGTAGTATGAGCGCCGCCAAAACGCCAATGAGGGGGCGCTTCCATCTTCGCGTAAAAATTATTGTGGAAGGCAGCGTCAACCTCTTGGCAATCCGGGCTGGGACGCAGCGGCGTAAAACGGCATCGTCAAGTAGCAAGATGCAGAGCGCAATCGTCAGCAGGTTGAAGAAACAGTAGTTTCCGGTTGCGGCGATTAGGAGTTGCAATGCCACGAGGGTAATCGCTCCAAGGAGTCGCGGTCGGCGCGGCGCAAAGATGAGGAACGGAACGACAATCTCAATCCCGAACATCCCCGCCACGGAGGCTTTCTGAAACCAGTCGGGCAGGTGGTGTGCGTACCAACCCAACACTGTTGGGAGTGGCTGCGTTTCATAATGGAAATCGAGCGCGGTAAGGTTACTCCATGTCGGATCGCCACTCATTAATTTCACGACACCGGAAGCGAACATCAACCGAAACAGCAGCCACCGCAGCAGCCATAACACGACAGACGATGGAGGCGCTTCTCGCGAGATTCTCGGCAGAATCTGGAGCGGCGCGAAAAAAATGGCGAGAAAACCGGTTTCCAGCAGTAGCGCATCCCACTGGAAACTCAGAAAACTCTGCCCCGCCGTCACTAGCGAGAGGTACGTCACCCACAAGCCGATTAGCGCAAGAACCGGTGCAATCCCGACGATCAACAGCAGCGACAAAAACGCGCCACCACCGCATAAGACGTGCAGAAAGGCATCGCTATCGTTGAACCAGCACAGTGTTGGAAAGGCTAAATATCGATCTAGACCGACCTGATCGCGGATGGCGTTCAAGTATTGCTCGGCGGGCAAGATGCCGTCACTCCCTATCAAGCCGTCAACCTGAGTCCAGAGCGACAGGAACGCGATGAGATAGATGACGCCGAGTAGTCGGAGGAATAGCCAGCGCGTTAGGAAGAATGTCGGTCGTGCCGGCTGCCTCCCCCAACACCAGCGCGTTACCGTCGAGAAAAACCTGCGATGCCCCGCGATGAAACGGTAAAACCACTCGGTGGCAGAGGCAAAGCCCGGGAGACGCTGATACAATCCCAGCGCCCATCGTCTACGCCCGCCGTGGGCGAATGCGCGAAAAACGGCTTCGGCGCCGCAAAACACCTCGCCATTTGGATTTACGAGTTGCACCGCATTTTGAAAATGCTCGTGCGGAATCTCGGGGAATCGCTCTTCGACCTCCTGAGACGAGATGTATTCGACGTGTTCCGATGTCGCATGCCGCCAGCGAGCAATCCAGAACCGACAAAAATCACAATCGGCGTCGTAAATCACAAGGGGTAGACTTGGCGGATTGTTCACTCGCATAACGTCATCCACTGTCTCAGAACCACTGATAAACGATTGGGTACAGACCGAACATCAAGGCTCCGAGGAGTACCCCGGCAACGGCATCCAGCGCATAATGAAGCCGACCGTAGACCGTGCCGATCACCAACCCGGTGCAAAACGGAAACAAAATCACGAAGCTAAGGAGATCATAGCGCGCCGCGCAGAGAAGAACGACGATGGCGAGCGCGGAATGAGAGCTGGGAAACGCCGCGCCTTTCGTGGAAGCGCGAGAAAGAATGGCATGCGTGATCCTGCACAGGAGACCATTCGAAAGAGGCTCCTTAATCTTTTCCTCGAAGTAGCGAGGTCCAGCGACGGGCATAAAGATATACCAGATTAGGCAAAGGTTGAACGTGAACAGTTCGGCGAATAACGTTTCAAAGAATGCCTCGCGCATTCCACGAAAATAGAGCATTACCGGCAGGAAAACGGGGATAAAGTAATAGCTCAGATAGCAAAGATGCAGATACTCCGACAGAGCCACCGACGGAAACCGCACACTCAAAAAAGTGCTCGGCTGGCCGTTGAAGAGGCGGTTTTCCCATCGAATAATCCGATCATCAAACATGCGCTGAAAAACCATCTGCGTCAACGGTTTAACCCCCCAATAAAAGAGCAGGATGGTCCCAAGTGCGTACCAATCACGCAGGAACTGGAGCAGAGGTGACAACGGCGCGGAAACGAAATGGAGCGAAAGTATCCCCAAGACTGCTACGATGTGGATAAAGACAGACAGGAAGATATACCAGCGCCCGAGGTTCTTGCGAAAAATTAATACCAAGACACTGGTGACCACGAGATAGAGTGCCGTGATCCAGTCGGACGGTAGAAGATTAAGGGAGTTCATAGATTTTTCAACGAGACGCAGCAATCACGATATCTCATGCGGCGCGGCACCTCATTCGTCCGATATTATAGTTGAACTCGCGGATTTATGCAATTGACAGTTTGGCTGTGGGTGACATTAGGTGAGGAGTACCTCAAGAATGTTAGTTTTTAGGAAGGCATATTTTGTTATGGGTGGATATGTGGTAATAACGGGGGGTTCCTGCGAGAACGAATGAATTTAATTGTCCTGGGAGAAAGTAAGAACCGTTCTTAAATCCGCATTGTCAAAAAAAAAGCCCCTTTCAATTGGAGTCACATGGGGCGCGCGACAATCTGCGGAAGGGAAATTTTTTACCGAATTAGTGAGAGGAAGGTATGAATCAAGGGGCGTATACTTCCACCGTCGGGACAATACGTACGGCAGGACCTTCGGCGATTCCTCCTCCAATGACATAAATTTCCCCATCCACAACGCAGGATGCCGCTCGGCTTCTTGGTGTCGCCATATTCGTCTTCTTCGTCCACGTGTCTGTCACGGGGTCGTATACTTCAATCACGCCAACAACTCTTGCTGTTTCCTTGCCAACTAATCTTTCTATATCTACGCCGACAAGTTCTTCTCTGTCTACGCCAGCGAGCATTTCTCTGTCGATTTCACCTATGTCATATCCACCGATGACATAGATTTTCCCGTTTAAGACGACGCTGGAAAATCCAGCCCGAGGTGTCAGTAAATCTGCCTTTTTCTCCCACCTCCCCGTTGCTGGCTCGTAGGCTTCCACGGTCGAAAGCACAATTTTTCCACTTATGCCGCCCATGACATAAATCACCCCATTGACTACACCGGCCGAGCAATCGTATCTTGGTGTCGGCATCTCGGCTTTTTTTGTCCATGTGTCAGATTCGGGATCGTATTCTTCTACTACCGAAAGACTATCATCGATTTCAAGATAAACCATCTCGCCCGCTTGTATTAAGGATTCAAGCGCACGTGCGCTTAGGGGGCGGAAGCCGTATTTGTGATTAAATTGCGGTGGCGCATCCTTACTTGCAGGTACAGGTTTTATGAGATTTCCATAGAAGTTTCCCTCCGTACCTCCAATAGCATAGATTTTATTGTTCACGACGCTGGCGGAGAAGCTAGTCCTCCCCGTCGGCATATCGGTTTTCCCTGTCCAAATGCCGGTTTTGGGGTCGTACGCTTCGACAGTCCTCAGCGTATACCTGGCAGAGGTTCTACTCCCGCCCCCGGTGCCGCCAATCGCATAGATTACACCGTTCACTACGCCGGTCGCGAAAGATTCCCTACGAGTTGGCATCTCGGCGCCGGTCTTCCAGGTATTCGACTCCGGATTGTATTCTTCCAAGGTTCTAAGCCAGGAGGGTGTGCCGGCATCACCCCCTATGGCATAAATCTTCCCGTTAACATACTCCGCCGAGAGAGAGTCTCTTGCCGTGAACATGTCAGCTCTTTTTTTCCATTCCTTGCCGTCGTCCGCATTGGCGCCCGCCAGCAGCCGCCTGTTGAGCTTCGGTTTTTTCCTAAATTCCGCGCTCCCACCTCCATCGGAGAGGACGATTGACTTGGCAATTTCCACCACCTGAACGGGGCTCACCTCTACCTCCGCGACCCGAGTTTGACTGGGAAGCGTTGATGCAATCCATTCACCGACGGAGTACAACGGACTGACACGCACCGCGAGACCGAGCAGAATAACAGCTAATCCAGCTGCGACCGAAAATCCCAGCGGAAGTGGTGTCATGCGGGGATGAGGCTGAATTTTCGCTTGCTTAATCATCTCCACGACAGTGAAGGTAAAACCCGGTTGTAGTCTCCGATGTTCAAATGTCGTTTCCATCATAGTGATCATCTCCTCTTTGAGTTGTAGGCGAGCACGGCTAAGGCGCTGCCTGATGGCGTCATGGGAAACCCTGAGAAATTGAGAGATCTCGTGGGTGCTCATTCCCCCGAGGTAGTAGAGTGTTAAGACTTGGCGATATATTTCCGGTAGCTCCGCCAAGGCGTCATGAAGGCGTTTGCGCCACTGTTCCTTTTGATAGGCGTCCGTCGAAGGATGTTCTAAAGCCTTCGCCTCCAAATCTTCCGTGTATTCGCTGTCGGGACGGCGGGAACGAAATCGCAGCAAGTCCCTGCACAGGTTGGTTGTAATCGAGAAGATCCACGCCAGGAAACTGTCCCATCGTTTCAGCGTGCGAAGGTTCTGAAACGCTTTGATGAACACCTCTTGGGTAATGTCTTCGGCATCTTGGAAGTGCCTGAGTTTGGTATAGGCAAGTGCGTAGACACTTTCCTTGTATTTGTCTACCAGCAAACCAAAGGCTTCCGGACTTCCATTGAGACATTGGTGGATGATATGACCATCTTCTGTACGCACAGTTTTGCTCCGATTCGCCCATTATGCATTTCACTGAGTAAGACGAGCGAGACACCAAAAATGTGACAAGCGTTGAAAATTCTCGGATAACGACAGTTTGATTTTTCTTTGGTCTGAATCGGGTAGTCGAGAGAGGTACAAGCCAATACCACAGATTGTGCAATACAACGCGTTACATTGTACTTGGAATTGATGAATTGCCGTAGGATGTGCTGTGCAAATCGCTGGAAGATGACAAAGGTTAGTGGTATCATCCTTCAATGAAGGCATTCAGCGAGGAGGGGATTGGCTTGTGACAGGGATGTCGCGGGCGGTGATTGGAGATGAATTGGTCTTGGTAGGAAATAACGATCGTTATTCCCTACAATTCTGGTTTATCCATTAGGCATTGGTACGATTTAGACGGTGGGAGGATATATGAATCCGGAAAGAAACCGAGTTTTTGGTTCACGTTCGCTAAATTATAAGCAAATTGGTCTGATTTTTGTCAATCTCGTGTTGCCGCGTCGGAAAAAACTCGGTTTCTCCATCGCCTTTCAATTCAAACGAGATTCGCCGTGGTTTATTGTATAAATGCTATTATCCTCACCGTAATACGATTCGTAGATGTGCTGATATACGACATCGCATTTCTGATAATACAGTTCTTCCGAGTAACACTCCGGCAGATCGGCAAGGACATCTTGGATAGTCACCCTGACATCGGCGCGCGACTGCTGCTTCTTACGCCAATCCAAAACCAGCTTCCCGCACTTCAGCGTCTTAAGCAACGTGCGCGATATGTCTTTCACTTGATCTCGTTCCGCGTCGGTGAGGTTCTCTTCGGACCGCGTCAGATGGTCAAACACAGTCAGTTGCTCTTCGCTGAGGTTCTCGCTAACCGAGCGTTGCTCCTCTTCGTTAAGCGTTTCTACCAGCCTAATTAACTCATCGAAATGCAGATCAACGTTGATTTTGCCATCGTTGTACTCCGCTATCATCTCCTCGAATTTCTCCTGAAAGTCCATCCGAGTGCGGTTGACCTGAACCAGTTGCGTCAGTTTCCTCTTTACCGCCACCCTGAGTTTCTCGGCTTCTATCCCTTTCCGTCTCGTGTTGAACCGCTCCCGCAGCGCCTCAAAGTCAATCTCGCTCAAATCGATCAACTCGTCGGTTTCCCACTCGTGTTCGGTTTCTTCAATGACATAGCCTTCGGGCGCAACCGAGCGATCGAGCAGGGCTTCCACCTCCCCCATCACCTCCGAGATGTCAGCCGACGCAGTCAGTTTTCTTATCTTCTTCCCGATGATATCCACGAGCGAACAAGTGGCGACGAAGTCACCCGCACTCGAATCGGGGAGAATAGCTTTATACAGCCTAGAGAGGTCTCCGGCTAATTGAAGATATTCCCGTTTCGTAGCATCGTTGGTTACTATCTTGTCTACTGCATCGTCAATCAACTCGGCTCTTTCAAACGCCTCCGCTTCGTTAATTGTAAAAAGATCGATACCAATTCCCAGACAAAATGCGTTGATCTCCACAATCGCTTCTCGCAACATCTCGACCAACTTCGATTTTCCAACAATCGGGTTTTCGCCGTCTCCATCACTATCTCCAGTGTAGGTTGCCAGTGCCTTCTCAAGGTCGCGGAATACGCCGATATAGTCCACTATCAATCCGCTAACCTTTTCGCGAAAAACTCGATTCGCTCTGGCGATGGTCTGCATCAGCGTATGGTTGCGCTGCGGCTTGTCGAGATAGATGGTTGAGCATGACGGCACATCAAATCCCGTGCTCCACATGGAACACACGAACACGATTCGGAACGGGTCATCCGGATCTTTGAACTTGGTATCCAAATCTTCGTTAACCCTGCGCCTGCGGTGCGGTACGATGTCAACATCCCGCCGTCTAAGGTCGTCAATCTCGTTCTGAGATTGAGATACCACAACCGCCATATCCGTCTTTTCCATGTAGCGAATCTTGGCGGCAATCGGATCGCGGGTATCGGGAGACGCCGCGTCTTCCAGTTCCGCTCGGAGACCCTCAATGTACGCTTTCCAGTGGGCTTGCACCTTGTCGTACATCTTGACAGTCGTGGCTTTGTCGATGGAGATGACCATCGCCTTTCCACGATAGCCGCGCCCCATAAAGTGGGAGACGATGTCTTCTGCGATGGCGTCCAAGCGATCCTCCCGCGCGATGAGGTGATACTCTCTGGAAAACTCCTGCTCAATCTTCAACTCCTGTGCATCGTCAAGTTCCGCCTCCTCAAGAATGTCCTCAAGTTCCTCGTTGAGATCTTCGTTGGTGAGTTGGAGTTTCGGGACGCGGTTTTCGTAGAAGAGCGGCACCGTGGCGCCATCCTCGACTGACTGCTTGAAGTCGTAGATTGAGACGTAATCGCCGAAAACCTGCCGCGTTTTCTCCTCGCCGGCGATGAGCGGCGTACCGGTGAAGGCGATGAACGCCGCGTTGGGCAGCGCGGTACGCATGTTCAGCGCCAAGGTATCGTACTGACTGCGGTGGGATTCATCCGTGATGACGATGATGTCCGAGCGATCGGAGAGCACCGGATGGCTTTCACCGTCTCGTGTCTGAAACTTCTGAATAAGCGTGAAAATGTACCGGTGGTCTTCCCTCAGGAGTTGGCGGAGATGCGTCACGCGTTCCGCATGAACCTCCTGCCCTATGACAACCCCGCTGCAATTCGCGAAGTTTTTGTAGAGCTGGTTGTCCAACTCCACCCGGTCGGTCACGAGCACAAAACTCCAGTTTCCGGGCATCTTTCTCAATACCTTTTGCGCGAAGAAAATCATCGACACGCTTTTCCCGGAGCCTTGCGTATGCCAGAACACGCCCAGCTTTCCCTGATTCGATTCAATCTCCTGCAAGGCACCGATGGCGTTGTTCGCGCCCAAGTATTGGTGATTCTTCGCGATAAGCTTGATGAGTCCGCCCTGCGCTTCCATGAAGAGCGTGAAGTTTTCGATGAGGTCAAGCAAGCGTTCGTGGTCGCACAACCCCCTGAGCATGGTCTCCAACGAACTCGCTCCCTGTTCCTCCTCGGAACTGATGCGTTTCCACTCGGCGAAGTGCTCCCAACTGGCGGTGACCCCGCCGAATTTGCTCTCGGAACCGTTGGAAACGATAATCAGAGCATTGTACCAGAACAGGTGGGGAATGGTGTCTTTGTAGTCGCGGAGATTGTCGTGGTAGGCGGAGTAGACGGGTTCGTCAATCCGTTTGAACTCCATCAGTAGCAGGGGTAACCCGTTGACAAAGCCGATGAGATCGGGTCGCCGCTGGTAGGTTTCGCCGGATATCCACATTTGGGATGCGGCGAAGAAATCGTTGTTTGACGGATTGCTCCAATCAATGACGCGAAGAATTTCAACGAGCTCCTCCTCGCCATCCGGATCGGTTACCGTCACTCTCACGCCGTCCTTCAGTAGTTCATAAATCTCCCGATTGGCGGCGGCGAGGCTCATGGCGGAGCGGGGGCGGGTAAGTTCCTCGATTGCCGCGTCAACGGCGGCGTCGGACGCATCGGGGTTGAGTCGCCGCAAGGCGGGACGCAAGCGCGATGTCATCACAACTTCCGACTTTGTCTCCCTACCGAGCGGGCTGCCGCCGACCTGCGAAAATTCGTCGAAACAGTCCAGTCTCTCCCAGCCAAGATCTGCCATCAACGCGATGGCGGGTTGTTCAATCAGTTGGTCTTCGCTGTACGGATTTTGCATCGATTATCGGTAAGGAATGCGTGTAATTTGATCTTGGAAGTCCTGCGGCGCGCCGGCACCCCAGATGAGTTGAAGAGTTTCGATAACCTGTCCGTAATCGTAGCTGTGATGGAGAAGCAGTATACCCGGAACATGCCCACCCTTTTGCAGGTGGGCTTTTAGATGTCCCGGCATGGTGGATCGGTTTGAGGTAACTAGAAAAAACCCTTCGCACTCAAGGAATTGAAGTATCACGTCATCTGGCGTGCTCTTTGGAGGCGCATTCTCACCGCCAACAACGCGAACTTCGATCTCCGGCTGATGATGTCGTAGTCCGTCGCGAATCACGTGTGAAGTGTCCTCATCAATAAGGAAACGAATTTGGCGCTCCCTCATTCCGATAGTTCGCGGAGCCTCAACCGTGCTTCTTTGGCTTCCGCCGCAATCTTAGTGAGCCGCACTACACCGGGAGACGGATTTTTACGCTGTTCCTGATACGCGGCTTCCGCTTCCTCCCATCCAGCCTTCAGGTAGGCGTCAAGCGCCTCCTTGTTTAGCAGATAGTAAGTTATCGAGCCATATATTTGTAGCGGCGTCAGGTGCGGATGGTGCCTCCGAATTTCAGCCGGGCTTTCGTCATCAAGAAATCTCTCAATCACGATCTCAATGCCAACGCGAGTGCCCTTGATGCGAATCGCGTCCGCGCGGATAAAATCAAAGATATCGCGAATGTTCAGGTTTCCTGTTTTCGTTTCGGCACTTCCCTCGGTGCCAATCTGCGCCATCTCGGGAGCAGACTCCCGAATGACCGTCTTCTCTCTTCCGCTTGCGGAGGATTTCGGGAGTTGGGAGCTGCCGCCAGACGACGAGGAGCCTGATCGATCTCTACGATGCTTCTCAATAACGGCTGTTACCGCGGCACGCCCGGCTTCAATGTAGGCATCCATCCGCTCTTGGTTGAGTAGATAGTAGGTGATCGAGCCGTATATTTGAAGCGGCGTCAAATGCGGGTAGCGCCGCCGGATTCTCCTTGGGTTTGAGCCGTAGAGGAATTCCTCAATCACAAATTCGATGTCAATACGTGTCCCCTTGATTCGGATTGCGTTTGGGCTGATGAATTCAAAAACGTCTTTAAGTTCCATAATCTACTCCTTGGGATCCTCGCCTTTCCGACTTCTGATTTCTGCTAGTATGGCGTTAAATTCGCTGAACGCTTCCTCATCGGGCATATCCGCACCGGCACTGCGAGAGTGAAGGATGACGTTTTCCCTTTTTTCGCGCCCGATTGCCAAGTCTGTTTTAAGGAGTTCACGCAGTTGTTCTTGCTCGTCTTGAGATAATTTTTGGATTAGCGGCATCAGTTTATCCAGGGTTATCGGTTCGGATATTTTAGTCACTATCATATTCTCTCTAGTTTAGAAAGTGTTCGGAGGTCAGCGTGTCAATTTGTTTGATTGGTCATGGTGAATTCGCCAGGGAAGATAGCGCCCACGATTCCGAAATCTGTAACCCGACCTTCCAGCTTTCCAAGTGGACCGCTGGCGGGTTGCTCAATGAGTTGGTCTCCACGGTATGGGTCTGAATGGTAGCTTGATTCTACGAGTGTCTATGAAAGGGTGCACATCCTAGACTACAAACTCCTCTTCAAGGTGTTCCACGAAAACCCTAGGGGTAGCAATTGTAATGCCGTACTCAAACAATGCACGTCTGAGTTCAGGATCAGCCACAAGGTCATTGTCATACGAGACTAAGAACTGCACTCTGCCCCAAATCGCACAATCGACAATTCGGTCGTCGCCTGCATCTCTACACAATTGATATGAGAAGGGAACCTCCACATACACTGCTCGGTATGTCAGGAGTTCCACGAGTTCGGCGATTGCCTCTGGCGCATATTGATATTTTCGGATTAGGTGAGGCCGTGATGCGACCTTCTTTATCTCGTCAACAATCGGCTGCGATAAAACAAGGACGAATCGGTCGTCCTCCAGAAGCGCAAGAAGATGATTAGCACGGTTCTGTTCCCGGAGTAACGAGCGAAGAAAAACGTTGGTATCGAGCGTTGCACGGTAAACTCGCCACCGATACTCAGGTCCGCTCACGCCTTACCTCCGCTAGTGCCTCGTCAAAATCTCGTATCACTTCGTCTTCCGGTGTATTTGCAAAGGCTTCGTGGAAATGCGCGCTGATTTCTTGCCATTTTTTCCGCCATGTCGCCGAGTCCATCTCAAGCGCCGCACGCGCGGTTAATAGCCCCGCCTCAAGTTCTTGGAAATCTCGGGCGAGAGATACCTTGCCATCAAAGTTGCTGTCATGGATCACTTCTTCAATCTGATTAATCAGCGAATTTGAATCTTGCTGTCGTAGATGGCTTAACATTGGACTATTACGGTCGATATAAAAAATAACATATTCGTCACGCTTAAGGTAATTCTCAGTCGCCCGCCTCAACGCGCCGTTTGAAGATGAGCCGTTTCGCGGGCGTTTCAAGAATGCTTTGCTTTTAGCAGTTTGGATAGATAGATTTTCAAAGTTGAAATGCGGCACGGACTTATCCGCACATTCTGAGTCTATCATCCAGAGTCTTATGGTGCTCATGTTGAATCCTCCATAAGGTCTTTTAGAAGCGCGCTATCGAAAATGGCACTGCCGATTCCGAAATCCGTAATCCAACCGTCGAGTGCAGGTCGGTTGCCGCGAATGTCCTCAAGGTTGGTGACTTCGGTGCCGCGACCTTGAGGGTTGCGCAACAACAGAACTTCAAGTGAATCTGTAAAATTCTCCGGATCAAAGGTATCAAGGAGCTGGGAACTGTGGGTTGTAATAATGACTTGGCTGCCTATGGCAAGTCTTTCAAGAAAATCTGCAACTGCCATTATAGCGTCGGGGTGCAGATTTCGCTCCGGTTCCTCAAGAGCGATGAGTGACGGCGGGTTTGGCATGTTGAGCAAAATATAATATTCAAGAAAGCGCAGTGTGCCGTCGGAAGCTCTCGTTAAAGGAATCGGCTGCGTGTGTTTTCCCAAGAGGCAGAACTGATTATCGCCGTTAATCTCGCGTTGATCGATCTTGAGATTCATACTTGCTTGAAGAGATCTGTTCACGCTTTCAAAACGCTCTCGGTCGTTATGATACCAATCCCAGAGATCGTGAGATAACGGCTGACGATTGCCTCGCGTTGGAGAATATTCCGCGGTTTCAGGCTCACGCAACTCAGACGCCTCAACAGACGAAAGCCTTGCCAGACCCCGCCGTATGAGGTGCGGCTGAAAATCGTAGATATGCCAGTCTTGAATAGACTGAGCGAAAGCCTTAGTAATCGGTTTATTTCGATGATCGTCAACGGTGCTCACACCGAGTTTGTCCGACTTGCATTCTATCGCCTTTTGGTAGTCTTCATCCCGAACCCATCGCTTCCCCTTCCGAGTTGATATGAGTTGGACATCGTCAACCGACAACGTCTCGGCAGCAGCAAGATTGTTCGCTTTTGCTTCAATGATTAGGTCATAATCGATACGAGATTCCTGCAGTGCAGTTTGTAATCCGAAGGCGATGTGGTTTGCCTCACCCGCCCAAAGGGATTCTTGGATGGTCTTGACCGAGGGCAATTCTTCATCAATCATCATTTGCTTGAGAAGGCGCAAGGCTTTTATGATATTCGATTTCCCGCAAGCATTGGGACCGACCAGCACAGTCAAACGCTTTAGGGGAATGTCAACATCGCGCAGGCTAAGAAAGTTCGCCACATGCATCTTCTGCAATTGTGCTGTATCGTCAAACATCGCTAGTCACCCCCTATTTTCAGTGTTATCTCCTAAGCTCTGCGAATTCTAGCATAACACAGGTGCTTTCGCAAAAGAATCGTCCTTACTTCGGTATTGCCTGCGCTTTATTGTATGGTGTCGATTTCAATATCAAGCTCAGATACGTCAAGTTCGCCGGAGGTGAGTTTTGGAAGTAGCAAATCTCGAGTTAGGCGAAGATTAGCGTTTTTCGTCCAAAGATTCTGGACTTCCTTAAATAGGGGAGCAACTATACACTCAAATTGGCACAATGTATTTTGATCGGGATTTGGCAAGAAGTAATCATCAAAACACTGATTGACTACACGTTGCCTTCCGGTTGTCCCTGTCATGCTCTTGATGGCATTGCCCCTAAAATCGTGAGTCTGTGCGAGAAGATAAACGAAATATGGATTCAAGGTTCTAGACCTGAGAACGACAAACTCGGTAGATCCCAGAGCGATCATGTCGTCTGCCTGCAGAAATTGAACAAATCCTGTTCTGCCGTTTTCAAGGCATGGCGTAATACGAGCAAATAATGTGTCATGGTTTTTGAACTTCGTTCCGCTATTTCCTGTTCTTTCCTCTACTTCAGTGATTACCATTGAATGTTCTGTTGCCGATTTCATTGGAACAAATGATTTCCTCGTATCCCGTGAAACATAGGTTTTAGGGTTTATAGATATAGCTTCACTCGCAGTCACTACCTCCCATCCCTGCGGAATCAACCCCAACTCCGACTCCACCATCTTTGCATTCTCATGCCCCGGAAATCGGAATTCGACAAACCATTCGCGGTAGATGGTAGCCGCCATCTCCTCAAGGATTTTGATGCGGCGGGTGTTGTTTTCGATGAGGTTGTCGTAGTTGCTAAGGATGGTGGCGATTTTCTGTTGTAAGGCCAATGGAGGCGTGAAGAAATCAAAGGTTAGCAATTTTTCCACGCTCAGGTTGTCCTGGGTCGTTCCATGTGATATGTTCTGCATTTGCAGTTTTATGAAGTCAATGTAGTATTTGACATATCTTGCATCAGCTTTTTGGGGATCAGCAACAAAGCCGACTACACTATCCGGAAAACATGCCCTGATTTTCAGAATAGCGGTTTCCGCAATATTGGCAGCAATCGTGATACATAGCGTGCCCGGATCCCACATCTTACTCTGGGCTAACCCGTTTTGGTTATAGGTTTTCTTTGGATTAGACAAGTAGAGGTCTGCGGACTTTATATCTCCTGTTTCGAATAGTGGATAAGCACCACCATAGAGAGCGGGGTTGTTTCTTGGACGACTTCGTGACCGACCACGCCCAACATAACCCAACTGATCTAAGCGATAAGGTTTCCAATCCATTTTCAGTGCCATTCTTTTGAGTTGATTCACTCGTCATCCCGATTGTTGTCGCGCGCTCCTTGAATCTGGTTTGCCAGCGTTTCAACATCCGGCGCGGAGAGCCATTGATCCCGATCCACGGAGTAATCGCCTTCCCTCTTTGCCAACTGAAGAAGGAAACGGATTGCACCATCGTGCCCCAACTTCTCCCGCAGCGCTTGAATGCCGAGCTCATGAATTTCACTGTCTGTCATTGTTTGCGTGTTCATAGGAAGTGGCTCCACTACCGAAATTATTACAACGCCACAACAAGCGTTGTCTTCGACGAATTCAGGGTCAACGATCGTTGACCCCTACGCAGGATGGCAACTACGGCTCGCTTCACTTCAGTGACATCCCCACACGTCCCCCGTCAACATGAATGGTCTGCCCCGTGATGTAGGAGGCGTCGTTGCTGAGCAGGAATGCGATGACGGATGCCACCTCCTCCGGCGCGGCGCGGCGTTTCATGATACAGCCTCCGTACGGCGTTTCCTCCAACTCCTTCTTTCGCGCGGCGGGGTCGGGGGCCCTGCCAAAGTGCATCTCGGTGACAATCCAGCCGGGCGCCACGGCGTTGACGCGAATCCCGTCTCCGACGAACTCCTGCGCCATGGTTTTCGTGAGGGACACGATGCCGGCTTTAATCGCATCGTAGACCCACATGCCGGGTCTGCCGAGGAATCCGCCCTCCGATGAGACATTCACAATGGCGCCGTTCGCTTCCTTTAGGGTCGGCAGCAGCACTTGAGTCATGAGCACCCAACCCCGCAAACCGACGGCTGTTTCCGCGTCCCAATTTTCCTGCCATGACCCATCTTCAATCCTCCCCTGCCGGAGTATGGCGGCGTTGTTTACGAGCATGTGGAGCGCGGGAAACCGTTCAGCCACAGCCCGACCGCAGGCGGCGACGGATTCGTCGTCCGTCAAATTGACTTCGATATGGCTGGCTTTTCCGCCGTCAGCCTTGATCTCGGAGACTGCCAGATTCGCCAGCGAAACATTGTTGTCCGCAATGATGACGTGGGTACCTTCAGCCGCCAAACGGTTAGCGGTAGCGCGACCGATGCCGGAGGCGCCGCCGGTTATCAGGGCAACCTTGTCTGCGAATCGAACCGTACCCCAGGGGTTGTTGTACATGCGCTTTTATTCCTTGTTGTAACAACGGGGTTCGAAACTTCTTGTAAGAGTCCTTCGCTCCAGCGGAGCGAAATGTCTGTAGAAGACGTGCGCACAACCTTTCTCCGCTCCAGAGGAGCGGCATGTAAGTCTTCCATGATGGTTGGCGCTTTACCTCGGGCACAGTCGGTGATTGTGCAAGGATTTTGACCCTTGAATTGATAAATCGAAAATTGGTATCTACCTTACAAAACCACACTGGAAACAGATATTCTACGTTCCCGTGATTAAGCCGCCGTCAACCAGGAGGGAGGCGCCGGTTATCCATTCCGCATCGTCGGAGGCGAGGAAGACGGCTGCCCGTCCGACATCTCTCGGTTTGCCGAAACGCGGCAGGGCGGTCTTTTCGGCTACGGCATCAATCATCTCCTGCGTGAGGTAGTCCTGGAGCGACGTCTCTATGTAGCCGGGGCAGATGGCGTTGACGGTTATCCCGAACTCCCCGACCTCTATCGCCGTATCCCGCACCATGTTGACAACGCCGGCTTTCGCTGGAGCATAAGCAGGTCCCGCGCCGCCGCCGTAGGCGTGGACGGAGGCGATCTGGATGATACGTCCGTATTTGGATTGTCTCAGGTGGGGAATGGCGAGTTTCGTCGCGACGAACACGCCACGCAGGTTTGTCCCGACGACCTGGTCCCATTGCGCAATCGAGATATCCTGCGCCCCGCCGGGGATATGGATGCCGGCGTTGTTGACGAGGATGTCCAACCCGCCGAAGTGCTGGACGCTTTGCTCAATCAACCGTTCAATCTGAGATTCATCCGTGACATCCGTCTGGACGAAAATCGCACCCCCGCCGAGTTTTTCAATCTCTTCAACGGTCGGCGTGGTGACATCCGTCTCGTGATATTTTCCCCGGAGCGGCGCCTCCCGCTTATCGGCGATGACCACGCGGGCGCCCTCACGTGCAAACTCGAGCGCGATTCCCCGTCCGACGCCGGAACTCCCGCCGGTTACAATGCCGATTCGATCTTTAAGTACCATGAAATACTTCCTCTTAAGATTACGGCATACGGAGTATGCCTACTACCGCTCCAGAATCATCGCCACGTTTTCGGCGATCTGTTCCTCCAACTGTCGCGCCTCGCTCGTCAGCACTTCCAACTCCTCGTTGAGCACTCCCAGCCGATCCGAAAAGTCGAACTCCTCCGCTTCCCGGTCGGCGACACCGACGTAGCGTCCCGGATTCAGCGTCCACCCGTTCGCCTCAATCTCGTCAACCGTTACCGCTTTACACAATCCCGGCACATCAATGTACTTCTCATCGGGGAAGTTTGTCTTCAATAACTCGGCGCTGTCGTGTTGATTTTCCGGTGGTTCGCCGCGGTAGAGCCGCGCGATGTTTGCCAGGAACTCGACCTGCTGCGGCGTAAAACCCCGGTGTGCGCGGGTCAGCTGCTGATAATGGCTGCGGGCATCGATAAACAACACCTTGTCCTGACGTTCGCTGCCTTGTTTGGATTTGTCGAAGAACCAAAGCATACAAGGCAGCGTAACGGTGTAAAAGAAGTTCGACGCAATCCCCACCATCACATCGACTGCGCGGGATTGGATAATGCCTTTTCGGATCTCCAGTTCAGAGCCTCTCGCATCCGAGGCGGAGTTCGCCATGACAAATCCGGCGCGTCCGAACTCCGAAAGCGAGCTGTAGAACAGTTGGATCCACAGATAGTTGGCGTTGTCCACACGCGGCATCCCGAACGGAAAGCGCGGGTCGTCCTTGATGCGTTCCCTGTCCACGCGATCCACGTTGAAGGGCGGATTCGCCATCACGAAGTCGAACACCCCCAACAATTTGTGCGGGTCTTCGTAATAGCTGTTGGCTTGCCGGATGTCGCCTTCGAGTCCGTGCACGGCGAGGTTCATCTTGCACAACCTGATGGTCTCCGCCACGCGCTCGATTCCGTGGATGCTGATTTGACCGTCCCCGTTCTTTTTGTGGTTGTGGATAAACTCGGCGCTCTGGACGAACATGCCCCCTGAGCCGCAGGCGGGATCGAGAATGCGTCCTTGGAAGGGTTCGATGATTTCGACAATCAGCCTAACGAGCGAGGTCGGCGTGAAAAACTCGCCGCCGCGCTGCCCTTCGGTCATGGCGAAGTTGCCGAGAAAATACTCGTAGATTTTCCCAAAAGCGTCGCCCTCAATCTCCATCGGAATCTGTTCCATGATGCGCAATAGCTCGATCAGGGTACTCTTTTCGAGGCGGTTGTAGGTCTTGGGCAGCACGCCGTTCACCTGCGGGTTCTCCGCCTCAATGGCTTTCATGGCGTCGGTAATGGCTTGACCGATGTTTTCATCCTCGGATAGATTCAGCAGGTGACCGAATCGTGCCTCCTCGGGGAGATAAAAGACACCGCGCGCTTGATAATCCGCTTTTTCTATTCTTCTTCGTCTGCTGCTTCTAGGCTCGCTTGCAAGCTCATCCTCCGCCTGCGTGAATTTGTGGTCCGCATAGCGCAAGAAAATCAAGCCCAGTACGGGGATGGAGTATTCGGACGATCTGAGTTTGGAGTTGGCTCTCAACTCATCGGCGGCGTCCCATAGGCGTCTTTCAAGTTCGTTTAGGTTCGTGTTCATGGTGTGAGTTTTTATGAATCCTGAGTTTGTGAGTCATCGGTTTCAATGAAGTAATCTGAATCTACGCGTTTGATTTCGTAGGTTTTTACGGTGGATACGCCGACATCGTGGTCGATCATGTACTCGACCAGTTGGTGGCCATCAATAAGGATGATTTGAGGATCGATAGTCTTAATGTATTCTCGGGTGCTTCTGGCAAAATCGGATGTCGTTATGAAAATGCCCTTGCGTGCACGTTTCCCATGCAGTGCTCCGACAAAATCTCGAACCGGCTGCTCGCCAACGCTATTTTCCCATCTCTTGGCTTGAACATAAATCACGTCCAAACCAAGCTTATCGTTTTTGATTACTCCGTCAATCCCCCCGTCGCCACTTCCTCCGACGGCCTCGGCGTCCTCGCGCGATGCACCATAACCCATCTTGACTAGAAGGTCAACAACGAGATTTTCGAAATAACGAGGAGATTTTTCCTTAATCTGCTCAAGTAACTCCTGTGCCAATTGCTTTCGGATTTCTTGGTAATTATCCTCAATAGAGCCCTTAGCCATTTGATTATCTTCGACATTAGGTACATATACATCATTAATTTGAGGGGGTAGCTGGTTAGCTGAAGCTCCTTCAGAATTGCGCCCCTGGTCCAGGCCTCTCTGATCGGTTAGCCCCGAGGTCTTCCGCACGGCTTCAAGCCCGTCCGTCGTTATTCTGTAATATCCGCGTCTCGGTCGTTCTAGCAACCCCTCGTCCTTCAGATCGAAGCATGCAAAATTGCATCTAGTAGGAAATTTTATTGACCCGCCATCGGCAGGCTCTATTCGGTCGTCAGCCGTTAGATCAAAACGAATTGCAAGTGGTTCTATAATATCCTTGACGCGAAATTCCCGCCGATCAGCAACTAGCTCTAGCAGGGCCACCTTAATTTTTGCCTTGGGAGGTACAGCCATTTTCTTCAATTTCTCCTGTCTCAATGTGAATTTGAAAACACGATATTATAACACATCTAGTAGATGATTTGAAGAACTTGAGAATTAGCCACAAAAAACCTTCAACCGTGGATAGCGCGTACGTTGGGTTAAACGGGAATCATGAGATGTAACATGCAGAAGGAGGCGTTTCGAAGTGTCATCTCGCCCGGAAGGGAGCGGAATTCGAGTGTAACCGAACATTCATTGCACACGCGGCGGTTATGTGTCGAGTTTCGCTATATTTTGTGAACACGAACGGGTTATCGAAAAGTCGAACTCTGCTTTGAAACTGAACAGGATTTGGTTGTTGACCGTTCAACCTACGCTGCTACTGTGAGTCTTTTTGTCAAGAATTCAGGGTTTTGGATTTCATGGAATATTAAGCACGAATCTGAAACAAGCCTTCATGTTCTGTCCGTGTATGTGCTAAAATATGAGAAATAAACGCAGAGAATGTCAGCAAAAAGAATCGCCGGTACAAATCAAAAACAGAAGGAGCGCGGAAAATTGAACGAAGAACTTTTCGTCAGCCGAGAATTCACGCCCGTCAACGGGTTCACCTCCGGGGTTGAAGGTCCTGCTTGTGACGCGGAGGGCAACCTCTACGCCGTCAACTTTGCGAGGGAGCACACGATAGGGAAAGTCACCCCCGCTGGAGAAGCCAGTGTTTTTGTGGAACTCCCGAACGGCAGTGTCGGGAACGGCATCCGATTCAACAGTAAGGGGGATATGTTCATCGCGGACTACACCAACCACAACGTGCTGAAGGTCCACATGGATACGCGGCACATTTCGGTTCACGCCCACGAACCGCGGATGAATCAGCCGAACGATCTCGCCATCGGAGCAAATGACATCATCTACGCCAGCGATCCCAACTGGAGCGAATCGACGGGGCAGTTGTGGCGAGTTGGGGTGGATGGCGAGGTTACGCTGCTGGAAGCGGGGATGAGCACGACAAACGGGATCGAAGTCAGCCCGGACGAGCGGACGCTCTATGTCAATGAAACCGACCAGTTAAATATCTGGGCGTACGACCTCTCGTCCGAAGGTGAGATTAGCAACAAGCGGCTGCTAATCGAGTTCCCCGACTTCAAAATGGACGGTATGCGCTGCGACATTGCGGGCAATCTCTACGTCACGCGGCACAGCAAGGGTACGGTGGCGAAGATCTCGCCGGACGGTGAGGTGCTAGTGGAAATTCAGCTAACAGGCAAACTCTGCTCAAACATCGCTTTTGGCGGACCCGATGGCCGTACCTGTTATGTGACGATGGCAGACCGGGGCAACGTGGAAACCTTCCGCGTCGACGAACCCGGACGGAGTTGGGCGTTGTCGAAGCGTAAATAACGGAAACAACATGTGAGGAGAGTATTCGAAATATAGATAGATCTGTCGCGTTGGCTACCACAAAACGAAGCGAATCAGCCGAAATATTGTACCCAACTTTTTTCTTCCCTTCGACTGTTGCCTTTATTGCAATAGTGTCCAAACACTGAGTTTGTTTCGGAACTTCACCGCTGAGTATATCCTACCTCTACCAACCACTCGCCTTCATTTTTGCATTGACAACTTTACACACGTATAGTATAATTCAATTGGATTTGACAAAAAAACGAGAAAATAAGGGAGTGGCAGTTGCACTAGTTAGGAGCGATCTTTCGGTGGCAGCAACCTCCAAATCATAAGCGTTAGCCGGAAACGCGAGGACCGACTGTTTTTTCCCAAGCCGGAACGCTGTCAACGTAGACTACGACTGCACTCATCGGCCTCCTTCTACTGGCTAAACCGACCGATTAAATCGTTATCTGGGCTAACGCAGGCTAATTTAGACGAGTGCAGCTAGCGATAGATTGTGGATTTGATATTGCTGCGAGAAAATGGTATGGCTTATTGAATTTTATCGGACCGAATAGGGGAGCGATAGAGATCCCGCTGCGATAGAGCTCCTCCCTGTTCGATACTAGCTACGGCGGACACGCAGTGAGTTGCTGCTACACACCGGCATTGACGGCATAGTTTGATGAACCAATCAATTACCAAAGGTGGAAGATCGGAACGGCGGAAGGCTGGACGAATCTCCAGACCTCTCCTAGGTTGAGAACGGGTAGGTTAGTGTTTCCCCCGCCTTGGGATAGAGGTATCTTTTCCATTGCCGACGGGGCTGTTGACAAATTGATGGGCTAGATCTTGTTAAGAACCCAAGTTTTCGAGAAAAAACTCGGGTTCAAGGAGGATTTGATGCGGATTGCGACGGGATGTATCGGGCACGAAACGAATACCTTCTCGCCTGTTCCGACCACGATTGACAGTTTTAGCAGAATGGTCGGGGAGGACATTCTCAAGAATTTCAGCAATACACGCACCATTACGGGGGGTATTATTGACGCCGCGGACGAATTGAATATAGAGCTTGTTCCGCTCCTCTGGAGTTTTGCCACTCCGTCCAGAAAGGTCGAACAGGATGCTTACGAGGCGCTCAAAGCCGAATTTCTAAATCTGCTTTCGGGAGCCGGCGAGATTGACGGAGTGGTGCTCGATCTGCACGGTGCCATGGTTACGGAGGAAATCGAAGACGCCGAAGCCGACCTGATCTCCAGCGTGCGTGAGATTGTCGGTTCCCGTCCCATTGTGGTGACGTTTGATCTTCACGCCAACATCACTCCCGACACCGTGAAGCACCCTGACGTGATTATCGGATTCGACACTTACCCCCACGTTGACACCTACGAGCGAGGAGTCGAAGCGGTTGAAGTCATCCACAAAACGGTGCGAGGAGAGATTAAGCCCACAATGGCATACCGCCAACTTCCGCTTTTGACGTCGCCGCCGGCACAGTGCACCATGAGACCGCCGGCGAGTGACCTAGTAAAGAAACTCCACCGGCTTGAATCTGAGGAGGATGTAATCACGGCAACGTTGTCCATGGGGTTCCCTTTTGCGGACATCCGTGACGCAGGCGTTTCCGTGCTCGTCACCACCGACGGGAACCGCAATCTCGCCGAGCAGAGGGCCAAAGAATTTGCCCGACACATTTGGTCAATACGCGAAACCTTCCGTATAAACTTGGTTTCGATTGAGGAAGCTATCGAACATGCAAATCAATCCGATGGACAACCCATTGTTCTGGCGGAAGGCGCCGACAATCCCGGCGGCGGAGGTCCTTGTGATAGCACCTTTATCCTACGCGCGTTTGTCGAAGCTGATGCCAGGAATTCCGTTGTCGCAATCATCTCCGACCCCGCATCCGTTGTGCTAGCGATTGAAGCCGGTGTGGGGAATCGCGTGACTCTTGACGTCGGTGGCAAGACCGATGAGATGCACGGCGAACCTGTGAGGCTTGATGCCTATGTGAAAACTATATCCGATGGTGTCTACCTGCGGAAGGGACCGATGGCGCGGGGAGCTATCGACAGAATGGGACGCACTGCGGTGATTAAAACCGGAGGGGTGGAGGTTATTTTAACCGAGGGAAGATCTCAACCGCTTGACGCCGAGGTTCTCCGCAGCGTGGGAATAGAACCGAGGGATAGGAAGCTCATTGCGTTGAAATCTGCCGTGCATTACCGCGCGGACTACACGCCGATTGCCCACGAGATACTGGAGGTGGATACTCCCGGCGTCCACAGCCCGAACCTTACGAATTTCAGGTACGAGAATTTAAGGCGGCCAATCTACCCTCTGGATCCGATGGCGAAGTGGGTGGGAATGTAGATAAAGGTTGTGTAAAGCCTGCGCTGGGAGGGGATCTCTATTGATCAACTGAGTGGATAGCGAAGGTGTAACTGTTTAGTGCATCGTTTGGTTCGTAGTAGTACAATTCATTGCACGTCTGTTCTGGGCATGTAAGCCCCCGATTCGTCTGAATTAGCATTGTGCTTCCCTACTCGGCCGTCCTCTGCCCGCTCGGTCTGGATTGACAAATCCAGACCGGTAGACTAAACAGTTACGCGAAGGCGGTAGCAGGTCTTGCTCCCTATTCAGCCGCTTGAGGGATATACAATCGCGCTTGTTATTCACTCACTTGATCCCTCTGGAGCGAAAGAATGGAAGCTACATAGCTAGAGAAAAATCTGCTGGATTTGTCAATCCAGCAGGAGCGGTCGGGCAGTTAGCGCGCCGCGGTTTTCGTTAAAATGCGAGATTTATTATCGAAAGTTGCTTACTACAGATTTTGAATCCGAATTACTTGGTTAATTTTAATGCGTCACGGTACTTCTGTCGCGCAAAGCCGTTCCACTCGGTTAGCTTCTGATTTCGATAATCCGGCTTTCTCCATTCCGACTGCGCTATCCGCAGCCCCTCTTCTGCCGTAATCGGCATCTCTGTCAGCCTATCAATCGCTGCGTCCCGTTTCTGTTTGTCTTTACACTTGTTGATCGCCTTCCACGCGGTGACCAAGTCTTTGTGCGGATCGATAATGAGGGACCCGATGAGATCGTTGACCAGTGCCCAGCGTTCGCCGCCCTTGGCGGCATCGTATTGAATCGGGTTCAATTCCCGCTTGAATGGATTAATGACCACGCAGCGGTCGCCTAGCTCATCGTATAATTCGGGAACGACACTCGCGCGGTTCAAGCCGCCCCGCCACTTTGGTCCTTCGGGATCATCGTCGCGCAGCACCCAGAGTTTTTGCGCCGTGTCGGAGAGCACAAACTCGAGAAACGCCTGAGCGACCTCCAGATTCGGGGCTCCCTTGAGTATCGCTATGGAATCGGGGCTGACGACCGCAGCGTCCGGCGGAACGATATACTTGATGATATTGTCGCCAAGCACGGCAATCTGCCCGTAAGCGTAAAAATCGATTGCCATACCGTAGATGACTTGACCGGATACGACATCTTTGGGAATCGCATTCGATCCTGCAGAAAACCCACGCACATTTGCGCCTAATCGAGTAATAAGTCCAAACCCTTTTTCCCAGCCATATCCCTGTAAGATGATTTCATACATCATGTGGGCGCTACCGCTTTCACGAGGATCCGCGGCGCCAACTCGACCAACCAGATCGGGGTGCGTCAAGTCTTGCCATGTTGATACCTCGGGTAATCGGAGGAGTTGGCGAAGTTGTTCATTGTGCATGATACCAAAACTGGATAGAGCTGCTCCGTACCAACGATATTCGGGGTCATACACGGGGATTCCGAAGATCTCTTTGGGTACCCGTGCCAACTGCGCATCGGGCAACTTGAAGGGAGAAAGCAAGCCCTGCTCCGCAAGTTTTAGGTAATTGTCTGTTCCGCCGCCGAAAAAGAGATCTATTCCGATTCCCTGGGGGACACGCTGGAATTCAGACTCGATGAAGCGAAAGTCGGAGGACGAGCCACCCAAATCCAGCCAATCCAGCGCAACCGATCTACCCGTTAACTGAAGATACCACTCCTTGAAGGTGCGCCCAAACTCCTTTTCAATCGACTCGGGATGTGGCGATATGATGATGAGTTTATCTTTGATGGCGAGCGAGTTTGGCGGGTAGAAAATCGCGCTGCAAAGAAGGATGATTAGAGAATAAAGAAATGCCCTGGTGGGAAATACTATTGTGGTTCTTCTATTGAGAGTTGATTTATGCGGCAAAGAGGATAGTTGCATCCGGAGGACTGTCGTTCGTCTATAATGTCAATTGCAACGGCTCAGATTAGACCCACGATTGAAGGCATTTTCCACATCAGGATAAGTATGGCGATCAAAACGATAAGGTAGAACACGATCAACTTCCATGAGCCGGGTTTTATCGCCCGTTGCGAGGGCCGCTTGACACTCTTCATAACCTACTCTCATGGCCTCCTCTATTCTTAGAGAATCAACTTACCTACTGCGCTTCTGCGCGGACCTTGGGCTATCAATGCGCGTAGCCTGAACGGAGATGATGCCATACCCGAAAACATCCTCCACCATGAACTCGATGTTGTCGTAGACGACCTTCTCGCCTCGCTCCGGAAGACGCCCAAGTTGAGCCAGGATAAAGCCGCCAATCGTGTCATAACGATTTTTAGGTATATCGGAACCCAGTTCGTCATTGACAACATCAATGGAGGTGCGTGCATCGAGTGACCAGTGATCGTTGCCAAGCAATTCGGCGTGCGGGCTGTGGCGCTTATGGTTATAACGGATTTCGCCGACGATCAACTCAAGAATGTCTTCCAATGTCACGAAACCGGTACACCCGGCATGCTCGCCGATAACAGCGGCTACAGGCTCCGTTGAATTACACATCTCCTCAAGCAGTTCGCCCGCCGGTTTTGTTTCAGGTACACGTTCTAGTCGCCGAACAAACGTGATTACATCGTTATATTCGCGCTGGGTATAGAGAATTTCCGTAATGTCCACGACTCCGATTAGTCTATCTATACGTTCCTCAAATACTGGTACAAAACGATAGTTAGCGCTTTCCGCCATGGCTTTGACTCGTTCCGTTGGCGTGTTGACGTGAACTGCCACAAGCTCCGACAGAGGTATCATAACCTCGCGCACCGCCGTGGTTTTTAATGAGAACACGCCTCTAAGCATACGGACTTCGTTGCTTGGAAAGGCATCGAGGTTTTCAAACAACACGCGTTTGATATGTTCCTCGGTAGGCCCGCTTTTACGTTTTCGTTTACCAAAAAAGCCTTTCTCCTCGGCACTATCCTCCCGTTTGGAAAGTAGCCCTCGTCCTCGCTGTGGAGAAACAACCAATGCTTCCGAGGACGATGTTTCGACGACTTTTATGTTTTCTGATTCAGATCGGTTTCCTTTCATTTTTTGCCTCGCCCCTATGGTCTTCAAGAATTACCTAGTCTCACTAGATCGCTATGCCCGAACCTTGATGCCGCCCAATCCTAGGCGCCGCGTAGTGGTTACCTACGGCGGATGACGCTCTTCAACTTCAACGGGAAGTTGCCAGTTCAGCAATCTTGCAACGAATTCTGCCGGTAGCATTTTCGGAGTGCAACTGTTGCAGTCCTGAATAAGTACCCCTGCTCGGCCCATGCCACTGTCAAAAGAGCTGGAAGAGCCGTCTTTTTTCTCAGAAGAGCGCACCAAGTAATATGGGAAAGAATTAATTCTCGTACTTGTGAATAAAATTACAACTAATGTTAAATTATAGCACAAGTATAAAGCCGCTTTCAACGGCATTCTCTATTAGTCGACATCGGTCGCACAGATCGGAGATTGATCTAGCCGACGCATTCGGCTTCCATCTTAAATCGGCGGCGCGACTGGGCGTCCTGCTAGTTGTGGACGTAGTCAATCGCTACTTTCTGCGGCGCTTGATTCTTTCTACTACAGTAGTTCGTGGATGTCTCCTAGCATATTCAAGTGTGACAAATCGCCCATCTTCAGCACTACGAGCCACTCTTACCGTCGTGGCCTTCCTGGCAATTGGTCTCACATCCCTCATTAAGTTCAACTAAAACTGCGTATATATTGTGCTATTTCACTCATTATACACAACATATGGCAATTAATGCAAGAAAAACATGCCAGTGAATCCGAAATTGTGAACCGAGCTAGACACGATGTCCTTATCCATGAGAACTGCCAAACGATTGCACACCAGATTCTCGTGTTGTTGATGCTCCATCGGAACGTTGAGCGTGTCTAACGTTGAGCGCGTCTCTTGTACAGAATAGAAATCACTGTGACCTAATCAGTGGCGTGTCACACTTTCGGTGGATTTCTCAGGTTTTCAGCAATTTTGCAAAAAAATGCTTGACATGGTATAATGTTGTGCTCTATCCTGTACATATAGTATAGGATTGCACATTTCACACAAGATGCTGGTGATTCATGAAATGCCCGTACTGTGGCAGTTTTGATACAAAAGTCCTGGATAAGCGCGAGACCGACGGCAGAAGTGTCACCCGTAGGCGTCGAGAATGCCTCACCCCTGCGTGCGCCAAGCGATTTACCACATACGAGCGGGCAGAGGTACTGGATCTGTTCGTCATTAAGAAAGACCAGCGGCGCGAAGCCTTTAATCGGGGTAAGTTGAGACGCAACCTGATGAAAGCCTGTGAAAAGCGGCCGATTAGTCAGGAGACGATTGACCACCTAATCGGAGAAATCGAGCAGCAGTTGATTAGCATGCGGAAGTCGGAGATTGACAGTCGGTCGATTGGTGAATTGGTCATGGACATACTCAAGTCCACCGACAAAGTGGCATACATTCGCTTCGCTTCGGTCTATCGTGATTTTGAGGATGTAGCGGATTTCGAAAAGGAACTACAGCAGCTTACGCGAAGCCCACAGTAGAACTTTGGTACACGAGTAGAGTGAACCTGCAGTTTATAGTCCGAAAATTTCCCAAGTCTGTTGCCGAAGTAAATTTATTCTAGCGCACATTAAGAATGCGCAATTGGTTGGATTATAGAATTATTTTCTGATGATTATATGCACCATCTATGGAACGGAGAATTGCTCCGTTGGGGCTACCCTCGTGTGAATGCGATCTTGCGATTCGGTAGCTTCGAAAGGAAGAATGATGTCTGAAACAAGAATCTCTAATGTCGATTCAATTGCAGCCGTGCCGTCCGGCGAATCGTCGCGTGTTGAACAAGCTGATGCTACGCCCAAGCGCGGTTTGAAGATTAAACGCCATTTTACAAATTCCGATAATCATCCGTTTGAAGAGATGAAATGGGACCGTAGAGATGCGACCATCTACAACGAAAAAGGGGAAACGATTTTTGAGCAGAAGGACATCGAGGTTCCAGAATCCTGGTCGCAATTGGCGACGGACATAGGGGCTTCGAAATACCTGCGTAAAGCCGGTGTACCCGGCAGCGGCAACGAAGTAAGCATGCGTCAATTGGTCACGCGAGTTGCGCGTACCATCCGACGCTCCGGAGAGGAATTCGGCGGTTACTTCGGGACACCCGAAGATGCGGAGGCATTTGAGTCGGAATTAACCTATCTGCTGATTTCCCAACGAGGTGCATTCAACTCCCCCGTCTGGTTTAATTGCGGGCTTTGGCATGAGTACGGAATCGAAGGCGGCGGTGGTAACTTCTTCTGGGATCGAGCGACGCAAAGCGTCCGGACAACGACGAATGCGTACGAACACCCGCAAAACTCGGCGTGTTTCATCCAAAGTGTTGATGACTCACTGGACTCTATGCTTGAATTACAGAAAGCGGAAGTCCGTCTCTTCAAGTACGGGAGCGGTACGGGTACAAATTTCAGCAAGATTCGAGCGAAGCGAGAGGAACTGTCTGGCGGCGGCGCATCGTCGGGGGTTCTGTCGTTCCTTGAAGGTTTCGACCGTTGGGCGGGAAGCATAAAGTCCGGGGGAACGACTCGTAGAGCGGCGAAGATGGTAATCCTTGACATGGATCACCCCGAGATTGAGGACTTCATCGACTGGAAGCTCCACGAGGAGAAAAAGGCACAAGCACTCATTGCTGCCGGCTACGAATCCGATTTTAACGGCGAGGCGTACCGGACAATCAGCGGGCAAAATAGCAATAATTCCGTCCGAATACCCGACGCCTTCATGGATTCATACCTTAAGGACGGGCAGTGGCATACAACGTATCGCATGAATGGAAAAGTCGCCGACGAGCATAATGCGAAACACTTAATGGACAAGGTCTCTTACGCCGCTTGGGCGTGTGCGGACCCGGGCGTTCAGTTCGACGACACCATTCAGAAGTGGAATACCTGCAAGACGACGGACAGGATTAACGGGACTAATCCGTGTAGCGAGTTCGTCTTCTTGGATGATACATCGTGCAATCTGGCAAGCATCAATCTGGTGAAGTTCCTGAAAGAGGATGGAACATTTGATGTTGACGCCTACCGTCATGCCATCCGCATCTTCATCATAGCCATGGAAATTATCGTGGAAATTTCCTCGTATCCCACCGATCGTATAGCCAGGCGCTCCCATGATTTCCGTCCGCTAGGCTTGGGGTATGGAAATCTCGGCGCTCTGTTGATGTTGAACGGAATTCCGTACGATTCGGAGGTTGGCCTGGCTTGGGCGGGAGCCGTCTCAGCCATTCTGTCCGGGCACGGATATCTTACCAGTGCGGAGATAGCGAGCAGCGTTGGAGCTTTTGCCGGATTCGATGAGAACCGTGCGTCTATGTTGGATGTGATGCGGATGCACCGTGACGAGGCTTACGGACTCGACGAGATTGCATGCCCGCAAAACTTGCTCAAAGCGGCGCATGAAGATTGGGATAACTGTGTGCGAGCGGGTGAACGATTCGGATACCGAAATTCGCAGATTAGCGTGATCGCCCCAACGGGCACAATAGCGTTCTTAATGGATTGCGATACTACGGGTATAGAACCCGATTTCGCGCTCGTGAAGTTCAAGAAACTTGCAGGCGGCGGATACTTCAAGATTGTCAATCAGGCTGTGCCGAATGCGTTGGCGCAACTCGGCTATCCACGGAGCCAAATGGAAGAGATCGTAACTTACATAGTAGGTACGGGCACACTTAAGGGGGCGCCCTATATTAACGAGCGAACCCTCAAGGACAAGGGCTTCATCGATGAAGATCTGGGCAAAATAGAGGAAATGCTGCCGAGCGTTTTTGGTTTGGACCTCGCTTTTGCTCCCGGCATCCTCGGTGACAGCTGCTTGGAACGCTTGGGAATCGATAGTGCAAAAGCGCAGGAGCCGGGATTCAATATCCTGAGCGTGGTCGGATTCCGTCAGGAAGAAATCGATGCCGCCGATGAGGTCATGTGCGGCTACGGGACGGTCGAAGGTGCGCCGTATCTCAAGGAAGTGCACTATCCGATCTTCGATTGCGCGAATAAGTGCGGACGAACCGGTACCCGTTTCATCGAACCAATGGGACACGTCAGGATGATGGCGGCGGTTCAGCCGTTTATCAGCGGTGCAATCAGCAAAACCGTGAATCTCCCGAACGATGCTACGGTGGATGAAATTACACAGGTGTATGTGGAGGCGTGGAAACTCGGTGTCAAATGTTTAGCGGTCTACCGTGATGGATCCAAGAGCAGCCAACCGTTATCCTCGGCGAATCAGCCAGAGGAGAAAGAAAGTCATCCCGTCCGCAAGCGGCTTCCCGATGAACGTCCATCGATCACTCACAAATTCAGCGTCGCAGGACATGAAGGTTATATCACCGTTGGCATGTATGAGGATGGTAGGCCCGGAGAAGTATTCCTGAACATGTCGAAAGAAGGATCTGTCATCTCGGGACTGATGGATACCATTGCGTTGATGACCTCGGTATCGCTCCAACACGGCGTGCCGTTGGACTTCTTTGTGGACAAGTTCAGCCATATCCGATTTGAGCCGTCGGGGTTCACGAACAACAAGGATATTCCGATTGCCAAGTCAATAATCGATTACGTGTTCCGCTGGCTTGGATTAAAGTTTCTCCCGGATAGCCAAATCGTCGGCGATGAAGTTAAGAGTCTTGAAGACCAACTCGCAGACCCGCAGCAAATGCGTCCCGTGCTATCCGACGCAGATGCTGACAAGATTGAAGCCATTGAAGCGCGTGAAAAGCAGGTGGCAACCATGCAGTCGGATGCACCTCCCTGTCACGCCTGCGGGACGATCATGACGCGAAACGGAACGTGTTATCGTTGCGTCAATTGCGGTGCGACGAGCGGATGCTCGTAAGGAGAATGTAGCGCACTCGTCGAATCGCTGGGAGAAAAGTAGTCGAAATGAAGATTATCGCTGATCTGTGCGTGGTGCCGATAGGAGTCGGGGTGTCGGTTTCGGAGCACGTCGCGGCATGTGAGAAGGTACTCAAGGACGCGGGACTCAAAACGCAGCTTCACGCCTACGGCACCAACATCGAGGGAGAGTGGGACGCGGTTTTTGCCGCAATCAAGCGCTGCCACGAGGTGGTGCACGATATGGGGGCGCCGCGCATCTCGACGACGTTGAAGTTTGGAACGCGCGTCGACCGAAATCAGACCATGGACGACAAGGTCACCAGCGTCCAACAGAAACTGGGAATGGAATGATGGAAGGGTAGTGGATGGAAGGAAGAATAACCCCCTTATTTCTCTGATCGCTGTGGCACAACAGGTCCACGACCGATAAGCCGGAAGTCGTCGGTGCCCTCTAATTCACCGTAAAGTTAATGAATATCTCTCCTGACTGAACCACCTGAGACACATTCTTGGGCAGTGCACTAAATCGAATCTGTTCGACGTAGCGCCTCGCACGCTCCTTTAACCTAACTTCGCCGATAGTCGTCCTTCCTGGCTTGATTTGCACGCTGAACACACTTCCATCAGGTCTGACTTTGAAACTGAGATGCACTCCCCCGCCCTGCTTACCCTTTGACTGGAGCGGATTTTCCAATCCGCTAATCACCGCTCGCCCACTCACCTCTCCGCTAATTTCGTACGGAACGCCTTCCGTAATCAGGTTGGTCTTCACTCCCGACAATCTGCCCGGGGCGAACCTGCCAGCGAGTGCCTTACCGCTTTCACCTGTAATTGATCGGCGCACATCCCTTTCCGGTAATCCTCGATGGCTATCCCGTCCGTGATG
The DNA here is from genome assembly GCA_965208765.1 of Candidatus Poribacteria bacterium. GTDB lineage: Bacteria > Poribacteria > WGA-4E > WGA-4E > JAJDTR01 > JAJDTR01. The sequence goes on from OZ242354.1 coordinate 5,815,808, forward strand.
CCCAGTCTCGATGTCCAGCGGCTTACTGCGAACGAGAGCGTTAGGCTCATCCAGAAAATCGCCTCTGCTGCGTCCCTTTGACGGAGGCGCTCCGAGTGACAATCGCTCCGGATTTTCACTGGATGCCTGAGTTCTTCGAAGGTTCGGCAATCCGCCCTGCGTTTGGGTGGTTGCGAGGTAGTCGCTAAGATTCGTCGTGGGTTGGATTTGCGGTAGGGTTTCGGAAGGTTGACTCTGACGAACATTTGGAATTGCTATAGGAATCTCCTTGCTGATTTTCTTTCGCGGCGTTTCGGTATCGACGAACTCAACTCTAACCGCAGACTCCTTGGGACGCGGCGGAGACTTGGGCGCAATCGCCAACGCCATCAGTAGCGCAATCACGATGTGCTCAATGACTGCGATTCCTAAAAAGAATCGACCTCCTCGCTTTTTCCTTTCCATTACTCTTGAGCCCTCTTCAACTCCCGAATGTCCCCGTAACTCTCTTGAAAGAGTTTGTATTCCCCGGTGGCGAGGAAACGGACGAGCGACATTCCGTGACGCTCCAGATCTGCTAGAAACCGATCCGCCTTATTCCTGAAGTAATCGTAAGCGACATAACTGGGCAGTGCGACGATTAAGCCGGCGGCGGTCGTTAGCAACGCTTCGGAAATACCGTCCGCGATGGTGGGTAGTTGCTTCGTCTGTACGTCGATCAATGCACCAAACGATCCTCGCATCCCAAGCACGGTGCCGAGCAAGCCGGTGAACATTGCGACCGGCGCAAGCATTCCCAAAGTGCTGAGCCCCTCGATCAGAACCGCTTTTTCGGTTCGAATCACCTGACGAATAATACGCTTGAGGGTCTCCTCGTCAGCATCTCGATGTTGGATGCCGGCTCGAAGAACGTTACTCAGCGGCCCCGGACTTTTCTCGCACATCTTGACAGCGGTGTCCGGATTGCCCTGCACGAGTTCGTGGTAGATGCTCTGAGTCACGAAACGCGAAGGAATAACGCGCGGACGACGCAGGTGGTATGCCCGTTCAAGTATGATCTTATGCGACCAGAGCGAGAAGAAAATGATCGGGACTAATATTGGTCCCCCGCTCGTCAACCTTTCTATCCCTGATGCGATTAGGTTTAGGACGTATTCCATAAGCAATTTAAGAACCTGTTTGAAGAGTCATTTCGATTAGAATCATGCGTCCCAAACCGAGTTATTTCTTCAAAACGCGGTTTCTTTCACGCACAATTCTGTCGGGTGCGCACTGCGCTCCTGCCTCTAAAAGCCCCGGCGGGGATCAAGCGAGTGGATAACGAGTGCGATAGAGATCCCACAGGTACGTAGCAGATTGCAATTAAAACATGAAATAACTTCCTATAAGTGTCCAAAAATGGGTTTGCTACAATTTTTCAAACAGGTTCTAAACTCGACTTTGTACAAAACTGAAGTCTGTATGGTGCGCACCGCGCACCAGCCTTTGAAATCGCCAGCGACTTCTCCGGATGCATCAGGTCGCGTGAAACACTAGTTCCAGTCTATAGGGAAGACTTTTTCACAAGTCAACCGTAAAGACTAGATGGTTAAAATTTTTCCTGTTTTTCTCAAACGCTTGATTGACACCGTTTGTTATGCCGCTGAAATGTACAAAGTCGAGCTTAAACCATCTCCTAAAATCCGAGTTCTTTCCGCACGACGTTGTCCAACGGTTCGCCTGCCAAATACTTCTCCAGATTGTCGCAGAAGAACCCCACCAGTCGCGGGAACCGGCGCTGTGACACCCCGGCGACATGCGGCGTAATTATCACGTTGTCCATGTCCCATAGCGGACTGTCTTCCTCAAGCGGCTCAACCTCGGTCACATCCAATCCTGCTCCCGCAATGGTGCCGTTTTGCAGCGCTTCCACAAGTGCATCTTGATCGACTATTGGCCCGCGAGCGACGTTAATCAGATAGGCAGTAGACTTCATCAATGCCAAATTACTCGCGTTAATCAGGCCGCGCGTCTCATCCGTGAGCGGACATGCGATCATTACGGCATCCGACCGGCGCATCAGATCGGGAAGCTGATCGATTGGCATCAGTTCATCGACATTCTCCGGTTTATCGGTGCGAAAAGCGTCAACCGCGATGACGTGCGTGTCAAACCCTTTCGCCCGATTAGCCATAAAACCGCCAATCCCGCCCATGCCGACGATGCCGATCGTGAGATCGGGAAGTTCGATAATCGGCGTGGGTATGTGACGATCCCAATTGTGGTTGTCTTGGCGGCGAGCGAAATGATGAATGCCTCGAACCAGTCCTAACAGAAGCGCGAATCCTTGATCGGCAACGTTGGGTCCGTACAAACCTGCGGCGTTTGTTACCACAATGTCGCTGTCTCGGAGCGCCGGCGTCAAGACAGCGTCCATTCCCGCAGAACTGGATTGTACCCATCTCAGATTCGGCGTCCGCCCCATCATTTCTTCGCTGCATCCGCCGAAGATGACCTCCACCTCTTCATCGACAGTCTCCAGCAGTTCCCCGCCGGAATCCGGAAATACCACGCTGTTGTCCCCCGCCGAATCCAGTATCAGTTGGCGGAGGTCGTCGCTGTAACTACTATCTGTTACAATGATTTTCATTAATTGTTACTCCAAGAGACACTCAGTAATGACAAGGGTTTAAGTGGTTCTTGTTACGATTAAAAATATACCCGTAACCTCTTGAGCAGGCATAAAAAAGCAGAGGTTGTTAGCCCCTGCCCTGATAGAATCAACACGAAGTTTCCTGCCAATGCTATTTGGTTTTTTCAAACTCTTTCCAGTCAATCCCTAGGTACTTGATCGGGCCCCGAACTGTACCAGTTTTCAAATCCTTAGCACCCTAATCTGGGAAACTCGCCGTTTTTCCTGTACTAGGGTTGTGCCACTTTCTGTGGGATCCTGTATTGCGCTTAGTTAAGTTTACACAACCCATTTTTTTCAGATTCTTGGCTATCTCACGATACTTCACACCGCCGTAATCCTTGATTCTAACCCAGGTACTACTGCCTGAAACCAGAAACTATTGTTGGTGGGAATAGGATCTGTTCCTGATCTAGGAGTCATGGTTTGAAACCTAACAGTATTCATTACTTCAGGTGCGTCAACATTTTTCATTCGGATACTATTAGGCAGCTCACGATCGAAATCTTCATATAATTCAAGAGTGGTAATGAACGCATCAACCACATTCTCCAATGCCTCCTCTACCGAATCACCCTCTGTAAATAATTCGGGCAACTCCTTGCATGTAACCGTATATCCACCTTCCGGTTGGGGTGTCAAGATCACATTTATCCTGTAGATTTCCTTTGACATGTTGAAGGCATCCTTCGTGGGATGGAAATTATACCTTGTGCCACTGTTTGCTGTAAACAAAAAATTCAGCGCAACCCGTAACCCCAATTCGTGACGTACATGTGCAAAAAAGTCTTGTAGCATGGTATGGTTCATAATATTATAGGCGTTATAGTCTGCTCTATGCCCTAGAACAGCTAAGAATAGGTGGAGCTCTGTTGGGCTGATCCCTTGACAACCTCACCACCTTTTCTCAACAACGATCATGGCCATGGCAGGCCATCTAGGGCTGAAAAAGGAGTAGATTATGAGAGAAGCTAGAGGTATTTTCACCGAACAATCTAACCTTCAAGGTTGGATTCCCTACCGAATTACACCCAATCCGAAAAACTCCAATAAAACTAACAAAATACCAGAAGAGCGTGGATGGAAGTTTAGCAAAGAATCGCTCTCTCAGTGTATCGCCAGAACCAAGCATAACCCCGAACTAATCCGATTGATACTTATAGACTTCGATGATGTAAATTGTGAAACTTGATCCGAGCGATCGTCTGATGCAGGATGGGAAATCTATACCTACCGCACTCGAATCCTTGATCCGCGGGTGAACCAAGAGAATTCTCATTGATTTTGGTTGGGCGTATATGAGTGGCAGGAGAGACTGAAATCTGGTGAGCGCATTCAAAAAATTTCACACTTTTTGGATCCTGTTGTTGCCCAAAACTCTTCTTGCAGGTACAATTTCGGCAGTCAATTATTTGGCTATAGAAGCATACCAAAATCTGAAGGCGTCCAAATACGCATAAGGGAATTAAAATGAGTACACCACAGGAACACATTGAGAACTACGAATTTACGCATCTAAAGTTGAGTAAAACCGATTTTGATAATCTTATCTTCATGAACCCACCTGAACGTGAAGATAAATGGCACGATTCTACACTAGAGGGCATATGCGTGAAGCCACTGAATCAAGTGGCGAAAGAGGTGATAAGTCTATCAGGGGCACGTAAGGAAAATGGGGCAGTTAATATATTTGAGAATCTGGACATTCGAGCCTACGACGATGACTGTGAGTCTTGGTTTACGAAGCACACAGAAATCTGTAGACACTTCCGAAAACTTCATATGCCCCCTATTTGGATTCGCAACTTGGGTAAATACGACGGCAAGTCGGTTAATCGACCGATTCCCAAGTCTTCCCCGTATAATTACTATATTGATGATGGCAACACTAGAGCACTTGTCTACGCAGTAAGGTTGGCGTGCGGTGAGGAGACGTTTGACCACATTAAAGCCATACATGCTACTTCGTGGGATTTCACAGTGGGCATACTCGGTCATATTCCTCAACATGGGAGGGAACTGTATTACGAGGGATCTATCCAAGACAACCTATTGACCGATACAAAAATAGTAAAACGCATCAGATGGAATCGCAAAACCAACGAGTACTGCTAATGAATTTTCATCTGATTTCAAGTGGTTAGAGATAGACTAGATTCAGGTGGAGCTTCGCCTCCGCATTGTTTGTGCATGGTGCTTGATTAAGGTGATGGTAAGTGGAGGCTCCGAAAAATAAACCGGAGACGATACGAATGAACCGCCACACTCTTTCCTTGTGGTGATCAATTAGACAGAGATTGGCGTCCCAAATTTTCTTCCTCAGTCAGAGCGTCCAAATAGTAGTCTGCGACATCCACCAAGAAACCGAAGGAGCGTTCGGCTGCGCTCCGAAATTTGTTCCATGCTTCATAAAATTCGACAAAAGGGGAGCCCCCACCGTACGATTCTGTAAGCTGCAAGAGTTTTGGTCTGTCACCCGCGTTGTCCAATCTATACCATAGCCAAGTATCGTCCTCGTACTCACCGCCTTCCTTTTCCTTAATTGGAAAAACAAGTGCGTGAATCCAGTTGTTTCTCTCGGCAACGTCAAAGACTTCATTTAGCGCAGTAAGTACGTCTCTTTCTCTGATGCGTTTCAGGTAGTCCATCAAAGTACCTCGTTTCTTACTAGGACTAAGTTTGTTTATCTCGCGAAAGTTTTGGGTGCAGCTTACCCCTTGGTGAAGTCGTTTGGACCTAATATACCAGACTAGTGCCTCAATGTAAAATTCGAGGGCATTCCATTCAAGGATGAATCGTCCATATTCATATATGAACCGTTCTCGATCGTCTAGGTCAAATATAGCTGCTGAAGTCGCATTCATCTCACATGTCCTCCAATTCACTTAATTCAGTTAATCCGACAGTCAAAGCAGTCAAATCGGAAAAAACTAATATTGCACGAAATCATGATGTGCTCTAAGCGAATTCGTGAAGATTATCCTCCAGGAAAGTCAATTTGGTGCGAAGTGCCACAATACTCCAATCTACAGGATTCTGTTACTAACTCTACCCGCAACCGACTACAGACACTAATTAAGGAAGAGCCAAGATTGAATTTCAGAAACAATACACTTTTTAACTAATCCTAATTGTGGTCTTAATGAGTGTTGGCACTTGTGGCAAAATTGACGGATAGTCCCTTCACTCTTCAGGATTGGGTGTCAGCGGCGACTCCCACAACGGCTCCGTTTGCCCTTGGCGATAATTGACAAACCGTGCGAGAACGAAAAGAAAATCCGAGAGACGGTTCAAGTAGGGTAGAATCGCGGGGTTAACTGATTCCGATTCTGCTAGGGTTACAACAGACCGCTCACTTCGTCGGCACACGGTCCGGGCGAGGTGCAGTGTAGAACCAGCCACACTGCCTCCGGGAAGAATAAAGTTTCTCAGCGGGGCGAGTTCGTTTTCAAGTCTGTCGATGTCGCTCTCCAGTGCTCCAACGAAATCTTCCGAAATGCGTAGTTGATTCGACTTCGCATGAGTATCCAAGGTCGCGAGATCCGCTCCGATGTTGAAAAGTTCATTCTGTATGCGGTGAAGGAGGTTGTCTATTTCCTCATCAGCGATCTGCGATCTGACCGTCCCGATACAGGCATTGAGTTCGTCAATCGTGCCGATGGCATCAATGCGCAACGAGTTTTTGGGGATGCGAGCACCCCCAAATAGACCGGTTTCCCCGGCGTCGCCCGTTTTGGTGTAAATCTTCATAGACGTTGTTTGTCAACGGTTCGCATTATTCGGCTTATTTCTTGGCTGCTTCGGCACGCTCCAGGAACTCAGCCGCGCCAGCGGAAAGCCAGCCGCCGATTGTCGTGAATAGGAATCGAACGCCAGCCTCCGCGTATTTTGCGACGTTCTCATTGCTGACCATGGCGCCGGCGACACGTCCGGCGGCTTGGATGCGTTGATGAGCTTCATCAATGGTACGTTGCACCTCGGGATGCCCCACACCTCCGAGGTACCCCATAGATGTTGCTAGGTCTGAAGGAGCCACGAAGAACACGTCAATTTGGTCAACCGTCAAAATGTCGTCCAGATTTCTTATGGCAGCGATGTCCTCAATCAAAACGACTAACAACGTTTCGTCATTGGCTAACTCGTAGAAGTCGGGTACCGCGAAACTCTGTCGGCTTCCAAACATCCCTCGGTATCCGACGGGTGCGAACCTACCCCCATCGGCTACATTCTGGGCTTCCGCCTTCGTATTCACATGCGGGACAACGATGCCTTGCGCTCCCCGATCCAATGTGCGGTAGATGATCCCTTGGTTGTTTTGATTAATGCGAACAATTGAGGTCATTCCCCAGATGTCGCACGCTCGGGTGAGATTGCCGAGTTCTGACGGATCCACCCCACCGTGCTCCCCCTCAAGCCAGAAGCCGTCAAAGCCCAATGGCCCGAAGGCGTCGATGTCATCGGGGTGTGTGAGACCGCCGGCCACATACGCGGTATCGCCGGCAGCCAGTTTACGTTTGACTCGATTTGGTCGTATTTCCATTAGTAATCCTCCATTTAGTGAGTATTGTTGGATGAGTTCGGTACGTTACCGTTTCGCAGATTCCACAGAGGTGGTGGTAGGACAGCATTGAGCGAAGCCTGAAGTTCCTGTCGTCTGAGAACTACCGGCTGGGGATACCTTAGTCCAAGATACACCCTTTGAGGAATTGTCCGCAGCGATGAAACCCCTCCAGGCGCCGGTCATCGTCAAAAACCGGATCTTCGTGCTCAATTATAACCGCGTCCTCGAATCCGCGCTCGTGCGCCATGGCGAATAAGCGGCGCCAATCGAATTTGGCGAACCCCGGCAATCGGTAGCGCCACCAACCCTTGCTGAAAACGCCGCTCCGCTTGACGCGGTCTTCGAATATCTCGGTATCTTTGGCGTGTAGCACATAAACGCGATCAGAAAACTCGTCGAATGCGGCGAAAGGGTCAATCCACTGCCAGATGAGGTGGGAGGGGTCAAATTCCAGACCGATCTGTTTCGACGGCACCGCTTCAAACATCAATCCCCACGCTTCCGGCGTTACCGTGAGGTTCGCTCCTTCGGCGAAGGGGCCGGCGCCGGGCCAATTCTCGAAGGCAATCTTAACTCCATGGTTTTCGGCGACTTTAGCGACGCGGGAGTAAACCTTCTCATATCGCTCGACATTCTCTTCGAGGCTAACGCTTGGGTCGTAACCCATCGGTCCGGCTCCCGTCGCGAAATCGACATCCATCTCGTTGCACGCATCCAGAACCTCCTCTAGGAGATTCAGTTGTTTGGACAATTCTCGCCCCGAGATATCAATTCGAGGAAAGTTCAAATACAGGAAAGAGGCAATTGTCAACTCGTTCTCTTCAAGTAACGCTTTCGCCCTGCTTCGAGATGATTTGACTTTAGCCGATTTGCCAATCCATTCGCTGGGGGGACCATTAATCTCCAAACATTCGAACGACTCGTCGTTACCGGCAAATTCTACTATGTCTTCAGAATATCTTGTTAGAAACCCTAGTCTCATAAATCCTCCTCAACTCAAGTCGATTGACAATCACGTGAGCCACGGCCAGCGTTGCGACTGTTTGTTTTTGACCAATTTTAAATCTTGATTGTCTAATCCCGTGTATCCGAATATTGGGCACAGTGTATCAGAATCAGGGTATCCAAGCAAGGCTTTTCTGAAGCTAAGTGTGATATGAAAAACGACGTTGATCAGTATCAGTTCACGCCGTTACGCCCCGATTACATGAACCAGCGTTCCGCTATTTTTATTGCGGAAACCTCGAACATTCGGCTATAATCCCTATCCCCAGTGCCTGGTCTTCCTTATGCGCCACGACCGGTGCCGAGCTACTTAAAATCGCCTCAATGGGCAGTCGGTGATACAAAACTAATGAATTTCTCTTTCATGGGCGGCAGAGGGCCCAGATCTCTTCGGTTCTTACGTCTCCTGTACCACCTACCTAATTTTGTCAAACTGGCTTGGCGGCTGTTTTGGGACAGTCGAATTCCCATCTATCGGAAGGCGGTTCTTGTCGTGTTCGAGATTATCGCCGTACTGTTTGCTATCCTTTACTTCATTAATCCGCTTGATTTTGACTTTCTTCCGGTGATTGGCAAGGCAGATGACATCATAATCGGCTTGCTCGCTATTTCCCTCCCTGGCGCGTGGCTGTTCATTAAGTTGTCGCCGGAAGACATCGTGCGCGAACATGTGGAGCGCATTTCCAGCGGACAGTGACTTAGGCGCACAAAACGAAACCCTCTCCGCAGGCTAATTCCGGAGCCGAGAAACGCAATCTCCCTCGTTCATCTAAACCACCCATCTTGCCAGAATCGCGTTTGGACAATGCCAAAATGGCACTAGATGTCAGTTTCCCCGCGAATTTCCAACAATCCTCCCACCAAGATTAGATTTCGATCATGGCGGATGGAATCCAACCGTTTCTCAAAAAATGCTAATGGCAAATAGGGATGCACAGTGTATTCACGGCGCATTAGAGGCTTATCGCGGATAAAAAAGTTGGGATTTGAGGTGTACGCTTAGCGGTGAAATCGGTTTTGGCATGTGATTTGCTATATACCAGTCGAACCGGAAATTAGCGGCAAATTTCCAAACCTAACACTATTCAAGGAGGAACACAAAATGACAAGCCTAACCACCTGGAAACCACTACAAGACATCTTTTCGACCCGCAGAGAAATCGATCGGATCTTCGACAACTTCTTCGGCAACCAAGGTGTGCTACGTTCAAGGACGGACAGTGCTTGGGCTCCACCCGTTGATGTCGTAGATGCCGACGACCACGTTGAATTCCGAGCGGAAGTTCCCGGATTGTCCGAGGACGATGTTCAAGTATCCGTCACGGAAAACGTACTGACGATAAAGGGCGAGAAAAAGAGCGAATCGAAGGACAAGAACGACGGCTACCGCATGGTAGAGCGGAGTTACGGCCAATTCCAACGTTCGTTCAGCCTTCCCACGAATCTCCGCACAGATGATATAGACGCCTCGTTTAAGAGAGGTGTTCTAACGATCTCGGTGCCGAAAACCAAGAAAGAGGAAGCGAAAGAGATTCCGATTCGGACCGAATAAGAAGCACGGTCTCCATTGCGTCAAGGAAGCGCCCTGTCGATACCGGCAGGGCGTTTTTTTGTGAGATATATCAGGAAGATAAGGACAGCAATCGGAGTTTAGCCAAAAATCGCCATGGCAATGCGTCATCTACGCAAATTCCTGAAACTTTCATTTTTATAAAAGTGTGTCTTTGGGAAAAATAGGAGGTTTTACTATGTTACGACTCAAGTCAATTCGCTGGCTGCTTCTGTTATCAATAATCGCGATAGTGGCTGTCAGCATCACTGTTAACCAGTCCAACAATAGCTTTCCAACCCACACTGCAGTCGCCCAAACGCTTGAGAGCGATTTTGAATATTTGGAGCGTGCGAACCGCGCCTTCGTCGAGCTGGTTAAGCGCGCGAAACCGGCTGTTGTCCAAATCAGGACCAAGACTGTTATCCAAGCGAGCCACCCCAACAACTTTCCTGATTGGTTTGAATATTTCTTCGATGTCCCGAGAAATCGTAGAGATCCTGAAGGCGGTGCACCGGAGCGACGGCGTGAGCATGGGGGCCTCGGATCTGGTGTTATCGTAAGCGAAAGCGGCTATATCCTTACGAACAATCATGTCATTGAAGACGCAGATGACATTACCGTCATTCTTCCGGGAGGGCGTGAGTTTGAAGCGGAGTTGATCGGAGCAGACGCTGGTAAAGAGGGAACCGATCTAGCCGTATTGAAGATTGACGGCAAGGATTTACCCGTGCTGAACTTCGGAGACTCGGATGCGCTTGAAGTTGGCGAATGGGTTGTTGCCATCGGCACGCCGTTTGGGCTATCGCAAACAGTGACACGTGGGATTGTAAGCGCAAAAGGCCGTACAAATCCACTTAGGCACCGGGTGCAACACGAGGACTTCATCCAGACCGATACTCCAATCAATCGAGGAAATAGCGGCGGTGCGCTCATTAACATTCGCGGCGAACTGGTTGGCATTAACACGGCAATTCTTACGGGAAACAGTTTTCAACCCGGCAATATAGGTGTGGGATTCGCTATTCCGAGCAATCTCGCGCAGCGGATTACGCAACAATTGATTGACACCGGCGAAGTTGCGCGCGGGTGGCTGGGTGTGCACTGGCAGAATCTCGACTATGAACTTGCTCGGAACTTCGGGCTGGATGAACCACGCGGAGCTTTGGTCTCAGATGTCGTGGACGGAACGCCGGCAGACAAAGGCGGGATTAAACGCGGAGACGTCATTCTTGAGTTAAACCAAACATCCATCCGGGATGGGTTTCATCTCTTTCATGTTGTTGCCGCTACTGAAGTTGGCAAGAGTGTCGAGATAAAGGTCCTCCGTCAAGGTAAAGAAAAGGTACTCAAGATTACGCTCGGTAAAAGACCGCCTCGAGATGTCCTTGCCTCTGATGAAGGACTTCCAACGATTCCGCATGATGCAGATTTAGCGGAGTTTGCTGGCCTGCGGGTTAAGGACTTAACGGATGAACTCGCCGAGAAGTATGGTCACCAAGGCGAAACGGGCGTTGTGATAGCACACATCAAGCCGGGAAGCCGCGCGGCGAGACAGAGACAATTGCTAGTTGGCAGCCTTATTCAGGAAATCGACTTCAATGAGATTCATAATGTGGAAGATTTTACCAAACACGTTGAATCGGTTGAGTCGGGAGCCAAAGTCACAATGTATGTCAGATATCCAAATGGAGGAGGAAGCTACGTGACGCTGCAAAACGGAGAGGCGCCGAAGGAGAAGTAACCGGAGCCCCGCCTAGGACAGAGAATCTCTTTCGCTAGTCGTCGGTGAGATGAAGCACATGGCTCACCGACTGCTCGCGGAGGAGAAACGAAGTTGACTGCCGTAAACCCTGTCCGATCATTCGTCCCACCCGACACACAAACCCTCCCACCGTAGAAAGCGTTCAAATTGCTGATCCCCCCGCCCTCCCAAATTGCGTTCAAGATTGTCCCGCTTCTATACTGACCATCAGTTCCATCCTACATTACTTGGTCCCGCCACCCGTCAACCTTTTGCCAATTGACCTCTTATCCGGGCTTTTGGCTTTGTCTTTGAAAACAGCGCGTGATATACTAAAAATTAATTTAGGTTTAGACTAAATGGTCTATTCGCTAAGAATTTAATGCTTACAAGACTGGCACAAAAAACTGTTCTGCCACGCCGGTAGGTGCGGTTTCTAACCGCACCGGCACCCACTACTAACCATATTTTTTTGGAAAATAAACCACTAAAGTGCGTCTGTACCGCAATTTCCGAGTATAGCCTCGGTGTTTCCCTGCAAGATCGATTGGTTGCTCGGACTGCGCGGGTACTGTATGGATAGCAGTCCAATTTTATTCGCACGAACTTGGACGATGAGTAGCCGAAAGATGCTAGCGTTGGAGAGTAGATTGTGAATCGCGAACACCCGATTGAAAAAATACGAAACATCGGCATCATGGCGCACATTGACGCCGGGAAAACGACCACGACGGAACGTATCCTTTTCTATACGGGCAAGAAACACAAGATTGGCGCGGTCGATGACGGCACCGCCGAGATGGACTGGATGATTCAAGAACAGGAGCGCGGCGTCACGATTACCGCGGCTGCAACAACCTGTTTCTGGCTAGATCATGCGATTCACCTCATCGACACGCCAGGACATGTCGATTTCACCGTAGAGGTCGAACGGTCATTGCGCGTTCTTGATGGCGCAATCGCGCTCTTCTGTGCAGTAGGGGGCGTGGAGCCGCAGTCAGAAACGGTCTGGCATCAAGCCAACCGCTACCAAATTCCTCGCATTGCATTCGTGAACAAAATGGATCGGGTAGGCGCAAACTATACTCGTACCGTAGAGATGATGCGCGAGCGTCTAGGTGCAAATCCCCTCCCTGTTCAGCTGCCCATGGGGGCTGAACACACGTTTGCGGGCGTCGTCGATCTCGTGAGCATGAAGGCAATACGCTGGCACGAGGAGAACCTTGGTCAGACGTTCGACCTTGAAGATATCCCCTCGGAATTCGTGACCGAGGCGACAGAAATGCGCGAGACGCTAGTCGACATCGTGGCTGCCGAGGATGACAATCTTCTGGAAAAGTACCTTGAAGGAGAGGTCATATCGGAAGAGGAATTAATCCAAGGAATTCGGGTAGGCACGCTCAACGGTGCGTTTGTGCCGGTGTTGTGCGGCACCTCATTGAAGAACCAAGGGGTGCAGCCCTTGATTGATGGCGTGGTCAACTATTTGCCATCGCCCATTGATGTTCCGCCAATTGAAGGGATTGTACCGACGAGCGGTCACGAAGAGAAGCGAGAAGCAAGCGATGATGCCCCGTTCGCCGCTTTAGCATTTAAGATTGCGAGTGACACAAACGTGGACAGGATTGTCTATTGCCGTGTTTACTCGGGAACACTTGACCGAGGCAGTCTCATTTACAATGTTATAAGCGGGAAAACGGAACGAATTACTCGGATTTTGCAGATGCACGCCAATAAGCGACAGGTATGTAATACGGCCTATGCGGGGGATATTGTCGCGCTGGTAGGGCTTAGGAGCACCAAAACGGGGGACACACTCACGTTCCCTGAACACCCGATTGTGCTGGAGTCGATCCGTTTTCCCGATCCGGTCATCTCCGTTGCAATCGAGCCAAAGAGCGAAAGAGACAAAGACAAACTTGAGGATACACTAGAAATCCTGATGGATGAGGACCCGACGTTTACCGTGACTATTGACTCCGATACGGGACAACGCGTTATATCGGGCATGGGCGAACTGCATTTGGAAATATTGACCGACCGGATGATTCGCGAGTTCGGCGTCAATGCCCGCGTGAGTAAATTGCAAGTGGCTTACCGTGAGACAATCTCTCGTGAGGCTGAAGCACAAGGGAAATACGTCCACAAAACAGATGAGGAGGGGATCTACGGAGATGTGATCTTGCGAGTGGAACCGTTAGCAAGGGGAGACGGATTTCAGTTTGCCGACGAAACCGATGAAACTCAGATTCCCCGCGACTTCATCCCTGGTGTCGAAAGGGCTTTGGAAGGAGCGATGAACATCGGCATCTTGACGGGGTTTCCCATGCAAGACATTAAGGTAACGCTCATTGGTGGTTCCTATCATGAAACGGATTCGTCGGAGGTCGCGTTTGAGGCGGCGGCTGTCATCGCCTTCGAGAATGCTGTTCGCGAGGGGGAGGCGCTTCTCTTAGAACCGATTATGAAGATGCAGGTCATCCTACCGCATGAACATACCGGAAGGGTAATCGGGGACCTAAATGCTCGCCGAGCACGCATCCACCATACAGGTACCCAAGGATCTTCCGAGATTATTGATGCTGATATACCCTTGGCGGAGACATTTCAGTATACTACGGAACTCCGGTCAATGACGCAGGGACGCGGTTCCTTCACGATGGAGTTTTCGTGCCACGATCTGGTGCCCGCCAGTCTTCGCAGCGTAATCCTGAGTCAGCAACTGACGTTCGAGTAAGTCGGATTGGTCGTTGTTCCTTTCTATCTTCGAATCGGCGAATGGAACGGCGGAATGTGGGGTTGGACATAGCTCATTCGGCGTTGCTAGACGACGTTGGACAGACCGCCATCAAGGTTAATCGCCGTTCCTGTAATGAACGAGGCGCATTCCGACGCGAGAAAGGCTACAAGCGCACCAGCATCAGAGGGATCGCCTAAACGTCCCAAGGGGTGCTCTTTAGCCCGCTCAATCCAATACTCCTCCAATGTACCGCTCGACCCCTCCGCTTTCCATGCGCGCACCCCCTGCGCACTCTTGATAGAGGTAAGGCATACGGTGTTGACAAGGATATTGTGAGGCAATAATTCCTTTGATAGCGCCTTCGTCATCGCTATGCCCGCCGCCCTGCTCACTGACGTGGGATATGAAGCCGCCCCAGGCTGCTTGCCTCCCGGATGCGTGATGTTGATAATCCGTCCTCCACCGCCGAGTTTCATTTGCGGAATTACTAGGCGTGCGCAACGCACAGCCCCCATCAACTTCAAATCCAAATCGGCATACCAGGCATCATCAGTCAGTTCATTGAAGGTGCTCGTTGCAGATCTACCGGCGTTGTTGACCAAGATGTCAATGCGTCCGAAATGCTCGACTACTCTGTTGATGAAGCTCGTCAGCGTTTCAGGCTTAGTTACATCAGCCGAGACAGCGAGGAGATCACCGCTAGTCGACGCTCGAAGTTCCTCCGCCGCCCGCTGCAAGACATCGCCGCGCCGGGCGCAGATCGCGACATTCGCCCCCTCTTCCAAGAACCGTTGGGCAATTCCTTTGCCGATCCCCTCACTTCCGCCCGTAACAACCGCAACTTTTCCCCTTAATCCAAGTTCCATATCTATTCTCCTTGAGCAAGTTTATATCCGTGGTTTTTCCAGAAACACATCTTATAGTGTGGCTAGCTATCGGTCAGATGTCAAGCCATTCTGTCAGTATCCTCTAGTCTGGTCTACGATGTTGGTCAACGGTTCACCCGCGACAAAGCGCCGGAGGTTTTCACAGAATATTCCATAAATCCGTCTCCAAGATTTGGGGGATGCTCCTGCGTGGTGTGGAGTTATAATCACATTCTCCATCTCCCAAAGCGGGCTGTCCTGCGGCAACGGCTCCGGGTCGGTGACATCTAGTCCAGCACCGGCAATCTCCTCTGTTTCCAGCGCGTCAACCAATGCCGCTTGATCGATAATTTGCCCCCTGCCGATAGTAACCAGGATGGCTGTGGATTTCATGGCGTGGAATTCCGGTGCTCCTATCATTCCCCTCGTTTGCGGGGTCAGGGGACAACAGATTGCCACGAAATCGGACTGACCGAGCATGTCGTGTAAGCGATCCATTCGCCACAAGGACTCGACCTGATCCGGTTTTTCTGTTTGCGTCGGATCGACAGCCAAGATTCGCATGTCGAAGGCATACGCCCGTTTTGCTACTTGCAGGCCGATACTTCCCAGGCCGATAATTCCGAGGGTGTCTCCGGAGATTTCAAGGACAGCCAAGTTTCTGAAGTTTTCCCAAAATTTGCCACTTTGGTTTCTCATTGAGATGTGGAGTGTGCGCGCGAAAGCGAGAATGAGCGACATAACGTGTTCGGAAATGTTAACCGCGGTAGCCCCTCGTGCGTTGGTCAACATGATGTCACGGTCTATTAGCTCAGGGCAGAGTATGCTTTCAACGCCGACGCTGCTAAACTGGATCCAACGAAGTTTTCTTGCTCGCCCGATCATTTTGGGTTTTAGGCCAAATCCAAAAAAAGCATCGGCATCCTCAATCTCGCGCATCTTGTCCTCGTCTGTCGCCGCTGCGACAAAACTTGCATTAGGAACAACGGCATTAGCAACCGAAAGATCTTCGGCGCTCAAATCGTATGAGGTAACGATTTTCATATTTTGTCCTTTCTGCTCTAGGGCCTCTATTTCTCGGGTCGATACGTAACACCGGCTACTTCCAAATTCCGTGCGGTTTGACGAGCGTTCCCGCTGCTCCGCCGCAACGTAGATCCAACTCGTTGACCTCGTCGTGCTGTGCTCAGCTATTCGAGGCTTGGTTGCGTGCGGATCGTCTCAATCGCTTTCGGAATGGTTTTCAGCACCTCGCCAGCAATCAGCCCATGCATCCCGGTCATTTCGGCGCTGATGTCCCCGGCAAGACCGTGTAAATAGACGCTTAGCACAGCCGCTTCCGATACTGGCACACCTTGCGCCAGAAATCCCGCGGCGATCCCTGTGAGAACATCACCCATTCCGCCGGTTGCCATCCCGGGATTTCCCGTCGAATTAATCCAAACCTTTCCGGTCGGGAGAGCAGTTACTGTTGGAACCCCCTTTAGAACGAGCGTAACCTCATGTCTCTGAGCGAACTCCCGAGCCACGCCGATGCGATCTTTCTCTATATCGGCGATGCTCAAACCCGTGAGTCGAGCCATCTCTCCCGGGTGAGGGGTTAACGTAGACTGCGACGGTAGCGAAGAAAGTGGATTGTCCCCCTTTGATTCCCATGGGGACTGATCTATTTTGGCTTCAGCCAGCGCATTCAAGCCGTCAGCGTCAATTACCGTGGGGCAGTCTGTTTCTCGAAGCACAGCTTGAATGAGATCTACCGTCTCGGGGTGTTGCGACAACCCGGGTCCGATGGCTAGAACTGAGGCCGTGCGTTCAATAAATTCGAGAACCTGCGGTTTCGCTGCCAACCCCAATGATCCTTCCGCTGTTTCGGGCAAGGGAGTCGTCATCACTTCGCTGAGTTTTGCCTCCGCTATGGGATTTAAACTTTCCGGTATACCAAGCGTGACCAAACCGGCTCCGGCGCATAACGCGGCTTGACTTGCCAAAAAAGCGGCGCCGGTCATACCCGTTGACCCAGCTAGAACAAACACGCGGCCATAGTTGCCTTTGTAGGAATAAGCCGGACGAGGCGGGATCCACTTGGCAATTTGAGACGGTTGCGTCCAGTTTACCTGTATGCCTTGTGATTCGACCACGCCCCGCGGGAAGCCGATGTCCGCAATCTCCAGCGCGCCGGTTCTTTGTGCTCCAGGGTGGAGAAGCGTACCTCGCTTCGGAAGCCCAATTGCTACGGTCCGATCCGCGTAAATGCACGCACCCTCTACCGCACCGGTATCCGCGTTCAATCCGGAGGGAAGATCAATGGCTATTATCGGGCGGTTCGTTGAGTTGAGCAGACCAATGACATCCTTTATGTGTCCTTCTATTCCGCCTCGAAGCCCTGTTCCGAAGATAGCGTCAACGATCAGGTCGCAGGAAACCAACTTTTTCCCAAGTTTTTCCAACTCAGATTGCCAGAGAACTTCAATGATTGGTAGTCCCAACTCTCGTGCTATTTGCAAGTTCGTCAGCGGATCTCCGGCAAAGCGTTCCGGGGATGAAACAAGAACGATTTGGATTGTATAACCTGCATGAGCAAGCTGCCTGGCTAAAGCTAGCCCGTCGCCCCCGTTGTTTCCTTTTCCGATGAAGATTCCAAGATTTCGGCATTCGGGAAAATTTGTCTGAATCGACCTGAAAACAGCAGTCGCCGCGGTTTCCATAAGCACGATGCCCGGAATACCAATTTTCTCAATGGTCTGCTTATCGATTTGCCGCATTTCGTCCGCGGAAACCACTTTCATTGCTTTCTCTCTAAGGACGCAAACTCTATGCCGACGATCAGGTTGTCAAGACTTGCAACTACAAATCTCTTCGGACGGTGAATACTGTGTAAACGAAACGTCTGTGTTCAATCAAATCGAAACTTAGCAAATTCGAGGGAAGCGGATCGCCAATCCTGCCAGCAGATTAGACGTATGCATTGCAGTCTGGTGGTCCGCCGATTCTCGAGTTTCGCTGATGATTTTCGTCTTGATTTTTCAACCGCGTTAGGTTACAGTGTAGCATCGCGCCGGTGTGATGTCAACGACGTAAGTGGGTGGAAGGATCCACATCCTACGGTCGTACCTACAGCTTGGAGCGCGCAAGACTTGAGTTTGCCGAAGATCGGAAAAACACAGTGCCGGCCCGCGGATAATGAATTGTTTCAGCCGGACTTGGAGCTTGTCGTGACTGTCCTTCACAACTTCAAAACGCTTCCTCAACCAAAGAGGGGCATGTGCGTCTAAAGGCAAATAGAATTGCAAAATAGAACTGTCTCCCGTTGGCCTTGAAATCAAGACTCTGATACGATCTACTCCCCAAGAACGCTGCACTCATTAGGAAATGCGTTTCTATGATTAAGAATTGCATACGTTTTCAGTTGTATCGAATTCTAAGCACCAAGAAGCCGAAACTCCGGATTCGTACACAAATACCGACACTTCTGATTAAACTGAATGTCTTCCTTCTGCTTTCAGCCATATCTGCTTCGGCTTGGGGCCAATTCTTCGAATCACCTCCGCGAGCTATCGATGATGCCAACGAAGATAACGTGTTTAGTCCGAATGGGGACGGCGTACAAGACAATCTCATAATCAGCTTCGTCACGAATGGATTTACAGGCGATTACCGGATTATGATTGATGTGCACGGACCTGGCGCGGTTGGTCGGCCGGATGGAAGGTTCGATATCGATGATGACTGGATGGTAACAGGGCAAGTTGGCCCGGGCCCATCCGAATTTTACCCTGAGAATAATCCGAAAATAGTACATCAGGAATGGGACGGATTGGATCGTGCTCCGAGCCAAGAAGCACCGCCCAACGCGCGCCCGGTCCGAAACGGTAGATATGAGATTCGTGTAGAGACTGATGCCTTTGACGATGGCGCGATAGAGGTTAACAACCCTACTTACCAGTCAACCACACTATTTGCAGTCGTAGACATTGACGCTCCACTGATCTCTAGCAGCTTCTCCCACCTATTCTTCTCGCCAAACGGGGATGCAGCCAAAGAATCCACAACGATTACGTATACATTATCCGAACATCTTTCCAAACTCAGCTTGGAATTTGCCGACCTCGAAGGCCAACCCCCGATCGAGTTGAGACAAATGACAAGGGGCAGTCAATCATTTGTTTGGAATGGGCACGATGGGCTTAAAACACCTCTTGCCGATGGCACGTACAACCTCCGCCTTCGTGGCATTGACAACGGAGGCAATGTGACGACATTTCATGCCGGCGCAGTTCAAATCGACACCGAGGCGCCTAGCTTCGCGCAGATTACACCTAGCCAAAACGCTTTTCTAAACACATCGGTTGCGACCGTGGAAGTGAAATTTAATCCGGACGATCAGGGCAGTCCAATCGACTTTGACTCGTTGGTCACCACGATAGACTTACTGGATACGGGTGGAGAGAGTGTCAGCGGTATAACGCGGAGTGATATTGCCAATAGTAGCCTGACGTTAGCATTGGACAGTCCGCTGGATACGATATTAGAGAACGGCACTTATACCGCCGTAATCCTTGTAACGGATGAAGCCGGGAATAAAGCGGAAGCCGAGACTAAATTCCACTTCGATACGGTACCACCCACTTTAACGCGACTTCGTTCGAATCTCGACGATTTTCGCCCAAGCGGGTCCGTGAACACGGAAATCACTTTCGTGGAGGTCGATTTGGATGACAATATTGATGGTGGGTTAAATCTGGCGGCTTCGACTATCGCGCTTACCGGGCCGAATGGAGCAATATTTGGAAATCAGACATTCGGCGGCGATAAGACCCTGCGCTGGACTCTGAGAACTCCCATTGCAACTGACGGTTCGGAAGATGGCGTTTATACTATCACTATTAATGCGGCTGACCGCGCCGGGAATTCCGCGGACTTCGGCGAAATATCCTTTGTGTACGACACTAAAGCTCCCAGGTTGATTTCGCTCACTCCGAACCTTGAGGACAACTCATTTCATTTGGACGGAGGTGCAATCGTCCGCAGCCAACCGTTATCACGAATCACTGCAGGTTTCGATGATGGCAATGGGAGCGGGGTTGACCTCGCTTCAACCCGCCTAGACATCTTTCGATCAGACGATTCGGGTGTTGGTAGCATCCTCATCGGCGGAACACGCCATTTGAATTCCACCGATGGTACATTGGCTTTTCTATTATCCCAACCGCTTGAAAACCAGGACGGAACTCAAGATGGCGTGTACACTATTCGCGTCACTTCGGTAGATGCCGCCGGAAATTCTGCTACTCGTCAGGTTGACCTCGTATATGACACTGAAACACCAACAATCGTGTCAGTTACTCCGGGGCAAGACGCGAAGGTCACGACACTATCTGAAGTGACCGTGGTGATGAATGATGGCACGAGCGGCGTGGATTTCGGGAACACTATTTTGAAGCTGATTCGCGATGGAATCGAAATTAGCGCGACTTCCAGCAATAACGGAAGAGATACAGCTATCTTAAGGCTGTCCAATCCGCTGATGACGGATGGTTCGGATGATGGAGAATACAGGATTGAAATCACAACTGTTGATCGAGCGGGAAACGCAAGCGACCAAATTGCGCGCCGATTTTTCTTTGTATCTAGACGACCAGAGATTCGATTGAACGCACCCGCCGGAAAAGAGGTTAATGAACTCGTCACAATTGAAGCACAGCTATTTGATTACATTGGCACGGGCATTGACTTTTCGGCAGATAAATCCTCGGTGATTGTGAGACGCCCTGACGGCACAATACTGCCGTCGGCTTCTGTCGAAGCGGATGCGACTAACAACCGGCTAATTTGGACGGCAGAGAATCCGCTTCCGCGCGACGGTTCCGCAGACGGCGAATACGGGGTCAGCGTCAACTATGAAGACTTTGTTGGACAGAACTTTACGCAAGGTTTTACGCTGACATTCGACACGCAGGTTCCGACAGTCCCCCAAACTACGCCGACCGCCGGCGCGCGCGTTACCGAACTGGGAACGATAGTAATAAACTTCGCCGTCGATCTCAGTGGCGTGGATTTTTCGACTGTTCAGGTGAGGCTGCTCGATCCGAATGGAACGGCTGTAGCGACAAGCCGCTCAGACAATGGGGTGGACGCTATCACGCTACGCGTACAAGAGCTCCAAGGCTCGACGGTTGAAGGTATTTATGTTATCGAAGTAGCCTCCGCCGACCGTGCCGGAAATATCGCAGACAGCCCTTTTCTATCGAGTTTTACCTACGCTCCCCACGAGCCTCATATTCTGATAGAGCCGCCCCAAGACCTGCCTACCAACCAACTTAATCAGATTTCAGCTACTCTCCAAGATTACGTTGGTCCGGGAATAGATTTTGACTCGACGGAAACCTCCATATCCGTCAGAAATACCAACGGAGTAGTGATCGCTTCGCACCCGATTCAATACGATGAGACGGAATCGCAGTTGATATGGACGGCGCTGTCACCCTTGCCCCGGGACGGTTCGGCTGACGGGGAGTACGAGGTCGTATCTCGATTCGTCGAGTCTTTAGGGCTAGGTACAACCGCCCCCGCCACCTTCGAGCAGGTTTCCACATTGGTTTTTGATACCCTCCCGCCAGTGATTCTGAGCACAAGTCCTATGCAGAATGTACGTATAGGGGAGTTGAATCGCGCCACTATTACGTTGGAAGACAATCTGAGTGGGGTGGATTTTGATCGCACTATAGCTCGGTTGTTGGACTCTGCAGACAATCCAGTTCCTACGTCTACTAGCAATGATGGAGTAAAACAGATTTCACTTTCTTTTGACCCGTTTAGAACGGACGGTTCAGCTGACGGTGCGTATCGTATCGAAATCACTCCGGTAGACTTGGCAGGCAATGTTGGCGGTGTTTCAAGTGTTGAGTTCGTCTATGTTACTCAAGTGCCTGAAATTGAGATGTTGACGCCGACCAATGAGTCCATCGTCAACCGAGTACCGGAAGTACGTGTCCTCATTCGCGACCGTTCGGGAGAAGGTATTGACCTTGAGAAATCCACGATTAGCGTGTCGGACGCTAGCGGCGCCGATGTCCCCGGACTCCTCGGAGATGATGGAGAACGAACACTTACACTGAGGTTGGGATTACCAACCGATGGTTCGGCTGACGGCACTTACACGGTGAATCTGAATCTCGTCGATAAGGTGGGTGTCGAAGTTGGCTATACGCGGCAGTTCATGTATGATAGCGTAGCGCCAACACTTGTCGCCGAATCACGTCCGCCGCGCGAGAACATCATTGACGACAATCGAATAGTGGTAGAATTTGAAGTAGCAGATACGTCTCCGGTGCCGGGGGCTGAGTCCGGCGTCGATTTTGATGCGACGACAATTCAGTTGCACGATGCGAATGGCGAACCCATCGCCGGTGAAACGAGAAATGATGGGGTAAAGCTAATTACCTTTACCTCCGCGGAACTGACGAGTGTAGGTGTTTATACCCTGACAGTAGTGGTTGCCGACCGTGCCGGGAATGCCGGTGTTCCACAGCGTTTTACCTACTCAGATGAGATTAAACCGCCGCGCGTCATATCAATTACACCACCCGCCAAATCAAGAGTGAATCACTTAACAGAGATTTCAGTTGTACTTGAGGATCAGTCGGGTACGGGGATCGACTTCTCTGCCGCCGGTTCAACCATCGAATTGCGTAGTCCCGATGGCGCGGTCGTTGGAGGGGTTGTTACCAATGATGGCGCGGATACCATGACATTGAATCTGATGGATTCGCTTTTGACTGACGGCAGCGACGACGGCGTTTACACGATTAGCGTTCAACCGATTGACCGGCTTGGAGTCAACGGGGACGTCCGTCAATTCACGATAACTTTTGATACACAAAAGCCTCGCATACAGTCCGTTTCGCATATAGACATGACGCAGAATGTGTCCCACGTAAAGGATCCGGTGCGTCGAATTGCGGCGGAGTTCAATGAGACAGGATCGGGAATAGATTACGAACGTTCATCCATTCAATTGCGGCGTCACAGAGAGGATGGACCTGTCCCAGTCCCGGGCACACCTGATAATGATGGATCGCTCATGTGGTGGCAACTGGACAATCCACTTACGCAGAGTGGAGCCGATGATGGCGTATATTCAGTGGAAATAAGGGCAATGGACAATGCCGGCAACGCAGAAGAGAAGGCATTCCGATTGCTTTATGATACGCGGGTCCCTGTCGTCAGTTCTATTCAAGCCTCCGGCGTTTCCGGAGATACACTAGAGCTTGATACGGGTGGCAGTCTATCGGTTGTTAAGGTGCCCATCCATCGGATCCACCTGGTTTTTTCCGATGGTTCGGGCAGCGGGCTGGATGTCACACACACGACAGTTCAAATCATCAATCCCAATGGCGTGGTAGTCGGCGCAACTCAGCAAGCCTACGGACCGGATGGGATAACGCTCGTTTTTGATTCATTTAAGGAAGATGGTTCAGCTGACGGCGTATATCGCCTCGAAATCACTCCGGTAGACTTGGCAGGCAATGTTGGCGGTGTTTCAAGTGTTGAGTTCGTCTATGTTACTCAAGTGCCTGAAATTGAGATGTTGACGCCGACCAATGAGTCCATCGTCAACCGAGTACCGGAAGTACGTGTCCTCATTCGCGACCGTTCGGGAGAAGGTATTGACCTTGAGAAATCCACGATTAGCGTGTCGGACGCTAGCGGCGCCGATGTCCCCGGACTCCTCGGAGATGATGGAGAACGAACACTTACACTGAGGTTGGGATTACCAACCGATGGTTCGGCTGACGGCACTTACACGGTGAATCTGAATCTCGTCGATAAGGTGGGTGTCGAAGTTGGCTATACGCGGCAGTTCATGTATGATAGCGTAGCGCCAACACTTGTCGCCGAATCACGTCCGCCGCGCGAGAACATCATTGACGACAATCGAATAGTGGTAGAATTTGAAGTAGCAGATACGTCTCCGGTGCCGGGGGCTGAGTCCGGCGTCGATTTTGATGCGACGACAATTCAGTTGCACGATGCGAATGGCGAACCCATCGCCGGTGAAACGAGAAATGATGGGGTAAAGCTAATTACCTTTACCTCCGCGGAACTGACGAGTGTAGGTGTTTATACCCTGACAGTAGTGGTTGCCGACCGTGCCGGGAATGCCGGTGTTCCACAGCGTTTTACCTACTCAGATGAGATTAAACCGCCGCGCGTCATATCAATTACACCACCCGCCAAATCAAGAGTGAATCACTTAACAGAGATTTCAGTTGTACTTGAGGATCAGTCGGGTACGGGGATCGACTTCTCTGCCGCCGGTTCAACCATCGAATTGCGTAGTCCCGATGGCGCGGTCGTTGGAGGGGTTGTTACCAATGATGGTGCGGATACCATGACATTGAACCTGATGGATCCGCTTCTGACTGACGGCAGCGACGACGGCGTTTACACGATTAGCGTTCAACCGATTGACCGGCTTGGAGTCAACGGGGACGTCCGTCAATTCACGATAACTTTTGATACACAAAAGCCTCGCATACAGTCCGTTTCGCATATAGACATGACGCAGAATGTGTCCCACGTAAAGGATCCGGTGCGTCGAATTGCGGCGGAGTTCAATGAGACAGGATCGGGAATAGATTACGAACGTTCATCCATTCAATTGCGGCGTCACAGAGAGGATGGACCTGTCCCAGTCCCGGGCACACCTGATAATGATGGATCGCTCATGTGGTGGCAACTGGACAATCCACTTACGCAGAGTGGAGCCGATGATGGCGTATATTCAGTGGAAATAAGGGCAATGGACAATGCCGGCAACGTAGAAGAGAAGGCATTCCGATTGCTTTATGATACGCGGGTCCCTGTCGTCAGTTCTATTCAAGCCTCCGGCGTTTCCGGAGATACACTAGAGCTTGATACGGGTGGCAGTCTATCGGTTGTTAAGGTGCCCATCCATCGGATCCACCTGGTTTTTTCCGATGGTTCGGGCAGCGGGCTGGATGTCACACACACGACAGTTCAAATCATCAATCCCAATGGCGTGGTAGTCGGCGCAACTCAGCAAGCCTACGGACCGGATGGGATAACGCTCGTTTTTGATTCATTTAAGGAAGATGGTTCAGCTGACGGCGTATATCGCCTCGAAATCACTCCGGTAGACTTGGCAGGCAATGTTGGCGGTGTTTCAAGTGTTGAGTTCGTCTATGTTACTCAAGTGCCTGAAATTGAGATGTTGACGCCGACCAATGAGTCCATCGTCAACCGAGTACCGGAAGTACGTGTCCTCATTCGCGACCGTTCGGGAGAAGGTATTGACCTTGAGAAATCCACGATTAGCGTGTCGGACGCTAGCGGCGCCGATGTCCCCGGACTCCTCGGAGATGATGGAGAACGAACACTTACACTGAGGTTGGGATTACCAACCGATGGTTCGGCTGACGGCACTTACACGGTGAATCTGAATCTCGTCGATAAGGTGGGTGTCGAAGTTGGCTATACGCGGCAGTTCATGTATGATAGCGTAGCGCCAACACTTGTCGCCGAATCACGTCCGCCGCGCGAGAACATCATTGACGACAATCGGATAGTGGTAGAATTTGAAGTAGCAGATACGTCTCCGGTGCCGGGGGCTGAGTCCGGCGTCGATTTTGATGCGACGACAATTCAGTTGCACGATGCGAATGGCGAACCCATCGCCGGTGAAACGAGAGATGATGGGGTAAAGCTAATTACCTTTACCTCCGCGGAACTGACGAGTGTAGGTGTTTATACCCTGACAGTAGTGGTTGCCGACCGTGCCGGGAATGCCGGTGTTCCACAGCGTTTTACCTACTCAGACGAGATTAAACCGCCGCGCGTCATATCAATTACGCCACCCGCCAAATCAAGAGTGAATCACTTAACAGAGATTTCAGCTGTACTTGAGGATCAGTCGGGTACGGGGATCGACTTCTCTGCCGCCGGTTCAACCATCGAATTGCGTAGTCCCGATGGCGCGGTCGTTGGAGGGGTTGTTACCAATGATGGCGCGGATACCATGACATTGAATCTGATGGATTCGCTTTTGACTGACGGCAGCGACGACGGCGTTTACACGATTAGCGTTCAACCGATTGACCGGCTTGGAGTCAACGGGGACGTCCGTCAATTCACGATAACTTTTGATACACAAAAGCCTCGCATACAGTCCGTTTCGCATATAGACATGACGCAGAATGTGTCCCACGTAAAGGATCCGGTGCGTCGAATTGCGGCGGAGTTCAATGAGACAGGATCGGGAATAGATTACGAACGTTCATCCATTCAATTGCGGCGTCACAGAGAGGATGGACCTGTCCCAGTCCCGGGCACACCTGATAATGATGGATCGCTCATGTGGTGGCAACTGGACAATCCACTTACGCAGAGTGGAGCCGATGATGGCGTATATTCAGTGGAAATAAGGGCAATGGACAATGCCGGCAACGCAGAAGAGAAGGCATTCCGATTGCTTTATGATACGCGGGTCCCTGTCGTCAGTTCTATTCAAGCCTCCGGCGTTTCCGGAGATACACTAGAGCTTGATACGGGTGGCAGTCTATCGGTTGTTAAGGTGCCCATCCATCGGATCCACCTGGTTTTTTCCGATGGTTCGGGCAGCGGGCTGGATGTCACACACACGACAGTTCAAATCATCAAT
The DNA here is from genome assembly GCA_965208765.1 of Candidatus Poribacteria bacterium. Lineage (GTDB taxonomy): Bacteria > Poribacteria > WGA-4E > WGA-4E > JAJDTR01 > JAJDTR01. Next base: position 5,842,603 of record OZ242354.1, read on the forward strand.
CCCAATGGCGTGGTAGTCGGCGCAACTCAGCAAGCCTACGGACCGGATGGGATAACGCTCGTTTTTGATTCATTTAAGGAAGATGGTTCAGCTGACGGCGTATATCGCCTCGAAATCACTCCGGTAGACTTGGCAGGCAATGTTGGCGGTGTTTCAAGTGTTGAGTTCGTCTATGTTACTCAAGTGCCTGAAATTGAGATGTTGACGCCGACCAATGAGTCCATCGTCAACCGAGTACCGGAAGTACGTGTCCTCATTCGCGACCGTTCGGGAGAAGGTATTGACCTTGAGAAATCCACGATTAGCGTGTCGGACGCTAGCGGCGCCGATGTCCCCGGACTCCTCGGAGATGATGGAGAACGAACACTTACACTGAGGTTGGGATTACCAACCGATGGTTCGGCTGACGGCACTTACACGGTGAATCTGAATCTCGTCGATAAGGTGGGTGTCGAAGTTGGCTATACGCGGCAGTTCATGTATGATAGCGTAGCGCCAACACTTGTCGCCGAATCACGTCCGCCGCGCGAGAACATCATTGACGACAATCGAATAGTGGTAGAATTTGAAGTAGCAGATACGTCTCCGGTGCCGGGGGCTGAGTCCGGCGTCGATTTTGATGCGACGACAATTCAGTTGCACGATGCGAATGGCGAACCCATCGCCGGTGAAACGAGAAATGATGGGGTAAAGCTAATTACCTTTACCTCCGCGGAACTGACGAGTGTAGGTGTTTATACCCTGACAGTAGTGGTTGCCGACCGTGCCGGGAATGCCGGTGTTCCACAGCGTTTTACCTACTCAGATGAGATTAAACCGCCGCGCGTCATATCAATTACACCACCCGCCAAATCAAGAGTGAATCACTTAACAGAGATTTCAGTTGTACTTGAGGATCAGTCGGGTACGGGGATCGACTTCTCTGCCGCCGGTTCAACCATCGAATTGCGTAGTCCCGATGGCGCGGTCGTTGGAGGGGTTGTTACCAATGATGGCGCGGATACCATGACATTGAATCTGATGGATTCGCTTTTGACTGACGGCAGCGACGACGGCGTTTACACGATTAGCGTTCAACCGATTGACCGGCTTGGAGTCAACGGGGACGTCCGTCAATTCACGATAACTTTTGATACACAAAAGCCTCGCATACAGTCCGTTTCGCATATAGACATGACGCAGAATGTGTCCCACGTAAAGGATCCGGTGCGTCGAATTGCGGCGGAGTTCAATGAGACAGGATCGGGAATAGATTACGAACGTTCATCCATTCAATTGCGGCGTCACAGAGAGGATGGACCTGTCCCAGTCCCGGGCACACCTGATAATGATGGATCGCTCATGTGGTGGCAACTGGACACTCCGCTCGCACTCAACGGGTCGGATGATGGCACCTATTCAGTGGAAGTAAAGGCAATGGACGATGCCGGCAACGCAGAAGAGACGGCATTCTCATTTGTTTATGATACGCAAGTCCCGGTCGTCAGTTCCATTCAAGCCACCGTGGTTGCCGGAACTGCACTGGAACTTGACGCTACAGGTAGCGCCTTCACGGTAGTCGATGCCCCCATCCATCAGATCCACCTTGTTTTTTCCGATGGTTTGGGCAGCGGTATAGATGTCTCGCGGACCGTAGTTCAACTGATTCGACCCAACGGGATAGTGGTCGCAGCTACCCAACAAGACAATGGAGTTGAAACTGTGTCTCTAAGGTTCAACTCACTTCGCGATGACGGCACGGACGATGGACGTTACCTTATTCAAGTCACCCCTATAGACTTGGCGGGAAACACCTATGTGAGTCCCGTGGAATTTCGGTTTATCTATACAACTCAGAAACCCGAGATTATTTCGACAACGCCATCCGAGTTTACGTCTGTTAACCAACTAGACTCGGTTAGTGCTGTTCTTCTGGATCATAGCGGTGAAGGGATTGATTTTGATCGCTCTACCGTTGGTCTGCATAATTCCGATGGAAACCTAATTGACGGTCGGCAACGAGTGGACGTGGAAAGTTCCGCCATCACTTGGGAGTTAGACCAACCACTATCCCGGGATGGTGTTGACGATGGCGAATATTCCATTCGGATTGTTGTAACCAATAAAATCGGCAGCGAACTCAAATCCTCCAAAACATTTTTGTACGACACGCAAATTCCACGGGTTGTCTCCGTTTCAGTAGAGGCAATGCCATCGACCTCCATTCCCGTCAACGAACTTGCCTTGATTAGCCGGTCATTTGCACAGATGACGGTCGAACTTTCTGATGAGCATCCCGAAGGAGAACAGATTCCAATATCAGGGGTCGATTTTGTCGATACGATGGTTCAACTAATCGGCCCCAATGATGTACAGAAAGACATCACCGTAGCTGACGATGGTGAAGCACAGCTATTCGTTAGTTTTACGCCGCTAATACAACCCGGTGCCTACACGCTTGAAATCACGCCGTATGACTTTGCAGGGAATGCGTCCGGACACCCCATTCAGTACAACTTCAACTTGGATCTAGCCAAACCAAGCGTGGAGTCTGTGACAATCGGGGAACACATAGCTCCCGTTGATTTTATCAATCAACTGAATCGAATTACCGCCAAGCTTGTTGACCCGAACGGGGTTGGACTGAACCTAACTAGCGAGGGTTCAACACTGAGCGTGATTGGTCCCTCCGGTGCGGTAGAAGGTTTGCAAGAGAGAAATGGCACTGATGAGTTGATATGGTTGCCTCTTCATATTCCAGTGGACGGCACGGCTGACGGACGCTATACAGTGACCGTAACACCCGTGGACAGCCTTGGCCTTTCCGGTGCGCTTGCACGCTACGAATTCGTATTGGATACACAGAAACCTGAAATAATCAGTGCTGAGCCGATAGATCTCACACAAGCAGTGTCCTATATCGGGGAGCAAGTCATTCAGATTTCTGCCTACGTTTCCGATGCCGGCCCTGCCGGTCTAGACCTCTTGGCGCAGACCATTAATCTACAGGCTTCAAATGGTGTCTTAATCCCTGCAGATTTAACGTCCGATGGCGATAGCTTGATTCTTCTTACACTAGTTCAGCCGTTAGCTACGAACGGCAGCGACGACGGAGAATACTCGGTTGTCATCAACCTTGGCGATCGAGCTGGCAATACGTTTGAGGTTGAGCATACCATTGCTTATGATACGCAAGCTCCTACGCTCGTGGAAACTGATCCAGCTGGTGATTTGATTCGAGACGATCTCACCTCGATTATTGCTGACCTCAGCGATCTAGGGGGAAGCGGCATAGACTTCACGGTTTCCCAATTGACGTTATTCGATCCAACCGGTAACCAGGTGGACGGGCAGTTGGTAAATGACGGAGTCGGGCAGCTTGTTTTAAAACTCGACGAATTGGCGGAAGATGGCAGTTATCGCATTCGCGTGCTGGCTGTGGACAGGGCTGGTAACGGGGCTAACGCACCATTCGATAGAACTTTTCTCTTTTCCACGAACCTTCCTACTGTGGTGGCGACAGTCCCGGTGACCGCTCCTGCCGAGAGTGCTTTTACTCGCACCCCACCGAATCAGGTTGAAGTTGAGTTTCAGTCGTCTCCGAATTTGTCCACGGTGAAACTTACCCACCCGAACGGTACGACCGTACCTGGACAGCAGATACGGGAGGGGAATCGCCTGATATATCGATTGTCGCGAGAATTGGCGTCTGACGGCTCGGACGATGGCGGTTACACTATCGTAGTTACGCCCGTCAACAGTGCGGGGCGAAGTGGCGAAGAGCAACAGTTCACTTTCATTTATGACACCGTGTTGCCGGAAGTCGAAGGAATTTTGCCAGTTGTCGAATCACCGGGCGATAACAACGCACTAAATGAAATCTTAGCACTTGTCAAAGATGCTACCCCTAGTTCCGTGATTGACTGGGATGAACTGGACGAGTCTTGGATATCTTTCGAGAAACTGGGGACTGGCGAGAAGATTAATGGGAGAGTTACAAGCGATAGAGACGAGCTAATCAGTTTTCGGCTCGAATCGCCGTTAGCTTCCGATGGCAGCCAAGACGGGAAATATCGCGTGACCGTCATGCCTCGGGACCGGGCCGGTAATGTCGCCATACCGACGGCCCTTGAATTTTTCCTCGACACACGACCACCGATTATCCACACGGATTCCCTCCTGATTAATGATCGCCCACTCTATGTTAGCACGAATCATCCTGATTATCCCTCTGCGGACGGAAGCGGAAGTGGGGTCGTGATTCAGGCTAAAATGTCCGACTTGGGGGCTGAAGGAGAGGCAGGGCTTGGTGTTGATCTTTCACAATCGTCGATTGTTGTGACCGCACCCGATGGCACGGCAGTGTCCGGCAACCTCGTACAGAACGGGACTGACACTATTGTGTTCAGATCGGGTCCGCTGATCGTTAAAGGATATTACCGAGTCGTGATCACGAGCGTCGGATTGGATGTAGATGGACTTGGATTTGCACCTACCGGATCAATTACGACTCAGTTCCTACACGAAACGACCGAGCCGGTCGCGGAATTAACCGACTTCGGTGGAAGAACAAGCCTGACGGACGAACCATTGCCGCTACGCGGCACGGCGACCGATCCTGTTTCGATAGAAGAGGAGGATGGTGGTACCGTTGCGGCTTCGGGAATCGCGTTTGTGGAAATAGTTGGTACGGGACCGGACGGCGAACCTATCGTACCGGTGTCCGCTGTGGATGAAAGCAGTGCCGGGTCAGAACCTTGGACCAGTTGGTCGCTTGATTTCCTACCGGCACGATCAGGAGGATACAATCTTGATATTCGTGTGACAGATCGAGCCGGCAACGTTGCTATATACGACGGCGTAACTGTCAACCTTTCAGTGTCTCTAACATATCGTGGCTCCACCTACAGTTGGCCGAGTCCGTTAAGACGCTCAACTGGGGACCGCGCGCATTTTTCTTTTGACGTCAATATACCTCGCGGTTCCAAGATCAACATGACCTTGAGCATCTATGATTTTGCCGGCGATCTTGTCTTTGAAGACACCTTCTCTAACATTAGTCCCGGCAGAGACAGCGATCAGCTTGTTACATGGAATCTAAAAAACCAAGCCGGCGCGGCGGTTGCCCGCGGAGTTTATATTTTCCGTCTTGAGGCTGAAGATATCGCAACCAAGAATTTGAGCAACGCAGTGGGTAAAATGCTTGTCATCGAATGACCGAGATTCCCACTGTCAAAAAGGCTCTCGGGGTATAACGCCAAGAGACGCCTTGCTCCCATCTATATCGTTTTACGCATGGGAAGAGGAGATTCCAGTGCAAAGAACCATTTTAGTTGTTGCCCTCTGTTTGGTTAGTTTTTCTAGTTGGGCCACCGCTATTCATGATGACGCCGGGACAACAGGCGCAGCCTTTCTCAAGATTGATGGGGGAAGCCGACCAGCGGGCATGGGCGGTGCATTCGTCGGACTTGCGAATGACATAAATACAATATTCTTTAATCCGGCAGGCTTGACCACGGTGCAAGGGCACGAACTGACGGCAATGCAGAATTTCGAGTTAGCAGATATTAGTAATCAGTCGATAGGCTACGCGCATCGAGAGGGCAACCTTGTTTGGGGTGCCAGTTTCTTGGGTGCATTTACCGAAATTGAGCGCCGCATCGGTCCGAGCGACAACCCGGATAGCACAGTGAACGTCGGTGGTTTCGCAGCAGGTGTCTCTCTCGCGTATCCCATATCCCGAAAGATCTCGATTGGTGCGACAGCGAAGGCGATTTCACAGCAACTCGATCTCCAGAATTCATTAGGCGGTGCGATCGATTTAGGGGCTGTTTGGCGCGCACTGGATGACCGCTTGGGCATTGGGATTGCCGCGCAGAATCTGGGCCTGCTCGACGAAGGTGAATCCCTGCCAAGAACCGTGCGCGGAGGAGTCGCCTACCGTGTACTAACGCCTCTGTCGCAGATTGATGATGCCCTGCCCAAAAACGTTTTTGTCATCGTTGCAGATGTCGATGTGCCAATGATCGGGGGCTATCCCACATTCCATATTGGCGTCGAGAATTGGTTTTATGACTTAATTGCTGCCCGAGTTGGTTATTGCGCCAGCAAGGGCGAGAATCCGAAGAACGGGTACACGGTCGGAATAGGGATTCGCCGCCAGGGCGAGGATTCGCTCAAAAGCGTCCGATTTCAGTTTGACTACGCTTTAGTACCCGACGCAAATGTCGGTAACGCCCACCGGCTTGCATTCATCACGCGGTTCTAGCAGCCATTTCCTTCGACAAACCTTTCCGCCTCCCACCCAAGGTTCTCCATTCCTCAGTCGGCTTGCCAACTTCGCGGTGTGATCCGCAATTTGTAAACGTTGCATTTTTGATACTTGCGGTGCGAGTAATGCCACAATTGACCTTCTTGAACCTATTAACCTTTGGCGCTAGTTCTCTGGTATATGATATTCGATGACATACAATATATGGACATTAAACGTGTTGAGTCGGCATGGCGCTATCAGTAGCTCGTTGTCTCGTCAATATATGGTATGTAGTTGTTGATTTGAGCACAAAATATACTAGCACCATTGGTTATTATAATATACTCTTTCGAGGTCCATTCTACATGGTTAGGAAATTGCAATAGACAGCAATAGCAGTATTGGAGAACTGCGCTCCATCCAATATTCGCTGCGGCGAACTATACACCTTCTCATTCTGACGAGTACGAATCGGTTATCGCCGCCATGTAGGAATCCATATCGGGATTCGATGAGTGACGATTTATCCACATCGTCCAGTTCAAGTGGCATAAGGAGGAATAAATGCAAGCAAGCAGATTTTACAAATGTATGGCACTGCTACTGTTGTCGTCCGGATTCTGGGTCGGGTGCGCCGCGAGAGTCATAGACGACTCGAAACTTCAGTATCTAGCCCCCGAATTCACGGACAACTCGCTCTCCTATCACGGTTTGAGCCTACTGCCCGTGGTAGCAGGACTAGGGCAGGAGGGGCTTCGCAGACCGTTAGCAGCAAAACTTGAAGGTCACCTTGCCACCCAACTTCCGGACGGAAGGTTTTCCGGAGCAATCCAAACACTCGATCTAATCAACGAGGCGGACCTAACTGAAGCCTATGCGCAAATGATTGATGATTATGCACGAGCCGCGATCCTTAACAAGAGGACTCTCTATAATATTGGCGAAGCGACGGGAATTCGATATCTATTGCACGTTAAGCTCTTGGATCAGTCCCGTACAGAAAGGCTTGCGCAGGCCGTTCTATCCGACGACATCGTCAGCTTGGAGGGCAAAAATGTCAGCATTTTCGGGCAAGTATGGGATTGTGGCTTAGGTGACATCGTTTGGGAGGGTACGGGCGAGGTTGCCGCAGCGGCAGAAGCTGAATTTCAATATGTAAAACATGACATTGATCACCTCGTGGACATGGCGGCTCAGTCCTTCCTGAACAACCTTCCTGGCATCGAACTTCCACGCGCCAACTAATCGTGATTCGACTGTTTTATCTGAAGGAGGCGAAAACGCATGAGAATTTCAGACACCACAAACCGGGATTTCTATTCGGCTTGGATGTTAAGCATGACAATCTCTTTAACCGTGTTATTTTCTCTATTCCTCGGTTGTGGAGGCTCAACCCGGGACGATCCATTTCGTATCGCCGAACTTAAACCGTCAGGCTCCGGCAAATCTTCGGTTCCCCGAAAATCCGTTAACCAACCGTCATCATTACCGCCGAGCGCTGAGATCAACCGAGGTCAGTTGCGCCCTTTGGTTGAGACCTTCAAATCACAACAACCACAGAATTTCAATGCGCTTAACGCTACCTCCGTTGGGAGAGCATACAGTTTGACCATCGTCTCCAACTGCGACTTGGAAGTTTTGAAGGGATTCATTGCGAAGCGGTGGGCACCGATAGTGTCTTTACGCACGAGCGGCCGCCCGCGACTTTGGGCTGTGGTTGGCTACGGTCAAGCACGCGACGTTACTGTGGAAAACCCGGTAGACAATCGAAGGAAAACCTTGTCAGAAGAGGAATTTACGACTCAATGGGAATCGACGTCGGATAGCAGATGTGCCCTAATCACACCCGGCAGGCTAGACCAAGCGAAAGTCCAGATGGAGTTAACTCGATATCTACCTCAATCCAAAGTGTCTCAAGTTAGAGTCACTCGGTCGTTACAGGGGAGGGCTCGTGACTGACCGCGGTGGTTCTTAACGACAATCCGAACTCGAATTGGTGCGAAGTCAATCATGATTCAAACCGCAAAGATTATATCCGGGGCCTGGTGTCTGATAGGAAGGAGGTTATGCAAATGACGAGAAAGACCGTCCTACGCGCCTTTTATGTGCTGATGATTATTCTCTGCTCTGCTTGGAGCCAAGCCCCGGCGGACGAAGAGGAACTCTCAGAGATTCTAATCGGGGAGGACCTCCGTTACGTAGAGGTCGGCGGCGATTATCTGTGGTTTGCAACCAGCCAAGGCGTCAGTCGATTTAATACTGACTCGAAATCATGGGATGCCTTCACAATCAAAGATGGGCTCATCAGTAACGAGGTCAACTGCATTGCCGTTGAGTGGAAGGAAGGGGTTTTTCGCAAGAATCCCACTCAGCGTGTCTGGTTTGGCACGGACTCCGGTCTATCGGTATACGATATGAAAACTAATCGATGGCAGAGTTATACCGTCAAGGATGGTCTGATAGCGAACAAAATCAAGTGTATATCTGCACGTCGCGATTGGATCTGGGTGGGCACGGAGCAAGGCGCCAGCGCCTATCAACGCAAGAAGGATCGCTGGCAGTCCTATTCAACGTTTTCAGGAATCGCGTCCCCTTCGGTAACTGCCATCTATCACGATTCAGCTTATGTTTGGATTGGCACCAACAGCGGGTTGGCGAGGTACAATTATAAGCATAAACAGTGGGAACACTTCACTATGCAGAGTAGCTCGTGGATCGGCACTCGGGGTGGCAATCGCGGTGTGCCTCGCTCCCCGTTGCCAAGCCAGCAGATTTACGATATCAAGGGAAGTGGAGATATCGTCTATGTTGCCACAGGCAACGGACTCTTGAGCGTGACAAGCAAAAAGTTCCGGAGTGGAGTAGATTTGGCACGAGCCGACAAGGCGTATTCGAAATTGAAGGGTCCTGAAAGATATAGTGCAGATTTACGCACGACAAGCCGCCGATTGTCGCGTGGTGCCAACGAGGCAAGGCTGCGTGCAGCCGAAGCGGCATTTAACAGAGCACAGAGGTCGTTTTCCCGCAACGAGATGGAAGCTTGGGCAGCCCTAGGGTGGCAAATCTACCAGCCATCAACAGTTGTCCAAGACAAAGAAAAACGGGAACAGATATCCGATCGGATCCTCGCCCTCCAAATTTCAGCCGGTCAAGTATGGATGGCTACCAACACGGGACTCTTGAAGTTCGACATCAAGATGCAGAATTGGGATTGGCATCACCAGGAAATGGGCCTGGTGTCAGATCGAATTAGTTCGCTGGGAATCACGGGGAACACGATTTGGATTGCCACGGATCATGGGCTATCAAGATTCGGCACGCTCTCTGGAAATTGGACGAGTTTTGTAGCTGAGCAAACGCTGCCGTCCGCCGCCGTGTTGGCGATAGGAGAAGATTCGATCGGCGTTTGGCTTGCAACACCTCAAGCAATTAGTCTGTTCAATCCGAGCACGGAACGTTGGAAAACCTACACAAACGAGAAAGGCTTGGGTGGCGAAACGGTCGTGTGCCTCGATGTCGTTGGCAATTATGTCTGGATTGGAACCGACCGCGGTATTTCACGGTTTGACAAATCCGATGAGACGTGGACGTATTTCCAGGCTTCCAAGAGTGGGTTGGTAGCAGACAAAATCACCACCACCTTGGTAGATGGCAAACATATTTGGATCGGCACCCACCTTGGACTCAACAGATATGACAACACTACGGGAAAGTGGACTGTTTTTTCTACACGCTTAGGATTATCCGGCGATCGGATTACGGACCTTGCCGCTGATCCGAACTATGTGTGGGTTGGCACGGAAAATGGCCTGTCTCGCCACAATAAATCAGATGGTAGTTGGTGCACAATTTCCGAATTAGAAGATGAACGGGTTCTTGCCATTACCCAAGATGACGGAAAAGTTGCGGTCGCAACGGAGGGCGGAATCCATATACACGACCAGGGCTTGGGTTGGCGTAAACTTCAAATCCATCTGGCGCACCCAAGTGATACCCTCGTTCTTGATGGGGAGTTACTTTGGCTCGGTGGCTGGCGGCACCTGGAGCGTTACGACATTCATGCCGGTCAGACCCGAAAGTTTGGTGAAGAGGACGCCCAGGGGCTTTCTCGTGTGCGAGTACACGACATCAAAAACTCACTTCGTTATGTTTGGGTCGCAACAGATGGAGGAATATACAGGTATAACAAGACTGATGGGTCATGGTGGAGTTATGCACCAAGTCGAGAGCGCGGCACCACGGAAGTGCTCGCTGATCGAAACATTTTGGCGATCGCGGTAAGCGATGAATTCGTCTTCTTGGGCACGCCTAGAGGGATTAGCAGGTACGACAAAATTACCGATTCATGGCTGAACTATACTCCAAAAGATGGCTTAATCCACAGTTACGTTTCCAGCTTAGCTTGGGACGGGGAATCCCTATGGGCAGGGACACGTGGCGGATTGAGCAAATACAGCGTGGCAACCGACCGATGGACTGCGTTCACACGAGCTCAAGGGCTGTGTGACAATCGCATCAATGCGATCGCCGCTTACGAAAATGTGCTTTGGATCGCTACGCACGGCGGTGTTTCACGCTATGACACACGAGCGGGGACCTGGCAGACATTTTCCACCGAAGATGGACTTCCACACAACGTTGTTTGGACGGTAGCGATTGATGATGAAAACATGTGGATTGGAACGCACAGCGGCGCAGCAAGATACGACCGATCGGAAAAAACGTGGCAGGTGTACACGACGGTCGATGGTTTGATTAACAATGTTGTCACCTCTATTAGCATTGACGGCAAGTACATCTTCCTCACAGGTCCTGCCGGGGTGACGATTTATGACTCGGAGATTAGTTCATTTTCCCCTTACTCACGCAAAGATGGGTTAATTGCAAGTGAAGCCAAGAGTATAGGATCCAAGGAGAAGTACCACTGGATTGGCACAATCGACGGTCTCACGCTATACAATCAGATTACAGATCTTTCGCGGGACTTTACGGTGGGGGAGGGGCTACCTTCCGACAACGTGCAGGTCGTTGCTGTCGATACTGATGAGATATGGTTCGGTACGGACGCCGGGCTTGCTCGTCATCATTGGAAAAGCGGTGTTTGGACGGTTTACTCTGAGGCGCCTACGGAGGTTTCCTCCACCTCTTTGGAGCTAATGAGTAACAATGTGAAATCGGTAATCTCTGATGGTGACGATTTGTGGGTTGGAACCCGTGTGGGATTGGCTCGTTATGACAAGATCTTGCACACTTGGCATGTCGCTGACTTGAGGAATGATCCGCTCAGACACGCGGAAATCGATCAAACCGTTGAGCTCAAAAGAACCGTCGATACGACAGTCAAGGCTGTTGAGGAGGCGCTGCAAGCAACGTCGCCGACAACGGAACAAAAGGTTCACGTTGAATACAATCCTGTAATGGCGGAAGAAAAGGCGGTCCAAATCATCCATCGCGCGATTGCAAACAAGACTCCCATGCCGAACGATCCGACAATTCCTTCCCCATTTTTGGATCTCATGATTGCCCTTCCATCGAATCCTGTGGTTCGCGTCATTGAGCCTATTTTTGGCAGGCTCTGGATCGGTACAGAGGCTGGCGTAATGATCTATGACAAGGCGGAAGAGCAGATAATCCACACGCATCCCCTACTTCCGCGGGTGCGAGCGATTAAATATCATCGAGGCAGAACTTGGGTGCTGTGCGATGATATGATTGGGATTCGAGATTTGAAAGCCGATTCGTGGTTGCTTGTATCAGGACGGCAATTGGTGGAACATACGCGTGCTAACACTTTCTTGGGGTACACTGAAAAGATTGAAACCGCGTCTGAAGATTGGGGGATTGTCGATTGTACAGCGATGACCTTCTTGGACAACCAAATCTGGATCGGACGTGAAAAGGGTTTAAAGATTCTTGAAGTGGACTTCCCACGATTCAAGCCTGTGCCCGAGATCGACATTCCAGATTACCTTCGGGAGGCAGAAATTACCGCGCTTGATTTCGATGGGCGCGACGCCTGGATCGGGACCAGAAACGGACTATTTCAATATCGTTCAGAAACGAAGAGGTGGAAGGCTCACACGATTCTCAACGGTCTCGCCGGCAATGAGATCAGTACCGTAACCGCAGGCGACAAACATGTCTGGGTCGGTACGGCAGGTGAGGGACTTAGTCGGTACGACAAATCAGCACAGGAATGGGCTAGTTTTAGGCTTGAGGATGGTTTGGCGGACAACAACATCCGCGATATCGCGCTCGATGCGAAATACATCTGGATCGGAACGTTCTCGGCGGGAGTTTGCCGTTACGACCTGACGACTGAACTCTGGACGACCTATCAGACAGTACATCAGCTCGCCCAAAGATAAAAGACCAGTGCGTATCCATATGTTAACCGACCCGAAGCTGGCGAGTGAAAAACTCGTCATAGGCGCGAAAATACAAGACCCTGCGGGAGACGATGAAAGGTGTAGGTACAACGCGTCTAGGGGTGGCAGAGCGGAAACATGCATTAAATTTAGTTGTGAATAATCCTCCTCTCTCACAACCTTTCTTCATGCAGCGTCTACGAAGCCATGGTATCACACTCGCCTCATGGCTACTATCGCTGTTACTCAACGTCCTGATCCTATATCTCTTCACATTATTTCCGCAACGCCATCCAGAGACTCCCGATGATGCGCTAGAGGTGGACACGGTCATCGTGCAAACCGAGCGGTCTCCGGAAACTCGTGTTACACCGCGTTCACAATGGGCTCGCCCTAGCCAACTCGTCAAACTCACGCCGCCAAAGCAGCGCTCGACTCCAACGCTGACCTTACCACTCGCTACACACGCTCGTCCCGCGGAACAAGTGTCACAACAACCTATTCTAACGTCGCCGGACGAGGCAATGCCAATAGAAAGTGATCAGATTGCCATTGATTTTAACGCTCGTTTCGCTCCATCCATGCCAAATGCAACGGTAGATTCCAAAGTAGAATCTGGGCGAAAAAAAGGTCTTTCTGTTGAAGCGCCGGCTCGGAAACGGAGCCGGCTGGATAAATTGCGCGGAGAAGTAGGAACTTCGCCACAGGCTGAAGTGAGCGGCTCCGGCTCGGACATAAGCGGTTATTACCACATTGCTACCGTGCAGCACGAAGACGCTGTCGACGTAGTTCGGACCAAAGTGTTGGAACGATTTGTGGATGCGATGAATCGCTGGACAAACGTGCACACCAAACTCCTTCCCGGGAACACGCCGCTGGCAGATCCAGAAATTCAGCAGATTCCCTTGGTGTACATAACGGCAACAACCGCATTCGCCTTTTCGGAGCAGGAACGTGCAAATCTGAAAACATACCTTCAAAACGGCGGGACACTTCTATTTTCCGATCTCTCAGAGGATTGGGGAAGTGAAGGTGCAGTTGCAAATTCCATCCGGTTTGAACTCTGGAAAATCTTGGGCGAAAGCGCAGATTTACATCTGGTAGCACCGGGAGAGCCAGTCTGCAATAGCTTCTTTGAATTCAAGAAGGGTCCGCCGCTTGTAGATAGGAGACGAGGGAGATGCTCCGTGTTGCGACTGGATGGGCGAATCGCCGTTTTCTATGATGCGGCAGGAATAGGTTTAAAGTGGCTAGAAAATGACTCCGACGAAAAGTGGTTGCGGTGGGGAGTAAACCTGATTGTGTATACCCTTACCAATTGGAGATAAGCGGCTCAAATTCTTGAGATTTACCTAGTGCGTGAACACCAAAACTAAGAGATCGCCATCTGGTGGGCTTTCGTGAAGCAGCGGCGGCGAACGATATGGACGACGATTGATGTACCGATTGCCGTGGACGCCACCAACATTAGCATAACCAGAATTTGATACTTGATGGCGGTTATCGGCTGCGTACCTGAAAGAATTTGGCCCGTCATCATTCCCGGTAGAGAAACCAAACCAACAGTCATCAGTGCGTTAATCGATGGTATCATCCCCGCCCTAATTACTGCGCGAAGAATGTCACCGGTCGCCTCTTGATAGGTCGCACCCAAGCATAATGCCAACTCGATCGTATCAGACTCTTTGCGCAGATCCGAGAACAGTCGATCCAAAGCAATCGATATGGCGTTCATCGAATTGCCGATGATCATGCCGCCGAGTGGAATGAAATATTGTGGGGTGTACCACGGCTTAACCTGCAGAATTGCGCCAGTGACAGCGAAGGCAACAATCATATAACTAACAACCATGGATACAAAGGTAGGCGTAAAAAGATGGACTTTCTTCTCTTTAACGCGGCCGCTGATTGTCTGTGCCGCCCAGAAAATCATCCAAGTATAACAGAGAATTACCAAATACGGATTCTTGATGTCGAAGATGAACTTAAGGATGTATCCAACCAGAAATAGTTGGGCAAACGTCCTCACAGTTCCCCACATGAGGTCTTTTTCCAACCTCAACTTAAATAGGAGCGATCCGACGCCTGCTACCATTACAAATGCCAAGCAAAATACCAACTGAAGGGGAGAGATCTCTATTATATTCATGTAGACAGTTCTTCTAATCGATCAGGATGGAGGAGAAATCTTCGTGCCTTTGCCCGGTTGAGCGTGAAATCGAGATGAGTTACAAGAATGATGCTAATCCCATGTTCGATATTCAACCGCTCTAGGGAATCTTCAACAATCTCCTTGGATTGTTGGTCAAGGGCGGATGTCGGCTCGTCGCATAAGAGAACTTCTGGCTTTACCAGGAGCGTTCGAATCAAGGCAAGTCGCTGTTTCTGACCCACTGAAAGTTTCATCGCGTCATCATTCAGCTTTACGCCCTCGATCAGAAACGTGTCCATCCACTTCTGTTTTTCAGTTGTGCCGGGTGGTTTTTGTGAGCCCGTCGAATGGAATCGGAAGGGAAAATCAAAGTTGTCTTCGACAGAGCCGGGAATCATTATGGGGGTTTGTTGGACGTATCCAATCTTGCGCCTCAACTTAGTGACTTCATGCGCGGCAACCAGCTGACCATCAATCAGAATCTCCCCTGATGTGGCTTCTTTCAGGCGATTCATCAGACACAATAAACTTGACTTCCCGACTCCTGACGCTCCCTGAACAATAATAAATTCCCCTTTCTCTACGACAAGATTGATGCCCTGAAACACCGGTGGCTTCCCGTCGTGTTGAAGAGACACGCGTCGGAGTTCGATTCTCATGTCGGGTTTATGAATTGCCCTACCGTGTAGTACAACAAGCAACTGGGGACTGGCTTAGGTGATTCGAGTTTTTAGTTAGGGTTTCAACAAATTAGAACCCTCGACCACTTGCTTCAATGAATGGTTGCAGTTCATCAACCAGCTCTAGAAATGTGTCAGGACTAAGCGATTGTGCTCCATCGGATAGCGCCTGATCGGGATTGGGGTGCATCTCGATCATGAGTCCATCCGCGCCTGCGGCGACAGCAGCTTTTGCCATAGACGGAACAAACTCCGAATCTCCGGTCCCGTGGCTAGGATCCGCTATAATGGGTAGATGACTCATCTTCTTAATTACGGGAATGGCGTTTAAGTCGAAAGTGTTGCGGGTCGCTGTTTCAAACGTGCGAATACCCCGCTCACACAGCAGAACGTTGTAATTCCCTCCGGAAAGGACGTACTCGGCCGATAGCAGGAGTTCATCCACCTTAGACATCATGCCGCGCTTAATCATGACCGGTTTTTTCGTCTTTCTAAGGCGCGAGAGAAGACCGTAATTCTGCATATTCCGCGCTCCAATCTGGATGATGTCGGTGTATTTTTCTACGAGTTGCAAGTCGTAACTATCAAGTAATTCGGTGATAATCAATAACCCTGTTTTATCTCGCGCTTCGGCGAGGTATTCCAGCCCTTCCTCACCAAGTCCTTGAAAGCTATATGGAGACGTGCGCGGTTTGAAAGCGCCGCCCCGCAGGATCTGCGCACCGGACTCCTTCACGGTTTCGGCCGCCTCCAAGATTTGCTCTCGGCTTTCAACGGAACATGGTCCAGCCATCAAGATTAATCTATCACTGCCAATCTCTAGATTGCCGATACGAATAACACTTCGTTCCGACCTATATTCTCTCCCCGACAACTTATACGGTTCAAGAATCGGCACAACTTTGTCAACCGCATGCATTGACTCTAGTTGCTGAAGTTCGTACTTGCCGCGTTCATCCCCAATTGCCGCAATGACGGTACGTTCTGTCCCCTGAATCGGGTGAGGGGTATACCCAAGCTCCTCAATTCTTGCAATGACGGCATCAATATATCGCTGCTCCGCCTCCGCGCTCATCACAATAACCACTAGTCTCTATCTCCTGTGAATTTTAAGGGGGTTGTGGTTGGTTTTCTCAACAATGCCGGTATCCTTACATTGTTATTTTCTAAGGCTGGGATCCGTGCATGCCACCTTAATCGTAACGAATCTCATTGCTATCGCGAACCGAATTCTTTGCAAGTCCAAAAAAGTGATTAGTTCTCAATCAACAATACGATATATCATAGTGTCGCGATTCATCAACGTTGAGTGGTTCTCGATTGTCAAATCATAGATTGAACCCTCCAACCGCTTTTCCTCATACAAGTCAATGCGAACCGGGGAGGGTATCGTCAACTTGGCACCATCTAAGCATAACATATCTATCTTCCTATTTACAAGAAACAGGAAAAAAACTACCTGCGGTAACACGTACATCAAGGTCAGAATATTGAAAGTAGGGACCGATCTCGAAGGTAAATCAGCGCCGACTGGAATGCGAGGCTGTGCAGTATCTAAGGGTGCTATGCACAGATCCTGCCAGTCGGCGCAATCATTCTTTTGACTTGACTTTTGGGAGCGTTTTTGCTAGAATAGCATTGGGCTAGTGTCAAATTTAGAGTATGTAATTTCACTGCTGCGACCAGAATTGGAATGTGCATTATAAAACCTGCCGGAATACGGTCCGTCCAAAGGTAGCCCATGCCTTCCCTGTCGTCCTCACGAAGTTGATTCGCTGCAAGTAATCGGGGCACCCTAATCTAGCAAGTGCACTTTGTTTGTTACCAGTGTAGAAATCATGGCAAGGGGATTGTTCTGTTGAATTAGACATGGTCGAACGCGAACGCCACAGGAGATTCCTCCAGTCAAACGGGCTATACCACTTCGTCGGAGTCAAATCAGGCAATTCGCCAGATCTTTCGGGAAATCGTATTGTAATTACAGAGTCGTTTTCACATGCCGTATCGTGCCGGCCGTAGGAGGGATTGCATGCCACATGAATTTGTACCCGGTCTTGAAAGGGTACCGATCGCTAAATCTGCAATCAGTTTTGTCGATGGGCTAAAAGGAGTGTTGGAATACCGAGGCATATGCATACAAAATCTTGCCGAACACAGCACGTTTGAGGAAACCGCTTATTTGTTGCTCGAAGGCGATCTGCCAGAGCAAGCAGTGCTCGATGATTTTGTCCATGATTTGGCTCACGACCGTGGGCTACGATCTCAGGTCGTTGAGTTAATTAGATGCCTTCCTGAATACGGGCACCCCATGGATGCATTACAAGCGGCGATTGCAGCCCTGGGCATGTTCCAACCTGCCAAAGATGTTACCGACGATGCGCAAAACAAGCTTTCCTGCATTCGCCTGATTTCCAAGCTTCCTACTATCGTCAGCACATTCGAGAGATTTCGCAACGGAGTAACGGTACTCTCCCCTCGTGACGACCTCGGGCATGCCGCCAATTTCTTATACATGCTTACGGGTGAGGAGCCCAATCCAGTGAGTGTAAGAGCCCTTGACGTGTGTCTGATCCTGCATGCCGACCATACGATGAATGCCTCAACCTTTAGCGGACGTGTGACAGGTTCAACCTTAGCCGATCCGTACACGGTCGTAAGTTCGGCAGTTGGCACGCTGTCAGGGCCATTACATGGTGGTGCCAACGAACAGGTGCTTGATATGCTCCGTGAGATTGGATCGGTTCACAACGTGCAATCCTACATTGAGAACAAGATGGCAAACAAAGAACGAATCATGGGCTTTGGGCACCGCGTGTATAAGACGAAGGACCCGCGCGCGGTTATTCTGAGACGCTTGGCAGACGAGATGACGGAGGAGCATGGTTCAACGGAGTTGTACGAAATTGCACTGAAGGTCGATGAAATCGTCACGGAACGGTTGGGTGAGAGGGGAATATATGCGAATGTTGATTTCTACTCGGGTATCGTTTACGACGCTTTAGGAATCCGGACAGACGCTTTTACGCCAATTTTTGCCATGGGGCGAGTCGCAGGATGGCTTGCGCACTGGTTGGAGCAACTCGTTGATAATCGAATCTTCCGACCTACCCAAATCTACGAAGGGGAACACGACGTTCAATATATTCCGGCGGAGCAACGCGACGGAAAATCAAGCTAGAATGAGGAGCAACAGTGATAGAATTTGACAAGCTGCACGTTCCTACCGAAGGTGGAACTATTAGTAAGGTAAACGGGCAACTAGAAGTACCAAACCAACCGATTATCCCGGTGATTGAAGGCGATGGTATCGGCCGAGACATCATGAAGGCTACGCGCCGGGTGATTGATGCCGCCATTGAATCGGCGTACGGAAGCGACAAACGCGTTGTGTGGTTCGATGTCTATGCCGGTGAGAAAGCGCATGCCGAATATGGCGAATGGCTGCCGCAGGACACCTTCGAGGCCATCAAACATTTTCGCGTTGCCCTGAAGGGACCGTTGACGACACCGGTGGGCGGAGGATTTCGTAGCTTAAACGTCACACTGCGTCAGGTATTGGACCTTTATGCCTGTGTTCGACCGGTACGCTACTTTCAGGGCGTACCCGCCCCCGTAACCCACCCCGAGAACATGAACGTCGTAATTTTCCGTGAGAATACCGAAGACGTATACGCCGGAATCGAGTGGGCGAAGGGAACGCCGGAAGCCAAAAAAGTTATAGACTTTCTTCACGCTGATATGGGCGTGGAAGTCCGCGAAGATTCCGGAATTGGCATCAAACCTATTAGCGTTTTCGGTACAAGCCGCCTTGCTCGGATGGCGATACAGTACGCTATCGATCATTACCGATCCAGCGTCACGTTTGTCCACAAAGGCAATATCATGAAGTTTACCGAAGGTGCCTTCCGTGATTGGGGTTATCAAGTTGCGGCGGATGAATTCCCGGATTCGACGATCACCGAAGACCATCTCTACGACGAACATGGGGGGAAAACCCCTGATGGAAGAATCGTCGTGAAGGATCGGATTGCCGACAGCATGTTACAGCAGATCTTGACACGAACCGCCGAATATGATGTAATTGCCACGCCAAACCTGAATGGCGACTACCTCTCCGATGCTTGTGCAGCGCAGGTAGGCGGCATCGGGATGGCGCCAGGCGGAAATATTGGTGATGAGACGGCACTGTTCGAGGCAACCCACGGCACCGCTCCTAAATACACCGATCAGG
Source organism: Candidatus Poribacteria bacterium (assembly GCA_965208765.1). Classification (GTDB taxonomy): domain Bacteria; phylum Poribacteria; class WGA-4E; order WGA-4E; family JAJDTR01; genus JAJDTR01. Next base: position 5,862,266 of record OZ242354.1, read on the forward strand.
ATGTGGTCAATCCAAGCTCATTAATTCTCTCCGCGGTAATGATGCTCGAACATCTCGGTTGGCAGGAGGCGGCAGATCTGGTTATCCATGGACTTGAGCAAACGATCGAGCAGAAGCGTGTGACGTATGACCTCGAACGATTAATGGACGGAGCGACAAAGGTGCGCACATCAGAATTCGCCGCCGCAATCATTGAGAATTTCACGGCTTGATTAGATTCTGTTATACTTTAATTCGATGGAGGAAGACGTGGGCAGAAAGAAGATTAGCGTCGTTGGCGCGGGAAACGTCGGCGCAACAGCCGCGTTTCTGATTGCTCAGAAGCAACTCGGCGACGTTGTGATGGTAGATATAATCGACGGTATCCCGCAGGGCAAAGCCCTTGACATGGGACAAACCGCTCCGATCGAGGCATTTGACGCAAACATCACCGGAGCTGTTGATTTTGACGCTACCGTCGGATCGGATTTGGTGATTATCACTTCAGGATCTCCCCGTAAGCCGGGCATGACCCGCGAGGATCTCTTGCAGACGAACGCCAACATAGTTGGGAGCGTTACGGAAAATGTGGTCAAGCAGTCGCCAGATTGTGTGATCGTCATGTTAACCAACCCTCTCGACATTATGACCTATCATGCATGGAAGGTCTCCGGGTTTCCACCACATCGAGTGGTTGGACAGGCTGGAGTGCTTGACTCGGCGAGATTCCGCTATTTTATTTCGCTTGAATTGGGAGTATCTGTCGAGGATATCCATGCACTTGTTCTTGGCGGACACGGTGACACCATGGTGCCTCTTCCTCGATATACGACGGTCAACGGTGTTCCGATCACGCAACTTATTCCCGCCGAGCGTATTCAAGCAATGGCACAGCGGACTCGCGATGGCGGCGCCGAAGTGGTCGATCTGCTAAAAACGAGTGGTTATTACGCTGCGGGCGCGTCCCTCGCCGAAATGGCGGAAGCTATAATCCTTGATAAAAAACGTCTGCTACCCTGTTCGGCGTATCTCACGGGACAGTATGGTATTGATGACTTGTATATCGGGGTACCAATAAAGCTTGGAGGCGGCGGCGTCGAGCAGGTTATCGAAATCGACCTTACCGATGACGAGCTTGAGGCATTGCAAACATCCGCCAAAACGTATCGCGAGGGTATTGCTCTATTGGGCAACTGATTGGTTCGGTTAAGGGAGAACGTACCGAAATACTGTATTGTAATACCTCCTACGGTTATCTTGGATGGGAGTACAGGCAGGAAGCGATGGGTTACGGAGGCTGAAGAACAAGAATGGCGGAACTCGCCGATATTGAAAATGAATTTATCCGTGAAGAGATTGAGGAGTTTCTTGAACGACCCGATGAAATAGAACGGACGATTGAGACATTCGCTAAAACCAGACCCGAGATGCAAGCAATCGCCGCTGCATTAATTGACGGAGACAATGATGCGGTAGACGAAATGACCAAGGAATCCTTGGCTGAAGGGACTGAAGCTCTGGAGATTATGGACGATGGGCTCATCTCCGGTATGGGCGTTGTTGGCATCAAGTTTCGGGAGAACTTCATCTTCGTGCCGGAGGTGCTTGCTTGTGCGCGCGCAATGAAAGCAGGCATGGCGTACATCGAACCCATATTGTCCGCTTCAGGTGTCGAGCCCATCGGAACGGTAATCATGGGAACAGTAAAAGGCGACCTGCACGATATCGGGAAAAACCTTTGCATCATGATGTTACGCGGCGCCGGCTTTGTAGTTCACGACTTGGGGGTGGATACATCGGATGACGAGTTCATTGAGGCGGTCGAGGAGCATGAAGCAAGAGTGTTGGGGATGTCTGCACTGTTGACGACCACTATGCCAAACATGGGCAAGACAATCGAAGCTTTCATTGACGAAGATCTTCGCGAAGAGGTCAAAATCATGGTCGGCGGAGCACCCGTGACGCAGGAGTTTGCAGATGATATGGGCGCTGACGGTTACGGCAAGGATGCCCTTGCCTGTGTCGCATTGGCAAAAAGGTTCATCGAAGAAGAGGATGAGGAAGAGTTCTGAAATTCGTGGTGGTACAGAATGCAGAAAATCGACAAGGAAGATTATCAGAAGCGACTCGACAAAATCACCGAAATGTTCGAGGGCATGGTACTGCACGCGGATGAGCAATCCACGTATCGATGTCCTTACAAGAATCGTTTTGATCAATGTACGGCAAAGTTCGGCTGTCGCAATCAACGTAAGCCACCCATTAAGGGAGACTTACTGTTATGCGGCGGCGATGACCGCATAGATTATCGAAGTGCCTGGGAGACGGAATCGGTTGAAGGCGCTCATCTCGAGGACATTGAGTACGGCATGGGTACAATTGAACATGATGGAAAAGCCCGGAAATTGTCTGCCGGAAAAACCATCTTCGATTATGCTGACGAGCTTGCGGTCCAAGTGCCAACATCCTGTTTTCGCACGGGCCAATGCCATGAATGTATCGTCGAAGTAAAGTCGGGGATAGAGGGATTAAGTCCTCGAAATGAAGCAGAATCATTTCTTCGAGATAACCACCGGCTCGCCTGCCAGTCGGTGGTCCGGGATCCCAACATTGATATAGTATTCTCTCCGTTGCGGCGCACGCCTAAGATTCTCACCCTGACAGATGAAAAGCCGATAAAACCTGATCCGCTAGTGACACGCCGAGATGATAGCGTATATTATGGCGGTGAGTGTATCGACAGATATCGGGGCCATGTGTACGGTTTGGCAATCGATCTCGGCACGACAACCATCGTCATTGATTTAGTTGACTTGGAAACCGGAAAAAGCGTTCATGTCAGTTCCTTTGAGAACCCCCAGCGGTTTGGCGGAAGTGATGTGATGCATCGCATCTCATACGACGCTGAATTTGGAGGGGAGTTACGTAAAGCGGTCGTTAACGCACTAAATCACGAAATCTTGGAGATGTGCAGTCGGCTCGGTTTCGTTCGTCAAGAGATCTATGAGATTGTCTTGGTGGGCAATTCGACGATGCGCGACATCTTCTTCAAGCTTGATGTACAGAGCATCGGTCAAAAACCTTACAAGTCCACAATAGAACACGAATATCTGGAAGGCAGGCGCCAGACCACCTCACTCATTGAGAAAACACGGCGTTTGGGAATTCGCGCAAATCCGAGAGCCGTTGTTTACGGTTTACCTCTGATTGCAAGCCACGTTGGTGGTGACGTTGCGGCGGATCTAGTGGCGATTGATATTGCCTCGCAGGACGAGGTAGTGATGATGGTGGACGTTGGCACCAACACTGAAGTGGTTGTGGGGCACGCAGGTCGGTTGGTCGTTGCTTCATGTCCGGCGGGGCCCGCTTTTGAGGGCGGCGGCATTGAATACGGCATGCCCGGATACGATGGCGCCATTGAGTCAATTCAGTTGAACAATGATCAGACCGAGTACCGAACAATCGGTGAGGTCGAACCCCAGGGTATCTGCGGATCCGGCTTGATTGATTTGCTTGCGGAACTTCGCAACCATGACTTGATGACCCCTATGGGTGTTTTCACGGAAAAGAAACAGCGGCGTATAACAGTCGTTCCCGAATATGGAATTACGTTGTCACGCGATGATGCCAGCAATCTTGCTCAAGCGAAAGCCGCAAACTATTGCGGCCAATACATCGTCATGCGCAAATTTGGAGTAAACCCCGCGGATGTGAAAAAGCTATATTTGGCGGGTGGATTTGCCAACTATGTGGATGCGCGTAATGCAGTTGATATCGGGTTCTTGGCACCGGTACCCGATGATCGGATTGTCAAGATCGGCAACGCAGCAATACAAGGGGCGAGGGAGGTGTTGCTTTCGCGCAAGAAACGTGAATCAATTGAAAACCTCGTCAAAAAGATTGAGCACGTCGAATTGGAAACTACTCCCGATTTCTTCGAAGTGTTCGTAGAGGGGTGCCAGTTCAAACCGATGCCAACGGAGTTCGTATGAGTGACGTGTGAGGGAACGGCATATGAACAAAGCCAACGTTCAGTCCGGTCAGCAGGTTGGTGCTTGGTTAAAGCGCCCACTTCGTCAACTGCTTGAGGAGACGGATACGTTCGTCACCTGCGTTGAACTGGTGACCTCACGAGGCGTAATCACAGAGCGCAGTGGGAGACGCGTACTTGAGTTGGCTAGAAAGCTCTCCGAACACCCGCGCATACATGCCTTGAGTATTACCGACAACCCCGGCGGTAATGCCATGCTGAGCGCCGACACGCTTGGAACAGATCTCATCTCCCGAGGACAGGAAGTCGTAATCCACCTTTCCTGCAAAGACTGGAACCGAAATGCCCTTCAGAGCCGCGGATGGCAACTGGCAAGCGAAGGATTCAACAACGTTCTCGCTTTGTCCGGGGACTATCCCAACGATGGCTATCAGGGGCAGGCATCCCCGGTTTTTGACACCGATTCGGTTGGTTTGCTCAGGATGTTCTCGGACATGAACGCCGGGATGACTATTGCGGCAGGAAAACGAAACGAAGAATTAAAGCGCACCGACTTCTATTTGGGCGCCGTGGTTAACAACCACAAACGATTTGAACGCGAGGTGATGCCGCAGTATTTCAAGCTTGCCAAGAAGGTAAAAAATGGAGCGGCGTTTATCATCAACCAGATTGGCTACGACGCGCGTAAACAGGACGAGTTATTGAAGTATATGTCAATGCACGGCATCGACGTGCCGGTGCTCGGCAACGTCTATGTGCTGAGTCGAGCGGCGGCACGTTACTTCAATGCGGGAAATATCCCGGGTGTTACGGTTACCGACGATCTACTGCGACTGGTTGAAAAGCGGGCGAGATCGCGCGATAAAGGCAAGGCCTTCTTTCTAGAATTCGCTGCGAAGCAGTGTGCCATCGCGAAGGGATTGGGCTACCGCGGTGTCTACATCGGCGGACATCTGCGATACAAAGATTATGAGAAAGTGCTGCAGATGATCGACGAGTTCGGCGCCGACGACTGGAAGGAGTTCGTGAAGAAGATCTGTTTCGGTTATGCGGACGAATTCTACTTCTTTGAACCAGCGAAAGAGGCAGGTTTCAGTTCAACCGAGGTCAACCGAAGCTACCTCTATTCGAAACGGCCCGAGGCGTTACAAGCTGCAAGGCGAGAGCTCCCGTTAAACTACAAGATAAACCGGAGTTTGCACGGAGCTACATTTGAAGAAGGGACACTTGGCTTCAAAGCCGGACAGAAAATTTTCCGGGCAGTTGATGAAGCAGGTGACCGCGTACAGAAAACCGTGCATGCAGCCGAACACGTTATCAAATCCGTAATGTTCGACTGCCGTGATTGCGGCGATTGCTCGTTGCCGGAGATCGCTTTTCTTTGCCCCGAATCTCAATGCGTAAAAAACCAGCGTAATGGGCCCTGCGGCGGCACGCGCCAGGGAAAATGCGAAATTGGCGAGAAAGAGTGCATTTGGGGGCGAGCTTACGAACGGCTCAAAGCCTACGGCGAGGAGGAAAGCATGATGGAAGAGCCGGTGGTCTTCAAAAACGGTGCATTGAGAGGTACAAGCGCATGGGGGAACACGTTTCTGGGACGAGATCATCACGCACACAAGAAATGAGCTGGCGTCCCTTGTGCGTACCCACGAGAGGGTAGCGACCAAGTGCAAAGGTAGATACTTATCGTAGTTTTCTCATAGACTATGGAGCTAAACGGCAAAGAATTCATCATCATTGGTGAAAACGTCCATACCACGCGCGTGGTGCTGCGAAAGGGCAAGTTGGTCACCGACAATCCAGACGGAGTTGAAGCCGTTCGCTATCTTGACTCCAAGAAAAAGCGGCGCTATTTGACCATTCCTGACGATGTAAAGGAAACTCAGGATTACGAAGAGGGGCGGGTCAAACACGTTAAGATTGCGATTCAAGCGGCAATGGGCGGAGAGGGTGCCGATGCCTCTGAAGGCCTAACCTACGTATTCCGCCTGGTTCAGCGCCAAGTCGACGCCGGCGCCGACTTCATTGATTTGAACGTCGATGAAATCTCCCTGCGTCCTCAGGAACAGAAGGAAGCGATGCAGTGGCTGGTGCAAACAGTGGGTGAGATCTGTCCTGTCCCGCTGTCGGTGGATTCATCGAACGTCGAGACTATTCAAGCGGGGTTGGAAGCCGGTGACGCCAGAGCCGGTCGAATGTTGCTGAACTCTGCCTCGCTGGAGCGACTTGAAGCGCTGGATCTTGCGAAGCAGAATGACACACAGGTCATCGTGACGGCAGCGGGGGAATCCGGGATGCCCCAGGATGATGCGGAACGGATTGCAAATGCTTCGCGCATGGTGGATGCAGCTCTAGATAGAGGCATCTCGATTGGGGATATATTTATTGATGTGCTAATATTTCCAATCTCGGTTGACAGCGAATTCGGCGTCCATGCTTTTGACACGATTCGGCAACTCCGCGCCAAGTATGGTCCCGATATTCACATTACGGGCGGCTTTAGTAATGTATCCTTTGGTCTTCCTTGCCGCCGCATCGTCAATGACGTGTTCATGTGCTTGGCTATTGAAGCAGGCGCGGACAGCGGAATCGTCGATCCGGTCACGAGTCGTCCGTCTAAAGTGCTTGCCATAGATAGAGAATCTCGAGCGTATCAACTCGCCGAAGATATGCTGCTGGGGCGCGATCGGTTCTGCAAAAATTTCTTGCGGGCATACCGCAAAGGGGAGTTGGAAGTCTAACTAAGGATGGCGACATATCAGATTCTGTACTGGAAGCATATTCCGGCGCAAGTCAGAGTCTTTGAAGGCAGAAAGCCGATCTCGCAACCGATGCCCGATCGATTCCAGACCGACATTGATCGAACCGCTATGAGGGAAGGGTTGACCGGAACCGACGAATATCTTGACCAGTGGCAGTGGACGGAAAAACGTGAACGCGCGGGAGATGCCCGTGACGTTTTGAAAGAATTGGTCGAGGAGCTTGCATCAGCATACGACAACAGCACCACCAATGATGCGTGATGGTGTGCATTAAAGATGACGCGACTGGTCCGAGCAAATCGCAGTTGCTCAGGGATTGCACTTTAATGGTTGACAAGCTAACATCCGCACACAAACTTTGGGGACATTCACAAACTAGAGCATATCTGGGAATCTGCCGCTTATGGATACAACAATTCAATCCATTTTAGGGAAAGCATTAGCCGGGGAGCGCTTAGACTTTGACGATGGCCTGACCCTCTTCAAGAGTACCGACCTCCTGTCCATAGGTAGTGCGGCTGACGTTATTCGTCAACGCAAGCACGCGGACGGGGTAATTACCTATGTAGTCGATCGCAACATCAACTACACAAACTGGTGCTATGTGGATTGCGACTTTTGTGCCTTTTATCGGCACAAGAGCGATCCTGATGCCTATGTCATGGAGCGGGAGGAACTGGGACAGAAGATTCAAGAGACGATTGACCTCGGCGGCGTGCTTATCCTCATGCAAGGCGGTTTGCATCCCAAGCTTAAACTTGATTGGTACGAAGACCTCCTTCGCTGGATCAAAGAAAACTATGAGATTCACATCCACGGGTTCTCCCCCCCGGAACTAGACTGGTTCGCAAAAATCAACCGAATGAGTCTGAAGGAAACACTGACGCGGTTACGAGACGCAGGCTTGGATTCAATACCCGGCGGGGGTGCGGAAATCCTTACTGATCACGCTAGAGATGAAATCAGCCCCAAAAAATGCACTGCGGATGAATGGTTGGAAGTTATGCGGCAAGGGCATTATGTAGGATTGAAATCAAGCGCAACGATGATGTATGGACACGTCGAAAGCTACGGCGAACGGGTGGAACACCTTATTCGCCTCCGCGAATTGCAAGATGAGACCGGTGGATTTACCGCGTTCATCTGCTGGTCGCTGCAACCGAACAACACCCGTATGGACCACATTCCTCCCGCCGGGAGTTTCGAGTATCTCAAAACGTTGGCAATATCCAGACTCATGCTTGACAATTTTGACAACTTTCAATCTTCATGGGTGACCCAAGGACCTAAGATCGGCCAGTTATCGCTTAAGTTTGGCGCGAACGATATGGGGGGAACGATGATTGAGGAGAACGTTGTGAGCCAGGCGGGGACTGTCTACTGCATGCCGATCGAGGAGATCGAACGAACAATTTCCGAGTTGGGATTGGTGCCAAAACGACGTAATTTCTTCTACGAAATGCTTGATTGAAGCCTACTTCGCAGAATGAGATAAGCGGAGCTTTTCAAAATAAACCATATCTGGAGGACTTATGACGCAAAGTGTCGTTACAGAAACGAACCTGACCAACGTACCGCGTTTCAGCAAAGGGAAAGTACGTGATCTCTACGATCTTGATGACAAGCTCCTGATGATTTCAACTGATCGCATTTCGGCGTTCGATTACGTTCTCCCGGATGGCATTCCGTGCAAGGGCAACGTTTTGACCGCATTGTCAGAATTTTGGTTCAATCACACGAATTCAATCGTGGACAACCACCTGATTACTACGGATGTCGACGCGTATCCCGACATTTTGAAACCGCATGTCGACGTGATTAAGGGTAGGTCGATGCTAGTTCGCAAAGCCGATCGAATCGACATTGAGTGTGTAGTGCGCGGTTACATTGCTGGATCGGCATGGTCGGAATACAAAACCGATGGTACGGTTTGCGGCGAGAAGTTGCCTGAAGGTTTGCGTGAATCCGATCGCTTGCCCCAACTCATCTTTACACCTGCCACGAAGGCGGAGCAGGGAGAACATGACGAGAATATCTCGATCACGCGAATGGAAGAGATTATAGGAAAGGACTTATCGGAGCGAATCATGGATGCGAGCTTCGCGCTGTTCGAGTCCGCAAGTCAGCATGCGGAGAAAGTAGGTATAATCCTTTGTGATACGAAGTTCGAGTTTGGATTGCTTGATGACGACAATCTAATTCTCATCGACGAGGTGTTTACACCTGATTCCTCTCGATTTTGGCCAAAGGACGAGTATGAGCCGGGAAAGTCGCAAAGCAGTTTTGACAAACAGTACGTGAGGGATTACCTCTCTGAAGTTGGCTGGAACAAAGAGCCGCCCGCCCCCCACTTGCCCGAGGGCGTAATTAACAGCACAAGCGAGAAGTACCTTGAAGCATTCCGACTGATTGTTGGGCGAGAACTGACTTAAACGGGAAAGAGAGATCGGCAGGGTTAGAGAGTCCTGAGGGGCTTAATTTCCGGATCGGGGCTTACTCCACAAGAAACAGATGACTACGCTCGAACAGGTCGTCTACTCTAATTTCAACGATCCACTCGCCTTTCGGGAATCCGTTGGGTGGGCGTTCTATATAGAACCACGTAACCTGTTCACCGGTCGATGAGGAGAACGTCTCCCGCTCCTCTCGGAAGGGCGGATCGTCCAACGCCCTGTCCGGCGAGAACCACAGAACATCGACCGAATGACGGCCCTCGACATGTGTCCAGTAAATCCATAGGTAAACCCTATCGCTCGTGTCGGAAAAGAAAACATCCGTAATTCCATCAGGGCGGTCGTCAAGTACCGAAATTGCCAAAGCCGAATCTAGGATTGCAGGCTCACCTCTGAAAACGTCGCTAGATCCGCTCCCGCCGGAACCTGTTTCATCACACCCAGTGAGAATCATTGTGCTACACAGCAGGGCAATACCGATCGTCCAAACATCCGTCTTGTTCATTGTGTTTCTCCTCAAGTTTCTAGCATCGTTCTTTGCTAATCATACCTGACCCATCATCGCCTGTCAACCGAAAAATAAAACTACCATTCTGCACAAAGATTGTTGCAAGATGTTGGGATGGAAGCCGAGTTCCGTTTGCCATCAATTGATTGATGATGCCATCACAAGTGAGGAATACTAACCTTGAGTGTCCCCTCAACTCTGCATAGATGTGCGGGCGGAATTGTCATACGCCGGAAAAACGAACGCGTCGAGTTCCTACTGTTGAAGCAGATAAGGGCAACCGGGGAAGTCCAGTGGGTCATGCCTAAGGGACACATCGAAAAAGGTGAAACCTCCGAGGGCGCGGCTATTCGCGAGGTGAGAGAGGAAGCAGGAATTGAAGAGCTTAGAGTTGTCGCTTGTCTGGGCGAACAGGAGTTTCAGTATCGTGAGGAGGATGGGGTTCAGCACAAGAAGGTAGTACGTTGGTATCTGCTGCAGGCACCCCATGGTGCCCATCCTATGCTTAAGACCGAAGAGGGATTTATCAAGTCAAAGTGGCTTCCATATAAGGAGGCGCGTAAACAGTGTTCGCACGATGACTTTCGAGAGTGGGTCGATAGAGCGGCGGAGACTCTATGTTAAGAACCTGTTTGAAAAGTCATTTCGACTTGAATCATGCGTCGCGAAAGCACCGAAATCAAGTTTTTTCTTGAAAACTTGATTTCTGGATGGAAACAGAATGACGAAACCGAGTTTTTTCCCGAAAACTCGGTTTCTTTCTCGCACAATTCTGTAGCGTGCGCAGTACGCACCTTACAATTCGTACTTTTCAAACAGGCTCTAAAGGAATAACGCCTAAGCTGGGACTCTCAAAAATCCGGGTTACCCTAGTAAGTGGATCCCAATAATTTCATAAATCGCGTGACACATTACAATAAATGAAACAGTATGATTTAACAATCATTGGCGGTGGGAGTGCAGGGCTTGTATTGGCTGTTGCAAGCGCCAAATTAGGCAAAACGACCGCTCTCGTGGAAAAGCATCGACTAGGTGGGGACTGCCTATGGACCGGCTGTGTTCCATCGAAAGCGATTCTCAAGGCGGCAAAGGTAGCCAACTATGTAAAGGAAGCGGGAAGATACGGAATCCGAGTGGGTGACGCACAGGTCGATTTTCAACAGGTACTTAGGCATATTCGGTCCGCACAGGACTCTATTGAAAAAGAACATGATAATCCGCAGCGGTTTCGTGAAATGGGCGTGGATGTCATCTTCGGCGAGGGACATTTTGATACCACGCGGACATTTGTAGTGGAGGATCGAGAGGAAGCCCAGATACGTACTCTCACAAGCAAGAGATTCGTTATTGCGACAGGCTCGCGCCCCGCGATCCCATCGATTCCCGGACTTGAATTCAGCGGTTATCTTCACAGCGAAAATGTGTGGGATTTGAAGAAACTTCCCACGAGACTTCTGGTGATAGGGGCTGGGCCAATTGGAGTCGAGTTGGGACAGGCATTTCATCGTCTCGGAACAGAGGTAATTATTGCCCAGCGAAGCAGTCGGATTTTGCCTAAAGAGGAACACGAAGTTTCCGAGACGATGTTGAACTACCTCAGACAGGAAGGCATCACTATACTTACAGACACGCGCGTAATCGAAGTGTCGAATCACGACCAATCAAGAGATGGCAGACGAAATGAACCACGCATGGGACACTACTCGGTCAAGCTAGGCATCGCCGGTGAGGAGCGCCGCTTGGAGGTGGACCAGATTCTGATTGCAGTCGGCAGAACACCGAATATTGAAGGGTTAGGACTTGATGAGGTGGGCGTAATGGTTCAACCTGGTGGAATTTGTGTTAACAAAAGACTGCAAACTACGGCAAGTAACATTTTTGCTGCCGGAGATGTGATTGGACACTACCTCTTTACGCATGTCGCGGCGTTTCAAGCGGCACAGATTGTCCGGAACATATTCTTCCCCGGTTCTAATGCAGTCGATTATTCTGTCGTACCGTGGACGACTTTCTGCGATCCGGAAGTCGCTCGATGCGGGATGACGGAAGCGGAAGCCCGTGACAAGCATGGGGACGTTGACGTTTTTAGCGTTGATTTACGGGATGTTGATCGAGCAGTCGCAGAGGGGGAAACAAAGGGGTTTGTCAAGGTCATTGCAACGAAGTGGACCGGAAAGATTCTGGGCGTTCACCTTGTTTGCCCGGCGGCGGGAGAGGTCATTCACGAATTTGTGCTCGCCATGATGGAGGGAATCCCACTGCGTAAGTTGAGCAGTGTAATCCATGTCTACCCGACGTACTCGAGTATCGTTTGGCGCGTCGCCGGAAAATGGCTGGCGGAGGGTACACTAATTCAAACGCTGCGAGGTCTCCTACCTTCAACGGGAAGAAATAAGAATAAAGAGAGGCGTGAGATGTCATAAACTCAACACTCCTTGGTGACACGGGCGACTTTGGCGCAGAATAACCTCCCCCTTGTGAGATACTCCTAACATTTTTTGATTGACGAGACATTGATTGTGTGTTACGCTTAACGTAGAGTGGTAATTGACTTTGAGAGTCCTGTTCGGCAGCGGTGCAATCTTGGTTACTCGCTAGCTATATTACACTTTTTTTGGTATGCACTAGCGATTTGTGCTAAAATAAAGGTATAAACAGATAGAGCGTCAGGACGTTTGTCAAGATATATTTTAACCTTATCTTCAGGAGGGAACCATGAAAAATTTGACTGTGGTGGTTGTCATTAGCGTTTTTGTTTTCGGGACAATTCTGAGCGGGTGCGGTAAGCTCAGTACCGAAGAGTTCGAGGGCTGGAAAAGCGAGTACGTCGCGTCCAATGACAAGGCGTTTGCCGACCTAGATGGTAGAGCTTCCAAGTTGGAGGGTGGACTCGAACAGCAGAAGGCGGACCTAAGCCAAGCAATTGAGGATGCGCGAGATGATGCTATATCCGCATCGCAACTCGGAGATGCCGACACCATCAAGAGAGCCGAAGAGGTTGCGATGGGTGGAGATGCCAAAGTTCGAGAGGAACTTATGCAGGCCGTAAATGCGGCCGGTGAAAGCGCACAGAGTTTCGCCAAGGCTGAAGACGACAAGTTGCGCGATAGCATCGGCAGTCTCGAAAAACAGGCAAGTTCAACCGCACAAAGCGTGTCGGATCTGAAGAGTGACCTGATGGCGGCGAAGAAGGATTTGGAAGCAGCAATGGCTGTCAAGGCTATGAGCGTGGCGACCGTCCAATTTGCCAGCGGAAAAACCGGCTTGAGTTCGGAAGCTAAGGCTATGCTTGATAAGGCAGTGGAGGCGATCAAAGGGCACCCGTACGCCGCGGTCGTTGTTTCCGGTCATGCGGACGGCACTCCAGTGTTGAGCGGAAAATATCGCAGCAACTGGGATCTTTCCCAAGCGCGCGCCAATTCCGTGGCTGACTATCTCAAGGAGAATGGAGTAACGAACGACATTAAGATCCTCGCACGCGGGCATACCATGCCGGCAGCGAATGTGAATACGCGAGACGGACGCGCAGCAAACCGACGTGCTGAAGTAGTTGTGTATCCTCCAGGCACTATGCCTGCTGGAATGTAGAACTTGGTTGTACCGCTACGAGGGAAATTGGGATGCTAGGTTCGTCCTAATTTCCCTTTTTTTGTCAGCTTTTCGCACCTTCTAAACGAACCGTTCAAGGCATCGGCCTGCGCAATTAGAGGTTCACTGAATCTCGATTGCCATCATGTCATCGCCAAATCAAGTTTTGATCACACCAAATGCTGCCTTAGCAACTGTCTCATTTTGGCTCAAATGTTGCGAATTTGATACTGGGTGAGGCGACCATTCCCATATTCGGCGGGTGGTCATAGATAGGAACTTTTCATCGCGTTCGGCGTATTATCTACAGGTACAAATGGACTTCGCGTGATTTTAGGTTCAGTGCGAATCGGAGGAAACGCTTGGAGTATTGTAGAGATAATGCGTTGGCACGTAAATTGCCGGATTCTGTACCATAAAATCGTTGGTTACGAAATCACTCACGCTGTAAGGAGGGCAAAATGAAAAGGTTGAATTCACATTTTATCATTCCTCTGACGATTTGCCTGATCGCCGGATTGACTGCGTCCAGCATTGCGGAAATCGAAAATCTGAATTTTGAACTGTTTGGTGTTGTCAGCAGTGATGATGAACGACAGATTAGACGACGGTTGGAGCCATGGGCGGAACCGGAGGGAGTGACCTTCCACACTCCTGTCGATAAAAACGGGCGGGAGCGTCTATTTAGCACCCTTATCAAGGTTAGACCGCGAACGGACGACAAATTCTCTGAATCGCATACGTTGGACACTTACCAGATTCTTCAGCAGTTGAAGGATCAACGTTTTCGAGGGCGCCAAGCAGGCAGCCAACCGTGGATTGTCAGGTCTGAAGCGCAGATAAAGGGAGAGCTCTTCGCTCATCCGGGGTGGGCGCGCAGCTACATTCGAAATGTTCCGTTTTGGCGGCATTGGCGTGCTCAGACATCGGTCATCAACCATGCACTGTTGGCGGGAACATGGGAACAGAAGGTTGTCTTCAGCCATAATGATCTTTTCGACCGACTGCGGCATGACGCTGCCAAGACGGAGAAAGAGGTTGAAGTCGAGGGAGTGATTGCCGGATTTGACGGCCCGTATCCGGTTGTGTCAATCCGCAGTTATCGGCTTGAGAAAACAGCTGAAGGAAAGCAGGACAAACCAACAGAAGACCCTTCGGAAAAGGAATAATCCAACGATTCCTCAGAGGTGACCGAAAAAAAACGAGCCCCAAATAAACAATTTGGAGCTCGCATTTTATCGTATCCGGATTTCGATGCTTGATTTAATTTAGGCGATCAAGTTCGTCGAGGACCGCTGCTACTTCCAATGTGTTATCCGGCGGTGCAGCTTCGACGTGCGCGAAGGCTACCTTCCTATCTTTGTCAATGACAATCACTCCGCGATTGGTGATTCCTACCTCCTCAAGCGCCATTCCAAATCTCTTCGATACTTCAAGATTCATATCCGCCAAGAGCGGGAAATCCACGCCCCCTAGATGCTCACACCACGCTTTGTGAGCGAATGCCGAATCACGGTTGATCGCGATAATCTCGGCGTTTTTCGCTCGAATCTCGTCCGCCTTCTCGTTAAAATCGGGGATTTGAACAGAGCAGACCGGGGAGAAATCCAGCGGATAGAATAGGACCACCAAATTCTTACCTTCAAAGTCCTTTAAAGAAACCTCGGTGTCCTCCTGACCAAGGGAACCGGCGAGCGTAAAATCCGGTGCATCACTCCCGACTTCCAATGCCATATATCATGACCTCCTAATTTTTGTGTGTAGGAATGGTGTATATTTATAACGCCTTAGAACCGTTCCAGATCCAACCGACATTCTATCACAGGTTATGCCCTGTGTCAACGAAATCTCAGATCTCGCGTTTTTCGGAAGACCTCAATTGGTGATTGAATGGACCTTGTTACCGCGCGACGCAATGAATGGATGCAACGGAGTATTGACACGGTTCTGCTTCCGTGTTAGAATTTCGTGGGAATGTTTAAATTGGTTTTTTGTTTCAATTCGGTTTCCTACCGTAGCTGGAATCTTCACCCCTATTTCAGTTGTGAGGTTGTGGAAGCAGATAATAAAGGATGGATAATTCACCTTTTGCTGGTTGCCGAGAGCGACTAACCGATGTCAACTTTTTTGTATCGGCTATGAAGATGGGGATTCTTGACTATTTGGTGCGATGCGTATCATGCCATCACAGATTAGGAGAATGTAATGCAAGCACACGATGCAGTTGCGAAAATTTTGAAGCTTGAAGGAGTCGAATATCTTTTCTGTTTTCCTGCGAACGATCTCATTGAGGCTTGTGCAAAGGTTGACATCCGTCCAATCATGACTCGGACGGAGCGCACGTTGATTAATATGGCACACGGTTACAGCCTTGTATCCAACGGCAAACGGCTCGGCGTTGGTTGTGTGCAAGGCGGACCGGGAAGCGAGAACGCCTTCGCCGGGGTCGCGCATGCTTTTGCGGATTCGGCGCCCATTCTCATGATACCGGGAGGTATCTCCCAATCGGAACGCAGCATTCCTACGGGGTTTGAGTCAATCCGACACTATGATGGAATTACGAAATGGGTGGCGGAAGTCAATATGGCAAGCCGTGTTCCAAGCATGATGCATCGGGCATTCCACCTACTTCGATCCGGTCAACCTGCGCCGGTGATGCTAGAGGTTCCAAGTAATGTCGGAGGCGGAGAGGTCGACGATGACTTCGAATACAAGCCACCGAAACCGGCTAAACCTGCGGCGAATCCGGACGATATTACGGCGGCGGTTAATGCACTGCTCGCAGCCGAGAATCCCCTACTTCACGTTGGGCAAGGCGTGCTATATGCGGAAGCAACCGATGAACTTATCGAATTTGCAGAACTTCTCCAACTTCCTGTGATGACCACGATGCCCGGTAAGAGCGCAT
Source organism: Candidatus Poribacteria bacterium (assembly GCA_965208765.1). Taxonomy (GTDB): domain Bacteria; phylum Poribacteria; class WGA-4E; order WGA-4E; family JAJDTR01; genus JAJDTR01. The sequence goes on from OZ242354.1 coordinate 5,878,455, forward strand.
TTCCTGAGAATCATCCGTTATCAATCGGTTCGAGCGGCTATAAAGGTGTAAAGAGAGTAGCTCCATTCCTAGAGAGAGCCGACCTCGTCTTTGCCCTTGGGTCCGGATTCTCCACGCAGGTGATGTCCACAAACATCCCGCCCGGCAAAGTCCTTGTTCAGAACTCCATCAGCGAAATTGACATCAGCAAGGAATACTTTATCGACTATCCCCTCCTCGGGGACGCGAAGCTGGTGTTACACCAACTCATTGACGAGGTCAAAAAGCAAGGCGGCAGGGGCAAAGATAATCCGGAACTCGTTCAGGAAATCAAGACAGTTAAGGACGAATGGCTGGAGAAGTGGATGCCGAAACTTACCTCGGACGAAGTACCGATTAACCCGTACCGGGTGATTTGGGATTTGATGAACACGGTTGATCGAACGAAGACTATGGTTACGCACGACTCGGGGAATCCACGGGATCAGATGATGCCGTTTTATCAATCAATTATCCCACACGGGTATATCGGCTGGGGGAAATCGACACAGTTGGGCTTCGGTTTAGGCTTAATCATGGGGGCGAAACTTGCCGCTCCGCAAAACCTGGCTGTAAACGTTATGGGCGACGCAGCGTTTGGTATGGCAGGCATGGACTTCGAGACCGCAGCGCGGGAGCGCATACCAATTTTAACGATTATTCTGAACAACTCCGCGCTCGGTAACTACAAGGATCATATGGAAGTTTCGACAGAACGATACGGCACGCCTTTCCTATCCGGCGATTACGCGAAAGTCGCAGAAGGCTTGGGCGGCTATAGCGAGCGGGTCGAAGATCCAGCCGAGATTATTCCGGCAATCAATCGGGCGCAGAAGGAGATGGAAGCTCAAAAGCCTGCGCTGCTTGAGATAATCACCCGAGAGGAAGGGGAATTCTCCTAAAGTTTTCACTGCAGCCCATCACGTGAAAAACTCCTTGGTAATGATGGCACTATCACAGCCGTCATTACCAACCTGTCCGGTCCCCACATCAGAGTCTGTCAAGTCGCCTATCGGCAATTTACCACCCCGCTTGAAGTAAACAGATAAATCGATCCGACTGGTTTGCGCAGGTATGCTACTCAAAATCCAGCTTATCTGCATGAGAACAGGAATGGGGGACTTAGAATGAGATGGATGATGGTGTTTTTCCTGATTGGATTTGGTTGCTATCAGAGCGCGTGTGCTCCGCGCGCTTCCGTAAATCCCCCGGACGCCGCAATAGCACACTTCAATTGGGGAATCGACTACGCAAGTCGAGGCGAGTTGGAACAGGCGATTACCGAGTTTAAATTAGCTATCAAGCGGGACGTAAGGTGGGCGAAACCTTACTACAATTTGGGCGTGGCGTACAGCAGGCAAGAGAGATGGAATAATGCGATTGTTGTCTGGAAAAAGACTGTCTACATCGACCCTAACTATGCCAATGCGCATTTCAATCTTGCCCGTGCATACGCACGCGGAAATCATCGCGACCTGTCAATAACACACCTACGTGAAGCGGTCACTCTCGATAGGAAGTTTGCTGAAGCGATACAGACCGACCAGAATTTTGATAGGATTCGCCAAAGCCAAGAATTTCAGGAATTCGTCCATTCCATTCGCTAACACATAATTCTCTGGTACCTAGCGCCCAAGGCAAGGATGCCTATGCAACCAAGGCAATCACCAAATACTTCCATCTTGCTCTTCACGATCTTCCTAATGCTGCATGTCTGTGTTCCGAGTATTGTCGCGCAGACGGGAATCGCGAAGAATCAGGGCAACGAGTTAATCGAAGATTTTGCACAGCGTGCAACCGCGACTCTCGAAGGACGGGTAATTTGGAAGAATATGGACCTCTCCCAGACAACTGTGCAAGTGTACAGAGACAAGACACTGACCGAATTATACACGGGCGTTACACAGATTGAGGGCGGGCGCTTTGCCATAAAGGTTGAGCCGGGCAGTTACTATGTTGTCGCATTCGTGGACGTTAACAGATCAGGAAAATTTGACGATGGTGACGGCATGGGGATTTTGGGTATAGCAGATTGGCGCAATACAGGTCAACAAAAGCAACGGGTCAAGGTAGATCCTCGTCAGACGATTTCCGGATTGATGATTCCGGTGACGGCGAGAAATCAAAAGGGTAAAATCGTCAGCGATCAACATTATCGTCCAGACCCCGTCGACCAATTCAAGTCGGAACTTGAAAAAACCTCTTCCGGTGTAACAGGAAACGTAAGTTATGCCACGCCTGCTTCTTTTGGAAAAACTTCCGTACGAGCCTATACGGATCTTTCTTGGAAATACTTGGCGGCTAAAACTGAGGTAGATGAGGAAGGAAATTTTACCCTTCATTTGCAGCCAGGCAAATATTACCTTATGGCGATTATTGACTGGAACAACTCAAATCTTATCGATCACGGGGATTGGCTCGGTATACTCGGAATCAGCGATTTGAGTAACCGAAAAACATTCCCCAATCCAATCCTGGTTAGCGTTAATAAATTTACGAAAGATGCCCAAATTCAGATTTCAGGAAAGCAGCTTGCAAACGGTCGAGTTGTCCCGCTAGTTGACGCCGATGCGGCTACGACTCCTTTGGACGAAAAAATCGCCGAAGTCTCGGGAAAGGTCATATGGCGCGGAAATACTCTTAATGGATGTGTCGTACAGGTTTATGTGGACTCGACCTTAGTGCAAGCCGTTCAGCAAGCGGACGTTGAGTCGGATGGTAGTTTCAAGCTTCAACTGCGTCCGGGAGATTACTTCGTCATAGCCACTGTAGACGCGGACGGGAATGGCCAATATGGATCCGGCGACGGAGTTGGCGGTTACGGCACGATGGACATGACAACCCGACCACCTACCGTGCTCACGCTAACAAGCGGGAAAAATGCCGAGATTGAGATTGTAGTCAGCGCGCAATATAATATAGATGGCCAACTGCAACCTACTGAATCGAAACACATAATCGCACAATCAAATGACGCCGCGACAGGAATCTCCGGACGTATCATGTGGGATGGCAAAAAACTCAGAGGGGGAGTTCTGTCCCTTTCCGATACACCGACGTTTAGCTCTGTCATTCCGATAGCTCTCGACTTGGAAGACGACGGTCGATACAGAGTGGCGGTTCCTCCGGGCGATTATTACGTGACTGCAGCTGTTGATGTTGATAGGGATGGGCAAACAGGCCTACGGGACGGAGTTGGCGTATACGGCACTCGTAGACCAGTGCGCGGCATACCACAATTGGTTTCCGTGTTTGATGACTATATTACGCCGCACATTAATATAGAGGTTTTTGCAACGTACATTGATGCGGAAGGCAACATCGCCGAATTCGAAGATGGCCACAGATCCGAGATAAAATACCAACATGGAGTCCCTGATGACATATATCAGTTCTCTCGTTTTGGACGCCAAATCGAGGAGTGGTGGTATTGGACGCGTGGACATGGTTTCACGTTCTCCCTGACACCATCCGGTTGGAAACTGCAGGATCAACAAGAGTTCGAACCAAAGGTGAACCAAGAACAGGTCGCGCAACTACGAAACCAGTTTGAAGGCGCAGGCGAGCATCCCGATGCGGACAATGGCCCCGCATCCACGTTACTGGACGCTGCCTTTTACTATAGCTATGACGGAATCATCTGGGAATATCAGCCAATCGGCGTATTACAGCCTGTGGGACCGGGCAGATCCCCCAGCGTAGCCCGGAATGGAAGACTCGTTTACTTCGACGCAGAAGGAAATGTGCTTGGACGGGATGCAGGTGCTCAGGACGCGATACCTCTCTTGAGCCGCCGGGAGCTGGCAAAGGAAGTCGTGATCTCCCCGTCGGGGGAGTATATAGGATTCACACAGCAGCAAATCGATCGAGAGCGAATCTTAATCACACATTTGCCGTCGAAAAGCGAATTTCTTCTTCCTTCTACGGCACGAGAGATGGGATCGCCGAGGTGGAGTCACAATGAAGAAATCCTGGCATATAGTACACGTGGAAGCATTGAGAACGCTGATGGCCCAGCCGGTCGCAATATCTACGCGTACGATAGAGTTAACGAACGTATAGAACCAGTTGTGATCGGTAATGAGGACGACGCCGACCCCGCATGGTCACCGTCGGATGCGAATCTTGTTGCGTTCTCACGCGCCGAAGGAGGACATCGTCAAATCTGGCTTATAAAATTCAACAGAGAAGGGGAGACTTCGGAACGCCAGCTTACTCGGTACGGCGGCGAAAACCCCGTGTGGCTCCCGGATGGTTCAAGAATCCTCTACGAAAACAACGGTCAACTGTGGCTGATTTCGCGCGATGGAGGCGATAACCAGCCCGTTATTCATAAAGGTCAGATACTGTACGGCAAGGAGCCTTCTGTCATTCCCCGATAACCTGACGACATGAGGTATACAGAAGTAATACTATTTCGCTTGAATAATAGTGCATATGATGTCTGAATTATATCGTCCACTTTCTCCGTCGGCGGGGCATCTTGCCCCGCCGACTTTGCGCGGAGACGAGACTTATTATTCCGATCCGCGCAAATTTCCTCACTTAATCCACGTAGTCAATGTACTTCCATTTTATAGAAATGGTATAAGAATGACTTCACTCAACCGTGTTTTCATAGTGCTTATATTCATGCTCGCATCGATAGCTAACACCGGTTTGGCACAGTGGTTACTTGTACCGATGGACCAGGTACAAACCAATCATCTCAAGGCGTACGGCTTGACCTACTGGACGCTCGAAACGCCGCGGGAGTATAACGCAAAGTGGCTTCTGAATTATCGCGGCGGCGCATTTCTCCTTTCCGATTCGCCTGATGTACGGACTCGAGCAGAGAATATGGGAGTAAGTTTTGAGCCAGTCTCCCATCTTGAGTACGGGGGAATTCAAGCGGAGCTAGAGGGAAACAATATGGACGAGATTCTTCTGGAGAAAGCCCCGAAAATCGCTGTCTATGCACCGCCCGATGACACACCCTATCGCGACCCTTGGGATGATGCGGTGAAACTTGCATTGAACTATGCGCAAATACCATATGACACGATTTGGGACGAACAGGTTGCGGCAGGGATTTTATCGCTAGGCGAATATGACTGGCTTCACTTGCACCATGAGGATTTTACCGGACAGCATGGCAAGTTTTACAGAGCATTCAAAGGCGCGGTTTGGTATCAACAACGTGTGCGTTTGTTCGAAGACGCTGCCGCCAAAGCCGGATTTAATCGTGTGCCTGCCCATAAGGGGTTAATGTCGCAGCGAATCCAAGATTATGTCGTCAGTGGCGGATTTATCTTTGCAATGTGCTCTGCACCTGAAACACTCGATATCGCGTGCGCGACAAAGGCAGGACGTGTGGATATTGTTGAGCCCGAACTGGATGGCACGCCGCTTAATCCGAATTACCAAGCACAGCTGGATTTTGAGCGAACCTTTGCATTCGAAAACTTCACGTTATTCACGGATCCAAACCGGTATGAGTTTTCCAATATAGATAATCCGCAACCTGACTTCAACCCGTTATCAGGCGTTGAAGATTTTGTTCTGTTTGAGTTTGCCGCCAAGCATGATCCGATTCCTACCATGCTCACTCAGAATCATGTGAGTAGGGTGCGCGGTTATTTGGGCCAAACTACGTCCTTCAACAAAGCCACAATTCGGGACACCGTAACAATTCTCGGTGACATCGAGGGTAGCCGGTATGCGAAATACATTCACGGTAAACTGGGGAAAGGCACCTTCACCTTTCTCGGCGGGCACGATCCTGAAGATTATAGACATACCGTAGGCGAGGGAAATATTCCAACCAACCTTGATCTCCATAAGCACTCACCGGGGTATCGACTTATTCTAAACAACATTCTATTTCCTGCCGCCAAGAAAAAGCCGCAGAAAACGTGAGGCATAATCTGATCAGCGGTAGTAGGCATAGATTTGCGGTGCGTACCCGCGGAAGGTAAACGGCGATTGGGAAGGTTTTTCCCCGCGCTTCACGTATTATTACTGGCTTGAAGTTTAATGTTGCGTTATGAAACTTGCTACATTAGCAACCTGCAATCTGAATCAGTGGGCTCTGGATTTCGATGGCAATCTTGAGAGGATAATTGAATCCATTCAGATAGCCAAGGACAGTGGTGCTCGATATAGGCTGGGGCCCGAACTCGAGATTCCGGGTTACGGATGCGAGGATGCTTTTCTAGAGGATGATACTTTTCTCCATTCGTGGGAATGCCTTGGTGAGATTCTTAAGAGTGATTTAACTGACGGCATACTCTGCGATACCGGCATGCCCGTTATGCACAAAAATGTGCGGTATAATTGCCGGGTCATTGTGTTAAACGGGAAGATTCTGTTTATCCGTCCCAAGTTGGTACTTGCATCTGATCGCAACTATCGAGAGCCGCGATGGTTTGTCCCCTGGCAGTTGCCCGGCACGTTGGAAGAATACTACCTGCCACGGATGATTCGGGACATAACCGGCCAAGCTACGGTACCGTTTGGCGATGGTGCCATTGCCACTCGGGATACGGCACTGGCGCCCGAGACCTGCGAGGAACTTTTTGCTCCCAATAGCCCACATATCAGCCTCGGTCTTGACGGCGTAGAGGTTTTTGCGAACGGATCGGGGTCCCATCACGAACTAAGAAAACTTAACCGGAGAGTCGCCTTGATTCGGAGCGGCACCTCGAAAAGTGGAGGTGTCTATCTCTACTCCAATCAGAAAGGGTGCGATGGTGGTCGTCTTTACTTCGACGGGTGCGCGCTTATCGCAGTCAACGGCGAGGTTGTCGCACAGGGACAGCAATTTTCGTTGCGGGATGTTGAGGTCGTTACTGCCACAGTGAACCTTGAGGATGTTCGGTCGTACCGTGGCGCCATGGTTAGCCGCTCGGTTCAAGCCAGTCAATCTCAACCGATACCGCGCATCGATGTAGATTTTGATTTGACCGTGGAGGAGTATAATATCCCGCCTTCTGCACCGATGGATGTGCGGTACCATCTCCCGGAAGAGGAGATAGCGTATGGACCTAGCTGCTGGTTATGGGACTACCTCAGACGGTCAGGCGCCTGCGGTTATTTTTTGCCGGTATCCGGTGGATCCGACAGTTCGTCTGTGGCGGTAATGGTTGGCTCAATGTGTCAGATGGTGGTCACGGAGGCAGCGCTAGGCAACCAACAGGTTATCCGCGACGTTCACCGATTGACCGGTAAGGAGGACACCGATTACACCCCAATTGACGCGCGCGAACTGGCAAATCGCCTTCTCTGCACTTGCTATATGGGTACCGAGAATAGTTCCAAGGCGACGCGGAGCCGTGCGAAGGCTTTAACAGATGAGATCGGTTCATTTCACTTAGACGCCAACATAGATTCAATAGTAACCGCTATGTTTGAACTTTTTGTGCGTCTGACGGGCAAAGCACCTCGATTCAAGGTTGAGGGAGGCACGCAGGACGAAAACGCCGCCCTGCAGAACATTCAAGCGCGTCTGCGCATGGTGTTGTCTTATTTCCTAGCACAACTCATGCCTTGGGTGAGAGGGAAACATGGGGGATTGCTGGTTTTGGGAACGGCAAATGTGGATGAGAGTTTGCGCGGTTATATGACGAAGTACGATTGCAGCAGCGCAGATATTAATCCGATTGGCGGCATTAGCAAAACCGATCTTCGTTCATTTCTGCGATGGGCCGCGGGAAATCTCGGATATGCGTCCGTCACAGAAATCGTCGACGCACCACCAACCGCCGAGTTAGAGCCGCTGACCGAGACATATGTACAGGAAGATGAAGCGGATATGGGCATGACCTATGCGGAACTCAGTCGATTTGGCAGATTGCGGAAGATTCAACGTTGCGGTCCGGTAAGCATGTTTGAGAAGCTTCTTCACGAGTGGACGCATCTTACCCCTAGCGAAGTTGCCGCAAAAGTTAAGAGATTCTTTCGACATTATGCCATCAATCGTCACAAGATGACGACCCTAACACCGTCTTATCATGCGGAGTCCTATTCACCAGACGATAATCGGTTCGATCTCCGACAGTTTCTCTATAACGTAAGATGGACGTGGCAATTCCACAAAATAGATCGACTCGTTGAAAAAATGCAGGAGAAAAACGCATCGCGAGATTAAGATGGGGCTAAACCTGACAGGCGATCAAATCAAGCGTTCAGCCTCGTCCGAATCTCTCAGTATATTCAGTGTCTTGCGCCCTTCAGTGCGCTCCTACCGCTACCCTCCAATCCTCATTTCTACCGTATTCCTTATAATCATCCCCGTCCTTGTGGCTAGCTCGGTCTTTGCTGCGCCCGACGCGGTTTTCCATTTCGATGCGTGGGTGAACTTTGCTCTAGAAAGACTGGAAACCGATGGCGTTACCGGCGGTTTTCATCGGCACACACGCCCCCGATCACGTCGCCAGATTGCGCAGGTCTTAAGTCAAGCACAAAGTCGGATTGCCAGCGGTAAGAGTAAGCCTGCCCCTATTACCATAGAGCTTCTTGAAAAGTTACGGCATGAGTTCAGCCGAGAGTTAACTCAGCTGTCGGGTGCAAGAGATAAGGGCGGCTTGCTCGGCCGCGCGGCGTTACAACTGCGGAGTAGACTGGATAGCTCGGAACTCGGTCCCGCTTTCGAAGGGGCATTTTATTATGATGCAGGCGGGCGGATGACGCTCTATCAGGAATTCGAGATAGCGAACTTACCAGAAAAATATCCGATCCAGGGCAAGACTGCTTCGAAGCGTCTGAAAACGTGGCGTGGGGATTTCACGGCAGACTTTAAACGAGTTTATCTACGCCTTCCGATTTCCAAGGTCGAGTTACTTATAGGACGCGACCAACTCTTCTGGGGTACAGGATTCCGCGGGGCGGTTGGCATCTCTGATAACTCGCCTCCGTTTGATCTCATTTTACTGACCGGTAAATTCGGTAAAATTAGAGGTACGTCTTTCACCGCACAGCTCGACCAGACGTGGCATGACGAGGGACCGCGGCGCTACCTCGCCAGTCGTTATCTCGCGGGACACCGACTGGACTACCAAATCAACGACCGACTTGAGGTTGGAGTTTCGGAGCTAATCTTGTACGGAGGGGACGCACGTAGGCTCGAATGGCAGTACTTCAATCCTATCCTGCCCTATTACGCCAGCCAGTACAATGCCGATAAGGACGACAATGTGATGTTTCTCTTCGAGGGCGCAGTTCGTCCTCTGGACGGATTCCGGCTTTATGGCGAATACCTGATGGATGATGTACAATATATTAAAGCAGATGATCCACACGCTGTAGCGTGGCTGACGGGGTTAGAATGGAACCGGATTCTCGAATCTCGCCGGCTAGGGCTTCGCGCCGAATACGCACGTGTAAATCGGTGGGCGTACACACATCTCGTTCAGGAGAATCAGTTCACTCATTTCGGTTCGATAATCGGGCATGAGAGTGGCGTAGATTCCGATCTTTCCTATCTTGAGGGAAATTACCTGATAAACGCCGATACGCGGATCAACCTGTTCCTTGAATTGGAACGCCAAGGCGAGGCAGGAGTTGAAAACCGTTACACGGGTGAGGATTTTCGATCAATCCCGTTCCCGTCTGGCATTGTCGAACGCCGGCACGGTATCGGGTTCCGGTTCGTGTACGAGCCGCTTCGTGCTTGGCAGTTGGATTTATCTTACCAACACGCCTACACTGTAAATAAGCGTCACCAAGTCGGAATAAATCAAAACTCCAATCATCTCGAGTTCCAGTTCCGACATCTTTGGGAGCGACGTTTTTAACGCCTGATGGTGCTTATTGGGATACGGGCACTCCGAATTGAAGCCGTCCTCTTTAACAAGCATACCACCGATGGTTCTTGATAAAAAGGCGGCTGTGGCCGTGAAGATGTTGGTTACTCATACTTGCAGATACAGCCAGTGAAATCGCGATGCCCGTGCCTCACAAATGGATCTGGACATTTGCAACAAGAACACGACGCGACAAGCACAACCATAACTCCTTTTGCTCTGAGCGATGGAAGGTGTGTCGTGAGTGACTCGTGACTCAAGGGGTTGCCATTCACGCTCGCCGAGTCGCCATCGCCGAGTCCCGCGTTCAGCACCAGTGGTGATATGTCTGCTATCGAGTTGTCGTTCAGCCCCACTCCTTGAAGGTTGGTTAATCCGGATAACGCCGAAATGTCGGATATGGCGTTACTGTCGAGCGTCAGGTTTTGCAACACCGTCAATCCGGATAGTGGCGTGAGGTCTGAAATGGTGTTATCGTCACTATTCAGCGAGAGTAGCTTGGTGAGTCCCGCCAACGGCGAGATGTCGGAGATTGCGTTATATTGAAGCTGCAACTCTGTTAATTCGGTCAGTCCTGCCAATGCCGAAATGTCGGATATGGCGTTGAAGGGGAGTGCCAGCGTCTGAAGTTTGGTCAATCCCGCCAATGGCGAGATGTCAGATATTGCGTTGCTGCCAAGCCACAAGGAGGTGAGTTCGGTTAATCCCGTTAGTGCCGAAATGTCGCCTATTGTAGTGTCACCTGCCCACCTGCTGCCAAGATTCAGCGATTCTAGCTTGGAAAGTCCTGCCAAAACCGAGATGTCCGATATAGGGTTGCCGGACAGACCGAGACCTCGCAACTTGGTCAATCCTGCCAACGCCGAAATGTCGGATAGCGAGGTACAGTGCAGCGTTAGCGATTCCAAGTTGGTTAAGCCCGCAAGAACCGAGATGTCTGAAAGTGCGTGCCCCGATAGATTCAAATCTTGCAATTTGACCAAACCCGCCAATGCCCCGATGTCTAACTGTGGCCGATTTAAACCTGTCAGGTTGAGCGAGGAACTTTCCACCACATGGAGAACTCGCAGGTTAGTTGCCGCCTCCAGTCCGCTGAGGTTGCGAACGCCTCCACCGGGTATAGGCGTGCCAAATTCGGTCAATCCTTCCATGTCCGCTATCGTGATGCGTTCGTCCGGATCCTTACCGAGAGCTAACGCAACCGCATCGCGTAGATTCGCGTCGGGGAAGCATACCGTCGGCGAGGATATCCAGCTAATAGGCTTCATACAACTCAACAGACTGAACAGACCAAATAGAAAAACGGCGGGAGTCAATCGAGTTTTCATCGCTTTTTCCTCCAATTTAAATCGGTTCTTCAGGGTTAAGTGTGGTAGTGAAACTTGCTACAGGCAGACGCGTTTGCCCTATGAGTTCAAATTGATTGCAATAATTCCCAATATAGTTCTGGAGACCCCAAATCTTATCATCCGCATTATCGGATGAGCAAAAGTTGAATTATGCGTAGCAGATTTAGGCTAGTGGTAACTGGTTAGTCCGTCAATCTACATCGCCGATGTCGGTTGTAGTAGTAATCAAGCGAGTGAATAGCGAGTGCGATAGAGATCTCATCCATGGCTCGTCCGCCGTTTGCATGTAATGGGCCGATGCTACTCCACTCGGTGGGAGAGGCACCCTTCTGTGGGAGGGATTTCCCAATCCCGATTTGTGAGAGAGGCACCCTCTGTGGAACGGGATCAAGCGAATGGATAATGAGTGATCGAGTGACCGGATAGAATCAACCGAACGAATAGTGAGGGATCAAATGAGCGAATAGCGAATGCGATAGAGATCCCATAGTAAATCCTGCGCGATAGGAATCCCATAGAGATCCCCTCAAGCGAGTGGATAAATCAACCGACTAAATAGGGAAGGCGATAGAGATCCCTCGTTATTCCCTACTGCCAGACGAGACGGATTTGAGTGCTCAACTGCGAAAATCCTAAGATAATTTCATTTTCCACACTTAACTCTGAAGAGCCTTTAAATCTTGTACTAGGGCATCATTTGTCTCTGTTAAACGCCTTGATTATTGCGGAGTTGATTACTAGAGCGTCAACATTGAAATATCTCACTTTTGCTGGCAATCTGTTTAGCCTGTAATTTATGTCGAGACAATCAAGGGACTGGTCAATTGACTAGCTATGACCACTCTACTGACTAACCACATGACTAATTGCCATCATCGCCGGCACCACTCCAAAGGAGACAAAACCTCTCCATGAAATCACAACGCTTTCGTTTCACCCTATATTTGACAGCCCTAACGTTATCATCTCAGCCCAGCGCTTGCCTCTATCGCACCGTTAACAACTAAACGGACACGATATTGTGATGGTCGCGTCATCATTCGACGAAGAAGGGGTCGGTCTACTCGCCGATGTCAACGGGAACGGCATGGTCAACATTACGGATTTGGTGTTCGTCACAGGTTGGTTCGGTGATGTACCAGCCTCGCTGTCGGCAGATTCTCACATACCAGATACGCGGCTGCCGATGTACAGAAGTGGATAGCCCATGCGCCGACTCGGACAGTCCTGTTGCCAACTACCCGAATCCGTTCAACCTCGAAACGTGGATTCCGTACCAGTTAACGGAGGCGCAGGAGGTCGAGTTGACAATCTATGATTCCAATGACAGGTTGGTGCGATGGCTGGAGCGAGGTCAAAGAATGACTCACGCATATTGCCGGATGTATGAAACATCGGGAGTTGTGTTCGCGGTCAACGAGGTGCGAATGTGTGTGCATTGAATCAAGCATATCCCATCATTTTGCGAAGTCGCGTTGGCGAACGGCGAGAAAACGAGTTGGTATTTTTCCAACGATGGGTTATAATATCTTTAGGCGAACCGGAATCTATTCATCGGAACTCGTTCAACGTCGTACTGATATCTTATGTCTTTATACTTTGAACTCAAGAGGTGGTATGACTCGAAAAAACAAGCTTCTTTTGACACTCAGCCAAGTTGGTTTGGGGGCTGTTGTCGGTCTAGTTGGCGGTGGGCTATGCCTTCTAATCTTTGAAGAGTTTTTCTGGGAAGTAGTAATAGCAGATCGCGTACAACACGGGTTTTGGGTAGGATTATTCCTACTGATTTCCTTTGGTGTGACCTACGGCGTCACGGTTGTTGGAGTCGCTGAGAGTGTTCGGTTTGCGGGACGAAAATTTGGTGTTCATATTGGTCGTAGGGGAACATACCAAGGCGCATTTCTTGGAGCTCCCGCGATTGTTGCCCTCATGTCACTACTAAACATTCAGTGGGCGGAGTTAATTCCACAAAACCTGCTTATCTCACTTCTTTTGCCCGTTTTTCGGGCGCTCGCCTTTCTTATCTCTTTGCCGCTGCGTATTCTATTATTGCTGAGATGCCCTCCCGAACTATTGTACATTCTCGCGGCGCCAATCGGTGCGATATTGGGCTACCGGCTGAGCCGGAGTACAGAAAAAGAAACTGAGTCCCCCGCGGGTGATCACTGAGCTATTCCTGCCACTCAGTGTGAACGTCAACTTACGATTAGGTCTAGTTCGTCAACAAAATGGAGCGATCAATACATGCACTATCTTGATGAGAGCGATGACAAACCACGAGACGAGTGCGGTGTTTTCGGCATTTTTGGGCATCCCAGAGCAGCCGAGTTAACCTATCTTGGATTACGCGCACTTCAACATCGGGGGCAAGAAAGTGCGGGAATAGCCACATCAAGCAAAGAAGAGTTCCACCACCATCTGGGGATGGGGCTAGTTGATCACGTTTTCGATCCGGAAACACTGTCCAAGCTAGAAGGGTATGTTGCAATTGGGCATAATCGTTATTCAACGGCGGGCAGCAGCAACCTTGAAAACGCCCAACCACTCATCCGGACATACAAGGGCGGCCCGTTGGCAATTGCCCACAACGGAAACCTCGTAAATGCAACTCGCGTGCGGAATAATCTGGTAGATACAGGGTCGATCTTCCATTCCACCACGGATACCGAGGTGATTGCCCATTTAATTGCGAGGTCTTCGCAGCATCACTTAGAAGATCGTGTCGTCGATGCCTTGAATGAGGTGCGAGGGGCGTACTCTATTCTCATTATGAGTAAGGGCATTCTAATCGCCGCTCGAGATCCTTACGCATTTCGACCGCTCTGGCTCGGACGGCTGAATGACGCACATGTGCTTGCCTCCGAAACCTGCGCGTTTGATGTCATAGAAGCCGAAACCATTCGAGAGATTGAACCGGGCGAGATAGTGACTATTACCGCGGCTGGGCGTGACCCGAAATCATTCAGATTTCAAGATCGCTTGCCCAACCTGTCCCAGTGTATCTTCGAATACATCTACCTAGCCCGACCCGATAGCCTTGTTTTTGGTGAACTGGTTAATCGCCCAAGGCGTGAACTTGGACGCCAACTGGCACGGGAATGTCCCGCTGACGCCGACGTGGTCATATCTGTGCCGGATTCGGCGACTCTCGCCGCCCTTGGTTTCTCGGAAGAGTCGGGAATCCCGTTCGATATGGGGCTCTACCGTAACTCCTTCGTAGGACGCTCCTTCATGCATCCATCCCACCAGATTCGTGAACTCATGGTCAAGGTGAAGTTGAATCCGATTCGGAGCATACTGCAAGGTAAGCGCATTGCGGTGATTGATGATTCCATCATGCGCGGTCCTACTTCTCGCCAACTCGTGAAGCTCATACGCGAGGGCGGCGCGCGCGAGGTTCATGTGCGCATCGCATCTCCACCGAATCGGTTCCCGTGCTTTTACGGCGTTGACACGCCAACCCGGAAGGAGCTAATTGCGAGTTCCCATACCGTTGAGGAGATACGCAAGTACATCCGGGCGGACAGTCTAGGCTATCTTAGCACGAAGGGATTACTAAACGGTGTCAAGTCCGGCAAGGATTTCTGCACAGCATGTTTTGATGGCGAATATCCGGTCGAATTCAGTGGAGAACAGAGTAGTCAGCTTTCCTTGGGGATCGCAGAAGACGGGAGATAATCGGAAGACAAAATGACAGGTTTCTAGGCTCGCCGGCCTGGGGATATGCGATAGGTCGATCAGGGAGGTGTTTTATGCGTAGGCGCGCAAAGCGGAGCATTCAAAATAGCTACTTTATGCCGAACTCGAAGACCTTCAAGCAGGTGCATTCAGAACAGGGGCGGTACACGATGTATGCCTTGATTATCTGTGCGATAATTGGCATGGCGATGAGTCGAATATTGAAACCGATTATTCCCATGCTCAATCCCACGATTGCCCGAAGTAGTGTGCCCGATGTAGCAAATCTTATAGCCTTCGGGTTTAGCGCAATTCTGTTGATTATCCTGCTCCTGAATATGAAATCAATCATGAAAGTGGTTGTGTCGGCATATGAGGCACGTCGCTTAAAGGCTTTTAACGAGCGACGAAAATCGAACCGGACGAATGACTGAACAAGGACTGACCTATGCGGGCGCCGGCGTCTCGTTTAAGGCGAAAGAAGAAACCACCGACCGCCTAGGGCGCATTCTTAAATCAACCTACCGCCCCGAGGTTCTGAGCGAGATCGGGCATTTTGGTGGGCTTTTCGCTCTCGGCAACTACGACGAACCTGTCTTGGTCTCAAGTACGGACAGCGTCGGAACGAAACTTAAGATTGCCTTTATGACGGGACGCCATGACACTGTCGGGTTTGACATCGTTGCCCACTGCGCAAATGATATCCTTGTTCAAGGAGCGGAACCACTGTTTTTCTTGGACTATATTGGGACGAGCAAGTTGTGCCCGGAAATTGTGGAGGAAATCGCTACCGGCCTCGCAGCGGGCTGTAGAGAGATCGGTTGCGCATTAATCGGTGGCGAAACTGCGGAACTGCCGGAGTTCTACAGGGAAGGCGAGTATGACCTCGTGGGCACGATTGTGGGGGCGGTGGAACGGTCTCGGGTGATCACCGGAGATGAAATACGCCCGGGCGACCAATTAATCGGTCTCAATTCACTCGGTTTGCACACAAACGGTTTTTCGCTCGCCCGCCGTATATTGCTGGATGTTTGCGGCTACGACCCTGCCGACTATATCACTGATTTCGGAATGACACTCGGGGAGGAATTGCTCAAGAATCATAAGAGCTATGTTAGCCCCGTTCTGAATCTAAGAAAGCACTGCGGCATTAAAGGCATGGCACACATCACGGGAGGCGGTTTGCCGGGAAACCTCGTTCGAATATTGCCTTCGAATTGCTCGGCAATAATTCGCAAAGGCACGTGGGAAATTCCGCCGATTTTTGGGTTTTTACAGGACAGAGGACACGTCGAGTCGGATGAAATGTACCGAGTTTTCAATATGGGAATTGGCTTGGTACTCGTAGTTTCAAGGGATCAGGTGGAGGCGGCAGTTGATGTGCTGACCGCATCAGGGGAATCGGCGCTCCGCATTGGCGAGATCGTTGATGGAAATGGAGAAGTCCAATTAGTCGAAGCGGGTTAAACTTGGCAAAATTGATGCAAGTTGCCATATTCGGAACACACTGGATTTCTTTAAGATCGCAATGGGAACACCATCGCGGTCGTTATTCACTTTCTTGATCCCTCACTCTTCAGGCAGTCGATCACTCACTATTCGCTCGCTGGATCGTTAGATTGTGCTTTCGATCTGCAGACTAACGGTTCGCTCTACGAACTCTCTGGAGTTTATGAACTATTCTCAGGTAAAAGCGGCGGTGCATGTCCAAAGTCCTGTTGGCTAAAAGTTGGGTTGAATTCCGAGATACACACGAGTGCGCCCATTTCTCCTAGTCTATGCCCGCCGCGCAAGTCCCAGATTCAGCGTGTTTTCTAGCAACATAGCGCGCGTCATCGGGCCCACTCCCCCGGGAACAGGTGTGATATATCCTGCCACTTCGCTCACCGCTTCATAGTCCACATCTCCTGCGGCATGCCCATTTACGCGGGAGATGCCCACGTCAATGACAATCGTTCCCTCCGATACCATTGGCGCAGAAACCAATCCCGGCTTGCCGGCCGCCACGACCAAAATCTCCGCATTTCGAGTCTCTTCCGCGAGGTTCGCAGTGCGAGTGTGGCAGTACGTGACGGTAGCATTGCGATTGAGCAACATTAAACCAACCGGTTTACCGACAAGGCTGCTCCGCCCCAAGCAGACGGCGCGTTTGCCTTCGATTTCCACGCCTGTCGACTCGATCAAACGAATTACGCCCGTGGGGGTGCAAGGCGTCACACGTTCGCGGTTGATGAGTAGGTTGCCCAAGTTAACAGGACTTAGACCGTCGGCATCTTTTTCCGGCGAAATAGCGTCGATTACTGCACCCTCATCTACTCCGTTGGGCAACGGCATCTGCACAATAATGCCGTGAACATCCTCACTCTCGTTGAGGCGGCGCACTTGGTTGATGACGTCCGCCTGGGTCGCGTTCGCTGGCATTTTGTGGACCTCCGAATGAAACTTTACCCGTCCACAATCCTTCTCCTTATTGGCGACATAGATCGTGGATGCTGGATCGTCTCCTACCTGAACCACGGCAAGCCCTGGTGTAAAATCCAGCTCCTTCACTCGCCGTCGGATTTGGCTGCGAATCGATTTGGCTATCCGGTTACCATCAATAATCTCGGCTGGCATCTAGTCGATACTCCCGTAATGAAAGTTAAAAGCGAACCCTTAGGCTTCTCGGGAAACAGTGGATGTCCTGATCTCGTACGTCTACGATGATTTCGTGAACTGTCAGGGTAGATCTGACCGTTCCTCATTAGAGCAGGCGGAAACTATTCCAGCGGTAAATGAGGTGGCCTGAATGAAGAGTAGGTTCTTATTTATGATATTTGTAGCTGTGAGTCGCACAGTGCGAATTATATCACATTCTCTGACGTCTTATTGAGGTCTTTTTTGGCAATTCTGAAATGGTGTATTTTTTGCTGACAGCGTCAGTGCGGGTGATCGAATGTGTTTCATAGAGTTAGCGCTTTGATTTCGGCGAAACTGTTCAGTACATCGCTTGGTTCGCAGTATTACAATTCGTCGCACGTCCGGTCTGGGCATGTAAGCCCCCGGTTAGTCGGAATTAGCGTTGTATTTCCCTACTCGCCGCGTTCCTTGTACCCCGCTCGGTCTGGATTGGCAAATCCAGACCGATGGACTAAACAGCTGCATTTCGGCGAAGATATTCCACCTTGACATATTTACTCGATTTTGGGATAATCCGATCGTGAGAATGCATCGTCAGAATAGAGAAATGCGAAAGGCGGAATAAGGATTATGATGCGCGTTGGCGTTGGGCAGAGCCAAAGAACCATCTTGGCTGATGCCCTTGAAGATGCTACAACGATGGCAATGGGAAACGCGCAGTTGGCGAAAGCAGACTTGGCGGTTGTGTTCGCAACAGTGGAATATCAGGAAGACTATGGGCAACTTTTTCATACGATTCATGCGATTTCGGGGTGTGACCATCTTGTCGGTTGCAGCGGAATGAGTGTGCTCACTTCGGCGGGAGAGTTTGAAGGTGAATCTGCCGTTGCCGTACTTGTTCTACGCTCAGACGAGGTTACCGCAAAGCCCTTTTTGGTCTCGTCAGATGATTCCGCCCCGATTGGAGCAGCGATACGCGAGAGTATATCGTCCGAGATTCACGAAAACTCGCTTCTGGTTGTATTGCCGGATGTACGCAGTGTTAGCCCTGAAGCGCTTGTGCACCAAATCGGCGAAGACGGGAGAAGACTTCCAATAGTAGGGGGAGCCGCTTCGGGCAGCCCGGACGGACAGTACATTTACGGGTGGCGCGATGAGGAGGTTGTGGAATCGGGGATTGCGGGAATGCTGTTGACGGGTGCGTTTCACACTGAAATAGGTGTGGCACAAGGCTGTCAACCAATTGGGCAGCTACTTGAAATCAATCGTGCAGAGGGAAACGTCATTTACGAAGTCAATGGTAATCCTGCACTTGACGCTCTGCAAGGAGCGCTTGAGTCATTGACAAGCGAAGAACTGCGCCAATCAGGACGTGTTGTATTCATAGGTATTGCGATGGATAGGGAAAACCCCGCGCCTCGGCGCGGTGATTTTCTCGTGCGCAACCTAGTCGGCTATGACCAAGAAAGTGGAGCGATCGCCGTGTCTGAAGAGGTGTCGGAGGGGCAATTCGTACAATTTCATCTGCGGAATTCATTTGCCGCGAAGAAAGAGATACAAGAGATTGCTCTCGATTTGCATGAACGAACACTCGAACAGCCACCAGCTTTTGGAATGTATTTCAACTGCTTGGGGAGAGGTAAGGGATTATACGGAGAGGCGAATCACGATATCCAGATTATCAAGCAGAGATTTCCTGAGCTTCCGGTTATCGGTTTCTTTGGCAATGCGGAGTTTGCTCCCATCGGTGGCAAGAATTTCGCCCATGCCTACACCGGCGCACTTGTGCTCTGCTGCGAAGAGTAATGTGACACTCACGAATTCGTTCTCTACCGATTTCGACTAGGCTATCCAGTCGGCATCGTTTACTTCGGCACAAAAGAGAAAACATACATGAACAGCGGGGGGACGATAAACGTTGTGGTCGTAGGTGCTGGCATCGTTGGCGCCGCAATCGCTTACTGCCTGTCACGCCGGAATAATGTTAACGTAACAGTACTAGAAAAGTCCGAACCGGCGTCTGGCGCCTCGGGGCACTCGTTCGCTTGGCTGAATTCATTTGGAAAAGATCCTGTAGGTTATCACAATCTGAATTGCCGATCCATGGACATGTGGCATCGGTTTGCCGACGCACTTGAACGGGACATCGGGTTCCTCTGCGGCGGACAACTCCGGTGGGAAAACACCGAAGAAGGTGCGCGTGCGCTACGCCAGCGCGTGGAACAGTTACAAGTGCGCGGATATGCCTGTCGGCTCATCTCTGCGGCTGAGATCCGCCAACTTGAACCTGGATTGTCACCCGGGACTGTAAAGGCGGCATCTCTATCGCAAGCCGATGGTTGCGTCGAGCCGCCCAAAGTCATTGAAGCATGTTTGGAAAAGGCGCGCGAACGCGGAGGTACCGTGCAGACACAAGCCCCTCTCACCGGCATGTCCGTCGAAGATCGTTCGAGCACATCACGGCAAATAAAAGTAGTAAGAACACCGAATGATGAAATTGATTGTGACATTGTCGTGCTAGCCAGCGGCGTTCACACGACGCAGCTTGCCGCCATGGCTGGAGTGCATATCCCTCAACAGGAAAGCCCGGGCGTTGTAGTTCGTACCACTCCCTGTCAACCCCTGCTAAGCAGCGTGTCCGTTATCCATGCACCTAGGATTGATGTCGATCGGCAGGACGTGCACCTCCGACAAGCATCGGACGGCACACTATTGATTGGTCAAGGCTCCCAAGAGAGCCTGAATCGTGACGATTCGCAACAGCACGCCGACGAACTGCTCGCTCGAGCGCAGCATTACTTGCCATCAATTGACGAGGCATCCGCAATTCCGGTACCTGTGGGTTATCGTCCAATGCCAATCGACGGTTTTCCAGTGCTCGGGTTCGTACCATCCGTACCGAATCTCTACATTGCGCTTATGCACAGCGGTGTCACGTTAGCTCCCTTAATAGGGGAACTGGCAACGCTTGAGATCGTTGATGGTGCGCGTGTTGAGATGCTGGATCCCTACCGGCCCGAGCGGTTCGGACAGATTGCCTAAAACCACGATCGTTCCAGAGTGTTGATGCAGTTTAAGACGATAGGCGGAACTTCATCATGAAAATTGGGTATGAGGTTTACGAGAATTACCTTCAATCCTTTTGTAGCCGCCTGAAAGAATCATTTGAGGGTGAGAGGATTCTCTCCGTTGCACTCTTCGGATCCGTAGCAAGAGGGCAAGCCCGATCAGACAGCGATATTGACATCTTGGTAGTTCACAAGGAAGTTGATTTCAATCCAGCATACCGGTCCGTGGACATCGCTTTTGCGCTGAAACAGGAGGATGAGTACAAACGTCTTGAAGAGCAGGGGTTGAATCCACAACCCGCATGTATCTTTATGACCGAGGGCGAACTTTGGGATAGACCGCATATCTTGCTCGACATTCTCATCGAAGGTATGCTGCTCTTCGACGTAGGTGTATTGGAGTCGCGTCTTACGGCGCTGAGAGAGCGGCTCAACGCTTTGGGTTCGAAACGAGTTGCGTTACCGGACGGGACATGGTATTGGGACTTGAAACCGGATTGGAAGCCGGGAGAGATAATTGAGCTGTGAACAATACCGACCTAAACGGCAGGTTAATCCTCGAAGCTCAGATGATTATGGGGGAAGCTAAACGTGCATTTGACAGTGAAGCTTGGAATCTCGTCGTACGAAGGTCACAAGAGGTGGTTGAATTGTCGTTGAAGGGGCTCTTAAAACTGATGGGCGTCGAATCCCCGAAAACATACGATGTTGGCGACACTTTCGCCAAAATCTGCGCGGAGAAGAAAATTGCGATTGAGAGTGGAATACTAGCGGAGATCCAACAGATTTCCCATCAGTTGGCGCGTGATCGTGCACCGGCATTTTATATGGAAAAGGAATATACACGAGAGCAAGCTAGCCGAGCCTTACGGTCCGCCAAGAGGGTATTAACCGAAGCCGAGGAAATGACTAAGAGGCTCATGGTAACCAAGTAACCATCAATCTTTCCGCAATTGATTCAAGGAGTACACGATTTGTGAAAGCAGCAGTATTTGAGCAAACGGGTAAACTAAGTATACAGGACAAACCTATTCCGAATCTCGCCTCGGGTGACGTTCTTATCAAGGTCGATCTGTGCGGTGTCTGTGCCTCTGACCTCGCCGCTCTCAACGGGGACGTTACGGATTACTCGCCGCCTGTCGTGATGGGGCATGAACTTGCCGGTGTTGTGGCAGAGAGCCGACATTCAAATGTGAAGGTCGGCGAGAAAGTTACGGTAAACCCAATGTTATCGTGTGGATCCTGCGAATATTGCCAAGCCGACCTAGACAAATACTGCGAAAACATTGAAGGAATTGGGCATGATATTGACGGAGGGTATGCTGAGTTCGTTCGCATGTCGAAACACGGAGTTGATACCGAGAAACTGATTTCTGTCCCCGACTCGGTTTCTGCAGAAAATCTCCTATTTCTTGAACCTTTAGGCTGTTGTCTCAATTCAATGCGTGAGACTATCTTTGACGAGAGCGTAGCAATCTTGGGTGCCGGTCCCATCGGACTATTGTTTGCGCAACTCGCCAAGAAAATGGGCTTACAAACGTTCGTGTTAGAACCACTCGCCCATCGTCGCGACGCGGCAGACAAAGTTGGCGTTGAAGCGGCGATCGGCATTACGGAAGAGTGCCTTGCTACGCTTATTGAGACTACCAATGGAGGCGTGGACACAGTAATATCGGCAACGACGAATAATCAAGGTGCTATTGACCTCGCGTTCAAAGTCGCCCGGCGCGGAGGCTGCATCAACTTCTTCGGGCTTGCTCCTGCCGGACAGGAGATTCGGGTCAATCTAGAGCATTTTCACTATACGGGACATAAGTTAATGGCGTCTTGGGCATTTTCACGGTGGAGTCTGAACGAGTCTCGGCGACTGCTCATTGAAGGAGAACTAGATTTTGCGCCCCTACTCACTGGCCGATATCCGATTGAACAGGCGGTTGAAGCATTTGAAAACGCACGTAATCGCCGCGGGGTGAAAAGCGTTCTTGTCGGCGAATGAACTGCCCTAAATCGAACAGTTCCGAAAAGGCGACTGAACGCATTGGTTCGTTTTGAAGCCAAAAAACGGAATCCCGCCGTCATATAGCTGGCATCGAAACTGCATTATTAAAGAGTAAGCAAATATGCCCATTAACGCAGATAAGCCTCATCTATGGAAAAAAGATGTAACTGCTTCCGTCGATCTTTACAATGATTGGTTCATGCGTTTTGCACCAAAGGCGTATCGGGACGCCCGAAAAGAAGCGATCAAGCGTGTACAGGAGGCAATTCAACTAACAAAGAATCTTACGCTCCTGAATCCGGGACTCTTAAAAGCAAATCCATCAGTTCTCCCAACCTTGCGAATGTGTACAGCGCCCCCAATTGCAAGAGATCGATTAGCTGGACTGGCTCATGTGAGCAAACATCTTGTCATTTCAATGGAACGAGGAAAAATTCCACCGCGTATGAGCGCAGGAAAACTGACTGTACAATTTCAATCTATTGCTGAGATTCTGGTTAAATTGCTTGATTATGATATTTTCCCATGGTTGGAAGGGAACCACCAATCTACGAAGATTGAACAACTTCGGGCGGCAACCATTGTGGCAGATAGGTTATGCGGCACGGTTTCTGACCCGATTATCCGTAACGCTCAGGAGCAAAGACAACTCACCTTAATTGCAGAGTATCTGAAGAAGCGTGATTATAGCGAATCGTTACATAGATCTGGACTTTCGTTCATGGATTTACCGCCAGGTACATTTGCTTTTCGGATGAATGTAGTAGCTGGCAAAGACCGAACCGTGAACATACCAGTTGATGTAATTATTCAGCCGCATAGACCCCATACAAGTAGGTTACCGATTCTAATTGAAGCCAAATCTGCCGGTGATTTTACCAATACAAATAAACGGCGAAAAGAAGAGGCAACCAAAGTGAATCAATTGCGTGCACGTTATGGAACAAATCTCCAGTTTGTTCTATTTCTCTGCGGATATTTTGACACTGGCTATCTCGGCTATGAAGCCGCAGAAGGAATAGACTGGATTTGGGAACATCGAATTGAAGATATGGAACAATTTGGAATATGAAATTGAGTCTTCCTCATGAGGTTGAGTCTGAACGCCAAGCGGCACAAGAGAGACTAGATAGCCTCAACGATCCGGCACAACGCAACAAAATGGGACAGTACGCGACCCCGTTTCCTTTGGCACGCAATATAGTTGAATTTGTGCGGGACAGGTATCTTACTGCGATTGATAGCATTCGTTTTCTTGATCCTGCTGTGGGTGCCGGCGCATTTTTCTCCGCACTGCTGCATTCTGTTCCCAAATCACGGGTGGAAAAAGCTGTTGGAGTTGAGATTGATCCGCAGATCGCTGCAATTGCTCGGGACTTATGGGAAGCTTGGGAATTGGATATAATTGAAGCCGACTTTACACAACTACCGTTTCCAGATTGTCCCCGTTACAACCTGCATCTTGTCAATCCGCCTTATGTTCGACATCATCACTTTGATCGGGCAAAAAAACGTTATCTGCAAGCGAGAGCGAAAACTGCGGTGGGACTTAATCTAAACGGTTTAGCCGGGCTCTACTGTTATTTTCTTTTTCTCGCCCATCGGTGGCTAGTTCCAAACGGGTTTGGAATCTGGTTGATTCCTTCCGAATTCATGGATGTCAAGTATGGAGATGTTGTCAAGAGGTATTTAACCGAGCAAGTTTCCTTGCAACATATACATCGTTTTGACGCCGAGGATATGCAATTTTGTGACGCTCTCGTTTCTTCAAGCATACTAATTTTTCAAAAACGCGAGCCGGAACAGGAACATAAAGTGACCTTTTCTCTAGGTGGAACGCTGGAAAACCCTCGTGTCGCCAAACGTATTCTCCAGCGACAACTCGGAGATATCACAAAGTGGACTTCGATTCCCAGCAAATCAATGTCGAGTGTCTTTCGAAATGTTCAGCGTCTGAATACGACAAAAACCATCGGAGACTTATTCGAAATCCGTCGTGGCGTAGCGACGGGGGCAAATGAGTTTTTTATCCTAGACAGAGAGTTTGCCATTAATAAAGCACTGCCGGAACAATTTTTGCGACCAATTTTGCCAAGTCCAAGGTATTTGAATGATGAAAAAATACTCACCGCCAACGATGGTTTGCTTCACGTTCAGCCGTCTTTGGTATTGTTGGATTGTAATCTTGAAGAAGCTGAACTTGCAAATTATCCGATTTTACAAACTTATTTGGATTGGGGCAAGTCACAAGGATTTGCCGATCGATACATTACTCGCCATCGGCAACCGTGGTTTAAGCAGGAGAATCGACCACCAGCGCCCATTTTATGTAGTTATATGTCTCGTAGCAAATCGGGAAAGTCCGGACTACGATTCTTTCGAAACTATTCGAAGGCAATTGCTACAAACGTTTACCTGATGTTATATCCGACGCAAGTAATACAAAATGCTTGTGAGAATAACGAGAATCTCCTAGATGAGTTGTTTGATTTACTGAAGCAGGCTAAGGAAGAGTATCTGCTTTACGAAGGTCGAACTTATGGCGGAGGACTCCACAAGATTGAACCTAAGGAACTTGCGCGAGTGCAACTACCTGACCATCCTATACTCGAACGGATCGGTGCTACACCCAAGCAACTTTTTCTCCTTGAGCGGCATTCTTCATGAAGACCTTAAAAGCCTACCTTGAACTCATCCGATACCCTCTCTTCGCCATCCCGATTGCCGCCACGATGCCGGGGGCTTTAATTGCGTCCGAAGGACGAATAAGTTGGCGCGTCGGGGCGGCATTGTTGATAGCACTGCTGGGATATTTCGCGGGGATGATGAAGAACGATTACTTTCACCACGAACAAGATGCTGTCGTCAATCCACACCGCCCACTTCCATCACACCGACTCACACCGCGGCAGGTGCTGATCACTGCGAGCACCACCTACATCCTCTGTGTCATCCTTGGATTTGCGCTTCACATCAGAGCCGGACTACTCGTAATCGGTCTTGTGATGATTTCCCACTGTTACAACGCGATTTTCAAAGAGAGAGGGATTTGGGGGAGCATCAGTTTACCGGTTGGTATTGGGCTGCTTAACGTATTTGGCGCACTAGCCGTTAGCGGCGAAGTGCCGCGCTTGGTTTGGTACGCGTTTGCCGCCACAACGCTCTACGATTGCGGCACCCACATTACGACCACTTTCAAGGACATTGAGCGTGATAAGAAGATTGGGATTACTACCACGCCAGTGCAACTAGGTATCAGACCTGCCCTTGCGATCTCCGCTGTCGCTACAGTGTGCGCCTTCATTGTTGCTCTACTACCGTACTGGTTGGAAGGCGTCGGTTGGAACTACATCGTATGGATATTCTGCGCGCTAATTGGAACGATTATCACGCGCTTGCCTCTTTACTTGGATGCAAACGAGAAGAACGGATATCGCGCATTGAAGGGATCCATGATTGGCGCCGTCACATTTTTTCCCTGTTTGATCGGCGCTAAAATCTCGGTATGGCAGTCCGCTCTAATTATCTTACCGCTCCTCTTGATAACGCTGGTTCTCTTGCAAGTTACGAAGCGGGAAGTTTAAGCTGCTTGCACGCTCCATTAACTAGGTGCTGTTGACATTTCATCGTCACCAAATTATTAATGGTTGAAAATATAGGCGCGTTCACAGAATTAAATTGGGCAAAGCAACCAAGTGAGTGTGCAGTAAGGGCGGGGAAACCCCGCCCCTACGATTGATGTATAGTCCGCGATCGAAGAAATTGCGGCATACGCCGGCAGCCGTAGGGGTTGGGTCTCCCAACCCGTTAGATGCATCCCTCGACTAACGTGCTCTCTTAACATAAATGTCAACAAAACCTTGCTATTATCTTCTTACACATGGGAACTGGTTACGATGCGATAACAATGGCATTAGGATGAGAACATTAAGCAATTTACTCCGTCATAAAGTCCCGCCACTCGCTATCCGACGGGAAACACACGGAAAGAGTATGGAAACATGAAATGCAGTACATACTGATCGCACTGCTTTCGGCAGTTCTGTTTGGCGCTTCTACACCTATAGGAAAGATACTGCTTGATAGTCTTCCGCCTTTCCAACTCGCGGGATTGCTGTATCTTGGTGCAGCAATCGGCGTTTTCCCTTTCTTGATACGACGGCGAACTACTAGGAAAGTCCATAGGATTGGAAAACGCAATTTACTTCGTCTAATCGGAGCAATCTGCTTTGGTGGGGTCGCCGGTCCCGTGCTGCTCCTGTTCGGATTGCAAAAGGCGCCTGCAGCCTCCGTCGCCATGTGGTTAAACCTGGAGTTAGCCGCTACCGCCATACTTGGATGTCTACTGTTCCGAGAATATCTGGGCGGTTATGGATGGATAGGTGTAATCGGCACTATCGGCGCGTCGGTAATGCTATCATGGCACGCGGGAACTATCGGCTTGTATGCCCTGCTGCTCGTGGCTGCAGCCAGCATTTGTTGGGGAATTGACAATCATCTGACGGCTTTGATTGACGGGATTACTCCAGCCCAGAGCACATTTTGGAAAGGTGCGATTGCGGGGACGACGAATCTGATCATAAGCGTTTTACTAGAACCTTATGGGAAGGCGATGTGGGATGCAGCGTCCGGCCTAATCGTGGGGGTTTTTTCTTACGGTTTCAGCATTAGTCTTTACATCTTGGCGGCACAAAATCTCGGTGCTACTCGAAGTCAAATGATTTTCGCTAGTGCACCGTTCTGTGGTGTGGCATTGTCTGTGCTTCTAGTGGGAGAGACCATTTCTGTCATTCAGGCTGCTGCCGCCGTAATTTTGGTAGTCTCGCTCACTATCTTGTTCCGAGACCAACATTCGCATTCGCATACGCATGAAGCTCTGCATCACAAGCATAGACACAGACATGATGATGGCCACCATGATCATGTGCATACAGACGGCGAGGAGGCGGTTTATCACAGCCATTGGCACACACATGAACCGACAACTCATGCACATCCCCACTGGCCTGACATCCACCATCGGCACCGGCATTAGTCCACATGCCAAAGAGAATTGATGTATCTGTAGGGGACTCTCCGGCGGTATCACGTAGCAGTTTGATTAAGTGACAGTAGAGATTAGAAGCATTTCACCCATGAATGCACGTTATGAACATGACGACCGTGCTCGGAAGGCTTGGTGTAGACGAACACACACTGAGTGCAGATGAGAAAAGAACACTAGACGAAGACGGATATTTGCGTCTTGAGAAGCTGATGACATCGGAGGAAGTCGCTGCATTTGTCCACCGCCTTGGCGAACTGGCGGAAATCGAGGGTGAAGATGCAGGAAAGGAGGTGCATCAGGAGGAAGGCGCAATTCGTTTGAGCAACTTGATTGACAAAGATCCAATTTTTGAAAAATGCGTGACGTCATCACGGCTCTTAGCAGCAATTCAGCATGTGCTAGGCGACCAGTTCAAGTCTTCCTCATTGAACAGTCGTGCCGCTTTACCCGGGCATGGACGACAGGGGTTGCACGCCGACTGGGGTGGAGTTGTAACACCTGGAGACTATTTTGTATGTAACTCTATTTGGTTACTTTCCGATTTTACACGTGAAAACGGTGCCACTCGTGTCGTGCCCGGATCACATCGCTGCGGACAGACCGCGACGGACGTGATGTTAGACACGAAAGCGGACCATCCGGATCAGGTCCAGCTCATCGGAGAAACTGGCACCGTTGTCGTGTTTAATTCGCATCTCTGGCATGGCGGCATGACGAACGAAACAGACACTCCTAGGCGAGCCATGCATTCCTATTTCTGTCGCCGCGATCAACGGCAACAACTGGATCAGCGCAAGTGGCTCCGGCAGGAGACGATTACTAGGTTATCTTTGGAAAGCCGGGTTATACTGGATGTAGACTAGACCTAACACGGAAGCAAAACGTGATGTTTTAAACTCGAAAGGCGAATGTACGAATCTATGGCGAAACTAACTCCCGAGGAGATCAGGTTTTTTCGAGATGAAGGTTTCCTCATCAAACGCAGGATTATGGATGAGAGTCTTACGGCGCAGGCTAGAGAGAGGTTGTGGGAGAACTCTCCGCCTGAAATCGACCGCAACCATCCTGATACATGGGTTGGGCCGATTCAGGAGTATAGGCAAAGGAAAAACGAGAAGGGCGATGACGGCGGCGGGTATGGGTGGTGGTACCGCAGTATCGGCGCCGAAGAGTGGATGGCACGGATGCTGGTTTCCCACCCGCCAATTTGGGAAATAGTAGAGCAGATGTTGGGTGAAGGTGATGTCGTTAAACCCGACCGAGTCCGTGGCATCTATTGCCGCCTTCCTGAAGGCAGTACCCCGAGAAAACCCCTTGGTTGTCATATTGACGCTCACGCATTTCATCTGGGCGTGGTGGGATATATTGATGATGTCGCGCCAAATGGAGGAGGCTTTACGGTTTGGCCCAGAAGCCATCGTGTTTTCTATTTCAGTAATCAAAGGCGACATCTGAGAGACGACACAGAACGATACGCGAAAAGCCTCGAATACTTCAAGCATAGAACTCCGATCGATTGCCACGGCCGAGCAGGCGATGTTGTCTTTTGGCATCACCGATTGGCACACTCTGCGGGCAGCAATCGTTCAAGAGCAATTCGTAAGGCGGTGTTGGGCGATTATGCAAAGAAGAATATTGAACGTACAATGAACGAACCGCCGTGTGAAGATATGTGGGAGGAATGGCCCGGAATTCCGTCTAATGGGAAACCGTAAACGCTCCCAAGCGAGGGCGCCTTGTCCCATGGAATGGGGGCACCCATCTGAAATCCGATACCTAACGATGTGATGACCCTGACAGAGCAGATAAAAACCCATACAAAGAGATTGGGATTCGATCTGGTTGGCATAACCCCTGCCGAAGAAAGTCAAACCCTCCGACTCTACGAGAAGTGGCTGGAAAAGGGATACGCCGGAAAAATGGGGTATCTTGAGAAACACCTCCAGTTAAAGCGCGATCCGCGCAATTGCCTGCCTGAAGCCAAGTCAATCATCAGTTTGGCAATCAATTATTATACGCTCGATCCTGCCCAAACGCTTGTCGAGGATCCCGAACGAGGTCAGATCTCCCGGTACGCATGGGGAGACGATTACCACGAGGTTATTCGCGCCAAATTACGTGAACTCACCGAATTTATTGATGAAACTGGGGGAAAAAAACTAAATCAAAAAATCTACGTTGACACGGGTCCCATTATCGAACGTGAATACGCTCAAAAGGCGGGAATGGGATGGGTTGGCAAAAATACGAACTTTATTAACTGGCAATCGGGCTCATGGCACTTTCTTGCCGAACTTCTCGTAAGTATCGAACTGGAGTACGATTGGCAGTTGCCGCAAGGGAGTTGTGGCACGTGTACGCTCTGCATTGAAGCGTGTCCGACAGACGCAATCGTTGCCCCGAATGTGCTTGACTCCCGTCTCTGCATCTCCTACCTCACCATCGAGTTGAAGGATAGTATTCCAAGCGAACTACGCCCACAGATGGGCAACCTTATCTTTGGTTGCGACATCTGCCAAGAGGTTTGCCCATGGAATAGCAAGGCGGCACCGTCATCTGAACCGGGATTTTACCCTCGCGAGGAGAACATTGCGCCAAAACTGCTTTCTCTTATGGACATGACCCAAGCCGACTTTAGCAGGCGCTTTAAGAATAGTCCTATTAAGCGTGCCAAAAGACGCGGATTCCTCCGTAATGTCGCTGTCGCCCTCGGAAATTGGGGAAATCGGCGGGCGGTCCCGGCTCTCAAGCGAGCGCTGAATGATGATGAGGCACTCGTCCGAGGACACGCCGCATGGGCGCTGGGTGTGATTGGCGGCAAATCAGCGAAAGAAGCCCTAGACACGAGATTGCGCGTTGAAACAGAAGTCCGCGTCATAGGTGAAATCAAGGATGCGTTGCGTGTGATGACACGGTCAACATGAAAGGTCGTAATCACGAATCCACTTGCGCAATAGAAAGACCTTGCACACCTTGGGTGCCTGCGATTGGTAGCACACCATTAGCCCTATCGGAATGATTCTTTCCGCAAGTAACACCCTTGTACCGCAAACTGTTAGTTTGCGGGTCACAATCTAACAGATTGTGGTACAGATTTCCTTCTCGTATGACTGACTTTGAAAAAGTGTTACTTGAGAAAACATGACCAACGGCGAATTTCGGGTCATCCGCGAGGACAATCAAACATGCGCGAGGGCCGGTCAGTTAAGCACCGCGCACGGACTAGTCGATACCCCTATCTTTATGCCTGTTGGAACACGCGGTAGTGTCAAAGCGTGTACTCCGCACGATCTCGTTGAGATTGGCGCCGAGATAATCCTAGGCAATACCTACCACCTCTATCTTCGTCCCGGGCACCAGATTATCGACGACGCTGGCGGTCTGCATGAATTCATGGCGTGGCGAAAACCGATTTTGACGGACAGCGGCGGGTTTCAAGTGTTTAGCTTGGGACCATTGCGCACCATTAACGAGCAGGGTGTCGAATTTAGGTCGGAAATCGATGGGACGAAGCACTTCATCAGTCCGGAACGTTCAATCGAGATTCAAAATTCGCTCGGAGCCGACATAATCATGGCTTTCGATGAATGTCCCTCGCTACCCAACAGTTACGAATATCTTGAGAAGTCGATGGAGATGACTGCCCGCTGGGCGGTGCGGTGCAAGGGTGCACACGCCAACCCCGATCAACTCCTGTTTGGCATTGTTCAAGGCGGAATGGAAAAGGATCTCCGCAAGAGAAGCATCGAAGCCACGGTGGATATCGGATTCCCTGGGTACGCCATCGGCGGGTTAAGTGTCGGCGAGGAGAAAGCACTCATGTATGAGACGCTTGCGTACGCTGCGCCGATTCTTCCGAGAAACAAACCGCGCTATCTAATGGGCGTCGGCACGCCCGAAGATTTGGTATATGCCGTCAGTTGCGGAGTGGATATGTTTGATTGTGTGATGCCCACACGGAACGCGCGGAATGGGTGGCTCTTTACTACACTTGGGCCAGTCCGCATCCGGAATACGGAGTACAAGACCGACTTTACGCCTCTCGATCCGGATTGTCTATGCTATACCTGTCAGAATTTCACGCGTGCCTATCTTCGTCACTTGCATCGTGAGAACGAGATCTTAGGGCACTGCCTGCTAACGCACCACAATCTCCACTTCTATTTGAGTTTGATGCGTGGTGTTCGGCTTGCTATTCTCGATGAATCCTTCCAACACACGCGTGCCGACATTCCGGCGCTGGTAAAATCAGGTCAAGGCCTGAATGATCGTACCGAAGCCAGAAACGAACCTCTTTCCACCAGGCCATGAAGAATTCGCGTGTTTCTTCCGATGCGAAACATCAAGCTAACAATTGAATACGACGGAACAAATTATCACGGCTGGCAGATTCAACCCAACGGAATTACCATCCAGGAAGTTATTCAAAACGCTCTCGCGGCACTCACCAAAACGGGTACACAGATTATTGGCGCAGGCCGAACGGACACTGGAGTACACGCCGCGGGTCAAGTCGCCAATTTCACTACTGATTCCCAGTTGACCTCGGGCTCTATGCGTAAAGCGCTGAACTCACTTCTTCCTAATGATGTCGCAATAATCGATGTCCAAGATGTCCCACCGGACTTTCATGCCCGTTTCAGTGCACTAAGCCGAACCTACCGATATACCATCCTCAATCGGGATTTCCCGTCCGCATTTTTAGGCAAGACCGCATATTTTTTCCCCCGTCCAATCCATACGGATCGAATTGATGATATCTGCAGTGCGTTGATTGGGGAAATGGATTTCTCCTCGTTTCAACGTACCGGAAGTGATCGCATCAGTCCCGTCTGTACGGTCTTGGAAGCGTCTTGCCGGCGCGAGGCAGATCTGGTTTATTTCCAAATTGAGGCAGATGCGTTCTTGCGAGGGATGGTTCGAGCCGTCGTTGGTACTGCGCTCAAGTTGCAGGCGACCCCAGACGCAGTCCATCGGTGTCAGCAGATTTTAGACGCCCGGGATAGGAGCGCTGCCGGTCCTTCCGCGCCCCCACACGGACTGTCGCTAATCGCCGTGAAATACTGAACAGGTTGTTGATGAAGTCTAAGACTATCCAATCCAATTTGAATAGCGGATCTAGGATATATTTCTGAGAGTCTTCGCACATAGATAGACTTGTCGTATAGCCCTTCCGATAAACATGCGAATCAACCGACAGATAGTAACCCCAAGTTTTTTCTTCCCTCCGGCTGATGCATCGATTGCAGAAGTGTTCGAATACAGAGTTTGTTTCGGAACTTCACCGTTCGGTATATCGAACCGCCACTAACCACTCAGCATCACTTTTGCATTGACAACTTTACGCATGTATAGTATAATTCAGCCGAAGTAGACAATCAGACGAACAAATAAGGAAGTGACAGCCGCACTAGATAGGAGTTACCATTCAATGGCCGCAACCTCCAAATCATTCGCGTTAGCCCGGAAACGCACGGACCTTCTGTATTAGCCCAAGCCGGAACGCCGTGAACGCAGACTACGACTGCATTCATCAACCTCCTTCTACCGGCTAAGTCAACCGGTTAAATCGTTATCTGGGCTAACGCAGGCTAAAGTAGGCGAGTGTTTCCCAGTGATAGAATTGGGGTATGATTTGGCTGCGAAAGAAATGTATGACATAGCGAATCGAGTTGTAATCTACTCTTGCAGTCGTCTAGGAGTGTTATCGGCGGGTGCCTGCTTGATGCGGCCCCAGTGCGACAAAGATCTCCCTGCCCCGAAGGCTTGTTGCTGCGTAAGTCCTATTTTTCATATTCAATTATTCTCACTCCTTCTCCAAGAAAATTAACGGTTTTACTCGATTCAGGGCATGTCTATCTTTACGCGATTACTCCCTAATTTCTATAGAGGTTCTATGGTGTGCCATCCATGATTTTATTGCTCCGGAATTCTCTGTGCATAGTGGTGTGCATCGGTAGCGCGGCGTGCGGTAAGCCACCTCCGGCGCATTCCACCAGTGATCTCCGCTCGTTCCTTCGCCCTCCGAATGACATTGGTACGTATGCAGGTTTTGACTCGGCGAGGAGTGTGTTGTACCTAGGAAATAGTACAATAGAACGCCGCTTTCGCTTTGATGGAGATGGTAACCCACCTCAGACAAGCCATTATATTCACGGACCATCAAAACGCAGCTTTGTCGCAGGTACGAGCGAGGAATTCAGGCTCCGGATTGGAGAGACCGCTTTCACGGCGAGCACAGATGCTCTCAAGTACATGGGTTATAAGATTCGACGGAGCGCTCCCGAACAGAAGCAACTTATCATTGAACTTGAATATTCGGAGGCGTCGGGAGAGCGAATCTGTACTGTCAAACTTCACTTCGAAGTGTATCCGGATCTCCCGATAATCCGCAAATGGATTACGATTGAAAATCTAACGGTCTCGGCATTCTTCGTCGAGGATATCATTATTGAATCCCTAACCTTACCTGCCGAGAGTAACCCGCAGCTTCAAACTATCGGAAATCAACCTGGAATCCCGGTCGACTCAGGGTCAGTTATCGTCGTGCATGATCGGGAGGAAGGTGGCGGTATCGTAGTGGGAAATGAAGCGCCGGGGATGCTCAAATATTGCGGTCTCTCGTCCGACCATGCCGAAATCGAGGTCGGTCTGTCTCCTACCTCCGACATCAACGGGAGCGAACTTCGTGTGCCGCCAACTTCACTCGTATCAACTCCAAAGATTTGGACGATGTTATTCGAAGGCGATTACTCCGCGGTATCCGAATCACTCAAACACGTTCTCGATCATCGGTTAGTATCCTTGGAAAAAGCCGTTGCTCAGACACTGTCTATCACGTGGACGAAGATTACCTCGGATGGAGACATACCGGAAGAGGATCTCATCGCCGTGGATTATGACTGGAACGGAGACAATCTACCAATTCTGCAGCGAATGAGCCGGCATATTCACGAGACCGGTGGCAAGTTTGGGATTCGTTTGCCCATTGCCGAGGTTAATAGCCGCTTCTTGAATCGGCCTGCGTGGCGATTGTCGCCCATAGCAAGTTCGGGCAGATTGATTGCCAAGAATAGGAAAACCCAAAACACTGGTGTTCTTGGTGTGGATCCGGCAAGCACAGCGAATGGTGAAAGAGCGGTTTATTGTGTCTTGTGTGACTTTGGCTATTATCTTTCTCATGCCGTGCACGCCTTGGTTGAGGAGACAGAGGTTGACCTTCTCGTCTTTGGCGGCTCATTAATTGGTTTGCCCGATGATGATTTGAAGGGTTGCGGAGTACTTGGACATGAGCATGTGAGTCGAAAAGAGTCGGTCGGTTTAATCTATCAATGGCTGTTTGATTTCGCCGACCACCTACGGCTAGATTATCCTAGCCTGAAACTTGGAATTACCTCAGGGGCTTACGGGGTTGAAACGCCGGATCTGGCAGTTTTCAAACACTTCGATCTGTTTTTTCCCTAAGCCCGGTTAATCTGAAGTCGGCAATTCGTGTCTACCATCTATACTCTGCGCTGTTGGAAGTTGCGTTTTTTTTAAGAGTCAAGAAATGGAGCGTAAGTATTGCAGATGGTAGGAGGGATCAACTGAGCGAATAGCGAAGGATCAAGCGAACGAATAGCGAGTGCGATAGAAATCCCATAGAGATCCCTTCCGATTCCCGAACGCCGCGTTTCGGAGATCGCTCCTACAAACCTTCGGTGCACAATTGCGCAATATTAACCGATGGTGAGTATAGAACCTATTTGAGGGCGCTGATTGCGATTCAATACGCGCCGCTCGGCAGCCCTAGGTATTTCATGATTTTCATACCAAATCGGGGTTTTCAGGAGTCGTAGGTTGGACTGAACGGAAATCCGTTAGAACCTGTTTGAAAAGTCATTTCGAGTAGAATCATGCGTCGCGAAAGCACCGAAATCAAGTTTTTTCTTGAAAACTTGATTTCTGGATGGAAACAGAATGACGAAACCGAGTTTTTTCCTCAAAACTTGGTTTCTTTCTACCACAATTCTGCAGGTTGCGCAGTGCGCGCCTTACAAATCGTACTTTTCAAACAGGTTCTTGGTAGTTGCTAATCTTGTAGAAATTTTCGAGTGCCTACTTCGCTTGAACGTGCCAAGAGTTGAGTGAAACCCAACACGTTCTACTCCTATGAGAACTCCTCTGAAATTAGATGAGTTTCCCTGATTAGTGTACTTAAAGCGCTTGAAAACCGACTTTCATTTCTGATAAAATGACGGCGATTTAAGGCAGTCATGTCTTTTTCGTTATACTATGTGAGAAACTGAATTAATCTTAGGAGAGAAGATGCAAATTGCTAACCGACTAGGGAAAATCCCTCCGTATTTGTTCATGGAATTACGGAACAAAATTAACAAAGCAAAAGCCGAAGGAATTGATGTCATTAGCCTCGCCGTGGGCGATCCGGTAGATCCGACGCCGCAACCGGTAATTGACGAACTAAGCCGAACCGCGGCTGATCCGGAAAATCATCGCTATCCAACGGACGAAGAGAAGGGCATGCTGGCATTTCGCCAAGCAGTGGCTGATTGGTATGCGGCACGATACAACGTCCACGTAGACGCGGAGGACGAGGTTTTAGGACTGATCGGATCTAAGGAGGGGTGCCACCATTTCATTTTGGCGGTTGTGAATCCCGGTGAAACGGTGCTAATGACGGATCCGGGATATCCGGCATACCGCGCCAGCATCCTTATGGCGGACGGTGAACCCTACAACGTTCCAATTACCGCCGAAAACGACTTTCTGCCAATATTGGAAAATATCCCATCGGATGTTGCCAGACGGGCGAGCGCGATGTTCTTGAACTATCCCAATAACCCTACCGGAGCTACGGCAACGCCGGAGTTCTTTGCGGACGTTGTTGCGTTTGCCAAAACCTACGACATTGCGATCTGTCACGACAATCCGTACAGCGAGGTCGTTTTTGATGGCGTTAAACCGCTAAGTTTTTTATCGACTCCCGGTGCGAAAGATGTTGGCGTGGAACTGAATTCGCTTTCCAAACCCTTCAATATGACGGGGTGGCGCATTGGTATGGCGCTGGGAAACACTGATCTCATCGGAGGCATGGCACAGGTTAAGGAAAACACGGATTCCGGAATATTCAACGCGATTCAATACGCGGGAATCGTCGCCTTGACCCGCTGCCAAGGTAATATCGACAAGATGCTAGAAGTATATACGCGCCGACGTCAACGGATTCTCGACACATTCGGCCGGTTAAACTGGGGTGATTACATGCCGCCAAAAGGCACATTTTACCTTTGGATGCCTACACCGGATGGGATGAGTTCGATTGATTTTGCGACGCGGATTTTCGAGGAGGCGGCAGTCGTGATTACCGCCGGGTCGGCGTATGGTGATTACGGTGAAGGATATTTTCGCGTCGCGTTAACGGTTCCTGATGATCGATTGGACGAAGCCTTGGACCGGATTAAGAGAGTTCTTTAGGCCAATTCTCTTGACATTTTATCGTAATACTGGAGGTTGGGTGTGATTGGAAACGAGTTTCTATCGAGATGTTATACAGCGTTCGTTTATCGTATCTCTAGGGGAGTGCTATCGCGACCTATATTCACTCACTTGATCCCCTGTGGGAGTGTGATTATCTCCCAACGTGGTCAACTGCTCACCTATCCAATCTAGCTACGCTTGCCCAAGATCAATCATTGAGATTCAGCGTGATCCATAGCGCGTTTACTAGCGGAAAAACTTTTTTAAGGTAATTACTTGACAAAACATAAAAAAGATGTTATTATAGGCAACAAACATAGAATGGAAGGTGTAAAGAGAGGTAGCACGATTCTATTAGGAAAAGTGGAGGAAAATGGAAACGGAGAAAGTCATTGACGTAAGGGAAGCGGGAATGGTCAGAGGCGAATTTCTGGACGATGAGATTGCTGAATCCGAGGAGAACATAGAGTATCTGCTTAGGGACGAGGACAATTCCAAACCCATTCAAACCGATGCATTGAACAGTTGGCTGCGTCAGGTTGCGCATCATTCTCTTCTGACGCGAGAAGAGGAGATTGCGCTTGCAAAGCGCATTGAAAATGGCGACGAATCGGCGCGTGATGAGTTGGTTCAAGCGAATATGCGTCTGGTTGTTTCGGTCGCTTCGAAATATCAGGGACGAAATGTTCCTCTCGAGGATCTGATTCAGGAGGGAAACATTGGTGTAATGCGTGCCGCGAAGAAATTCGACTATCGCAAAGGCTTTAAGTTCAGCACTTACGCAATTTGGTGGATCAAACAGGCAATCCGGCGGACACTTGATAACTGTTCGCGATCTATTCGTCTGCCGTCGTATATTGTGGCCAAAGTCAATAAATTTGACTCGACTTATGCCCGGCTTTGCCAGGAACTGCAGCGGGAGCCGAAGATTGGAGAGTTGGCAGAGGCGCTGGAATTAACTGAAGATCAGGTCAAGGAGATTCTATCACTAAATGCTGACACGCTCTCAATGGAGACGCCGCTCAGTGACGAGAGGACGGCAGCTACGCTTGGCGACTTGGTCGAAGACTTGTCCGCCAATCCGGAAGCGGGCCCCATTGCAGATATGATTGAGCAGGATTTGGTAGATCAACTCCTTAGCAAACTGAGCACAAGAGAGCAGCAGGTGCTTAGCATGCGATACGGTCTTGAGGGCGGTAATGAGAAAACGCTTCGCGAGATCGGAGAAAAGCTGAATGTGACACGTGAACGCATCCGCCAGTTGGAAATTGAAGCTGTTCATCGGTTGAGACGATTCTATGATGAGATGGGGGAATTTCGTCATCCGATGAAAGACACACGTCAACCGGCAGCTTAGTGCATACCGAAACCGAGTTTTTTCTTCAAAACTCGGTTTCTTCTGACGTTCTTATTGGCTTCAATAATTCAAATCACATTGGTTACATACCATATTTTTTTAGAAAAAAACCACTTAGTGGTCTATTCGCTAAGAATTTAATGCTTACGAGACTGACACAAGAAACTGTTCTACCACGCCGGTAGGTGCGGTTTCTAACCGCACCGGCATCTAACACTAACCATATTTTTTTGGAAAATAAACCACTTAGTGGTCTATTCGCTAAGAATTTAATGCTTACGAGACTGGCACAAGAAACTGTTCTACCACGCCGGTAGGTGCGGTTTCTAACCGCACCGGCACCCAACACTAACCATATTTTTTTGGAAAATAAACCACTTAGTGCTTTACTCGCTAAGAATTTAATGCTTACGAGACTCGCACAAGAATCTGTTCTACCACGCCGGTAGGTGCGGTTTCTAACCGCACCGGCACCCAACACTAACCATATTTTTTTGGAAAACAAACCACTTAGTGCTTTACTCGCTAAGTATTTGGCACATATCGGAACCAAGTTTTTTCTTGAAAACTTGGTTTCTTCCCTAAATCCTAGTGGCTTCAAGATAACGGTCTAGCCGACTCATCACAAACAATCAAGGTAATCTCATAAATCACAGTTCAGACAACCATTCAAACGCCCCATAAGCGCTATCTATACTCGGCATCGGTAAATATTGCGTTTTTTCTTGGTATAAATCAGGTATAATTTGGAAAGGAGGCTTTTGTAGATTTAAACTAACGTTTATGTAACGTTTATGGCTTTTGACGAGGGCGCTATGATTGTAATTGACTTTACTCAAGAAGCTATCGAAGCATTGAATTATCAGCGTTATCATCATCCTCATCCTAGGGTACAGCGTAAAATGGAGGCGCTTTGGCTCAAGAGTCAAGGTTTACCTCATCACCAAATCGCGGCGTTGAGCGGTATTTCGCCGAACACATTGCGGGCTTACCTGCGCCAATATCAGGCTGGGGGTATTGAGGCGCTCAAACAACTCAATT
Organism: Candidatus Poribacteria bacterium; assembly: GCA_965208765.1. Lineage (GTDB taxonomy): Bacteria > Poribacteria > WGA-4E > WGA-4E > JAJDTR01 > JAJDTR01. Next base: position 5,917,890 of record OZ242354.1, read on the forward strand.
ACCACCTACCGGAAAGTGAATTGTCGGCTTATCAAACCACAATTGAAGACTATTTTCGGACAAATCCACCGGCGACGATTAAAGAGGCTATGGCAAAAATCTATGAACTCACCGGTATCCAACGCAGTGAAAGTCGTGTACGTGTGTTTCTCAAAAGCATAGGCATCGAGTACCGGAAAGTAGGACATATACCCGCTGGAGCCGATGTTGAGGCTCAGGAGACCTTTAAAAAAAGAGTTGCAACCGCATCTGGACGAAGCTTCTGCTGGTCTGAGAGATGTCTTTTTCCTTGATGCCGCCCATTTTGTCTTAGCCCCTTTTTTAGGATTTCTGTGGTCGTTTGAGCGCGTATTTATCAAAGCGCCGGCCGGCAGAAAGCGATTCAATGTGCTAGTCGCCTTGAATGCCATAACCCACGAACTGATACTCATACAAAACGATACTTATATCAACGCGCAAACCATCTGTGAGTTGCTAATGCGTATTGCAGAGCGGGGAATTGAGAAGCCGGTTACATTGGTTTTAGACAATGCCAGGTATCAAAAGTGCCAAATCGTGCAGCAGTTGGCTGAGCGACTCAAAATTGAGTTGCTTTATCTTCCGCCTTATTCCCCCAACTTAAATCTGATTGAACGCCTCTGGAAATTTATCAGGAAGAAATGCCTTTACTCCAAGTATTATGACGACTTTTCCGATTTCAAGCGTGCAATTAGCGATTGCCTCAATCAGACTCATACCACCTACAAATCGGAATTAGACACGTTACTCACGCTAAATTTCCAGACTTTTGAAAAAGCGCAAGTTCCGACAACGTGAAGTATATTTAGAAAGTAAACTTCCTAGTCGCGTTATTGATAGGTCGCTATGACGTGAGGTCGTGAATGTTCATAGAAGTGAGGCTTTCGAGTGAAAGGGGCTGGCTGCGTTCTGTATTGAAGGTGGCACTACGATGAAGAATCTGCTGAACAAGCTACACTCAAAATCTAAGTCAGAGGAACCGCTCCTCACGGTAACCGGTGCAGCTAAGGAGAAAATTGTATCGATTATAGAGGGCGAGGAGGTGGAAGTTCAGGGACTGCGTGTTAGCATACAAGGGCGTACCGCGTCCGCATTTGAATACGGCTTAGGGCTTGAAACCGAGCCGGAATCGGATGACCTGGTAGTGGACGCGGACGCATTCAAAGTGTTCGTGGATTCCAAGAGCGCGGAAAACTTGAAAGGGGCTACCATCGACTACGTGGAAGACCTGAATTCAAGCGGATTCCGAATTGACAATCCGAACACGCCGACTTGGGATAACCCGAAGGCGCAAGCGATTCAAGCCCTTATTGATGAACGAATTAACCCGTCTGTCGCTGCCCATGGGGGACATATCGATCTCTTGGATGTCACCGACGACTCAATATACGTCCACATGGGCGGCGGGTGTCAAGGGTGTGGAATGGCGAGCGTTACCTTGAAACACGGAATCGAAGCTATGGTTAAAGAGTCGTTCCCCGAGATTACGAACATCATTGACACAACCGACCATGCTTCCGGAACAAATCCGTATTACCAGCCCGCAAAGGGTTAACTTCAATTCCTATCTTCGTGGTGTTGGCAGTTAAGGAGCGAAAAGGATACATCGAACTCAGGAATTTACCCTCCTTATGCCGATACGTTTTCCTTTATCTTCAAATCCCCTTCCTCCCGTGCCAACAATGCATGGCGCCCCAAGTATAGACTAGCAAGATTCATCAAATTCGTAGGGTACCGTCTCCGCCTGGTGGGTTCTGGAAGATTTTTCCGCGAGTTCCAAGACAGCCACAACCCGCCGCGCGGATTCGGCATTTGTGATGAGGGGATCGCCGGCTTTGAGATGCGAAACGACGTTTTCATAATAGCTAGGGCCCGGGCGACCGATGAACTCCACGATCTTTTCTTTAGTCCCCCGCGCTGTTTCCGATAGCACCCTGAAGTGTGCAGCTTCGGAGACAACCGAGCCGTGAGAACCGAGAAGTTTCCATCGGGGTTCCTCTACCTTCGCTATGCTCGACATCTGAACATTTGCCACCGAGTCATTCGCAAAGCGAATAATCGCCTGAACATGATCTTCGTTTGAAATGTCTTTCCATACCAGATTCGGCTGGAAGAATCCCGTTACATTGACCATCTTCTCTTCGATTATATGTAGTAACCAGTCAACGTAATGCGCTCCCCAATCATAGAAGGCCCCACCGGAAACCGCCTTCACACTACGCCACCAATTCGGATTCGGTCTTCCGTATCCAGCGCTCCACATTTCAACGCTAAACACTTGCCCGATCGCTCCGCTCCGGACCAGGTCGCGCAATGTCCAGAAATCCGCGTCCCAACGACGGTTATGATGCACTGACAACATCAACCCATTTTCCTTGGCAGTGCTAATCATTTCGGTAGCCTCGGCGATCGTGATACACATCGGCTTTTCAACGACGGCGTGCTTCCCAGCTCTTAAACACTCCACTGTTACCGAGCAGTGCAGGTCATGAGGCAGGACATTTACGATTAGATCTACTTCGTCATCTGTCAAGAGGTCTTTGACACTGTTGTAAGTTCTGATGCCCGGAAAGTCTTCCTCTGCTGCTTGAGTCCGCGTTTTATCAACATCGCATATGGCAACACATTCTATGTCCTCTGTCTCCTGCATCATGGCCGCGTGCGCGCGCCCCATGTTAAATGCGGCGCCGTAGCCAATTACCGCACCTCGTATAGTATTTCCCATGCGTATGGAACCCCTACTCAGAATTCTGGCTTGTTAAGAGTTTTTCTTCGTGCTATGCTGTAACTTCAGCATTTGCGTTCAATCTATATTATCATGGCATTTAAGGCTTGTCAACGGCAGTGAACGCGAATAAAACTCATGCAATTCTATTTAGCGAAGGAGAGACAATGCAGATTCTTGATTTACTGATTCGGTGGTTACACGTGACTGCTGCGGTTGCTTGGATTGGAGGGAATCTAATACTAGCGATGGTAATCGTGCCTTATTTCAAGAAATCGGTGGCACCGGTGGAAAGGATAAAAATACTCACCCGAATCGGTAAGCGGTTTGAGCCGATTGTGTGGGGGTGCGCAGCGATCCTCTTTTTTACCGGAATCTTTAACGTTTTCCGTGCAATCGGAGGGGATATCGAGGCCCTTAAAATATTCATGAGAACGCTTGGCATTAAGATACTTTTGTTCGTCATCCTCTTCATCCTCACGGTAATCCACAGCTTCTTTATGGGACCGAGGCTAAGTCGGGCCATCGAAACCCTTGATCCGGAAACTCGGGAACTTCCTGAAGAGATTGATAAGATGAGGCGCAGTATGGCAATCGTATCGAGCTTGATGGGGATTGTTTCTCTTCTCGTGCTGTTGGCGGCGGTGGCGCTACGGATGGGAATCTAGCAGGACGGGATGGCTGACGGGCTTGAAGGACGGGAAATTGAGACAGTGTGTTTAAAACGCCTTGAACACGCGTCCGAGGGATTCGCCACTGACATGAAGTGAAAATTCGTGCAGGTAACCAAACGGAGTCATTTGAGTTGTAAAGCCGACAGTTTGCAGGCGTTTTTGTGCATCGACCAGAATCTGCCGCGCAAATTCAGGAGAGGCGCTACTCCCGGAAAGATGGGAGAAAGAGTGAAGCACGACGTTTTTACTTTCAAACTTTCCGGCAAGCCATTTCACGTTCTTGACCATCTTGGTTAGCACTTTGCTCGATTGTCCCTCATCCTCGGCTTCGGCGTGAATGAAAGCGATCACGGCTTTTTTCACTGTCTCGTCACGGTCCAGTTCCTCAACCGAGTCGAGCACCCTATGAGTCGTTCTGAACCAGAATTCATGGGCGTAGAACATCAGCATTTTCAAGATTGTGCTCCAACCGGAGTTCGGACTCCAAGACCTTCAAAGTCTCCTGCCAATAAGCAACAGTATAATTCTTTACCTCATCCGACAACTCATAAAGCCCGAGATAGTGCCTAATCCAGTCAATAAGACGATTGTGGGAATCGCTTCTCAGGCGCCCGCTTTCCGAGTCATACGCAATATCGCGGAGATTCTTCAGATCGCTGCTATCAAAATGGAAATCCATCTCCTGATACAACACTAGATTCAGCATGAGCGCAATGGTAATTTCACGCGCCGCATCACCATCTGCGTTAACTCGATATTCCGCGTCAAGTACCTTCTGAAGCGGGAGTACATCGACGTAGGCTAGCCGATTATCAATGTAATCGAGCTGCCGTCTGACAATTGCTAGATCCGCGAGGTTTGTTATAGGGCGTGAAGAGGTAACGCTGCGGAGCATTACCTGTGGAGAATCAATGACTAGCTTGTGGTTGTTAACTGCGGCTAGGAATTGGCGTTCCCATTCATTGTACACCGGAATGTGTTCGGAATGATCGCGAATCAGCCCGGAGGAGTCGGGAGGAACAAGGACAGCATTGTCACGTATGTCGAGGCTTCGCGTAACGAGATCGTTGACGAGCGTATTCCCTATCTGAAAGAATTTAATAACCCGATTGTTCTTCAGCAATCGAACCGACTTATCCAGTTCACCGTGACTTCCATACTCCAGACCTAAATTGACCAGAACGAACGCGTCTTGAACCTGTTGACGCAGTTGAGGCAGCGAGGATACGTCTTCGGTTTTGACCGTGATTAGTTTGTGCGACAGCTCCGCGATTTCTAGCCGAATAGCCTCCTCTTTATCATAGGAAAGTTCACCCGTTTCGTCTCCACGAACAAGCGTCTGGGATAGGAACAAGCGCCGGTCGTATTGCGCAGGGGCATCGATCTGGAACATCGTCTAGCATATCCTTATCGTCGGTCTTCTCCGGAATCGTCACTCTTAGCCATCTCCGCACCCTCATCAAGGTCAAGATTCTCAAGATCAACCTTCGCAAGGACATCATCCTCCGTCATCTCGATACCCACGGCTCGATCTCGACTTTGTACCCGCTCGTCACGTGCATCTTTGGCACGCTTAAGCGAGGCTGAAAGTTCCTCATCTACTGAATCGTACTTATTTACAGCGAATAACTCATTGAGCAAACGAGTAAAAAGATGCTCGTCCGTTTCCCAGATGATCTCCACGATTTCCCTAGCACGATCGTCGGCATACCCGATTTCAGTCGATGCGGGATCAACGACTCCGCTTTCAATCATCAGTGCGGCGAAATCGGTTTTGAGTTGAAGTCGGCCTTGCAGCAGAACTGCGAGAATGGCGACATCAATCTGGGGTAAAAAGTCGCTAATCTCGTCGGGTTTGCAGTTTGATAGCTCAAAGAGCCAGAGATCCACGTCCCGCTTGCTGACCGCGCCGTTACGCCACACAGACAGGTCAACCACTTCCTCAAACTGTTCAGCGGACAGACACGGCAACAGAGTCGATGCCAAACCGGTACCCACCATTGTGTTCAACACCTGCAACACCTGTTCTGCCGGGCTTTGCCGGATTAACTCGGTGCAGTCCGGGACAAGGTAATATAGTTGCTCCCGTTCCTTCGGGTGTGGGGTTGAAAGAATAATCTCCAGTTGCCGTTCTGTTGGATGGCTTTGAAACAACGCTTCGGCTTCTGCAAGCGGCATTTCCAGTAATGTCTCAGCTTCCGGTCTGCGATTAACAAACTTCGCTGTGCTCACTCGGACTACTCCTCCAATCTCTCGTCTACCGCTTCGCCGGGTGAATCCTCCGGATGGCATCTACGAGTTTATCCGATCCAAATCTTACGACATCGGTTGCCGGTAAACCGGTTTGTTCCTCTACATCTTCGATAGCCTTCAATGCCTCACTCTCCGTCAAATCAAAACAGTTGAGGGCGATCCCAATTACCTTCGCCGGTTTAATCGGATTAGCGAGCATTTCGTACTGTTGAATCAGATGGCTGGTAGGAGGTAAGGGGACTGTATATCGGGCGACGATTTTCCGGGAGGGTTGATGACAAAAGATCATGGCGTCTGGCATTGACCCGTGCAAAAGGCTTAATGTCACCCCGGAGTAGCCTGGATGAACGAGTGAGCCTTGGCCCTCAACAATCAACAGGTCGTGGTCCTTAGCGCCATCAAGGACGATGCGCTCTGCCGCACCCGCCGTAAAGTCGGACACAACGGCATCAATGGCGATGCCCCAGCCCCACACCATAATCCCATTTTGACCCGTTGGTCCAAATTCGGCATTCACTCCCGCCTTCTGTAAGGCATTTGTTATTTCGATTCCCGCCAACATTTTTCCAACGCGGCAATCCGCGCCTACGGTCAAGACGACGGTTGCGTCAACATCATTCGCTTTGCATGTGGCGACGGGCAATCCTGAAGGCGGTTTGCGCACATCCCAGAGCGCGACATCGCGGCGCTTAGCACGTTCTGCAAGTTCGGTGTCTTCGCTCAGGAATTGGTGGAGTCCACTCATAACGTGCATCTTGTAGTCAATCGCTTCGCACAACACATCTCGCCAAGCTTGGGGCAATTTACCTCCGGGTGGGGAGATGCCGATTGCTAGCATCGTCGGTTGGAACTTCAAGGCTTCCGCCAGGTTGGCAACGACAGGGATACCTTCCCCGGTTTCAAGCACGTCGCTTACATCCCTTCCGGCATTTTCGCTATCGATAACCGCTACGACGTTTTCAGTCAGGTAGCGAACCAGCACGGTCGCAGTTTTGGATTCGAGAATGCCGAACGAGCCTTCGGCAAGCACTACAATCTTTTGGGCTTTTGGTTGTACACGTTTATCCATGAAATCCCCCAAGTTTTCTACGGCGACTGGGTTCGTATGTGACGAGAGCCGCTAATTAGGACATGCGAGGAATAGTGTCGTTCCTTGAAAATTCAAGTGCATAGATAGCGTGAATTGTAAAAGTAAATTGGAGATGATTGCCTAAGATGAGGTGTTGAGTTTCACCATAGCCACGACGGGACGGCACCGGGGCCATCGCCTCCATCATCATATGGGGACGTGAGCGTCAGATTTACTTGGGACGAGTTTTTTCCTCGTAAGGTTTCACGCCTCACTGCGATTTAATCAAAAGATCCGCAACAGACAGGGCTGAAAGTACCAAACTTACCATGCCGTTCAGCGTAAAGAAAGCGAGATTTACACGTGAGAGATCGCTCGGGCTCACTATTGTGTGTTCATAGATCAGAATTAGCGTTACCACACCGACACCGGTGAGGTAGAGCGCGCCGAGGTTGGGGAGTACGGCGAGTCCAACGAGGATTGAGACCGTTATCAGATGAAGTGCGGAAGAGAGCCATAGAGCCTTCCGAATTCCGAAACGCGCCGGTATTGAGTGTAGACGTTTTTTTCGATCGAACTCGAAATCTTGACATGCGTAGATGATGTCAAATCCCGCCGTCCAAAGCAGAACAGATAATCCGAGTAGCATCGGTATCCAGTCGAATCTGCCTTTTACAGCAATCCAAGCGCCAATCGGGGCAATCGAAAGGGATAGTCCGAGCCCGAAATGCGAGAGCGAAGTAAATCGCTTTGTATACGAATATCCCATGGTGATTCCCAGAGCAACGGGAGAGAGCGCGAAGGCAAGCGGATTGAGTTTGTACGCTGAAAAGACGAGCAGTGCGGCGGACGCCAGGGTGAAAACCCGAACCGAGCCTGTGGTTATCAATCCTGCGGGGATAGCTCGCATTGCCGTTCGTGGGTTTTCGCCGTCAATCTTTGCATCAACTAAGCGATTGAACGCCATTGCGCAACTTCGCGCACCAACCATTGCCAGGAGAATCCACCCACATTTGTCAAGAGGCGGAAGCCCATCCGAGGCGATGAACGCGCTCATAATAGCGAAGGGAAGCGCGAAAATAGTATGTTCGAACTTTATCATGTTGAGGATGATCTTTAGTTTACGAACTATCATGATTTCACTCACTTAATGGTTTACTCGCCAAGAGTATATGGCATCATTTCTAAAGTAGTAGGCACACTCCGTGTGCCGTAAACCGCCTTACATCACCCGACTGATTGTAGGGGCAATCTCCGAATTGGGACCTCCTCACTTACATGAAACACTTATCGAGAGAACTTCTTAATTCACTTTCTAAGTATCTAACGCATGTCGAAACCAAGTTTTTTCTTGAAAACTTGGTTTCTTCCCTGAATCCTAGTGGCTTCAAGATAACGGTCTCGACGACTCATCACTGGCAACTTGCCACAGACAATCAAGGAAATCCCATCATCTTATAAATCACAGTTTAGACAATCACCAAAACATCTCATATACACTCTATTTAGAAAAAAGCCACTCAACGATTGAAGCGTAGGATTATCCATTTTCCTTCCAGCGCTGTGTTAGACCGGAGTCAATTCCGAATTGATCGAGCAGCTTGGTGATCACAAAGTTAATCTGATCATCAACCGTTTTCGGAAAGTGATAGAAGCCGGGCATGGCAGGAAGGACACAGACACCAAGCCGAGAGAGTTTGAGCATGTTCTCCAAGTGGATTGAACTCAAGGGAGTTTCTCGGGGGAGGAGAACCAACTTGCGCCGCTCCTTGATACAGACATCAGCCGCACGATGGATGAGGTTTCTCGATATGCCTGCGGCGATTGAGCCGACTGTTCCCATGCTACAAGGTGCGATGACCATGCCTTCAGTTCTGAATGAACCGCTGGCAATTGAAGCGGCGATGTCCGATTGATGGTGGTAAACGACTTGGTCCGAGGGACACCCTAACAAGGATTCGATTTTGAAATCCTCAAGATCAACCCGGAGTTCAAGCTCTTCCCAAAGGGCTCTCATACCGGAGTTGGAAATTGTAAGATGGATCTCATACGTGTTTAATTGATTGAGAACATCAAGTAAGCGTACTCCATAAATGACGCCACTCGCACCTGTAATTCCAACCACTAGGCGTTTCAACGGGCACTCCTTGCACAAGACTGATGATCAGTGCCTTTTTTCGTCAGGCTCTATGCGCCTTTCATTGTGGAGATTGCTACGGGATGAGCCGTCGCTTTCGGTAGCAAATCCTGCAGCTTGTCCACTTTCAGCCAGTTCTAGAGATAAGTCTGTAGGGTTCTAGAATGGGGCAAGGTTGCCCGCATCATCAAATTCAAACGGTTTTACCTCGCCGACAATCTCAAGGTCGCTGCGCAGCTCCGCATCCTCAATGAAGGCTTCGGAAATATCCAGAGTTGCTAACGTAAGTGTGCTTTCCACCCGCGCAACTTTCGCGTCTTCCGGAGGGGTCAGTCCGATCGTGTTTAGCGCAACCTCAATGGCTTCTTTATCCGTGTCGTAGTAGAACGGAATCTTGGACTTTTGAGGACCCAAGCCCGTAATGCCGTTCATGTAAGTCGCGTAGCGGTCAACCTTTTCAACGAGCCGAGTTGTCGTAAAGTCTGCCAGACCAACGCCCGTCGCGTTGCCGTTGCTCTCCTCCGTTAGGTCTCGAACGAAGATTCGCAGAATTGCGGGCTTTTCAGGCTCAGGCTCAAAGTTTTGCATCATTCGACCGATAATATTTGTGTCCATTCCGGTGCCGCTGATGTTCTTCCCCATCCAATCTATCACCAAGAGGTCGAGCGTGTCGAACGGAAGTCGTCCCATCAAGGACTTCGCTTCTACCAATAACTCGCGCTCCCGTCTGATGAGGTCGCTTGGCCGCATCGCGGCAACCCGAGCGGTATGCTCGTGTGCGTTTTCGACTAGTCCTATTCCGAAAACGACCTTTCCCGTGTCCAACATCAGACTGCCGACGGTTAGGATAACATGCTCAAACCCGTGATGAAAAAACGCACGATGATACATGTTGGCGCCCTTCTGCTTGCCTAACCCGATTGCCATCATCTTCAACAAACCGCTCTCAATGGCTCCCTTGAAATCCGTGTGAGCTTTGATGCGGTTCAATGGAACTATCCCGTCAGCTTCAGCAGCGTTTCGATCAAGCAAAACTGGGAGTCCGTCTGCCGTTCTACCAATCTCCACCGTGTCCATTGTGGCTTCGACAGGTGCGCCTACGGTCTCTTCGGTGATGCCGTAGTGTGCCAGAACATCACGCTGACCCTCCGCGGTTGCTCCGCCGTGGCTTCCCATTGCAGGCACGACAAAGGGTTTCGCTCCAAGCTGTTTAAGGCAATCAACAGTGGCTTTGATGACGACATCAATGTTCGCAACTCCGCGACTTCCACCTGTGATTGCAATTCTATCGCCATTCTTCACGAGCGATGCCGCATCAATCTGGTCGAGTTCGTCTTGCACCGCCGCTGGAATGTCCTCAACTATTGGCGCCTCGATGTGTTGCTCTATACGCACCATTTTCGGTAATGCCATAACGTCCTCCTCGTTCTATGAATGCACCGAGCCTATCATTGCTAACTGCTTGATACATGTTACCAAAACCGGAATTGGATTGCAAGTCAAATGCAGGGGTGGATCATGGTAAGCACATCTAGTTGTGGACGTGAGGATTGAGCTAACTGTCTGACTCGCCGATTACGCAGATTAAGCAAATTTCGCAGATAGAAGCCGCCGGGGGTGCTTAGGCACGCCTTGAGTTGGTCGGAATGGATCGCAGTCAAATACTACGCACACTGCTTTCGAGTTTCCATGCAACTTGAAACTCTTCCGTCTAGCGAATCCCAAGTTAATAATCAACGTTTTGGACAGATCGGGTTATCGGGTCTCGTTCTAGTACGGTTCAGGTCTGCCTCATTGAAGAAACAGAACCGCCCGCGCATGATGGTGATTCGAATTTTCGCCGTACAACGCAACCTACGCCAATGTCCACGAGCAGGGAATTTCTGTTGTACCTCCTGGTCACCTATGTTAAACTTCATCGCCGAGATGAGATACCTTCGTTTAGACTGGCTCATTAAGCCATTTAGCCCATCACTTGCATTGACTGCGGGAGAACAGTAATGGCAGCCGTGGAACTTGCTCAATGGGTGCATGACGCCCGTCAGCGAACCCTGGACCTTGTCGCAGATCTTAGCGATGAGCAACTGATGGGACCCTATCTTCCAATCATCAACCCCATGCTCTGGGAAATTGGGCACGTAACGTGGTTTCAAGAGAAGTGGGTGCTGCGGCATGTGTGTGGACGAGAATCCGTACGTGAAAACGCGGATGCGATTTGGGATTCGATCGCGATTCCTCACACTACTCGTTGGGATTTACCGCTGCCATCCCGCGAAGAGACGATCGCATACCTATGCGAAGTTCGTGATCACGTGCTAGAGGTACTTCAGAGTGACTCTCGTTCTGAACGGTTATCCTATTTTGTGCGATATACGACGTTCCACGAAGACATGCACAACGAGGCATTTACTTATACGCGGCAGACGTTGGCGTATCCGCCTCCAAGATTTTCGGATGCCGCTGGCGTACAAGCGCCAATCCCAAAGACGCCTCTGGCAGCGGGTGATGCGGAAGTTCCAGGCGGCACATTTCTCTTGGGGGCGCCCCGGGACGAATCGTTCGTTTTCGATAATGAGAAATGGGCGCATCCGGTGAAGATTGAACCGTTTGCTATTAGCCGCACTCCTGTGACCCAAGCGGAATTTCTCGAGTTTGTCGAAGATGGAGGTTATGGCAGCAGCGAATGCTGGACTACCGAGGGCTGGGAATGGCGAAAATCTGTGAATGCGGAACATCCGGTATATTGGAAAAAAGGCACCGATGGAGAATGGATTCGGCGGCATTTTGATCAATGGTACGCGCTTGAATCGAACCTACCTGTCATTCATGTTAATTGGTATGAGGCGATGGCTTATTGTCAGTGGGCGGGGCGCCGTCTGCCGACAGAGGCTGAATGGGAATTCGCAGCCGCTATGGAACCAAATCCAAATGAGAATATGGTGCCCTCGGAGAAACGTCGTTTTCCGTGGGGAGATGCGGATCCATCCTCCGAGCACGCAAATATGGATTGGCAGAGGATGGGCTGCATTGATGTCAGTGCGCTGCCTGAGAGCGACAGCGCATTCGGTTGCCGTCAGATGATTGGTAATGTCTGGGAATGGACATCCAGCGGGTTTCGACCCTATCCAGGATTTGTAAAGGATGCCTACAATGAGTATTCGGAGCCTTGGTTCGGTACACACAAGGTTCTGCGTGGTGGGTGTTGGACAACACGGTCACGTATGCTTAGGAACACATGGCGGAATTTCTATACACCGGATCGGCGGGACGTGTTGGCAGGACTTCGCACCTGTGCTTTGTAATAATTGTAGCTGTTTAGTGCATTGATTGGTTCGTAGCAGTACAATTCATTGCACGTCCGTTCTGGGCATGTAAGCCCTCGATTCGTCGGAATTAGCATGGTACTTCCATGCTCGGTGCGTACTCTGCCCGCTCGGTCTGGATTGGCAAATCCAGACCGGTGCACTAAACAGTTACTATTCGAATGACTTTCGAGGCGCGCCCAAGTTTTTTACATTTCACAAATTGAACCCATCTCGGTTCCGAAAGTTTTCGACCTGATGCACGCCAATCGGTATGGTATAGTCGCGAATGACCTGTTTGGAACGGGAACCTACAGCGAACAGACAAAGTTCGGTGCAGTTGGAAACCACACCTACCTTGCACGTTTGCGCATAGTCGAACTAAACAGTTATGAAGATATGCTTGATAACTCCGGCTCCGGCGTATTCACGCACGGGAAATCGAGTGGCGGCGCTTCGATGGGCGAAACTTCTGCGGCAACTCGATCATCAGGTGATTATCGCGCAAGAGTATAAGACGCAGCGATGCGATCTGATGATCGCGCTCCATGCTCGGCGGAGTCACGCCTCCATGGTGCGATTTCGAGAGAGGCATCCGAGTCTGCCGCTGATTCTCGCATTGGTAGGAACGGACCTCTATGGAGACATTCATACGGACTCGACAGCACAGGAATCCTTGGAGTTGGCGGATCGCTTCGTCGTGCTTCAAGCGATGGGAATCAACGAGTTGCCCGAGCGATTAGCTGGCAAAGCGCGAGTCATTTACCAGTCGGTGCAGCCGCCGCCGGGAAAATTCAGCCCAAAGAGAAATGTGTTTGAAGTGAGCGTGATCGGGCATATGCGTCCCGTAAAGGATCCGTTTCGGACAGCGCTGGCGGTTCGGTCACTGCCATCGTCGTCGCGTATCCAAGTCTTGCACGCAGGGGCGGATCTTAGCGGCGACATGGAGGAGACCGCACGTAAGGAGTCATCGCTGAATCCACGTTATCGCTGGTTGGGCAACCTCCCGCATTGGAAGTCGATGCGTCTACTGGCTCGCAGTAGGCTTCTCTCTCTAACGTCGGAATCGGAGGGTGGAGCGAATGTGGTTTCCGAGGCTATCGCCTGCTCGGTGCCGGTCATTTCGTCCCGAATCTCGGGCTCGATCGGTCTACTAGGCGAGGATTATCCCGGCTACTTCACCGTTGGCGATACCCAAGAGTTACGGGACCTGCTTGTGCGATCCGAGACGGATTCGAGTTTTTACAATGGATTGAAGAGGTGGTGTGAGAGACTCAAGCCAGTATTTGAACCCAGAGATGAGCGCAGACGTTGGGATGAGTTGTTTAGGGAGTTCTATTGCAAATAATGTCAGAGACTACGTCTGTCTAGGTCTCCCTCAAACCCCAATGGCTGGGTAAATCTAAACCTTCTGGAAATGGTGGCCGGTGGCCACCCTACAGATGCACTTTTCAATGTCCGTGTAGTCGAAGCGAAAGGAAGGATGACCATGCTTGAATGTATTACACCAATACTAAGTGTCAAGAATCTTGCCGCCAGTTTTGATTATTACGTGAATAAACTGGGTTTTAAGAAGGATTGGGATTGGGGTGACCCGCCGGATTTTGGCTCCGTCTCACGCGACGGTTGGTCCATCATGATGTGCCAAGGGGGCCAGGGTAAGGCGGGAACATACCTTTGGATTGGCGTCGAGGATGTCGACTCCTGTTTTGAGGAGTTTAAGGCGAGCGGAGCTACGATTCTAAAACCACCCAGCAACTATCCGTGGGCGTGCGAGATGTTAGTGGAGGACCTTGATGACCACGTTCTGCGAATCGGCTCGGAACCAAAAGAGGATTAATCTTACCCAAGCATTGATTTATTTGCTCCAAGCCTAGTGGGTTGGGTTCTGTTGAAATTTGTATTTGGCGCGTGCGCAATCGTAGGGGCGAGGTCCCCTCGCCCAACGGGTTGGGAAACCCAACCCCAACGTGGTCGCTATACCCCAAACCAGAAGGCGGGAGTGCCCTCTGGTAACGATGAAATTTCAACAGTACGTAGTGAATCCACGGGAATTGTAGAGTTTGTTCAGCATCTTATCGGCAGATGAAGTATATTTCCAAAGGGAGAGGAATCGGCTTATGGCAATCAATGATCCGGAATGGAGAAAAGTTGGGGATATCGGCGAAATCCCCCAAGGCGGAGCCAAGAGTGTGGCGCTTGACGAGGGGCGTACCATTGCGCTATTCAACGATGCCGGGATGATTTACGCGACCGACAATCAATGTCCGCACATGGGTTATCCACTAACGCGAGGAGTGATACGACACGGAGTGCTTACCTGTGATTGGCACGGCCGGAATTTCGACTTGGAAGCGGGAGGTTGTTTTAACGTTGAATGTGATGACTTACAGACCTTCCCCGTAGAAGTGCGAAACAGCGAAATTTGGCTTCAAGTAGGAGATTTTGTCTACAAACGAAAAGACGAACACCTTCGCTTGCTTTGGGAAGGCTTACTAAGCGGTGATCGGTGGACGATCTCAAAGGCAATCGCTCTGCTGTTGAAGGGCGGCGTGCCGGAAGAAGAGATAGTGGAAACTATTCTGCGGCATCTGGGACGGCACATAGCAAGTTCGCACGGCGCCGAGGGTGGGAGTGACGTATCCCGGCTGATTAACGGTCTGAATATAGGGCGCAGATATGGTGATGCCGACCGCTTAATCGCTATCACGACCGCTTCCTGCTCTGCTGCGGGTGGAGCGGGAGAAAGACTAGAGGTAATTGTGTTGCCGCAGCCCGTGTCATGGGAAAATCTCGAGACGTGGGTGCGTATGTTTTCGTACGATGGCCAGTCTGGGCGCATTGAGCGCTGCCTTTTTACGGCACACCATCTTGGCGCTACGGACAAGATTCTCCCGTTGCTTTTCGACTGCGCAGTTCAGCCGCACTTCCTCGGCTTTCCCGACAACCTCATATCGCTCGGATACCTTTCTGAGATGATTGATGTATTTGGCTGGGAGAAGGGTGGCGAGCTTGTATTCAATCTTGGCGCCAAATTGGTTGGCCGCGGACGAGGCGAGCCGGAGCGATTCCGAAGAGATGCCGTACGCCTCATGGCACAGATGACTTCGGACAATGATGCGCCAACATCGGATTTGTGCGACGGTTACGAAGAGGATGCCTTTGTTAATGCATTGACTAGCGTGGATATCCATCGGTCTTTCGACGCGGTCGATAGCGCCCTCAAAAGTGGTGCCGAAATGGATCAAATCATCACCGCGCTGGTTCTTCTCGCCGCCGATCGGATGGCGCGGACTCCGGTGAACGTCGACGCGGGTTGGTCGTGTTTGACAACGGAACTCAACCTCGCCGCTTCGCTTCGCACCGTGCAGCGCATCGCTGGCGCTCGGGCTGCCGCGAAAGGAATCTTCCACGCTGCGTGGCTGACTTTCGATGATCGCTGGCTTAATATTCCGCCGCGATCTCTTCAGGAACCGTTAGAAGGTGAAGCGGTAGATGTACCGAGCGAAGATGAGGGCGTACAATTGATAATCAATTCTATTGAAAGCCTTGATGTGCAAGGGATTGGCGGACAGGTGATAGCCTACCTTAATGCCGGTTATTCAGGTGACAAACTGCTCCAAGAAATGGGTCGAGCCATTCTTTGGAACGATACTGCAAGCGAGATACTACCAACCTTGCGAACAGTGTTCGAAGAGTGGGAGAAGTGCGCCGAACATCCTTCACGTGGCCAACTGTTAGTCGCGCTGGCACGCTACGCCACCGACATTCGCACAAACAAGGATAGTGAATCAGCCACAATCACGGCGATGCGTTTTGCGGAAGGCAAGACGACCGTGGAGGTGTTTGAGGATTAAGTCATTTTCGATCTAAATGGCACATCTCTAATCCGCGAACTGTCTCGCGAGATGCAATGGTTTAAACTACTATCACATATTCGTAGCCATGTCGCTTTAGCTCGACTTTGTACATTGTAGGGTGGAATCAACCGACTGGATGAGGAGGGCGATAGAGGCCCTCTGCCCACCAGCCTTCGAAAGCGCAACAAGCGATAGCCCACATTGCCCAGAAACAGCTACCGACTTTTTCATTGGTCAACCAATCGGACCAGATAGTTAAAATCTTCCGTGTTTTTCTTCAACGCTTGATTGACACCGTTTGCTTTACTGCTTAAATGTACAAAGTCGAGTTTAGAACCTGATTGAAAAGTCATTTCGAGTAGAATCAGGCGTCTCGAAACCGAGTTTTTTCCTCAAAACTTGGTTTCTTTATAGCACAATTCTGCAGATTGCAATCATGCGAGTGAATAACGAGCGCGATAGAAATCTCCTGCGCAACTTATAAATCATACTTTTCAATCAGGCTCTTAATGTTTAGTGCGAAGGAGACATAGCGTCAATGACCGACAACATGTCCCACAAGGATGCTTTTATCGAAGCTGTGAGGGAGGACGACGCTGGACAAGCGGCTGCCCTTCTTTCTCGTGACGCAAACTTGCGTGCACAAATTAACGCGCCGTGGTTCGATTTCGACGCTCCGGCTGTCGTCTTTAGCGCAGGGGCAGGACACTGCGAGATGATTGATGTGCTGCTCCAAAACGGCGCGGACATTGACATCAAAAGCGATTGGTGGGCGGGCGGTGTTTCCGCGATGAATTGGGTGACCGGTTCAATGATGGGCTACAATCGAGAGTTGGCGGAATACCTGATTGAGCAAGGGGCAACGATTGATGCACATGCCGCGGCGGGATTGAATCTGCCGGACAAACTCCGCGCGCTCGTTGATGAAAACCCGGATGTCGTGAACGTGCGCGGTCCCGATGGCATGACTCCGCTTCACTACGCCGCCACTCCGCAGATCGCCGCACTACTGCTCGAACGCGGGGCAGAGATCGACATTCAAGACATCGACCATCACGGGACGGCGGCACAATGGACCGTGGGTCATCGCCCCGATGTGAGCCGCTATCTTGTCGAACAGAGCGCGAAAGCGGACATTATCTTGTGTTGCGCTATCGGCGATGTTGAACGAACACGCACGTTGTTGGAGGCGAATCCCGACCTACTTGAAGTGAGAGTAACAGGAGAAGCCCCCGGCGGGCATGTCTATTTCTACACGATTGGCCGAGGGATGACTCTCCTGCAGGTGGCTCTGACTTGGGACCATCTGGAGGTCATCGACGGATTGCTGGATGCCGGTTACCAGATCCGGCTCGAAGAGTGGTACAACATTGTTGCCGAGGGACCGAAGATCATGGATGAACTGGTTAAGCGTTTTATGGCACACGGCCTAGACCTCGACGCCCGGCGCCAGCACCGTCTCGGACTGTGGGCACCGCTTCATTATCTCGCACACCGAGGGTTGACCGTCGGCATCGCCTGCCTGCTGGACAACGGCGCCGACCCTAATGTCATTGACGGCCAGGGACGCACACCGCTCCACGTCATTGCTCGTAAGGGTGTTGGGAAAAATCAGATGGATCTGCTTATCAAGCACGGCGCAAATCTGAACGTCCGTGACAACTATCAACGCACGCCGCGTGATTACGCCGATGAAGCGACCCGAGATTCGGTCGCCCGTCACCTCGCGGCGTTGGGACGCTAATTCTAGGGCATGCTGCTAGAGAAAATCAAGACGAATGACAAACCAGAATGTTCAGTTTCAGACGGTCGAGGTTGACAAAGGATTGATGGCGCTGATTCCCGCCGGCGAATTTCTTATGGGGGCTGTTGATGACGATGATATGGGTTACGCACAGTCATTTCGGGAAGAGAAGCCTCAGCATGTTGTCTATCTGGACGCTTTCTATATTGATGTTTATCAGGTCACAAACGCCCGATATAAGAAATTCGTCGAAACGACGGGGCATTCGGCACCCGATCCATGGAGCGATTCCAATTTCAATGCACCCAATCAGCCTGTTGTCGGAGTGAGTTGGTTCGACGCGATCGCCTATGCCGAGTGGGCGGACAAACGACTCCCAACCGAGGCGGAATGGGAAAAGGCTGCACGCGGCGGGTTGGTGAACAAGCGATATCCTTGGGGAAATGAACCGCCGGATGGGACGCAGTGCAACTTCAAGGATCGAGACGTTGACACGGATGTCTTGTACGATGAGGCGGTTAACGACGGCTATCGTTACACGGCTCCCGTCGGTTGCTATCCGCCCAACGGTTATGGGCTATACGACATGGCGGGCAATGTCTTCGAATGGTGCGCAGATGATCGAATCGATTACACCAAATCCCCTAAGCACAATCCGACCGGTGCAACGGATGGACCGGGTCGTACGGTACGCGGCGGAGGTTTTCTAGGACCAATATTTCATGTGCGCTGCTCTCGCCGCGGCGGCAGCCCGGTGCACGTTGCCGCGAGCAATACCGGCTTTCGATGTGCGGTATCAGTCGAAAGCTGATCCGCCCCTGCATTCGTTCGTATGGTGCCCCCTTGGAACAGAATCTAAAAACCTGTTTGAAAAGTCATTTCGAGTAGAATCATGCGTCGCGAAAGCACCGAAATCAAGTTTTTTCTTGAAAACTTGATTTTTGGATGGAAACAGAATGACGAAACCGAGTTTTTTCCTCAAAACTTGGTTTCTTTCTACCACAATTCTGCAGGTTGCGCAGTGCGCGCCTTACAAATCGTACTTTTCAAACAGGTTCTAAGCTCGACTTTGTACATTTAAGCGGAATAACAGACGGTGTCAATCAAGCGTTCGAGAAAAGCGGTTGAGATTTTAACCATCTGGTCATTTTGGTTGACCTGTGAAAAAGTCATGTCCGCTTCTGCAGACCAAAAATGGTGTCTCACCCACCCTATTGCATCAGAAAAGGTGGCTAACGATTTCTGATACCATGCAGCCTGTCGCACTTCTACTTGATTCTGTTGAACCAGTAGATGAGCAGCTAAGGTAATCCAAGAGAACAGTCCAAATAGCATTGGAGTCGTGCGAGCAATCGCTTTATCCGACCATTGTCTTTGTGTTTCCACGCCTAGATGGGCACGCACTTCTTCAAAAGTGACTTCCATTCGCCAGCGACGAACATACCAGTTGGCTATCTGATTGGGACAAAGTGTTGTGTCAGTTGATAAAAGGGCTATCGGTTCATAACTGCCAAGAGGGTCTCGTATCAAAACCCAGCGGATTGGCACCGGGGGTTTGCCCGTGTGATACCAAACGGTTGGCTGTGAGATGATTTGCATTTCTCTTTGTTGACCGTTATACCAATCAAGTGTGACGTTCTGCCATTGGGTGTTTGGGTCATGCAGAATGTCAGCCAAGGTAGGTAACCGCTCTCCTTTCTTACAAGGACGTCCTGTACCGCTATAAGGTGGAGCAGGTTGGTAGAGTGCTGCATCAAGTCGCAAACGAGTGATAATGGTTACCGGATTTGACAATTCTTGGCAAGCTGCAAGGAATTCTAACACCGCATAACTATAATCAGCGACCACAACCAAGTAACGATTGGGCAACCACCGGCGAAGTTGAAATACAATTTGTCTTGCCCAGTCAGTGAGTTTCTTGTGGCAACGTTTTTCAGACTCATAGTAACGTTTGGAGGGTGCAAGTGCCGTCAAAAACGGCAGCGCCCAGATACATGATGCCCAGGGAATCTGTGTTAGCCACATCAGCGCTATCCAACGTAATCCACTGGTTTTGACAAAGTGGCTTGATGAAGAACGCACGGCATCACGATAGATACCTCGTGCTTTGATTTTGGCTCCCCAGCGGCGCTCAATCGTTTCATCAATGCCAAATACTAACGGTTGCTTACCGTCGTCGAGGAACTTCAATAACGTAAACAACAGTTTTTGGGCGGCTTGCAGAGGGGACCAAATCGCACGACTGAGCACGTGGTGATACAGAGCAAACCGATTGTCGGCTGACCGACCGGTCACTCTCAGGGCTTGAGTTACTGTTCGCCTACCGGTTAAAAGGATTGTTCCAACGAGTAAGATTTGGATTTTAATCCAGCTAGGACGTCGAAACAATGATTGAAACGGAGTTAACAACGTTATCAGCAATGGGGGAATCAAGGTGTACCTCCTTAGTCGAATGGTGTTGCTTTTTCGACTAATTTTACCTTATTCCCCTTCTAGTTTTGTACAAAGTCGAGCTAAGCTGATTAGTTAGGAGAAAACATGATTAAACGAAAGGCAGCAATTGTTGCTCTTTTCTGCTTTACGAGTCTCACTTCCGTCAATCTCATATCGGAAGGGCGCTCGGATGACCGTGCCGAACGGGAAATCACCCTGGAGGAACGACAGGAAGGCAGGAAACGGATGGTGTTTGATGCAACGCTATACGGGCTGCTGCTGTATGGACCGGGGACGGCTCGCCTGTTAGAGATTGACTCAGCTAGGCAAATAGTGGGGCTAGAGTTTCTGATGGGCGGAGGGACATTTTGGGGTGCGCTCAAAGCCACCGAAGATTATCGGCTCGGCGCCGGGCGATCCAAGCTCATTCAGTGGGGGAATTATGCAGGTACGCTCTTTGGACTCGGCGTTCCCGTGTTCTTTGAATCCGAAAACGACAAAGCGTATCTGGCGAGTGCGATGCTTACCACTCCCTTGGGCGGGCTAATCGCTCATTCACTGAGCAATCACAGGTGGTTCGAAAAGGGTGAGACGGATCTGATTACAAACGGCGGCTTGGTCGGAGGGTTGTACGGCGTCGCGATTCCGTATCTTAGCGACATAGAGGATCTGGAAGATTGGACGCAAGCCAAAATCTACATAGCATCCGCAATGGTCGGGGTGCCGGCGGGCGTCTGGGCGACATCACGATTGATTCGCGACAGACCGATTAACCAAGGTCGGGCGCACCTCATCACGCTAGGAGGCGTCGTTGGGAGTGTTTACGCGGCAGGGATTACCCACCTCGCCGGTGTCGAGATAGAGGAGCATCCACGTCCCTATGTGCTCGCCGCCACGCTCGGTTTGCCTGTGGGAACGTATCTCGGCTATCAATTGACCGGTAAAGAGGAGTATACAATTGGTCGCGCGAGATTGATAATTTTGGGAGCAGTCGTCGGAGCGCTCACTGGAACCGGAGTCCTTCTCCTTGCCGACTTCAACGAGGAACGTACGAAATCGTATGTCATGGCAAATATGCTCGGTTCCGCCGTAGGGATGTGGTATGCTCACCGTTTCACACGGGGTTGGGGCGAGGATCTCGCGTCTGAGACGAGCGAGGATCCCGCGGGCGGTGAGGGATTCTCTCTGGAATTGATACGCATCTCGTTTTGAATAGGGTGATTGGCATAGTAACTTGCATATTGACGGCGTGACTGCCCTTCACAATGCTCCGGTTAGGGCAGCACCTGCCGATTGCGGAGCTACCAACCATGTAGGAGCGATTAAGCGAGCGGCTGGTTTGGAATTGTCGCGGTGATCCACCATAGACGTATCACAATTACACTTGAGGCAAGCTCGTGAATTCGGAGGGAAAATGTTTTTTACATTGCTTCTAATCACATTCGTCTTGGCGGCTGTCGTCTCATTCTGCGTTGTGAAGGTGTTCGATAAGCAAATGTCTTCTATCTTTAGGCGCATCATTCAAGACGAGATAAGTAGCGCGTGGTATAGGTATGTGAGATTCGCCACGTATGTGGTTGGCATTTCGGGAGGCGTGAGAATACATCAGTTAGAAAGATATATAAGTGCCCCTACCAAAGATGCTCAAGTGTTAGAGTTGAATCACGAGAGATGGATGTTAGAGATCTATCGAACCATCATCGAAACCCTCCAAGCAATTGCTTGGATGTACCTGGTGATCTTGATATTTGCCTTAATCGCATACGTCATCGTTAAGGCGTTTGAAGCCAAAGGGACAAAGCAGTAGAGTCACACTAGGCTAGGTTTTGTGTAGAACTGACGGGATGCAGTAAAATAAAGCGAAAAAGATCCACCTGGGATATACGCAAACAAAGGAGAATACCAATGCCGAACGAACAATCCGATTTCACCAAGGTTGCGGATCTTGACGAGCTGTCTGAAGGCAAACCGAAAGCGGTTAAAGTTGGAAGACATAGTATAGCCTTATTTTCACACATGGGCAAGGTACACGCGACCGACAACCAATGCCCACACATGGGCTATCCGCTGACGCGCGGGCGGGTGCGGAATGGCGTGTTAACTTGTGACTGGCACGGCTGGAGTTACGACATGGGCGGCGGCGGCTGTTTCACCGGCGGGTGCGACGACCTGGCTACGTTCCCCGTCGCAGTCCGGGATGGGGAAATCTTTATTGACGTGGCAAGCGCCGGAAAAAAGCGTGATGATGCGCACTTCCTCCTGCTCAAGGAAGGCTTATTGAGTTCAGACGACTGGACGCTTTCCAAGGCAGTCGCAATCATGCTAGCTGAGGGTGTGTCGGAACGAGAGACGCTAGAGCTGCTTGTCAATCACATGGGGAAGGCTATCGCAAGTGAGCGCGAAGATGACGATGGCGGTCGTCAACTCGCACTGCTGGTCAACGGCGTTAAAGTCGCGCGCCAATATGAGCCCGATGACCGGCTGATTCCGCTCATGATGGCGGCACAAGGCGCTTCGGGACATGCCGGCGATCGACCAAATCGCCAACCCCTGCCGCCGCCCGTGGATTGGGCTAAGTTGGAGCGGTGGATTCGGGTATTCTCCGCAGATCGGGAGTGGGAAGGAATTGAGAAGTGCTTGGTCACCGCGCGGCAGCTTGATGGCTGTGACGATAAAATCATCCCGCTGCTTTATGAGTGTGTTGTTGAATCGTATTTCTTGAACCGCTCCAATAATCAACTTCATCTTGGGTATTTGGCGGAATTACTTGAAGAGTTTGGATGGGAGGTAACTGAAGAGTTGGTGTGTAACCTCGCGGCTAAGTTGCTCGGAGGCGGACGTGGCGCGCCCGATGAAATCCGGCGAGAAGGAATGAGAAAGCTAGAATCAGTTAGCGAGTTTATCGACGAGCTTGCAGCGCGTCCTCCGGCGGACGCAACGAATTTCGATGAAGATGGCTTCGCGGTGGGCTTAGTGAGTGGGGATCTGGATGAGACGTTTGATGCCGTTACGAATGCACTGAGGGAAGGAGCGAACATCAATCGCATCGCGACTACGATGGTTCTCACCGCCGCCGATAGAATGGCGCGCACCCCCGCGAGCATGAACCCCGGGTGGTGGGCATTGGGTCAAGAGATGACGTGGTCGTCCTCAATCCGAACCGCGCTGCGGTATGCGGGCTTTAAGGTTGCCGCCAAAATGCTGTATCACACCGCATGGGGATTCTTTGACAATCGCTGGCTTAACATCAGACCTCTACCGTTGAGCGAGTCTCGCGGGGGCGGAACCTTGGAAACTCCGAACGAAGACGCGGCTCTAGAGGAGATCATAGAGTCCATTGAAGCCGTGCAAATCAATCAGATTGGCAGGCAGGTGCGTCAGTACCTTAATTCCGGATTATCCGGCGAAAGACTTCTGTCCGAACTCGGCCAGTGTATTCTTAGGGACGATAACGGCTGGGATATTCTGAACACGCTGCGCACGGTGAATGATGAATGGGAGTGGTGCGAAGGTCATCCCGCCCGTAATCAGTTGCTAGTTGGCGTTGCCCGTTGGACAACCGATGTCCGCAGGCAGGCGGGCAGCGAATCTGCCGCGAAAACAGCGCAACGTTTCGCACGCGGCCAGACAGCCGTCGATTTGTACGAGTCTTAGGCTGACGATCAGCCAATCTATCTCGGTCGCGCTTCGAGAACCGAGAAGTCCCATTATTGCCAGAACAGAGAAAGCCGGGAGATTTCACTCCAACAGACGGTGCGTCAGATAGTACGGGGTATCTAGGAATCCGCCGTCAATGACGAGGCAATGTCCGGTTGTATAACCGGAGTCGTCGGACGCCAAAAAGACCGCGGCACTCGCTATTTCCTCTGGCTGCGCGAAACGATTTAGCGGGATTGTTTTTTTCCGTTTGTCCCTCAGTTCCGGAGTGTTGTATACATACCGTACCATCTCAGTGTCAACCGGCCCCGGGCTAATGGAATTTACGCGTATATTATGTTCCGCCCATTCCAGCGCCAACACCTTTGAAAGCATGTTGATTCCGGCTTTGCTGGAACTATATGGGCCGCCGGCCACCTGCGGAACATGACCGGCAATAGAGCTAATATTCACAATGTTCCCGCCTCCGTTTTTTATCATTACCTCGCCCACCGCTTGGCTACACAGGAAAGTTCCCTTCAGGTTTGTATCTACGACGCGATCCCACTCTTCTTCTCGCAAATCTTTCATTAGAGATTTGAAGGTGATTCCTGCAACATTCGCCAGGACATCAATCTGTCCAAATGTATCCAGCGCGGATGCTACCATCCGGTGCACCTGATCGCGGGATGAGACATCGACCTTGACTGCGATTGATTTTTGTCCCAGAGCTTGAATTTCGTCCGCCACCTTCCGCGCCTCATTTTCGGATGAGTTGTACCCGACAAGCACATCCGATCCTTCCCGAGCAAAGGCTATGCTGACGGCGGCTCCAATGCCTTTTGACCCGCCGGTAACAACGGAAACTTTGTTTTTTAACTTCATGGCTTTATTGACTTTCGCCTCCTCCTCATCTCAAGAGCGATACGCAAATGAGCAGGTAGATTAAACAATCGAAAAAATCTTCTATCGCCCACCCTATTTAGCGGTTGATTGATAGCACTCCATTATCCCTGTCGGAATAATTCTTTCAGCAAGTAACACTCTTGTACCGCAAACTGTTAGTTTGCCGATCACAATCTAACAGATTTTGAAAAAGTGTTACTTGGTAGCGCGCCATTGTCCCTGTCGGAATAATTCTTTCAGCAAGTAATAGTTGTTTTTCGCACCTTGGTTAGCTTTGGAAAAACGTTCCTTCGTGGTCTGGTTTTCACTCCAGCGGAGTGAGATGTCAATAGAATCGTGATGCTTGCCAATCTCCGCGCTCCAGCGGAGCGCAATGTGTAGCACATTATCAAGTGATGCTCATTTTTCGTATTATGGTTAGCGTTGAAAAAATGTTACTTGATAGATTCTACCCAGATCTGTGTGTACCCTACTGCTACGACGATTGAAGTCTTCGTGCCTCGGCAATGTGACGCTTAATTGTTTCTTCAATCGGGGGAAGCTGCGTCCCAAGATCTCGCTCAATCCGCTTGGTTGACCACAGATAGATATTCGGTTGATCGGGGGCAGTTTCGTTGAAGTCAATCTCCGCTTCCGGCAAGACCAACCTGATCTTATCTGCCAGTTCTTGCACGGTTACTGAATAGGCAAGCGAATTGTAGACCGCGTGATTCAACGTTTCTGCCAAACAGAGCTTAGCGAATAGTTCGGCTGTGTCGTCTACATAGATAATCAATAGTATCTGGTCCCTTCGAGACAGCATTGTCGCCGACTTACCGATCGCTAGGTTGTCTAAACATTGCCCTTGCCACGCCGAGAAACCCTTCGTTCTTCCGGGACCGCTAACATTGGCGATACGGAGCCCCGGAATCATCATACCATAGCGATCCATGTACTTTCGCGCCATGAACTCGTTCCACAGTTTGTGCGCCATGTAGACCGTTTCCGGATAACAGTCGTCCTCTTCGGTCACGGGCCGATTGCCGTAAGAGGCCTGAAGACCATAGACGGCAATGCTGGAGGCATAGACCACGCGCTTTACTCCCATTAGCCTCGCCGCTTCAAAAACATTGTTCATCCCCATCAAGTTAACGCGCACCGCGAGCTGAAGTTTTTCCTCGGATTCGGGCGGGAGAATATAGGCTAGATTGACAATGCGCTGGACAGAATACGTCTGAATAGCGGCAATGAGGTCTTCGATATGGGTAACATCGCCGACAATGACCTCTACGTTGTCAAGGTGGGCAACCTTGGCGTAGTCGGGGTACAGGTCGAAACAGATAACCTTATGTCCACGTTTGACGAGCCGTTCCGTCAGACGTGATCCAATGAATCCGGTTCCTCCCAATATTAGGATTGTCATCCGCTTCTATCGTCAGCTTAGCGCCTACCGTTCCGTACCTAGGATTTCCCGAGCGATGTCATCAAATTCATCTAACCCAACCGACGGCTGAGTTTGAAGTCGTTTTCTTATCGCGTTGAGGATTGAATCGACATCTTTGGAATTATATCTAAGCCCTAATGCGTCCAGTCTGGCGCGGGCGGCTTCTCCATGAAGCGTCGTCCCGCCAAAAACGACTTTTCGCTCTTGGCCTATTACGTGGGGGTGTACCCCCTCCATCGCCTCCCACATGCCCTTGATGATGCAGTACGCATGGATCTCGGCTTCGTGAATGTAGGCGTTTTCGCCGACCAAAGGTTTGTTGATTTGGCGCTTAACCCCGGTGATGTCTTCCACGAACTTGGATAGCTCGTATAATTTTTCCAAATTCACGCCGGTGGAGAGACCGTAGTGGCATTCCAGAGCGACGACTACCTCTTCCATCTTGGTTAAGCCACCTTTGTCGCCCAAGCCGTTGACAACCAAGTCAGCCGATGCGACGCCCTCTCCGACGGCAGCCAATACGTTGGCGGTGCCGAGACCTACGTCGTCGTGGCAGTGAATCATCAAGGGCACATTCACGAGCGCCCTTATTTTCTTGATTAAGTGCTTCACGCCCGGTGGACAGCCGTATCCGTCTTCGTAAATAATAATCAAGTCAACGCCTGCGCGTGCTGTCACACTGTAAAACTCTTCCAAGATGTCCCAGGGAGTCCTTGACGCATCGGGGTGTCCGTAAGCAACCTCAACGCCGCAACTCTTGGCGTACTCAATGACTTGGAGCGTTCTTGGTATAAGCTTTTCTCTTGGGCACCCCAACTCCGCGACCTGTTCATCCGTCGCCCAAATGAGCAGCGGATGCTGCAGCACATCTATCTGCGCCACACCCGCTTCCACACAGCGGTCAACATCTCGCTTCCAATCCGGCGTCCAAACACGAGCAAAGCCCGAGATGCGCATGTCCGGAATTTCTTTCTTAATCAGTTTGGCTGCTTCATAGTGTTCCTGAGCTGGGCCAAGATAGCCGACATCCGCCTCCGAAATCCCTGCCTCGTAAAGCTTTTCCGCAATCTTAAGTTTGTCGTGCGGACTCATGAATAGCCCCGGCGTTTCATCGCCTTCGCGTATAGTAGTATCGCGGACGCGGAATCGATCGGGGAGGTTGAGTGTGCCTCGTACCTCCTCCGTGTACATGTAACGGTCCAAGCACCACTTGTCGGGCATATAGTAAGGTCCAAATTCTGGCATAGGAATTCCTTTCTTTGGAGAACCGGTCCGCTTGAAAAAAGCTAGTGGGTCGCGCCCAACCACATCGGGGTTGCGGTTCAGTTCTCAAGTGAATCTACGCCGGCACGGCGCATAAACTCTCGGACAATCTCTGTTTGGTCAGCCTCGCCTAGTCCGTCTTTGCACATCCGAGTAAATGCAGCATCGACGAGTGAGGTGAGTTTAGAGGGAGTACCCATCTCCACCGCAAGTTCGAATCCCAAGTGCATGTCTTTCGCCGCTGATGCTATGCTAGAGTACATCTCCTCACCCTTCAGGGAAATCTGTACATGCTTATCAAGAGCCATGCTTTTTCCCATACTAGATGTGATAACGTCGTACAGGGCTTTTGGTCGGAGCCCCGCTGCCGCGCCCATGGCAAGACCTTCACACGCCGCCATCAAATTGATGAACATCATGGTGTTGTTTACCAGCTTGGTGACGCTTCCTGCTCCCGCCGGTCCCATGTACACGACGTTCTCTCCTATACACTGCAGTAAGGAATAATAATGTTTGAAATTTTCGTGACCTCCGCCCACAAATATCGTGAGAGTGGCGTCTCGTGCACCAAACACGCCTCCACTGACCGGCGCATCAAGTACACGAAGCCCATTTTCACCTCCAAAATCGGCAATTCTGCGCATTGCCATGGGTGAATTGGTGCTCAGGTCAATGTACCCTTGACCATCCCTTAAACCGGCAAAAACTCCGTCAGCATCCAAAACTACGGATTCGACCTCACGCGGACCAGGTAGCGATGTCAACACCACTTCAGACTGGGCGGCAACCGCCTGTGCGCTGTTCTCCCATTGGGCACCGGAATCCTCGAGATTCTTCCCAACTTCGCGACGAACATCATGAATTACAAGATCGTGACCGGCGTTGAGAAGGTTCCACGCCATCGGATTGCCCATGTTTCCAAGGCCTATGAAACCGACTCTCACGATAGTCCTTTCTCGCACATGTTTTTCGCTCGCGATTATCTAGTCGACATAAAGTGCCTCGGCGCCTGTTCCTGCGTTACACGATTCATATGTGCCGCGTTAACGCGATAACTCGTGCGTCGGAAAATCTGCCGGCATGGTGATCTCCAACACTTCGAAATCGTCGGAGTATTCCAACACTTCGTGCTTGACGTTGGGCGCCTGATACCAGGCATCGCCTGCTTCGACATGAATCTCGCCGATGTCTTCGAGGTACACCCGTGCCGACCCCTTGATTAAGTAATTCAACTGAAATTCCAAATCGTGGTAGTGATAACCCATGGGCCCGGCACACGGTTCGTTGGCGCGGATTATGTGAGCCATCACTTTGCCATTGGTAGCCTCGTTTATTCCGAGGCCTCGATATGACATATATGATCGCAAGCCCTCTCTCCAATTAGCGTCCGTTGCGTGTGCAGCAAATGATTTGCTTGTTGCTTCAGCCATCGTGTAGTTCCTCCATTTTTCTGGGATAATGGAAAAATACAAGGAATCGAGTGGTGATGTCCTGTATTGTTATACCTCGTTCGCCACAGCGAATCGCCGTTACGAGGCACTAGTGTATTTAACTGAGGAGGTCCCGTATACTTTACGCGATTATAGCACAACATCCGGAAAAGACAACGAAAAACGTGCTACGGCAGGCGTGTCGTCATGCGCGAATTCCGATCGATATACTGGATTGGCGAGCATAATCACGAAGGATTTGATTTCGGCGCGTCGCTGTGCATTAAGAATTGTATTGACATTAACACTGCCTTACTATACCATGAAACTACATCTGTTCAATGCGATGTGGACAGAGTAGGTTAGAACTTCTGTCAATTGCCTATCGTCAAGGTAAAACGTCCGATTAGAGGAGTACATAGAGATGAGTGATGAAACAATCCGTGTAGGCGTTATTGGTGCAGGGGAGAACACGACCTGGCGTCATATTCCGGGACTTCAAGCCATTGATGGCGTCGAGATCGTCGGGGTTTGCAATCGAAGCCGCGAGTCATCGGAGCGTGTTGCAAACGAATTTAACATTCCGAAGACGTATGATGGGTGGAAAGACGCGATCTCCGACCCGGACACAAACGCCATCGTCATCGGCACCTGGCCATATATGCACTGCCGCACCACACTCGCCGCGTTGGAGGCGGACAAACACGTGATGTGCGAGGCGCGCATGGCAATGAACGCGCAAGAGGCTCACACAATGCGCGACGCGGCTCGCGAGAAACCTCATCTGGTTGCGCAAATTGTTCCGTCACCGATGACTCTGGGACAGGATAAGGGGATTATACGGCTAATCGCCGAAGGTTATCTTGGCGATGTGTTGGCAATTGAAATTCGCAGCGGCGGAGTGTTTCTGGATGCCGACGCCCCGCTCCACTGGCGCGAGAACTTTGATTTGAGCGGGCTCAACATTATGAGCATGGGAATTTGGTATGAGGCGGTCATGCGTTGGGTGGGAGAAGCCACGCGTGTGATGGCGATGGGAAAAACCTTTGTCAGAATGCGCCGGGACGCAGAGGGCGTCATGCGTGCCACGCGGATTCCCAATCACATCGATGTAACCGCCGACATGGAATGCGGCGCGCAGATGCACGTTCAAGTTTCAAACGTTGCGGGTCTGGTAGGCACGGACGAGGTCTTTCTATTCGGCAGTGAAGGCACACTCCGTATCGCCGATGACACGCTCTATGGGGGACAGAAGGACGACTCTGAGCTTTCGGAAATCGCTCTTTCTCCCGACGAGATCGGTGCGTGGCGCGTGGAAGAGGAATTTGTGGGGGCAATTCGTGGACAGGAGCTCATCACCCACACTAATTTTGAAGACGGCGTGAAGTATATGGAGTTCACCGAAGCCGTGAACATTAGCATGGAAACCGGAACGGCGGTCGGTTTACCCCTGTGATCGGGATTCCTAAGGTAACCGGCGCGTTCCGGTAGTCAGTTTCAATCACTTGTGGTTTCGAGATGCATGTGACAGACCTTCGAGTTGGCGCGGTGACGGTTTTTCATTTCTCAACCTGCTTTTTGTTGTGTTATAATTCTGTCATGAATCGTTCTATTTTATTACGTACAATTACAATTGCCTACTTGACATAAACCACAGGGTATGCGTGGGCACAAAATCCTAGACTAACAAAGATGAAACAGAAGAGGAAAATTCGCATGATGAGAACAAATCTAAAGAGTGTGACTTGGTTTAACGCGTTTGTGTTGGTCATATGCCTGAATTCTCTTTTTATAAGTAATGCCGTCGCACAGGGCGATAATCAACTTACTGCCACCGCCGGCGGCACCAACTACACTGTTGAGACCATCAATGTTCCCGATGTAGAGTTTTTAGCGGTGACTGCGAGTAGCGACTTTGATGATTATGCGGGCTACACATCGAGTGCGGATGGTGAGAAAGAGGTCGCATTTACGCTTATTGACGGAGTCTTTATGCGGCATGATTTTCCCGGTTCGCAGAAGACTCATTTCTATGCACTCGGCAATGATGGACGAGCTGCCGGACACTACCAGGACGCCGACGGTATGTATCATGGCGTCATCTTGGAAAATGGCGAATTGCGGCAATACGATTATCCGGATGCCGCCCAAACATTCATATACGGTATTAGTGATGCAACTGGCGCATTGACGGGCAATTGGATAGATGCTTCCGGCGCGCTCCGCGGATTCTCGGGGGACGAAATAATTGAGTTCCCGGGAGCACGGGAGACACACGCCCATTTTGTGAATGCGAGCGGAGGTATGGTGGGCAGCTATGTAGATGCTGACGGCATATATCATCCATACGTGCATACGTGCGCACACCCGATGGCAGGTTTGTATCTCTCGACCTTGCAAGAGCATCCGAGTTAGAATATTTTTTTGTGCATGGTATCAACGATGCAGGGGTAGTGGTTGCACGCGCCAAAGGGGCGGGTGATGTGCCGCGCACCTTTGTCGGCACATTCCGGCAGGGGCTGCAGGAATTTAAGGTTACGGGCAGTGTTAGCACCGAGGGCTGGAATATCAATCAGGACGGTTCTATTGTCGGGCACTATGCATCAGCGGACGGATCTATAAACGGGTTTATCGCCAAACTTGCTGTACCGGTCGACGATCCCATGGTTAAGCCCCCTACCCTCAACTTTACTTTTGAGAGTATTGATGTTCCCGGCGTAGATTTTCTAGCATTGTCGGCGAGCAGCGACTTTGAGGATTACGCGGGATACACGCGAAGCGTTGACGGTGAAAAAGATGTAGCCTTTACGCTCATTGATGGTGTTTTCGAGACCTACGATTTCCCCGGCGCGCAGAACACTTATTTCTTCGCGCTCGGCAATAATGGGAATGCTGCCGGTCACTACGAGGATAGCGATGGCCTTTTTCACGGGGTCGTCTTGGAAAATGGAGAATTGCGCCAATTCGATTTCCCGGGTGCCGTCCAAACGGAGATATACGGTATTTCCGATGCTACTGGTGCTCTAACGGGTAATTTTACTGATGATTCTGGTATTCGCCGCGGATTCACGGGAGACACAATAGTAGAGGTTCCCGAAGCATCGGAAACATTCGCTGATTTTGTGGCGGCGGGCCGTCTCGTTGGCAGTTATGTAGATGCTGACGGTATCTACCATCCATACGCGCGCACCCCGGGAGGAAGGATTGTATCAATCGATCTGCCAGGCGCAGCGAATCTTGAATACATGTTCTTGCACGGTATCAACGATGTAGGGACTATGGTTGGCAGATCTAAACGTGTCGGAGGTATCCCGCGCACCTATGTAGGCACATTCCGCGACGGGCTGCAGGAACTGGTGTTTCCGAACAGCGTATTCACGGAGGGCTACAACATCAATCAGGATGGCTCTGTCGTCGGACACTATCAATCGGCGGATGGACGCGTACACGGCTTTATCGCCAGACCGGTTTCCCCGGCGGTCAGCGATTATTTCGGCAACGTCTACGATGTCTCGCTCGCTAAGGGCTTGAACATGATTTCCGTTCCGTTGGCGCCGCCAAAACCGATGAGCGCCAAGACGCTTGCAGGTTTGACAGGGGCGACAACCGTCATCACGCTTGATTCGGCAAACCAACTATTCGTAGGGTGGACGCCAGGTGCGCCCAACGACGGTTTTCCAATTGAAGGCGGAAAAGGGTATATCGTCAATGTGCCGGAAAGTCGTAACTTCGCCTTTGTCGGAGCGCCGTGGACGGACCGGAGGAGGGCTGCCGCATCACCCCCCGCGGTGTCCGTAGAGATTTCGCAGGAACAGAACGTGTGGGCATTTGTTGTCAGTGGACACTTGAACGGTAGACTGGCGTATGACGGCTACCGGGTAATCGTGCGCAATCTGAGAACAAACAGCACGCTATCCGCTCCGGTGGATGGAGATTACTTCGCGGCTGCAACTGCCGATTTGGCGCGGCGTAGCGTTGTCGAAGTAGGAGATGTGATTGAACTGCACGTCGTCGGTCCGGATGGAAATGTTGAATCGCACGCCGTGAGATTCAACGTGTCGCCCGAACACCTTGCGAACGCCGTTCTGTCTGTCAGACTTGACGGCATCGGCAAGCCGGAACAGGATCTGTTGTTACAGAACTATCCGAATCCATTTAACCCGGAGACGTGGATTCCGTATCAACTCTCGGCTGACAGTCCGGTATCGGTGTCCATCTATGACACGACCGGGGTACTGGTTCGCACACTTTCGCTCGGACTTCAATCCGCGGGATTCTACAATAGCCGTGAACGTGCGGCATATTGGGATGGCCGAAACGATACCGGAGAACACGTTTCGAGCGGACTCTATTTTTACCAGTTGACCACACCCACCTTCCATCAAACTCGCCGGCTTGTTATTATAAAGTAGCAACAAGCAGCGACGTATAGGTGTCACAGTTATGCTGTCGGCATAACTGTGACACTCGTTGAACCCAAGAGTCGCGAGAGTTTTGGTCTGCCGATTCACCTACCTTGCTATGAGCGGCAAACCGATAATCCTAAGCGCGACTCTGTATGTTCATGTTGGAAGAGACGGTGTCAATTGAGCGCTGGGGAGAACCGGTGAGATTCTTGTCATCTGGTCTTTTTGGTGACTATTGTGAAAGTCGTTGGTGGCTTCCAGTACCGCTCAGATGGCGTAGGGAGTTTCGCGTTGATTTTGGCGTAGAATGGCGGGGCAAGGAGATCTCTATCGCACTCGCTATTCTCTCGCTTGATGGATCTCTATCGCACTCGTTATCCACTCGCCTGATTCCTGCCTACAGGTTTAGTGTTGCACGATTTCCCTTTCAACCGAAGGGTCGTACGTTTGTACAAAGTCGAACTTAGGATGGGATTTCTGACGCATCGTTACTGATTCCTAATCAAGATTCTTTAAGCTGAGGTTATCGTTATGCACAATCAAACCAAAATCAGTTTCCTGTTTTACACCTGTATCTTGTTTTTATGTCTCAATCCCTTTTTCTCAAATGACGCCGATGCACAAGCCGATAATGGCTCAACTCCCGGCTCCCCTGAATTCACCTACACTTATGAGAGTATTGATGTTCCGGAGGTAGATTTCTTGGCGTTGACGGCGAGTAGCGACTTTGAGGATTACGCCGGTTACACGCGGAGCCCCGATGGAGAAAAAACAGTCGGATTTACGCTGATTGACGGTGTTTTTGAGACTTTTGAATTCCCCGGCTCGCAGAATACTTATTTCTATGCGCTCGGCAATAATGGAATAGCTGCCGGGCACTACGAGGATAGTGATGGTCTACACCATGGTGTCGTCTTGGAAAATGGCGAGTTGCGGCAATACGATTTTCCGGGCGCGGTCCAGACGGAGATATATGGGTTCAGCGACGCGACGGGTGTCCTGACGGGTAGTTTTATAGACGATTCCGGTGTTCGTCGTGGATTTTCAGGGGACATAATCGTTGAAGCGCCTGATGCAACGGCAACATACGCCGATTTTGTGAATGCGAGTGGCGCTATCACAGGAAGTTTCATAGGTCCTGATGGTCTATATTATCCATACGTCCGCACCCCGAACGGCACATTCGTAATGCACGACTATCTCGACTCATCTACATTGGAGTACTTTTTTGTGCACGGTCTCACTGATACCAGGATTATCGTTGCGCGAGCTAAAGCGATAGGCGACATTCCGCGCTCCTATGTCGGCACGTCCCAGCAAGGATTATCTGAATTACAGTTTCCGGGCAGTGTTAGCACGGAGGGTTGGAATATCAATCAAGATGGGTCTGTCGTCGGGTATTACGACTCGGGGGATGGTGGTAGACACGGATTTATCGCCAGACCGACCGAGGAAACTGCTGAAAAATTCAGAGATATAGCTTATCCCCCACCCCCTGAGTTCAATTTCACCTATGAGAGTATTGATGTTCCCGGTGTAGATTTTTTAGCGTTGACGGCGAGTAGCGACTTTGAGGATTACGCCGGCTACACGCGAACCCCCGATGGTGAAAAAGAGGTTGCCTTTATGCTCTCCGATGGTGTTTTTACAACGTATGATTTCCCTGACTCGCAGGGAACCTATTTCTATGCGCTCGGCAATAATGGGGTAGCTGCCGGGCACTACCAAGATGGCGACGGCCTGTACCACGGTGTCGTCTTGGAAAACGGTGAACTGCGGCGATACGATTTTCCGGGTGCCGTGCAAACGGAGATATACGGGTTCAGCGATGCGACCGGGGTACTGACGGGAAATTTTATAGACGATTCCGGCGTTCGTCGCGGATTTTCAGGGGACAGAATCGTTGAAGCGCCTGACGCAATAGCAACATACGCCGATTTTGTGAATTCACAGGGGCTTATTGTAGGCAGCTACGTGGATGCTGACGGTCTATTTCACGCTTACGCGCTCACCTTGTCT
Organism: Candidatus Poribacteria bacterium; assembly: GCA_965208765.1. GTDB lineage: Bacteria > Poribacteria > WGA-4E > WGA-4E > JAJDTR01 > JAJDTR01. Next base: position 5,953,188 of record OZ242354.1, read on the forward strand.
GGTAGGTTTGTAATTCTTGACTATCTTGAACCGTCAAACCTGGAATACTTTTTTCTGCACGGCATTAACGATGGCGCGGGTAGGGGTGTATTTGTAAGTGCTCGATCAAAATATGTGGATGATATTCCGCGCTCCTATGTCGGCTCATATCTGTACGGGCTGCATGAATTGTGGTTTCCGGGCGGCGTTAGCACGGAAGGCTGGAATATCAATCAGGACGGCTCTGTCGTCGGGCACTATGACTCGGCAGATGGGCGCAGACACGGGTTCATCGCCAAACTCGGCACCAAGGAAGAGAGCGATTATTTCGGCAACGTCTACAACGTCACGCTCGCGAAGGGTTTGAACATGATTTCCGTGCCTTTAATGCCACCAAAACCGATGAGTGCCAAGACGCTTTCAGGCCTGACAGGCGCAACAACCGTCATCACGCTTGATTCGGCAAATCAGCTATTCGTCGGGTGGACTCCGGACGCTCCCAACGACGGTTTTTCGATTGAGGGTGGGAAAGGGTATATCGTCAATGTGCCGGAAGCTCGGGAGTTCGCCTTCGCTGGAGCGCCGTGGACAGATGAAACGGGGGCTCCCGCATCACCGCCTGCTATATCCGTAGAGGTTTCGCAGAAACAGAACGTGTGGGCGTTCGTGGTCAGTGGTCACTTGAACGGTAGTCCGGCGTATGACGGCTACCGGGTAATCGTGCGCAACCTGCGAACGAAAAGCACGATATCGGCTTCGGTGGAAGTCGATTACTTCGCCGCTGCAACTGCCGACTTGTCGCGGCGGAGTGTTGTCAAAGTTGGAGACGTGATTGAATTGCACGTCATTGGTCCGGATGGAAATGTTGAATCGCATTCCACGAGATTCAGCGTGACGCCCGAACACCTTGCAAACGCGGTTCTGTCTGTGGGGCTTGACGGCATCGGCAAGCCGGAACAGGATCTGTTGTTACAGAACTACCCGAATCCTTTTAACCCAGAGACCTGGATTCCCTACCAACTTTCTGGCGACAGTCCGGTATCAGTGTCCATCTATGACACAACCGGGGCACTGGTTCGCACACTTTCGCTAGGCATTCAATCCGCGGGTTTCTACAATAGCCGCGGACGCGCCGCATATTGGGATGGACGAAACGATTCCGGAGAACACGTTTCGAGCGGACTCTATTTCTACCAGTTGAGGACACCCACCTTCCATCAAACACGGCGGCTTGTTATTCTAAAGTAGCGGCAAGCAGAGACTTATAGTTGTCACAGTTGTGCGGTCAGCACAACTGTGACGCCCGTTGAACCCAAAAGTCGCGTGAGTTCTAGTCTGCCGGATTCCCTCCCTTGCTTTGAGCGGCTTCATGGGTCGCTCAATAAAAGGACACCTCACGAGGTGTATTTCCAACAACATTAGGCGTTGAAACGTAGCCGGATTAGATAGCCTTTACACCTTAATCTTCGTTCATAACTGTCTAAACATTGGGGGTAACTCAAGGCTATGTGAGTCAATTCGATAAAGCTTTAAACACCTCGTTCTGCTAACTCGATAGGTCGAGTACTTCAGTTTTAGGTTGAATTGATGGATGTTGATTCGGCAGCAACTCGGGATAATTAGGAAAGAGGTCTAGTTAAAGTATGTGCAATTATGATTGTAGACGTTTATATCTGTCCAAAATCAGGTTTTATCTGCACGGGTTATCGACTCCGTTTTACGCGCCCCCATTGGATAACCAACCTTCCTTTTGAAGACACTGCTTGCGGCGCCGGACTCCAAGACGCCATTCTGTTCATCCCCTGCTCCGATCCGTGAGTAAGTTGAATAATATTCGTTCCATCAGGATCCATCAGGAAGAGTTCCTCTCCTTCCAAGTTTCGCAGTGACGTGAAGGCGATGTGCCTTCCGTTGGGCGACCAAGCCGGATAAGCATCCCATGCAAAATGGCGCGTGAGCCGAACCACGTTGCCGCCATCGGCATCCATGACGTAGATGTCGTGGTTCCCCGCTCCCCAAGATTCGAAAGCGATTCGTCTTCCATCCGGAGACCATGACGGGTCTCGATTCATCGCACCGGGATTTCGGGTCAGGTTGACGGGGTTTTCCGCGTTGGCATTCATGACGTAGATATCTGAATCGCCATTGATATCTCTATCTCTGGAGACATAGGCAATCTTGGAACCATCTGGTGACCAAGATGGAGTAGCCTCTCTATCTAGAGTTCGAGTAAGCTGAACAATATTTTTTCCGTTGGTGTCCATCACGTAAATCTCGCTATTCCCTCCGCGGTTTGAGGCAAAGGCAATGCTCCTCCCGTCCGGCGACCAAGATGGCGAATCATCGAATGCGGGAACCGGTTGATTGTTTGTCGTCAATCGGATTGGTCTTATTCCATCTGCGTCCATTATATAGATTTCATCAGTCGAGCCGTTTCGCCGATTCGACGTAAAGGCAATCTTTGTCCCGTCCGGCGACCAAGCGGGATAAGAGTCAATAGCCGGGTGCCTAGTTAACCTCACGGGGGCCGTCCCGTCGGCATCCATCACGTAGATTTCCTGGTTGCCGTCTCGCGTTGAAATGAAAGCGATTTTCGTGTCAATAGCGTACACCAAATCAACGCTCGCAATGATAAGGCTTATCCCTGTGACAAATAGACTTCGTCGAAAAGCGCCAAAGCGCGTTGTTCCTTTCAACATCATGAAAAACTTCATCGCGGCCTCCTTCAATTCTATCTGTCAACACGGCTTAGTGTTTATGTTTGATCGTACCCCAAGAGGTAAGCGATTTCTGCCGCGGTGTTGTTGCGAATGTATCTCCAAACAGCCAGCAGGGAGACGAGTCCGATGCGTCGGGAGGCGGCTCAGTGAGTCTCACGGGATTTTGTCCGTCGGCATCCGCAACGTAGATGCTCCAATCGCCTTCCCGGTCGGACGCAAAGGCGATTTTCTCCCCGTTCGGTGACCAAGACGGACGAACGTTGGCTCCGTTTCCTTCGGTAAGTCTCAAAATCCGTTTCCCGTTCGTGTTCATCGTGTAGACTTCAAAGTGGGCGTGGTTGTCACGCCAGGATTGAAAGGCAATTTTTCTGCCGTTTGGCGACCAACGGGGTGCTAGATTCGACAGAACGTTTGGATCGAGGGTGAGATTGATGGGATTCATTCCATCGGCGTCCATTACAAAAATATCCTTGAAAGCGATCCCGCCATCTCGATTGGACTCAAACGCAATCTTACTCCCGTCGGGCGACCAACTGGGCGACCGATCCTCCCTCCCATGGTGAGTCAATCGTACCGGATTATTCCCATCCGCATCTATGACGTAAATCTCGTGATTGCCGTCGCGAGATGACGAAAAAGCAACCTTTGACCCATCCGGCGACCAACAAGGCGTATCATCTCGTGCCGGGTCGTCCGTGAGTCTGAAAGGGTTTGTGCCGTCGGCGTTCATTACGAAGATTTCAAAGTTGCCCGTGCGGTTGGATGCAAACGCAATCTTCCTCCCGTCCGACGAGCAAGCGGGATCTATATCATATGCCGGGTTTTTCGTGAGCCGAACGAGATTTGTGCCGTCCACCTCAACAGCGTGGATTTCATAGTTGCCGACGCGATTAGAGTCGAAAACAACCCTTTCGTTGGCTCCTAGTTCCGTGTGCTCTAGGGTGAGTGACAAAATAGTTACGAACAGAAAAAAACTTCCTGTCATGGAGGAAATACGTAGTTTCAACGCCCGCAATATCATTTGTCAACTCCTTCCGACTTTAGAATTGCCTCTACATCTCTTCCCGGCTTACCGTGCCATCTTCATTTTTCCCCACTGCGTTGCCAGCTTTTCGACGAGCGACACCGATAATGGTACCGGTCGCCAAGAAGCCCCTCTAACCATGATCCGAGGCGCGCTCCGGGTAAGTTGGGTAATATCACTACCGTCGGAATTCATCAGGAAGATTTCTTCACCCATTAAATTACGGAACGAGGTGAAAGCAATGTGATTTCCATCGGGCGACCACGCAGGAAAAGCATCCCCTGCGAGATTATCGTTGAGCTGATTGACGTTTTTGCCGTCGGCGTCCATGACGTAGATGTCGTGGTTGCCAACGCCCCAAGATGCAAAAGCGATTCGTCTCCCATCCGGCGACCACGACGGATCTTTATTCAGTGCCTCAGGATTTTGCGTCAGGTTGACGGGATTTGCCCCGTCGGCATCCATAACATAAATCTCGGACTTCAAAACGTTACCACTTGACGTAAAGGCGATCTTCGTGCCATCCGGCGACCAACAGGGGCTCACCTCCTTAGCTCGACCCTGCGTGAGCTGAACGAGATTGTTCCCATCAGCGTTCATCACGTAAATATCGTAGCTATCGCCGCGGTTGGACGCGAAAGCGATTTTCGTTCCGTCGGGTGACCACGACGGCGACTCATCGTTGACAGCCGGCGGGTGGTCTGTCGTCAACTGCACAAACTTTTCTCCATCGGCGTTCATGACGTAAATCTCCAGACTGAATCCGTTGCGCCGGTCAGAAGTAAACGCAATCTTCCTCCCGTCGGGCGACCAAGCAGGTTGGGTGTCCCTTCCGGGGTGGTTTGTCAGGCGGACAAGGCCCCTGCCATCAGTGTCAACGGAGTAGATTTCAAGGTTACCGTCACGGTCTGAACTGAAAGCGATTTGCGTTTCAATGGCAAGTCCGGATTCAACAAATGCAAGGATAAAACCTATCGCGATTAGGAATAGATTTCGTCGAAAAGCATGTCGACGATTCGTCCCTCCTAACAGCAGGAAATAGTCCATGGCAGCCCCTTTCTTGTCCGTAGCTTTCATTCTTCCACTTAACGCGACTCAATGCCTATGCTTGACTTCTCCCCAGATAGCAGGCTCCCTCCCATTTGTAGACACAACAAGCGATTCAGGCAGCCAGCAGGGCGAGCCATCCCATGCGTCAGGCACAGTCTCGGTAAGTCTGACGATATTTTGTCCGTCGGAATCCATGATATAGATGTTCCAGTCTCCATCACGGTTAGACGCAAAGACAACTTTGTTACCATCCGGCGACCAAGCAGGAGAACTGCCTCCTTTGCCGTCCGTGAGTCGCATGAGCATTTTCCCCTTCGGGTTCATTACGTAAATCTCTGGCTTTACATCGCCGTTACGGCGCGTCTGAAAGGCAATCCACTCCCCATCCGGCGACCAAGCCGGATGTGTGTTAAGAAACATATCTGGATTTATGGTGAGGTTAATGGGATTCTTCCCGTCGGCGTCCATCACGAAAATATCGCTAGAAGCGAGCCCTCCGTCACGGTCAGATTCAAAAGCGATCTGTCTGCCATCTGGCGACCAACTCGGTGACCAATCCAGCATTCCATGGTGAGTTAATCTCACAAGATTCTTTCCATCGGCATCCATTACGTAGATTTCGGGGTTGCCGTCGCGAGATGATGAAAATGCAATTTTTGAGCCGTCTCGTGACCAGCTTGGGTCAGTGGCTCGTGCGAGATCATTCGTAAGTCTTAGAACATTCGTCCCATCGGGGTTCATTGTGAAGATTTCAGAGCTGCCGGCACGGTTGGATACAAACGCAATGTTTCTCCCGTCCGGCGAGCAAGCAGGGCTTGAATCAGATGCCGGATTTCTCGTGAGCCGAACGAGGTTCGCGCCATTATTGTCAATCACGTAAATCTCTCCGTTACCGACGCGATTGGAGTGAAAAACAATCCTGTCCTCGGCTGCTAGTTCAGAACGTCCCAAAGTGATTAACAGAACAATCGCCACCGGTAACAATCTTCTCGTCGAGTCGAAAAAAGGTAGTTTTAACGCCTGGAGTGCCATTTGTTCACTCTTTCAGACTCTAAAGCCATCTCTATAGTAAAACCAATAATTATTTATACACTGCGGTAGGTTCGGTTTCCGAACCGAACCGGTATTTGTCCAGTCTCGTAGGTGCGGTTGGAAAGGGATGTCTATCGCAGGATTAGCTATCGCGCGCGCTATTCGCTTGCTTGATCTCCTACCGAAATATGTGTAAATATGAATAGAATTGACTATACCCATCAAATCAACCTCATCGCGCCGCTTTCACGGCGCCCCATTCGGTTGCAATCTTTCCCTGCGACGACACTGACAATTGTCCCGGGCGCCACGAAGGCTTGCTCTCTGAAACTCCGGGGGTTTGAGTGAGATTAATGATGGCGCTTCCATCCGCGCTCATTTCGTAAATGTCAGAACTGTCATCGCGTTCGATTGTTTTCCGCACAAAGGCAATCTTTGTGCCATCGGGCGACCAACTGGGATAAGCGTTTACCGGAAAATCTTCGGTGAGTCTAGCTCGCTGAGTTCCGTCCGCGTTAATCACGAATACATCTCTCCTGAAGCGTGCATCATTGGAATAGGCTCCATAAGCAATCCTCTTTCCATCGGGCGACCAACTGGGTGCGGCATTATATCTACGAGGTTTCCGGGTGAGGTTCATGCGGTTGCCACCATCAGCATCTATGATGTAAATATCCGAGAAAAACATATTGCCCGCATCAAGCCACGATGATGAGAAGACGATTCTCTTGCCATCCGGGGACCACTTCGGCATGTCCTCAAGGTGTTCATCCAGGGTAATATTTGTCGAGTTCCTCCCGTTGGCATCCATCACGTGAATGTCACCGGGACCGTCGTGGTTTGAAGTAAATGCAATCTTCGTCCCGTCTGGCGACCACGAGGGCCATAAATTGCTTTTATGCCGACCTTTGGTCAGATTCACGCGATTTTCGCCGTTGACATCTATAACAAAAACATCCCTAAGATCGCCGAAGAACCGTGCGAGCCCAAAAACAAACACAATCTTTGTCCCATCCGGCGACCAAGAGGGAGTGCCGCCTTTAGTGAGTTTACGGTAATCTGTTCCATCAGCATTCATTGTGTAAATTGCCCACTCCCCATCAAGATCTGAAGTGAATACAATCTCGCCGCTCTCACCGAACAGTGAACTCGCTGATAGGAACAGTAAACCGATCTGTAGCAGGAATAAACTAATCGTTTGAGATGGAACGTCTCGTGTCAAGAATCGGAAAACCGGTTTGCTTTTCATTTCTCGACAACAGCCGCTATTAGGAAGCTACAATGATTCACTTACCCCGTTTGACGCGCCCCCACTGTGTCCCAAGTCTTCCAACTGCCGAGACTGAGAATGGGGCAGGGCGCCAAGCCGGGCTGAGATCGTTTACATGAGGGGTTTGGGTAAGGTTTGTTAGGCCACTTCCGTCACTATTTATCAAGTAGATGTCTGCACTGCCGTCGGGCTCTCTCGACGAAAAGGCAATCTTTCTACCGTCAGCCGACCAACTGGGACGCCATTCGGAGGCCCACCGTCTCTCTTCAGTCAATCTGACAGGATTAGTCCCGTCCGCATCCATGACGTGAATGTTGAAGGGTGCAAACCAAAGACCGGGTTTGGGTGATGCCGTATAGGCGATCTTTTTTCCATCCGGGGACCAACTGGGATACGAATTTATTGCTCGAGGGTTTTGGGTGAGGTTGATGCGATTGTGGCCGTTGGAATCTATCACGAAAACCTCTGACTCGCGCCGATTTCCACCGGGTAATATTTGGAACGCCCCAAAGGCAATCTTCTTACCGTCAGGCGACCAACTCGGTCTGTCCTCGTCGAGCAGATCCCAAGTGAGGTTCTTAGGATCCTTCCCGTCAGCATTCATCACGTAAATGTCCCAATTCCCGCTGCGGTTTGACACAAAGGCGATCTTTGTTCCATCAGGCGACCAAGCAGGAAATTTACTCTGATCAATCCGCTTCTCGGTGAGACGCCGCAGATTATTTCCGTTCACGTTAATTATAAAGATGTCGCTACCAACACCATTGCCGCCGGGAAACGCGATCTGTGACCCATCGGGAGACCAAGCCGGACTACCACCTCCGATGAGTCTGACGGGGTTAGCGCCATCTGCGTCCATGAGGTAGATTCCGGAGCTGTTATTGCGGTTTGAGAAAAAGGCAATCTGTGCATGGACGGCAATATTAGCCGCGAAGAGAATCACAACAAGAGCCAAAGCCAGACCGCAATAATCTACCTCATGTCTCCTCTCCATCGTCTGCACCTACGATAGTGTTACCTTGGTTTCAATCTGCGATTTCGGTGTTTCCTGTGGACTGCGTATCGCGGCGCCCGTCATCTTTCAATGCGCCCCACACTATAGGTTGCTTTCCTCGGCGAGACACCGCAAAGATTGAGCGCGACCAGTCGGGCGCCTGGTTTGATTGTGCATCTACTGTAAGTCTCTTAGGATTTTCGCCGTTAGCTCCCATCACATAGACGTCCAACGGACTAAATCCTGCTCTCGCACCCTCATGTCTAGTGGATGCGAAGGCTATGGATTCACCTCCGGGTGACCAGCATGGGTGAGAGTCAACGGCTCGGTGGTTCGTCAGATTGCGAAGATTTCCACCTTCAGTATCCATGACGTAGATTTCCCAGTTCCCATCTCTCTTGGATGCAAAGGCAATGCGTACACCACTGGGCGACCATGACGGAAACGTGTCCCAAGCGATGTGTTCTGTTAGGTTTCGAGTCCTGCCACCGTTGGCATCCATCACAAAGATATCAAAGTTGCCATCGCGGTTGGATGAGAATGAAATCCGTTTTCCATCCGGCGACCATGCCGGAAGGTCGTCCCCTAATGGATGTCTCGTCAGATTATGAACATTCTCGCCATTCGCGTCCATCACGTAGATGCCAAAAGTTCCATCTCTATTCGATGTGAAGGCAAGTCGCGCGCCACTAGGTGACCAAGATGGGTGCCAGTCATTCGCCGGGTGATCCGTGAGATTTCGATGATTTTGGCCATCCGAATCCATGACGTAAATTTCTTGATTCCCCCGTCTCTCGGAATCATAGGCAATCTGTGCGTGTGTGGTAACGCTTGCCATGAACGCAGCCAAACTCAGAGTAAGAACCCAATTAAACATACAATAGACACGATAATATGACCGTCGCATTTTCTGTTACTCCCGGAATGTTGGTAAATTGGCGAGAGAGTTAGTTTGTAAAATCATGTCTTACGGCATTAGCTTCACCGTCCCCCATTTGGTCGCCAGCCTCTTGCGCTCTGATTTTGTTGGCGGCGCAGGGTTCCAAGCAGGATTGATTTCCTCAATCTGTAGCGTTTCAGTGATGTTTAGGAGCCCGGTGCCATCCGCGTTAATAACAAATATGTCATCTCTGCCGTCCGGCTCTCGCCGGTGAAAGGCAATGTGCTTTCCGCCTGGCGACCACGTAGGAAGACCCTCGGATGCGAAGCGTCTTTCTTCGGTGAGCATTACGGGATGGCTCCCATCCGCATTCATGACGTGGATATTGACCGGTGCAAACCAGCGGTTCGGATTAGGAGATGCCTCATATGCAATCCGCGTTCCATCGGGCGACCACGCCGGGAATTGGTTTACGGCTTCTGAATTTTGGGTGAGATTGATGCGATTCGCGCCATCCACATCTATCACGAAGATGTCCGACATATTCCGTTCACCGCGCGGAACCTGCAGTGCGCCAAACGCAATTCTTGTTCCGTCGGGAGACCAGGTAGGCCTGTCCTCATAATGAGCGTCACGGGTGATGTTTATAGGATTCGTGCCATCGGCATGCATCACGAAGATATCCGGTTGGCCGTCACGGTTTGACCAGAAGGCAATCTTCGTTCCGTCGGGCGACCATGCCGGATAAAGATTCCTCTTGGACTCATCTTTGGTGAGATTCACACGGTTTTCCCCGTTGACATCAATGACGAAAATATCGACTTCATCGCCAAGAAACCCATTAAAACCGTATGAAAACACGATTGTTCTCCCGTTCAGCGACCACGCAGGCGTGCCACCCGACGCGAGTTGGATGGGATCGGAACCATCCGCGTTCATGATGTGGATGTACCAATCCCACTCACCTTCTGTGTTTGAATAGTATGCAATCTCGCTACTCACACCGTGTTCCGCACTGGTTAATGCAATGATGAAACACATTACCAGCGCTGCCACGAATTTCCGTAACAATCGTAGACTTCCATTCAATAATCGAAAGCACATTTTGAGTTTCCTTCCATGGAAAATTCTCGTGTGCGTTATGCGAACTGACTAGCTACCACCGTTTGCGATGCCTTAGTTAGGAGGTACGTTAATCACCGTGGAAAGGGGGCCAGCCCCTTGAGCTTGCCCCAGATTGTAAATTGGCTGCTACCAGGTGACACGGCAAGCCCCGCAGGTGCAAACCAGTCGGGATGGCCGTCTCCGCCTTTGTGCAGGTTGCCCAATCGCCCAAGGTGTTCTCCATCCGTGGTCATCAGGTGGATTTCTCCCTCGTTGAGACCTATTGTGTGGGAGCGATATGCAATCATCCGACCATCGGGAGACCAGACTGGATCTGTGTTCCACACAGTAAACCCATCCCACACTTCATTGATTAGTTCCTTTCGGTTTGCGCCATCCGCATCCATCACTGCGATGATCGTGTCTTCATTCTTCGATGTCCAAAATGCGATCTTGCTCTCGTCAGGAGACCACGACGGTCCGCGTTCATTCTCCGAATTGTGTGTTAACCTCTTCCGATTCGTGCCATTAGCATTCATGACGTAAATTTCAGGGCCCTCCTCGTCCCGCCAAGACACAAATGCAATCCGTTGACTGTCAGGGGACCATGTTGGATGTCGGTCGCTCGACGGAATGTCCGCCCCCAATCTTCGCAAGTTCGTTCCATCGGGGGAAACCACATGGATTTTAGAGCTCCATTCTTCATCTCCACCACTTTCGAAAGCTATCGTTTGACCGTCAGGAGACCAAGCAGGAAACCAATCGTCAAACCCCTGGGTTAGCCTATGCAGGTTCTTTCCATTACTATCCATCACATAGATGTGGTAATTGCCGCCATTTCTATTGGAAATGAACGCGATTCTTCGTCCGTCCGGCGACCATGAAGGATGAGAATCTGCGGCCGGATGGTGTGTTAGTCGTATCGCGTTAACCCCGTCGGCATCCATCACGTAGATTTCTTTGTTTCCGTCTCTTCCAGAACTGAATGCAATCTGAGTCTTGTGGTCAGAGGCAAGCACAGTTTTCGCGACGATTGCTCCGCACATCAGACAAGCAATAGGCGCCACAAATAATATGAACTTGCAGTCCAGTTTCAATGGCATGATTCCTTCTATCTAGCTGCCTGTTCAAGCCTTTCGAATAACCGAGGCATTCTTAAGAATCAGCGCAACCTAGCCCTCAATTTCTTTAGTTCTCCCCAAATCGTAGGACGATTACGTACCGGCGATACTGATAGTCCTGCAGGTGCGAACCAGTCGGGGGCGTAGTCTGCCCCCTTGTGTAAGTCGCTCAGAGGCTTAAGATATAAACCATCGGCGGTCATCAAATGAAGTTCGCTCTTGAGGTTGTGTTCTCCCCAGTGTTCAAATGCAATCGTATTGCCGTCAGGAGACCAGGCTGGATGCCAGTCCTCCCTTTCATTGTCGGTCAACCGTTTGCGGTTTTTGCCATCTGCATCCATGACAAAAATATCGAAATCGCTGGATTCAGGGTCTTCAATGCCCTTCGAACAAAACGCAATTCTATCCCCGCCAGGTGACCAGGCGGGTTGGCGGTCACTCACGTCTGTGAATGTTAACCTCGACAGATGTCGACCGCTGGCATCCATCACGTAAATATCAGCTCTCTCACCATTTCGCCAAGACTCATATGCAATCCGACGGTTGTCAGGAGACCACGTCGGATGGCTGTCGCTCGACGGGACATCCACTGCCAACCTCTGCCAATTCGTTCCATCGGGGGCAACCACATGGATTTTAAGCCACGGTTCTATGTCACCATAGCCTTCGAAAGCAATCGTTTGACCGTCGGGAGACCAGGTAGGAAACCAATCGCGAGGCCCCTTTGTGAGCCTTCGCAGGTTTCTTCCATTACTATCCATCACGTAGATTTGGTAATTGCCGCCATTTCTATTGGAAATAAACGTGATTCTTCCTCCGTCAGGCGACCATGAAGGGTGAGCGTCTGCAGCGGCATGGTGTGTGAGTCGAATCCGGTTAACCCCATCGGGGTCCACCACATAGATTTCATGGTTTCCAGCTCTCCTGGAGGTGTATGCTATCTGCCCCTTGTGCTGCGAGGCGAGGGTGTTACCGGTGAATATCGTTCCAATAAATAGAAAAATAAGTATCCGCTTTATATCTGGAGGTTTTGACTGCATGATCACTCTCGAGTATGAAATTAGATCTGTCGCAACAGAACGCAATCGGGCGAATGTTTGTAAAGATTAGTGCAAACCTGCGACCAACCTTTTAGCTCGACTTTGTACATTTAAGCGGAATAACAGACGGTGTCAATCAAGCGTTCGAGAAAAGCGGTTGAGATTTTAACCATCTGGTCATTTTGGTTGACCTGTGAAAAAGTCATGTCCGCTTCTGCAGACCAAAAATGGTGTCTCACCCACCCTATTGCATCAGAAAAGGTGGCTAACGATTTCTGATACCATGCAGCCTGTCGCACTTCTACTTGATTCTGTTGAACCAGTAGATGAGCAGCTAAGGTAATCCAAGAGAACAGTCCAAATAGCATTGGAGTCGTGCGAGCAATCGCTTTATCCGACCATTGTCTTTGTGTTTCCACGCCTAGATGGGCACGCACTTCTTCAAAAGTGACTTCCATTCGCCAGCGACGAACATACCAGTTGGCTATCTGATTGGGACAAAGTGTTGTGTCAGTTGATAAAAGGGCTATCGGTTCATAACTGCCAAGAGGGTCTCGTATCAAAACCCAGCGGATTGGCACCGGGGGTTTGCCCGTGTGATACCAAACGGTTGGCTGTGAGATGATTTGCATTTCTCTTTGTTGACCGTTATACCAATCAAGTGTGACGTTCTGCCATTGGGTGTTTGGGTCATGCAGAATGTCAGCCAAGGTAGGTAACCGCTCTCCTTTCTTACAAGGACGTCCTGTACCGCTATAAGGTGGAGCAGGTTGGTAGAGTGCTGCATCAAGTCGCAAACGAGTGATAATGGTTACCGGATTTGACAATTCTTGGCAAGCTGCAAGGAATTCTAACACCGCATAACTATAATCAGCGACCACAACCAAGTAACGATTGGGCAACCACCGGCGAAGTTGAAATACAATTTGTCTTGCCCAGTCAGTGAGTTTCTTGTGGCAACGTTTTTCAGACTCATAGTAACGTTTGGAGGGTGCAAGTGCCGTCAAAAACGGCAGCGCCCAGATACATGATGCCCAGGGAATCTGTGTTAGCCACATCAGCGCTATCCAACGTAATCCACTGGTTTTGACAAAGTGGCTTGATGAAGAACGCACGGCATCACGATAGATACCTCGTGCTTTGATTTTGGCTCCCCAGCGGCGCTCAATCGTTTCATCAATGCCAAATACTAACGGTTGCTTACCGTCGTCGAGGAACTTCAATAACGTAAACAACAGTTTTTGGGCGGCTTGCAGAGGGGACCAAATCGCACGACTGAGCACGTGGTGATACAGAGCAAACCGATTGTCGGCTGACCGACCGGTCACTCTCAGGGCTTGAGTTACTGTTCGCCTACCGGTTAAAAGGATTGTTCCAACGAGTAAGATTTGGATTTTAATCCAGCTAGGACGTCGAAACAATGATTGAAACGGAGTTAACAACGTTATCAGCAATGGGGGAATCAAGGTGTACCTCCTTAGTCGAATGGTGTTGCTTTTTCGACTAATTTTACCTTATTCCCCTTCTAGTTTTGTACAAAGTCGAGTTTAGAACCTGTTTGAAAAGTCCGAATCCGTGTTTGAGAGAGGCTATTTTGGGGAAAAATGCGCTGAAAATCCGATGACTTCGTCCTCCAAATGACCAAACAATAGCTTTACCACCTACTTTTCAAACAGGCTCTTAAGCCTACCCCATACTGTAATTTTGTTGTCCGATGGAGAAACAGGACGTCCCGTGGGGTCAAACCAGTCCGCATGAAAATCGTGTTTCTTGTGCAACTCACTGAGTCGCATCAGGAACTCTCCCTCGGCAGTAATCAGGTGGATTTCGTGGGGGTTCTGAATGGTCCGAGACTCATAAGCAATTAACTGACCATCAGGAGACCACGACGGACGCTCGTCTTCAACTACATTGTCCGTTAACATCCTGCGGTTGTTGCCATCAGAGTCCATCATATAGATCTCATAATCCCCTTCACGATCGTCAAATCCTCGAAACACGAGCGACGAGCTGAACGCAATCTGTTGCCCGTCCGGAGACCACGACGGATACTTGTCGTCTACTTTATTGTTTGTCAATCTCTGCTGTTTTCTTCCATCCGCGTTCATGACGTAGATTTCAGTAGCTACATGCCTCCTGGATACGAATGCAATCCTTTGACTGTCTGGCGACCACGATGGATCAAAGTTGTGCGTGGGACCGTCTGTCAGCCTTCTGTTGTTCTTTCCGTCCGAGTCCATGACGTAGATTTGAATAGTCCAGCCCTCACCGGGCAATCCCTCATCTCTATAGCTATCAAATGCAATCTTTTGTCCGTCTGGAGACCAATCCGGATTATTGTCATCGAATCCATCCGTCAATCTAATTGGGTTTTGTCCGTCGCTATCCATCACGAAAATCTGAACATTTCCCCTATTTCTATATGACGAGAAAGCAATCTTTTTGCCGTCTGGAGACCATGATGGCAGCGCGTCATCTGCCGGATGATGTGTTAGTCTTCTCTGGTTTTTTCCATCGGAATCCATCACATAGATTTCAAAATTCCCATCTCTCCCGGAAGCGAACGCAATCTGTGCCCTGTGGTGCGAGGCGAGGGTGTTGGTTCCAGTGATCGCCCCGATCAACAGAAAAATGAACAACCCGCTGAAAGGCGGTCGTTTGCGATAAGGTTTGAACGACATGATTCCTCCTAAGTACCGAATCACATCTTGCGGACTATGGCGAACCCCTGCAAAGAATAGCGCAAACCAGATGCTAGTTTCTCGCGTTTGGTCGAGGCGAATCAACTCGGCTCCAATAACAGGTAGATCGATTCAGAACACGGTGTGTCATTGTACAGCACCCTGTTCTGTGAACTTTTGAACGGAGGATGATCGGGGACGATTAGCAAATCGGCTGCTTACAAATCAAACGCGACTAAAACCGCCTGCATTGGAGGGTGAGATCGTCAGTCTGGTTTGAAGCATGTCGATTCGTCACGAATTCGGGTAGATTCTTTAACCTTATCCACCGTAAAGTAGAGGTTAGGAATCACCGGCTGCTCTGCGCCATGGTTAACGATTCAAGACACGATATGTGCGGGAGATGTTAATATCTTACCACAGTTCATGATAGTAATCCACAGGAAACCGCGTGACACGCCGGTCCGCCAAAATCCCGCGAGACATTTTTTAATTCTCCAATACTGAATCCGAAACGGTCGTTGACCCGCTAATGAATCCCTCCGTACTCCAATTGCACTTCCCTCATCGGTATAACTGAAAACAGACTTGCCGCACATGACAGCACGGATTTTTATATTGCTTTTTCCATACCGTTAATATATAGTTGACATTCGATTGCCGGGTCGCTCCTGTGCCGAGACAATCGAATTGATGAGGAGACACCGTGGCATTCACCATTCGCAAGCTGACCGAAAACATTGGCGCCGAATTACGGGACATTGACCTTACCTCTCCGATTAGCCGAGAGACGTTCGCTCAACTTCGCACCGCGCTTGCCGAACACGCAGTTCTGGTCTTCCATGATCAACAAATCACGGATGAGCATCATGTGGCGTTCACGGAAGGGTTGGGCAAGATTGAAATGACGATGCGAAATGACCCTATCGGCGATGGCGGCCCTGTCGGTGTCCTTACGAACCTTGATAAGAACGGCGAACTCATCCCGCCTGACGACCCCCGGATGGTGTATCACCAAGGCAACGGACTTTGGCACTCGGACGGTTCGTTCAAGCGCGTACCGTTGAAAGGCTCACTGCTGGCGGCAAAGGTTGTGCCTCCTGAAGGCGGGGGGACCGAATTCGCCAGTCTCTGCGCCGCCTACGCCACCTTGTCCGAAGAGAAAAAATCGAGTCTTGAAGGCCTTGTCGCAGAACACAGCTTGGCGCACTCACGCGATCAGATTGCACCGAACCTGATGAGCAACGCCTTTTTGGAAGAGACACCGTCTCAGAACCAAATGTTGGTGCGGACAGTTCCGGAAACGGGGAAAAAGGCGCTTTTGGTGGGTTCCTATGCGACGCACGTCATCGGTTTGCCCCTTGAGGAGGGGAAAACGTTGCTGAAGGAATTGTTGGATTGGTCTACCCAACCGCAGTTTGTCTACCGCCACAAATGGCGCGCGAATGACCTCGTCGTATATGATAATCGCTGCTGTCTGCATCGCGCTCGTCCGTGGGATGGGCACAAATATGCGCGTGTTTTGCACCGTACTACACTTGCTGGGGACGGACCTACGACAGCTTAAGAAAGAACCACAACGAGAAATCTCGGAATTAATCACAACCCTACTATGTCTCGTGCATCACACCAAAACAAAAATTGTAACTGGAGAAAACCATCATGAGTCTTGACCACCCGGTAAAACCGACCGCAGAAGAGATGGCAACGACGAAAGAGTGGATCGCTTCAAATCTCGGACCAGAGGCAACTGCTCACCCCTTCTCCTTCAAATACGGAGATAGCACATCAGCCGATTTTCTCAAGGATTGCGAAATCGAAGACTCGTCCGAGGAGTTGGATGAACACCGCACTCGGCGGACACTCACATACACGGATCCGCAGACGGGCTTAGAAATGCGGTGCGTGGCAATTGAATACAGCGATTTTCCTGTCGTTGAGTGGACGCTCTACTTCAAGAATACCGGCACTTCGGACACTCCTATTCTTTCAGACATCCGCGCCTTGGAAATAGGCCTGGATTTTGAGGCGGAGGAAAACGCGGACGAAGTCGTACTGCATCATTTCGCGGGCGGATTCGCCGAAGCAAGCGCTTACCAACCTTTCCAGACGGTGATGGGCCCCGGTACAAGCAAGCGCTTTAGCGGCGCCGGAGGTCGTCCAACGAATTCGGACATGTCGTATTTCAACATCGAAGGCGGTAAAGATGAAGGCGTCATCCTGGTTGTCGGGTGGCCCGGACAGTGGTCCGCCGACTTCGGTTGCAGTTCGGATGGGACAATGCACGTCACCGCCGGTCAGGAACTGACTCATTTTACTTTGCACCCCCAAGAAGAGGTTCGCACGCCGTTGATGGCGCTTCTGTTCTGGAAGGACCGAGATTGGATCGATTCGCAGAACGTCTGGCGGCGGTGGATGATGGAACATAGTATGCCCAAACCCTACGGTAAACTCCCCGAACCTCGCGTGCTCGGTTCAAGTTACCGCGTCTACGGCGAGATGGTAAACGCAACCGAAGAGAATCAAATCATGTTTATCGATCGCTATATTGAAGAGAACATAAAACTCGAATATTGGTGGATGGACGCGGGCTGGTATCCCTGCGACGGCGGCTGGGGGAACGTGGGCACATGGGAGGTGGATACGAATCGTTTCCCGCGAGGATTACGCGCCATCAGCGACTACGCTCATTCCAAGGATGTGAAGACGATGGTTTGGTTCGAGCCGGAGCGTGTATCCGCAAACTCCTGGCTTGCCGATAATCATCCCGAATGGATATTGGGCGGCGCGGAGGGCGGATTGCTAAATCTCGGAAATCCGGAAGCATGGAACTGGTTAACCAATCACGTTGACGAACTTTTGACCCAGCAGGGCATTGACGTCTACCGACAAGATTTCAACATGGATCCACTGGATTACTGGCGCGGGAATGACGCGGACGACAGACAAGGCATCACCGAAATTAAGCATGTGACCGGGTATTTGGCATATTGGGACGAGTTGATTCGCCGCCACCCAGATATGCTTATCGACACCTGCGCCTCCGGCGGGCGGCGGAACGACCTTGAGACCCTGCGCCGCGCCGTACCGCTGTGGCGAACCGACTACCAATATGAACCCGTGGGAGAGCAGTGTCAAACCTACGGCATCTCTTTCTGGGTACCCTACCACGGCGGAGGCAACGTCGCCGACGCGAGCGCCGACTACGGCGGAGAGGGCTATACGGCAGTTGAATCGTATGCTTTCTGGAGCACCTGTTATCCGAGCATCAACAGCGCGATTGACATACGTGTCAAAGACATTGACTACGAAGGGTTGCGGAGATTGCACCGGCAGCGGCGAGAGATGGTAGATTACTATTACGGTGATTTTTATCCACTCACCGACTACAGCTTGGAGACGGATGCCTGGATAGCGTGGCAGTTCAACCTGCCGGAGTCGAGCGAGGGAATGGTACAAGCGTTCCGCCGACCCGAGAGTGAGACCGACACATGCATCTTCACCCTTCATGGATTGACACCGGAATCCAACTACAGACTAAGCACATTTGACCGTGACGGAGAGTTCATAATGAGCGGGGCGAAACTGATGGAAAGCGGCTTAGAGATATCAATCACGGATTGCCCGGGCGCAGTGGTAACATCATATAAAGTGGTAGACTAGCACGTTCCGTTCCCAATCCTAGAACCGAGTTCTGCGTCAAGCGAGGAATTATGTCCCTAAAGCCCACATCGGAAGAAATGACGGCCGTAGATACATGGATCGAGTCACATTTCAGTCCCGAGCCGATGCAACGTGCATTCTCCTTTGTTTACGACGGGCATAATTCCGAGGATTTCATCGCGAGTTGGGAGACCGCGTATAGCAAAGAAGCGCTTGATGAAGAACGTACCGCACACGCTCTCACCTTCACAGATCCCGAAACACGCCTCGAAGTAAGGGCAGAGGCGATCAGTTATCACAATTTTCCCGCCATCGAATGGGTTCTGAACTTCAAGAACGGAGGCGAAACCGGTACACCGATCTTGGAGCAAATCCTTCCGTTAGACACGAGCCATCCTCTCGCCGAAGGATCAGCCGTCTTGCACTATTCCAAAGGCGCCCTCTGCTGCATCGACGATTTCGCACCTGTAGAAAAGCCGCTTGAACTAGAGGAACAGGTGCATCTCCAGCCCGGCGGAGGCAGATCGTCCAGCGAGATACTGCCGTTTTTTAACGTTGAGTCGGGATCGACGGGAATCGTTACGGGAATCGGTTGGACGGGTGAATGGAAAGCAAGTTTCTGCCGGGAGGAAGAAAACGCCGTGCGGCTTGGCGCGGGCATGGCGTTAACGCACCTGAAGTTGCATCCGGGAGAAACAATCCGAACACCGCGGATTCTGATGTTGTTTTGGCACGGCGCACGCATCAGGGGAAATAACATGCTCCGTCGATTTATCCTTGCGCACCACCGCCCCAAACCGAGCGGCGAACCTCTCAACCTGCCCGTTATCCTCGCGGACTGGGGAGGCAAATCAGCCGCCGAACATCTCACGAACATTCAACGAGTCATCAATCACGAACTACCCATCAACTGCTACTGGATTGATGCGGAATGGTTCGGCACAGGGTCATGGTGGAGCATGCCCGGTAATTGGGAGGTGAAGAGCGATCTTTATCCCCAAGGATTCCGGCCGATCTCCGACGTGTTGCATCGATCCGGGAGGCAGTTCCTGCTTTGGTTTGAACCGCACCGGGTGTGTAAAGATACGCCGTGGTCTTCGCTCAAAGAACATCCCAATTGGCTGCTGGAACTTGGAAACGGAGAGGACAACTACAAACAGTGGAAAACGGGCGGCTGGCCCGTCCCCCATGACGACCCCAAATGGATAATCTATGAGAGTCGGCGCAGCCAAATGAGCGCCGACGAACTGATGTTCAACGTGGGCGCCCCCGAAGCGCGGGCGTTCTTGACAAACTTTATTTCCGATCGGATTGCTGAGTTTGGGCTGGATTGGTATCGTGAAGACGCCAACATTGCTCCGCTGGAATACTGGCGGCATGCCGACGCCCCCGACCGACAGGGCATCACGGAAATTCGTTATATCGAAGGGCTTTATGCCTTATGGGACGAACTGATAGGGCGTCACCCTCATCTAATGATAGATAACTGTGCGAGCGGAGGAAGACGCATCGACCTTGAATCGATCAGTCGCAGCACCGCACTGCATCGAACAGACTGGGCACACGACAGCATCCACGCCCAATGCCACAGCTTCGGCCTTTTCCAGTGGGTACCGCTGCACCTGCCCGGGCGCGGCGCCGTTCTGAAAGAGGGAAATGAATACGAATTTCGCAGCGTTATGACCGCGGGATTGACAACTCAGTTGTGGGAGGCGGCGGATGGTGATCAGGGCGATGATGCGAGACGATTGCTTGAACAATACCTCAATGTCCGCAAGTTTTATTACGGCGATTATTACCCCTTGACGCCATACAGCCAAGATAAAGGTGTTTGGCTGGCGTGGCAGTTCAACCTTCCCGAAGATGGAGAAGGCATGGTACAAGCGTTTCGCCGCGAGGAAAGTGTCTACGAATCCGCCCGACTGTATTTACACGAGTTGGTTCCTGACGCGCACTACCTATTGAGAGACGTGGACGCCGATACCTCAAGCGAGATGAGCGGGCGTGAACTGATGGAAGATGGCTTGGTCCTACAGATTTCCGAGAAACCGTACGCAGCGATAATTACCTATAAACAGGTCAAATAAACGGAGAACTGCCATATGTGGACTGACGAACTCAGGAAAATCCTTGAAGGAGATGTGGAGGAAACCTGCTCTAGTCTTCCGCTTTCATTCAGGTACGCAGATGCGCTATATAAGTCACTGCCGCAAACGTGGAAAAACGTCAAAGAAGAAAAAACATCCGACGCCGACCAATGTCAGATTACGAAGTCTGTTGAAGATGCAAACACCGGTCTTTTGGTTACCTTGGAAGTCACCGTATATCAGAGCTTCCCGGCAGCGGAGTGGGTTGTTTACTACGAAAACCGGGGCGATGAAGACACGCCCATGCTAGAAAACATTCTGCCGCTGGATATTGTCCTGTCGGCGGCGTCCAATCAACCGGTGACGGTTCATCAGATTCACGGAGATGCGTGTAACGAGCAGAGTTTCCTTCCATTTGAAACACGGTTGGACGCCGGTCAGGAGGTCGCTATGCAACCCACTGGCGGTAGATCGTCCAACAGCGTTTTTCCGTATTTCACGATGGAACATCGGGAGGAGGGGGTAATCGCCGCAATCGGCTGGACGGGTCAATGGAAAGCGTCTCTATCGCGAACGCGGCCGGGATGCCTGAATTTAAGAGCCGGGATGGCACACACTCACTTGCAACTTCATCCCGGAGAGAAGATCAGAACGCCAAGGATTCTTCTAATGCCTTGGTCTGACGGGCTGGAGGCGGCGCATAATCAATTCCGCCGACTGATGTTAGCGCATTATGTTCCGAGGATAGGTGGTGAGTTGCCCGATGTCCCGATTGCGGAGAACAACTTTGACGTGTATCACAGCCATCCGACCTGGCCCACGGAAGCCGGCCAACTTGATTTCGTTGAAAAGGTTGCGCAGTGCGGGATAGATACCTATTGGCTGGACGCGGCTTGGTTCGAAGGTAATTTTCCGGGCGGCGTCGGTAATTGGTTCGCCAAACCCCGAGAATTTCCGCACGGGCTAAAACCGATCGCGGATGCCGTGCATGAGAACGGTATGCGATTCCTCGTGTGGTTTGAGCCGGGGCGTGCACATGAGGGAACCGAGGTTTGGAAAGAGCACCTAAGATGGGTGCTCCGTCAGTGGAATCAACCTACTAACGGTGTATTTGACTTTGGGATTCCCGAAGCACGGGAGTGGATGACGGAACGAATCGGGGGACTAATCGACGAATTTGGAATAGACATCTACCGCGAGGATTTCAACATCGACCCACTGGATTATTGGCGTTCTAAGGATACAACGGACCGGCAAGGGATGGCGGAGATTAAGTGGGTAATGGGTTTCTATCAGTTTTGGGACGACCTCCTTGACGCTCGACCGAACTTGATAATTGACAATTGCGCGAGCGGCGGTAGACGAATCGATCTTGAAACCTGTATGCGCGCCATTCCGATGTGGCGGAGCGATACCAGTTGCGGTCCCGGTCATTCGGACTGGCATCAGGTGCAAACGATCGGACTAAGTTCCTATATCGTATTGCATCTAGCCTGCACCCATAGCCACGAGACGTATGACTGCCGCAGCTCCGCCACGATCGGGGGTGTGTCACAGTGGCAGTTGCTGGACGCCGATTTTCCCTTTGAATTGGCGCGGGAAGCGACGGCTGAATTGAGAGCTAATCGCCCCTACTGGTTAGGTGATTTCTATCCGCTGACCGAAGCTTCATATTCGCCGGATGCATGGTTAGCGTTCCAGTTGCACCGTTCAGATCTGAACGAGGGGATCATCCTAGCCTTTCGGCGTGAGAAGTGCGCGTCCTCTTCGCTTCAAGTGTCACCTCGGGGACTTCACCCTGACAGAAACTATGCTCTTACTTTGAGCGATGAATCTCGCAACCGGACCAATCGGCAGCTAACCGGGGCAGAGATACTCAAAGGTTTGTCGCTTGACATACCTAATCCGAGAGAAAGTCTTCTCGTGACCTATCGAGGAGGTTAGGGACCGTCGATGGTATCTCTCGACTGAGTGCTTGGCGCGTAACAAGACACATCCCAAACCGAGAAAATCACGGGCATGCCGGTGACGGGCATCACATAAATTTTTTCAAGGAGAATAGTTTGTCGCTTCAGCAATCTACAGAAGAAAAAAATAAAGTGCAATCGTTGATAGATTCCCACCTTACAGAGGAAACCCTTCCTCCTTTCTCATTCATGTATGGAGGCAACCCCTCCAGTAGCCTTCTTGAAATATGGGAGTTCAATAAGGAAACGACTCTCCGTGACGACGCGAAAACTGCGGGCGTGCTGACCTACAGAGACAGACAATCCGGTCTCGTCGTCCAGTGTGATTGGGAAGTATTCTCCGATTTCCCGGCGCTGGAATGGGTTGTCACGTTCCGGAACGAGGGCACTGCTGACACTCCCATCCTGGAGAATGTGCAGGCGCTAGATGCGGTCTTCACTCGCAACGAGGAAGACGAGTTTATCCTTCATCGCGCCTTGGGCAGTTCAGCCTCCCGGGACGATTTCGCTCCCATTACCGACGTGTTGCACCCCAACACAAAGATTGAACTGGCACCGGTAGGCGGACGATCCTCCAATACGCGAGCGTTTCCGTTTTTCAACATTGAAATGACCGGCGGCGGCGTGATGCTTGGGATTGGATGGTCAGGGCAGTGGTCGGCCAGCTTTCAAACAGACGATGCGAAGAACCTAAAGTTGCGTGCCGGCATGGAGTTGACGCATTTGAAACTTCATCCGGGCGAAGAAATTCGCACTCCCCGGATACTTCTGCTGTTCTGGGAGGGCGAAGATCGAATGCGAGGCCACAACCTGCTGAGGCGTTTCATCTTGGCTCACCGCACTCCACAGCAGGACGGCAAGCCGGTGACGACACCTTTTTCAGCCAGCGGCTCCCCACTTAACGAATCGACCGAGTCCAACCAGATCGCCTTTACACAGCGTTATCATGAATTGGGACTAGGCATTGAGTATTGGTGGCTTGACGCGGGATGGTTTGATGGCGGTTGGCCTAGCGGGGTTGGGACTTGGACGATTAGAAAAGATCATTTTCCCAACGGGCTAAAGCCGCTGTCGGACGCCGCCGAGGCTGCTGAAATGAAATTTCTTCTCTGGTTCGAACCGGAGCGGGTGTATCAGGGATCATGGCTCGATACGGAACATCCCGACTGGGTTCTTAAGATTCCAGACAACCCAAACGGATTGTTAAATCTGGGGAACCTTGAGGCGAGGCGTTGGCTTATAGAGCACATTTCCGGTATGATTACGGACCAAGGAATCAGCGTCTACCGTCAGGATTTCAATATGGATCCATTGCTCCATTGGCGGGCGGCGGACGCCCTGGACCGACAGGGAATGACGGAAATCCGCCATATCGAGGGCTTATATGCGTTCTGGGATGAACTACTGAATCGACATCCGGGCTTAATCATCGACAATTGCGCCAGCGGCGGGCGGCGTATCGATCTTGAAACTACCTCCCGAAGCGTACCGCTCTGGCGAACCGATTACGACTATTTTGAACCGAACGGATACCAGTGCCACACGTATGGATTGCACTTCTATCTCCCATGCAGCGGTACGGGCAGCAACAACCCGAATTTCTATGCATCGCGCAGCGCCATGAACAGCGGGTTCGTTCTTGGATGGGATGTCCATTCCCCGTACTTCCCGGCTGAGATCGCCCAAAAAACGGCATCGGAATATAAACGTATTCGCCCCTTCTTCTACGGCGACTACTATCCGCTGACATCGTACTCGACGAACTATGACGTCTGGATGGCGTTCCAGTTCCACCGTGAAGACCTGAGACAGGGAATTGTCTTGGCATTTCGCCGCCCACAGAGTCCTTACCTTTCGGCTAGATTGAGATTAGAAGGCCTTGACCCGAAATCACTGTACAAGTTAAAATTCGAGGACACGGGTGATGAGGAGACGGTCACTGGCAGTGCCCTTGGTAACGGTTTTGAAGTGACGATTGACAAAGCGCCAGGCTCGCAGTTGATCGCCTATGAACAAATCTAAGTGGATTTCTCGACAAGTAAATATGGTTGAGTGTTGGGTGTCGGTGCGGTTAGAAACCGCACCTACCGGTGTGGTAGAATGGGTTTCTTGTGCCAGTCTCATAATCATCAAATACTTACCGAGAGAATCACTTAGTGTGGAAAACGGCCGGATAAATTTAGGACAATCGCGCCAATGACGCGAAGGATTGTGTAGAAGAAAGTTACTACGAAACAACCATTAAAGAAGGAGTATCTCGTAAATGGCACCAACAGTTGTAATTGCATATCCCGGATTCGGTGATATCCGGATAGAGGAAGAAATACTTGGTACAATCGACGCAAATGTGTCACATTTGGGTAATACCGATACGCCGGCTTCGCGCGAAGTCGTAGCGCAGGCCGACGCTCTCATGGTGACGCTTCAACCGGTTCCTGCCGAACTCATCGCCACTATGGAGCGCTGCCGGATTGTCAGTAGAGTTGGAACCGGACTTGATGCCATTGATATCGATGCCGCCACCAAGCACGGTATTTGGGTGACTTACGTCCCCGATTACGCGGTAGATGAAGTTTCAACGCACGCCATCGCGTCCTTATTGGCGCACGCACGCGGCTTCCCGCGTCTGCTTGAATCGACTCGCAGAGGTGAATGGGGAAACAAGGTCGTCGCGCCCATCCACCGACTTCAAGGACAAACGCTCGGCGTAGTGGGATACGGGCGCATTGGTCGAGCGGTAGGGGTTAAGGCGCACGGTCTCGGTCTCGAAGTAAATGTTCATGACCCTTACCTGGATTCGCTCCCGCCCGATTCCTCCTATGCGCGATTGGTGGATTGGGAGACGCTGTTGCTCACGTCGGACTATGTCTCTCTTCACGTGCCGCTAACGGATGGAACACATCACATCATCAATGCCGAATCACTCTCATCAATGAAATCGACCGCGTTCCTTATTAACACCGCGCGCGGTGCTCTAATTGACGAAGATGCGTTACTGAAAGCGGTTAGGTCCGGACAGATTGCGGGAGCAGCGCTTGACGTGCTATCGGCTGAACCTCCACCGGTAGACCACCCGTTGTTGCATGAGGATCGAATATGGATTACGCCGCACAGCGCCTGGTATTCGGAAGAGTCGATGGAGGATATGCGAACAAGAGGAGCGGAAGAGGTGGTGCGTGTTCTGCAGGGTCAGAATCCCCGCAATCCGGTGAATCAGATCCAAAATGGATGATAATCCGCACACCGGAGGAAAATCGCAGAACATGCCCCATGACACATCGACACGGGACACCGCTGTCACATGGCGTGCGATTATAATCGCTATTCTGCTGATCCCGCTCAATTCCTACTGGATCATGCAGATGGAGGCGGTCTACTATTCCGCCCACTCGACTCTGATCGCGCTCTTTTTCAACGTCGTCTTCAATTTACTCGTCCTAATCGGCCTCAATGTCCCGCTGCGGAAAATCTCACCGAACCTCGTTTTTCGCCAAGGGGAACTGGTCACGCTCTACATCATGCTGAGCCAATCGGCGGCGCTGGTCGGTCATAGCATGATTCAGATCCTGCCGCCGACCATGGCTGCTCCGTTCGGATTGGCGACGCCGGAGAACGAATGGAGTGAACTCTTCGGACGGTACATCCCCACCTGGCTTGCCATCACGGACCAGTGGACGCTGGATGGCTACATCACCGGAGTTAAAACGGAATCCTCGCTCTACACTGCGCGACACATCGAGGCGTGGCTGGCACCCGTACTTTTATGGTCGGGCTTCATCTGCGTGTTGATGTTCGTGATGATTTGCATCAATATCATCATTCGCAAGCAGTGGTCGGACCGAGAGCGATTGACCTTTCCGATTGTGCAACTCCCCTTCCAGATGACCAATCCCGCGTCCAAACTGTTCACGAATAGGCTGTTTTTGATTAGCTTTGGCGTGGTTAGCTTAATCGGGATGATTAACGGGTTTCACTTCTTCTTTCCCGCCATCCCCTACCTTCGCTTCAAACCGATTGATTTGGGCGCCTTCTTTACGACAAAGCCGTGGGATGCCATAGGTTATATGGCAATAACCTTTCGACCGTTTATCCTGGGGCTCATCTTTCTCATTCCACTCGACATTGCTTTCTCCTGCTGGTTCTTTTTCTTCTTTTGGAAAGCACAGCTAGTCTTGGGCAGCGCGTTGGGCTTGCGGCAACGCCCGGAATTTCCGGAGCAGAGCACGGGTGCGTACATTGCGCTTTTCGTCATCGCCCTGTGGATGGGTAGGGGGCATCTGCTACGGCTACTCAGATCGATTTTCCATCTTGGAGCGCGAGAACACAGGGACGACGGCGCCTCGGAGCCGCTCCGCTATCGAACCGCCGTGGTCGGGATGATCCTCGGATTCGGCTTTCTCGTGGTGTTCTGCTGGAAGGCGGGCATGACGATGTGGGCGGCGGGAATCTTCTTTGCGCTGTACCTGATGACCGAAATCGGCATCACCCGTATCCGCGCCGAAGTAGGTTCCCCTATCCACGACCTGCACTTTGCCGGACCGGAATATCTCATGGTTGGCGCCGCAGGAACGCGAAAATTGGGACCGGGAAACCTGTCCGTTCTATCCTTCTTCTGGTTCCTCACCCGCGCCCATTACAGCGATGTCATGCCCCACCAGCTTGAGGGATTCAAGCTGGCGGATCAATCGCGGATGAACAACCGGCGCGTCCTCTTCGCCATGCTGATTGCCACCGTGCTCGGCACGATTGTCGCCTTCTGGGCGGTTTTGGATTCGGCGTATCAACACAGCGGCGTGATCATGACGTGGGCTGGACTGGAGCCGTTCAAGCGATTGCAAGGGTGGTTGACCTATCCTACCTCGACGGATTACTTAGCCATGGGATTCTTCGCATACGGCCTTCTATTCGGAATCTTTCTGATGGTCATGCGGTGGCAATTCCTGTGGTGGCCGTTCCACCCGGCGGGTTACGCCGTATCCAGTACATACGGGATGCGGGATCTGTGGACGATGTTCTTTCTCGGATGGCTAATCAAGTGGCTGGTTTTGAGACACGGCGGGTTAAAGTTGCATCGACAAGTGCTGCCGCTATTCTTCGGTATGATTTTGGGTGAATTTGCGGTGGGCGGATTCTGGGCGCTTTTCGGAATCGTGTTCAGGACTCAGACCTACAATTTCACTGCGTGGTGGTAACGAGGTTTCACTGGCAAAGGCTTTCATCATTAGACTTGCGCAGGTTGCTCCGATTCATAGACAAGGATAAGGGGGTAACGTAATACGTGATGCGTAATGTGTAAAAAGGTGACGTCCTAATTTAGATTGACATGAATTACTCCGGATTACTACACTTTTCAACGAGGTAAGAAGGAGAATTCAGATGTCACATCAATTGGGAAATCGTGTCTTCAAGAGGTATAGTCAAGCCTTCAAACAGAAGGTAGTTGGTGAAATTGAATCTGGTGTATTCACTATTCACCAAGCACAGAAACTGTATAGGATTGGTAGTAACAGCACTATCAGGAACTGGATAAAACAGTTGGGTAAGAATCACCTACTATCCCAACGGGTTCGCATTGAAACCACCGAGGAGGTAAATCAACTTAAGCAGCTTATATCTGATAAACAACAACTTGAATCTGCATTGGCAAATGCCCATCTTAAGATTGCCACCCTCGAATCACAGATTGTTCAAGCGGAAAAATTGTTTGGTATTGACATTAAAAAAAAGTGAAACATCCAAGCATTGAAGCGATGTGGCAATCAAAGACTTATACGTATTCACTTGCAACTGTTTGTGCAGCTCATGGTGTTTCTCGACAGGCGTTTTATCAATACCAGAAACATCAGGCGAACGAGCGATTCAAACAAGAAATCGTCCTTCAGTTGGTTTCTCAGGTACGTGCGCGTCAACCCAAAATCGGGGTTCGAAAACTGTATCACCTGCTCAAACCTAAGTTTGAAAAACTGGACTTCCAGCTAGGGAGAGATGCCCTATTCCACTTGCTTAAGGAGCATGGACTCCTCATTGCGTCTCCAAAGCGTGGGCGGAAAACCACTTTTGCGAACCACCGATTTCATCGGTATCCGAACCGGATAGTTAATTTAGTCGTTGACCATATTCACCAAGTTTTCGTTGCAGATATTACTTACCTAGAGACTCTTGATGGCTTTGTGTATCTAGCTCTTATCACAGACCTGTTTTCACGGAAAATCGTTGGATTTGATGTGTCGGACTCCCTGTCTGTCGAAGGTGCCTTGAGAGCTTGCAAAATGGCAATAAAACCGGTCAGAAACCCCGATGCACTGATTCATCATTCTGACAGAGGTATCCAATACTGCTGTAATGCTTACACTGAACTACTTGATTCGCATGGCGTGAAATTGAGTATGACGCAAAACGGCAATGTTTATCAAAACGCCATCGCTGAACGTGTCAACGGCATCTTGAAAATCGACTTCCTCCTAAATCAGACTTTTGGCTCGATACAACATGCCACCGCCAGCGTTAAACAAAGTGTTTCGATATACAACAACGAACGGCCGCATCTTAGTTTGGGCTATCAAACTCCTGAAGCCGTTTATCAGAAAAACTCGAAGCAACTCGCTCTAAATTAACCGTAATCCGTAGATTATCATGTAAACCTATTTTAGGACTTGACAGCTGGGGCATTAGTGTCTTTAATTAAAGGGAATTTAGGAAATATACGATGAGCGGATATGATATTTTACTGGTAGTTATTTTGATAGTGTTCTGCGGTTGGGCGAGTTATACCGACCTCAAGGAGAAGAAAATCAAAAATATCTGCTCGATGGGTTTGATTTATGCCGGAATCCTAGCACAAGTCATGTTATTTCTTCTCGGCGAAACCAAAATCGGAAACATGCTATCCGTTTTTATCATGGGAGGAATTATTGCTTTCGGCATGTACTGGTTGGGAATCTTGGCGCCGGGAGACGCCAAACTTTATTGGGGAGTTGCCATGATTCTGCCTCCATCAATATGGGGACGGAATCTTGCCGGGCTCCCGTATCCGGCGTTAATAATCTTCATCAATATCTTTATCGTATATTTTATTTATAGCCTCGTTACGACATGCGTCAGGTATTTTTCGTCACACGGATCTCTCGCATTAACCAAGGCGTTGCCGGCAGTGAAAGAGTCCGTCAAGCAACTTCCCGGAGGGATGTGGTCGTTACTCCAATTTCTGATAATCATATTTGGAGTTATGTTGTTTGCCTACCAGTCGAAAACGCAGTTTAATTTTTCGCACTTGATGGCGGCGATTCTCCTGTATCAACTGCTGAAGTATGCCCTGAAATCCCATGCAAATAAACACATCTCTAATTTGGTGTATCTCGCACTGTTTGCTGCGATTCTCATGGATCCGGTTGTGCTCGGCGCTTTTTGGAAAAGGGTTCTGGTTTTTGCCATTGCGTATCGACTGGTTTTGCCTGTTGTTCGCACTTATGTGCTTGATTTGGATATGTCCTGTCTCAGTCAGGTCGTACGTGTCCAAGATCTTCAATCGGGGATGAACCCCGCCGAGAAAATCGTCAAGGTTCAAACAGATGAGGGAGTGAGGTACAAGAAAGAGGAGGCTTTGGTTTCCGATCTGCATAATGAAAACTTGGTGGTTTCTCCAACGCCCGAAGGATTGTCGGATGAAAAGGTACAGGAACTTAAAACATTGGCGGACGCGGGATTTTTCAAGGGATTCGATGACAGTTTGGCAATTCAACGCGCCATACATTTTGCACCGATTATTTTGGCAGGCACCCTCCTCACGGTTCTTTGCGGGGGGCCCTTTTACGGCATAATTACCTAGTTGTAGGGTGGAATCAAGCGAGTGATCAACTGAACGAATGGTGAAGGCGATAGAGATCTTATAGAGATCCCCTCCCACCAGTCTTTGCAAACCCAAAGAGTGAAACTCATGAGGCAATACAAAGTGATCGAGACGGCGGAGGGCATTTACTTGGCGCATATACCTCGCCATCAACTCATCCAGATCGACGCTCTGGCAAAAGATGTCTTGGAATTGTATGACTCCCGCAGTGCGGAGCAGATTGAGGAGATTCTGGCGAGCAAATACCCAGTTGCCGAGATTCAAGAGTGCCTCGAAGAACTTCAATCCTTCTTTGACGATGAGGCGTCGCAGGCAGAGGGTTACCCCTCGGGAGAAGCGCGGAAGCCAAAAATCTTCGCTCCCAGGTTGAAACCGCAGAAGACCGAAATGAGATGGGACACACTGGGAGCGTCGGTGGCTCATACACATCTGCTTGGCGCGTTGTCCAAAGTTGCCGAAGTGCACTCGAACCAAAAGTTTGAAGGGGCAGATATCCGTTTTGTTGATTTTCAGCCGGATGACAAACCGTCCATATCCCGAATTATCGCCGAGAACTATGACGGCGTTCTGCTTTGGTATGTCGATGAGTTCGAACTTTTGCCTCTACTCCGGTATTTGGATGTGCCCGTCATCTTGCCGGTTTATGCGGAAAGGGGAGACAATGGCAGAATCATAAACGGCATGATGGGCTGGTATTCAGCGATGCGCTCCTTTGACAGTTTTATGGTGCTTACGCAATCCCCCGCGGATTTTTACGCAAAATTTTTCCATGACACGTCGATATTTAGCACGGTTCCCTGCGGCGTTGACAGCACGTTCTTTTCCCCGATGGATAGGGAGGAGGCGAAAGCGCAAGTTGCCGAGTGGATAGAGCGTCCCGAAATTCTCGAACAGCCGATTGTCGGCTATCTCTCCCGCTTTGACACGATGAAGGGCGCGGCGATTTTTGTCGATTTGGCTCGGTTGTTGCCGGAGGTCCTGTTCTTGGCGGTGGGTCCGATTGAGTCCGATGAGTACCGTTTTCCGCCCAATCTCATCCATGCGGGACGGCAGCCGAGGGAGAATTTGCCTGTTTTCTATAACGCCTTCGACCTCTTCTGTTTTCCAAGCATCGCCGGTTCGGAGACCTTCGGTTTGGTGGTGTTGGAGTCCATGGCGTGCGGAACAGTGCCAATCGTTTCGTCCTATGACGGACCCAAGTATGTGGTCGGCGATGCCGGGGTGGTGGTCAAAGCGGGGACGTTTGAGAAGGATATGGTCAATATCTCCGGCTACGCCTCGCCTCATGCGTTTGCCTCCGCCGTGAAGAGTCTACTCGCCGATGACGCCAAAAGGAGAACGCTTGGTGAAAAAGCCCGAGAGCGAAGCTTGGGGTACTCGTGGGATACGAGCGCGAGATGTCTTTTGGACGTGTTTGAAGGTCTTAATCAAAAGCGCGAGGTACGGCATGGTGGGACTCGGTTCCCCGTCGTATTCGGACGGAATCTTCAAAGCGACGGCAGCTCTGTTCCGAAAGCCACTGTGGTTGGCATCACCCGAGATGGAAAAACGCCCATGGGCGGACGCGCCCTTAACCTGTCGGTTGAAGAGGGGATTGCGCTCGCGTTGTCCCGTCAACACACGCCTCATGAGATTGAGGTGGTTTTGTCGCACCTCTACCGTGACAGCGAAAAAGTCAGCCAAAGTCTCCAACGCATTCACGCTTATTTGGCATCCCAATTGGAAACTATGTAGTCCATTAATTTATTGGGGGATGTCGGTTCGCCGTGTTGCAATTCAATGTATGTGCCTACACCATACGCGTATTGTAGGAGCGATCTCCAGGTCGCGAATGCTTTTTTCCGCGCAAGGTTTGGATTGATCTAAACTAGGACTTTCACCGCGAGCGTTCAAATACGCCTAATTCGGGAGTAGGGAATAACGATCGTTATTCCCTACAGAAGCCTTGGCGCAACGTCGGATTATCGCCGCAATCATTAGATTGCGCGTTTTGCGTAAGTCCTGTAAACAATAATCTCAATTGGAAACGCAATCATGATTGAATTTCCTACGAAACTAAACGCCTTGCACCCGTTTTCTCATAATGTGGCGGATGAAATTGACCCGCCTGGAGAAGCACAATACATCGCCGATCTTACGGCAGGTTGTGTTCTGGAGATTACCCCCATGATTGCGGAGATTCTGAGCTTGTGTGAGTCCAAATCGAACACCGAAATTCGGGAGACACTGCGTTCCAGATATTCGGATGCAGAGATTTCCGAAACTTACCGTTATCTATGGCAGCTTGGCACGGCGGGGATTCTGTTTTCGGGCAAAGCCTCTCGCTCGGATGAGCGTCAAACCTTCTCGAACAGCGTGCTTGTGGCTCCCGGCTTCCTCTACACCCTTGGGCGGCAGCCGTTCGTGACGCGGTTGGTTTGTTATCAGATGTTACGTACGCTGTGCCGCGAGATGGAACTGCACGCTCCGTTCTTTGTCGAGGAGACGGACGTTACCCTGCCGGAGGATTTTGATTGGGAGGGGGTTCAGCCGTTCCCGATGCCGGCTGGTTCTGCCGCTTCCTATATGAGTCAGTGTCCCGTAGCTTACGGGGGCACACTCAGTCTTCCCGCCTCCGGCTTCGGAGATCTCGTCATTTCGCAATTCGCGTCACCTCCGGCAGTTTTCTATGTTTCCAGCGGCAGTTTCGATTTGCAATCCACCTTAGACAAGTATTTTGCGCTGCGCGACGGTGACCGTCTGTGCGTTGATGCCTGGTGGATTAAAGAACGGCTTTCGACCCTGGTCCCGAATCCGGATAAAATCGCCGTGGTTCCAACGGGAGTTGAGTCGGAACTCTTTCAACCTATGGATACCGGCGGCTGCAAAACCGAACTTGCTTCCGCATTCCGGAATGACGCCATTAACGATCTTCCGTTGGTGTTGCTTTTTCTCCCAAGTCTGAGCCTCGAAAATCAAGCATTTGTGGAAAAACTCGCGGGGCTCAACCCGCAGATGTTCTTCATGGTGGTCCTTTGCCATGCCTCCGAAGGGAGGGAATGGGGTTTGGAGAATATTGAAGTTTTCCCTATCGCGGAGCTTGATGATTATAACAGCCTTCCTATTCTGTTCAACGCCGCAGCGCTGGGTTCCTTCCCGGCGACTCCGGGAAACCATCTTCTCCCTTTGATGAACGCGTTGTGTTGCGGCGTCCCGGTGATTGTTTCCGGACCGGAAGGTTTGAAAACAATCATGCCTGCTTTGGGGACTTATCTTTCAGTCCAGGAGAATCAAACAGTTGATGAAACGGTTGGGGCGCTATCGGAAATCATGCGAAAGCTTCTCAAAGACACAGATGGGCTCGGCAGACTACGGGAAAGGGCAAGAGAGATAGGAATTACCTTTAGTTGGGAGAAGATGGCGAAATCGGTTCGAGAACTATTCACCGGCTTGATGGAGGAACACTCAAATATTCCACCCGGCGTAATGTCCCCGGTTGGATTTTACCAATACCGCTATGACATCGTGACGGGAGCGGTTACTCCCTCCGCTTATGAACGCGCATCGGGTATACCGCGGGATATCGATGAACTCCTCGCAACCGAACTGTTGGCTGGGCATACATTGGAAGGGGTTCAGCAGGTGGTGGAATTTCTCGCAACAGATTCATCAACAGCTAAAGAATCGTTAGAACGACTTCATTCCGGCGAAAAAGCCGGTTGAAGAACTCCCCGGTCGGTAGCTAACCATGGGGAGTTATCCTATAAAGGAGGTAAAGCCTAATGAGAAGCCATTTGAGGTCCATGGCGAAGCGCAAAGTGTCGGACTTTCTTCTCCGTGAAGAGGGGATGGTGGGCAACCGCAGCGCCTTTGCAACGGCGGCATTGGTTAGTACGACTGCTCTGGCAATGACCCTGCTTGTTGTCCCGAACGTCGAGGCGCAACAAGCCTGCGGTCCCTTATTGTGTGGGGCCGGCGAAAAATGTTGCATGAAGTGGGTGCCACCAGTCATGCAGTATAATTGCGTTCCGATGAATCAACCATGTCCGTAACAGTTAGCAAATAGGTTATCCTGAATTATTCAAAATCCTGTTGTTTACTTACGTCACGTTTTTACCCTTGTCACCCATCAATTGGCAAGCTGGCAATTAAGCGCTCAAACCATAGGCACGTGAATTTGCCACACTGACCGGTTTGTTCCTTATTCATTGACGTGCAGACGCAATGGGAGAGGGTTGGCATTTGTCAATGTGCACGGAGATTGGAAATTCGGGATGACTTATGCTTCTGATTAGACATCTTTCCAAAATAATTTCGGAGTCCGATGGTGTCTGCCTTTGCTCTAATTGGCTTGAGAATAATACCAATGGTCAGAACTCCGATGGCGCCTGAATTTTGTCCACTACATTGAGTTTATTAGGCAACATGTCTACTCTCAACATTGATTCCTCCGGTTTGTGCCGCAATCGGGTGGCTTTTTGTCACTTCAGAACTAGGTGGTGTAATCTTCAATCTTGATGGTTTTCTCCAGCCATTCACGTGCTCTTTAATCACATTGCGCTGGAATCGACATAAAACTTAAGAGGGAGAAAAATGCAATTCAAGTTGGTATTGCGATGTCTACTGCTATTGGCGTTGATGGTAACGTCGGACAGCATAGCACAGGGGTTCGAACCGAGAATCGTCTTTGCATCGGACCGCGACGGCGACTGGGACATTTACTCCATGGAAGCGAACGGAGATAAGCTTGCCCAACTCACGAACCACCCGGCATCTGACGAGGCCCCCGCTTGCTCGCCGGACGGGAGAAGGATTGCGTTCAGATCAGAACGTGACGGTACACCTGACCTGTATGTGATGGACCGCGATGGCGACAACGTGATCAGACTCACCAGTGACAATTCTCGTGATGGCCGCCCGAGTTGGTCGCCGGATAGCAAGAAGATTGCCTTTTCATCGTTCCGTTTTGTCGTTGGCAACTCGGAAATCTACGCGATGAACGCCGACGGAAAAAACCTGATGAATTTGACTCAACACAAGTGGTCGGATGTCAGGCCGAGTTGGTCGCCAGATGGAAGCAAGATAGCGTTCGTCGCCGCCCCTCCTGGCGTCGCGTTTAATCCCGCTCACATCTTCGTGATGAATGCAGATGGAACGCGAAGGCGCAATCTCACTGAGGACACCGGTCTAACGGACAGTTTCAGTCCTACCTGGTCGCCGGACGGAAGCAAGATTGCGTTCAGCTCGCGGCTCCACTGGATGAATGGTGACATTTACGTGATGACCGCTGAAGGTAAGGGGTTAGCAAGGCTTACGGATGAGGAGGGTAACAACAGACAACCGGCCTACGTTCGGAATGGGGCAAGAATCGCATTTGAGTCAGACCGGGACGGAGATTATAAAATTTATCTGATGGACCCCAACGGGAGGAACGTGGTCAAACTTACGAGAACTCCTCCCGGTATTGAGAACGTATCTTCTTCTTGGCTCCGTCGTGCATTGGAAGTCAACCCGAAAAGAAAGTTGCCGATTTCTTGGGGAGAACTCAAACGTATCCGCAACCGGTCATGATGTCAATGGGCTAGAAGACAGGGTGGGTCATTGTAAACTTAGTCAGTGCCGAGAGCATTGCTTAACGGTAGGTAGCGCGTCCAATCAGTACCTGTGCATCCGCTCAAAACCGATTTCTTTACTGATTTTTTGCGCACAACTAAGGAGGAAAAAATGCGATTTGGGCACCCACTTGTGTCGTGTATCGGGTTAACCGTGATGCTGTTAAGTGGGGAGCTGTGGTTAATGGGAGGACTCGCCGCACAGAAATCACGGATTGTTTTTGCAGCCCTGAGATTCGACAACTATGAAATCTATGCAATGGATGACGATGGAGGAAACCAAGAAAACTTGAGCAACCATCCAGTGGATGACATGGATCCGGATTGGTCGCCTGACGGGACGAAGATTGCATTCGTTTCCAACCGAAACGGCGGCGTTGACCAAATCTATGTGATGAACGCCGATGGAACGAACCAGATTAGACTGACAGATGGACCACGGCGGAAGCAAGATCCAGACTGGTCTCCGGATGGGAGTAAGATTGCATTCACCGTCCATGCAGATTTGAAAAACGATGTGTTTCCTCATATCGCCGTTATGGATGCTGACGGACAGAATCTTGAGAGGTTTGAAAACCATGCGATGCAGCCGTCATGGTCTCCGGATGGACAAAAGATTGCATTCGTCTCTTGGCGAGATGGGCACAATGAAATTTACGTGATAGGCGCTGACAGACAGGGGCTTGAAAGGGTGACTCACGATTTCCCGATGCAACAAAACCCAACCTTTTCCCCCGACGGGAGACGGATTGCATACTGGGCCGAGGAGGTAGGGTTCTTTCACATCTATGTGGTGGGGGCGGATGGCAATAATCTCAAGAGGCTTACGAACAACCAAGAGCATCATTCTCTCCCCACGTGGTCCCCTGATGGACAGAGGATTGCATATATTGTCTCAATTGATAATTTCTGGCGCGGCGCAAAAATTCACTTGATGACCGCAGACGGAAAATATCTTAAGCAACTTAGCGATGACCACGATGGGATCGATTTTTTTCCCGACTTTTGCCCAGTAAGGCTAGGTGTGTCCCCCACTTCCAAGACAGCCTCAATTTGGGGTAGGTTAAAGAAACTCGCGCCCAACCACCGATAGTTTGCGCGATGGGTGGCCTTTTGAACTACGAATCCTGAAAATGGGGGGAATGCAACGGGAGGAGGGGGCGTGCTGAAAACCTAGCCGGCGCCGAGGGGGTCACGTAATGGTTGGGAGGGTGCCTAAACATCGTTCGTGCACCCGTTCAATACCGGTGACTTCGTCGCCTACATTGTCCGCAACAAAGGTAGGTGTAAGAGTTTCATCAATCAGTTGTTTAATTCGATTACGTCTCACGTAAATTAAAACGAATGCCAGCAAGATCCATTTACCAACCCGATCTATCTTAGATCTTGCCACTAGGGAATTTTTCTCCGTATGAATGAATACTGGATCTTACAACCCATGGCCAGGTTATAGAGTCGGTTCGATTCATGTTTACACATAATTTGGTAGGTGATCAAGGGACATGAATAATGACCGATCAAAGAAACCGATTGTGACTGCGATAGAAATTCCATAAAACCCCTATAGAGATCGCTTTCCAACCACACCTGCGAGACTGGGCTAAATGCCGGTTCGGTTGGGAAATCGAACCTACTGTAGTGTAGAAATGACTATTGGTTCTGCTATAGAGAATCACTAGAAGTGAAGACCCCGACAAAGGGGATAATGACTGATGAATAAATTCAGCCAATTCTTGAGAAGAGGCCTGTTTGTACTGCTATTGTCGATAATGCTCGCGTCGGATAGCACAGCGCAGAGATTTGAGTCGAGAATCGTCTTTACATCGAACCGCGACGGCGATTGGGACATTTACTCCATGGACGTAAACGGAGAAAATCTTGTTCAACTCACCGACCACCCTGCATCCGATGAATATCCCGCTTGCTCGCCGAATGGGAGAAGGATTGTGTTCGCATCAGATCGTGGCGTTACACGTGATTTGTATGTAATAGACCGCGATGGCAATAACGTGCTCAGACTCACCCAGGACAATTTTTTTGCAGCTCGCGTTAGTTGGTCGCCGGATGGGGCGAAGATTGCCTTCTCATCATTCTGTAAAATCAACTGCGACATCTTCACTATGGATGCCGATGGGAATAATCGGACAAGGTTGGCAAAACACAAGTGGCAAGATGTTAGGCCGAGTTGGTCGCCAGATGGAAGCAAGATTACGTTTGTCTCCTACCGTGCTGGCGGCTTGAATGATCCTCGGCATATTTTTGTGATGAATGCAGATGGAACGGAAAGGCGCAATCTCACTGGCGACACCGTCCTAAAGGACAGTTTTAGTCCTACTTGGTCGCCGGATGGAAGGAAGATTGTTTTTGACTCGCGGCGCCACTTCGCTAAAGTCACGCGTGATGACATTTTCGTGATTACCACTGACGGGCAAGAGTTAAAGCAGCTTACGGAAGACGGTGCCAACAGGTCACCAGTCTATTCACCGGATGGGACAAAAATCGCCTTTGAGTCAAACCGTGACGGAGATTATAAGATTTATCTGATGGACAGCAACGGAAGGAACGCGGTCAAACTCACGAGAACACCTCTCGATGTTGACAACATATCTCCTTCCTGGCTGCCTGGCGCATTTGCAGTCAATCCAAACGGAAAGTTGCCGATATCTTGGGGAGTTCTCAAACGCACCGGTAACCCGTGATGATGTCAATGAACTCGACATCGCCACCTAAACACAAGCAATAGCATTGCACTCTGGGAACCGGATTGTTCTTTCGTTATATCGTTATGCGCCCATGCGAAGAGGAAAGACTTGATGAAGTATTTGGAGAATGTAAAACTATCAAGGGTTCAGTAAAACGCTGATTTCGGAGTGTACGACTTGGATGTAGATTCAGCAGATGCGAGAATGTTTTGCAACGGCTTATTCACAGCGAAAGAAACATTAGAACGACTTCATTCCGGCTTGCTTGTTTCAGGCTAAAACGCCGGCTGAAGAGCTCCTCGGTCGGTAGTTGACCAAGGGGAGTTATCCTAATGAAAGGAGGTAATCTCTAATGAGAAGCCATTTGAGGACGATGGCAAAGCGGAAAGTGTCCGATTTTCTTCTTCGTGAAGAGGGAATGGTAGGCAGCCGCAGCGCCTTTGCAACCGCGGCATTGGTTAGTACGACCGCATTGGCAACGACTCTAATTGTTGCCCCGGATGCCGAGGCATGCAATTGCGGTAATCTCCAATGTAATGCGCAGCAAAAATGTTGCATGACGTGGGTAAATCAAGTCATGCATTATAGTTGTATTCCAAAGGATGCCGATTGTCCGTAAAATTTGCCACATAGGTCATCCTGAATAATTTAAAATCCTGGTGTTTACTTATGTCACGTTTTCTACCCTTGTTATCCATCAATTGGCAAGTGGCAATTAAACGCTCAAACCATAAGCACGTAAATTTGCCTCGCTGACCGGTTTGTTCCTTATTTGCCGATTTGCTGGCGCGATGAGAGAGGGTTGGCATTTGTTAATGCGTACGGAGATTGAAAATTCGGGATGACTTATGCTTCTGATTCTCATCTCGACTTTGTACATTTGTAGGGTGGGCACTGCCCACCATTTCTTGCAAGGGCCGATTGGCAATCGTCACCTTCTTCCCTTATCTTCAAATGCGTATGAATTGTCGAATCCACCACGCATTTAAGCCCCAGAGGGATTAAATGAGCGAATAGCGGATGCGATAGAAACCCCGAAGGTTTATAGTAACGCCGAAACCTCCCCGCCTAAGTCCCAGCGGGATCAAGTGAGTGAATAACGAGTGCGATAGAGATCCTACAAGTGTACGGACGGCAGCAACAAAAACATGAAAACGTCCATCCTCAAGATTACCCGAAAGGGTCTCTTCGTCTATTTTCGAACAAGCTTTTAAGCAGCATAACAGACGGTGCCAATCACGTGATGAAAAATAGGACGCTTCAGAGTCAAATGTGGAAATGAAATTTACTTAGGACTTGCGCAGTGAAGCATCTAAAAAGCGGAAAATTAGACCAATACCTGATACACCTGAGAACGTTTCCAAGGCGTTGTTTGGTATTAAACCAGATGGTACAAATGTAAAAGTAAAAAAACTGATTTACAGGGTTATTTTAATATTCTATTTAATTCCCAAAGCAAGAGAATTATTGGTCGCTTAATTTTCCGACTATGATGCCAGAAGGTTGGTGATATTTGGAATGAACAACTTTGACGAATTTTTGGACACATACAACATTTCCATCATGGCTAGTATGGAAGCCGACCATGCTATATTACTTCTAAGGCCGGATGCATCCACGTTCACCATTCCGATTCGGAAGCCGTTAGGATTGTGTTTTCATAATGGTCGTTTATTGTTGTCGTCTGTTGGAAAAGAAAACAGGATTTGGGAATACTGTTTTAGGCACAACGCTTTCTTGCTGAATCGGGTGCATGTGTTGGAAGGTTGGCACTATATCCATGAATTGACGTTTTCCGAGGACGTTCCGGTTTTTAATAGCACGGGGACAAACAGTATACGAACAGTAAACAGCGCCGAGGAGTATCCCATTATATATTCACCCCCCGGATTGCCGGAAGAATGGTTGCGGCGTGAGGAACGTCATCCCAAGGTGTTATGGATGAACTCGTTAGCAAAAGTTGGCGACGAATGGGCATATTCGTGTTTCAGCAAAAATCCTTATTGCAAGTGGGACGCCGAAGGGTATCCCGTATTTACTTGCATGGACAAAAAAGGGGCGGTTTATGTTGGCAATAATGTCGTGTGTGAAGGATTGACAGTCCCTCATACGGTGCGTTTTTGGGATGATCGCCTGTGGGTATGCAATAGCGGATACGGCGAGTTCGGTTACATTGACGACGCAGGGGCGTTTCAAGCCACACTAAAAGTGCCCGGATGGACACGCGGGTGTTACTGGTGGAATAACTTTTGTTTTGTAGCATATTCAAAACTTTACGAACCGCGCGTGCGGCAATATGCACCGTTCTTCGAGGGCAAAGAATCCAGTTGCGGGATTGTTGTACTGGACGGCGGTACCGACGAAGTAGCGCATGTCAAGTTTCACGATTGGCTTCAGGTCTTTGATTTGATTGTCATGGAAGGCTCCGTGAATATCGAGGCGTATTAAAAACAGTGGGGAGTGGAGAGTGGAGAGTTAAAAGCAAAAACTAATGACTAATCACTTTCCACTAATCACTAACCCCTGCTTTTAGGGTAATTATTCTCACTATGCCGAAATCAATTAGACAACAAGTGATTGACATGGCGACTCCCGTATCACCAAAGAAAATCGAGAACGCCCAAATTGCGCTTGATCGGCTCACGCATCCCGAACAAGGCATTGGAGACCTTGCAACTGAACTTCATGTGCCGCACGAATTGTTGTTCCTCTATGAACTGGCATACGGATGTTGGGATGATGATAGGCGCTCTTACGGGCATATTATTCAGGCGGGTGTCCACTACGGCGTGACACTGTGCATGCTTGCTCAAGCCGCCGAAAAAAAGGTGTCACCGTATCTGGTTTACGGAATCGATCCATACCAACCACAGGATGATGGGGATGGTTATACGTATCCGCACAGGGAAGCATACGCTGGTGTTCGACGTACCATATCGCAACTGGGGTTGGCAAACAGGGTCTGCGTGTGTTGTTTTGATTCGGCAACATTCTGCGAACAACTGTCGGTTACGTTTCCGGTACGCCTGGCGTTCATAGACTCCAACCACACGGCGGCGCATGTGACCCGCGAGATCCGCTCGATAGAACCGCTCGTTAACCCGGGGGGTTGGCTCGTGTTTCATGACGTTTTTCACACGAAATTGCCGGAGTTCAGCCACGTCATCGAGAAATGGATTTGCGACAATGAACATCGTTATGACAAGTGGTTGCGCCTGCGCAAGTATCCCGAAAAGGGGCACGAGTTTTCTCATATCCCCATGTCAACTGTCGCGTGCCGGAAGAAGTGGTGACAAATGGGCGTTCATCGACCGAACCGCGACGTTGCCTTATAACTGGCGCAACCGGATTCATTGGCTACAATAGCCGCTAGTGCCTTGAATCGACCAGGGATCCCGCGATAGAGATTCCAGTGTGATAGAAGTCCCGCTTCATACCACGTCTTGTGACTTTAGGGGTTTTGCTAGTTACTAACCACTAAACACTTTCCGTTGTCGTAATGCTCTAAGCGCTATGCACCTTGGAACAGTTATTTCTAATTCAGAATTTACCGCTGATGCTTCAAATGGGAAGTTCCGAGCGGAGATAGGCTCCATTGCGCCGCATGGAATCAAAACCGACAGCGAACCAAGAAAAGAGAATTAAACTATGAAATCCAGATCGTTTTATGTGATGACGCTACGCACCAATGCGAAGAAGAAAGACTTGATGAAGTTTTTGGAAAAGGAGTGGGTGCCCGCTCTCAAGAGTTGCCCGGGTTGTCTTGAAGTGGAGATACTGGCGGACTACGGGGACCGGGCGGGGTTTTTCGTGACGGAACTATGGGAATCCCCCGAGTCACACGTAGAGCAGTCCTCCGCCCTGTGGGGAACCGAAAGGGTTGATATCTGGGAGGCCTTCGGGGAGCTTGCCCTGATTGAATCCAATTGGATGGGAGCAATTACTCTCAAAGCTGGACATACCGAATCATAGACGTTTGGTCATAAGGAGACGGTACCTGAATGAAGAAATATATCTTTCTACTGATTCCGTTGACACTCATCGTTATTATTCCTGTGGTCTATCAACGATGGAGCGAAGCCAGCCGATTAGAACTGATTAAACAAACCAAACAGCAAGCAGCCGAAATTGACGCCATCCCGTTAGCGGATTTCCTTAAAGGATTGGAGCAAACCTCGCCGGAACGGACCTTGATGGTATTGTACACCGGTAACACCCAAGCGCACCTTGAGCCGTGCGGTTGCTTTGTTGGTCAATCCGGTGGGTTGCCGCGGCGCGCGGCCGCTATCTCCCAAATTTCGGCGAAGGGTTTCTCCCCATTGACGATTGACTTGGGGGACGTCCTGCCTTCCGAGGTTCCCAAGATGGCGCAAAGCGCTTTCGAGGAGATTGCCGCCTCAACGAAGCCGGTGTCAGCCTTGGATCGTTTGCGCGCGGGCACTACGTTAACGGCGATGGGAGTCATGGGATA
This sequence comes from Candidatus Poribacteria bacterium, assembly GCA_965208765.1. GTDB lineage: Bacteria > Poribacteria > WGA-4E > WGA-4E > JAJDTR01 > JAJDTR01. Next base: position 5,996,410 of record OZ242354.1, read on the forward strand.
TCAGGCGATGGTTCCCGGAAAAACGGAAGCAAACGCAGGGATAGACTTTGTGAAGGAAACCTTGGGTGGCCAATCGCTTGCGCTGCTTGCGGCGAACTTGGACGCACCGGCGCTTAGGTTTCAGCCGTATCTCATGAGAACCGTGGGCGGCAAAAAGATTGCCTTGGTTGGTCTTTCCGCGCTGGAGAATCTGTCGCTGCCCGGATGGAACGTTGAGGCGCCCGTTAGCGCCTTGGATCGCGTGTTGCCAGAGGTGCGAGATGAAGCGGATTTTATCATTGTCCTCAGCAATCTAGCTCCGGAGACGAATCGGGACATTGCCGCCAAATACCCGTATATTTCAGCGATTCTGAGCCATGAAAGCGGCGAGACGGAACAGATTGGAGATGTCCTCTTGGCTTACAGCGAAGCCAAAGGAAAGACTTTGGGAGTATTGACACTGCGGGTCGAAGGGGATGGGCAAAGGGCATCGGCAGAACAGATTGCTCTAACGGAGGCGGTTCCTGACGATCCTAAGGTGCGATCAATGTTGGACGACTTCTACGAACGGGTCGCCACGGATCCGCGCCTGCAGAATCAGGGGAATCCGCTATTTTCCGGCGAGCCGCTTGAAGGAGACGCGGGGAACGGTTACGTGGGATCCGAGGCGTGCAAGACGTGTCACCCGGAGGTCTCCGACCAGTGGGCGCACTCCTCGCATGCCGCCGCGTTCAACACTCTACTAACCGTCGGACGGCAGTTTTACCCGGAATGCGTCTCCTGCCATGTCACCGGTTTCGGCTACAAGACCGGCTACCGGATTAACACTCCTGAACGAAATCACTTGGCGGAGGTCGGATGCGAGACCTGCCACGGGCCCGGGAAAAAGCATGTCAATACGCCGCTGGCAGAAAACATTCGTGGAGAAGTGCCGGAACGTATTTGCGCCTCTTGTCACAACGCCGAACATTCACCGGGCTTTGAGCAGATTGTCGAGCAGTTGATGCCGGAGGTCGATCACAGCCGGAAGCAGCCGAACTTGAAAACTCTGCTTGAGCAGCGGATGCGCGGCTCTATGAAACCGCAAGTGGAACTGTTCGTGATGTCGTATTGCCCGTACGGGGTGACGGCAGAGGAGGAACTGCTGCCGTTCTTCAGGAAGTACGGGGATACCATCGACTTCAAACTGCGGTTCATTGCGAACGAAGCGGAGGACGCCGATGGGGAACTCGCGTTCACCAGTTTACACGGCGCGGCGGAAGTGTTCGAGGACCTCCGTCAGATGGTGATTTCCGAACTTTATCCCGACAAATTTTTTGACTATCTGCTCTGTCGAGCGTCCCATCTTGAGGGCGCTTGGGTGAAATGCGCCCGAGAATTGGGGCTGGATATCGACAGGATTACGCGGGAGATTGAAACGGAAAGAATACGGCAACGGTTTTTGGAAGATGTTCGCCGCACGGACGAACTGAACATCCAAGGGTCGCCAACGTTAGTCATTGATGGCAGAATAATTTCCGGGGACATCTGGCGTGGTAAAGTTTCGGGGGTCTGTCAGTAGAAGCTGCATTGACGTTGCCCATAGGCATCAAATTAAGCGTTTTAGTGTGCAAGTTACGTGGTTTCAATGCATTAAACCGTTAACCCACATGGTATGGAATGCTTACGGAAAATGTAGCAGAATCAAACGAGTGAATAGGATCAAGCGAATGGATAATGAGTGATCAAGTGAGTGGATAGCGAACGCGATAGAGATCCCCGCGTGCCGTCCGTTCGCACCCGCCATCATCATACTTACAGCAAAAAACTACCTCGGTGAGCATAATCCATGAAATCCTTAAATCCGTGTAAATCTGTGATTCAGACAATCACCAAACGCCCCAAAAAAACTATCTATTTAGGAATTAAACCACCAAGCTAAAGGTTTTGCAACGGAAAATTCCACGAATACCAAACGAACTCTCTTAACTTGATCCCTATGGAGGCTGCGTTAAGGTTGCATATCCCACTTTCACCGTTTATCTTTTCTTTCGGTAGAGCAGGCAGGGTCGGGGACGAGGAGTGAAAACGTGTTTTCAACAGGAATAAGATTAGATCTAAAGAACAGAATCCAAAAGGCGATTCCCTTATTGCCGTATGTGCTTCTGCTACTCTTGTTGACCAAACATGCGGCGAATTCCCCCAATGATCAATCTCGGCTCGCCACCATGGAATCGCTGGTGGAGCAGGGAACTTTCGCCATTGACGATTCGACATTCAAAGATACGGTGGACAAAATCTTCGTCAACGGACACTTCTATTCCGGCAAGCCGCCGGTGTTGTCCTTTCTGGGAGCCGGATTCTACTTCATCCTTCATCATGTGTTTCGTTTATCCATTTCGGATTCGTTGACATACTACAGTCTAACGCTGCTCTTGGTTGGCGTCCCTTCCATCCTCATGCTGGTATTCTTTTCCAAGTCGTTGGCTTTTACGCGGTTGGATCCCAAGGATCATTGGATCATCACCTACGCGCTGGGAGGCGGGACGTTGATTCTCTCTTACAGTGTCGTCCTCAACAACCATACCGTCGCCGCTTCGCTGCTGTATCTGGCGTTTTACTGTTGGCTGCGAATTAAACAACTCTCCTACAACCGATCCAAGTTCCTTTTTGGCGCGGGATTTTTGAGCGCGTTAGCCGGTGTTATAGATACGGCGGCGTTGCCTTTTGTGGCGTTATTCTACATCCTTTTGGTTTCGCGGACGAGATCTTTCTCCTTGGCGTACATTTTGGGGGCGCTTGGTCCGTTTGCTTTACATGCGGTACTGAATGTGGCGATTGTCGGAGATATCTTCCCCGCCGCTTTGTTTCACAGTAATCTCTACCACTATCCGGACTCCTACTGGAACAACCCGATCGGGATTGATGCATTAAATGAACCTAAACTCGTTTATATTTTTCATTCTCTGATTGGGCACCACGGGCTGTTTTTGTTGACGCCGACGCTGATCTTTCCGCTGGTTATGCTCATAAAAATCCTTACGAATCGATTCCACCCGTTCCGGCGAGAGGCAATTGTTGTTGGTTTCGGGTGTTTGGTCATCATCGCAACTTACCTTGTTTGGTCATCAAATTACGGCGGCGTTGCGTTTGGCTTTCGCTGGTTCATTTTGTTCGTTCCGCTCCTCTTTTTCTTTACCGCCTTTTTCTTCGTAGACGTGAAATCGCCGCGAATTCGCGGGCTGTTTTACGGACTGCTTTACCTTTCGGTGGTTGTGGTGGGAATTGGGGTTCGAAATCCGTGGACTGTTTTTGAACCTTACAAGATGGCAAAGAACCTGCTCGGATTGGCGTAGGGGTAATTGTTTAGTCCACTGACTCCTTGCGGCGAATACAAGGGCTCACTTTATTCCACGACGGATGGCAATTTCTCCCATGTACCCAATATTCGAACGATATCCCTTGTAGGAGGGAATCAACTGAGCGGATAGCGAAGGCGATAGAGATCCCCTGCCCCGATATTCCGCGTTGAAGATAAATCAACTCCTAAACAGCTATGCAATGGGATTCCACTTTCGATAGGGAATCGCTCCTGCATCGGGGCAAGATGCCCCTCCCACATATAATCCAAGAATGCCCCGCTGCCGATAGTCAGGCGCGATACACTGCCAAACCAATATTGTCACTCGTTTTGGCTGAACTAAACAGTTACGAGTGGTGGAAGGCAAAGGATGCATGCCGATGTCACCGATTCGGATAAGGCAACTCATCCTCCAGATGGCGAAACGAGCGGGTGTCGGGCACATCGGATCGGCGTTGTCGATAGCCGACATCATCGCCGCGCTATACGGGGATGTGCTGCGGATTGTTCATCCCGATGATTCCTATCGAGACCGTTTTATCCTCTCCAAAGGACACGCGGCAATGGCGCTTTACGCCGCGCTTCATCTGAAGGAGTGGCTCACCAAAGAAACACTCGAAACTTATTGTATGGATCCGGTGGCGAGTGAAATAGCAGTGGCTAGTGGTCAGTGTCCAGTGACCAGTAAGGCCGCGGTTTCTACTGACCACTGGCAACAGGCAACTGGCCACTGTCTCGGTGTTCATCCTGAACACACCTTCCCCGGCGTTGATTTCTCTACCGGTTCTTTGGGACACGGCTTGGCGATCGGGACGGGCGCCGCGTTAGCCGCGCGTATTGAAGGCTGCTCCCGTCGTGTTTTCATTCTGATTAGCGACGCCGAATGCAACGAGGGATCGATTTGGGAATCGGTGATGTTGGCGGCGCACCATCGACTTGCGAACCTCATCGCAATTATTGATTTGAATAGCCAACAAGCATTCGGTTATACGGATGACGTTTTGAATCTTTCCCCGATGCGGGAGAAATGGGAAGCGTTTGGCTGGGATGTCCATGAGGTGGATGGTCATAGCGTCTCCGAAATAACCGACACTATTCTAAAACTTAATACAATCTCGGACAGCCCTCATGTGTTGATTGCTCGCACCACGTTCGGCAAAGGCGTCTCCTACATGGAAAATCGGATCAAGTGGCACTATATGCCAATGTCCGATGCCGAATTTCAACAGGCTGTAGAGGAAGTTGCCAGTGGTCAGTGACCAGTAGATTCGCGCGACTAATCAAATCGCTTGTGAATAATCATCAGGCTGTTAAACAAAGCAAATTTGTAACTGCCAGTGGCAAATAGAGGCCGTGGAGAGTGGAGAGAAAAGTAAGAAGGATTTGGGTTTGATTCATCACTCTCAACTAATCACTGTTTTTCCACTAGTCACTGACCACTAGCCACTGACCACTGCTTTTCATGAGACATACATTTGTCACAACCCTTCTTGAACTGGCTGAACGGGATGATCGGATTTTGCTCTTGACCGGGGATTTGGGCTATACGGTTCTCGAACCGTTTGCCGAGAAATTTCCGTATCGTTCGGATTTGCGCCGGAATCGATTTTTCAACGTCGGCGTCGCCGAGCAAAATATGGTTGGTGTGGGCACGGGGCTTGCCGAGGCGGGGTACATCCCCTTTCTCTATTCGATTGCGACATTTGCCGCGATTCGACCTTACGAGTTCATACGCAACGGTCCGGCTTTGCATCAGTTACCTGTACGAATCGTGGGTGTCGGCGGTGGCTTTGAATACGGATCAGCGGGACCGACGCATTGGGCACTGGAAGATATTGCGTTGATGCGGGCGCAACCCGGTATGACCATTATCGCACCGGCTGACCACCTGCAGACCCGCGCCGCCCTACTGGAAACCTGGGATATGCCAGGTCCCATTTACTACCGCCTTGGCAAGGATGACCAAACTACAATCCCCGGTTTGGAGGGACGTTTCGCGCTTGGACGCCCCCAAGTTATCCGTAAAGGTTCCGACCTCTTGATCATCACGATGGGGAGCGTGACGAGCGAGGTCGCGAAGGCTGTCAACGCGCTGTCTGGAATGGGCATTGAATGCACGATTATGGTGGTCTCAAGTCTCAACCCCGATCCAATCGACGATCTGGTCGAAGTTTTGTCCCGCTTCTCGGTTGCGATGACGGTTGAAAACCATTATTTGGCGGGTGGTCTTGGTTCGGTTGTGTCAGAGGTTGTTGCCGAACACGGGATAGGGTGTCGAGTTGTCAGGTGCGGCATCGAAAGAGTGTTGGATGGCGTATCCGGTGGAACTGACTATTTACGTCACATCTATGGACTGTCAAGCGAGGCGCTGGTGAAAAAAGCGGTGGAGAGTGCAGAGGGGTGAGTGGCGAGTTAAAGGCTAGTCATCTCGTGTCAATCGCCAATTCAGTGGGGCAAACGAACAAGAAACTGCCGCGAATGTGCCGGAATCTCCGATAAACAGCAAACAAAAGCTAAATTGCCAAATGAGTCATAAGTTCATCTCACTCGTGCTTCCAGTCTATAAACAAGCAGATCATATCGGCGATGTCGTTAAGGAATGCGAAGCCACGCTCTCGGACATTTTCCACGAGACAATCTTGGTTGTGAACGGGGGCGGCGATGCATCGCTTGATGTTTGCCGTGCGCTTGAGGTGCAATATGAAACGGTACGGACAACCTACAGCGAACACACGGGGTGGGGACGCGCCGTAAAATTGGGGCTAAAGGCGGCGAAGGGGGATGTGCTGTGCTACACCAATGCGGCGCGAACTCGTCCATCGGATCTCAAGCAGTTCATTAATACCGCAATCGACAATCCGGCGATGGTCGTCAAAGCACGCCGCCATCGCCGAAGGCCGTTACGTCGAAAATTAGGTTCTTTGCTTTATAACCTTGAATGCCGTGCCTTATTTGCCCTCCCCATGTGGGATATAAATGGCACCCCTAAGGTCTTTGGACGGGAGGTCTACACTACAATCAATCTGCAGTCGGATGATGATCTCATCGACTTGGAATTCAACGTCAAGTGCAAGCGCTTGGGAGTTCCAATGCTAGAAATCCCAATTGATTCACGCGACCGGCATGGCGGGAGCTCCACGACAGACTACAGTTCGGCGTTTCGCATGTACCGCGAAGTTTTTCATAACTGGAAAAATTGGAAATCATGGAGTCCCCGCTCGAGTTGATGTGGCCCGTAAGCAGTGGCAACTAGCCTCGGTCCTTTTACTAGCCACTCGCACTATCTTTATGGCTCGTGTTATTATCACCGGCGGAACAGGTTTCGTCGGCGCAAACTTAACTCGGCGGTTACTACACGAGGGGCATGAGGTGAACCTGTTGGTTCGTCAAGGGTACACCTCTTGGCGCATTAACGACATCGGTTCCGATCTGCGTCTACACACGGTAAATTTGGGCGACAGAGATTCCCTTATTCGGATTGTAGGCAAAATTCGTCCAGATTGGATTTTTCACCTCGCCGCGTATGGCGGAACCAGATCACAAAACGATTGTCATCAGATGGTCGAGACAAATCTGGTCGGGACAATCAATTTGGTTGAGGCATGCCTCAATACTGGGTTTCAGGCGTTCGTGAATACCGGATCGTCGTCGGAATATGGTTTCAAAGACTGCGCCCCTTCCGAAACGGAGTGGCTGGAGCCGAATAGCCATTATGCGGTAACCAAGGCGACCGCCAGTCTATTCTGTCGCTATACGGCGCAGAGTCAAGGCGTTCACATGCCCACGTTGCGACTCTATTCGGTCTATGGGCCTTTGGAGTCCTCAAACCGTTTGTTGCCCAAACTCATCACGCTGGGTTTGGAGGGGAAGTTACCGCCGTTGGTCAGTCCCGAGACTGCCCACGATTTTGTCTATGTTGACGATGTAATTGACGCCTATATTCTCGCCGCAAAAATCCCAAGCCAAGAACCGGGAGCGATTTATAATGTCGGCACCGGAGTCCAGATGACGCTGCGCGAAGTTGTAGAGGTGGCACGGCGAGTCATGGGAATCACCGCTGACCCGGTTTGGGGGTCGATGCCCTCTCGGCGGTGGGACACGGACCGGTGGGTTGCGGATAATCGAAAGATTGAAAAAGCATTGGGTTGGCGGCCGCGGCACACATTCGAGGAGGGGTTTCGCCAAACGGTGAATTGGTACAAATGTCGGGACGCAGATCTGCGTCCCTTCGCAGTGGAGAATGATGAGTAATGCAAGAAGCACAAAAGATTGTTGATTCCAACTCCCAACTCTCCACTAGCCACTCGCCACCGTCTTTCCGTTTATTGATGCTCAGCGCAATGTACGAAAATGGGGGAAACGTAACCCATCGATTACTTGACGGTCACCCTCAGATGTTCGTCTATCCCTTTGAGTCGCAGTTGGGGACAAAGTTGGTAGTTGATCACCTCTCCTCAATGTTCCCCGTCAAATACCGCTGGCCCTTTTTGCCCTAGACGCCTCGCCCTTGCAAGACTACAAATCAATAATTGACGAAGAGTGCAAAGTCCGAGCGCGGACACCTCATGTGAGCAAATTCCGACATGTCTCCTTCGATTTCTCGGACGACGAACGATATGAACTCTATCGTGTTTACGTCAATCAGACAGGACGGTCACGTGCCCATAATGTCGCCAACTTTTTCCGAGCAACCTTTGACGCTTGGAAAGATTACCGACGCACAGGGGAGGAAATCTTTTATGTTGGTTACAGCCCGATTATTATCATTGATACCCACAAGATTCTTCAGGATTTCCCTGACGCCCATCTGTTGCATGTTGTGCGAAACCCGTGGTTAGCTTATGCCGACACCAAGAAACGCCCCGTGCCGTTGTCCCTTGAGAACTACATGCTCGGTTGGACGCTGAGCCAGTACTACGCACTGTTGTTCCGGGAGAAATTTCCTAATCGCGTACATATCGTTCGCACGGAAGATGTTATGAGTAATTCGTCGGAGATTCTGGGTACTGTGTGCGAAAAACTCGGCTGTTATTCTTCCGAATCACTGAAAACCGCCTCCTTCAATGGAATTGGACTCGGTGAAGTTTATCCGTGGGGCACGATTCGCCGAGCGACCGCTGCCGCGAATCGCGCTGCCGCGGCGGAATTAACGGAGGTGGAATGCGAAGAGATTCGCACTCGCGCATGGCAATTCCTCGAAGATTTCGACTATAAGAGTTTTATTTAAACCGGTAATACGAGCAACCAGTTAATATCCACCACCCTCGCCGACCTCAATATCAGTTTCCTCCAAATTCCGAACACGCCCGACCAAGCCAACCAGATTCAGCAGTGACTCCCCCTTTCTGCGCCGTTCCTTGTTTGGCAGTCCGGCAGAGATAATTGACAACGTATGGTGTGCCCATTCGATTTTTTTTGATTGAGTAAGGTTCAGGACGTTCGTATGGGTATGTCTTCGGTCCATCTCCTTTCATACAGCAAATCGATTTCCTTTGGAACGGTCTCCACGTTTTCTATAGACATGCGAGACTAACATTTAGTAAGATAGCGGTCACGCCAGCTTCGGACCGATGCGTCCGATGAACATTCCCGCATCAGTCTGCACCTGTCAATTGACGTTTTAATGGTAAGGAGAACCTCATGGAGCTAACTCAAGATCAACTCGACGCCTTTGACCGTGACGGCTACATCATGGTCGAAAATCTGTTCGATCCGGATTCGATGGCAGCCGCTTTACGCGATATGGAGCACATCTTCTACGGCAAATCCTTCGCTGAATATCTCGCGGATGTGGACAAAACCGGGCAAGCAGATTCCGTGGAACCGACAGTCACCAATGTTGTGGCGCATTACGGCGACACGGAACATGGCCGTGCGCAGTTTCCTACCGGATTTGATGCGCTAGATCGGCTCATCGAAAACGAAGATTATCTCGACGTGTTTGCTCAGTGCCTTGGCACGGATGACGTGAGTTACTGTAACGCTCACCTCTTCATGCGGTCGGGCCCCACGGACACGCGTTACCCCGAACACCCGTGGCAAGGATATCACGCCGATCACGGCACCAACACCTTCTTGCCGCTAAGCAAGGCGATCGGTTCGTTTGATTATGTCAATAGCGGTGTCTATCTCCACGATGTTGATGATGATGGCGCTCCCATGCAGGTAATACCGGGGTCACATCGACAAGCGGCGGACGTATACCTGCGATCGGAAGGTGGAATGGACGACATTCGAAACGTTCCGGAATTTGCCGAGCCGGTGCCTACCACTGCAAAGGCGGGCAGCGCACTATTTTATTCTTCATACCTTGTACATGCTGCGATACCGTTTGAGAACAAACGGAAACAGCGTGCGTTTTGGACGCTGTCCATGGCACGCGGAGACACGAGTCGGTGGACGAAGCTGGCGAATCCGTGGAGCGGGCCGGAGCAACAGTTCTTTAAGCCGTTTTGGGAGAAGACCACCGCGCGGGTTCGTACCTTGTTCGGTTGGCCCCCGGTTGGCCACTCATTTTATTCGGAGACGACATTGAAAGGGATCGCGATGCGGTTTCCCGAAATGGACCTGTCGCCTTATCAGAGCTAGAAGCATTGGTTAAGACGACAGATTACAATCGATTCTAACTTTCCATGTCGGTCAAACCCTCGATTCTTGGCTTACAACGTCTCGAGCAAGATCGGGGTAGATTTGGTCGTGAAGTTCCATCGGTTGGTAGAGATGAGCCCTCCGGTTCTCGCCAGCCGTATCTATCATGGGGGCATGGTACATACCCGCGCCGGTCTTGTATTTATAGCCGCCGGGGGCGTGGATGCGCACGTATTCATGCACCCGTTTCAGGTCCTCCGGGTTCTTGGCGTGACGTGTACAGTTCATTGTGAACATGCGGCGGCGATTTCCGCCGCCAAATGAGGCGTGATACAAGTCGTGATTAAAAATCACGACATCGCCGGGGTTCGTCTCGACGGCGATGCTGCCGGGAAACTCCGATGGCGGAACGCCAAACAGCTCCATGGAATTGTTCACATCGATTTTTTCCTTGCGCACGAAATGGTCGGGTCGATGAGACCCCGGAATGAACCGCAGTGCACCGGTGTCACGAGTAAGCGGGTCTAGATAAAATGCCGTCTTGGTAGCGAAAAGCTGACCCCAACCGCCATCCGGGTGCCAACCTGTATCGCCGCTATAGTAATTTCCGTCACCACTGCAGTAGTTGAAATCTTCTCCCAATAGGCCTCCGATTAGACCAAGTATTGCCGGGTGATCCAAGAGGCGGCACATGTCCGGGTGGCGTTCTATCGGTCCCAGAAACATTGTGCGACTCGACCCGTCATGATTCTCGCCTCCGCCGCAATTTTGAATTGACCATTCAAATACGTCGATGATTTTATCTGTTTCATCCGTTGAAAACAGTTGCGGAATCTTCAGATAACCGAAGGCATCGAAAAAGTCCAGTTGTTCTTGAGTCAGTTTCATTTGTGTTGTCTCCTTAGAAAATCAGCGGTGAGAACCCTGCCAGATTCACCGCTTGCGGACTTCCATCTGCAGTCGTATAGGTTATTCCGAGTCAAACGAAGGAGAATTGAAATATCGTTTCACTCGCTTGAAGTTATGGATAATTCCATCTAAAACATGCACAACTTTCATTATAATACAGGCGGATTTGAATTACAACGATTTATAGTTGCGAAGTTCGCCCTTTCTTAGACGCTGGGAGATTGATGTTATGGAAGAACAGAAGCCGTTGCAATCGTCCGATGGCGACAATCTTGAGAATAACGCCGTAGAGCCGCTATCCGCGCTAGATGCGACGGGGGTCAGGATGTCTCATTCCGCATGGTGGGACGGTTTGAGAGAGTGGATATCGGGGAAGCTATCAGAATCTGGTACCCCTCCGTTTTCATTTGATTACAACGGCGTGAATTCGAGCGAACTCCTTGGGAATTGGGATTTCAGCGTAAACGAAACGACGTTGGATGAGACGAGAACTCTGCAGACGGTAACCTATACCGAGGTGCAAACGGGCCTCGAAGTGCGCTGCGAGGTAACACTATTCGCGGACCATCCCGCGGTAGAATGGGTATTGAAATTCAGAAATGCGGGAGAACGTGACACGCCGATTATCGCCAATATCCAGGCACTGGACACCGTGCTGCATGACGAATCGGATAACTTCAATCTGCATTATACGTCGGGACCGAAGGAAGGCATCGCCGCCGGTTCCGCGGACTTTGGTCCGAACGAAAGAGAATTAGCCGCAAATTCTACTCTCAAGATGTCATCTATGCACGGAAGATCTTCATGGGGAGAAAGCCTGCCTTTCTTCAACCTCGAAATGTCTAAACGAGGCGTCATGATCAGCATCGGATGGACGGGGCAATGGCTGGCGAGTTTTTCGCGAGAATCGCAATCCGTGCGTGTGTGCGCCGGTATGGAGCGAACGCACCTCAAACTCTTCCCCGGAGAAGAGATTCGCTCCCCACGGATGTCACTTCTCTTCTGGCAGGGCCACCGGATCTACGGACAGAACCTGCTTCGTCGAATACTTCTAGCTCATTACTATCCGCAGAAGGATGGCAAGCCGATGCCGGTGCCGTTGTTGGCAAGTTCGGCTGGTCTGTATCATGAGGCATTTGACGCGACCGAACAAAATCAAATCGAATATGCGTCGGAATTTTCTCCGCTCGGTTTTGAATATATCTGGATGGACGTGGGCTGGCAGATCAAAAACCCGGGACACTCCCACATCGGACCTGCCGACCCTGACCGATTTCCCAACGGACTCCGAGGGGTAACCGACGCGCTGAAGAAAATGAATATGGGTCTTCTTGTCTGGTTCGCTCCCGAATATCAGGGCGGAAACACATGGATGGAGCGTGAACACCCTGAACTTTTTCTTACCGTCAAAGACAAAGAGGTCACGGGGCTCCCGCCATTCAGAATGCTGGACTACGGAAATCCCAAGGCGCTTACGATGATAACCGATTACATTTCGAATCTGATTAAGGAGGAAGGCATTGGCATCTATCGGCAGGACGGGCCAATCGGCGCGAACTTGACATACCCCGATGGCCGCCTATATCCGCACGGGCAACCGCTCCAGTGGTGGCGTGACGCAGATGCACCGGATCGACAAGGAATTGCTGAAATTCGCTATATTGAGGGCATGTATTGGTTTTGGGACGAACTTCGCAGGCGAAATCCGGGACTGGTCATTGATATGTGCGGAGGCGGCGCCACGCGAATCGACTTGGAAGCCATGTCGCGCTGCTTTTATCTTTGGCGCTCGGACCACAACCATCCCGGTTTTGAGCCAAACGACTATCAATCACAAACCTATGGTATCAGTCAATGGGTGCCATCGACTGCAACCGCCAGCGGCTATCCCGACACCTATTCATTTCGCAGTTCAATGAACGCCGGCATCGCAGCCGCGTGGAATCCCTTTCAACCGGAGATGGAACAGCGCTGGCCCCTGGCGTTTCCCGTCAATCAGAAAGAACCTTACGAACTAAAAACCGTGCCGCGCAAAACGGTCGACGATGTCGAAAACGTAGGATACATGGTCACCGAACCGTTTCCGTGGGATACCGCCCGCAAGCTAATCGAGGAATACAAACGTATCCGTCATCTGTTCTACGGGGATTTTTATCCTCTCACGCCGTATAGTATATCGCTCGACACATGGCTGGCGTACCAGTTCCACAAGGAGGATCCGGGGCAAGGGATGGTGTTTGCGTTTCGGCGACCCGAGTGTTCGCAGCAATCCGCAACACTGAAGTTGTGGGGGCTTGAGATGGACGCGAGCTACGAGGTACATTTCGAAGATCAGAATACAAAGGTTGTGCTGAATGGTAGGCAAATGGCTGAGGGGGTTGATGTTATAATAGATTCGCAGCCGGGTTCGTTGCTTGTTACCTACGTCAAAGTGGAGTAGGAGTATTGATAGCTATAGTGGTTACCACCCACATCATTTGTTTGAAGCGGCAATACAGCTGGAAGCGGCGTGAACTAAGGTCGTGATTCGATTAGAGATCTTTATGAAATCTCTATCGCCTACGCTAATCGCTCAGTTAATCACTCGTTATTCACTTGTTTGATAGTTCCGACATCGTGCATCGTAGACGCTCAATGTCATCTGGTTCAAGAACATACCCAAAGGAGGGTAAGATGAAGACGACTATTCAGAACGGAAAAGCTATAACTTTCGCGAGCGCCATCTTCATGGGAATGATGCTTGTGAGTGCAGGGCCTGCCGAGTTTGGTGCGGAGGATGTTATCGCCATGTGGCTGTTGGATGATGGAAACGGGGAGACCGCGATGGATGCCTCCGGAAACGGTTTCGCCGGGCAACTCGTGGGGAATCCACAATGGGTCGCCGGAAAGTTCGGCGGCGCTCTGGAATTTGACGGCGATGACCGCGTAGACTGCGGCGACATTGACGGGGTAGATGGATTCACCAGCCTAACAGCATTGGCTTGGTGCAGATGGGACGGAGGCGATGGAGGGCTTACGGCGCCTGCACGGGTGGTTAGCAAACAGGACCCGAACAAGGGGGATAAGGGGCCATTTTCCCTCGGGTCGGGTTGGAATGCGCATAAGCTAACATTGTGGATAAACTTCGGTGACTGGGCAGGTGTTCACAGCGCAACACACATTGACGATGGGGAGTGGCACCATGTCGCGGGCAGCTACGATGGCAATAGCCTAAGGGTATACGTCGATGGAGTTGAAGAAGCGGAGAGCAAAATCGGCAAGGTCACCGGCGGCTCAACTCCCGAACATGTCGCCATCGGATCCGACGGTTTCGGAAGGGAGTATTGGAAGGGAATCATCGACGAGGTGGCTCTCTTCAGTATTGCCCTTGAGGAGGACGACATCGGAGCGATTATGAACAAGGGGCTTTCGCCGCTGCTGGCGGTGTCCGCGAGAGGAAAACTGGCAGCAACTTGGGGTGAATTGAAGAGGCGATAGCCGTACCGATACCTGCACAATTCACAATAACATTTTAGGATCGAGTGAATAGTTTGCTTGAGACAGAGGTTGATTCGTTTGTGCAAGTAGACTCTATCCTCGCGACACTTAGCTGCATTTAATTCGCTCGGTAGATTGAGTAACAGGACAGTAGAGTTCGGTTAACAGGCTTTCATCCAATTACAAGGAGGGTATCATGAAACGCCATGTTTGGATTGTCCGAAGTCTATTCACCATGATTTTGACTCTAAGTGCCGCTTCAACGAGTACGGCAAGACCTAAAGGGGACACCTGGGAGGTACGGGAAACCCCCATACCTAGCCAACGAGTGGGTTTTGCCACGAGCGTCGTGGACGGGAAGATTTTCGTCATTGGCGGCACGATTTGGGATGATGGGGCGCGGCGTGGGAGAGTGCTTCGCACTGTTGAAGAATACGACCCCGCAACCAACCGTTGGAAGTTTCGGGCAGACATGCGAATCGGGAGGAGTAACCTCGCGTCAAGTGCCGTGAACGGGAAGATATACGCTATCGGCGGAAGTGTTCAGATGTTGTGGACGAGAAAACACGTGGAAGAATTCGACCCTGCAACGGATACTTGGGAGAAGAAGGCGGATATGCTTGAGCCAAGGTCTAACTTCTCTTCAAACGTCGTGGATGGGAAGATATATGTGTCGGGGGAGTCCCCGAAGCCTACGATCCGATCGCAGATAGCTGGGAGCAAAAGGCGCCGGTGCCAAAACAGAGGTGGGGGTATGCTACAAGTGTTGTGGATGGGAAGATTTATGCGATCGGGGGAAATAAGCGGTGGAATCCCGACAGGTACGTGCAGACAGTCGAAGTCTACGATCCCGTCACGAACACATGGGAAAAGAGAACGGATATGCCAACGGCAAGATGTTGTCTGTCTGCGAATACAGTCAATGGGATCATTTATGCGATTAGCGGCGGTGATGAAAGTGGTATCCTGACAACAGTAGAAGCCTATGACCCGACAACGGACACGTGGGAACAGTTGGCAGACATGCCGGAGCCTAGGGCTGGCCGGTCCGCCGTGATTGATGGGAAAATATACCTGTTTTCAGGCGGTGTAGTCTTCGCGCGATCTTTGTTCATCTATACTCCACCCATTAGACTTCCGCAAAGTGTTAATCCGATCGGGAAGGCGGCAGCCACTTGGGGACGCGTCAAGGCGGGACGATAGGTATTTTGTGCCACCCTGATAAACCGGTGTGTGCAAGCACAAAACTCTCGTGGTTCGCACCGGGGCGCTCATGATTATTGTCATCTCTATTCATGTTTACACAACGTGGGTTTTCGGTCAAGTCTACGACTACGCTCGCTCGGAATGTACTGATTGCGATAGATTATTTTGGTGGTTGAAGATTTTTTGCGACAAGCCACCAGTTAGAAAGAGCCCGGCTCGAGGAAGTCGTGATTGGGCAAGGGGTTTCTACGGAAACTCCATCGCATTAAGATCCCTGCCACACTGGGATTTCTATCGCAAGGGATTCACTATAGTCTTCGCTATCCACTCAGTTGATCCTGTTCGGTCGCTTGATTTATCTGCTCGGCTGGTAAGGCGATTCATTCCAGCGTACAAGTGTAGGAAATTAAGCTTAGACGGCACGCGCAGGTCGGTACAAATTCGGAAACACGCCAGATGCATAGATTAACGGGTTACGCTGTCCATTGAGGTAAAATCACAGGCGCGCCGATTCGATCGGCATTCTTCTTATCACAAGGAGGAGTATCATGAAACGCCATGTCTGGATTGCAGGAAGTCTAATCACCATTCTTGCAGCTCTAAGTGCCGCTTCAATGGTCTTGGCACAGCCCAACGAAGGCGTCTGGGAGGTAAGGGAAACCCCTATGCCTACTCAACGAGTGGATTTTGCAACGAGCGCCGTGAACGGAAAGATTTACCTCATCGGTGGCACAGTTTGGGACGGACGGCCTCGAAATGGCAGGGTCCTACGAACCGTTGAAGAATACGACCCTGCAACCAACCAATGGCGGCGGCGCGCAGACATGCGAATCGGCAGAAGTGATCTCGCCTCATGCCTCGTGAACGGGAATATATACGCTATCGGTGGAAGTGTTCAAGCCGGGTGGAAGCGAAAGCACGTGGAAGAGTTAGACCCCGCTACGGACACATGGAAGAACAGGGCGGATATGCTTGCGCCACGGTCTGACTTCACTGCAAGCGTCGTGGATGGGAAGATCTATGTGGTGGGCGGTGCAGACGATGGGTCGGCGGAAGCATACCATCCTGTTGCGGATACCTGGGAGAAGAAAGCGCCGATGCCAAAACCGAGGTGGTGGTTTGCAACAAGCATTGTGAATGGGAAAATTTATGCTATCGGGGGAGTGAGGTGGAATCCCCACAGGTACTTGGACACCGTTGAGGTTTACGATCCGGATACAGACACATGGGAAAAAAGAGCCGATATGCCAACGGCGAGATGCTGTTTATCTGCGAATTCAGTCAATGGAATTATTTACGCGATTGGCGGGAGTATCGGTAGGGGACTGCAGACCGTCGAAGCATACAACCCTGCGACGGACACTTGGGAACAGATGGCTGACATGCCCGATCCTAGCTTTGGCTCTTCCACGGTGGTCGGTGAGAGAATATATGCTTTTACCAAGGGCTGGGACTTCAAGCGAACTGTGTTAATCTATACGCCACCGTTTAGACCGCCGCGAAGTGTCACTCCGATGGGGAAGGCGGCAACAACCTGGGGACGCGTCAAGGCGGGACGATAGGCGTTCTGTGTCGCCCAGATATACCGGAGAACGAAAGCACATAACTTTCTTGGTTCGCACAGAGATTCCTATCGCGTTCCCTGCTCGCTCGTCTGATCTATTCGCTAGCTTATTTTATCTGCTACGATTATCGCACGCTTGATTCCACCGTACGCGTGTAGGACGTTTAGCTTAGATGGATTGCAAAGGTAGAACAAGGCGCCGTATATGTACCCTTTTCCTAGGCTTTGGGGCTAGGCTGTCCGCCAAAATACGGTCGCCAATGCCCCAACTCAACTGACAATCTTCCAACCAGAAGGAGGAAGACCATGAGTCTCCACGATTGGATTGCAGGAAGTCTATTCGCTATTTTGACTCTAAGTGCGGCATCAATAAGCATGGCGCGGCCCGACGAGGGTGCGTGGGAGGTGAGGGAAGCACCTATGCCAAGCCAACGGGTGGAATTTACCACGAGCGCCGTGAATGGAAAGATATACGCCATCGGCGGTGTTTTTTGGGATCAATTGCCACGGAATGGCAAAGTATTTCGCGCTGTTGAAGAATATGACCCCGTAACCAACCGATGGCAGCACAGGACGGGCATGCGAATTGCGCGGACAGGTCTCTCCTCGAATGTCGTGGGTGGGAAGATTTATGCCATCGGGGGTCATGTCCAATTGTGGTGGTGGAGAAAACACGTTGAGGTGTATGACCCGGTGTCGGACGTGTGGGAGACGAAGGCTGATATGCAAGAGGTGAGACCTACTTTTTCCTCAAGCGTTTCAGATGGTAAAATCTATGTGATGGGAGGCGCAGAGGACGGGTCGACCGAGGAATACAATCCGGTTGCTGATAGATGGGAGAAAAAAGCGAAGATGCCAGGCAACCGAACACGCTTTGCCACAAGTTCGGTTGATGGGAAGATTTATGCTATCGGGGGTGTAAAATTCAATCCCGATAAGTACTTGGATACCGTTGAAGTTTATAATCCAGCCACCGACACCTGGGATAAACGAGCCGATATGCCAACAGCAAGGTGTTGTTTTACTGCGCATGCCATAAATGGAATCATTTACGCGATTGGCGGGGGTCTTGGGCGTGGGCCTCTGAGTACAGTGGAAGCCTACGACCCAGCATCGGACACGTGGAAACGGATGACAGATATGCCCGAGGCGAGACACGGCTTTTCCGCGAGTGTGGTCGATGGGAAGATCTATGTTTTCACCGACCGCTTGGACTTCAAGCCAACGGTATTGGTTTATACGCCACCGTTTAGACCGCCGCGAAGTGTCAATCCGATGGGCAAGGCGGCAACTACCTGGGGACGCCTCAAGACGGAACGATAGTTATTGTGTATCATACGGACAAAATGATAAATGGAGGGATGCAACCTTACGGTCTACGCGCCGACGCTCATCATTTATTGTTATTTAACCCAAGTTGCCACCTTTGTGCGAAAAGGCGAAGAAACCGAGTTTTATCCAGCTTAGAAACACGAAATTGACGAAAATCAGCTTAATTTGCTTATAAGATAGCAAATGTGAACGAAAAACTCGGTTTCTCTGTCATAGGTAGAAACTTGCGTTATTTACATTTATCTTCACACGATTTGGATTCCGAGTGTAAGCGCACGACTCGCCGAACGCAAAATGGATAGACTGGACATCGGCATAGTTAGTGGATGTGACAGCAAATAAGCCGTTAGCGCCAATTCTTATAACAACAGAGAGCCGCAATCAGCAGATAAGTTGCTACAGTATCTCTATCGTGTGCGTTGTCTGCGTTCTTGGCTTGTTCGTTCGTTTAATCTCGCTCGATCCATCACAACCCACTCGGCAATCGGTGTTAATTCGATTTATCCTTATTAAGCAGGCGCAATTGGCCCGGCAGATGTATCGTCAGTAAAGTATTTCTTATCGAGTTTAACCCCGTCTTGACGATTAGTTGTAGTATCGTTACAATCTTTCGTTGCGGCATCATAGGGGGGCGCGTTTATTTCATCCGTCAATTGTCGGCAAGCCCATCTGTCCAAGTATTATGGGACAGAAGGAGTCCCAAGGACAGTGGATTTGCTGCAATAGATGCGTTACGGTCTTGGTCCTAGAGAATTACAACTTGGGGAGGATATAGAACGATGAATCGTACAGTTCTATTCGCACTACACAGTTTCGTGGTCATCTTCTCTGTAGTACAATTTGCCCATGGAGCCATTGTCAAAGGCGATTTTGTTATGGCTTTTACTTTTGAAGGAGGGGATGAGAAGCTTGGCCAGTCAGCGGTAGGGATTCTCAGAGATGTCTCCGGTAATGGCCATGACGGCGAGTTCAGGAAGAGTCCGAAATGGGTTGAAGGTGTAAGGGGCGCGGGGCTTGAGGTAGGCCCTGTTCGCAAAGGTGTGAATGCTGGCTGGAATGCCGTTACTGTCCCGCATGCGAGCGAGATGGATCTTCAGAAGTTTGCAATTGCTGCGTGGGTTAAGGTGGATGAGCTTGTAGGAGGATGCTGCAACATGATTGTAAGCAAGGAGAACTGGGCCGCGGACGCGACTCGCAATTATTCAATGTGGATGCGCGAGCAGGTTACCGTCGGATTTACGACGCGGAAGCCGTTCAATGATGTTCAGGCTCGCGGTATAGTCATAACCGATGGTGCATGGCATCACGCCGTTGGTACGTACGACGGTCAAACTCTTACCCAGTATGTGGATGGCGTGGCGTACGGCAAAGCCCCTTTTGCGGAACATGTACCGGCGTTTCATCTTTCGGAACGGCTACACATCGGTGCCATGGGGCCTTTCGGCAGCAGTCTAGGAATGTCAGGAATCGTTGATGAAGTTGCCATCTTCAACCGCGGTTTGACAGAAGATGAGGTGAACGACCTGATGACCAACGGCCTTGAGAATCTTCTGGAATCTCAGGCTGTCGATCCGAGGTACAAAATGGCAACCACATGGGCGAAACTGAAATCAAACGAGTAGCAGCGTCATCGGGTTTAATTTTGGGAGTATCATTCAGTCTGTCACCGGGCGACTTCCCTACAATCGAGGGTGACGGAGGTTCGGCAAACTGCAAGCGATTCAGGGGATAATAGGAGGGGACGAAATCGTAAGATCTTCATGTGATTATTCTTAAACTTAAGCGCCGGTATCCTTAGGAGGTAAGCCAGATCATATCTGGCGTTTGGTGATATATTAGCGATGCGCGATGACGGTTGGTTGCACTACAGAAACAAAGTCACAACCTCGCAGTTCATTGCACCAGCTTCATGACATAGGGAGGAATTGACATGAAAAGGCACGTCCGGATTGCACATGGATTAGTCGTCGTTTTGCTCTTGAGCATTGTTTCAATCGGTGACGCGCAGCCACAACAAGGGCTGTGGGAGGAGCGGAATGCGCCTATGCCTACCAAAAGACAAGGCTATGCCACCAGTGCCGTGGCTGGGAAGATTTATGCTATTGGCGGATACCTTTGGCATGATGACGAGCCAAAATTGGGGCGAGTACTTGGAACTGTAGAAGAATACGATCCTGCGACCAATCAATGGAGAGACAGAACGGGCATGCGAATAGCGCGCGCCTATCTTTCAACCAGTGCTATAGATCGGACAACCAGTGCTATAGATGGGATTATCTATGCGATTGGGGGAGAAGTTCAAAGGTGGTGGTCGAGAAAACACGTGGAAGCGTACGATCCTGCAGCAGACAACTGGGTAAAAAAGGCAGATATGATGACGGCGAGATCTTGGTTCTCCACGAGTGCAGCACATGGAAAGATCTATGCAATGGATCACCAGTCGGTTGAGGCGTATGACCCGGTGGCAGATGTTTGGCAGAGGAGCGTTGCCGTGCCAACCAAAAGAAGTGGTTTTGGCATTAGCGTGGTGGGCGGTGTTATCTATGCCATGGGAGGATTGGATTGGGAACAGCACAAACACCTAGACGTCGTCGAAGCTTATGACCCTGCCACCGGAAGATGGACTACCAGAGCCGCGATGCCAGAAGCACGATACGGATTCACAGCTAGCGTTGTAAGGGATAAAATCTACGTGATGGGCGGTCGCGGAAGTGAAGGCCATCGACTTCTAACGATCGATGTGTATGACCCCGACACGAATACCTGGGAGCCAAGAGGTGAGACGCCGGATCTATTCTCTCGCTACACCACGTGTGTTGTAGATGGAAAGATATATATCTTCGCGGGGGTCTGGGACCTCGGACATAGTGTGTTAGTCTATACTCCGCCGGTTGCTGGAGGACCGCAAAGTGTCAATCCCGCAAGTAAGCTGGCTACAACTTGGGGACAAGTGAAGGTGGGGCGGTAAACGGCTAATGCGACTCATTAATGGACGCTGAGCAGCGCGCCTGTCAGAGAAAGCAGAAGTATTAACCAGTATGTCATTAGGGATTACGCATTGTTGTAGCGTACGTTACGCCGGGGTTCTGTAATGTGGCCGAAACTGGCGGTCGTCGTTATCTCATCGCTGATGCTGTTTGCGATTCGAGGCGACCAGAACATCGTGTCCAAGTCACGCACGCATGGGTGAAGATACGATTCCCAGAGTCATTATCCAGAAGGAAACAGCCATGAAACGACGAATATGTCTGCTAAAGTGTCTCGCTATCTTAGGGAGTGTGAGTATTTCTTCAACGGTTTGGGCGGCGCCCAAAGGAGATGTGTGGCTGAGCAAACATACCCCGATGCCGAGCAAAAGGGTGGGGTTTTCCACGAGCGCCGTGAACGGGAAGATTTACGCTATTGGCGGTACGGATTGGGACGATGAGCCGCGACATGGAGTAGTCCTTCGTACTGTTGAAGAATATGACCCTTTAACTAACCAATGGAAGCGGCGTGAGGGCATGCGAGTCGCGAGAAGCTTTCTCGCCACAACTGCCGCGAACGGGAAGATTTACGCTACCGGCGGCAGTGTTCAACTGTTTTGGGACAGGAGGCACGTGGAAGAATATAATCCTGTAACCGACACCTGGGAGACGAAGGCGGATATGCTTGCGGCACGGTCTGATCACTTTGCAAACACCGTAGATGGGAAGATTTATGTGATAGGGCCAGCCGCCCATGGGTCGGTCGAAGCATACGATCCGGCCGCGGATAGATGGGAAGAAAAATCGGCGCTCCCAGAGCGTAGAAGTTTATTTGCCACAAGTGTTGTAGATGGGAAAATCTATGTAATCGGAGGCGCGAGGTGGAATCCCACGAGAATCCTGGCGACAGTTGAAGTATATGATCCCGCCTCAGACACGTGGGAAACGAGAGCCGATATGCCAACGCCCAGATTTAATCTGTCTGCGAATGCTGTCAATGGGATTATTTACGCTATCGGCGGATCTACTGATGGAGGGCTTCGAGCATTACCAACGGTGGAAGCGTACAACCCTGAAACGGACACCTGGGAAACGATGGCAGATATGCCAGAAGGGAGGTCTGGCTTCTCCTCCAGTGTAGTCAACGAGAAAATATATGTTTTTGCGAGTTTCAGGGAGTTCAGGCGAACCGTGCTAATCTATACGCCGCCATCTAGACCTCCTCGAAGCGTCCATCCGAAGGGCAAGATGGCAACAACGTGGGGGCAGATAAAAGCACAGCGATAGGCACGTTGTCCCACTCAGATAAACTCACGTAGGAAAGCATATAGCTTTCATGGATCACGTTGGGTTGCCATCTTTATTTGAAATTTAGCCATGAGTTTCCAATGACGAGGTCAGTGTACCCGGTATTCTCCCGCCGGTTCCGCAGGAATCATAGAACAGAACGCCAAATCCTCACCAGACAATACTCCCCACTGTCCTACTGAAATTAACCTCTTGACGAAGTTCAGAAAGTAAGATAATCTAAGGAACTTCCGCAGATCTGGTTAAGTTCTGCTGAATCCCTCGCGCAAACTCCAAACTTAGGACCTAGTAAATCCTCTCAATGGCTTTGAGTTCAAGCAAGCAGCCTCACTATCGGTCAAATGATGAATCTTTGAGGCAAACACAGGTCACGTGGCGGGCGGTGCTTATCGCTCTCGTGTTGATACCGTTCAACTCATTTTGGATCGTTTACATGGAGACGGTCCATTATATCGCCCACTCCACCAATTTTAGCCTACTCTTCCATGCCATCTTCAATCTCACCCTTCTGCTTATGCTGAATGCCGTCCTGCGGCGAATTTCGCCGAGGTTGGTGCTCGGGCAGGGCGAGCTGGTCACCATCTATGTGATGCTCTGCATCGCTGGAACGCTCGCCGGACACAGCATGATGCAGATTCTCCCGCCTACCCTCGCCGCGCCCGTCGGTTTTGCCACTCCAGAGAACGACTGGAAAAACCTCTTCGGTCACCACTATCCCGACTGGCTTATCGTCACGGACACAAAGGCGCTGACCGGCTACATGGCGACGGCTACGAAGCGACCCACCACGTTGTATATCGAAGCGCACATCCGACCGTGGATTGTGCCGGTGATCGCATGGACGGCGTTGATCTGTGTTTTCATGTTCGTCATGCTCTGCATAAACGCCATTCTCAGAAAACAGTGGACAGAACGCGAACGTCTCACCTATCCACTCACGCAGTTGCCGTATGAAATGACAAATCCGAAATCGGGGCTCCTTAAGAGTCGACTTCTTTGGATCAGCTTTGCGGTGGTTTGCATCATCAACATATTGAACGGTTTGCACACGTTCTATCCGGTTGTGCCATCGTTGCAGCTTCGCGCCTACAACTTGGGCAATTTCTTCACGACGAAACCGTGGGACGCCATCGGATATATGGCGTTGCTGGTGCGCCCATTTTTGCTCGGTCTCATCTTTCTCGTACCCCTCGACATCGCGTTCTCATGTTGGGTGTTCTTCTTTTTCTGGAAGGCGCAGTTGGTATTGGGCGAGGCGTGGGGATTTCAGAAGCGGCCCGAATTTCCCGAGCAGTCCGCCGGCGCTTATATTGCGCTCTGCGTCATCGCCGTCTGGACGGGCAAGCACCACTTTTCCAGAGTGATTCGCTCGGTCTGGGACCGTCGACTTGCCGGAGATAGCGAGAAGGAGGCGCTGCCGTACAATGTCGCCGTGTACGGCGTAATTGCGGGTTTCCTGTTTATCGTCATATTTTGTTGGCAGGCTGGCATGACATGGTGGGGCGCCGCCATATTCTTTGCGCTGCTGCTCATGACGAATATCGGAGTGACACGCATCCGCGCCGAGGTTGGTTCGCCCGTGCACGACCTGCACTTCGCAGGTCCGGAAATACTTATGCTGGACGCGTTTGGTACGCGGCGAGTGGGACCGCGGACATTGTCTATTATCTCGCTTTTCTGGTTTCTTACCCGGGCACACTACAGCGATCCGATGCCACACCAACTCGAAGGTTTCCGGATTGCTGATCGCTCGCGAATGAATCAACGACGCGTTTTCGCCGTAATGCTCGTTGCCATTGTCGTTGGAACTGTAATCGCATTCTGGGCGCTGCTTGATGCCGGATACAAGCATGGCGCGAGTTGGGGCGGCGAGCCACTCGGCAGATTAAACCGCTGGTTAATCTATCCGATGCACCCCGATATGTACGGAATCGGCTATTTTAGTTTTGGATTACTGTTCGGTCTGTTTGTAATGTTTATGCGGGTGAGGTTCCTGTGGTGGCCGCTCCATCCTGCCGGTTACGCCGTATCCAGCACATACGGGATGCGGGATACGTGGTTCATGTTCTTTACGGCGTGGCTCATAAAATGGATTCTCCTGAAAGCGGGCGGTATGAAAGCGCACCGCGCCGCCATCCCGTTTTTCCTCGGCATGGTCTTGGCAGACTTCCTCGTCGGCGGCTGTTGGGCGTTGTTGGGTGTGCTGCTTAACGTGCGGACGTATGGATTCACCGCGTGGTGGTGATCCTTCCTTCGTCACTCCTATCAGATTTCCGACCTGCTGATGATGTTCAAATGACGCAATTGCTTCCGAAGAGGGACAAGCAATGAAAATTACGCGCGTAGAATCGTTTTTGACGAATGCCCGTTTGCGAAACTATTTGTTCATTCGGCTCACGACCGACAGCGGGTTGAGCGGGATTGGGGAAGCTTCTCTGGAGTGGCAGGAAAAAACGGTTCACACCCTCATCGACGAATGGGTGACGGAGCGTGTTTTGGGAACGGATCCCTTTGACATCGAAACCGTCATCGGCGGAATGATTCGGGACCAATATCAGGGCGGTTCGACCGTGATGACCGCCATCAGCGGCGTGGAAATCGCGTTCTGGGACATCATCGGCAAAGCCTGCGGTCAACCGGCCTATAAGTTGCTCGGCGGTCGTTGCCATGATCGACTCGAGGCCTATGCCAACGGTTGGTACGGCGGGGCTGGGACTCCTCGGGAGTATGCGGAGGCAGCTAGAGACGCGGTAAGCCGCGGGTACAAAGCACTGAAGTTCGATCCGTTTGGCACGGCGTGGAAGGAAATGAGCCGCGATGAAATGGATGAAGCGGAATCCCTGGTCGCAGCTGTGCGTGATGAGGTCGGCGACAGAATCAGGTTGATGATTGAGGCACACGGACGTTTATCCGTCGGAAGCGCAATTGAGATGGGGAGACGGTTGGAACAGTACGTGCCCGCGTGGTACGAGGAGCCGGTGTCGCCGAATAGCTTAGAGCTGCTGAAGGACGTCAAGAATGCTCTGCCATTCCCGATCGCGGCAGGAGAGCGGCTGTACACCTTGGAAGATTTCTATCGATTCACGGCGATGCGGGCGGCGGACATCGTGCAGATGGACCCCGCTCATTGCGGCGGGTTACTCGTTACGAAGAAAATCGCCGCGATGGCGGAAGCGCAAGATATCAAGGTTTCGCCGCACTGTTCGATCGGTCCGGTGGCGTTATGCGCCGCGCTGCATGTGGATTGGTCAACGCCCAATGTAATAATTCAAGAAAACTTCGGGGATTACGATGTCCCGTGGCGTAATGAATTGGTTTTCGGCTGGAACCCCGTAGAGAATGGCGAATATTTGCTACCGGAAAAGCCGGGGCTCGGTATTGAACTCAATACGGCGCTTTGCGCCGAACACCCGTATAAGAAGAATAGCTTTCCATCACTTTGGGATAAGCGGTGGCTCAAAGACTTTACACAGAGTAGTTAGACATTCCTCTATAGTAACCCAAGTTGCCACCTCTGTTCAACCGAGGCACAGAAACCGAGTTTTTTCCGACGTGGATACACGAGACTGCCGAAAATTAGTCCAATTTACCTGAAACTTGGCAAACGCGAACCAAAAACTCGGTTTCTTTGTTTAGGTAGCAACTTGCGTTAGTAATACAAAAAAATTAACCATACACCGTGGTAGGTTCGGCTTCCTAACCGAACCGATATTAACCCCGACTCGCAGCGCGGTTGGTAAACTCACCTACCGAGCACCTGAAGATGCGCATGGCAATTACTTTAGCAGACGTGTTGTCGCGCTTCGTTAGTTTCAGCCGAGCGCGGTCTTGATTACCTCAACGCACCTTTTGCAATTCGGAACAGGATTTTCGACATCCCCTTCGTACTCTATGGTCAGGTATTGGTCATAACCGGTTTCACTCAATAACTGAATGAGCGCATCAAGGCGTAGATTCCCCTCTCCAATGACTGTATCTTCGGGGTGACCATCTCGCGCAGAGATAAAGTCTTTCAGGTGGACGCCGTGTAGTCTATCTCTGTATTTCTCCGCCATTTCTACCGGATCATATCCGCTATCAAGCATCCAAGCCGTATCCAAACACAATCCGATGTTCTCCGATGTGCGCGAAAAAACTCGATCTAGCGCGTCAGGCGAGCCGAGGTTATGTTTTCGTCCATGATTGTGAATGGCAATTTTGATGTCAAATTCCTCGCATAGCGGCTCAATGCAGAGGGCGGTTTCTATCTCTTCGCCGCTTGGAAAACTAGCAGCCAAGCTATCCAGTCCAATCTCTTTCGCGAATTCAAACCAAGTGCGATTTTTCGCTATGTCGGCATTGAGTCCGTTTACCCCGTGACCACTGACTTCAATGCCATTTGAACGATACTTATTGATTATCGACATGTAGTCGGAGTCCTGAAGCGGATCTACAAACATGCTTCCCAACTCAATGTAGTCGAGGCCGCAGGCTTTTGTGGCTTGGATAATCTCCTCGGGCTTGGACCATGTGCGAAAGCACCAACTCTGGATACTAATTCTCATTTTGAATTCCTTCGATTTCATTGTCAGTTTATCGCCGCGACTCTGCGGCTACGACGGCATATAATTCCCCTAGAAGGAGAGTTCCTAGATTCTACACTCTTCCGCTAAGTCGGTCAATGGGATTCAAGATAATACTCGGGGGCGGTTGCATCCACATCTCACGTTTATTAACGCTCACTGCTTCGTTTTGAAGAGTTCGTGCAAGGATACGATATTAGCAAGAGTGAAACCAAGAAACCGGTCAAAGTCGAATCTTCTCTGTCTATTGCCAACATCTGTTCCATTCCACTGTTTTCTGTTGCGGAAATCATGAGGCGTTGCTATAATTGGCATCTCCTATGTCAATCGCAGTTCAACCCTACTTATTAGACGTTCCGCAAGACGTTCTGGACGATCTTCGGACACGACTGGAACGTACGCGCTTACCGGGCACGGTGCCCGGAACCGGTTGGAGTCGAGGTGTGGACTTCAACTATATGCAAGATCTGATTGACTACTGGATTCACGAATACAACTGGCGCAAACAGGAAGCAAAACTCAATCGTTATCAGCAGTTTAGAGCAGAGGTTGACGGGCTCGGTATTCATTTTGTTCACGAAGAGGGCAAGGGGCCAAATCCCATGCCGCTGTTCATGATGCACGGGTACCCGTGGTCGTTCATATTGTTGTTGCGAATCCTCCCGATGCTTACCGATCCCGCCTCCTACGGCGGCGATCCGGAAGATGCGTTCACGGTAGTTATCCCGTCCATTATCGGTTTTGGATTCTCTGATTATCCCACTGAGAGCGGATTTGGATTTCAGCACCACCCGAAGATTTACGACAAATTGATGACGCAAGGGTTGGGCTATGGACGTTACGGAATTGAAGGCGGAGATTGGGGCGGTTTCATAACGGCTCCGTTTGGCTACCATCATCCGGAAAACCTAATTGGCATTCACCTTAACTGCTTGTTTCCACGTCTCGGAGATGAGCGAGAACCTGAAGACAAAGATCCTGATATTCTGCGCGGACTTGGCATGAAATGGGCACCCGTCAAGCCCAAAGATCCCGATATGCTGCGTTATTGGAAGAACGTTGAGAACTACTGGATTGATGAAGGCGCCTACTGTCACCAACAGATGACGCGCCCCCAGACGCTTGCCATCGGCATGACTGATTCGCCGGCGGGACTCGCGGCATGGATAATTGAAAAATGGCGTGCGTGGTGCGGGTGGGGCGACGATTTCGAGAAACTCTTTCCCCGGGACATGCTTATCACCAATGTCATGCTGTACTGGGTGACCAACTCGTTCTGGTCAGCGATACGCCTTTATAGCGAGTCCTACTATCACCCGTGGGAGCTTCCGCCGGGGGAACGGATCGAGGTGGCGACAGCGGTATCCGCGTACCCTCACGAATTGGCGCCGATCGTCCGAAAGCGAGCAGAACGCTACTATAACGTGGTGCATTACAACGATTATCCGGAAGGCGGACATTTCGCGATTCACGAGCGTCCGGAGGAGATGGCGGCGGATCTGCGGGAGTTCTTCCGGCCGCTGCGTACACATGACTAAGCGGCGCCATGCGAGTTTAGTCCCTTCGATCACATGTTCATTACGAGCTTGGGTGATTGTAGATTAGCGTAGCTCAAGAGAGTATTGCGTGTCGAACTTCACGCATCTCGTATGTGCCTGATTGAATAATCGGTAGCCGAGCCGGTCTTGGTTGTTTCCAAGAAGTTTCTTCATGCGTTTACTTTGGACTGCTATGTACCTAATCGCACCTCAGGAAATTTTAAATTCTGGTGCGCGGTGCGCACCCTACAGATTCTTTTCAAACGGGCTCTATTGGCGGACAGGGCGGGATCATGAAGTGTCTTGGGATTGACATCGGTACTACAAGTATCAAAGGGGCGGTATTGGATCTTGACCAATACACGGTGGGGAACGTTATTAGGGAAGTTTTTCCGCCGCCTATTTCGGGTTTACCAACAGGATACTTCGAGGTTGAATCATCTCAAGTTCAAACCGCGGTCGAGAACCTGCTGGTAAAGTTGCTGGAGGCAACTCCTGATGTCTCAAGTATTCACTGGACGGGGCAGATGGGCGGCGTGATCTTGGTCGACGAGGCAGGAAACGCACTGACAAACTATATTTCTTGGCGCGACCAACGTACGCTAAAGCCACACCCTTCCGAAGGCGGCAGCTACTATGAGGTGCTTGCACGGCGGCTGACGCCAACGCGAATGGAGGAACTCGGCCACGACTGCAAGCCCGGCTCGGCGCTTAGCGTATTGTTTTGGTTAGCGGAACAGGGGAAACTACCCGACTCGTCAACACCCTTGGCTCTCGCCGATTATGTTACGATGCGACTCTGTAATGCGAAACCGGTGGCCGAATACACCAGCGCCCTCGGCACGCTTAACGTGCAAACAAATCTCTGGCATCAAGAGGCGTTCGACGTGACGGGGGTCGATGGGTTGAATTGGCCTCGGCTGTCCGATCCGTATCGGGCGGTGGGGAAGCTGCCGGCGCATAGGAACGGGATTCCATCTTATCCGTCGGTGGGAGACCATCAATGCGCCCTCGTCGGAACGCGATTGCGGAAGGACGAGTTGTCCATCAACGTGTCGACGGGTTCGCAAATTGGCTTATTGACCGACGATTATCAACCCGGCGATTACCAAGTTCGCCCCTATTTCGACGGTCAGTATCTCAAAGCGCTGACTCATTTACCCGCCGGCAGATCGCTAAACGTGCTGATCGACCTCTTGAGTGAGATTCCTCAATCTCAAGGGCTTAAGGTTGAAGATCCTTGGCATTACATCACTGAATCCGCGGCAGCCGTAGACACAGAGCTAACTGTTGATCTCGCATTCTTTGAGGGACCTATGGGCAGCCACGGCAAAATCGACGATATCACAGTCGACAATCTAAATGTCGGCACGCTCTTTCGCGCTGCTTTTGAGGACATGGCGGACAACTATGAGGTATGCGCCTCTCGACTTTCACCGGTGGAGGATTGGAATGGTTTGGTGCTTTCTGGCGGGCTAGTCGGGAATTGCGATATCCTGCGGAAGCTAATCACGGCACGATTCGGCTGTCCGGTTCGCTTATCATCGGCATCGGAAGAGACGATGGAGGGGCTGCTGATCTTGGCATTGGTTGCGCATGGACTGTTCGACAATGTGGCGACTGCGAGGGCGGAAGTGGAACATCGGCAAACGGCATCAATCAAGGGATAAAGAAAAGCGGAGTGGGCAATTTGATTTAGCCTATCTGGTTGACCATTGAAAAAGTCGACAGCGGATGTTGATATCGTATAACTTGTGAAAATCTGTATCACATTCGTTATCCACTCGTTTTTCAATCGTTTGATCCGCAGTTCGCACCTAAGAAATGGTGGGCGGTGCCCACCCTACAGTTGTACAAAGTTAAGCTAAAGGAGACAATGAATGGAACAAGATATGTCTAACGATCAAAACTGGTCCGACGTGTTTTACGCGGAGGAACCTCACCCTACACTGAGTTACCGTTCGGGTATGGTTGTCTATGAAGAGTCACTCATCAAGGGAGGATTCGTCTCCAGAGCATGGAACGGTTCGGGCTATGTCAATTCTTGGGAGGATGTGAGGCTTGACCCGGCTCAGCATTCCGCGCCCCAGTCGTTCTGGCTTGAAATAGACGGGCAACTGCTTGCGTCGCATTGGGAATGGGTGGATTTCGAGAAGAATGAGGAAACTCGGCATGGATCCCACGGCGAGTGTACCTGTCTGCACGCAGTGGTGACGCTCCGGCACACGGTTCGCCCGGTTACGGTGAAAGTTCACATGTTACTGGATGCGACGGCGGTTATGACTCGATGGCTCGAGATAACCAATACGGGAGACCAACACGCGGCGCTCTCGGCGGTTTACCCATGGAGCGGTGTGTTGAAGTTTTCGGGGCAATGGGGAAGTCACGGCGTACCGGTAGCGACAGATATGTCAGATCTCTATTCCATCGGTTACATGGCTAATTCCGCTTGGGGTGACGAGGGGAATTTCAAATGGCACGCGATTCCGACAGCGGGATATCGTGTGGATGGGCGGTATCGCCGAGACCGGCACCGCCACCCGATGTTTGTGCTGCGGAACAACGCCACCGGCGAGCATTTTATATGCCAACTCGCCTGGTCGGGCGGCTTTTCGTTCGAGTTTGACCTTGATGGCCCTGTCGGGGACGTGGGACCTTATAGCCTCTTCTTCCGAGCTGGCCCCGACGCACCACCGCCTCATCGTGTCATTGGGCCGGGGGAGACGGTCACATCACCCGAGGTGCACTTGGGTATGGTCTTCGGGGACTTGGACGCCAGTATTCAAGCGATGCACGATCACCTTCGTCGGAGTGTCTTCATGCCGCAGCCTAGAGGGCGCGGCGGCTGGATCGAGTCCGGTATCGGTCCCGAACTTGAAATCACGACCGATTACGTATTTCATCAGATTGAGAACGCAGCGGCTTGGGGCAGTGAGGTTTTCTTTATCGACGCAAGTTGGTATGCCCCGCCGCATGGAAATTGGGCAACCACCGTTGGCGATTGGCAGGTGGACCGGCAGCGTTTCCCCGACGGAGTCGCACCGTTCCGTGATCGGTGCCATGAACACGGTATGCTCTTCGGGCTTTGGATGGATGCGGAGCGCATCGGGGATGAAAGCCAGATTGCACAGGAACATCCGGAGTGGTTGGCAACAGCGTACGATGGCGAAAAGAGACTTGGCCGCATGTTGGACTTGACCAATCCCGACGCGGCGAGATGGATGGAGGAGCAGATTTCTCGCGTAATTTCTGAAAACCAGTTGGAGTTTTTCCGACTGGATTACAACGTCGGGGGAATACGTCAAGGCGGACAAACCGTACGGAACGGTTATGTGGAGAGTCTCTACTGGCGCTACTACGAGGCGCTCTATAGTATGTACGATCGTTTGCGTGCGCGGTTCCCGGACGTGATATTGGAAAGCTGTGCCGGCGGAGGCGGCCGTACCGATATCGGCATGGTGCGGCGCTTCAGTCACTCTTGGGTTACGGATTGGCAGATTGCTCCGCGTTCGTTTTCCATTACCAACGGGATGACGATGGCGTTGCCACCGGAGCACGTAGACCGTCTCGTAGCTGGTCAGAACGGGCACATTGTCGCAGAACTAGATTTCCAGTGGCGGTTGCTGCTTTTCGTCAGACCTACTCTGGCGTTCTTTCATCCTCTCGGCGCGAGTTGGAATCCCCATCAACTTGAACGCATTCGGCATTTCATAAACCTTTATAAGCATTTCGTTCGACCATTTATGAACACCGGACGCATTTATCACCACACGCCGGCATTCGAAGGCACCGAACCTACAGGTTGGGGAGTGTTGGAGCTTGCGTCAAGAGATCGAAGGCGTGCCGTTGCGGGCGTTTTTCAGTTGTCGGCGCCGCAAGAAAGCGAATACTGTTTGCGTTTTCGCGGCTTGGACGTTTCCAAACGCTATCTCGTGACGTGGGACAATAGCGGTCAGACCTGCGAAATAGACGGCTTCACTCTCATGAAACAGGGGTTGTCAATTCGGCTTGAAGGAGCGCTAACTTCAGAGTTGCTACGTTGCAATGCAATCGATTGAACTACTAGGAGAATTCCTCATGCAAGTATTGAAATCTCACGCCAGAATCGTGCTAGTTATTTTCTTCTGTTCCGCAACCGTGCTCGCGATGCTAACCATGTCTGCCGCCGCGGCGGAACCGAAGCAGGTCCCCGTACCAGAGGATGCGCACAATCCGTCTTGGTTGGAACCCCGTAGGCAGGCCCAGTTGGAAACTGTCGATCAGTTCAACGTCTTTTACGATTTTCAATTCACCGACCAGATCATGGAAAGCGGCATTCAGTTCATTCACCAGATAGTGGATGACGCTGGAAAGGATTATAAGCTAGTTCATTATGACCACGGCAATGGAATCGTGATCGCGGATGTCGATCTGGACGAACGGTATGATATCTACTTCGTCAACCAACTGGGAAGCAACGAGTTGTGGAGAAACCTTGGCGGCGGAAGGTTTGAAAATATAACGGAATCGGCGGGTGTGGCGGTAGCGGATCGTATCAGCGTTACCGCGTCCTTTGCCGATATTGACAACGATGGCGATCCGGACCTGTTTGTCACGACTGTCGGCATGGGCAATATCATGTTTGAAAATGACGGCAGCGGTGCGTTTAAGGACATAACAGAATTGGCTGGCTTGGGCTATGTCGGACATTCGTCCGGTGCCATTTTCTTCGACTACAACCTCGACGGTATGCTAGACCTCTTTTTGACCAATGTTGGAGTCTACACCATTCCGCTCAAGGGGCGGGGCGGCTATTGGGTCGGGTTAAGGGATGCCTTCACCGGTCACCTGAAGCCGGATCGCACCGAAAACAGCATTCTTTACAAGAATATGGGAGGCAACCGCTTTGTCGATGTCACGGAAGAGACGGGTTTGGTTGACGGAAGTTGGAGCGGAGACGCCTCGCCGATAGATGTCAACGGCGACAATTTCCCGGACCTGTACGTTCTGAACATGCAGGGGCATGATGAATATTACGAGAACGTAAATGGCGAGTCCTTTGTAAAAAAGAGCCGTGAAATCTTCCCGAAAACCCCGTGGGGAGCGATGGGGATTAAGGTATTCGACTATAACAACGACGGTTTGCTGGACATCATTATTTCGGACATGCACTCGGATATGTCCGAGGATATTGGCCCGGAGCGCGAGAAGCTAAAGTCACGGATGCAGTGGCCCGAGTCCTCGCTACGCTCCGGGGGTAACAGCATTTTCGGCAACGCGTTCTTCAGAAACGAGGGTGATGGCAATTATGTCGAAGTCTCGGACGAGATAGGCACCGAGAACTATTGGCCGTGGGGGCTAAGCGTCGGCGACTTGAATGCGGACGGATACGACGATGTGTTCCTTGCTTCAAGTATGAACTATCCGTTCCGATACGGCGTGAACTCCCTGCTACTGAATAATCGCGGCGACGAGTTTCTGGACAGTGAGTTCATCGTGGGAGTCGAACCTCGCCGAGATGGAAGAACGACGAAGCCTTGGTTTGAACTTGAATGTTCTGGTGCGGATGCCGGACACAAGGATTGCAAGGGACAAAGCGGACGGATTACAGTGCTTGGGGCGTTGGGGACCCGATCTTCAATCATCTTCGATCTGGATGATGACGGGGATTTGGACATCGTCACAAACGAATTTAACTCCGAGCCGATGGTTCTAACGAGCAATCTCGCCGAGAAGAAAGCGGTTAATTATGTGAACGTGAAACTCATCGGCACAGACTCAAACAGAGATGGACTCGGCGCGCAGGTTACCGTTACCGCGGGTTCAAAGTCCTACCTCAAAGTCCACGACGGGCAGTCCGGCTACCTTTCGCAGAGCCTGTATCCGCTTTACTTCGGATTAGACGAGGCGGACAAGGTAGACCGGATCGATGTTCTCTGGCCGTCGGGAAAACGCCAGGTTGTTTCAGGGCCCCTTGATGCCAATGAGTTGATTGAAATACGAGAAGAATGATCGAGCAGGTTCCTAGTAACAATCAAGCGAGCAGGTAACGCAAGTTACTACCCATTCCCGTCGGTCAGGCTTCTAGCCAGACCCTCTTATAGGATGCGTCGCAATCCGGGGCAGTGTAAGTTAAATCGACTGAATCCGCTCGCAGTGGATTGACAAATCCACTGCACACATGCGGATACGGCTTGGATATGTCTATCCAAGCCGAGCAGGGCTACAATATAACACTCGTAAAAATCCAAGTACAACTATTAACTAATGTGTAGCAACTTGGGTTAGGTAGGAGAAGCGAAATTCATCGACCGATTGAGCACGTACAGCATCGAGATCGGGAAAGCCGAGGTTTCTATTCCTCTCCGTGCTCGATCATCCGTTAGCGCCTACCGCATGGCGAGTGATCGGGATCTGCCAGACCGGCCAATTCAGCGGGTCGATGCGCGACGGTCTGAGTCGAAACGGCGAAAATCGATTCAGAATTGCTAAAATTACGTTGCGGCCGAAAAAAAATCGTTGACATGCAAATAGATTTTCATTATAATAGCTTGGACTGCCAACTATAGGTTGTCGGGCGCGGCGGCAAGTTGTTTTTTTGATGCCGCCGTTGAGTGATAATCGTTTAGTATTTGACGGACGGTTTTCTTCTAACGGCTGAAATGCCGTAGGGAGAAGCTAAAAGCCGGGTATTTGGAACCCGGAACGATATTTGCGGGCAGGCACAATTCCGCAAATCATAAATTGGTGGGACGCGCTTTGCCGCATCCGCACCTCAAATCAATATGAAGGAGATTAACATGAAAATGGGTTTTGTTAAATCAAGCCTATTATGCCTAGGCGTGCTCGTGGCATGCTTAGTTTTTACGAACGTCAGTGACGCGGTCAAGATGGACAACGCGCTTGCAATTTGGACGTTTGACGAAGGTCAAGGCGAGACGGTCGCGGACATGTCCGGCAGCGGCAACGATGCCAAATTCGCAGCCGGTAACCCCGAATGGGTCGCCGGCAAGTTCGGTGGCGCGTTGCGATTTGCCGGTGCCGACGATGACGGCTGGGTAGCTACAGATGCCCCGGTTGTTGTGGATACCGTTGATTTCAGCATGGGTTGCTACGTGAATCCCGGCGATGCTCAGAAAACCTGGACGAACATCCTCTCCAGTCACCAAGAACCGCCCCGGCGCGGCATGTCCTTTGAGCAGATTGAAAATAATGTCAATCTCTTTGGAATCGCCATCGGCGACGGTCCCAACTGGGCCGGGAACGGAAACGTCCAACTCGAAACCGGCGTTTGGAACCATATGGCTTTTGTCCGTGTCGGCGACAAGGGCTACTGGTACTACAATGGCGCACCAGATGAATTCGTCGGTCCGGGTGGCGAGGCTCAACTAGCTTCTGGCGACCCCGTGGTCGCCGCTACCGAGCCCTTCCGCATTGGCAACTGGATACTTGGCGGACGCGAATTCAACGGCGCGGTTGACGACGCTTTCCTATTTAACAGAGCGCTCAGCGCCGAGGAGATTGCCGATATCGCTTCACGCGGTATTGCTGCCGCGCTTGCAGGCGGAACTTCAGTAGATCCAAGAGACAAAGCATCGGTTACTTGGGGAGATATTAAAGCCCTGAAGTAAGCGCCGCGAGAAGTTACTTTCTTGGATAGTCTCACCCGTGAGGGCACATGTCACATGTGCCCTCATATCTGTTAACGGGCAATTCATGAAATGGGGAATCACAGAGGTCTTTGCCATCTCCTCGTATTCTGATGTTGCCTCGCGTCGATTAGAGTGTCTACGGCTCAACGCGACATGAGTTGCGCCTTAGGCGTTTGGTTGCTTGATGAAGGCAAGGGCAGCAATGTTAAGAACATCTCCGGAAGCAGCAATTACGGGGATATCAGGCGCTATGCCAAGTGGGTGGGGTTGCAAATAACGACAAAACGGCTTCGACACGGGGAAAGATTAAGGCTTGGGACCGGTAAGCCGGCGCGCTTCAGAAAACCTGTTATAAGGTTCTTTCGGTCGTTCGTACACGGCTGGGGCGAACTTGGGCCTGACCGCTAAACTCACGAAAGCAGTCGTATCATGACGCTACGATCTTTATCCATTCCTGAAGGCACGCGTCGCAGGTGCCATCACATCTCGGCAAGGAGGATTCAGAATATGACCAAATTTACAAACTACAGGCTATTCCCCTTCGTTCTCCTCCTAAGTTTCTGCGCTTTTTTGTGGACGAGTTATGCTACGGCGCAGTTGGATCTTGACGGCGCTCTGGCAATTTGGCTGCTTGACGAAGGAAGAGGGGATGATGTCGAGGATTTCTCAGGCAACGACAACGGCGGGGCATTTGAACAGGGCCAACCCAAATGGGTGGATGGTAAGTTTGGAAAAGCGCTGGAGTTTGACCAGCAGAGCTGGGTGGCGATGAACAACCCTGTCGTCACCGTGCCAGACATGGTTGATTTCAGCATCGGATGCTGGGCGAATCCCGGGGACAGCCAAAAGACGTGGACGAATATACTGTCCAGCCACCAAGAACCGCCGCGCCGAGGTCTGTCGTTTGAAATGTTTGAAGACCAAACCAACTTTTTTGGGATTGCATTCGGTGACGGGGAAAATTGGGTGGGCGGAGGATGGGCGCAATTAAAAGCCGGTGTATGGAATCATATGGCATTCGTTCGCACGGGAAATATGGGAACTTGGTACCTCGACGGAGAAGTATCGATGGAAATCAGATTGCTAACGGATAATCCGGTTTTTCCCGCCACATCAAACTTCCGAATCGGAAACTTCGTGCTCGGCGGCCGTGAATACAACGGAGCCGTTGACGACGCTTTCCTTTTTGAGAGAGCCTTGAGCGCCGATGAAATCAAGGACATCGTTGACAGCGGTATTGCCGCCGCACTTGCCGACACTGGAACAGTTGTAGATCCGAGAGACAGAGCATCCGTAACTTGGGGTCAGATTAAAGTCCGGAAGTAACAGAGGCAGATTACCGTCGGCGAGTGGAACCATTATCGCTTTCGTGCGCAGAGGTATCCGGGGAACGCAGTATCTAAACGGGAAAGAGACGACTGAAGTTAGGGTGGCTTCGGATAAGCGGTTGTACCTGCCGCATCAAACTTCCGACTCGGCAACTGGGTGCTGGGAGGTAGAGAGTTTAGCGGCATAGTTGACGAATCGTTTATTTTTAGCAGGCCGCTAGAAGCAGAGGAAATCGAATCCATCTACACGAGAGGCTTCGAACATGCCCAAGCCGTCAGTTCACAGGGTAAAGCCGCTACAACTTGGGGAAAGATAAAATCTTGGCATCAGTAACTCCATACGCAATTGGATTTATCTTTACGATTCTCCGGGCTTCACCTGCCTAGCGTGTCCACGCAGGAATCATCTAGTAGCGGAAAACGAGGTGTCTATCGGAAAGATTCACACGAAACGTACATTTATTAATTTGGAATCTGGGACGCTGCGGGCTGAACTTACGACATTAATACAGTCGTGTCCTGCTAGTCTTAATCGTGGGCTATAGCGCGTGTCGCGTAATGCCCCAAACCGCAGAAAGGAACCTTACAAAACATGATGAAAACTACAAAGTTCAGACTGTTCCACTTTGTTCTCTTCCTTTGTTGCTGCGCTCTCATGTGGACAACTTTCGCAGCCGCACAGTTAAACCTTGACGGCGCTCTGGGCATTTGGCTGCTAGACGAGGGAAGCGGTGACAAGGTTGAGGATTTCTCTGACAACGACAACGGCGGAGCGTTTGCACGGGGTAAACCGAAGTGGGTGGATGGGAAGTTCGGAAAAGCGCTGCAATTCGAGCAGGACAGTTGGGTGGCGATGAACAACCCTGTCGTGACCGTAAAAGACATGGTGGAATTCAGTATGGGATGCTGGGCGAATCCGGAGAACAGCCAAAAGACTTGGACAAACATCCTCTCCAGCCATCAGGAACCGCCGCGCCGGGGTATTTCGTTTGAGATGATCGAAAACAATCTCAACCTGTTTGGGATTGCTATTGGCGATGGACCGAACTGGGCCGGAAATGGACGCGTGCAGTTAAAAACCCGCGCATGGAATCATTTGGTGTTTGTTCGCACGGGAAATAAAGGCAAGTGGTATTTGAACGGTAAAAATCAAGGCAGGTACGATTTGGCTTCGGACAGGGCGGTCGTCCCCGCTACGTCAAACTTCCGAATCGGCAACTGGGTGCTCAACAATAGAGAGTTCAACGGCAAGGTTGACGAGTCGTTTGTTTTCAGCAGGGCACTGGAGGACGAGGAAGTCGAAGCCATCTACAAGAGAGGTTTCGAAAATGCCCAAGCTGTCACTTCGAAAGGCAAATTCACTACGACTTGGGGAAAGATTAAGTCTTGGCATCAATGACCAATCTCGCTGTAGAAATATGGTGTTGCGATTCGCTCTGTCTATCTAGCCTTAGAATCCGTTTGAAAAGTCATTTCGAGTTGAATCATGCGTGTCGAAACCGAGTTTTTTCTTGAAAACTCGGTTTCTTTCTCGCACAATTCTGTAGCGTGGGCAGTACGTACCTTACAATTCGTACTTTTCAAACAAGCTCTTAGCACTGCCTACCGCCTAAGGATCGCAACAGCCGTATTCGTCGGGTTGGTTACTGAGTAACGTCTTTCGCATTAAGGATTTTAGTGGTTTTTCCTTTTTTCCTCACGTTCAGAATAGTAGCCTTTGCTGCCTCCACCAACTGAATGCCCGTTTAATCCAGTGGCGACAGTGCCCTCACATTTCCGAAAGGAGCAGGTAGGAACCGATGAAAATCTCCAATCTCAGTATCTTCCGCCTCTTTGTCCTCCTCAGTTGTTGCACTCTCATGTGGGAGCGTACCGCGCCTGCACAGCTAAACTTCGACGGTGCCCTGGCAATTTGGTTGCTTGACGAAGGTAGAGGGGTCGATGTCGAGGATTTCTCCGGCAACGACAACGGCGGGGCATTTGCCCAGGGCAAACCCGAATGGGTGGATGGGAAGTTTGGAAAAGCGCTGGAGTTCGACCAGCAGAGTTGGGTAACGATGAACAACCCGGTGGTGACTGTGAAAGGCATGATTGACTTCAGCATCGGATGCTGGGCGAATCCCGAGAACCAGCAAAATACGTGGACAAACATTCTCTCCAGCCACCAGGAACCGCCTCGCCGAGGATTGTCGTTTGAAATGTTCGAAAACCAAACCAACTTTTTTGGGATTGCATTCGGGGATGGGGAAAATTGGGCAGGCGGAGGATGGGCGCAACTAAAAGCCGGTGTGTGGAATCATATGGTATTCGTTCGCACGGGAAATATGGGAATTTGGTACGTGGACGGAGAAAAGTTCATGGATGTCCGGTTGCCATCGGATAAGCCGGTTCAGGCTGCCACTTCAAACTTCCGCATCGGCAATTGGGTTCTCGGTACGAGGGAGTATAACGGCATGGTTGACGAAGCGTTTATTTTTAGCAGGGCACTGGAGGTCGAGGAGGTTCAATCCATCTACAAGAGAGGCTTCGAAAATGCCCAAGCTGTCACCTCGAAAGGCAAATCCACTACGACGTGGGGAAAGATTAAGTCGTGGCACCAGTAGTCCGCAGCGGTTAGAAGAGCTGTTTTGGAGTTTTCAGTGTGGGGCGATGAAACGCCCGTCTTTAACATTTCATCAATAATAAAGGAGGTGTCAATCGGGTTGATTCATTCGTTACGTCTTCTCCGTTGAATTCCTAGTTGGTCCCCGCTAAACCTCTCGGAAGAAGCGAGTCTCGACGTTGCGAACGTTCCGAGATTGCCTACCATATGTCTGAATCTTCCCGGCGAAAAATCCATGAACACGATTATTCTTAGAAGCATGTTTTGTGTCATCAGCCTGCTGTTGGCAAGTCTGACTTTGACAAGCCTTAGTTTCGCACAACCCTTCTTCAAAGATGCTGTGGCGATTTGGCTCTTTGACGAAGAGAAGGGGAAGGAAGTCAAAGACTTTGCGCGCAACGATCATGATGGCGTGTTTGAAGGGAGGCCCGAACGCGTGCCTGGGAAATTCGGATTGGCGTTGGAGTTTGGCGGTGCGGATGAGAATCAATGGGTTGAAATAGAACGCCCGGTGGTAGTGGACAGCGTCGATCTCACCATAGGCTGCTGGCTGAATCCGGGGACCCCTCAGCATCACCATGCGAATGTGCTTGCTGGCCGGCCGGAGCAAGATTCAAACCAAGGTGTTGTACTGGCGCAGTATGAAAACGCTGTCAATAGTTATCGGATTGTCATTGGCGGCGTATTCAACTGGCAGGGGCTGGGCAATCCTAGAAACTCGGTTAGGATAGATAACGACGTGTGGACCCATGTGGTCTTCGTGCGAAAAGGCAGAGGAGGAACATGGTACAAGAACGGCGAACCGGATCGCCCGAAGCGCGGCAATTTTCATATCGATCTGGGATCAGAAAAGCCTGCAAATCCCTCTGATGTGAAGTTCCGCATTGGTGTTTCAGTCTTTAATCCAGACCGGCGATATCGGGGCATTCTTGACGAAGCGTTTATCTTTGAAAGGGCGATGAGTCAGGAGGAAGTTCAACTTATCATGAACGAGGGACTTGAGGAGGCACAGAACGTCGAATTCAAGCACAAAGCAGCAACCGTCTGGGGTCGGATAAAGTCGCCTAATTAGTCGAATGTTCTCGTTCCCAAGCCGTCTCTGGAAGATACCCAATCCTCTGAAGTCGATCTTCACAATTGATCGGCTTCAGCGAATTTCTACGAGCCATGTAATTCAGCTAGTTTAATAGACTTCCAATTGGTGAGCGCCCAACCGTCTGGAAGAAGATTCTTGATAGTGTGCACGTATTTCTTAAATTATCTCGGAAGGTGATTTTATGCATAGGATTATCGAAAGATTCACCGCGATTGCCCTCAGTGTATGTCTCGTAAGCTTAGGGTTCGCGGGTGTCGCCCATTCACAGAACCTCATGAAAAACGCGGTTGCAGTTTGGCTTTTTGACGAAGGCAGAGGCAAGGATGTTAACGATTTTGCCAGAAATAGCCACGATGGTAAGTTCGGCGGTAAACCCGAGTGGGTTCCTGGCAAATTTGGCACAGCCTTGGAATTTGAAGGTGAGGACAACAACCATTGGGTGGACATTGAACGTCCGGTAGTCGTAGACTCGGTTGATTTGAGCATCGGTTGCTGGCTGAAACCCGGCTCGCCGCAACTGCGGTTTCAGAATGTGCTCGGCGGCCGGCCGGCTGAAGACTCGGCTGACGGGATTTCTTTGCTGCAGTATGAAAACACCGTGAACAATTATAGAGTTGCCATTGGCGGGGTGTTCAATTGGCAAGGGCTGGGAAGTCCCAGACATGTTGCCAGGCTGCTTACCGATGTATGGACGCATCTGGTTTTCGTGCGTGAGGGTCGAGGAGGCACCTGGTACGTGAACGGCGAACCGGACCGACGGAAGGTCGGAGAATATTACATCGATATAAAAAGCGAGAAACCCGCGAATCCGACTGATATTAACTTTCGCATTGGAGGCGCGCCATTCAACGAATCCCGAAAATATCGCGGTATCCTGGACGAGGCGTTCATTTTTGAGCGAGCGCTCAGTCAAGAGGAAGTGCAACGCATCATGAACGAAGGGTTTCAGGAAGCGCAACATGTTGACACCAAGGGCAAAGCCGCAACCGTCTGGGGAAAGATAAAGTCGCCGCGTTAGCCCGATGTATCCGCCCCTAATGCTGCTGTTAAAAATTCTCAAAAAAATGGCGGCGACATTTGTTATTGACTGTTAACAGGATGTCGGGTGTGTTTATGTGTTAGGTCTGTTCCGGTTTATTATCAGTTGATATGCTTTGCCACACGAAAGAAGCGCATCTTGACATTCTAACCTTTCCATTCGAGCGCCGGCCGACTTCTGAAACTTCCCCTTGATGATGTCCGTCGAATCGGAATATCCATCCCATTCCTTGGTCGTCATTCGACCGATATGATCGCTTGATTACCGGGTATGCCATGCAAGAGTGCTGATGTGGAATTTGGTATAAGCAAAAGGCGTCGCAAAAAGGGGCTGTTTCTTCAATCACGCTCTAAAGTCACGCCATTCGCCATCGGTTTTCTGTCCGTATGTTTAATATGGGCAAACGCCGCCCATTCACAGCCGTTTCTGAGAGATGTCGTGGCAATATGGCTATTTGACGAAGGCGAGGGGAAGAACGTCAACGATTTCACCCGTAACCGCCACGATGGCGAGTTTAATGGACAACCCGAAT
The DNA here is from genome assembly GCA_965208765.1 of Candidatus Poribacteria bacterium. GTDB lineage: Bacteria > Poribacteria > WGA-4E > WGA-4E > JAJDTR01 > JAJDTR01. The sequence continues at coordinate 6,039,407 of OZ242354.1, forward strand.
GGGTGCCCGGTAAATTCGGAACAGCTTTGAAGTTCGCGGGTGAGGACGCTAATCAGTGGGTTGACATTGAGCGTCCGGTCGTCGTAGACACGGTCGATTTTAGCATCGGCTGCTGGATGTTACCGGGCGCGCCGCAGCACTGGCACCAGAATCCGCTGTCCGGTCGGCCCGCTGTAGCGTCGGATGAAGGGTTTGCCATTGCACAGTTCGAAAACGCGGTCAACAGCTATCGAATGGTTATCGGAGGAGTGTTCAATTGGGCGGGGCTGGGTAATCCGAGAAACTCCGCCAGGTTGAAGCAGGATGAATGGGCACATCTAGTTTTCGTACGTGAGGGCAAGGGCGGAATATGGTACATAAACGGCGAGCCCGATCGCCCGAAGCGCGGCAATTTTTACATCAATATTGGAAACGATAATCCCGTAAATCCTACCGAGAAGAATTTCCGCATCGGAGCCGCGTCATTTGATGACTTGCGGCGTTACCGCGGTATTCTTGACGAGGCGTTTGTATTTGAACGAGCGCTGAATCAAGAGGATGTTCAACGAATTATGAACGAAGGATTTCAAGAAGCCCAGAACGTAGACCCCAAGGGTAAAACGGCAACTGTCTGGGGCCGAGTAAAGTCGTCGCATTAGTCTGATGTTCTCGTTCCCATGCCCATCGATGGCGATTCTAACCTTCGTGCTTCATTAGTTTGAAACTAACGAACCCCATCTCTACACGTTCGAGGTGGGGTTATTTTTTGTTCTGCCACAAATGAAAAGGTTGATGCAGTGGTGATTCGGGTGTGTCCAATGCGTCGAAACGATTGCAAAGTAGATAGGGGTAAAAGTATACACTTCGCGAATGTGTCGGTCAGGACGTTAGAGTTCCGTTTTAAGTTCCTAATCCTGATCCAGCTCTGCTTGATTTGCCCTATCTTAGTTGCCCGAGCTAGCGAGTCGCTCGATTTTACCGTGCTCGTACCTAAATACGAAGAGGCGGTTAGGGAGAATGAGTTATCGGCAGCCGCCCACATGGATCTGGGTTTCATCTATCTCGCGTTGGCGGCGATGGACCAAGCGACACTGGAATTTGAGGAGGCGCTTCGGCTGGATGCCATGCCAGTCGAACAATACTATTGGCTCGGCCGGCTTAGTTACCTGCGCACGAAGTTTGACGATGCGATCCCGCTTTTTCAAGCAGCGTTACAGTTGCGGCCGGACTGGGGGGAGGCGTATGCCGAGATGGGACTGTGTTACTATCAACTGCATCGGTATGATGAAGCGGAAGCCGCTTTCAAGCAAGCCCTCTCGCTATTTGCTTCGACACCTCCGCGACGCTTTAGATTTGCTCCACCCTCAATCCTTGAGAAAGATCCACATTGGGCTGATAAGGTAAGACCGCTGCCTCAAGGAAATATCGCATACTATCTCAGTCAAATAGCCTTTTCGCGCAGTCAATTTGAGCAATCCGCGGATTACTGCCGCCAGGCGATCGCGTCAGATCCGGATCTTGCCGAAGCGCACCTGCAGCTAGGTATGGTATATCTTCAAGAGAAGGAATTGGATGCGGCCGAGAACGCATTCCAAGAAGCGATTCGGATTGCACCTACACTGGCGAGCGCTCATTACCAGTTGGGATTGCTCTATTTCAAACGCGGCAAGGTACAGGCAGCCGCGGCATCAATGGAACGATCTCAGGAACTCAACAAGGCGGAGGAGCGGGTTCTCGAAGAGCGCCTCGGGATTATGCGAAACAGGGAGAAGGGACCCGTACTTTCCAACCTTGCTCGGATATTCCTGAACGAAAAGAAGATTGACGCCGCAATTCGAGAATATAGAAAGGCTTTGTGGCATGAACCGGAACTTGCGGAAGCACACAACGGACTCGGATTCGCCTATGCGATGCGCGGTCAGTTCGAGGAAGCGGTAGCCGCCCAACAACGGGCAATTGAGCTGAAGCCGGAAATGCCCGATGCGTATATAGGTCTCGGAATGGCTTGGCTGAAAAAGGCGGAGATGTCTCACAGTGCGGCGGACTATGAAGCCGCGCTTTCCGCCTATCGCAAGGCGGCGGCGCTAAGACCCGATCTTCCGGAGGCACTGCGAAATGTCGGCAATATCGCGTCGCGGTTGTCACGAGATAAAGAAGCCGAGGCTGCTTACCTAGCGTTGTCAAAACTTCAGCCAAATCTTCCCAGTGTGCACATGGCTCTCGGACGCATCTATAAAGCGCAGGACGATTTCGAGAAGGCCATTCACCACTATCGGGAAGCACTAAGGCACAATTCCAATCTCGTTCAAGCGCATCACAATCTAGGATTCATCGCAGCCCACCGCGAGAAATTTGAAGATGCCATCAAACATTTCGAGGCGGCGCTCGAAATTCGACCCGAAAGACCAGACACACATTATTTCATTGCGGAGGTCTATTTTCAACAGAAGGAGTTCGAGAAAGCGGAGCGGATGTATTTGCGTGCGCTGGAACTTGACCCTGCTTTCGCAAATGCATCAAAGCGCCTCGCACATCTTTACAATACACTCTCGCGTACGGCGTATCTGGAGAATGATTACGTCAGCGCCGAGCGGTCCATGAAGGCGGCGCTGGCTTTACAACCGGATAATGCATTCTATAAAGAACTGCTGAACGCTATTCAGAAGGCTATCGGTGAGGAGGGAAAATGAATTAATCCTCCTTCGCTAGAATGGTGTGAATTTAGCTGTTACCAAGGCAGGTCGGTTGGGTGGTCAATTCACTCTTTGGATCTAGCTTGGTCTCCTGATTCAGCCGCTTAATCTATCCGCTCGTTTAATCCTCTCCTATCGGAATCAATTTTTCCCTTCCATTGCTGTCTAGATTGCGATAGAATTCGTCTTGAGTTTACTTCCGAAGATCAAAGGCTATCAAAGAGTCCAAGAGAAGTTCAGTTGAGACAGAAAATCCTTGTACTTTACCTACATACCCCAAATTTGGATAGTTCCGTAGTTGCGTGGTCGATCTACGATGGAACCGACAAACAAGGACATACGACTGGTGATAGTAATCAGCCACCTTACAGCTCTGTTCTCCACGCCATGAAGGACGGCTGGAGGGTGATTCAATTTCCCCAACAGTTTCCGGCTTTTCCCGGTATGGAATACGACACGTCTTACCTTAGATTTGAATACATTCTCGAAAAACTGGAGGAGATGGATGGCTGACGAACGATACTTGCTCAATTCCAAGCAGATGGCGAATTTCGTATCAGACGGGTACCTACGTTTCGACGAGCTGGTGCCGGCGGAGTTGAACGAAGCCGCCCATGCCGAGATGGAGGCTGGCGGGATCGCGACGAAGGGGGCTGGAACCATCCTGGATGATACATGGTCGGAAGATTCGGCTGTCGGAGATGTCTTTCGTCTACCCGAGATTCGCGGGATAATACATAGTGTGGTTGGGCCAAAACCACTTTACGATCACCATGCGGTTCATGTCGTACAGGCGAATCGAAAGAGTGGTCAGATATGGCACGCCGATGCCATCATCGACCTTCGTTTACATTTTGACATTCAGTTCTTCTACTTTTGCCATGATACGCCGCGCGAGATGGGAGGGACGATGATACTTCCCGGCAGTCATTACCGCCGCGTGTGCGAAACCGATGTGGCACGGTATCAGAACTTCTTGGGACAGTTGCCGATTGTCTGTAAAGCCGGGACGGTTGTGGTTGTTCACCACGGCATTTGGCATTGCGGCCAGCCGAATCTGACCGATCAGACGAGGTACATGTTTAAGCTCAGGCTCAACCCAACCGTTCGGCAACTCTGTTTGTGGAATACTGAGGATATAGATGACCCGTCGATACCCGGGATTCTCAGTCGCAATCACGAATGGTACGGCAACGAAGTGCGATTAGAAATTGTCAATAGAATCAAGTTCTGGCGATTTTTGACCGGCGACAGCAAGTTTGATGTCAGCTATTGGCTTTCCCGTCTTGAGAACCTTCCCGAGAATGTCCTTGAAGCGGCCTGAGCTAGTACCTAAGGTTTGAAAGCCGACCCAAGTTGCTACCTATCGTAAGCGCTGAGATCTGTGCTTCTTTCAAGTGTTTGATGATTTGTTCGGCTACTATACCGCTCACGGGTTGGTATGGACGGGATCCCCAAGGCAGGATTGTCTATCGTGCTTACTAATCGTTAGCTTGATCGATTTCGATTCGATCTCCCTCCGATAGGAGGCCTGCCTCATACACTTTCATGACTTCAAGCGCGAATTCCAGTGAGCCTTTTACGGCGGGTGTCGACTTCAGAACACAGTCGCAAAAATACCGCATCTCGTTGTAGAAGCCCTGCTTGAACAGCGCCTTGTTTTCCAAGGTGGCGACACAGTTTTGTGCCTCCCAGACGATAGCACCGCTATCAAAGCCCTCCGGTGCGTACGTCGTCGTCCGTCCAAAGTCGGGGATTATGCCGCGTTGAAGAGTAACGCTCAGATAACTGTCGATGACAACGTGGCAGCTACCACCGAAGAAACTGTACCTTTCCAGGGGTTGTGAATCAGCCAAGTGGAAGTTGCCGATGGCGCCGGTTGCGAACTCGAGGACGCACACACCTCCAGCGGGGTTCCCGCGGTGAACAGTCACCGCAGACACTTTGCCGCCAACAGCAAGAAGCAGGGAAAGCGGGTGGCAACCATTTTGCAACCAATTGGTGTGTTGAAACTCTCGGAGGATGTGCCTACCATTTTCCGGCAGGGTCATGGGGTAAACCGCCAAGGCGCTCACGAGCGGCGCGTAGGTTTCGGTCGAGAAGACCTCAATGACCTTTTCAGTGGATGGCATGAAGGCTTTTTTGAATCCGACGACGGCGACATTGTCTTTGCGGCAACGAATCATCGTCTCAACTTCTGAAACGCTTAATCCGGGAGGTTTTTCAAGCCAGACGTTCAGACCTGCGTCAAACGCATCGCACGTCAAGTCCAGGAATGTTCGAGGCGGTGTGCACAGAAAGACAGCATCCAGATCCTCGCTGTCGTACATTGTCTTGGCGTTGTCATAATATGCCGGCGCGCCGTATTGCGAAGCGGTAAGTTTTGCGCGCTGCAAGTCAATGTCACACACGGCGGCAAGTGACACGGGGAGGAAAGTCATTGTCGGCAGGATATTTCGATAGGCATGCGAACCTACGCCGACAAGACCAACTTTCAGCTTCTTTTCGAATTCCCGTTGCTCATTCATTTAAACTTCTCCGTGGTTCAAGTACGGTAGGATTGGCGTGATTTACTCGACGGGATGCGCAAGGTTACGCTCACGCGCCCTTTAGGCATGTTGACTCGGGCAGCGACGTAAGAAGAGATAGTATAGTATCACGAAACTGATTAAAATGTTTAAACCAAATGTGGGTTCTGAAAAATAGATCTCACTCCTAAGACAGGAAAAATGCGAGGGAACGGAAAAGAAGGAATACAACACCACCGTTCTAACCAAGAGGTGTATTGACTCAGGTTGGTAGTAGGTTTTGGGGGTTGACAATCAACATTGGCTGAAATCTGATTTACCGGATCATGGCATTAGGTAAATGGTCTGCGGCTAGTTGCGGATGATGAGTTGACTAAGCTGCTACCTTGAGGCCCAATAGGATTCGTGGAAGATCCAAGATTTCAAGATTGAACTTGATTTAGACATGTGTTAAACACATCCAGAGAAACCAGTTAGGGATGGCACAGGAAAAGAGGGAGGTCATATGGCTTCAGCAACGCTCACAGATGTTAACGACGGTGAGTCGCTTCAATTTCCTTGGGGCGCGATCAAATGGCTATGTAACGATGAGATTGATTCGCAGGCTGAGATGACCTTCGGATTGGTTTTTCTGAACGTAGGTGAATCGAACCCAATGCATATTCACCCGAATTGTGAAGAACTCCTATATATAATTTCAGGGGAGTGCGATCACCGCCTTGGCGATGAAACGTTTCCGATGAAGGCGGGAACGATGATCCGAATACCGCGCGGCGTGAAACACAATGCGGTCAATACGGGCTGGCAACCGGTAACCATGATTGTGTGCTATTCCGCCGCGGATCGCCAAACCGTTTTTTGCGATGAAGACGGGACCACGCCGTCAGCTAATGGGTGAGAGCTTGGGAGAATGTACGGATTCTTCTTCCTGCTTTGTGATGAAGGCAGGTAGGCGGTCGTTCCACCGCCTGTAATTAGATTGACAATGAAAAAAGGTATTCCAATGCGAGTATTTCGGGTTATTCTAGCGGTGTTTTTGATAGCGTTAATAGTCGTATTCGGCACCATCTTCGTCGGGATCGGCTTCGTCGGCGGGGTAGTGCTCGCTTCCTGGGAAGACATCAAGGAGGTAAATCTTCAGCAACTTGAATACAGGAAAGATGTTGACACGTGGCAGCAACATCTTGAAATATACTCTTCCATCTGTACGGTGCAACGGGGAGATTCGATCGACTTTCTGCTAAGGAAACTTCAGCGTCTAGGCTACGAAGAAACACAACAGGGCTATATTAAACCCAGCGAGCCCGGCCAACTTACCAGGACTTTCGGTTCATCGCGGACTTCGGGGATCATGTGGATATATCTCCTTGGTTTCCATTACCCATATTCGGACCGGAAACCGTATAGAGTAGAAATTGATGTGCGCGATCGAAAGGTTGAATCCATCCGCAACGATCTGGGCGAATATATGACTAGCTTTGATTTACAGCCGGAGTTGATTAGCGAGCTTTACGGTAAAGGAGATGAGGCGCGCGAACTCATTTCGCTTTCGGACATGCCGGACACGCTGTTGAAGGCGTTCCTCGCCGTGGAGGACAAGCGGTTTTACCAACATTGGGGTGTTGACATCATAGCTATAGGCCGCGCGCTTCTCCGAAACATACAGGATGGTACGCTACAGGGCGCAAGCACAATTACGCAGCAACTTACTCGAAATATTTATCTCGACCGCCAGAAGCGGATTCTGCGCAAAATCAAAGAGGCACTTCTTGCCGTGCGAATCGAGCGAGCTTTTTCCAAGGACGAAATATTCGAACGGTACCTAAATCTAATTAACCTGGGACGCTACGGTTCTCGGGAAGTATTCGGTGTCCAAGAAGCCGCGAACAGTTACTTCGGAAAGCCCGTCTGGGAACTCGAAGTGCAAGAATGCGCGACACTTGCGGGCATACCCAAGTCTCCAACACTTTATTCACCGATCCGCAACCCCAAGGAATCGATGAACCGTCGTAATCTTGTTCTCGAACTGATGCGTAACGCGAGATACATTTCGCAAGATACTTACGAAGTAAGCCTAACTACACCTCTCGCGGTTGATTCGCCCGAGGACAATCAAAGACGGGAGGCTGGGCATTTTATCGAGTACGTTCATCAACAGCTGGCGGACATGGAGCACCTCAAGGATCGGTTGTATAACCAGGGGTTGAAGGTGTATACGACGCTTGATATGTCCATGCAGGAGGTCGCCGAGAAAGCAGTGGCGGATCATCTACGGCATCTGGACAAGGGCTTTTCAAGTCTGCCCGACTACGACGGCAACAAACTTAATCCCAACGGGATAGACCCGAGGGAGAACTACCTGCAAGCAGCACTGGTTGCCTTTGAACCCCAGACAGGGTATATCAAATCAATGGTAGGGGGACGCGACTACTATATCGCCCGTGGAGAGTTCAACTTCTTTAATCGCGCGGCAAATGCGCTCCGACAGCCAGGGTCTGCTTTCAAACCGATTGTACTTGCAGCTTTCTTTAATCTACCGGTCCCGTTGGCAAACCCAGCAACCGTTGTCCGAGATGAGGCGTGGTCCTCTATTAGCAAATCGTGGAAGAAATGGACGCCACGAAATTACACAGATAGGTACTTCGGGGACGTAACGTTACGCACGGTCCTTGAGAAGTCGATTAATGTTGCAACCGCAAAATTAATGAACGATCCCAATACGGTTAAACTCAGCGACGAGAAGGACGGGATTCGACGGACAATTGCCTTCGCCAAACGCTTGGGAATCGAAAGCAAACTGCCGGAATATCCCTCGCTTTCTCTGGGCGCAGGCGATGTGACGTTGCTTGAACTTACCGCAGCCTACTCGGTTTTTGCCAACGGCGGAATACGTGCGCAGCCTTGCAGCATTCAATATATCGAAGACCGTAACGGCGAGCTTCTATATGAGAACGAAATGAAACCCAAGAGAGTAGTTGCGGAGAGCGTGTCCTTTGTAATTACGAATGTAATGAAGGGCGTAATCGAGAACGGAACCGGCAGAAGAGCAATTCGAACTGGATTAAGGCGACCGGCAGCCGGCAAAACCGGAACGACGGATGACTACAAAGATGCGTGGTTCGTCGGGTACACGCCGCGTCTTGCTGCTGGCGTGTGGGTAGGATTTGACGATTCCCAGAAGAAGAACAAGAGAAGTCAAGGGGAGGGCGCCAAAGCCGCATTACCGATCTGGGCGCGATTTATGATTGAAGGGGCGAGGGGACCTATTGAGGACTTCCGTGAACCCCCAGGGGTTGCATTCCACGAAATTGACAAAGAAACAGGTTTGCTGAAGTACCCCGGCAAGTGCAATCCCGAGAATGTCATTCGCGAGGCGTTTCTTGAAGGCTATGCCCCTACTATGCTGTGTACAGCGCACAACTGATGCGTGTGTAGACAACGCCGTCCCTTCAGACTGATCCCTTGTACGACCGTTGATGGTGCAGGGCAAAGGTCTTAGCTCTTAGTGCCAATAGCACTAAGCGTTGTAAATGCGGAAAATAGGTCGCGATTCGGAAATCGCTCCTACAGGGATTTACGCCACTCGAAAGCCCGTTTTCAGTTTGGCTATCCAATAAACCGACGCGTGTGAATCCTAGATGCAGAGTTTTCTGTTGCAGCGACAACAAATCCAATTGTACTAGTTTTTGTTTCTTCGGGGATTGCCCGCAGTGTTCTTATGGTGGAGGAATTGATAAAACTCGAACATTGTCTCTTTGTCTTTTTCGGGTAGTTCGGTTATCCCTCTAAGCATTGTGCCGACTTTGGGATCTGCCAACAAATCATCGTAACGGCTGCGCGGCTTGCCAAACAGATAGTCGGTTGTCACTTTCAGAGCCTCAGCCAAACTCGGAACTGTGTCAAAAGATGGCTTTCTTGCGCCCGATTCAAATTGTGAAATAGCCGCGGGCGTAATATTGGCAGCTTTGGCAAGTCCTGTCTGTGTCAAATTGAGTTCACGACGACGCTTTCTAATCCGTGAAACAACGTTTTCCATCGGTAGTACCTTTCGCTGTGAACATCCAACCACTCGCCAGCAACGAGATAGTTCGCTGTCGGGGGTGATGTAAATCTAAACATGCGAATTTTCCCATTACAACGTTAATACTAGTCAAACGATACGAGAAATTTTCTTCCTCCCGCCCGCCACCGTCTTCATTCCCGTACAAAAATCAGCATATCTTCATCAGCCAGTTGCGTTGCCGCGAGCATACCACAGAGATTCTCGCCCGCGTGAGATCTTCTACGGGGCACGCTATTTGCTTGATTGATCTATTCGTTCCGTTGAGTAATCCTTGTTGGCACGAGATTCACTCGCTTGATTACTGTTCACTCGTTCCTTTGCCGAGCACCCTACAAACTATGGCGATGGCGCTCCTCCGGATCGCAACGCACGGCTGCCAAACCACTACTCACATAACACTCTGCCGATGGGTACGAAGCGATTGCCGCATACAGAGTTCATAGAACAGTGCGCGAGAGGGTTTCTATCGACGAAACTTCCTATGGGAACTCTATCACACGGGATTCGCTATCAGCACCTTCAATCACCTCCGGCAAATAGATGTCGCAACTATTGAACGATTAAGTTATAGCGGCGGTAAGTGTTTAAAGTCTTGTAGGTAGTAACTCCCCTCGCCTGAGCGTCCGTATAATGAGATCCGAATTTTAGCCGCACGCCACCGAAAGCCGTCAACAGGGTGTGATTCTTGAGCGGAACTTGCACGAAATCTTTGTGTATCCATCGCTTTTGTGTCTTGACAAGGTAAAACGACTATGATAGAATCAGATAAGTTGGGAACAGTGATTGTAATCCTTTGTGCCTACAGAGTCCTTTAGGAGGAAGCAAGATGGGTAGAGCAGCAACATTTAGTGCAATGTTGTCATTTGGTTTGTTTATCTTGTCTATGGTCGCGCCCGCCAGCAGTACCGCCGATGGGCAGCAGACCTTAGGGCTCTCCGAGATTGCGGTGCAGATTCGAGACGAAGTTTCCGTAGGCGCCATGCGGAAAGACATCGCTCGGCTTTCCAGTCTCTCCACGCGTGTTACAGGCTATGACGAAGCAGCAAACGGTGCCAAATATGTCTTCGATCGTTTTGTTGAAATTGGCTTACAAAATATCGAGGCACGCGGTTTTGAAGTAACCGTGCCGATTGACGCAGAGGATGGAAAGCTTGAAATACTCTCGTCGGATGGAGCAGTGATCAAGAGCGTCAAAATCTCTCCTTGTTGGCCCAACCTCGTACGAACCTCCCTTCTTCCTGACGGAATCAAGCATTTTGTCGATTCCGATGAAACCCTTGAAGAGATTGCCGAATCCTACCAAGTTGAGGTTCAATCTATTCTCACCAATCCCCGCAATCAGTATCTACAGGATCAGGCGACTGACGGTCGCGACAATGACAGTGACGGCGACGTTGATGAAGCAGGCGAATTTGCACTGATTGAGGGGAATACCGTGTTCATTCCTACGGGCGGATTAACGGCGCCGTTGTTGTACGCCGGCGATGCCGAGCTTGTTGATTTTAACGGATTGGAGGTCGGCGGATTTTGGTACGAAGTGCAACCCGGCGACACTCTCGATAATGTTTCGCGCCGGTTTCGAGTGAGTCGAGGAAGCATTACCGATGACGTTCTGAACGGGCACCTGCAAAAGACGGAAGACGGCATCGACAATGATGAAGATTCCGAAGTAGACGAATATGGAGAGATTCCGCCACTTGAAGAAATCGCCCATTGGGGTAACGACGGGATTGACAATGACGGTGACGGTTACGTGGACGAAGTTCCCGGCGATGATAGAGATAGCGTAGACAATAATGGAGACGGGCAGATAGATGAGCCGGGCGAGTTTGTGGCGGCCGGTGAATCCAGCATCTTCATCCCGCAAGGAAGTATTGTTCTCGTAGACTTCAATTCCGGCACTCGCTGGATTAACGCCGCAATGTTGGGAGCCAAAGCGGCGATTTTCATCCAACCGGAGACCTCTATCCGCGGTGAAGCAGAGAACAAATTTCTGACTGTTCCCGCCAACATTCCTCGCTTCTGGATTTCCAAGGAGGACGCCGAGGAACTCCGGGAAATGATAGCCCAAGAAAATATATCCGCTCGTTTAACCTGTACCATGACGTGGGAACGTCGTACGGGACAAAATATCCGCGGGTTTCTTGAAGGCGGCGACCCCGTATTGAAAGATGAACTCGTCGTCCTTACGGCCTACTACGATTCGATGTCAATCGTTCCCGCCATGGCTCCCGGCGCTGATCCGACAGGGGGCATTGCCGCACTGCTTGAATTGGCGCGCATCTTCAGCCTCGATGAATTCCGCCCCGGTCGTTCCATGCTGTTCGTTGCAACCGACGCGCATTTCCAAGGTTTGACGGGTATGCGAGCTTTCATGGAGGGAATCGGGCAGGACACCGTAGGCGGAGCTACGGATTCACCGGGGACGCCTACGATGCAGGGTCTACGTCGGGGTTTATCCGCAGACATGTTTGAATTCCAGGAACTCGGGCGGAAACTGCTACTCTCCATTGACCGGAGCGTATTGGTGGACCTGCCTCCGGACTTCTACTACGATGTCCACGAGATTGAAGCGGATCTTGACTCACTAGCAACAACCCTCGGTGCTTTGTCCGGGACCCAAGGGAAAATCAGTTCTCTCCGCAACGCTCAACGCGACTTCAAAGAGAAACAGAAGAAAAAAATCGAAACCACGAAAAAACGTGAGAAACAGGGTTTTACGGCGGAGGAAAAATCGCGTCTTGAAACATACCTGGCTTCCTTCAAGAAAAATTCTCTGCAAACAACTCACTTTCTACGTGACCTCGTATCACGGGTAGATCGACTTCGATCACAGGCATTGGAGGAATCTCGAAAAGCGCAGCGGGAGTTGCTTGAAAACGTGGCGCTGCCTATGGCGTATCTTGACGTCTGGGCGCTTGAACAGATGAAAAGGGATCTTGAGGAAAATCGGATATCGGACAGTTTTTCGCGTGAACCCTCAGAATCCTACGTTTTGCCCAGAAGAGTCGGCGACGCGTACGAGCTTCCAATCAATGCCGCCGGCGATACGCTGCTCCGGGAATACGTCAACATTCTCTCAGAGTATCTGGAAGGGTGGGAGCTGGGAGATTCTCGAAAATTCGCGCTCCAATACACGCAGGAAAAGCTGCTAGACCGCCACCTAGATTTTCACGGTCTTCAGCAGATTAAGAAATCGCGTAAGATCGCCAATAGAGCCACTAAACCGTTGGCGGACTATATCGCCCTTGAACGAGAGATGTTAGAACGCGCATTGGCGAAGATTCCCGACAGCGTTGACGCTGAAAACCAAATTAAATCGGCAATCACACAGCTTGCTACCAACCCGGCATACTATCCGCCGGAAGTCATCTCAGAGCTAAATCAATATCTGAGTCAACCGACCATTGAGCGCTTGCATCGCACCCAGACCGGACTGCAGCAAAAGCTCAGAGAGGCGAAGACCACCGAAACAGATGATGCTTCACATGCGATTCTAGTCGCTGACTTTGCTAAGGACAAGCAGTCCATCTTTGAGACGGCGCTGCGAAATGCTCGACTGGAAAAGAACCGGATCCGCAATCTACTGCGAAATCACGGAGAGTTGGTACGTGCCTATCTGGCAGAAGAGGAGCAGGTGCTTCATCACTATTTGTCGGAGGATGAAGTAGATCAGACTGTTGAAGCGCGTTCCCAGATCTTTGCCCACCTGTCCGAAGAGATGCTTCTTTCCTACGTGCAAAGAAAGGCTGCGAATGACGTTGTTGAGCTAAACAACCTCCTGAACCGATTGGATACGCTAGATCGCGATCTTAGCGAGGAGACAAAGATTCTTCTGCGTGACAACATGCTCACGCTCAGGAATTCCCGGTTTCGCAACCTGCAAAGCCGCATCGAGAAGATAGCCCGAATCAGTAAGTCCGAATACAACCGCAAGATTTCTCAGATAGAGCAAGCCATAACCCTCCAGGATCTCTTCAATCGCTACTACACCTCCCTCTTTATATCAATAGACCTCTCCACCCAGAGCGACAAATTCGGCGTATTCAATAAAGGTTGGTTCTACAATCAGCAGCCCGAATTTGTTCTGCGGCGGGAGTTTGCGTCGATCGGCAACAAACTCGCGGAGTATGCGGAGGACGCGGACTTCGGCGCACGAATCCGAAACCTGTGGACGTTCACCGATGATCAGATTCGGCAAGGCGTGTTGGATAATCAGTGGACCGTCGCGGGAACCATTGAATCAAAAGCGGCGGTGGAAGGGAAGACGCTTGAAACGCTTGTCAGCGAGCATTTTGACACACTCGTCAAACTTTCCGGAGTCTCGCGTTTGATGAAGATGCAGTTTGAGCAGATGCGCGATCGCGGAGAACCGTCCGAGGATATGGTCAAGGATATGGACTACATCCGGCAGGAGGTCGAACGATTTATCCGTAACGACGTGCGGACGGCTAGAAAAAACCGGAAGAATAGTATTCGATTGCTAAATCGGCTTAACGCGATGCTGCAGCTAAGGCATGAGGATGCTTCGACACTATCGCAGGACGAAATCGAGGACATAAAATCATTGATTGGACTCGTCGGTCTCGGCGGAGAAACAAACTTCGTGAATGCGATCTCCGCCAGCGGCGGAAAAACGTGGCAGACGTACATACCCGGAAAGATAGCATTCGACAGCGAGGTTGCCACGCTAACCGGCAAAACCGGAATCGCATTCGCCACGATCGAAGACGCACGAATCCTTACGGACACTCCGCTGGATACGATTGATCGAATGCATGTGGAGGAAGATGGGAATCTTCACCAACAGGTGAAAACGCTGGCAGCCATATTGGTACAAGCAATGCGCGACCCGAAGATGCCAACAGCCGCCAAGGTCGGAAACTTTTACTGTAATCTATTCGGGGATGTAGTAGAGTTTGATGCCCGTGAGAGCGCCTTGCCCAATAAACCGGTTCCTTATCCAATCTTGACGTTGCGGCGCAAACACAAGACGATGATGGGCGTTAGAGGCGACCTGTTCACCATGGGAGACAACAAGGGTAACTTTGAGGTCGCCGGACTGGCAATGGAGGGGCGTGCGACACATCGAATCGCCGGCACTCAGGAGGTAGAAGCGTATATTCTTGATCCCGACTCCGGAGATATTGTTTACGCGCCGGACCTCGGAAACTACGGCGCCAAGTTACTGCCCAATAAAGTTCCGATTGACACGCGCCGCCGTGGTTGCCGCGTCGTCGTGTTTCCATGCGTGTCAACGACCATTTACGACCTGGTTGACCAGCGTTATTTGCGCACCTTGCGCGAGCTTCAAGTCTACGAAGCCGCATCGGATAGCGCTCCGGAGAAATATGGGATATCCAAACCCTGGCAGCAAGAGGGCGTTTCGGCTGCCGAACCGATTGCGCTCGTCTATTCCGAGCCGGACGAACGCATTAAGATCGGTATGGCGTATGGACAGATTGGGAAACGGTTGTTGTTGATTAAGGCGACGAAGAGCGGGATGAAGAATCCGACGCTCTACACAGGAGAGGGCTTCGTCGTACGAGAGAATGGCAGCATCCGTATGACCCCTTACGTCGTGGTACGGGATATGTGGTGGCTCGATGAGAACCGGTCGCGCCTATACAAACGATTCGGGATCTCAAGCGACCGTCTTGACAGGTTGCACGAATTTGCGCACGAATATCTTGAGCAAGCGGAACTGGCACTTCAGCAAAACGACTACCAGCAGGCACTGAAACTAGCCCGTGCGGCATGGGGTTATGAATCCCGCGCCTACCCCGATGTCAAGAAGACGGGCAACGATGTGGTAAGCGGCGTGATGTTTTATCTTGCCCTCCTGATTCCATTCGCATATTTCATGGAACGTCTGCTTTTCGCCTCTCCGAGCGTGAATAAGCAGATTCTCTGGACAGGAGTCATCTTCCTAACCGTCTTTTTCTTCCTATCTCAGGTGCACCCGGCTTTCCAAATTACGACTACCCCCGTGATAATCCTGATCGCTTTTATCGTTCTTGCTCTCACCGTGATTGTCATCTCAATCATCATCCGCAAGTTTGAGGAGCAACTGGAAAAGATCAAACAGGAGGGTAGCACCGTATATAAGGCGGACGTTGGCAGGTTGTCGGCATCAGCGGCAGCGTTTAGCTTGGGGATTTCGAATATGAGGAAGAGGGGCGGACGGACGATATTGACGTGCGCCACATTAGTCATACTTACGTTCACGGTTATCTCATTCACGTCGGTCCGTACCTTCATGCACCCCAACAAGACTAGCTTGCCCGCCGTTACGCCGCGTTATACGGGAATGTTGATTCGCGACCAATATTGGCGTCCATTAGAAGAGCCCGTATTGACCTCCGTTATGAACGACATGCGCAAGACCAAGATTCCCGAAGATGATGCGCGGCTTCTGTTCAAAAGGAGAGGAAAGACGGATGCCGAGATTAAATCACTCTTAGCGCCATATGTTGAGTCGGCGGAAGAGTCTTCGAATCTTGAGGGGGCTTCGGGCGATGTGACAACTGTTCGAGCATCGGTTGCGGGGTCTACGGGCGCGAATGAGCCTACACGATTCATCACCGTGCACAACGTGGTGGCACCCCGTGCATGGTACCAATCGTCCGGTACTGGGGACCAATCATTCGTGCAGTTGACGCGCACTCCGAATCCGGCGGATCCTGTCCCGCCTCGAGATCCGAAGACCGGTCAACTACTGCCCTATGCCGCAAATATGCTCATTGGAATGACGCCTAACGAGCCTTCCGCTACCGGCATCGATTTGCACCTCCAATACGGGAAATGGTTTGATCCGATGGATGAAGATTCTTGGCCCACGTCGTGGCCGTATGCCTGCATCCTGCCCAAAGGGATAGCGGACGTACTGAAGATATCAGAGACTGACGTAGGCAAAGCTACGGTTTCCGTCTACGGTGCGGATTTCACGGTCGTGGGAGTGCTTGGAATCGGATTTAAAGACTTGACCGACAACGACGGCGAAGAGATGACACCCGTCGACTACCAACTGATGCAACAGCAGCAGTCTCGCGGGGCACAGGGAGATGAAACTTTGGAAGGGGAGTTGCAGAAGTACCTCCATTTGGTGCCGGACAGTGTGGCAATACTTCCGTATGAGGTGGTTATGAATCAGGGCGGTACCCTACGAAGCGTTGCTGTCAATATGGACCCCCTGGAAGGCGACCCGGACATCTTTAGCGGAATCGACAAACTTGATTTGATCATGTCGCCTTTGATGAGTCGAGTTGCCCTTGACTTCTTTGTTGGACGCGATAAAGATACGTACCTGTACAGTTCAATCGGGATGACCTCCTTCAGCGGGATGGGTAATCTATTCATACCGATTCTCATTGCCGCGCTGATCGTGCTGAATACGATGCTTGGCGCTGTCTACGAACGCGTGAGAGAAATCGGGATTTACAGCTCGGTTGGGCTTGCACCCGTGCATATCGCTTTCCTTTTCCTCGCGGAAGCCTGCGTCTATGCGATCGTCGGCGCCGTTTTAGGTTATCTTTTGGGACAAGCCACTGCGACAGTCATGGTGAACTTTGGCTGGCTCGCCGGTTTGACGCTGAACTACTCCTCTATGTCCACGGTGGTGGCAACCATCATTGTCATGATTGTGGTCATCGGGAGTACACTCTATCCTGCAATCAAAGCCTCGCGCATGGCGGTGCCCGACATCGAGCGCAAGTGGAAATTACCGGAGCCCGAGGGTGACGAATGGCACTTCAGCCTTCCGTTCACCGTATTGTCCGAGGAATCGCTCGGTTTGAACGTATTCATGCGCGACTATTTCGATGCACATGCGGACGAATCCGCGAGCGACTTTTACACGGATCAGGTTACGTTCAGCGAAACGAGCACGGCGGAGAATGGTGAAGGGGAGGGTTCCTATTCGATAAGCATGATGGTTTGGCTTGCCCCCTATGATTTAGGTGTCAGCCAGTCGATCCGATTCGTTACCTCCCCAGTGGGCGGAGAAGAGGAGGATCTGTATAGTATTACACTAGATGTGCATCGGGAAAGCGGCGAAATCGCTTCGTGGAAACGAGTTAACCGGCGTTTCTTGAATCTCGTTCGGAAGCAACTCTTAATTTGGCGGACTTTCAGTGCCGATATTCGCGGCGAGTTTCATGATCGAGGGCGACAAGAGCGCGAAGCGGATGAGGGCACAAACGGCGCCCCGGAACTCGCGCCCCAGCCAGCCGATTAACGAAGTGTATTGCAGGAATAGGGAGATTTAGCGCGTTATGGAACGATTGATCAGCATTATTATCGTTGTTGGGGCTCTAATATGGCTTTGCTCGGTTCTCTTCTTGGAAGCACGATGGGAATGGCAGATGCTTTCTGCGGCGATAGTGTTTGTCGGTATTATCGCTGCCCACATCTGGGAGGAAGTTTACCAAAACAAAGATGAGGAAGAAGAACCTACAAAGGATTGATAAAGGTGGGTACGGAGTTGTAGTCTTGAGCAGCTAAGTCAGTTATAGAGATGCGGTTACACTCTGAAGAGAGATAGACGGTATGAAGATTCGGCTAGAACGAGAACCTGGCAGGTGATAGGTGACCGGCTATTTCTCGGAAGAGTGGAGCAGTTTGTATAGCTTACTTGAGCTAAACAGAAAGGAGAAAACTACATTTGGCGAGAGAGAGAGTATCTCAAGCAGATGAGTGGCAGGCTTGGGCGCAGCGATACGACATAGACGGCGGGATCCGAACGTTTGAGTCCGGATTGACGTTGAAGGTCTTCTTAGGCGCGCTTTTTGTCGGGCTGCTGATGATGCCGGGGTCAATTTATCTTAGCTATGTATCCGGACAATCCGGAGCAGGGGCGGCGCCGTGGGTAGCTGTCATTCTGTTTACGGAATTGGCGCGCCGCTCGTTTACGACCGCTCGTCGGCAGGAGTTGTATATGCTGCTTGGATTGACAGGGGCTGCCGTCGGCGCGGGCACTCAGTATCGCGGTTTCATCTGGTATGCGTATTTTATCAATACCCCGCAAGCGGAATCTTATGAGATTGCGGACAAGATTCCCTTCTGGATCGCGCCCGCGAGGGATTCAATCGCCATTGCCGAGAGATCGCTTTTGCACATGGATTGGTTCTGGCCCATCGCCTTCTTCCTGATCTTCAAATTCCTAGGAACCATCCGCGGTATCAGTGCCGGTTATATTCTTTTTCGACTAACCGCTGACCTGGAGCGGCTACCTTATCCGTTGGCGCCGATAGATGCACAAGGGGCGACAGCATTGGCTGAAACTACCGGAAGAACCGAGACCTGGCGCTGGCGAGTCTTTTCAATCGGATCAATGGCAGGTCTAATTTGGGGATTCATCTACGTTGGTGTACCGTCGCTTACCGGCGTCATGATGACGAAACCGATCGAGATCTTGAAAATCCCATTCATCGACTTCACGCCGAGCATTGAGGGTTTTGCGCCGACCGGGGTGTTCGCGTTATCCACCGATTTCGGGCAGATGCTGGTCGGATTCGTGATGCCGTTCCCGATAATCATCTCGGAATTCATCACCGCGATGTTATCCCAGTTTATTTTAAACCCGCAAATCTTACATCGTTTCGAGATACTACATCAGTGGAAAGCCGGATTGGATGTACGGGGTGTCGGGTTGTATAACGGACTTGATTTCTGGATTAGTTACGGTATGGGCAAGTCCTTCAGCTTCGCGGTTGTCGGTATAGCGGCATCTGTCCCAATGCTGATTAAATTCAGGAAGTCGCAAGCTCAGAAGACGGGGCAGCGCGGTTCGCTCCGTCCCCCGCCGGGACGCGGTGATTTTCCAATCTGGTTGATGGGACTTCTGTGGCTCTTCGGCATGGGAACGTTCGTGTGGCTGGTGCACTGGATGGTACCGAACTTTCCGCTTACATTCCTTCTAGGTTTTGCGTTCCTGTACACCCCGTTGAACTCCTACATTACCGCGCGTACATTCGGAATCTTGGGACGCGACCTCTTTGAAATCCCTTATATCCATGAAACCACCTTTATCCTCAGCCGCTACGAGGAGATTGACATCTGGTTCGTTCCGCTACCCGACGAAGATTACGGGCGCGGGACACAGGGTTGGCGTGTGCTTGAACTGACAGGGACGACATTTACCAGTAATATCGCGGCTCAACTGCTTATCATGCCAATTCTGCTGGTCTCGGGAATTGTTGTCTACCATTTCATTTGGAAGATCGCGCCGATTCCTTCATCGCAGTATCCTTACGTACAAACGTGGTGGCCGATTCATGCTACCAATGAAGCACTCTGGAAGACCTCGCTTCGCGATGGAAACAGTCAGATGTTGCAGGCGATTCGAGGTGATTATGTTGCCGCCGGGTTCTCGTCAACCCTCGCTTTGTACGGGCTGTTGTGGGTCGTGAAGATGCCGAGTATGTGGTTCTACGGGATCGCAGGTGGAATCGGCGGCGACCCGGGAATGATGATACCCCGACTGCTCGGCGCGGTAATTGGACGATTCTATATGATTAAGCGGTTTGGATTGAAGCGGTGGTTCATGTTTAATCCGGTGTTGGCAGCCGGGTTTGCCTGCGGCGTCGGTCTTATCGGCATGGGCACGGTGGCGATTGCATTGGTGTCGAAAGCCGTGATTGTGAAGCCGTTCTGACGCAGTGACCGAGTTTTTTCTTGAAACCTCGGTTTCTTCATGAACAGTCCAAGTTAATCCACTCACAGTTGTTTCCC
Source organism: Candidatus Poribacteria bacterium (assembly GCA_965208765.1). Classification (GTDB taxonomy): domain Bacteria; phylum Poribacteria; class WGA-4E; order WGA-4E; family JAJDTR01; genus JAJDTR01. Next base: position 6,059,401 of record OZ242354.1, read on the forward strand.
GCTCGGCTTGGATCGCCAAATTCAAGCCGTCACCGATGACGTTGTTAATCCGCGGGATCAGAATTAGATGCAGCACGGCTAATTTGTTTGAAGCTAAACCGACCATGGATTGGACGACATTTGGATGGGCGGGTATTCGACTTGAGATTCCTTCCAACTGGGAGTTGAGCGGATTATCGGGAGATGAGAAAGATGGTTACCTACGGTTAGACGGGGAGGAGATGCCCCGCTTGGAGTTGAAGTGGGCGCAGTCGAAAAAGAAAAAACCGGATCTTGGCCGCGTGCTGGATGAGTACTTCAAACTCGTGCGCAAGAACTACAAGCGTAAAGAGGCTAAGTTGCACATTCAGCGGCATGTGAACTTGGTAAAAGATGAGGCTGTATTCGAAGGGCGCGAAGTAATCAGTTTCACGTGGAAAGGGGACATACGCGCAAACGGTATCATTTTTCATTGCCATACGTGTAAGCGCATTACGATAGTTCAGGTAATGGGGCATCTCAAGGAGAATCTGCGCGCAACAACTGTTAGAGTGTTGCAATCGGTGCAAGACCATCCGACCGACCAAAACGTGCTTTGGAGCGCCTATAATCTCAATGTGGAGGTCCCGCGCCGCTATCGCTTGGGGAAGCACCAACTGCTTTCCGGTTACTTACTTTTCTCGTTTGCCGACGGGAGCCGTAAAATCAGCATCGAACGGTACGGAGTAGCGGATGTAACGCTCAAAGAGCAGGACCTCGAGTCGTGGTTCCGAGCGAAATACGCAAAAGCCATCGGCGGATACGGTTTTGAAATAACCTCGCGGACGCATGACGGGGACGAGCAACTTCAGGTGATTGGCGAACAAACACGCGTCACCGATCGCATTCCGTTCGCCCCTGTGTTGGCGGTGGATAAGGTGATGCGCCGTCAGGTATTCGCGGCACATCTTTGGCGCTGCCATCAATCAAATCGGATTTATGTTGTGCAGGCGACCGCCAAACGTGACGCTGCCAAGATCGGCCGAGATGTTGCGGCGAGTATAAAGTGTCATTAGAAACGTTGGAGTTGCTGAGGCATGCTTAACGCACTTCTTTATAAACTGCGGCTAAAAAAGCGGCCGGATTCCGACTTTAATCGCGGCGATGTCCTGAAAGCGCTACCGCTGCGGAATCAGCTCATCACGTGGGAGGTTGACGACAAACAGGAGGTGTCGCTCGTAATCCCGCAGAAACAGAGATTTTGGATTCGGATTGCGTCAAAGCTGTTTACGCTGCCGGATAAGAGAGTCATCGTACTGGATGATGTCGGGTCCTTTGTTTGGCAGCTTTGCGACGGACAGAATACGGTGGGTCACGTCGTCAAGCAACTTTGCAACCGCTATCAGATGACTCGCAAAGAGGCGGAGACATCGCTGTTCACGTATATGCGTCAGCTAGGAAAACGCGGTATTATCGGATTTGCTGTACCGAAAGACATGAAGGGAGGAAAGAAATAACATATGGCAGACGTTCAGACAACTCAGCCCGCCGCCGGCGCGACGGCGCCTGAGATCCCAACACGGCTTCGGCGAGATTTGCCGAAGGAAAACACGGTGCGGGTACGGAATCTTATCAAGAAGTATGAGATGGGTACGACAGTCGTCGAAGCATTACGGGGCGCCAACTTTCAAATCGCCCGGGGAGAGTATATCTCAATCATGGGACCGTCGGGCTCCGGGAAGTCAACGCTCTTCAATATGATTGGCGGATTGGATAAGCCAACGGAGGGCAGGGTATATATCGACGAGGTCGACATCGCTCAACTGGATGCTTACGAGTTGGCGTGGCTGCGGTGCCGAAAAATCGGGTACATCTTCCAATCGTTCAACCTGATTCCGGTGATGACCGCGCTTGAGAATGTGTCACTGCCGATGGTTTTCGCAGGTATGTCCGCCGACGAAAGCCGTGACAAAGCGGTTGACTTGTTGACACTTGTCGGTCTGGGTGAGCGGGTTCAGCATAAACCGCTGGAACTCTCGGGCGGACAGCAGCAGCGCGTCGCCATAGCGCGCTCGCTTGCGAACGATCCGGCGATTGTGTTGGCGGACGAGCCAACCGGAAACTTGGATACTCGAACCGGACTGGAGATTATCGCGTTGCTGAGGAAGCTAAACGAGGACAACGGTGTGACGGTCATTACCGCTACGCACGACACCAAGATGCTTGATGTGTCCGACAGAATCTTCCATATGGTCGATGGACGCGTGAGCAAGATTGAGTCGCGCGACGAGATCGACCTGCATGTCGGCAGGCTTGACGGGGAAGAAGTGGGTTAAGAACCCGTCACGCGGAAAGCGGAACCCGGCAAAAGATGGTGGGCGGTGCCCACCCTACAATATAGTCTGGATTTGTCAATCCAGACCGAGCGATTAGGGAGTGTGGCGAGCAGGGAAGAAACCGAGTTTTGAGGAAAAAACTTGGTTTCAGGTCATAAAAAAAGGGAGCGAAAGGCGATAAGCCTTTCGCTCCCTTTTTTCTGTATGGTAAACGGTTTAGTAACCCATTCCACCGCCGCCCGGGGGCATTGGCGGTGCGGGAGGAGTCTCCTCCGGAATCTCGGAGACCAACGCCTCGGTCGTAATCATCAACGCGGCGATGCTCGAAGCATTCTGCAGAGCCACGCGAACGACCTTCGTCGGATCAATAACTCCGGCTTGGAACATGTCACTGAATTCGTCCCTCAGTGCGTCGTAACCGACGTTGTCGCCTTCATCTCTGATCTTGGCGAGTACGACGGAGTCTTCCTGCCCCGCGTTGTGGGCAATCTGACGGAGCGGTTCTTCAAGCGCGCGGCGGACAATCGAAACGCCGAGATCCTCGGTCGAATCGGCTCCCGAGACGCTGTCAAGCGTGCCAATCGTGCGGACGAGAGCAACACCGCCGCCGGCAACGATACCTTCCTCAACGGCAGCGCGGGTCGCGTGCATTGCGTCTTCGACGCGAGCCTTCTTCTCTTTCATCTCGACTTCGGTTGCCGCCCCAACGTTAATCACAGCAACGCCGCCAGCGAGTTTCGCTAGACGTTCTTGTAATTTCTCGCGGTCGTAATCGGAAGTCGTGTCCTCGATCTGGCTGCGGATCTGGTTAATCCGTCCTTGAATGGACTCCTTGCTCCCGGCACCCTCAATAATCGTGGTGTTGTCTTTGTCAATGACAATACGTTTGGTCGTTCCCAGATCATTGAGCGTCACATTTTCGAGCTTAATCCCCAAATCCTCGGAGATCACGCGGCCGTTAGTGAGAACCGCGATATCCTCGAGCATGGCTGTCCGACGATCACCGTAACCGGGTGCCTTGACCGCTGCTGCTTGGATTGTGCCGCGAATCTTGTTGACGACGAGCGTCGCAAGCGCCTCACCTTCGACATCCTCGGCAAGAATCAGGAGCGGTTTGCCCTGCTGGGCGCTCTTTTCGAGCAAAGGCACGAGGTCTTTGAGAGCGCTGATCTTCTTCTCATGAATGAGAATGTACGGATCTTCAAGAATGACTTCCATCCGGTCAGCATCCGTAACGAAGTAGGGGGAGAGATAGCCGCGATCGAACTGCATTCCCTCAACGACCTCAAGCGTCGTCTCAAGGCTCTTGGCTTCCTCTACCGTGATAACGCCATCTTTTCCAACCTTTTCCATGGCGTCGGCAATCAGATCGCCAATGGCCTGGTCATTGTTCGCCGAGATGCCCGCGACCTGTGCAATCTCGGTCTTTTCGCCAATCTCTCTGCTAAGGCCCTGCAGGTTGCTCACTGCGGATTCAACAGCTTTTTCAATACCGCGCTTGAGCGCCATCGGGTTGTGCCCGGCGGCAACACTCTTGAGACCTTCGCGGTAAATTGCTTGGGCAAGAATGGTCGCCGTGGTCGTTCCGTCACCGGCTACATCGCTGGTTTTGGAAGCCACTTCCTTGACCATCTGCGCGCCCATGTTCTCGTTCGGATCTTCCAACTCAATCTCTTTGGCGACGGTGACACCGTCTTTCGTGATGGTCGGCGCTCCGAACTTCTTGTCAATAACGACGTTCCGCCCTTTCGGACCTAGCGTGACCTTGACAGCGTCGGCAAGTGCATCAACGCCGTGCTTGATCGCATTACGGGCATCCTCGTCAAAAGCCAGTTGTTTGGCTGCCATGTTAATGCCTCCTTCCTAAAGATTTAGGTGATTTTTGCCAAGATATCGTCTTCGCGCAGAATCAGATACTCAAGGTTGTCGTGAGTGGCTTCGGTGCCACCATACTTGCCGAACAGCACCTTGTCTCCAGCGACGACATCGACAGGTTGACGGTCACCATTGTCAAGCAGGCGGCCCTTGCCAACGGCGATAACCTCGCCTTCCTGCGGCTTTTCTTTGGCGGTGTCCGGAATGATGATTCCGCCGCTCGTTTTCTGTTCGTCTTCTTCAATACGCTTAACGAGAATTCTATCACCAAGCGGTACGAGTGCCATTATTCGTGTTCCTCCTTATAGGCTTATTCTGACACTGTAGGATTAGATTACATGACTCTGCTCAAAAGGCAGAGGTTTCTGTCAGCATGTTTAACAGCAAGAGCCGTGCCATGGCAGGATGCTTGATTTTGGTGCGCTTGGCGAGGCTTGGTGACAAATTGTCACGCTTCGAGATGGTGCTAAAATGTCGTGATTTATGTCCTGAGCCGGAGGAGTGACATAATGTCTCTATCATGGTAGAATCAGCCGCCTGAATTGGGAGGGCGATCGAGGTCCCCGTATGCCGTCGCCGCATTGCTAATCTACCGCCTCCGTAACTCCAATTTTCTCATTGAGTAAATCTCGCGAAGTGGATATAATTGTAGTCGTCTGCCAATAGCATAAGCCACCCGCAGAGAGCATTCCTAGACGACTGAAAAAGCAGATTACAACTCGAAATCTAATATGTCGTACACTTTTTTCGCAACAAAATCAAATCCCCAATCTATCGCTAAGTGGTTTATTCGCTAAGTGGATATTGCATATGGGATGTTTTGGTGATTGTCTGAACTGTGATTTGTGGGATTCTTGTGATTTCCTTGATTGCTTGTGGCTAATCGCTAGTGATGAGTTAACTGAACCGTTTACTTGAAGCCCACTGGGATTTAGGAAGAAACCAAGTTTTCAAGAAAAAACTTGGTTTCGACATTCGTTAAATACTTAGCGAATAGACCACTAAGCAACACTCGCTTGTTTTAGCCTGCGTTAGCCTGCGTTAGCCAGGATGACGATTTAACCGGGTGGTTTAGCCAGTAGACGGAGGTAGATTAATGTAGTCGTAGTCTGCGTTGACGGCGTTCCGGCTCGGGCTAAAACAGAAGGTTGTTGCGTTTCCGGGCTAACGCTCATGATTTGGCGGTTTCCGCCATTGGATGGTTGTACCAAACACCCACGACTGGCACTCCCTTATTCGTTGTTTGGTCGTCTATTTCGGTTTAATCATACTATACGTGTGTAAAGTTGTCAATGCAAAAATAAAACTGGTACGATTTCAAAATCTAAATATTACATCAGATTTGAAACGTGCAATGAATGGGATCCCTATCGCACTCGCTATTCACTCGCTTGATTACTACTACGACCCCCGTGTTTTGTAACTTATGGATTACAAATTAGTATGAGTGGTTAGTGGAGGTTGAATATACTGAACTGTAAAGTGCCGAACCAAACTCTGTGTTTGGGCACTAATTCAATCAATGCATCAGCCGAAGGGAAGAAAAAACTTGGGTGACAGGGATAAAGTGGTCTTCTCGCTCAAATATTCAATAATTACCAGACGGTCACAATAAACTGTTTTACCACGCCGGTCGGTTCGGTTTCTAACCGCGCCGACACCCAACAGTTAATCATATTTACTTACCGATAGAACCCCGAAACACTTACGAATGTCCGATACCGATTCCAGTTCAATTGATGAGAATTATAAAGGTTTGCTGCAAGAGTATTGTCATGTGAGGAATCTCGGAGATCCGTCTTACGAGGTGACGCAATTCGGGAGCCCGAATGAGCCGAGTTGGGGTGTGGAGGTCAGGTACGGCGGCGCGCGGCATAGTACGCCGGAACCACTGCCCGGCTCCAAACGATTGGCGGAGCAGATTGCAGCGAGGCAGGTGCTTGAGATCTTGAAATCACGGCAGGAGGCGTTCTTGGCAGGAGAATCGCTAGAAGATAACGAATCGGCTACAGCAGCATTCACGCACGAGGCGCAGTCCAACTCCATAGAGGATGCAGCGCTGCCGCCCATTGATGCGCCGGTTGAACTCGTTGCAACAGCCTTAACCGTGGCAAGTCAGCGCATGGCTGGGGTTTCGCGCCGCGGGGCAAAGTACCGCGAATCCTCGGATTCAAGAAAAGACAATGAACTCTACGCTCGAAACTTGGCGGAGCTAACGGTACAAATCGTAAGAGAACTCACCGCCGCCGCCGAATTAAACAACGTCAAGATTACATAGAGATAGTAGGGTGCGCACTGCGCACCAGCCTTTTTGTACCTCTCACCCTCCTTTCTTCATGAACAACCCGACCCACCCACCTGACCGAATCTCCAAAATAAAACATCGCCTGCGCCAGTCCCGCTTTCTTTCGATCTTTATGGGATGCCCCTATCCGGCGCCGCGCTGGAAAAAAGCCGTGAAGCGGGTTTTGCGCGAGCTTGGACCGGATGCGAGAATCCTGGACCTGGGATCAGGGCTTGATCGGCGCACGCCAAACACCATCAACCTCGAAATCGAAGCTACGCCGAATGTGGATGTGCTCGGCGACGGGCATAGGCTGCCGTTCAAGGACGCGGTTTTCGATGCCGTCATCTCGGAAGCGGTGCTGGAGCATGTGCAGGATCCGAATCGGGTGGTCTCGGAAATGCATCGCGTTCTGAAACCCGGCGGTTATGTGTGCGCCGCGGTGCCGTTCCTGCAGGGGTTTCATGCCTCGCCGCACGACTACCAGCGTTACACCGTGCCCGGGTTCGATCATCTCTTTTCGGCGTTCACGAGGATTGAGAGCGGCGCGTGCGCTGGACCGACGACGTCGTTGCACTGGATTTTCCGGGAGTACGTGGGGCTGCTTTTCTCGTTCGGGAATCTGCTGTTGGCGAAACTGATTTCCCTGATCGTGGGATGGATTACGTTTCCTGCTGTGTGGCTGGATTACCTCCTGATGCGGAACAGGCATGCGCATATTCTCGCGTCGGCGGTGTATTTTATTGGCAGGAAGGGGGAGAGGTAGAAAGGATTGTCTGAATCGCGGATTAAGAGGATTAGGCAGATTACGCGGATTTAATACGTGCTTTGCTCGGTGCACGGGAATCGTCCGTGGTATCCTCCGAACCGTGCAAATCCGCGATTTGGGTTTTTATACAAACACTCATGAGTTGGGTTTCACGAAGTTCAACCCAACCTACGGACCGAGAAAGAGGGTATCTAACCTTAACCAAAACATACGGAGAATAAGACATGAGCGAACCAAAAAAGAAAATCGAAGATGCGCTTCACCAATTCACTGACGATAACCTCGCCAACAACGCCAAACACCTTCTCAATGTCCTCGGATACGAAAGCGGGCGAACCATGCGTCTTAGGCCGAACACGGCCGACGGATTCCTTGAATTTTACAATCAAGACCCTGAGAGTTGCACGCACCAAGGTGGTGCGCTTAAAGAGGAATGCGAGTCAATTGATTTCATATTTCAGGTGACCAAAGATGAAGTCCCATATATTAGGGAATCGTCAGAGAATCACGGCGATGCTAAATACGATGAAAGCATCTTTAGGTCCTACCTCTTCTTCGCTCTGAAACTTCGTGGCGACCAATACTCTCGCACAAAACTATCCCAGATTACCCGCGAAATCAACAAACTGGATAATAAGCCCGCCATGATTCTCTTCCAACACGGAGAGGCGCTCACCTTGGCGGTCATCGACCGCCGACTTAATAAACAGGTGCCAGACAGAGATGTGCTCCTGAAAGCAACCCTCATCAAAGACATCAACTTTGCCAATCCTCACCGCGCGCACATCGACATCCTGTTTGATCTTTCGATTGACGAACTACATGGGGAGCACAGATTCAGAAACTTTGATCAACTTCATGAAGCGTGGAGACAGGCACTAGACACCGAGCCGCTCAACAGGCAATTCTACCAAAAGCTATTTAAATGGTTTGAGTGGGCAGTACGCGAGGCAAAGTTTCCAGACAAGGAGAAACGCAATTTGAAGCCCGAGGAGCACGTCATTCGGCTAATCACACGCTTGTTGTTCGTCTGGTTTATCAAAGAGAAAGGACTGGTATCGGAAGAACTATTCGACGAAACGAAAGTTGGTCGCTTACTAGAGGATTATGACACCGAGACTGGAGATTCCTATTACCGTGCTGTATTGCAGAACCTATTCTTTGCCACGTTGAACACCGAAATTGAGAAGCGTCGGTTCAGCAAAGGCAAATCCGACCATCGCAACTTTTCCGTGTATCGCTACAGAGATCAGATGGAAGATTCAGATGCGCTTCAGAAGCTGTTCGATAAAACCCCATTCATCAATGGAGGATTATTTGACTGCCTTGATGACTTCAAGGGAATAAAAGCGGGCGGCTCGCGCATTGACTGTTTTTCAAACGAGCATTACGGGAAGCTGTCGATCCCTAATCGACTCTTCTTTGACGAAGACCGGGGTTTATACTCTCTTCTGACACACTACAAGTTCACGGTGGAGGAGAACACGCCGATAGAGCTAGAGGTCGCACTGGATCCTGAGTTGCTTGGTCGGGTGTTTGAAAACCTGCTAGCCGCATACAACCCTGAAACTGGTGAGACTGTGCGTAGGCAAACTGGCTCATACTATACGCCGCGCGCTATTGTGGACTATATGGTGGAGGAGGCATTGGTAGCCATACTAACAAGACAAGTGGCACCAACGAATGAAAATACAGAATTGTGGGAAGAGGAGTTGCGTTATCTCTTCGATTATGCACAGGAATGTGACGATGCGAACGAATGGTTTAATGACGATGAGACAGACAGGATTGTGCAGGCAATTTCAGAATTGAAGATTCTGGATCCGGCTGTCGGATCGGGTGCATTTCCGATGGGTGTATTGCACAAATTGACTTTGGCACTGCGACGACTAGATCCAGACAACACCCGTTGGAAACAATTACAGGAACAACATGCCGGAAAGCGTGCCTCTGGAGTGTTTAGGACGCAAGATGACAAGACGCGACGCGAAAAACTCCTTGAAATCGATGAGACCTTCAAGCGATATCGGGATTCCGACTTTGGACGAAAGTTGTACCTCATCCAAAATGGTATATATGGTGTGGACATTCAACCTGTGGCTTGCCAAATCGCCAAACTTCGCTTCTTTATATCCCTTGTAATTGAGCAAGAACCGGATAGAGATGCCAGTAACTTCGGTATTAAGCCCCTGCCGAATCTAGAAACTCGCTTTGTCGCCGCGGACACACTCATTGCGTTGGAGTTGTCAGAAACGCGTTTGTTACTGCAAGAGGATAGTGTGCAGCGATTGATCAACGAGATTGAGGGAATTCGTGATCAGCATTTTCTTACAAACAACCGGCAGCGGAAACTTGATCTTGAAGACCAGGAAGATGAATTTCGCGAACGGTTGAAACAGGAATTAGAAGATCAGAGAGCAAAATGGGTCGAGATTCAGCGGCGAGAAATTGAACGAAAGATCGACCGCCTTCCGAAACCGGAACAACGCGAGCAATTACGGGAAGTGGAGGAGAAAAAGTATGAGAAGCGCAAAAAAGAATTTGATTCCGCCTTTGAAGATGCCCGGAAAATCGCAGACTGGAAGCCCTACGACCAGAATGCAAGTGCGGACTGGTTTGACCCAGAAGGGATGTTCGGCATCGCCAACGGTTTTGATTTAGTGATTGGTAACCCGCCTTATGTTCAATTGCAGAAAAACGGCGGTAAATTAGGACGATTATATGCACCGTGCAATTTTGACAGTTTTACAAAAACGGGGGACATCTATTGTCTATTCTATGAGAAAGGAATCCAACTGCTAACGGAGCGCGGACATTTGTGTTTCATCACATCCAATAAGTGGATGCGCACAGCCTATGGCAAAAGGCTACGGGATTATTTTATCCACAACATTCAACCCGTACAACTGCTGGACATGGGGCCTGATGTGTTCGATGCTACAGTGGACACGAACATTCTGTTGTTACGGGACGCCGCGAATGCAGAACGCACCGCCTTCAAAGCCGTGACCATCAAACCTGACTTCGACCAACAGGAAGGGAACATCGCCCAATATCTGGAAGATAATGGAATGGTTATGGAAATACCTGCCAAAGGCGAACCTTGGGCTATACTCTCCCCTGCAGAGATTGTCATGAAGCGCAAAATTGAGGATATCGGTAGACCTCTCCGAGACTGGGAAGCAGATGTCTATCGTGGAATAATCACAGGCTGCAACGAAGCTTTTGTCATAGACGAATCCAAGCGCGAGGAGTTGGTTGCGCAAGACTCAAAGTCTGCAGAAATCATAAAGCCACTCTTGCGAGGGCGAGACATCGCGCGTTACTATGTCCGGCCATCTAAATTATATTTACTTATTACCGGTTATGATCTTGATGTTCCGAACATGTATCCCGCCGTCTATAATCACCTTGAAACCATGGGAAAACAGATAGAAGCGGGAGAAATACGAGTAAAGGGTAAAGGGTTATTCAACAGAGATGATCAAGGTGAAAACTGGTGGAATCTCAGGGCTTGCAGTTACTACGCCGACTTTGATAAGGACAAAATTGTGTGGCAAGAGATGGTAAGTCACGGCACATTCTCTGTTGATAATTCCAATTCCTATTCGCTCGACACTACTAGTACACGTTGGCAGAAATAGTTAAGAGGTTTAGGCAGTTAAAGGCCTGCCTTTGTACGTCCATTTAAACGGTTTAGCCATCGTTTGATTAAAGTAAGAAATAAAAGATAAAATGCGTTGATGTAATTCTTGTACAGAACCGAAAGATGCCCGTTTGAGCAATCGACGAACGAGAATTGAAAACCAAATTTCAACTTGATTTAACCAACTGGTGTGCTTCGGGAGATAAACGAACCGTATCCGATGGGTTTTGTCTTTGAGGAATTCGGATCGACTCCCCATTGATTTTAGAATGCCTCGTCTACCTTTTTCTCCCAAATCTCCCTCAATACCACATTGTTTGGCCACTAACCGAACCAGAGATTCGGATTTGTGAGTATTGAGTTGATCGACGATAAATATCCACTCGCCGTGGCTATCGCTGTCTATAGTCGTTTGGATATGGGCTGCAAAATCGACTTCGGTTCGTGTGGGAGCTAGACTTGGGCAAAGCACAAGTCCGGTTGCCACTTCAAAGTTGGCAATTAAACTCAAGGTACCATGACGAATGTATTCAAATTCTTGGCGTTCGATAATCCCGGGTCTCATCGGTTTTGTGGGTGCTTTTCGCTCTGTTGCTTGTATACCTGTCATCTCATCACAACTCACCAGGTGAGTGGATTGTTGAGCCAACTCTTGAGCTTGATGGTACAAGTCACACACTTCCTTCACTTCAGCATCGAACGTCTCCTCTTTTTTCGGGTTGAGCCAATACCGACATTGGTGAGGTTTCAAATCGAACTGCTTTTAAAAAACGCCCCACATGTCGGGGCGAAATCGACTTGACTATACCCCGTTTTATCGACTCATCGGCGAGGTCTGTGGGTGTCCAATGGGTGATGGGGCGTCCACTTTGGGAGGGAGGTTCACAAGCTAAGGCGACAATTTGACAGATTTGCTGGGCACTAAAGGTGGGGGGTGCTCCGCTACGCGCGTTGTCTGAAAGGAGATTGACAATTCGGTTGCTATAGTCCTTCTCCGTTTCTTCAACTTCACACACCGCTAAGTTCTCCGACGCCTTCGCCCATCTCAAACGCCAGGTTCGGACTGTATAACAGCTTACGGCAAGTGTTCGGGAAATCTGTTCATTGGCAGCACCTTGATTGGCAGCCAAAATAATACGGCTGCGTCGCACCAGTTGCTGCGAACTTTTCTCTCGACGAACTATCCGCTCAAGTATACTTTCTTGGGTTGGCGTCAACTCAATCAATTCTGGCTTAGGCCCTGGCATGGTAGACTCCTTGTATGCTAATATGTTCAAAATCAATTCACCGCACCTCATAAGTCTCAATATTATAACATGCCTATAACCCATAAGACAATTGCGCTGAACTGTACTAGGATAATGACAGGCGACAATTTAATATACCTGGTTGGTATCCTGAATTCGAAATTCTTCCTTTTCGCGTTCAAGAACTATTACGCTGGTGGTCATCTAGGATCTAAGGGAGTGAGGTTCAAAAGTGAATTCATGAAACAATTCCCTGTACCGACCATTACGGAAGAAAATCGATACATTGTTCATGATCTCGAAACACGAGTGGGGAGTATTCTTGCTACCAAGCGCCGTTGTCCAGACGAAGACACAACCGTCCTTGAAAATGAGATTGATGACATTGTATACTCATTGTACGAATTGACATCCGAAGAAATTGCGATTGTAGAAACGGCAACGGACTGTTAGCGAGTAGATAACGTGCGACCACTGGAATCGCGTTAGTGTCTGTAATGTCGGTCCCCGGCACGAGACGACTGAAACGAAATCAGTAATGAAGTAATGAATGCGAAGAGTTACGGATACTTGACTAAGAACAATATGATTAGCAGATTTTTGGGAACAGAAGGGCGTGCTCGCTTCATTTCCGCGTTACGCAAACAAATTATTCTTCATAACAACGATGACCTATGTTCGAAACTCGCGGACCGCGCTGAACTTCTTCAACTAGAGTCTGGAGAGAGCATAATCGTCCAAGGGGATATAGACGACGAGATTTATTTTCTTCTGTCCGGGCAGTTGTCTATTGTTGTTAACGGACGCGAAGTGGCTATTAGGCGGCCCGGGGAACATGTAGGGGAAATGGCGCTGATAGATCCTTCTGCGAGACGCTCTGCCACTGTTGTTGCTATTGAACAGTCAGTTGTCGCGAGAATTTCTGAGACATCGTTCCGCACATTGGCGGATAAACATCCTAAGGTCTGGCAGTTAATCGCAGTAGAACTCTCTGAGAGGTTGCGACAAAGGAATAGGTTGGTTGCTTCTACGAACCCGTGTCCTTATCTGTTTGTGGGTTCTTCAAAGGAATCTCTTGATATTGCAGGGGCAATTCGTTCTAATTTAGAATGTGAGAATCTTGTTGTGCGATTGTGGACAGATCGAGTGTTCGGTGCTTCTCAATTCCCATTAATTGAACTTGAAAAACAGATCCAAAAAGCCGACTTTGCGGTGTTGGTGCTGGGGCCCGACGATGAAGTCGTAAGTCGCAACAAGGTATCTGATGCGCCTCGTGACAATGTAATTTTTGAACTAGGATTGTTCATGGGAGCATTGTCACATGAACGAACTTTTATGATTATCCCTGATAAGAGTGAAATTAAGATTCCTACGGATTTGCTTGGTCTTATTCCTTTGAGTTATAGATTGGGTGATTCTAACGACTTTGCTGCTTTATTGACACCAACTTGCGATGAGCTTCGGCGGATTATTAATGAAGTCGGTGTCAAGTAAATATCAATAAGGAGGAGTATCCAAATGAGTTTGAGCGACGATTATGCTGAAGCAGTTCGGCAGGTATTTCGGAATAAATGGTCTACGCGGAAAGGCACAAAAGTTCCAGAGTCGGGGGATGTGGGGTTAGGTAATGATGCCGTGGAGTTGGATGGGACTGTCTTATATGCAGACCTTGATGCGTCCACTAACCTTGTGGATTCTCACATACCTGCCTTTGCGGCTAAAATATATAAAACGTATCTCAATTGTGCTGCCAAAATCATACGAGCTGAAAATGGGGTTATTACTTCTTACGATGGTGATCGTATCATGGCCGTGTATCTTGGAGATTCGAAAAATACTGCCGCTGCCAATTCTGCGCTAAAAATCAATTATGCTGTTACAAAACTCATTAATCCTATCTTAAAAGAGTGTTATCCCGACGCGACTTACGTTGTTAGACAGATTGTAGGTATCGACACTAGTCCGTTGTTTGTAGCACGTACTGGAATACGAGGATCGAACGATCTGGTTTGGGTTGGACGCGCCGCGAACTACGCCGCGAAATTGTGTTCACTTTCGGCTGATTATCCTTCGCGACTGACAGGAACGGTCTACGATCAGTTAAATGAATCAGCCAAGAATTCACAGGATGGACGTTGCATGTGGGAGCAAGTGAAGTGGAACACTATGAATGATATGAGGGTTTATCGATCGACTTGGTGGCGGTCGGTTTAAAGGAGGAGGCATGGTAGCGAAAGAATCTCGAATTGTCGCCACTCTAAGCGAATTTTTGGAATGGACGGCCCAATTCAACGATGGACAATATTTGTTTCGCGGTGTGAAGAACGAGACCTATAAAATGGCAGCATCTGCTTCACGTCGCTTGCCAGAGGAACACAGGGATAATCCTAGCAGATTATTCAGAATCACTAAGCGACTCATAGAAGACGCGCGGAGCAGGGGACACGACCAGAAAGACGGCAAAACACTGTCGGATTTGGAACTGCTTGCGGAACTACAGCACTTCGGAGCAGCGACTTGCCTGATTGATTTTACACGTAATGCATTGATTGCGCTCTGGTTTGCTTGTGAAAGTGGCACCGAAGAGGAAAACAACGCCACCGGCAAGGTAGTCGCTGTCCGTCGTGATATACGATTAAAAACAGTGACATCCGATGTGACAAAAAAATCTGTCGACCACTTTTTCGAGGTCGATAGAGAAACCCCATATCAGTTATATCAGTGGGAACCAAGGTTTCAGAATAATCGCATTGTTGCTCAGCATTCGATTTTCGTATTTGGAGGTGCCGAAGTTGAGGTGGAAGCTGAGTGTGTAATTACAACGGATAGTAAACTCTCTATCTCGAAGACATTGCGTGAAGCGTCAGACATCACTGAAGCCAGTATGTATCCCGATTTTGACGGATTCGCGCGTTTACATGCCCACGATAGGCTATACACTGAACCGGATATTCAGGCCTATTTTCAGCGCGGTACTGAAGCATTTCAAAGGGATGATTGGGATACTGCTATCGAATACTACACCGAAGTCATATCGTCGGTTGCCGCATCCACTTCTCTTCTTGCATGGGTCTATAACAATCGTGGTGCTGCTTATAATCAAAAAGGTGAATATGATCGTGCTATTGCAGACCTAACCGAAAGAATAGAACTTAAGCCGCATGATCCGGAAGGTTATCGTAATCGTGGTGCTGCTTATAACAATAAAGGGGAGTATGAACTAGCCATTGAGGATTATAACAGGGCAATAGATTTGCGTCCGGACAATGCAAATCTGTACTACATGCGTGGTACCGCCTATTTGACAAAGGACGAGTATGGGTTTGCAACCGCCGATTTTAACAAAGCAATAGAGCTGAACCCAAATCATGCTGAGGCGTATGGCAACCGAGGGATTACGCACTATTGGAACCGCGATTTTATCTCCGCTATCGCAGATTACAACCAAGCTATAGAACTCAATCCCGATTTCGCACAAGACTACGGCAACCGCGGTGAGGCGTGGTTGCACTTAAGAGAGTGGGAGAAAGCTAGATCGGACCTAATGATTGCTAGGGGAAAAGAAGTGGATATTATAGCATCATTTCGTAACGAGTATGAAAGCGCGGACGATTTTGAGCAGAAGAATAACGTGAAGTTACCGGAAGACATCGCCGAAATGCTGACACCTCAAGCACTTTCCATCAGAGAAGATGCAGAGTGGGAAGCCACACACGAATTGGCGAGTGATCCCGAGATCGTCAAGAGTTTAGAACGTGCGGAAGCAAATGTGAAAGCGGGAAGGCTAAAACGTTGGAGCGATGTTAGACGGGACGTTTGATGTACAACTCACAAACGAAGCAGAAACTTAGTGGATCGTACAACTTCAACGAATTAAATCCGAGAAATCCGTTTAATCAGATCAACCGAGTGAACAGCGAGCACGATCGAGATCCCATAATCCGCAATTCAGGCAATTTGAGCAGGAGCAGTTTGAAGGAAGGCCGATTAATCCAATCCGCTCCTACACGCATAAAAAGCGCGTCATCACATAAGTTCGTTTTTAATCCCTTAATCCTTTATTCCGTGGTAATCCGTGATTCAGACAATGTGAGCGAGTTGGATCTGCTGGATTTGTCAATCCAGCAGGAGCCGCGTGGGGTTGGAGTGGTTTGGAGGAAGGTTGTTTGGTCTACGCCCGCGATTATGCAGAGCCCACTATCACCTTTACTGTTCAGTCGGTCGAGGGGATTATTCTCTACACTGTTAGAAGTTGCACTTTTAAGAGTCGAGAAATGGAGCGTGAGTTTTGCAGGTGGTAGGAGGGAATTCCGATTCCCGACCGTCGCGATTCGGAGATCGCTCCTACACACCTTCGGTGCACAATTGCGCAATATTAACCGATGCTGAGTATAGATGCGAGTCGTCACATTAGTTGGTTTTAATACATGAAAATCCGTGATTCAGACGATCCCTTGGAAGATTAACCATGTTTGACAGCCTAACTGAGCTCCGTGAAAAAATATACTTGGGAGAGGATTCGACAATCGAATTCAAGAGAGAGTTGCCCGAACGAAAAGAACTCTCCGATGAGATGGCGGCTTTCGCTAACGACCGTGGCGGGGTGATACTCATCGGTGTTGAAGATAACGGCGGCATCGTCGGGATTGATCGCGAGAGCTTGGACAGGGTTGAGAAAACGGTGGTTGAGATATGCCAAGACAGCATCGATCCGCCGGTCCACATTGTGACGGAGAAGTTGTGCATTGACGGGAAGAACCTGATAAAAATTGATGTGTCTCGCACCCCGTTTGTGCATCGATCAGCCAACGGTTATTTCATCCGTCAGGGCAGCACCAAGAGAGAGATGACCACCGAGCAGTTAGGGCGATTGTTACAAAATCGTTCGCAAGTGCATCGTATGGCTTTTGATGAACAGTTCGTGCCGAATACTCACAGAGACACATTGAGCAGATCGCTTTATCAGCGGTTTATAACCCCTGGCGTGGCTGAAGGCGAAGAGGAGAACCTGCTCCTTAAGAGGCGGTTGCTTGTCAAAGAAGATGGGAATTACCGAGCCTCCGTCGCCGGGGTGTTGATGTGTCATCAGAGTCCCGATGATTACCTCTATAACAGTTTCATTCAGGCGGTCTATTACAATGACGTGGAAAAGGATGCTAACTACCAGATTGACGCCAAGGATTTCAAGGGACCGCTGGATGAACAAATTGTGGACGCCTTCAAATTCGTTGAAAAGCATAACCAAGTATCCGCACGGAAGGAGATTGGCAGAATCGAGCGAGCACAGTACAGCATGAGAGCCGTTTTTGAGGCAATCGTTAATGCCGTCGTGCACAGAGATTACTCAAAAACCGGTTCCAAGATTCGCCTGTTTATGTTTGCGAATCGGCTGGAGCTCTACTCCCCCGGCGCCTTGGCAAACACCTTGACCGTGGAAGATCTGCCCTATAACCAAGCGACCCGTAATGAACTCCTCGCCCGGTTGCTTTCGGAAACGACGCTTGAGGACCATCTGGAAGTGAAGACAACTCGACGCCATTTTTTGGAACGCCGCGGCGAAGGCGTCGGTATCATTCTGAACGAGAGTGAGAAACTGAGCGGTAAGACGCCGCTGTACGAGGTGTTTGGCGAAGAATTACGCTTGACCATCTTCGCGGCGGAATCCTTGCAGAAAGTATAGACCCGGAAGGATTACCACCATGAACGAAACCCGCGCCTCAACCCACTCCCCCGCCCAACCGCAAATGACGCTCCTCGGATACAAAGAGCTAAGCGCCTGGAACGAGTCCGACCTCCGAACCGTGACCCTATTCGACATAATCTTCCTGCCCCTCACCATGGGTTCTTGGGCGTTGTCATTGGCAAGAGCCGCGCCTTCATTCGTGTATGTGTACATCGTCACCTGGCTGCTGCTGACGTTCTGGGTGTTCTTGACAAGCCGTTGCAAGAGCAGAATGGCCGAAAGATTCCGCTTGATGAAGGGGATGGAAGCCGATTTGGATATCCCCGCTCATAGCCGCGTATCCGGGTATCCCGGAACGCCAAACGGCATCAGGCTGAGATGGTCCTTTTACATCGTAGCCGTTGTCCTGGGCGCCGCCGAAGCCGTACTTAGCGCTCAGCGCTTCAGTCGAATTTCCGCAGAGTTCCTCGAAGCCGGTCTGCCAATCATGCCCGCCATCCATCCCCAAGTAGTCGCTGTGCTGCTTGGGCTATGCGGCGTCGGTTTTTGGATCCGTTTTTCAGTGTCTCGCAGGCGGAGCGGTCGAGATAAAAACGGACAATAGTCGTGCTCTCCGCGCCGCGCGAAATCCGAGTCCTCATGAACCGCGAGCCGCAGCCAACCGTCCAACCGGAATGTCGCTTGACAACTTTACAAATGTGTAGTACAATCAGGGCACTTTTGCAGACGTATTCCCGAAGAAAACCCCAAAAGAACACCCCCAAGACTACGGATCGATCTTCAGCTATCAAGCGAGTGAATAACGAGATCAAGCGAACGGATAGATCAAGTGACTGAATAAGGAACGCGATAGAAATCCCAGCGCGATAGAGTTCCCATGGAACTCCCTAATCCTTTAATCTGCGCGAATCCGCGATTCAGACGATCATAGCGGTTTGGGATGTGGCTTAACACGCGTGGAGAGGGGAATAGGAAACTGGAAGGAGTTGTAGCGGAGACTGTTCACACCTTACTGATTTAGGTGTGTTCGGATTTATTGAAGAGCGGTGTCGCGTTCAATTTCGGCAGGATTCATGACACGGTGGGCGATTTCGTGCTTGATGTTTTCCGCAACGTCGTTTTCATCAGGGGAGGACATGACGGATTCATGCAGGAGTGTCGTAGTCCGCGAGTTAGCGTCCGCTTCCGTCACGCGGGGATTGTAGGCGCTCCAGAGGTTATAACAGGCTCGGTGGAAATACGTAAGGGCGCGATCGTTATCGCCGCTCTGGTAATATGCCAGTGTCCGGTAAATATGAACCATTGAATCGGCGGGATTCAGTTCCAATACGGTGTTATAGTCCTCCACCGCGCTGTCATACTGTTTGAGTGAGTGGTGGACTAGCCCTCGCATCAGGTAAACTTGCGGGGCAAGTTTGCTATTCTTGCCTTGGGCTTCAATTATACTCTCAAGATCAAGCAAGAATGCGAGGTTGTCGTGATCTTTTTCGTATTCCTCCAGTACCACCTGAAAGAAGGTCACGGCTTCTTCATAATCGGCAAGTTCCTCGACCAGATAGTCTCTATATTTTCTCATTTTGGTTCTCCGCATATTCCGCCCAACAAATCTTTGCATTTTGAATGTCCTTCTGCTGCGAAGATTTGTCACCGCCGCCGAGTAGCAGGATGATGGTGTTACCCACTTTTCCGAAATAGATTCGGTAGCCAATCCTAAAACGAAGTTCAAACACGCCCGGTGCAATCTGCTTGCAATCACCAAGATTGCCCGCTTCAACACGACTGAGCCGCGTCTGAATCCGTTTTCGCGCGGTTTTATCTGGGAGTGAGATAAGCCATTTTGTAAAAGGTTCTTGCCCCCTTCGATTACGAAAGATTCGTAACTCTCTGGGCTGTGTTTCATTCAACTTGCAAGTAACCTTTCAGTGATTTACGCCAGCATGGTATAATACCACATATGTTAAGTGAAATCAAATACAATATGCTAAGATTCCTCGCCTTACATTCTTGATGTTTTTACTACTAAAATACTGATACCTAGCAAGACGGTTTGCGATATGTTTTGTACATCCAAGCGCGTCCGTTCCCAAATGAATCTCATTATAGGGAAGGAAGAAAATTATGGCAGAAAACACCTCACTCTTCCCTTCCGGCATACGAGACAACCGCCATCGCGGCACGGTCGGAAGATTCCTGCAAGACCATATCAAAGACGGGTCGTCACTCTCTATCGTCTCAGCCTACTTCACGATTTATGCATTCGACGCCTTGAGATCGTCTTTGCTCGGAATCAATGATCTTCGCTTTCTGTTCGGTGAACCGCGATTCATCAAAAGGCTTGACCCGGACAGAACGGAAAAGAAATCATTCATCATAGACAGCGGCGGCTTGCAGTTGACGAACCAGCTTGCACTCAAGCGGGTGGCAAGGGAATGCGCCGCGTGGATTGAAGAAAAGGTCGAGATTCGCTCAATCCAAAAGGAAAACTTGCTGCATGGCAAGATGTACCACATCGACAATACCAATCGGGAACACGCGATTCTAGGCAGTTCCAACTTTACCGTACGTGGCTTGGGACTGGGCGAAAGTGAAGGCAACATCGAACTCAATTTGAAGGTTGAGGACAACCGGGATGTCACCGACCTGAAACAATGGTTTAACGAACTTTGGTATGACGAGAAACAGGTAGTGGATGTTAAGGATGAAGTGTTGTCCTACCTTAATCAACTCTATGAGAATTACGCACCGGAGTTCGTCTACTACAAGACGCTTTATCATCTCTTTGAACGGTACTTGAGCGATCAGGAGGGGTGGGGCCTGCTGGACACACCGCCGCAACTCGTCGACACGCAAATCTGGAACGCGCTCTACGGTTTCCAGAAGGACGGCGTAAAAGGGGCAATCAACAAAATCCTGACGCACAACGGCTGTATCATCGCCGACAGCGTCGGTTTGGGCAAGACCTACGAGGCGCTGGCGGTGATAAAATACTTTGAACTGCGCAACGAAAACGTACTTGTGTTGTGCCCCAAGAAACTGCGAGAGAACTGGACAACCTACCCGGCATACGCGGGCAACACGCTCAATCCCTTCCCAAATGACCGATTCGGATACACGGTGCTGTCACATACCGACCTGAGCCGGGCAGACGGCATGTCGGGGGACGTCGATCTGTCGTCGTTCAACTGGGGAAACTACGGTCTGGTCGTCATTGACGAATCCCACAATTTCCGAAACAACACCCGCGGAAAGAGGGACGAAGACGGCAATCCGATTACCCGATCCCGCTACGAGCGGCTGATGGAGGACATTGTCAAGAGCGGCGTAAACACCAAAATGCTGCTGCTGTCCGCCACGCCAGTCAACAACGATTTACGAGATTTGCGCAACCAACTTTACTTTCTTACAGAGGAACGCGACGACGCTTTCAAGGATTCACTCGGCGTCGCCAACCTGAGAGAAACCATCTCGAGCGCACAGACGGTGTTCAACAAGTGGGCAAAGCGGGAAGGGACGCGCAGCAGCCAGAATCTGCTGGAAGAACTGAGTACCCACTTCTTCAGACTGCTTGACGGTTTGACCATCGCGCGTTCGCGGAAGCAGATTCAAAAATACTATCCCGACTCGATGCGAGAACTGGGCGGCTTCCCGAAACGAGGCAAGCCCGAGTCCATCTACACCAAAATTGACCTTGCGGATGAGTTCCTGTCTTACGACGCGCTGAACGATGAGATTTCCGAGTATCAACTGTCGCTCTACAATCCGACCAAATATCTCCGATCCGAACACGAGTCCGAATACAACTTGGAGTTGGTAAAAAACTTTACGCAGATTGACCGTGAGCACTTCCTGATTGGCATGATGAAGGTAAACTTCCTCAAACGCTTGGAGAGCTCCGTCCACTCCTTCAAGATTACGCTGGAGCGTACGCTTGATAAGATTGAGAAGTTGGAGGAACGTATCCGGCGGTTTCAGGGGTTCCGCGACGAAAACCCTGACCTTGATCCGGCGGAGATGGAGATTGACGCCGGCGATGACGAAGAGTTGCAGGCAGCGTTAGAGGTGGGAAAGAGCCTGAAATTCAAGACGGCGCACCTTGATGTTGAGCGGTGGTTGGAAGACTTGCAGCACGACAGAGAGCAGCTTGAGCGCCCCCTTCGCTCGGCGGAAAAAGTCAACCCCGCCCGCGACGCAAAACTCAAGAAACTCAAGAAACTTATTGAGGCGAAGGTTAAGAACCCGACAATCACCAAGGATGGGAATCCCAATCGGAAGGTATTGGTGTTCACCGCTTTTGCGGATACCGCCGACTACCTCTACGGGGAGTTGCACGAATGGGCGCAGGCGGAATTGGGCATCCATACCGGGATGGTGACGGGGGGCGCCATGCCCAACAAAACCATGCTTGGCAAGACTGACTTTATCCGCATCCTTACCAACTTCTCTCCTATTGCAAAGAATCGCGCATACGACAATTCAATGCCTCAAGACGAAGAGATTGACCTGCTCATCGGCACGGATTGTATCTCGGAAGGACAGAATCTGCAGGACTGCGACTACCTGATTAACTACGACATCCACTGGAATCCGGTGCGCATCATCCAGCGCTTCGGACGAATCGACCGCATCGGGAGCGTCAACAAGAGCGTGCACTTGGTCAACTTCTGGCCCACCGACGACCTGAATCGTTACATTAACCTGAAAAATCGGGTTGAAGCCCGGATGGCGTTGGTGGATGTCACGGCTACGCAGGGAGATAACTTGCTTGACCCTGACGCGCTTCCCGAAGCCATTGAGGGCGACCTCAAATACCGCGATCAACAGTTGTTGAAACTCCAAGAGGAAATCCTTGACCTCGAAGAGTTTGACGAGAGCGTTTCACTCAACGAGTTCACGCTCGATGATTTCCGTATGGAGCTCATCAGGTACATCGAAAGCAACAAAAAGAAACTTGAGGAGGCGCCTTTCGGGCTTTACGCCGTTGTGCCTCCGCCCGCGGGAGATCCGATAATCCAACCCGGCGTCGTCTTCTGCCTCAAACAGAAAACGGAGTCGGAGGAGAACGAAAAGTTGAATCCGACCCATCCCTATTTCCTCGTCTACGTTCGGGAGGACGGCGTCGTGCGATTTACGTTTGCCCAGCCCAAGCAGATTCTTGAAATGTACCGGGAATTGTGTGAGGGGAAAACCAGTCCGTATGACGAGTTGTGTTCGTTGTTCGATGAGCATACGGGGGATGGCGCGGACATGTCGGGTTACGACAAACTTCTCCGCGAAGCCGTGAGGTCCATTTCCCATACCTACGAGAAGCGCGCCTTAAGCAGTCTGCGGTCCGGTCGCGGCGGGGTTTTGCCTTTAGAAAGCGAGCAGGTTGGCGACACCACGGACTTTGAGTTGGTGACGTGGTTAGTGATTAAAAATGCAGGGGAGTGAAGGACAGCCCACCCGACATTTCCAAAAGTTCGCTGTAGTAATTTACTGCTCCTGCTGGATTGCCAAATCCAGCAGCGTAATACCATCCGCTTCAAATCCCAATGTCGACTTTCAACCTAGCCGTATAGTGTATGAACACTTCCGTCGGATTGGTTAATCCGTCGGCATACCTGTTGGAGGTACATGTGTCAAATTGGCGCCCCAAGTTTCGTCCCGAACATTTCTACTTTGTCACGACAAAAGCGGTTGACTCCCTTCACATCTTCCAGCGTGATGTTATCAAGCGCCTGCTTGTGGATACCCTTGATTGTTTCTGCCTTCACAAACGGATGCAGTTTATCTGTTTTGTCATCATGCCGAATCATCTCCACTTAATTGCACGTTTTTCGGCGACCGATCCACTGGCTAGTGTTGTTAGAGATTTCAAGCGACAGACTGCCGACCGAGTGATTCGACATCTGAAGGCGGAAGAGAAACAAACGGCACTTGATGAGCTTCAAGCGCGAGTGAAACGACGTGGGAAGCAGACATACAAGGTCTGGGAAGACGGTTATAACGCCAAAGATGTTATTTCCGAAACGTTCTTGCTGCAGAAGATGGAGTATATCCACAACAATCCGTGCCAATCGCATTGGGGGCTAAATACTAAACCGGAGAACTATATCTGGTCAAGCGCAGGGTTTTATCTGACGAACTCGGCGTGCATTATTCCGATTGATGATGTGCGCAAGGTTCTTGGGTGAAGCGATGTGATAGGTTAGGATGCTGTGGATTTGTCAATCCACAGCGAGCAGTTTAGGAAGAGCGAGCGGTTAGAGGAACGCGGGCGGTTGGGCTAATGTGGAGCGGTCGAGGTAACTGGACAAGCACCAGAGGATTTGTTGAATGGGAACGGAATTGTTACTGGGTCGCCATTGCCTCGTTGTTCAGGTAACCCTGGAGCCATGGACGTACCCGTTCGCGCATGCCTCCGAGGTCGTGGAGGTGCAGCCAGAGGGTCATGCCGCGGAGGTAGGCGAGTTTGAGGTGAGCGGGCAGTGAGTTTCGCTCGGAGGTCGTGAGGGGGCATACTGCCTCGTAGGCATCAAGAAAGGCGGATTTCTGGTGGAGGGCTAAAGGGGTGTCTTGGTAGACGGCGGGAAAGAAGACCAGGGCATACGCGAGATCGAAGGAACGGTCGGCAGGACGTGCGGTGTCAAGGTCCAGGATAGCCTTCACTTTTCCTTCGGCATCGAATTTCAGGTTCTGTGCGCGGTAATCGCCGTGGACAATCCAATCTCCGTCGTCCGGCACATGAAGTTCCGCGGCTAGTCTCTCCACTTCTGTTTTCCATTCATCAATCTGGCTCTCGGATACCGGATAGCCCGCGGTTTCGGATGCCGCAGTTCGAATCCGCTCAAGCCGCCGCCGCAGGGTGCCGATGACCTCGTCATGCATTGGCGCCCACTGGAAGTCGACTGATGGACGAAAGTCTCGCAATTCGTTGTGCATTCGTCCCAGTGTTTCGCCCGCGGATTGCAGCGCTCCGGTAGGTTCCGCGCCGTCGTAATCATATCCGTCCACGAATTCGGAAATCGCGTAGAATTCATTTCCCTCAACCGTTAGCGTATTGCCGCCGCGGTTTCGGAGGAGGCGGGGGATTGGGAAAACCTTTTTGTAAAGGTAATCTTGTACCACATGGGTGAAGGAGATGCGAAGCGTCTCTGTGGATTGATTGAGATTGAGGCTAGAGGCGGGCTGGTAGCGTTTCAGGAACAACGTTCCTCGGTCTGTGTGGAGGAGCAGGGTGGAACTCATCGCGCCGGTGCCGATCGGGATGGCGGCAGCGACTTTCAGTCCGTAGTTTTGGTGGATGCTTGCCTCTTGCTGAGGTGATAGGGATTTCATTTGTTG
The DNA here is from genome assembly GCA_965208765.1 of Candidatus Poribacteria bacterium. GTDB lineage: Bacteria > Poribacteria > WGA-4E > WGA-4E > JAJDTR01 > JAJDTR01. Next base: position 6,084,522 of record OZ242354.1, read on the forward strand.
GTGTGTATACCTCAATTTCTTGTCTTCCACTAGGGTTGTTTTTCTTATGATATTTTCAGTCGGGCGGAGTTCGTTGTCAAGTCTGAATAGGGATTATCTTCGATTTGATGATTGCAGATTGTGCCAAAAAGAAATGGTGGGTGGGGGATTCCTATCACACTCACTATCCATTCGCTTGATCCCACCCTACAACTACAGAATCTATTGCCTTATGAAACCCCTTTGGTGTATGATGGGGAAAAAGACCGAGCGGCCGTTGACACTATATTTGTAAATGTTAAATTTCCGTAGAACATGACCATGCAATCCATCGAAAATCAGATAGATAAGCTCAGAGAAAAACTTCGGTATCACGAACACAGGTATTATGTCGAGAATCAACCGGAGATCTCGGACGAAGACTTTGATTCGATGATGAAGCAACTGGAGGCGCTGGAGGCGGAGTCGCCGGAGTTGATTACTCCCGATTCGCCCACACGGCGGGTCGGAGGCGCGGTCGGATTCGGGGAGCGGGTTCGGCATTACAGCAGCATGTTGAGCCTGGACAACACTTTCAGTCCGGAGGAGTTGCACGACTTTGACAGGCGCATGCGGCAGATGCTGCCTGAGGAGGAGGTCGAGTACGTTGCGGAGTTGAAGATTGATGGCTTGGGGGTTTCGCTAGTTTACGAGAATGGGCTTTTGACTCGCGGGGCAACGCGCGGAGATGGTGAGTACGGCGAGAACGTGACCGCCAATCTGCGGACGATCCGCTCTATCCCATTAAGAATCGCCTCAATTGATCCAATTCCAACGCTTTTGGAGGTGCGCGGGGAGGTATTTATACCGCGTGATCGGATGGACGAGATTAATAGGCAACGAATAGAAAACGAAGAGGCGCCTTTTGTGAACCCTCGAAACGCCGCCGCCGGATCGGTTCGATTGCTGGATGCGTCAATCACGGCGTCGCGCCCGCTTGACATCTTCATATACACCTTGGGTTATGCCGAGGGTATCGAGTTTGGGACACATTCGCAAGTGCTGGCGCTATTGGCTGAGATGGGGTTCAAAGTGAACCCTTCCACCGAATGCTTTCCATCAATAGAGAAGGTCATTGAGTATTGCCGCCGCCAGACGGCTGAACGCGAGAATATTCCCTACGATGTTGACGGCATTGTCGTTAAGGTGAATTCCATCGCGCAGCAGGCAGAACTTGGTTCCACGGCAAAAAGCCCGCGATGGGCGACTTCGTGTAAATTTCCCGCCCGTCAGGCAACCACGCGAGTCCGCGCTATTGATGTGCAGGTTGGACGCACCGGCGTACTAACGCCCAGAGCCATCCTTGATCCCGTGCACTTGTCGGGGGCGACGATCACCCACGCAACCTTGCACAACGAACAAGATTTGCATCGTAAAGATGTTCGCGTCGGGGATACCGTGGTGTTGGAGCGCTCCGGCGATGTTATCCCGAAGGTAATCTCGGTGGTGAAGGAGAAGCGGGATGGGACTGAGAAGGTGTTTCACTTGCCCGACCGCTGCCCGGCTTGCGATTCTCCTGTGCATCGGTCAACGGAGGAGGTGGCGGTCCGATGCGTGAATAGCGCTTGTCCGATGCAGTTGAAGCGTCGGATCGAGAGTTTCGCATGGCGAAGCGCCCTCAACATTGAGGGGTTGGGCCCGGCGGTGATAACCCAGCTTGTGGATTCCGGTTTGGTGAAGAGTGTAGCGGATCTTTACAATCTCAAGAAAGCCGATATTGTTGAATTTGAACGGATGGGAGATAAATCGACGGATAACCTGATTCGCGAGATTGAGGGCAGCAAGAGCGTGCCTGCCGCAAGAGTTTTATTTGGACTCGGGATTATGCATGTCGGTCAGAACGTGGCGGAGTTGCTGATTGAGCACTTCTCGTCGATTGACGCGCTTGCAGCCGCAGGTATCGAGGAGATTGCAAGCATCCACGGCATAGGTCCCAAGTTGGCTGAAAGCGTGTGCCAGTTCTTCCAACAATCCGCCAATCAGCAACTTTTGCAGCGGTTGAAGGATGCGGGCTTACAGTGGGAGGCGGATGATAATACGTCATCGGATATCGGACAAGAGAGTTTCTTTGCGGGAAAAACCTTTGTCCTGACAGGGGCGCTCTCGCAGATGGCGCGCTCGGAGGCGTCAAAAAAGATAAAGGAGTCTGGCGGTAAAACCACGTCAAGCGTTACCTCGAAGACCGATTGCTTGATTGCCGGAGAATCGCCCGGCTCAAAATACGATCGGGCGGCGGAGCTCGGGGTTGAAATTCTCACCGAGGAGGAGTTTCTGGCCAAGTTGCCGGAGGGTTGATTTCATAGTAGATGGGACGGTCAGGCTAGGGACATGTTCATCGCGATGTGGCGAGAAGGTGTTGTAGTAGGATAATCTTTCCTTCTTTCGCGGTCTGTTAGTTAGTTGTAGCGGCCCATTGCGGTCTAGCTCGACCGCCCTCTTTCACGCCAAGGATTCGGCGCTTGTGGATGTTATATAGAATCGCGACCTGGAGGGGGATCTCTATCGCACTCGTTATCCACTCGATTGGTCACTCCTACAGGATCGTCCGCTTGTCGCGCTATTAGCGATTTCAGAGGGTTGGAAGGTTCTCTATCGTTCTCCTCAATCAGTCGGTTGGTCGGTCGCTTAATCTTACATTGGCGAATTTAAAGGGTGGTGGGCAGTGCCCACCCTACGAATGCATTGACCGATGAGGAGTTTCTTGCCAATTTACCGACTAAGAGCCTGTTTGAAAAATCGGAGCCAGAGCGATTTTGGGCTCATGAAGAAGGTTTTATTAAGATTGCGTTGTCACCTCTTCTACACCTGTCGCCCCGCTGGGGCTTGGGTTCACGGGGTTGTGGTGTTTCTACACACCTTCCGCCCCTCTGGGGCTTTTAAAGGCTGGTGGGCAGTGCCTACCCTACGAATGCATTGACCGATGAGGAGTTTCTTGCCAATTTACCGACGAATTGATGCGCTGACGCCAAGCTGTTATAATGCGATCACGTCAAGATAAAATTTCAAAGGAGTCAGATTATGCCTACATCACAAATTGCAGCACAACTTTATACCGTGCGCGACTTCACAAAAACGCCCGCTGATATTGCCCAGACGCTGAAGAGGGTAAAGCAACTCGGATACGATGCGGTGCAATGTTCGGCGCTTGGTCCGATCGAGACAGCCGAATTGAAACGGCTTGTTGACGGAGAAGGGTTGAGCATTTGCGCCACGCACACCGACTATGAACGAATGCGCTCCGAACCTGGGTCGGTGATCGATGAGCACCAGTTACTAGGTTGCAAATACGTGGCGATTAGCAGCATACCCGGGTCGGATCGCAGCGCCGAAGGGTTTGCGCGTTTCGCCAAGGAAGCCTCTGAAGTGGCGCAGCGCCTCGCCGAAGGCGGACTCGTCGTGTCATATCATAACCACAGTTTTGAATTAGAGAGATTCGACGGACGTACCGGCTTGGAAATCTTATACGATGAAAGCGATCCCGATTTTCTCAAGAGCGAGCTTGACACGTACTGGATTCAACACGGGGGCGGGGATCCGGCGGCTTGGATTCGCAAATTAAGAGGACGGGTTCCAACCATTCATGTCAAGGATATGGAGATGCAGGGTAGCACTCAACTTTTTGCGGAGGTGGGCGAGGGCAATCTGAATTGGTCGGCAATTCTTGAGGCATGCAAAGAGGCTGGCGTGGAATGGTATATCGTCGAGCAGGACACTTGCCAACGCGATCCGTTTGAGAGTTTGGGGATTAGCTTGAGGAATTTGAAGGCGATGGGGGTTGAGTAAGAGGCAAGTTACTAGTACACGTTGGCAGAAATAGTTAAGAGGTTTAGACGGTTAAAGGCCTGCCTTTGTACGTCCATTTAAACGGTTTAGCCATCGTTTGATTAAAGTAAGAAATAAAAGATAAAATGCGTTGATGTAATTCTTGTACAGAACCGAAGGATGCCCGTTTGAGCAATCGACGAACGAGAATTGAAAACCAAATTTCAACTTGATTTAACCAACTGGTGTGCTTCGGGAGATAAACGAACCGTATGCGATGAGTTTTGTCTTTGAGGAATTCGGATCGACTCCCCATTGATTTTAGAATGCCTCGTCTACCTTTTTCTCCCAAATCTCCCTCAATACCACATTGTTTGGCCACTAACCGAACCAGAGATTCGGATTTGTGAGTATTGAGTTGATCGACGATAAATATCCACTCGCCGTGGCTATCGCTGTCTATAGTCGTTTGGATATGGGCTGCAAAATCGACTTCGGTTCGTGTGGGAGCTAGACTTGGGCAAAGCACAAGTCCGGTTGCCACTTCAAAGTTGGCAATTAAACTCAAGGTACCATGACGAATGTATTCAAATTCTTGGCGTTCGATAATCCCGGGTCTCATCGGTTTTGTGGGTGCTTTTCGCTCTGTTGCTTGTATACCTGTCATCTCATCACAACTCACCAGGTGAGTGGATTGTTGAGCCAACTCTTGAGCTTGATGGTACAAGTCACACACTTCCTTCACTTCAGCATCGAACATCTCCTCTTTTTTCGGGTTGAGCCAATACCGACATTGGTGAGGTTTCAAATCGAACTGCTTTTAAAAAACGCCCCACATGTCGGGGCGAAATCGACTTGACTATACCCCGTTTTATCGACTCATCGGCGAGGTCTGTGGGTGTCCAATGGGTGATGGGGCGTCCACTTTGGGAGGGAGGTTCACAAGCTAAGGCGACAATTTGACAGATTTGCTGGGCACTAAAGGTGGGGGGTGCTCCGCTACGCGCGTTGTCTGAAAGGAGATTGATAATTCGGTTGCTATAGTCCTTCTCCGTTTCTTCAACTTCACACACCGCTAAGTTCTCCGACGCCTTCGCCCATCTCAAACGCCAGGTTCGGACTGTATAACAGCTTACGGCAAGTGTTCGGGCAATCTGTTCATTGGCAGCACCTTGATTGGCAGCCAAAATAATACGGCTGCGTCGCACCAGTTGCTGCGAACTTTTCTCTCGACGAACTATCCGCTCAAGTATACTTTCTTGGGTTGGCGTCAACTCAATCAATTCTGGCTTTGGCCCTGGCATGGTAGACTCCTTGTATGCTAAAGTGTTCAAAATCAATTCACCGCACCTCATAAGTCTCAATATTATAACATGCCTATAACCTATAAGACAATTGCGCTGAACTGTACTAGGTCTGTTGACATTTCATTGCAACGAGACAATCAAGAGGATTGCACAGACACGAGATTCTTCGTAGGGGTTGGGTTGCCCAACCCATTAGGCGAGGAGGTTTTACCGATGAAGCTGAAATCGAACCAGCCTCGTCGCCGTGCGACACGCTTGCGCGGCTATGATTACGGTCAAACTGGTGGGTATTTCGTAACTATTTGTGTGCAATACCAAAAATGCTTGTTTGGGACGATAATAGACGGACAGATGCGATTGAACGAAATAGGGAAAATTGTCGTTTAATGTTGGAACCGTATTCCACAACATTTGTTTTCTACCGAGCGGGGCAAGATGCCCCGCCTACGGTGAAATGGATGATAGGATTATAAATCACATGCACTGTCATTCAAGCGAAATGGTATTATTATGCCCAATCACATACACGGAATTATTTTATTGGGCACCGGAACGGGGAAATGGCAATGTCCACCTAGCCATTCACAACCGAACCGTAGGGGCGGGGTTTCCTCGCCCACTCTAGGACAGGTCGTGGCATATTTCAAATATCAATCCGCCACGTACATCAATCAGCATCGTCAAATGCCGTGAACACGTATTTGGCAAAGGAATTATTACGACCATGTCCTCCGAGACGATACAGATTTACAGCGCATTCGACAATACGTTACCGATAATCCGATGCAATGGGAATTAGATCGATTGCATCCTGACAATTTCTCCAAATGATAAAGGGGAAAGAGCAAAAAACGGGCGAGGGAACCTCGCCCCTACGATTGCCGTCACATCTCACACAAATTCAATACGCCCTAGAGAATTTACATCTAATTTTTGGTTGTAGTGGCGCCCTCACCACGTTCTAGGCGATGCATGCAGACGCTGAAACGAGAAACGTGATGATTCCGACTCCTGCGCCGTCCTATGACTCAGATGTGATGGTCCCGCCTGTTTGGAATTTTTGCTTGCATTACCCTTCAAATTGTGATACCATTAAAATCCAGCCGCGAAGAACCTTCCATGAGTGGAGGGAAAAGCATCGCGGTTTTTTTGTGCGTCTGGCACCGCCGACAATTGTTTAATCGCCGATGTGGACAGGCTAGAAACAACGATTAGATAGCGCGGTAACGCTTGTTCGAAGAGCCTTCAAAAGTATGGCTGTCTGTCCAAGTCTTGGTGAGAGGAATTATCTTGAGAGTGGGGTGTTCTTCCCGCTCTTTTATTTTTTAGCAGCCGAATGTTCAAATGACATCAGCGTTGAAATGTTCAATGGTCGATCTGTTGTCGCCTGTGCTTGGCCGCGAGGGAATTGAGTTAGTTGATGTCGAACTTCAGGGTGAAAATAGGCCGACGACTATTCGGTTTCTAATCTACAAGCCCGACGGTATCACGGTTAAGGATTGCCAGAATGTAAGCCGCATGGTTCATCCGATCCTCGAAGTTCACGGTCTGATAGATAGCGAAGTAGCGCTCGAAGTTGCTTCGCCGGGGGTTGACAGGCCGCTTGCAACCGAGGCAGATTTTCGCAGGAATATAGGACGGGCAGTTCAAATAGAAACAGCCTCCGCAACAGGCGAATTAATGAAACGGAGCGGGACCGTGATGGATGTCAAGGACGGGTTAGTTTCCCTTGAAGAATCCGGAGAAGTAGCCGAACTTCAAATTTCAACCATCATAAGAGCTCAAATCCAACTGATGTGGTAACATCTTGGGTGGCTAGTGGAGAATATACCATGACAAATGATTTGTTGATGATTGTTCGTCAAATCATGGATCAGACAGAATTACCGCAAGAAACCTTCATTGAGGCAATAGAAGCCGCACTTTATTCCGCGGCGAAGAGGCGTTACGGCTCAACACACGGGGTTACAATCAGAATAGACCCCGATCTAGGCGAGATTAAGTGTTTTGTGCCCAAGAAGGTCGTCGAAATCATGCAGAGTTTCGCGAAAGAGATTCCGATCGAGGAAGCGGTAAAACTTAAATCCGACGCCCAAGTAGACGAGATGATTGAGGTTGAGGTCGACCCTAAGGAGTTTGGAAGAATTGAAGCTCAAACGGCGCGCCAGATCCTAGTTCAGAAGATCAAGGAGGCGGAACGACAGCAAGTCTATGAGGAGTATCAGGACCGCGAAGGGGAGGTTGTTACCGGACATGTGCAGCGTATGGAGCGCGGTAGTCTAATCCTTGATTTGGAGCGGACGGAAGGGGTGTTGCCGTTTAGCGAAATGCCTCATCCTAACAACTACCAACGGAACGACGTATTGAAGTGCCTAATCTTGGAGGTACAGGACAACATGAAGGGGCCGCAGGTAGTCCTTTCTCGTACGCACAAGACTTTGGTCGCTCGGTTATTTGAGATGGAAGTTCCCGAGATCTATGATGGGCTTGTCCATTTAAAAGCCATCGAGCGGGATCCGGGTGATCGTGCGAAGGTCGCCGTTACCGCGACCGTTGATGATATAGACGCAGTTGGCACATGCGTGGGGGTCAAGGGATCTCGCGTTCAAACGATAGTCCGCGAGTTGGATGGCGAGAAGATAGATCTCCTTGAGTGGGATGAGGATCCCCAAGTGTTTATAGCCAACGCGCTGCAGCCTGCTACGGTCACTCGCGTAACGATTGGTGAGGACGAAAACGCAGAGGTTATCGTTCCGGATGACCAGCTTTCGTTAGCGATAGGGAGACGCGGACAGAACGCTCGACTTGCCGCGCGGTTGACGGGATGGAAAGTTGACATCAAGAGTGAGTCTGAGGCGGGGTCACAATTCAAGGAGGAGATTGTTGGCGAGCTTTTTGGAACAGAGCCCGATTCGTCCTCCGCAGATACGGAGCTCGACTTATCCGAGTTAGACGGAGTCGGCTCTAAAATCGCCACTGTTCTTAAAGATTCCGCGTTTCCAACCGTGGAACTGGTTGCCAACGCCTCAGTCGAGGATCTATCATCTATCCCGGGCATCGGCGTCAAGACAGCTGAGAAGATACAACGCTCTGCACTGGAGATGCTAGAAGCGTAGATGAGGTGAATGGAATCAGAGATGCTTTCAGCGTTAGGAGGCGATGTGGCTGCTATTTCTCTGCGTACATGTGTCGGCTGCCGAGGTAAATTTCCCAAGAAGACGTTGTTACGATTCGTGTGTCATTTAAATTCACGCCTCCGATCGGACAGGACGGGAAAATCGCCTGGGCGCGGGGCATATGTATGCGATTCGAAGCCTTGCATTACCGAGGCTTTCAAGTCTCACAAGCGCGTTAGTTCGCTGTTGCGAACCAATCTATCGAGTGAGATTGTTACGCAGTTCAAGCAGGAGCTTCTACATTCGGTCAGTCAAGACGGCGCAAGAGGGGGAAGACATCAATGAGAAAGCGCGATGAGAAAAAGAAACCGTCCAAAACTAAAAAGCACACAGAAGAAATGAAGAACATCCGAATCTATGAGCTAGCGAAGCAGTATGAGATAACTAGCAAGGCGTTGATCGAAGAACTGAAACGTTATGGCATTACCGTCAAGAATCATATGAGTTCTCTTGACGCGGAGACGATTGCGCTGATCGAAGCCGAGCGCAAAGGAGCGGAATCTCCCAAACCGAAAAAGCCCAAAGAAAAGACAACACCGAGTTCCAAACCTTCTCGCGACAAACGCACCGAGCCGGTTATCGAGTCGAAGCCGCCCAAACAGGATGAATCTGGGCGATTGCAGGTTCAGGAGAACGTCACGGTTGGGGAATTGGCCTCAACCTTGGGCTTCCGACCGCCGGAGATGATCATGCGCTTGATGAAGTTGGGCATCATGGCAAATGTGAATCAACGTCTCAATTATGACGCCCTTCAAGTGATCGGCGATACATTTGATTTCGACGCCGTCCGCGAATTGACCTTAGCGGAAAAACTGCTCGTTGACGAAAAGGACGATCTGGAAGACCTGGTGGCACGCGCGCCGGTGACAACGATTATGGGTCATGTGGATCACGGTAAAACCTCTTTGCTAGATGCGATTCGAGAGTCGAACGTAATGGAATCCGAGGCGGGAAACATCACCCAGCATATCGGCGCCTACAACGTCAAACTTGAAACCGGGAACGTCGTTTTTCTCGACACGCCGGGACATGCAGCCTTCACCGCCATGCGTGCGCGTGGGGCGCAGGTGACCGATCTCGTTGTTCTAGTCGTGGCGGCAGACGATGGAGTAATGCCGCAGACAATCGAAGCAATTAACCACGCAAAGGCTGCCGATGTCCCGATTGTTGTTGCTATCAACAAGATTGATGCGGAAAGCGCCCGCGTTGACTATGTGAAAGAGCAACTAGGAAATCAAGACCTAATACCTGAAGAATGGGGCGGACAAACTGTTTTCGTTGAAATCTCGGCTAAAGAGAAGATCGGTATCGATTTCCTTTTGGAGATGCTACTGCTAGAAGCCGAACTGCTCGAATTAACGGCAAATCCGACTGGGGCCGCACGCGGCACAGTCGTCGAGGCGAAGTTGGATAAAGGGCGGGGTCCCGTTGCAACCGTGTTAATGCAAAACGGGACGTTAAAAGTCGGTGATGCATTCGTCGCCGGACGTTATTATGGAAGGGTTCGAGCGATGATGGACGACCTCGGGCATCGCATAAGGGAGGCGGGTCCATCAACGCCGGTTGAAGTCTTGGGGTTCACCGGGGTCCCCGAGGCTGGAGATAGATTTTATTCCGTCGAATCCGAGAGGGATGCAAAGGCGATCAGCGATTCTCGACAGGAAGAACATCGACAAATTCAACTCGGCTCACATAGCCATGTCAGCTTGGAAGACCTGTTCCAACACATTCAACAAGGTGAAATCAAGGAATTGAACATCATTGTAAAGGGTGATGTCCAAGGGTCGGTGCAGGCGGTCTCCGATGAATTGAACAAGCTGAGCACAGAAGAGGTTAAGATTAACGTTATCCACCAAGCCGTCGGCGGAATTACGGAACCGGATATTCTGTTGGCCTCCGCGTCGAACGCTATTGTCGTCGGATTCAACGTGCATCCCACAACTGGAGCCGTGCAACTCAAGGAGACCGAAGATATCGATGTACGGACGTACAATGTCATCTACAACCTTATTTCCGATGTCCATGCAGCCATGGAAGGACTCTTGGATCCGGAAGTCCGGGAGGTGGTAATCGGTAGGGCTGTGGTGAGAGACTTGTTCAAGGTGCCGCGGATGGGAACCGCTGCCGGCAGCTACGTCAATTGGGGGCGAGTTGCTCATAACCAGCCGGTAAGAGTTCTCCGCGACAACCGTCTGGTCTATGACGGTAAGGTCGATTCGCTCCGTCGATTCAAGGATAATGTCAATGAAGTCCTAGCCAATTACGAATGTGGTATCGGTATCAATGACTTTTCGGACTTTAAGGTGAACGATGTACTAGAATGTTATGTCTACGAACAAGTTCGCCGTTCTCTCAAGTAGAGAAAGTGTGTTCGCAACGAGTGAGCAACGAAGACTTCGACCCAATCCACCTTTGATCTTGAATTCGCATGCGAGTCGGTGTTTGCAGGATCTCCTTAAGAATCCCGGAGAACCAGTCTCTGAAGCAGAAGCGTCAGGTCGTAAAGAGTATTATCGACCGCGTAAAAAATCGGTTTAATGTAGCAATTGCGGAGGTTGATGCGCTTGATGCTCATCAAACGGCGGTTCTTGGAGCCGTAACCGTATCAAACGACGCTAGACACGTCAATCGTATCCTGTCTCATGTCGTGAACTTTATCGAAGACACCGCCTCCGCAGAATTGATCGATTACGAGATTGAGTTGAGCTGAGCTGAGAGGGCGAATCGATATGTTGGACTATAAACGCTCCGATCGTGTAGGCGCGCTCCTGCAGAGAGAGTTAAGCGATATTATCCATCGTTCTCTTAAAGATCCGCGCGTCAGCTTCTGCACGGTGGGCCATGTTAAAGTATCCTCAGACTTAAAATATGCCGATGTCTTGGTTAGCGTAGTGGGTGACAATAAACAGAAGCAGGCTACACTTGCGGGCTTGCGAAGCGCCAGCGGTTTTCTGAGGCGCGAAGTCGGGAATCGAATCGACCTGCGATATACACCCGAACTCCGATTCGAGCTGGACAAAGCCGCGGATCATCTACTGAAGATAGACCGTCTCCTTAAGCAGGTGCAACAAGACACAGAAGAAGATGGTTCCGTGACAGCCGGCGAGTAGCCATGGAAGACTACCAAGCGATTTTAGACGTATTCGACCAACACCAGTCTTTTGCCTTGTCGGTCCATATCAATCCCGATGGAGACGCAGTTGGCTCGCAACTGGCGCTCTATTCCTTTCTTGACGACCTGGGAAAACAGGTCCGAGTCTTCAATACGGACGCGGTTCCCGGCAACTACCACTTTCTCCCCTTCAACGACGTCATCCAAGGTCCTGATGACGTAAATGGCTATTCTCCAGAGGTTCTAGTCATTCTTGATGCCAGCACTCGACAACGCATCGGCGAGAAGTTATGTCAAACGCTGATTCCGACCAGAGCAGTCGTCAACATAGACCATCACGATACGGGCGATTGTTTCGGTGATTATAACCTTATAGAGACATCCGCCTCATCCACATCAGAGATCATTTATCGTCTAATCAAACATCGAGAGATGCCTATCGGCAAAGATCGCGCGCTTTGCCTTTATACGGGCATTATGTTCGACACCGGTTGTTTTCGATACAGCAACTCCGCCCCCGATGCGCATCGCATTGCGGCAGAACTAATCGAACAGGGCGATGTTCCCGTCAATGAGGTGTATCGACAGGTATATGAGTCGGTTCCGCTGGGGAAGATGCGCCTCCTTGCGGAGGTGTTGCAGACATTGAGCCTGACCTCAGACGGCAAAATCGGGTGGTTATGTGCGACACAGGAGATGTTTCGGAAAACCGGTACTACTCCCGAAGACGTAGAGGGTTTCGTGAATCACATTCGCGCGATTGATACTGTCGAGGTGTCGATCTTCGTGAGCGAACTTGAGGATGGGACATCGAAAGCCAGCTTGCGAAGCGAGGCGTATGTGGACATAGGCAAAGTTGCTGCCGAGTTTGGGGGGGGCGGACACCAACGCGCCTCCGGTTGTGTAATCAATGCGCCGCATGAGTTGGCGGTCAAACGGCTTGTTGCTAACGCACAAAAACAAATTAAGTCCACCACGAACGGTGGCTCCGGGAGCTAGTTCGGCTGAACCGTAGTTCTTGCGGGTTATCTCCCGGCTTAATCTGCTAGTCATTATGAAGGTAGACGGCATCTTTAACCTAAATAAACCACCGAGAATGACCTCCAGGCAAGCCGTCGATCGCGTAAAGCGTATCTTGAGAGTCTCGAAGGCTGGGCATGGAGGCACATTGGATCCTGACGCTACAGGGGTTTTGCTTGTCTGCTTGGGTAAAGGAACTAAACTGTTTAATCAGCTGCAGCAGGGAACCAAGGAGTACGAAGGTACACTAAGATTGGGGATTACGACGGACACGCTTGACGCCAGCGGCAGAGTCGAACGAGTTTCTGATGTCGGTCCGGTTACTACCGAAGAGATTAGGCATATTGTTGAGAGATTTGTGGGCGAGATTGAGCAGGTGGTTCCCATGTATTCAGCCGTAAAGCACAAAGGCAAGCGATTGTACAAGTTGGCTCATCAAGGAGTCGCCTTGGATCAGTTGCCGAAGCGATCCGTTCACGTCAAAACACTAGAGATATTATCTGTACGTCTGCCGGACGTTAGATTCCGGGTCGTGTGCTCAAAGGGCACATACATTCGTGTTCTCGCAGCGGACATTGGATCCACCCTCGGATGCGGCGCCCATCTCCTACAACTAACTCGAACACGCTCGGGGAACTTTACCCTCGAGTCGTCTCATACGCTTGATTGGCTTGAGGAGCAGCCATCTCGGGCACATGAGGCAGTTATCCCGGTGGATGCTGTACTCGAAGTAGGTGCCATACCAACGGAGAACACAGATATTCACTAAAGCATTCGGCCGTACCGGAACTTTGGATCGGCAAATTGGGTGTATCACACATAAATGCTCCTCGTGAATCGTACTTATCGGGTTATGATTGGCATGCCTAATCTGAAGCCCGAGGGATCGAAGTTTGCAGATTTACTACAACTTGGAAGAAATTCCTGTACTTAATCGAGACTCCGTTGCAACCTTTGGCGTTTTTGACGGATTGCACCTCGGACACCAAGCTGTAATTCGCCAAGTTGCCAGGGACGCAGCCGCTCGTGACCTTTCAAGCGCCGTACTCGCGTTTTATCCCCATCCGATGGCGTTTCTCGCTCCGGAAAGATGCCCGCCAATTCTTACACCTCGGCAGAAACGACTTGAGCTTCTTGAAAAGTTAGGCGTTGACATCGCTATCTTTGTGCGATTTGACGCATATCTGGCAGAGATGTCTCCGAGCACCTTTGTAGACGACGTGCTTCTTGGCAAACTACGTGCCAGGAAGGTTATTGTCGGATATGAGTGTCAATTTGGCAAAAATCGGGCGGGAAATGCAGAAGTATTGCAGACGTTAGGGACGAAATACAAATTCAATGTAACGATTATGCCGCCGACACTAGTTGACAGTAAACCTGTTCATAGCACTCGCGTCCGCAAAGCCGTGGTAGAAGGCGAGTTGGATTTCGTCAAACAGCTACTCGGACGACCCCATTCGATCATCGGCAGGGTTGTTCGAGGCGATGGACTGGGCCGCCGACTCGGTTTTCCTACGGCGAATATCCACGACGAGAATCAGATTCATCCTCCAAACGGTGTTTATGCTATTCGGGCTAAACTAGGGCCCAGGCTCTATGAGGGAATCCTGAATATGGGGATGCGGCCAACCGTCGATGGATTGAATTATCAAATCGAGGCACACTTATTCAACTTCAATGAGGATGTGTATGGCATGGAGATTGAGATCTTTTTCATCAAAAAGGTCCGCGATGAACAGAAATTTCCAGACATGGAAGGTCTCGTGAATCAGATTAATCAGGATGTTGAAATTGCGCAAAGCATGCTAGATGCTGAGACATGAGAAACATCATACGGCATCTCTTTTGTCTGTTTCGCGCAAAAATAGGGATTGACTCTAGCTCTAGTAATAGAAGAAGGAACCTGCTGAAGGGAAACCGGATGGAAAATGGACGAATTGATATTCACAGATGTCTCACTGTTCGAATTCCATACGATCGCGATTTGAGCGTCGGAACTTTCCCTTTCGCAATTTTGGCGGCGTGTGATATAATATGAATCAACTATGCAGCGAGAAGTGAAGAATCTACTGATGAAGGAGGTGAATCTAGATGGCACTCAACGCGGAACAGAAGCGAGAACTGCTCCAAACACACAGGCAGCACGATAAGGATACCGGGTCGCCAGAAGCACAAGTGGCGCTCATCAATGCTCGGATACGACAATTGACCGACCATTTTCGCACGCACAGAAAAGACCATCATTCGAGATACGGACTCTTCAAACTTGTGGGAAAACAACGTCGATTATTACGCTACCTTTATAAGAAGAACAGTCAACGATATTATCATCTTATCAATCAACTCGGAATACGGGACACACTAGGATCGAGAGGGAATTGACCATCCACCGTAGGAGTGTTGAGGAGGAAAAATAGTGAAAGTAGAAATGCAACTTGGAGGTGAGCAACTTTCAATTGAAACTGGGAAGGTTGCCAAGCAGGCAGATGGAGCTGTATGGGTACAGTATGGTGGAACGGTCGTCTTAGTGACAGTCGTAGCCGAAACGAGAGAAAGTGATCTCGATTTCTTTCCACTAACGGTAGATTATCGAGAACGCGCTTATGCCGCAGGAAGAATACCAACGGTTTATGGAAGGCGTGAACCGCGCCCCGGAGTAGGAGAGCAGTTAGTTTCACGTCTAATAGATCACTGCATCCGACCTCTGTTTCCTAAGGATTTTAAGGCAGAGGTACAGATTTTATGTAATGTGCTATCTTCAGATCAGGTGCATCCGGCTGATGTACCAGCGCTAATTGGAACTTCGGCGGCTTTATGCATCTCGGATATCCCGTTCAGCGGCCCCGTTGGAGCGGTCACCGTTGGTAAGTTGGATGGATCATTGGTCATCAATCCGGCCTACGAACAACTGGAGCCAGCGGAGATGGAACTTTTCGTCAGTGGTACGGCGCACGCGGTTATGTCAGTCGAAGGCGGCGGACACGAGATTCCAGAGGACGAGGTGATTGACACAATCAATTTAGCGCACGACGAGATTAAAGAGATCATCAGGTTGCAGGATGGATTGATTGCCCTCTGTGGGAAACCGACCCGTGAATACCAAACGAAAGAGATTGGTGAAGCACTAAACACTCGAATCCGTAGCCTCGCTACGTCAAAGATTCGGGAATCAATCGGCATGGAGGACAAGAAAACTCGCGAGGATTATCTGGAGCAAGTCCAAGTAGACGTGCTTTCGGAAATCCTTGACGACGGTGTCGAAGAGGAAGACGTTGTCGCAATGGAGAAGGATACCATCTCTATTTTGGGCGACATCGAAAAAGAGCAAATGCGCCAATCTATTCTAAATCATGGAAAGCGAGTTGACGGGCGCAGCACTACAGACATTCGGCAGATCTCGGGAGAGGTGTCGGTGCTTCCGAGGACACACGGTTCCTCCCTTTTCACCCGTGGACAGACCCAAGCGCTCTGTGTGACGACACTCGGAACGGCCGGCGATGAAGATCTGCAGCGCCGTCTTGATGGCGAGACGAGGCATTCGTTTTTTCTGCATTACAATTTTCCTCCATTTAGCACCGGCGAGGTAAAGCGAATGATGGGGCCCGGGCGACGAGAGATTGGTCACGGATCGCTCGCGGAAAAAGCGATTGAACCGGTTATTCCGTCGAAAGACGATTTTCGCTACACGATTCGAGTAGTGTCCGAAATTCTTGAATCGAACGCCTCATCATCAATGGCGTCCGTCTGTGGCGCGACTTTGGCACTTATGGACGCTGGCGTCCCTATCATGAAACCTGTAGCCGGGATCGGTGTTGGATTAATCAAGGAAGGCGATCAGGAGGTTATTCTGACGGACATGCTTGGTACCGAAGATTTCCTCGGTGATATGGATTTCAAAGTCGCGGGTACGCGCGACGGCGTCACGGCGATTCAGATGGATATCAAGATCGATGGGGTTACTCCGGATTTGATGAAGAGGGCAATTTACCAAGCGAGAGAGGGGCGATTAGCCGTACTTGACAGTATGAGCAGAGTTATCGCGGAACCTCGTGCCGATATCTCCGTGTATGCGCCGCGCATCTACAACATTCAGATCTCCCCGAACAAAATCAAGGATCTCATTGGGCCTCGCGGCAAAGTCATTCAAACCATTCAGGAAGAGACAAATACCACAGTAAATGTTGAAGACAGTGGTAACGTCGAAATCGCCGCAACAAGCGCCGAAGCAGCGAACAAAGCGGAGGAGATGATACGCGAGGTCACCGCCATGCCCGAGGTCGGCAAGGAGTACAACGGAAAAGTGGTGCGAACGACGACCTTCGGTGCGTTTGTAGAAATCCTTCCCGGGCAGGATGGGTTGGTGCACATTTCACAGATGGGCGATGGATACGTCCGAAAAGTTGAAGATGTTATGCAAGTCGGGGATGAGGTTACAGTGAGTGTCATCACAATCGATGACCAAGGAAGGGTAGACTTGGCTCTCGCCGGTGCGAGCGCAGAACTTTCCTCGACAGAGTCTCCAGCGGGCGACGGTGATCGCGGTGCCCCCCGAGATGCTGATCGAGGTCGTTCGCCTTCACGGGATTCTCGAAATAGCCGATCGGGACGTGGTGACGGTTCCCGAGATTCTCGTAACCGGCGATCTCCACGCATACCAAAAGGACGTTTCTAGGTGATCTGAAAGTGTAAGTGGTTTTAGGCAACTCGAACTCGTCTGGCAGCCAATCTCTTTCAGTCGATACATTCTAACGAGAGTTCCTCCGATGCAAGCACGTAACCGCGTATCAAGGAGAGTTCGCCGATCAAAAGGCGATTTGCTAGATCAGAAATGGTTAACCTATCTCTTGGTGTTAATCCTGATTGCATTGATCGGTATTTTCGTAGTGTCCTTGAGATATCAGGACGAGCTTGTTCAATACGCCAAAGACTTTGTACAGCGTGCAAAGGAGGCGCTCTCCGCCAGTCTTGGTCTGAAAGCAACGCTCAGAGGATTTGAGTACCAAAGTATCGTAAATCGATTCCCTTTCGCACCGCTAGCAACGTCACCCAAACTGTGCAGTTTCTCGCCTATCGAGTCTTTCCTCAGTTTCTTGACGACACTCGAATTGAAATCAATGGCCGTTCAATAACTTACGCCGGAGGACTGCCATATGCGCACTGCGTACCTTCACCGGGGTTTACTGATCTTAACTTGGTTCGTACTAGGTTGTGGTTACGTGTCGACCTCTTCCTACCTCGAACACATCAAAACAGTTCAAATCGCCCCCGTCCAGATTGAAGATTCCGATATTACGTATGATATCCAATCCGATCGACCCTATGATGAAGTCCTCCAGGAAAATCTGACAAAGCGTTTTACACGCAAGTGGCGCACTGGGAACGACGCATTGCTTGAGGTTACAATTCTCGACTACGATTTGAGAGAGATTGACTTCGGGGCGACCAATCAAGCGGAGAAGTTGCGCATGAGTTTGCAGGTTGATTATCGATTCATTGACCGTGTCAATGACAAGATTATCGATCAGGATGATAGTTATTTTCAAGTTTTTGACTTCTTTATCGTGTCAGGCAGGGATGAAGAACCGAGAACGATACCACAAGCGCGTACCGAAATATTTGAGGAGCTTGTCGACGATCTCTTCCAACAGCTCGCAGAACAATGGTAAAGTCAAGGGTATCTTGGTTGATCAAGTTGGCGGGCGGGGCTTTCGTCGTCTGCTGCACAGTGAATCTCCTTTCCTGCAGTTCTGACCAGGGAAACTATACCGCTCTCGCTCGGGAAGGACAATACCTCTATGGTGTGTGGAATTCACATTCCGAGAAAGCTGCGGCAAAACTAATGGATCAGACGGCACGGACAGGTGTGAAAGACAAGGCACAGTTGCTGTCCTTACCAATTAAAACGTCTCTAAATCCGGTTGACCTGCTACCTGTAGATGGTGATGTTACTGACTGGGTTAGATCGCGTAATCCGAGTGGGTACACGGCGGAGAATCTATATAAAGACACGCTTGGCGGCCACCCAGAGTTGTATCACGCCTATGGCGTTCTCAAGCAAGCCGAAGTGGAATACCAGACATCTCTACTTGGTTCCTACCCGTTGATTCGCGTTGAGATTTTCGACATGGGCACCCCGGAAAACGCTTTCGGGATATATAGTTTCAACCAATATCCGGAGGCAGAATCCGAGTGGGTCGGCAATCGAGCGGTCGTTACCGGCAAATTCCTACGGTTTTGGAAGGGGAAGTATTTTATCGAGATTGAAGGATACGAATTCGCAACCAAGGTTGAGGAGGGAATGGTTGAACTGGCGAAGTCAGTAGCGAGCCGTATCGACGATCCGCCAACAAAACCGCATCTTTTGAGTTTGCTGCCGCCAAACAGAATCCCGTACAGTGCGAAATGCTTCTTCGATGATACCACGTTGCGGAAAATCTACAATTTTCTACCCGAAGACGGTCTTGAGCTAAGTGCCAACTCAACGGGTTTTACCGCTTCCTACACGCATAAGAAGAACAAGAATGAGCATTGGGCAGACACAATGGTCGCCTTTTTCATTCGCTACCCCAGCGAGCCAATAGCAAACGAGGCTTACGATAGTTATCGAGATTATCTTGAATCCCGGGCCGTATCCATTGGTTCGCTTGACGGCCAAGGGATTGTAATTCAGCGACAGTAAAATAGGTCTTCTCAGATAGAATAAGAATTTCGGAATGGTGCGAGGTTTTGCCGATTCATTTTTTCACGCATCATATCTCCTTGCGCCAACATGCCAGACAGTTTAAAGCATACCCCGCTCTTTGAAATCCACAAGCAACTCGGCGCACGCATGATTGAATTTGGCGGTTGGGAGATGCCAGTTCAATATAGCAGCATAGTTGCAGAGCATCTAGCGGTTCGGTCGAATGTCGGTATCTTCGATCTTTCACACATGGGAGAGATTGAGGTTACGGGTTCAGGTGCGTTACCCCTAATCCAAAGACTCATCACCAATGATGCCTCAAAACTTAGCGATGGATGTATTCTATATTCTCCAATGTGCACCGAAACTGGCGGGATTGTGGACGACCTTCTCGTTTATCGATTCAACGCAACTCGATACATGCTGGTTGTTAACGCCACTAATATCGATAAGGATTGCGACTGGTTACATGCCCACAACAGGAACGCAGCAGTAATCTCCGATGTGAGCCATGCAACAGTCCTCGTTGCGTTACAAGGCAAAAATTCTATACCTATCCTTCAGGCACTGACAAAGCTTGATCTCTCCACAATTGGTTATTATCGGTTTGCCGAAGAAAGGGTTGACGGTATCCCAGCCTTGATCTCTCGAACCGGATACACGGGGGAAATCGGATTTGAGCTATATGTGGAGGCAAATCGTGGCGAGGAACTTTGGCACGCGCTTTACGATGCCACATTGAATGTCGATGGAAAACCCGTAGGCCTCGGCGCGAGGGATACACTGCGATTGGAAATGAGATTCTGTCTCTATGGGAACGATATTGACGACACAACCACACCGCTAGAGGCGGGGCTGCGCTGGACGGTGGCATTTAACAAAGGGGATTTCATCGGTGCAAGCGCATTGACTCGACAACGTGACAACGGCATCAAGCGGCGCCTCATAGGATTCAAAATGTTAGATCGTGGGATTGCCCGGACGCATCATAAGGTTTATCGAGGAGACGTGCCCGTCGGCGAAGTTACCAGCGGTGCTCCTTCACCTAGTCTCGGGTGCAATATCGGGCTTGCGTACCTGCCAAAAGAACGACGTAAGCGATATACGAAAATCGAGGTTGAGATTCGAGGTAAACGTCACCCTGCGGAGGTCGTACCAACCCCATTTTATAAATCATCAAATTAAGCGGCATTCGGTGTGAACTTTCAAGTAAAGGTCAGGAGATCGGATGTATCCCGAAGAACTAAAGTATATGGAGAGTCACGAATGGGCAAAAAGTGAGGGAGATGTGATTACTGTCGGCGTCTCCGAATATGCTCAACAAGAGATTCAAGATGTTGTCTACGTCGAACTTCCAGAAATCGGTCAGAAACTTCAACAAATGAAGGAATTTGCAGTTATCGAATCTGTCAAAGCGGCGTTCGACATCTACGCTCCCGCCAGCGGTGAGGTTGTCGAAGTCAACGAGGAGCTTGAGGACTCCCCAGAATGTATCAATGAAGATCCGTACGGTACAGGGTGGATAATTAAGATTCAGTTGAGCAATCCTGGTGAGCTCGACAACCTTATGTCTGTTCAGGAATATCGGGCGAAGCTTGAGGCAGAAGCGTAGGATGGAAGCAACGAAAGACAAAGCAGTCCAAGCCTTCGGTTTCACCGATAGATTCGTCAATCGACACATCGGTCCTCGGCCAGACGACATTGATCAGATGTTGGAACAGGTTGGATACAAAACCCTTAACGCGTTCCTTGACGATGTTATCCCTTCTCACATCCGCCTCAATCAACCGCTAGACATTGGTGCGGGGCATACCGAACACGAAGCCTTGCAGATCTTAAAAGATATTGCCTCGCATAACGAGGTATATCGCTCATTCATCGGAATGGGCTATTACAATTGTATCCCTCCGCCGATAATCCAACGAAACATACTTGAAAACCCTGGCTGGTACACCGCGTACACACCGTATCAAGCGGAAATATCACAGGGGCGCTTGGAAGCCCTGTTAAATTTCCAGACGATGATTATTGATCTTAGCGGATTGCCTGTTGCCAATGCCTCGCTCCTCGACGAAGCAACCGCAGCGGCTGAAGCCATGGGAATGTGCCTCGCCGCGACGAAACATCGAAATACCGCAGCGTTTTTCATTTCGGAAACATGCCATCCCCAGACAATCGCCGTGCTCGAAACGCGCGCCGAAGCACTGAGCATCGAGTTGGTTCTCGGCGATCATCGAAAGGTGCGATTTGATCGACCAATTCTCGGAGCAATTGTGCAATATCCAGCCAGCGACGGTGTAATCCACGATTACCGCGATTTTGCCGAACAGGTTCACGAGGCTGGAGGATTGCTAGTTGCCGCGACCGATCTACTTGCCCTGACTCTCCTCCTTCCACCGGGCGAGTTTGGCGCCGATATCGCAATTGGATCCGCGCAAAGGTTCGGCGTACCTATCGGTTACGGCGGTCCGCATGCCGCATTCTTGGCGACAAGGGATGAGTTCAAACGCAGGGTGCCCGGACGAATTGCCGGACTTTCGCGGGACTCCGACGGGAGACCTGCAATCCGACTTGCACTTCAGACTCGGGAACAACACATCCGCAGAGAGAAAGCAACCAGCAATATCTGTACAGCACAGGTACTGTTAGCCGTGATGGCGAGTATGTATGCCGTTTATCACGGTCCGACAGGGCTGAACCGGATAGCAAAGCGCGTCCATGAACTCACCGGAATCTTACGGCGAGGATTGGTATCGTTGGGGTACAACATCGGTGAGGATGCGTTCTTCGATACGATTTGTGTCGAACTCGGTTCGGTCAATCTATATCGCCTGCTAAAAGCGGCTCACCACGCAAAGATAAACTTCCGTGTGTTCGACGAAAGCCGCGTCGGTATTTCGCTGGACGAAACAACAAGGACTAAGGATGTTCTAGATTTATTTGATATATTCGCGCTTGGAAGGAGAGAACCGAGCGAACTTGATAGATTGGTCATGGAAGCCACCGGTCCGTTAACAGAAATTCCGGCGGACCTGCGGCGATATACCTCGTATCTGTCACATCCCGTCTTTAACACATACCATTCGGAGACGGAGATGTTGAGGTACATCCACAGCCTTCAGGTGAAGGACCTCTCCCTAATTCACTCAATGATACCGTTGGGCTCCTGCACGATGAAATTGAACGCGACTGTCGAGATGATTCCGGTAACGTGGAACGAGTTTTCACAGGTGCATCCATTTGCGCCTAGCGAGCAGACGTCCGGGTACCATACACTTTTTTCGCAGCTGGAATCGTGGCTTGCCGAAATCACCGGATTTGCCGGCATCTCCTTACAGCCCAACGCAGGATCGCAAGGAGAATACTCCGGGCTTTTGGTGATTCGCAAATATCATCGGAGTCAAGGTGACGGGAATCGAAATATCTGCTTAATTCCCAAATCCGCGCATGGAACGAATCCCGCCAGTGCAGTGATGGCGGGAATGAAAGTCGTAGCAATTGATTGCGATGATGCAGGGAATATCGATCTCCTCGACCTGAAAAGGAAGAGCGAAGAGCACAGTCACAATTTAGCGGCAGCCATGATCACCTATCCTTCTACTCACGGTGTGTTTGAAGAGGGAATTCAGCAAATCTGCGAGATTGTGCATCAACACGGTGGGCAGGTTTATATGGATGGCGCCAATATGAACGCCATGGTGGGCCTATGTCGTCCGGGAGATTTTGGACCCGATGTCTGCCATCTGAATCTACACAAAACATTCTGTATTCCACATGGCGGCGGCGGCCCCGGAATGGGTCCCATCGGCGTTAAAGATCATCTCACTCGGTTCCTCCCGACACATCCAATTATTCCCGTGGGTGGAGAGGAAGGTATCGGAGCGGTTTCAGGCGCGCCGTGGGGTAGCCCGAGTATTCTCCCAATTTCGTGGGCATATATTGCCATGATGGGGAATGACGGTTTAAAGAGAGCTAGTGAAGTGGCTATTCTAAATGCCAACTATATCGCGAAGCGTCTGGAACCACATTATTCGGTCCTCTATAAGGGGAGTCGCGGGTTAGTTGCACACGAATGCATTGTTGATCTTCGCGGTATAAAGAGCGTCACTGGCGTTGGGGTTGTTGACATCGCTAAGCGCCTGATGGACTACGGTTTTCATGCCCCGACGGTATCGTGGCCGGTAAACGAGACAATGATGATTGAGCCCACGGAGAGCGAATCGAAACAGGAATTGGATCGGTTCTGCGAAGCGTTGATTTCTATTCGCCAAGAGATTGCAGAAATCGAAAGCGGGCAAGCGGATCGCTCGGATAATGTCCTCAAGAATGCGCCTCATACCGCGTTCCACGTTACGCAATCGGAGTGGACGCACGATTACACTCGGGAAAGAGCGGCGTTCCCCGCATCTTGGACACACGAGAATAAATACTGGCCACCGGTCTCGCGGGTTGATGAAGTGCACGGAGATCGAACACTGATCTGCGCTTGTGCTCCTATCGACTCTTTCGGTAGTTGAGAGACTGTTTGAATAATCCGCATCAGAGCCATATTCGGATGTTTGCAGGGAGTTTCTTCGTGCTTTTCTTTTTGTCTGCTATGTACATGTGGGATCTCTATCGCACTCGTTATCCACTCGCTTGATCCCCTGTGGGGCTTATACCATTTCTATAAAATGGGAGTGCATTGACTACGTGGATTAAATAAAGAAATATGCTCGGAACGGAATAATGAGCCTTGTCTCCGCGCAAAGTCGGCGGGGCAAGGGGATCTCTATCGCACTCGTTATTCACTCGCTTGATTCCCGCCTACGGCGTAAGTGAACGATATAGTGAAGACATCATATGCACTATTATTCAAGCGAAATGGTATTAGATGTGCGGGGTTGTAGCATCTCTATACACCTTCCGTCGCTCTGGGGCCTTTAGAGGCTCGTGGCTCGTGGAACTCTATGGCGATCACCAAGCAATCTCTATCGCGTTCGCTATTCACTCACTTGATCGTTCCTTTTATCCCACCCTACAGAAGTGTTCATATGGAGGCTGAATCGACGGATTCATCATTAGGGATTTACTACTGATGTAGTCGCCTAACCAGATGAAAGCAATTATCATAGGAGCCGGGGAAGTTGGCTTCCATACTGCGCGGGTGCTGACGGCCGAAAGGGACAACGATGTTGTGCTTATCGACCAGTCGGCAACGGTATGTCAGCGCGCACAAGAACAGTTGGATCTAATTGCGCTTCAAGGATCGGGCGCGTCTCCAATCCTTCTGAAGAGGGCGGGGATTGAAGATGCGGGTTTGTTAATTGCCGTGACAAACAGTGATGAAATAAATATCCTCGCGTGCACGATTGCAGCCCAATTCCGAGTCCGAACAAAAGTCGCGCGCGTCTCCTCGCCGGAATACTTTGAAGAGCAGAGCAGCCTCCGTCCGGAAGACCTGAAGATAGATCTTCTCATCAATCCTGAACAACTCTGTGCACAAGAATTTTATCGTCTCCTGAACACGCCTGAAACGCGTGAAATCGTCGAATTTGAGGATGGAAAAGTTCGGTTAGTTGCCTTCCGCGTAAAGTCACCGAACCCGTTTCAGGGAAAATCCATGATTCAGCTTGGTAGGGAAGGGCTGGTTTCCAATCTGAGATTCACCGGGATTAAGCGCGTAGACGGCGCAACAGTTGTTCCTAAAGGCAATGACGTAATTTACGAAGGGGACGAGGTATTTGCAATAGGCAGTCAAGAAGCCGTCGCGGTGCTGCTAGAGCGTTCAGGGGTTTCCCTTGATGAAAGATTGCATCGCGTGGTTATCGCGGGAGC
Source organism: Candidatus Poribacteria bacterium (assembly GCA_965208765.1). Lineage (GTDB taxonomy): Bacteria > Poribacteria > WGA-4E > WGA-4E > JAJDTR01 > JAJDTR01. The sequence continues at coordinate 6,109,416 of OZ242354.1, forward strand.
AGGGCGTATCGGGATATATCTTGCGCAGACGCTTGAACGGGACGGCGTGAACGTCAAGCTAATCGAGGTGGATAGAGAAAAAGCGGAGATTGCGTCAAGAACTCTGAAACGCACTACCGTTCTTCATGGTGACTACCTTAAACCCGGGTTTCTTGAGGAAGCCGGCGTGCAAGAAGTCGACGGGTTCGTTTCTGTCACTGGCGATGATGAGAATGACGTTATGGCCTGTGTCACGGCAAAACAGAATGGCGCCGCACGTGTTTTGGCATTGGTTCAGCAACCGCGTTATCTACCCATTCTCGCAGCCATTCCCACTCTTGATTCGGCGGTGAGCCGCCATTTGACCGCGGTCGGAAGCATCTTAAGCCTTGTTCGAAGAGGACACATCGTATCGGTAGCATCACTTCGAGAAATAGACGCGGAAGTCATTGACATCGTAGCGGAAGCCAATTCCAAAATCGTTCGCAAAGATTTGATTTCACTGGGACGAAGGTTTCCTCGTGACGCACTGATCGGTGCCATTGTGCGGCGCGAAAAAGTGTTAGTACCTACGGGGAAAAGCGTTATTCAGGTGGGTGACCGCGTCATTATCTTTAGCATGCCCCACGCGATCCCAGAAATTGAGGATCTTTTTACGGCGCGGTAGCTCTTTAGCAGTTGATTCCACGGTGCCCCGGACAGTGGGTTCGGTTGCCGCATGCGACAGTATTCAGCGCTTCCGGGAATCGAGTTTTTACACAGACAAGCACAACCCATCCCTTGTGCGATTTTAACCGTACTCCGCGATCCAATGGATCACAAATCTCCTACCCTCTAGTCAATCTTGAATTTTAGATTAGTTCTTTACACACTTGGCAACCTGTTGATTTTCCTCTCCGGGTCGATGCTCCTTCCTCTCGTTGTGACCTTGATTTATAGAGGGACTAAAGGCGATACCGACCTTTGGGCATTCGTGTATTCTTTTGCGATTACATGTTTGATAGGTGTTGTCCTGCGCTTTACTACCAGGTCGAAGCAAGAGCTGCGGAATAAGGAGGGAGCCGCAGTTGTCGCGTTCGGTTGGACCGCATGCGCGCTATTCGGGGCCCTCCCCTATCTCTTCCATGGCGTTTTTGGCGACATCGACGGGAATATCCTGCTTGAGTTTTCGTTCTGTTTTTTTGAATCCATGTCGGGGTTTACGACTACAGGAGCGACAGTCCTCACGCAGATTGAAGGAGTTCCCGATGGGATACTCTTCTGGCGCAGTTTTTCTCACTGGCTTGGAGGAATGGGGATTGTTGTTCTAGCTGTCGCCATCCTGCCAATGCTCGGCGTCGGAGGGATGCAGTTGTTCCGCGCGGAGGCGCCGGGGCCTCAAAAAGAGCGTTTAACACCGCGAATCGCCCAGACGGCGAAATTACTCTGGGGCGTCTACGTGCTCCTTTCGGCGGTCGAGGTGTTATTGTTGTGGCTAGGAGGTATGACGTGGTTCGACGCGCTTTGTCATACGTTTGGCACGATGGCGACTGGGGGGTTTTCTACCAAAAATCTGAGCATTGGTCAGTATGACAGTGTTTATTTCGATGTGGTGATTACTATCTTTATGTTACTCGCCGGGACCAATTTTGCTCTGCATTACCGCGCACTGCGCGGAAACTTTAACAGTTATCTCAGAGATGCCGAATTTCGCTTTTACGGACTCATCTTCCTTCTGTGTACAGGGTTAATCGTTTGGAACACGATGAGCATGAAAGTGGGAGAAACTGTCGTCTATGATTCGTTCGGAGACGCGCTGCGCTATGCTTCCTTTCAGGTCGGCGCCATCGTTACAGGGACCGGCTATGGAACTTATGACTTCGAATCATGGCCCGCACTTTCGCAATTTCTATTGGTGGTTCTCATGTTCTTTGGCGGGTGCGCCGGATCTACGACCGGCGGGTTGAAGCAGATACGATTTCTACTCCTAATCAAACAGGGGTATGTGGAGATAAGAAGATTTATACTCCCGCACGCGGTACTACCCGTCAAAGTGGGCGATCGAGTCGTTCCACAGGAGGTCATGACCAATGTGCTCGGATTCTTTTTTCTCTTTATCGGCATCTTCGCCATTGTGACCTGCTTAATGGCGGCGCTCGGACTGGATCTCGTTAGCGCGGCGGCCTCGACTATTGCAACGATGGCGAACATTGGTCCGGGACTGGGCAGCGTGGGGCCTACTGACAACTACGCCCATATCCCAACAGTCGGGAAATTCATCCTCAGTTTCTGCATGATACTGGGACGCTTGGAGTTGTATACCGTGCTTGTTCTGTTTGCTCCTGAGTTATGGAGAAAGTAAACCATGCGGCGCAAAACGTGAGAAGACGGGATGAATATGAAAGCGGATGAACTTCGCCGAGAATATAGTTCTGACGGCTTGCGAGAATCGGATGCGGCTGAAAACCCGTTTGACCAATTTGAGCTTTGGTTTCAACAGGCGGTTGACGCGAAAATCGATCTACCGGACGCCATGACGCTCGCGACAGCGTCAGAGGATGGAATGCCGTCGGCGAGGATAGTGCTGCTCCGGGGATTCGATGAACGCGGTTTGGTATTTTTTACGGATTACCAGAGTCAAAAAGGACAAGAACTGGCGGAAAACCCACATGCCGCATTGGTTATTTATTGGCGAGAGTTAGACCGGCAGATCCGAGTCTCGGGATCGGTAAACACAGTTTCGCGCCGGGAATCGGAAAAATATTTCCGAAGCCGCCCTGTCGGTAGTCAGTTGGCGGCATTTGCGTCAAACCAGGGGGAAATTATACCCAACCGACAGCATTTAGAGAGTAAATACAATCAACTGATGGAAACCTATCGGCATAAGGAGATTCCACTTCCGCCGTACTGGGGCGGATATCGTCTGTCGCCTGACTGGTTCGAGTTTTGGCAGGGACGCCCCAACCGCCTGCATGATCGTCTCCGCTATACGCATGGCTCCGATAAGGGCTGGAAAATCGATCGGCTATCCCCATGAAGTTTCGTCTTATAGACACCAAATAAGGCGTTGTTCAGAGTCGAAAAAAGTCTTGACACCGTTCCTAGAATGTGTGATAATATAATCGCTTTTCCACTAATTGGCAGGTAGCACAGAGGACGATATGTTGTGACCTGTTCCCCGGGTTGACACGAAATGTCCCCCCAGCGAACCGCACGATTGGATGCCGCGCGTGTCCGATGTCCTTGTCTCCTAGATGGAATTAGGATTTGCCCAGTTGCAGTGTGTATTCGTCCTTCGAAAATTGGATTTTGAAACTAAAAAATGGGCGGCACCTTGCCCACTTCTTTTTGGCTTGGGCATGTGAAAAATTTCACAAGCGTAACTAGCCCAGCCAGATGTCTTGATTTAAGCACATCATTCAGCGCACACGAATGCTAATTGATTACCTGCCTATTCTGCTGTTATTGGTTTTTGCCATCGGCTTTGCGGCTATCAACCTCGCCCTTTCTCATCTCCTCGGTCCAAAGAAACCGACCCCATCGAAGCTTTCCGTCTACGAATCCGGCGTTCAACCTGTGGGAAACGCGCGCCAGCGATTTACCATTCGATTCGATCTCATCGCCATGCTTTTCATTATTTTTGATATTGAGGTGGTGTTTCTGTATCCTTGGGCGATTGTATTCAAGAAATTCTCGGAGAGTAGCGGTTATTTCATTTTGATTGAGATGCTGGTGTTCATCGGCATTCTCTTTTTGGGCTACATCTACGCCTGGAAGAAAGGTGGTTTGACATGGGATTAGAAAATAGATCTGACGATAATATCATCACGACCACTGTCGACAAGGTGATCAATTGGGGACGAAAAAACTCGCTCTGGCCGATGCCGTTCGGGACGGCATGTTGCGCGATCGAAATGATGGCTACGCTCGCATCGAAATATGATCTGTCGCGCTTTGGGGCGGAAGCCATCCGATTTTCACCGCGCCAATCGGATTTGCTAATTGTTTCCGGTCGGATTTCGCTCAAGATGATGCCGGTGCTGAAGAAGATTTATGATCAGATGCCGGAGCCCAAGTGGGTGATCTCAATGGGGGCGTGCGCGTCTTGCGGCGGCGTGTTTGATACGTACACGTTGATCCAGGGTGTGGATCAGTTTCTCCCCGTCGACATGTACATTCCCGGTTGTCCTCCCCGTCCCGAAGATTTGATCGATGCGGTGATGCAGATTCAGCGTCAAATCGACGCGGGTGAATTGCCCAAAGGCACACTTTCCGACGCGAACAGCGCTAGTGTCGCAGGATAAATCATCATGAGCGAAGAAGAAAAAGACACCACGAGTTCAGGAAAATCACCTGTTGTTTTTGAGAGGGTCAAGGAACAATTTCAGGAAGGCGTGCTTGATCTCTCGGAGGAGTTTGACGAGTTATCGCTTGTCGCGCGCAAAGATTCTGTATACGAAATTTTGGAATTCCTCAAAAACGACGCCGAACTGTCGTACGATTTTCTCGTCGATGTCACCGCGGTTGATTATTCCCAGATGGAGGATGTGCTGACGAAGTACGATTATGCGCGGTACATGGTGGTCTATCACCTTTACTCCTATAAAACGGGGGACCGCCTGCGCGTTAAGGCGCCGGTGCATGAAAAAGAGTTGTCGGTTCGCACAGTGACATCACTTTGGAAGGGCGCGGATTGGCTTGAGCGAGAGGCGTATGATATGTTTGGGATTACCTTTGAGAACCACCCGGATCTTCGACGGATTTTGATGCCGGACGATTTTGAAGGATATCCGCTCTGCAAGGATTATCCGTTGCGCGGTCGCGGTGAACGTGAAACCTTTGATTTTGAACGTCAAAATGCCTAACCTCAATTCAAACCGGTCTTGACGAGGGAGACAAACGAGATATGCACGCAGATATGGAACGGGTCGCGGGCGAAAAAATGATGTTGAACTTCGGCCCTCAACATCCGGCGACGCACGGCACGCTCCGGATCGTTTTGGAGCTTGACGGCGAAACGGTCGTCAAAGCCACACCTCATCTCGGCTACCTCCATACCGGTTTTGAAAAACTCGGCGAACACCTTGACTACAATCAGTACATTGTTGTCACGGACCGGATGAATTATCTCTCGCCGCTTTCCAACAACTTTGGATACGTCCTCGCCGTTGAAAAACTTCTCGGCTTAGAAATTCCTAAGCGCGGTGAGTACGTGCGGGTTATCATGGCGGAGTTGTCTCGCCTTGCCGATCATCTCATCTGGTTGGGAATGGGCGCTCTCGATCTTGGCGCATTTACCGCGTTTCTTTACGGATTTAAAGAGCGCGAAAAACTGTATAACATCTTCGAGAAGACGACAGGTGCCCGCTTGACCACGAGCTACACCCGTGTCGGCGGGGTCTTGAGGGACTTGTATGACGGATTCGAGGAGGAAGTCAATGCGTTTCTTTCAGCGTTTCCGAAAACGCTCAAGGAGGTGCACACGCTTCTCACCCGGAATCGGATCTGGATGGATCGGACGAAGGAGGTTGGCGTCATCTCGGGCGAAGATGCCATCAGTTACGGTTTGACGGGACCTTGTTTACGCGCCTCCGGCGTAGGGCATGATTTGAGAAAGGCTGAACCCTATTCCTCTTACGAGGATTTTGATTTTGATGTAGCGGTGGGTGAAAACGGAGATGTGTACGACCGCTATCTCGTTCGGATGGAGGAGATGGTGCAGAGTTGTCATATCGTTAGACAGGCGATGGACAATCTTCCCGATGGGCCCGTTAATGTTCCCGACAACAAAATTATGTTGCCTGAGAAGAAGGACGCTTACGGACATATCGAGGGGTTAATCCACCACTTCAAGATTATTATGGATGGGCACGGCGTCCAGCCGCCGCGCGGTGAAATCTATTCCGCCACCGAGTCGCCTAACGGAGAACTCGGATTCTACATCGTCAGCGACGGGAGTGGCACTGCTTATAGGATACGTATTCGTCCACCGAGTCTGCTGCAATACCAGGTGGTACCTCACATGATCGAGGGGGGCATGGTATCGGACGTCGTTGCTGTGCTGGGAAGTTTGAATGTTATTGCCGGAGAGTTGGATCGGTAGAATTGATTAGGCTGCCGCTGGTGTTCAAGTTAAGAGCCTGTTTGAAAAGTACGAATTGTAAGGTGCGTACTGCGCACGCTACAGAAATGTGCGAGAAAGAAACCGAGTTTTCGGGAAAAAACTCGGTTTCGTCATTCTGTTCCCATCCAGAAATCAAGTTTTCAAGAAAAAACTTGATTTCGGTGCTTTCGCGACGCACGATTCAACTCGAAATGACTTTTCAAACAGGTTCTAAGAATACAAAACATTCGAGGGAAATTGTGTGAATCTCGGGGGCATCATACTCTTTATCAGAGACATGCAGGGTGCTATCGCGTATTACCGGGATACTATTGGCTTGCATCCGGATGAGGAGCAACCGTTTCCGGCTGACAGTTTTTTCCGCTTTGACACCGGACAGTGTAAACTCTGTCTCCACAAAGCGGGTAAGCCGAACGGCGGAAGACAAAAGATTGTCTTTCACGTTGAGAGTGTGAACGATGTTCATCGGAACTTGAAGGCGAAGGGACTGCAACTGAGGCCATTGAAGAACGAGGATGGTCTAGCCGTATTTGACATTAGAGACCCTGAAGGAAACCGGATTCAGTTTTGGGGGGACTACTAGCCGGTTTTATCTGTCATGTTTTTTCACGTTCGCGTTGAGATTTTGTTTGAATAATAAGTGGTAAACCAATCTTTGGTCATTTGAATCGGGATATACTCATGAATTCTATCGCGCAAAGATCTCCATCGCCCTACTTAATCAGTCGGTTGATCGCACCTTACAAGGAATGGTGGGCAGTGCCCACCCTACAGTTGTAAAAAGTCAGCTCAGGTATAACCCGGAAATCTGCACATCTTGCGAGTGTCGAGTTGCATGAAGTGGGGTAAACTTAAAGGCTGCAAAGGGTTATAGTAACTTTACCTTTGGCTACTTTGGCTTAGAAGGAAATTGTAGATGTCTGATGAGTTGATTCATATTGAATCACCATTTCAGTTTTCAGAATCAAACAGACAGGAAGTTGATGTCCTTATTCAGCGGTATCCGGTGAAGGAAGCCGCAATGCTTCCGGTTCTCCATATTGCACAGAAGCAAGCGGGCTTCATCACGCCGGGCGTCATGAAACACGTAGCGGAACTCCTTGAAGTGTCCGTGATGAAGGTCAAGGATGTGGTGACGTTCTATCCGATGTTCTTCGAAGAACCTGTGGGGGAGTATGTTATTCGTGTCTGTTACACGCTGCCCTGTGCACTGCGCGATTGCAAATTGGTGCTAGATCATTTGAAAGAGAAACTCGGAACAGATATAGCTTCCGAGACGGACTTGGCGAAAGGGACAACCGATGACGGAAAATTCACCATTCTCAAATCGGAGTGCCTAGCATCTTGTGATGTAGCTCCCGTAATGATGGTCAACGACGATCTCTACAAAAACCTCACACCGGAAAAGGTCGATGAAATTCTGGGCGGCTTAACGTAAGGTGAGAGCGGAACCATGATTCAAGAACGACGAATACTCTACGAACACCTTGATGTCCCGGGCATAAACACCTTTGATGTGTTTCGCCAGTACGATGGCTACAAACGCTTCGAGAAGGCACTGGACGAGTATCAGCCGGACGAGATTGCGGACATGGTAATGAAGTCCGGATTGAAGGGCAGAGGCGGCGCAGGTTTCTCGACCGGACTAAAATGGAGTTTTGTGCCGCGCGATATCGAGCCGCGTTACTTGTGCTGTAATGCCGATGAGAGCGAGCCCGGTACCTTTAGCAACCGATATGTCTTGGAGAAAAACCCGCACCAGCTTATTGAGGGGATTCTCATCTGTTGCTATGCGATGGGGATTCATACAACATACATCTATATTCGCGGTGAATTTACGCTCGGCAAGCGGATGCTCGATCAAGCAATCGCGGAAGCGTACGAGCACGGGTATCTGGGCAAGGATATCCTAGGCAAAGGATTTGATTTGGATGTGTATTCTCACCCGGGCGCAGGAGCCTATATCTGCGGCGAGGAGACGGGGTTGATTGAATCGCTGGAAGGAAAACGGGGCCAACCTCGAAACAAACCGCCGTTCCCCGCGGTGTCCGGCGTGTTCAACAAACCCACGGTTGTGCAGAATGTGGAGACATTGTGCAATTTGCCGTTCATCATTGATAAAGGGGTCGATTGGTATACGAGCATGGGACCCACTTACGGCGACACAAGATTCGATCCGCCTCAAGCTGACCAAAACACCGGCACAAAACTTTACTGCATCAGTGGAGATGTAGAAGAGCCTGGCGTCTACGAGCTAGACCTCGGGCTTACTTGCGAAGAACTGATTGAGGTTGCGGGCGGGCTGAGAGGAGATCGGGTAAAAGCCGTAATTCCGGGCGGCAGTTCGGCGCCAATTCTGACGCACTATGAGTTGGACACGCGCTTGGACTTCACTTCCCTCACGTTGGCGAAGTCGATGCTCGGCTCGGGTGGAATCATTGTGATGAATGATTCCCGAAACATTGTCGATTGTCTGCTGAACATCATGAAGTTTTATGCCCACGAGTCGTGCGGGCAGTGCACACCGTGCCGCTGGGGGACACCTTGGGTGCGGGATATCGTTCAACGCATTGCGGATGGCGAGGGACGTAAATCCACGATTACCCGACCAAAGTTTGGTGTCGCGGAAAACGGTAGATGGGGCGACACAGGGGAGATGGAGGAAATCTTTGAGGATCTTGACCTGCTGGAGAGCGTTGCGAACAATATTGCGAATGTGGACACGATGACGTGGAATACGATTTGTGTGTTTGGCATTGCCGTCTCCTGGCCCGCCGTCAGCTACATGCGAAAATTCCGTCCGGAGTTTGAAGCCTGTATTCGCGAGGGCAAGTTGGTTACCCTTCCGGTCGATGAAGCGACGGTTCCGCCCGAAGAAAATTATGCGTACCAACAACGTATTATCCCCAAGTTGCTTGAAACGTAAATCTCGAACAACATCTCTGAGGAACGCAGATCTGCGTTCCCTACGGAGAGAGCCAAGGTTTCGCTCATATAGGTTAGTCAACGAAGAAAGTTTATACTAACGTACTTCATCGCGCGTCTCGGATTAGATGTCACATCTAGAAATTGAAATCGTATAAGATGGGCGCCGTAGGGAACCCGAAACGGCAATCCGAGCTGACCGGCGAGATGCTCAAAAATGATTCGCGTCTCTCATCTTACAAAGAAATACGGAACGAGCATCGCCGTTGATGATATCAGTTTCGAGGTTCCGGCAGGAGAGATTGTTGGATACTTGGGGCCCAACGGCGCGGGAAAAAGCACCACACTGAAAATGCTTGTCGGTTTGGTTGAACCGACCGCGGGCGACATATCAGTCGCCGGCTGCGATGCGGCGACCGACATACTAGAACTCAAAAAACGCGTCGGATACGTTCCCGAAAATGCGCAGTTATTTGAAAGCCTGACCTTGGCGGAGCATCTTCAGTTAATGGGGAGGCTCTACCATGTCGAAGAGTCGCTTATTCATAAGAAAATCTTGGAGTTCGCCCATCTTTTTGACATGGCGCCGAATACGAAACAGAAGATAAGCAGCTTTTCGCAAGGAATGCGCCAGAAGTTGCTGATCATGTCCGCGCTGCTGCACAATCCGGATGTTCTGTTATTTGACGAGCCCTTTACGAACTTGGACGTGACGACAGTCACGCTCATGAAAACGATGTTACAGCGGCTCGCAGAGACTGGGAAGACGGTTCTGTACTGCACGCATATCCTTGAAGTGGCGGAAACTCTGTGTCCCCGGATCATGATTATCAACGAGGGAAAACTGATTGCCGATGCCAGTGTTGAAGAACTACGAGAGATGACAAGTCAAACGGAGTTGGCTCAGATCTTCGCGCAACTCACCGATACTGCCAGCGGAATTGATCGAAAAACCGAGGACGCGGTTCGGATTGTAATGGGAGAGGCAGATGCTTGATAAAATCGCACAGGTTTACGGCGTAGACCCAGCGCACTTCAGGCAGCTTCTCAAATTGGATAAGACTGTGGCAAGCCGGGCAAAGGGTGACAAAAATGGGTCTGCCATTTTCTCGTATGGTTTGGTGTGCTGCTTCCATGTCATTATGGGCCTTCCAGTCGCATTCATTCTGGTTTTTCGATTGTTAGATGCACCTGTAGATGGGTTCGACTATGCGATTATTGCTCTATCGTACACAATGGTTATGACAGCGTTCTTGAGTTACTCGCGCCTCGAGTTTATTTTGAACCCGATTGACTATCTCGTCTTGGCGCATACACCGGTTTCGTCACGTACATTTTTCCTCGCGAAGTTGACAAGGCTGCTAGGGTCTACTGCAGTCATGTCGAGTTGTTTGAATCTGCTGCCGGCTATCACCGGATGCTGGACAGCGGAACGAAACCCGTTATTTCCGGTTGTATATCTGCCCATCTCCCTCGTCGCCGGGTTTTTCAGCGTTGGTTTAATAACGGTGATTACAGGCTATCTGACAAAACTTTATTCGAATAAATGGTTGCGGAATGTTGCGCGGTACGCGGAATTGGCTTTTCCCATCCTCTTTCCGTGTGTCTATGTTATTGGCCCTCGTTTGTTACCGGAACTAAAATTAGTTTCGGATCAGTTGCTCCCTTTCCTTACCGCTTTCTATCTACTTCCCAACAGTTGGTTTGCGGGGGTAGTGGCGTTCGGGCTAGGTGATGTACACTACCGTTTTCTGATTTTAACTGCGATTGCGATTGTGGCGACAATACTGCTGGTGGCGGGCCCGCTTCGCAGTGTGGCAAAGGGCTACACGAAATACTTGACTTCTTTGCTGGAATCAAGGAGAACGCAGAAGCCCCAACTTAAACTGAGAGCATCGCTCGTTTCACGCTTTTTTGAACGGCGAGAGACCCGCGCGGGGGCTGACCTCGTTTTTGCATACTTGCGGCGCGATAGGCGAACGCAACTCCGAGTCTTCTCCGCAGTTGGTACTCCCGTCATTATTCTCGTCATTTTGTTTCAAGACAACCCTGTTTGGGACTGGATTGGAAAACCCTTTACCATCTGGCTTGCCCTTGGCGTCTCCGCATTTTTCTTCTTTGGATGTTCAACAATGGTGAGTTCATTCCTCGGCCAGATTCGGTACTCTGATCATTGGAAGGCAAAATGGATTTTCCAATGTGCTCCGTTAGCAGTTCCGCACGCTTTATGGCGAGGCACGCTGGCGACAACCCTCATCTACATAGTGCTCCCTTACACTATACTGTTGTTGATATTGGCGACAATTTTTTGGCGAGGGCTTTCGGGAATGTTCTACCTATTGCCGGGATTAAGCGCCTTGCTCGTTTACGTTGGTTGCTACCCAAAACCGAATTCCGGGCTACCGCTTTCCGAGGAGTTTATCCAAAGCGGATGGAATTTGGAGCAGCTTTGGCTCTTGATACGGTTCATTTGTACTCAACTCCTATTCGGTGTCATCTTGGCAATCCAATTTGTGATGTACAAGATCAACTTAGGACTTTATATCGGGTGTTACGCCGTCATAGTCATTGCCGGAATTCTAATATTCATCCATACCTTTAACAGTAAACAGTTGGGAGCGACTCATGCATGAGCCACTCTCTTTGAGTTTTGGGTTTTGTCTTGGCACGCACTAAGCTGGATTTTGTACATTTGAAAGACACAACAGTCAGCAATAATCAATTGTTGCCGGATGATGGAGAAGATTTTTATTCTCCCGGCTTTTGTGGTTGACCTTTGAAAAAATCGCTGGTAGATTCCAGTACCATCACGGCGGGGCAAAGTACCCCGCATGGTTCCACTGAAGGAGATAAATTCATGAAAGTCAAATCTTTGTTGCTTCTGTTGATATTCGTCTCAATCTCGCTGACGGCAACGGCACAAACGACGGTGGATATCCCCGATCCCAACCTCCGCGCAGCCATCGCGGAGGCGCTCGACAAAGCGCCGGACGACCCGATCCTCAGGAGCGAGATGGCAACACTAACCCGACTTTCGATGAGAGATGCCGGAATTAGCGATTTAACCGGGCTTGAGTGGGCAATCAACCTGACAGGGCTTGATCTTTATGATAACTCACTATCGGATATCTCGCTCTTGGGGAACTTAACCAACCTGACAGTGCTTAATCTTTCTAGGAACTCACTATCGGATATCTCGCCCTTGGCGGACTTAACCAACCTGGAAGGGATTGATCTTGGTGCGAACTCACTATCGAATATCTCTCCCTTGGGGAACTTAACCAACCTGACAGTGCTTAATCTTTCTAGTAACTCACTATCGGATATCTCGCCCTTGGCGGACTTAACCAACCTGACATACCTTGATCTTAATAACGCCTCACTATCGGGTATCTCACCCTTGGCGGACTTAACCAACTTGACGGGGCTATTTCTTTATGATAACTCACTATCGGATATCTCTCCCTTGGCGGACTTAACCAACCTGACACAGCTCGATCTTGGTGCCAACCCACTATCGGATGTCTCTCCCTTGGCGGGCCTAACCAACCTGACATACCTTTATCTTAGTGCCTACTCAATATTGGACATCTCTCCCTTGGCGGACTTAACCAACCTGACACAGCTTAATCTTAGTTCCTCCTTACTATCGGATATCTCTCCCTTGGCGGACTTAACCAACCTGACATACCTTAATCTTTCGTTCAGCTCATTATCGGATATCTCACCCTTGGCGAACTTAACCAACCTGACACAGCTTGATTTTCGTGACAACTCAATATCGGATATCTCCCCCTTGCTGGACTTAACCAACCTGACACGGCTTGTTCTTGAAGGAAACCCTCTGAGTTACCCGGCAATTCATACGCACATCCCAGCCCTCGAAAGCGCAGGGGTTAGCGTCTCTTATGACGATCGCACCCCGGCGTCACTTCATAAAATCTCCGGTGACGAGACCGCGTCGTATAACTCGCTGCTGATTGTGGAGGTCAAGGGAAGTGACGACCTCCCGTTCGAAGGGGTTCCGGTGACGTTCGCCATTGTGTCGGGCGGAGGCGTTCTCGGTGTCACAAGCACAACCACCGATGCGCAAGGCAGGGCACAGAGTGAACTCACATTGGGTTCCGACGGGGAACCGAATCGTGTCGCCGTGTCTGCTGTTCCGTTCGGGCTGGAGACGCTCTTTAATCTGCCGGCGGTGGTAGATATCCCCGATCCCAACCTCCGCGCCGCCATCGCGGAGGCGCTCGGCAAAGCGCCGGACGATCCGATCCTCACGAGCGAGATGGCAACCCTAACCGAACTTGTGGCGGGGGCGTGGGCGGTCAGAATTGGCGATTTGACCGGGGTTGAGGAGGCAACCAACCTGACATACCTTCATATCTCTAACACCTCAACATTGGAACTCTCGCCCTTGGCGAACTTAACCAACCTGACAACGCTTACTCTTTCTAAATCAATATCGGACCTGTCGTCCTTGGCAGACTTAACCAACTTGACAGCGCTTTCTCTTTCGCCAACATCGGATATCTCGCCCTTGGCGAGCTTAACCAACCTGACAACGCTTACTCTTGGCGGCTCAATATCGGACCTCTCGCCCTTGGCGAGCTTAACCAACCTGACAACGCTTACTCTTGGCGGCTCAATATCGGACCTCTCGCCCTTGGCGAGCTTAACCAACCTGACAACGCTTACTTTTGGTGGCTCAATATCGGACCTCTCTCTCTTGCCGAACTTGACCAACCTGACGGCGCTTAGGATTTATAACACCTTAATATCGGATATCTCGCCCTTGGCGAACTTAACCAACCTGACACAGCTCAATCTTAGTCTTTCGCCAACATCGGATATCTCGCCCTTGGCGAACCTAACCAACCTGACACAGCTCAATCTCAGTCTTTCGTCAACATCGGATATCTCACCCTTGGCGAACTTAACCAACCTGACACAGCTCAATCTTAGTCTTTCGTCAACATCGGATATCTCTCCCTTGGCGAACCTAACCAACCTGACACAGCTTGATCTTCGTCTTCCGTCTGACTCAACATCGGATATCTCACCCTTGGCGAACTTAACCGACCTGACAACGCTTTCTCTTGGTGGCTCAATATCGGATATCTCGCCCTTGGCGGGCTTAACCAACCTGACGGCGCTTAGGATTTATAACACCTCAATATCGGACCTCTCACCCCTGGTGAACTTAACCAATCTGACACAGCTTGATCTTCGTGGGATCCAACTGAGTTACCCCACCATTCTTACGCACATCCCAGCCCTCCAAAGCAAAGGGATTCACGTTTCTTATGACGATCGCACCCCGGCCTTACTTCATAAAATCTCCGGCGACGAGACCGCGTCAGATAACTCGCTGCTGATTGTGGAGGTCAAGGGAAGTAAAAACCGCCCGTTCGAAGGGGTTCCGGTGACGTTCGCCATTGTGTCGGGCGGAGGCGCTCTCAGCGTCACAAGTGCAACCACCGATGCGCAAGGCAGAGCACAGAGTGAACTCACATTGGGTTCCGACGGGGAACCGAACCGTGTCACCGTGTCTGTCGTCCCGTTCGAGCTGGAGGCGCTCTTTAGTGTCGGGCAGTCGGCGGTGGATATCCCCGATCTCAACCTCCGCGCCGCCATTGCGAGGGCGCTCCGCAAAGCGTTGAACGACACATTCCTCGCGAGCGAGATGGCAACCCTAACCGAACTTGAGGCGACGCGGCGGGGCGAAATTAGCGACTTGACCGGGCTTGAGAGGGCAACCAACCTGACAGAGCTTCATGTTAATCTTCCGCGTAACTCAACATCGGATCTCTCGCCCTTGGCGAGCTTAACCAACCTGACAACGCTTACTCTTGGTGGCTCAATATCGGACCTCTCGCCTTTGGCGAATTTAACCAACCTGACAGTGCTTAGTCTTTGGGTTGGCTCAACATCGGACCTCTCGTCTTTGGCAGGTTTAACAAATCTGAGAGGACTCTCTCTTGGTGAACCTCTCAGATTAGACTCTTCAACCCTGCCAAGTTTAACCAACCTCCAAGCGCTGAGTATTTGGGGTTTTACCTGGCGGTGGACAGGCGACCCGCCATTTCATGGACTCAGTGGGTTGTTAGACCCAACATTCTTGGCAGGCTTTCCGAACCTGACAGAGTTAACTATTTCCAACGCTGGTTACGCAAACTACAATCTTTCAAACATTTCGCCCGTAGCAGGCTTAAGCGGGCTGAAAAAAATCACACTCAGTCATTGCCTAATTTCAGACATTTCGCCTCTGGTAGAAAACACGGGGTTAGGACAGGACAGCATAGTCGATGTACGAGGTAACCCTCTCAGTTATGTATCCCTCCATACCCATATTCCCGAACTCCAAAGCAGGGGCGTCACCGTACACTTTGACGATGGAGCATCCCCGGCGCTGCTCAGTGTCTCGGGCGATTACCAGAACGGCGCGGCCTCCACTCAACTGCCTCAACCGTTAGTCATTGAAGCGCACGATGAAAACGGTTTCGCGGTCGCAGGGGTTCAGGTCGAATTCACCGTATCTCAAGGCGATGGCGCGCTTGGCGCCGCAATCGCAACGACCGATGAAAACGGCAGAGCGCAGACAACACTCACACTGGGTCCGAATTTGGGAACAAACTCCGTACACGTGTATGCCCCTGAATTTGAAGGTCACGCCATTTTTCACGCTATCGCCGATTCTGAAATGCCGCCGGTTTCGTCAGATGTCAACGACGATGGAACTACGAACATCTTGGATTTGGTTTTGGTCTCCTCCGCGTTGGGGAGCGCAGGCGACAATCTTGCGGCGGATGTGAATGGAGACGGGGTTGTCGATATTCTGGATTTGGTGATCGTTGCGGGTATGCTTGGGGATGCGGCGGCTGCGCCTTCGGCGCGTCTACAAGCGCTTGAGACATTTACGGCGGCAGAGGTCAAGCAGTGGCTGAACGACATAAGACTCTTACGATTAGAGGATCCCATAGCGCAAAGAGGGATAATGATGCTTGAGCGGCTTTTGGCATTACTAATCCCGGAAGAGACAGAACTGTTAGCGAACTATCCGAATCCGTT
This sequence comes from Candidatus Poribacteria bacterium, assembly GCA_965208765.1. Taxonomy (GTDB): domain Bacteria; phylum Poribacteria; class WGA-4E; order WGA-4E; family JAJDTR01; genus JAJDTR01. The sequence continues at coordinate 6,125,491 of OZ242354.1, forward strand.
CAACCCGGAAACGTGGATACCGTATCGACTGGCGGAGAGCGCTTTCGTAACGTTGACTATCTATGACCTGAGTGGTCAGGTGGTACGGACTCTGGATGTTGGGCGCCAAATTGCGTCCGCCTACGAGAATCGGTCAAAAGCAATCTACTGGGACGGCAGAAACGAGTTGGGGCAGCGGGCGGCAAGCGGCGTCTATTTCTATCACCTGTCTGCCGGGGATTATTCCGCGACGCGGAAAATGCTGATTCTGAAGTGAACGTGCGGGGCGCTCTATCGGATCTCTAGCGCCTTGGGATCTCTATGGGATTTCTATCGCGTTCCCTATCCGGTCACTTGATCACTCGCTATTCGCTCGCTTGATCTATTCGCTCAGTTGATTCCACGCTGAGGCTTTGGTTTAGTGTGGCTTGGCCTGCTAAACACCTTTCGCGCCGCTGCGCTCTCAAAGGCTGGTGCGCAGTGCGCACCTTACAAGAAATGGTGGGCAGTGCCCACCCTACAAATGTACAAAGTAGAGCTTAGCATCATACTCTTTGCCTAGATTTTGAGGAAATCATGGCACTCATCAAACTAAACGACCTTGAAGTTGAAGTACCGGACGGAATCAATGTTGTGGAAGCTGCGCGTATGCACGGCATCGAGGTGCCGCACTATTGCTATCATCCGGGATTAAGCAGCCCGGCGAACTGCCGCATGTGCCTTGTAGAGCCTCACGTGTTTTTCCCGCCCGCCGGAAAGGTGGTGCCAGACCGCCAGTTGGCGACGGGATGCACTGCCGTGATTAGAACCGCGCCGCCTGATCGAAAGCTTGATGGGGTGTTTGACTACATCGTTCAGACAGACTCCCCGCGTGTCAAGAAGGCACGTGAGGATATCCTTGAGTTTTTGCTGGTTCATCACCCGTTGGATTGCCCAGTGTGCGATCAGGCTGGCGAGTGCGACCTCCAGGACTTCAGTTACCGGCACGGACATGACAAGAGCAGGTATGTCGAGGTCAAGAACGTTCCGCCCAAAAAGGATTTGGGCCCCGATGTTCTTCTTTATTCCACGCGCTGTATTGTCTGCACCCGCTGCATCCGGTTTTGTGACGAAGTGGCGGGTTCCGGAGAGCTGGGACTAATTCAACGCGGCTCGCATGATGAGATTGACATCCCACGCGCGCATGATGGAACGCCTCTGCAACTGTTGGACAACAAGCTAGCTGGCAATGTCGTGGATATCTGCCCCGTGGGAGCGCTGATTAGCAAAGATTTCCTGTTCAAGTCCCGACCATGGTTCATGAAGAAGGTGAATAGCGTATGTCCCGGTTGCAGCGTAGGGTGCAACATTACGGTTGAATTTAAAGAGGATGGCGTTTACCGTCTGAAGCCGCGTTACCACGCGGACATCAACGAACACTGGATGTGCGATGACGGTCGTCTCGGTTACGAATATGTCAATAGCGAAGACAGGCTCCAAATTCCGATGAAACGAGAGAACGAGGAACTTGCCCCGACCTCTTGGGAGAACGTGCTACAACTGATGGCGGACAGGCTGTCGGCAGCGGAAGCAGATTCTATTGTCGTCATAGGATCGGCGCACGGCACCAATGAGGAGAACTATCTCTTGAGAAAGTTGGCGCATGATGTTCTCAAAACGGATCGAATTGGGTTATTCGGGCGCAATGCGGGCGAGGAGCACAAGTTCCCGCAGTTCACGATTGAATCGGACAAGAATCCGAACACGCGCGGCGCACGAGATATGCTGGGCGCATCTACAAATGGGAGTCGGACCGCTACAACCGTCATTGAGGAGGAAAAACTCTGGGAGAGTTTATCCGATGCGAAGGTCGTGTACCTCGTAAACGGCTCGCCAGAACGCCCTCTCACCGATACGGAGAGAGCCGCTTTAGAAAACGTGGATTTCCTCATTGTGCAGGATATCTTCCTGTCCGATGTTGCACAACTCGCGGATGTGGTCTTGCCGAGTACAACCTTCACGGAAAAGGATGGCAGTTTTACCAACTCGGCGGGATGGGTACAGCGCATCCACAAAGCCACGGATCCCCCCGGTGAAGCACGCATTGATTGGGAGATTATCCAGCAGGTAGCAAAGCGTTTAGCCGGGGAGTTCGAATACCACTTTGCAGGAGAGATTGCGGCGGAGATTGCAGCCTCCGTGCCCGGTTATTCCGAGGCAACGCATCAGCAGATTGGGGATGGTGGCGTGAAACTTCAGGACGAATAACCTGTGCCCAAAATAGGTGGATATGGATTTGCCACTTCACGTACTCATTATTAGTTCGCTAGTCAAGATTCTCATCGTCGTCCATGTGCTGCTCATTGCCGTTATGGCGATGATTCTCGCGGAACGAAAGGTTAGCGGCTGGATACAGGATCGGCATGGACCGAACCGTGTCGGACCTTGGGGGATACTCCAACCTATTGCCGACGGGATAAAATTTTTCCTGAAGGAGGATTTGATTCCCGACCATGTGGACAAACCGATATATGTGCTTGCGCCCGCGATACTCCTCGTACCGGCGTTAATCATTTGCGCGGTTGTACCCTTCGGAAGTTCAATCACGGTCGCCGGTTATGAGATTCCGCTTCAAATTGCGGACATAAACATCGGTATTCTTTATGTTCTGGCGATTACTTCGCTAGGCGTTTACGGGGTCGTTCTTGGCGCATGGGCATCGAATAACAAATACTCGTTACTTGGCGGTTTGCGGTCTTCGGCACAAATGATTAGCTATGAGCTAACGCTGGGGCTCGCCATTATCGGAGTGCTGATGTTGTCGGGTTCACTCAGTCTGCGAGAGATTGCCATAGCGCAGGGCGCCAACCCCTGGAATTGGAATTTCCTGATTCATCTCCCCGCGTTCCTCGCTTTCACGACGGCCGCATTCGCGGAAACCAATCGTTTGCCCTTTGACCTCGCCGAAGCCGAACAGGAGCTTGTCGCCGGATACCACACCGAATATAGCAGCATGAAGTTTGCCATGTATTTCATGGCGGAATACATGAACATGATTGTGGGATCGGCTGTCGCCGTTACGCTGTTTCTCGGCGGTTGGCACTTCTTCGGGTTGGAGAAACTCGGCGGTCCCTTTTGGAGCGGCGTGATTTCAATCGCAATATTCTCCGCCAAGACCGCGCTCTTCCTCTTTGTTTTCATCTGGGTTCGTTGGACGCTACCGCGATTCCGATACGACCAGTTGATGAATCTGGGATGGAAATTCCTGCTGCCCGTCGCTCTCGCTTCAATCGTCGTTACGGCGATTGTATGGATTGGAACGCAGTCGAAGGTGTTGGTGGGGGTGTGCAACATCGTGTCCGCCTCTGTTGTTGTTGCAATCGTGGCAAGTACGTTGGGGATGCGCCGTGAACCGGAGCAGATTGAACGTCAGGAACCTAGCTTCATGGAAGGATCCTCGTCTGAAAGGACATAGCGAGGGGTTGCGGCATTAGGCAGGATAAGGAGAAAGATGAACGCTGAGCCGATACTATTCATCGCATTCGGGGCACTCGCCCTCATTGGCGCGGTTGCTGTAATCGGATTCAAGAATCCGGTCTATAGCGCCATTGCCTTGATCGTCACATTTTTCGCACAAGCGGGACTTTTTATCCTACTCGGTGCACACTTTGTCGCCGCCGTGCAGGTCATCGTCTATGCGGGCGCGATTATGGTGTTATTTCTGTTCGTAATCATGCTGCTCAACTTGGGGAGCGTTGACGTAGATCGTCCGAAGGCTGGCATTGCTAAAGGCGCGGCGGTTATTCTGGGCATTATATTCGCCCTTGAAGGTGTCTATATCGCCGTGAATGCGTCCAAGGGTACGGCTGTGGCGCGAGTGAAGCAGGAAAGCGCCGTTGGCGGAGGGGCAATAAGCGCAAAGCAACTTAAAGAATTGAACAATATACAAACGACCTATCAGCTAACGCGCGATGAGATTAACACGGAATACGTCCCGAAGGTAGCTGCGGCAGACAAAACAGTGGAAGATTTGACAGCGGACGAGGCTCAGGCGCTGATTAAAACACTTCAAGGTGAAATGGGTAAAACCGAACGAATCGGAACGGTGTTGTTTAGCAAATTCCTTCTGCCTTTTGAGGTAACTTCGCTGATTCTCCTCGCTGCCCTGATTGGCGTTATTGCGCTGGTGAAACGGGAGGAACCGAAAGAGGTTTCCTAGCCCCGACTTGAGATCGTTTAGGATTGAGATATGAGTTTGGAATGGTATCTGGGTTTAAGCGCACTACTTTTTACCGTTGGCGTAATTGGAGTGTTGATCCGAAGGAATGCCATCATTATCTTCATGTGTATCGAGTTGATGCTCAACGCGGCGAACCTTGCCTTTGTGGCTATATCGCGTGAATTGGGAGACCCTTCGGGACAGGTTTTTGTTTTCTTCGTGATGACCGTCGCGGCTGCCGAGGTGGCTATCGGACTGGCGATCATTGTAAGTGTATTCAAGCATCGCGAAACGGTGAATGTCGATGAGGTTGATTCGCTGAAGGGATAAACAGTCTCAACGTAAATATTTGATATGTCCGTAAACCTCATAGTTCTTCTTCTAATTTCTCCGCTGGTTGGGTTCCTCATCAACGGTCTCTTCGGCAAATGGTTGAAAAATGCCGAGAAGTTGAGTGGATGGATTGCGTGCCTTGCCGTCCTAGTTTCATTGATTTGCTCGGTTATCGTATTTGCCAACGTCAAAGACGGCGCGGAGTTGAACCAGACGCTCTACGAATGGATTGCCGCCGAATCTCATGAGTACAGCAAAACCGAACTGGGATCTGGCGAATCGGCTACTCCTTTATTTGAGTGGATTACCGGCTACTTTGCGTTTAACATCGGATTTCATGTCGATTCGCTTACCGCCGTAATGCTACTGATTATTACGGGTATCGGTTTTCTCATCCACGTCTATTCGATTGGTTACATGCACGGCGATGTGGGGTATACGCGATACTTCGCCTATCTCAACCTGTTTGTGTTTGCCATGTTGATTCTCGTATTGGCGGACAACTATCTGATGATGTTCGTCGGATGGGAGGGAGTCGGGCTGTGTTCCTATCTGCTAATCGGTTTTTGGTATGAGAAAAAATCTGCAACCGATGCTGGGAAGAAAGCCTTCATCGTCAACCGAATTGGCGATTTCGGTTTTCTACTTGGAATGTTTACTTTGTTCGCCGCATTTGGCACCTTAGATTTTATTCCTATTTTCGAACAAGCCGAATCAGACGTTTTCCACCAAGTGTTCGGGGCGAGTACGCTTGTTGTTGCGACCCTGCTGCTCTTTGTCGGCGCCGTGGGGAAATCGGCGCAAATCCCGCTGTATGTTTGGCTGCCCGATGCGATGGAGGGACCAACTCCGGTAAGCGCACTCATTCACGCGGCGACAATGGTCACGGCGGGAGTCTATATGGTAGCCCGTTCTTCGGTGCTATTTGATCTTGCGGGCACGGGTGATGTAGTTGCGTGGATTGGCGTCCTCACGGCTCTATTTGCCGCCATCATGGCGCTGGCTGCGAATGACATTAAGCGTGTGTTGGCGTATTCCACGGTGAGCCAACTCGGTTATATGTTCGTGGGTGTGGGAATCGGCGCCTATGCGTCGGGAATCTTTCATCTCATGACGCATGCTTTCTTCAAAGGTTTGATGTTCCTGACGGCAGGCAGCGTGATGCACGCGCTTTCCAACGAGCTTGACATGCGAAAGATGGGAGGCTTGAGGTCGAAACTCCCGATTACGCACGTGACGTTTCTCGTCGGGGCGCTTGCCATTTCAGGATTCCCGCTTCTGAGCGGTTTCTGGAGCAAAGATGAAATCCTGCACAGCGCATGGGAGAAGGGGCATCCTATCATTTATGTAATTGGATTGATAACAGCTTTTCTTACGGCGTTCTATATGTTTCGTCTGATCTTCGGGACGTTTTACGGCAAATCGCGTGTCGATTCACAACTTCATCCGCATGAGTCGCCGCCCGTTATGTGGGTGCCCCTGGCAATTCTCGCCATTCCGTCGGCGCTCATCGGTCTTGCCCTACTGAGTTGGAAGGGACATGACAGCGCGTTTCATCATTTCATTGGCGGAGCCTTTGCTCACCACGGCGAAAAAGCAGTCCACCACGCCGATAATGTATTGCTCTTCATGGCAATATCATCTATTGTGGGAATCGTGGGGATTGCTTTGGCTTGGGTGAAGTATCGCGATTGGACACCGCTGGCGCAGCCGCGATCAGCAATTCACAAGCTGGCTGCGGAGAAGTTCTACGTAGATGAAATCTACAACGCTGTGTTTGTTCAACCCATCAAGTACGCTTCCCAATTCGTGCTGTGGCGAGCCGTAGATGTCTCAGTTATTGACGGAATCGTGAACGGCGTCGCTTTTGTGGTGCGTACCGTAGGAGGCTCGTTGAGGCGGTTTCAGACGGGCGTTGTTCAGTCGTATATTGTATCAATGGTTATCGGTATCATCATTTTTTTGGCGTATTACCTATTTATTCGATAGGCTGACTGGAAAATTCTTAAGGGGTAAAGTTTGCTACTTTCAGCAATTATTTTTCTGCCGCTCATCGGAGCGATAATCATCGCATTGTTGAGAACGATTGTTACCGCATCGGCGATTAAGGGAATCGCGCTCGTCATTGCATTGCTGACGTTTGTCGTTTCCTTAGCGCTTTACACGGGATTCGACGAGACGACGCATGCAATGCAGTTCATGGTACAGAAGTCGTGGATTCCGGAGCTGGGCATTAGCTACCAGTTGGGCATTGACGGCATCTCGTTATGGCTGGTGCTGTTGACGACCTTCTTGACCCCGATCTGCGTTTTGGCGGCTTGGGGATCGATTGAAAAAGGCACCAGCGGGTTCATGATTTCACTGCTGATGCTAGAGACAGGGATGCTAGGCGTTTTCTGTGCACTCGATCTGTTCCTGTTCTTTGTATTCTGGGAGTCGATGCTCATCCCGATGTACCTGCTGATTGGAGTTTGGGGCGGCAAACGTCGGATATACGCAACGGTCAAGTTTGTCCTTTATACGATGGCAGGCAGCGCGTTGATGCTTGTTGGCATTTTGTACCTCTATTTTCAGAATGACAACAGTTTTGACCTCATGACGTTGTACGGCAAAGCCGGATCTTTGTCGCATCAGCGTCTGCTGTTCCTCGGTTTCTTTATCGCATTTGCGATCAAGGTCCCGCTATTCCCGTTTCATACGTGGCTTCCCGACGCACACGTTGAGGCGCCAACGGTTGGCAGCGTAATTCTTGCGGGCGTGTTGCTCAAAATGGGAACCTACGGGATATTGCGATTCTGCATTCCACTTTTCCCTGAAGGCACGGTCGCTTTTACCCCGCTAATTTCCACGCTTGCAGTTGTCGGCATCATCTATGGCGCTCTCGTTGCCATGGTGCAGCCCGATCTAAAAAAGTTGGTGGCATATTCGAGCGTCAGTCACCTCGGATTTGTTATACTCGGGTTGTTTGCGCTGAACAGTCAAGGAGTACAGGGCGGCATCATTCAAATGGTCAACCACGGGTTGAGCACGGGGGCGCTGTTTCTTCTTGTCGGCATGATTTATGAGCGTCGGCATACCCGCATGATTGCTGATTTCGGCGGATTGGCGAAGTGCATGCCTATCTTTGCCACGATATTCCTGATTGTTACCTTGTCATCAATCGGATTACCCGGGCTGAATGGCTTTGTAGGCGAGTTCATGATTTTGCTCGGAAGCTTCATTTCAGGGGCTTTTTCCAAAGTGTATGCCGTGCTTGCCGCAACCGGTGTCATTCTGGCGGCTGTCTATATGCTCTGGATGTTTCAACGCGTGATGTTTGGAAAGCTTGACAAACCGGAAAATCAGAGTTTAAAAGATTTGAATCTTCGGGAAGTTATCGTGCTACTTCCGATACTCCTGTTTATCGTGTGGATTGGCGTATATCCCAAGCCATTCCTGAGTCGGATAGAGAAATCCGTTAATCACGTTTTGAAACAGCATACGAAGGTCATGGCGTCGATTTCCGATTCTCAAAACGCCGTGGTGGTAGACGCAGGATACGAAAAGGACCGTAATTAGGTGAAAAAAACTATCAACCAATCCGTTTCTGTCTTCCTTGTTATTGGTGTCATCTTCTTGCTGCTCCCCGTGGTTGCTCATTCTGCCGAAAAGGGGCATGATGCCGCGCACGAAAGCGGGGCACACGATTCTCATGGCGAACATCACGGAGTCGATGGCGCGGATCTGCCTCTCTGGAGCATAATTCCATTCTTGGGCATCTTGTTGTCGATCGCATTTTGGCAACTCATCGCACCGCACTTTTGGCATCACAATTACGGAAAAATATCGCTCGCGTGGGCGCTGATTTTTGCCGTACCCTACCTGATATTTTTTCATGGAAGCGCGCTTTACGATATTCTACACATCTATCTGATCGATTATATTCCGTTCATAATCTTGCTATGGGGATTGTTCACGGTCGCGGGCGGCATTGTGGTGCGCGGCACAATTCGCGGTACGCCGGTGGTAAACCTCGTTCTGCTGCTGATCGGTACCGCTATCGCATCGTGGATCGGGACAACCGGCGCCTCAATGTTACTGATTCGGCCACTAATTCGCGCCAACGCCTATCGCAAAAACAAGACGCACCTCATTGTCTTTTTCATCTTCCTAGTGAGCAATATCGGCGGTTCCCTGACACCGTTGGGCGACCCACCCTTGTTCTTGGGCTTTCTGCACGGCGTGCCGTTTTTCTGGACAACGACGGCGCTGCTACCGCACATGCTATTCATCTGTGTGCTGCTGCTTGCGCTATTCTTCATCGTGGATACCGTCTTGTTCAAGCGAGAGGGCGGGGTGGTACCGGATGATGGCGAGAAAGAACCGATTCGGGTTGCAGGGTTGTTTAATTTGATATTCCTCGGCGGAATTATTGCCGGCGTGTTGATGAGCGGTACGTTTGAGTGGGGCGAGATCGACGTGTTCGGTGTGCATGTCGCGTGGCAGAATATGCTGCGCGATGTGGGAATTGTCGCGATGGGATTGCTCTCATTGAAGTTTACGCCCTTCTCGGGTGCGCTGCGGCGTGAAAATCAGTTTGAGTGGGAACCGATTGCGGAAGTTGCCAAGTTGTTCGCGGGCATCTTCATGACAATCATCCCGGCGCTTGCGATTCTCAAAGCCGGAGAACAGGGGGCGCTAAGTGCATTGATTCGCGCGGTGAAGGAGCCGTGGCACTATTTCTGGATCACCGGTGTGCTATCCAGTTTCCTCGACAATGCGCCAACGTACTTGACGTTCTTTAATACCGCACTAGGGAAACTCCATATGACGGAGGCGATGGCGCACAAAGTGCTCATCGGCGCGGCGTCGAATCCCGAATTCGTCAGACTGCTGACCGCGATCTCTGTCGGTGCGGTGTTCATGGGCGCCAATACCTACATCGGGAACGCTCCCAATTTTCTCGTCAGAGGGATTGCGGAATCAAGCGGCATTCGGATGCCAAGTTTCTTCGGATTTATGCTTTGGTCAGTCGGCATCTTGCTGCCGCTCTTTGTGGTTATAACTCTAGTGTTCTTTTAGTTGAGTTCGGAGGAAGTAAATGACGGTGCCTGTTATCAACTGGCACATGCTGATGCCCGAATTGGTCATTGTCCTGACGTTTGTCATCGTGATGGTTTTTGACCTGTTCAAGTCAATCCGGAAGTCGATTCTCGCTTGGGTGACCATAATCGGCAGCGCTATCGCGTTATGGGCATCCGTAGAAATGCTCCATGCAGGGGTGAACGGAAGCCAATTCAACGGCATGTTGGCCGTAGATCGTTTTTCGATGTTTTTCAACATTATCTTCCTCGTTTCAACAATTTTAGTAGCACTAATTTCCATCAATTATTTGGACCGTGGGGATAAGAGGCAAGGGGAATACTATGTACTAATCCTCTTGGCAACGTTGGGTATGATGTTGATGGCATCGGGCAACGAGTTGATTGTCGTTTTCCTCGGTTTGGAGTTGATGTCGTTGTCGTTGTATGTGTTGGCGGGATATTTCCGCTCCGTGCAGGTATCCAGCGAAGCCGGAATGAAGTATCTATTGCTAGGCGCATTCGCCAGCGGGTTCTTCCTATACGGCATCGCGCTGATATACGGCGGTGCCGGGACGACGAACATTCCCGAGATTGCCTCGGTGTTGGAAGACGGTGGAAAATCTCCATTGATGCTCGCGGGGATGTTCCTGCTAATTGTCGGGTTCGGTTTCAAAGTGGCTCTCGTGCCGTTCCACCAATGGGCGCCCGACGTGTATGAAGGAGCACCAACCACAATCGCCGCTTTCATTTCGGCAGGTCCAAAGGCAGCCGGATTTGCCGCATTTTTCAGGATTTTCACGGGTGCACTGGAGAGCCTCCAACCGGAGTGGATTGTCGTGATTGTCATTCTCGCGGCGTTAACGATGACCGTCGGGAACGTGATCGCGACAGCTCAAAACAACATCAAACGAATGCTGGCATATTCAAGCGTCGCGCACGCCGGCTATGTACTGGTCGCGTTAGCAGCGGCTAATAGAGATGGCATTTCCAGCGCCATGCTTTATCTGCTTATCTACTGCGTGATGAATATCGGCGCATTCGCCGCAGTTATCCTTGCGAAAACCGAGGATGGAGAAAATCTAAAAATCTCCGACTACGCCGGTCTCGGGTTTCGGAAACCGCTGCTTGCGTTGTTCTTGACCATCATGCTATTGTCCCTTGCAGGGTTTCCGCCCACAGCCGGCTTCGTCGGAAAATTCTACGTGTTCCGTTCCGCCGTGGATGCGGGCCACATTTGGTTAGTTGTCATCGCGGCGGTCAACACCGCAATTTCAGCGTTTTATTATCTTCGCGTCGTTGTGGTGATGTATATGAAGGAACCTGAGGAAGAACTCGATTTTCACGCATACCCGGGTCTACTGGTGTTTACGCTTCTGCTCGCTACAATCGGAGTCGTTCTGATTGGGGTATTGCCTTCGTATTTCTTGGGACCCGCCCAAATCAGCACACAGTTCTTCTAGACTAGGCGTCCACGGGCGCGAGTCGCTATCTGCCAAATGGATTAACGATGGCTATATTTAAGCGGAGTCCGGAAGAGTGGAACAGCCTTGGTCTCGTGATGATTGGAAGTACGCTTGTGTTTGCAATTGGCATCGGATCCGGCTTGGGTTGGTGGATTGGCGGGAAGTTGGGGGATCAAAAGATCGGCCTAATCATCGGATTTGTCGTCGGAACCGCGGCGGGTTTCAGGGAGATGTTTCGAACGGTGTCGCGCTGGAATCGGCGGATGGAGGAACAGGATCGAACAAATCGAATCCGCGAAGATGACTCGGGAGGGGGTTCATAAGATGAGTTCTCAATCCCCATTCGAAGTAGATGACAATTTTCTTCGGCAGGTCTACCGATTGACGGTAGTATTAGGAGTCATCGGTACGGTGATTCTCTGGACGGTTTACGGCACAGCGGTAGGATTGAGTTTCGCGATCGGCGGATTTCTCAGTTTGAGTGCGATTTTATCGTTGGAGTATGTCGTCCGCCACTTGGTTAAACCCGGTGGTCCATCGCGAGCCAAACGTTGGATCGGGTTCATTTTATTGGGAAAATACACGGTGATTTTTGGAGGGTTTTATCTGTTGATGAAGACGGATTGGCTAAACGTCTATTCCCTCGCAGCCGGAATTGGCGTGGTGCAACTTGTGATTATCCTTAAAGCCGTCAAACTCATGACAGGTATTCTATTCAGCGACAAGACTACCAAAGATACGTAATGACATAGCAATGAAAAAATACTGTTTGTTCTTAATCGTTTCGGTTTTCGTTCTGTTTGGAGTTGGTTTCGATTTCGGGTTCGCGGCAGAGGATGCCCATGATTCCTCACACGCTACTCAGAGCGAAGGCGAACATGGCAGCGGCGGAGCCCATCCCCACTATTCTTGGCTGCATCCGTTATCCAAAATCATTCCGAACGATATTATTCCGGAACCCCTCGGCTGGCAGCAGCCGGATTTAATCCTCAATGCCTATTTTGTAGTATTGGTTATCACCATCCTTTTCTTTTTTGGGACGCGCAAGATGAAACGACTCCCCGAAAGCAAAGGACAAACTTTGCTGGAGATGTTTGTCGGCGGACTGATAAACTTCTTCGGTGGGATTTTGGGTGAACACGGGAAAAAATATGTCCCGTTTGTCGGATCGTACTTTATCTTCATCCTCTTTCTAAACTATATTGGTCTTATTCCCGGCTTTCTGTCTCCGACAGCAGATTTGAACACAACGGTCGCGCTTGGCATTTCCGCGTTAATCGGTGTTCATGTCATCGCTATCAAGGAAAACGGGATCGTCGGTTATTTGAAGCACTTTGTTGGCGATCCGTGGTGGCTTGCGCCTTTGATGTTCCCATTGCACATTATCGGAGAAATTGCGCGCGCCGGTTCGCTAGCTATTCGCCTCTTTGGAAATATCTTCGGCGAGGAATCAGTCATAATCAACTTGACCATCTTAGGGCTTGCGGTTCCACTCATTTTCGGTGTGATACCTTGGGCCCCAATTCAGGTGCCCATGCTGTTTTTCGGACTATTTGGCGGGTTTTTGCAGGCGCTCGTGTTCTCGATGTTGACATCAATCTACATCGTTACGTTCCTTGAGCATCATGACGAAGAGCATGGTGCGGAGGCACATCACTAAATAATGAGCGGCGATTGTCGTTCGTTCACACTGTTCATCAGTGTTCCAATCTCGGTTAAAGTTCACTAATCAAAGGAGGAAATTCGATGATTTATCTTGCAGTTTTAGCTTTCGGGGTGGCGCTCGGGTTGCCGATTGCGGTTATTGCAGCATCGACCGCACAGGGAAAGGCGACGAGTACCGCTCTTGAGGGCATTGCACGCCAGCCCGAGGCTGCGCCCAGGATTCAGGTAGCGATGATTATCGGTTTGGCTCTCATTGAGTCGCTCGTCATCTATTCGCTGCTTATCTTTTTCCTGTTGATGGGAAAACTCCCGGACGTTACGCCGGCTGAAGGCGAAAAGGTTAGCCCGCTCGAGAAGATTATGCAAGCAGCTCCGAGCGAAAAAAGTAACGACCATTAGAAAAGAATAAAGCATGAAACGTACTGCGCGATCATTGTGGTCGCGCGCTATGTTTCGGCATAAACGACATTGCGAGTCATCATGAATAGATTTGGAAATTTAGCCTTACTCATCTGTATTAATACATTGATTGCGGTCCCGTATTCGTTTGCTGCCGGCGGCGATGCTGGAGGCGGCGGGTTATTGGGCGCTATCGGACTTGATCCCAAGACAGTCATCCTTCAAGTGCTGGGCTTTCTCGTTGTTCTGTTGGTGCTCTGGAAATTCGTCTTTGGGCGCGTCGGCGGACTGTTGGATGAACGACAGAACGAGATAAACTCGCGCATGGAAAAACTGGAGACGGACCAACAGGAGCTGGACCGGTTGAACGCCGAAACTCGTCAACGGTTGAATGAGATTGAAGCGGAGGGACAAGCCAAGATTCAATCCGCCATCAATGAAGGAAATGCCGAAAGACAAAGTATTCTCGATCAGGCGCGTCAAGAAGCCTCTGCCGAACTCGATAGAGCACGAGCGGAGATTCAGCGCGAAAAAGATGAAGCTATCCTCGAACTGCGGGGTACTGTCGCCGAGGTTGCGATTGACGCGGCGAGCAAAATAATAGATCAAACGCTTGATGCCGAGAGACATCAGCACATTATTGATGAATCAATTCGCCGCCTGCCTTCACATAGTGCTTGATGCTTTAGAATATTTGCACGGAAGTTTATACACACTTGAGAATAGCCGAAAGCAAAATGCCGGATGTCATCAGTTTGTAATGAAAGACGATTTTACGGCAGAATGTCATCACATGTCACTGTATATCGGAGCGTATAACCGATGAGAGATGTACGGATTGCCAAACCATACGCGCAAGCGTTGTACGATGCGGCGGTGGAGCAGAATGCTTTGGATCGCATCGTGGAGGATGCCAACCAAATCCTGAACCTGGCGCAAGAATCGGAAGATTTTGAAGGGTTTCTGACCAATCCGATTCTGTCACCGCAATTCAAAAGCGAGATGTTTCAGCAACTCCTGTCGGAAACCATCCATCCGCTCACCTTGAACTTTCTGTTACTTCTGGCATCGAAACAGCGAGAAAGGTTCCTCGTGGCAATCCTACAGGCATTTTTAGAACTCGTCGATTTGAAAGCGGGGCGGTTAGTTGCGCAGGTAACGTCTGCGGCTCCGCTCAGCGAGGCGCAACAAGCTAGTCTTGTACAACACCTCAGCGATTATTCCGGTGCCGAAGTGAGACTTGATTTGAGCGAAGATAGTGAGATTAAAGGCGGAATTGTCGTGCGGCTAGGCGACACGGTATTTGATGGAAGTGTCACGACACAGTTACAGCGACTGAGATCACTGCTTGCAAGAGGTTAGACCGGCAAGCAGAAGCAAGTTTGCTGTCGAATGAGGGGAGAAAATAGCTCATGGCAAGGGAAGTTAGACCCGATGAAGTTTCAAATATACTAAAGCAACAGTTGCTGCAATTTAATCAGCAAGTCGACGTCTACGATTCCGGTACGGTCTTGGATGTTGGTGACGGAATCGCGCGTGTGCACGGGCTTGCCAATGTGATGGCGAGCGAGATGATTGAGTTTCCGAACGATGTGTTCGGAATGGCTTTCAACTTGGAAGAGGACAACGTCGGTTGCGTGCTTTTCGGCGAGGACAAGCTAATTCACGAGGGCGACTTAGCCAAGCGGACCAATCGATTGCTTGAGGTGCCGGTCGGGGAGGAGCTGCTCGGTCGAGTCGTCAATGCGCTGGGGCAGCCGATCGACGGTAAAGGGGAACTCGGTACCAGCGAGACACTACCCGTGGAACGAAAAGGTTTGGGCATCGTGCAGCGTCAGCCGGTGAGTGAGCCGCTGTATACCGGATTGAAAGCCATTGACAGCATGACGGCTATCGGGCGAGGTCAGCGTGAGTTAATCATCGGTGACCGGCAAACGGGCAAAACCGCCATTCCAATCGACACAATCATCAACCAGAAAAACACCGACGTGTTTTGCATCTACGTGGCAATCGGTCAGAAGGGCTCGACGGTTGCACAAGTTGTGACCACGCTCGAACAGCACGGCGCAATGGACTACACCATTGTTGTCTCGGCCCCTGCCAGTGAGCCGTCACCTCTCCAATATCTAGCGCCGTATACCGGTACGTCAATGGGAGAGTACTTCCGTGACAAGGGCCAGCATGCGCTGATCATTTACGATGATCTCACCAAACACGCGTGGGCGTATCGGCAGATGTCCCTACTTTCACGCCGACCGCCGGGGCGAGAAGCGTATCCCGGCGATGTATTCTATCTGCACTCAAGGTTACTGGAACGCTCGGCGAAACTCAGTGATGAATTGGGAGCCGGTTCGTTGACTTCGTTGCCCATCATTGAGATTTTTGAGGGCGATTTGACGACTTACATTCCAACCAACGTGATTTCAATTACGGATGGGCAGATTTACCTAACTTCGGAACTGTTCAATCAAGGTGTTCGCCCGGCGATTGATGTGGGTACATCGGTGTCGCGTGTGGGTGGGGATGCGCAGACAAAGGCTATGAAAGCCGATGAGGTGGCAGGTACGCTCAAGCTGGATTTGGCCAGTTTCCGTGAAGTCGCCGCCTTTGCACAGTTTGGTTCCGACCTTGATGCATCTACCCAATCGCAACTGCGTCGTGGAGAGCGGTTGGTGGAGTTGCTTAAGCAGCCGCAATACGCACCCATGCCGGTCGAGAAGGAGATTGTCTCGATCTTTTGTGGATCAACAGGGTATCTGGACGATGTTGAAGTGGCAGATGTTGCAAGATTTGAATCCGATTTCCTTACTTACATGGATAGAAATCATGAAGGAGTTTTGAAGGAGATTGCAGAGACGGGCGTTTTGAGCGATGAACTTATCGAGAGTCTTCATGAGGCGGTGAAAAGTTTCAAGGAAAATTTCACGGGTAATGCGTAATACGTAATGCGTAAGTGAACACCCTCCAATGAATTATGAAGATTGGGAGCGTGACGTACCTGAAGAAATCACAGGTGATGTACTTTGGAAAATGAAAGCCTATCGGTTGGCTCTGTTCGCGGCGCATCTTGGATGGCATGATACGACAAAGTTGGTTCGAGACCGGCGCACCGTGTCGTTATCAGATCAACTTTACAGAGCGATTGGTTCCATCAGCGCCAACATTGCCGAAGGATACAGCAGAGGTAGCCATAAAGACCGCGCCCGTTTCTATGAATACGCGCTTGGCTCTGCTAGAGAAAGTCGCGATTGGTACTACAAGGGGCGTCATATCTTAAGCGAATCTGTGACCTCACATCGTCTGAACTTAATGACAGAGATCATTCGGCTGTTGCTAGTGATGGTTCCAGATCAACGAAAAGCAGCTCTAAGAGAAGAAAACGAAACTTACAATGCAGATGATGGAAATTTTGGATAACGCTCATGTGCTTTTATCTTACGCAATACGCATTAGGGGTTAACAATGGCAACGTTACGAGAAATTAGACGGCGTATCGCAAGTGTTGAGAATATAAAACAGGTGACAGAAGCGATGCGGGTGGTTGCAGCGGCGAGGCTGCGCCGCGCCCAAGAGAACATCCTGGCAACTCGACCGTTCGCCGAGAAGTTTAATGCGATTTTAAGCCACTTGATTGCGCAGATTGAAAATCCAATCCACCCGTTGCTGGAAAATCGCGAATTAAAAAACGTATGTCTCCTCTCTATCAGCGCCGATCGGGGATTGTGCGGCAGTTTCAATAGTAATGTGATTCGTACCACGACGGAGAGAGCGCAGCATTATCAAGATGCCGGTGCCGCGGTGAAGATCATCTGTGTAGGCAGGCGAACCCGGGATTATTTTGTACGGCGGGACTATGAGGTTATCGCCGAATATGTCAACATATTTCGAGATCTCAAGTTCGAATCCGCTGTGGATATCGTTCATGAATTTGAGCATCTTTACACGGCGCTGCAGATTGACAGGGTAGAGGTAATCTACAATAACTTCAAGTCCGCAATACTGCAGACGGTGCTCGTCGAACAGCTATTGCCGCTTACCCCGGAAGCACCGACGGGTGACGAACTCTTTCTCGACTATCTGTATGAGCCGGGGCAGGAGGAAATCTTCCAGTCCGTGTTGGCGAAACACCTGAACATGCAAATGTGGAAAGTGTTGCTGGATTCCAACGCCGCGGAGCAGGCGGCGCGGATGGCAGCCATGGAAAACGCAACGCGGAACGCCACGGATCTGATTGACGAATTAATTCTACAGCGCAACCGGGCGCGGCAAACCCAGATTACGACGGAAATCTCCGAGATTGTGAGCGGTGCAGCGGCATTGGAAGGTTAGAATTTTGGTCAAGTTTAAAACTCTCGTCTGTTCTTCCACGGTTTTCCTATTTTTGACTATCGGATGCTTGTCCGCATTCGGTCACGGCGATGTTAACCCTCTGTTGGAGGATGTCAACGATGACGGCGTCGTAAACATATTGGATTTGGTGCTCGTGGCTAACGCTTTTGGGCAGCCTGTGGATCGGGATTCCGATCAGAATCCGGATGTCAATCGCGACGGCGTGACTAACATCTTGGATCTTGTTCGAGTTGCCAACCGCTTGGGCGAGCGCTCCGGAGTAGACAACTCTACCTATCACGATATTCAAGACTATATTTTCAATAAGAGCTGCTCTGGGAGCTACTGTCATGCAGCGCCGACCAACGCTGGAAATCTAAACCTCACGAGCGGAGTTTCATATCAAGATTTGGTTGGGCGCGCACCGCAAAATCTCGCTGCCGCTTCAGCCGGAATGAAACTGGTAGATCCGGGCAATCCGGACAACAGTTTTCTGTTGACGAAGCTCGTAGGTCCGTCCAATCCGGCAGAAGGAGGCCGCATGCCGTTGGGAGGGGGACCTCTCCATAGCGGAAAAATAGATGCCATTCGAAATTGGATTGCCGCGGGAGCATCTCGGAATGAAAAGCTAACCGGCATCGGCGATCTAAGCCTGTTGCGTGACCCGCTTGAAACCTTTGAACCGCTCCCGGCACCGCTGCCCGGAGAAGGATATCAGCTTCATATGCCGCCTTTTAGAATTGAACCCGGTACGGAGCGGGAAGTCTTCTACGATATGCAGATCACAGACGCAGCGGGACAGCCGTTGCAGGAGGATATCTTCGTCAATAAGTATGAGATCGCGTATCCTACCGGCAGTCATCACTTCATCCTGTATAGGATTACTGAACAGGGTATAGCGGATGACATACTTAGCGTCGGAGTGACGCCGGGGGTTGGGGTGAATCCGCAAGATACGTTCCGAGTATTGGATCCCGCAAATCCGCAAGCGCTCGGAAATTTTGGCAAGCACCGCGTCTACATCACGGGCACCCAAACCGGCGAAAAGACGGTTTTTCAATTTCCGGATGGCGTGGCGCTTCGGCTTGCGGGAGACACAATTTATGACTTGAACGCGCATTTCGTGAATCTGTTGGGCACGGAAGCGATCGAGGGAGAAGTTTACGTCAATTTCTACACCATCCCTCCGGAAGCGGTTGAGCACGAGGCGGTCGAGCTTTTCTCAGCCAATACCGACATTTTCGTTCCGCCGGGAACAACGCGTGTGGCGAAGAGAGACGAGACTGTAAGCAAGGAAATAGAACGCCGCGGTTACGATCCGAACACCGTGCTGAACCTCGTCATGATTACGTCTCACATGCACCGGCACGGCGAGTTATTTGAGGTTTTTCAGTTGTCAACGGGAAGTTTGCTCCACCGGAGCGTGGCTTACGACGATGCGCCAATCACGGTGTTCGATCCGCCGTTGGTACTTGACGCGGACGATGGGATCACCTACGAATGTACTCACAATAATTATGATCGGGACGTTCCGCTTACTTTCGGATTTACGTCCGAGGACGAGATGGCTATTATCATGGGGTACTACTATCCCACAACCGAGAGTGTGGATATCTCAAGCGAGTGAGAGGAAGAATCGGAAAGTTGCAATCTAAACGGTTGTGAAACTATTCTTAACAGTTGATGTGCCAAGTTGTTTAGTCAAAGGAGGACAACCGATGGTATTTGCATTAAGAGGAACCATTTTCATCGTTCTGATAGCGATGATAGCCTTGAGCGGATGCGAACAGGCCACCAATATCTTGGCAGATGCGCTGTCGCCCGACGATCCGGTGATAGAGGCGACGCCGATTGAGGAAATAACGATGGAAGACCCCCCATCTGAATCCATTATGGAATCTGCAGATGTGGAGTCTGTGCCGGTCAAAATGGTGTGGCTAGTCGACTATCCGCTGGGCGGAAAGGAGGAGTATGTTGCATGGATCGCGTCGGTTGCACCTACACTGCTAGCTCCGGAAGAACTTAACCGGGTAGCGTCTTACGATAATGTTGACGGTTCCAATCCTCACCGCCTTGTCGAGTACGAATTTGACAGTTTTGCCGATCTCGCGCACTATCTGAACCGCCCTGAGATTGCGGCGGTCGCTGCCGATTTGCCAAACTACACCGGCAGCGCGAGCACGCATATATTCATTCAGCGCGGCGATTATTCAAAGAACGAGAGCACGAGCCGTAAAGTTAAAACCGTTTACTTGGTTGACTATCCGCTTGGAGGAAAAGTTGAGTATCTGGAATGGATTGCCGCTATAGCGCCGATGCTGCAAGCCCCCGAAGAGGTAAAGCGGATAGCATCTTACGACAACTATTATGGCGTAACCCCACACCGGTATGTCGAGTTCGAGTTCGATAGCTACGAAGAAGCCAATGCGTACCAAGAGCTCCCGTATGTGCAGCAGCATGTTAATGCGGAGTTGCCTAATCGAACCAGCCGCACGTCTGTCCTGACCTTTGAGATGCGGCCCGATTACGTCAACGAATAGTCGATGGCGTTGTCAATACTTCGCAGGCATGAAATAGGAAGTGATGTTGGAAGCCGATGATCGGGCTAGTGTTTACAGTGCATAAGTAGGAGGCGACTCATGAGCACTCCGAAGCCGATGGTAATCAATCAGTCGGAGCAGTCATGGGAGGGATGGGATGACGCGGAACTTGCTGCCGAGAGTGCGATTCGCTGGAAAATCCTTATATCCGGCGAGCGGGGTCCAAGCGACGGATTGGTCACCGGAATAGCGGAGTTTCCGGTCGGCACGCGGCTGCCCCTTCACTACCACGAACCCCCGGAGACCTATTACATCGTCAGCGGGAAGGGTCACATGGAAATCGACGGTCACAAATCAGACATCGGACCGGGATCGGCGGTCTACATCCCGTCTAATGCCAAACACGCTGTATGGTGCACCGGAAATGAACCATTGGTATTCGTATTTTCCTTCGCGTGTGATCGATTCGACAAGATAGTCTATCACTTTGACGAATAGGCAATTCGCGAACGGGGGGCGCCAAGAATATCAACACATGCTTTACGATGTTGACAAGCAGACCCAAGAGGCAATGGATCGTGGAGACTTTGAGAATCTACCCGGAAAGGGAAAGCGACAGGAGTTAGAAAAGAACGCTTTTGTTCCGCGCGAAACTCGCATAGTAAACCAGATGCTCAAAGACAACGGCTTTGCGCCGCGTTGGATTGAGGTAGACAAAGAAATTCGTGCCGAGCGCGAGCGATCCAGAAAGATGCTGGGGAACATCAAGCGGCGGCGCCGACAACTAGAAGCAACGATTCGCGCCCAACCACTTAAAAGCGACAGGGTACGCCGGGTTTTTGAACTTGAGCGAAAACGGGCATTAGCGGCATACATAAGCCAACTGAAGGAGCTTAATCAAAAGATTCTCAGATATAATCTTACAGCGCCGGGGCGCAGTAGACAGAAGTCTATGGTCAACCTCAATGCCACGGTAGCTCGATTTAGAGAGGAGTGCCCGAGCCTTTAGGAGAAGAGTAAGTCTGCGGGATCAACGAAATACACGTTTTACGGAAAGGAAGACAAACGATGAATCAGGGAAAAGTATTGGAAATCGTCGGCGCGCGGGTCGATCTCGATTTTTCGGAAGGGAAATTGCCCGACATTCTCAATGCCGTTGAAGTTGAACGCGCCGATGGCACGAAGTTGGTGCTAGAGGTGCAGCAGCATCTGGGGGAGAACAGGGTGCGAGCGGTAGCGATGGACACGACAGATGGTCTTGTGCGCGGAACACTCGCGACGGATCGGGCAGAACCCATCACGGTACCCGTTGGGGACGAGGTGCTGGGCAGGGTATTCGACGTGACTGGACAGCCAATTGATGAAGCCGGTGCGGTCGAGGCGAAGGAACGCTACCCCATTCATCGGCATCCGCCGCCGCCGGATCAGCTCAGTACGGTTTCCGAGATGCTGGAGACGGGGATCAAGGTAATCGACTTGATTCAGCCGGTTGCACGAGGCGGAAAGGTTGGGTTCCTCGGAGGTGCGGGGGTTGGAAAAACCGTGTTGGTCGCAGAACTCATCTACAATATCGCGACGCAGCACGGTGGCTACTCCGTTTTCTGCGGCGTCGGCGAACGGACACGTGAAGGCAACGGGTTCTGGCTTGAGATGGAGGAATACGGTGTATTGGACAAAACCGCCATGGTCTTCGGCCAGATGAACGAACCACCCGGAGCGCGTCTGCGCGTGGGGCTCGCAGGGCTTTCGATGGCTGAGTATTTCCGGGACCAGGGCGGACAGGACGTGCTGATTTTTATTGATAATGTCTTCCGTTTTACCCTCGCCGGCGGCGAGGTTTCGGCGTTGCTCGGGCGTATGCCGTCAGCGGTGGGATATCAGCCGACACTGGCTACGGAGATGGGCGAGCTACAGGAACGGATTACCTCCACGCAGCACGGATCGATTACATCGTTTCAAGCGGTCTATGTTCCTGCAGACGACTATACCGACCCGGCGGTTGTGGCGGTTTTCGGCCATCTCGACGCCGTAACGCGGTTGGAACGCTCTATCGTCCAAGTGGGGAGATATCCGGCGGTCGATCCGTTGACTTCCACCTCCCGTATCTTGAATCCGGAGGTAATTGGTGACGAGCACTATGACACGACACGCGAAGTAAAAGCCGTGCTGCAGCAGTACGAGAGCCTCAAAGATATTATCGCCATTCTGGGCGTGGATGAACTCTCCGATGATCAGAAATTGACGGTCACCCGGGCGCGAAAGTTGGAGCAGTTTCTGACTCAGCCGATGTTTGTTGCTGAACGGTTTTCCGGCATTCCCGGTAAGTACGTCAAGATTTCGGATACGGTCGAGGGATGTCAAGCCATTCTCAAAGGCGAGTGCGACGAAATACCCGAACAATCCTTGCGGTACATCGGAGGGATCGAGGAAGCGTTCGATAAGGCGAAGTCCGAAGAGTTGCAAGAGGCTGCCGATTGAGTTGCATGTAAAAACAATGGTCGGTCTCCAGCATCGACCACTCAACATTGAATCCCTATTTTACGTGAATAGCCATGCTTGAAAGAAGATTTCACCTCGAAATCCGAACACCGCAGAAACTCATATATGATGGCGACGTAAGCAGCGTCAAAGCGCCCGGGGAACTGGGATCATTTGAAATCCTACCGGGGCATATTCCTTTTTTGACAGTATTGGAAACGGGCGAGATTCGTATCCGAGAGACTGATACACCCCAGTCACTCGCGGTCAGCGGCGGGGTTTTCGAGGTATTGCGAACAGGGGTTACGGTATTGTCCGACACGGCGGAGTGGGCGCATGAAATTGATGTTGAACGCGCAGAGACGGCACTTCAACGCGCTCAGGAGCATCTGGCATCGGGAGATTCGGGGATAAACCGAGAACGCGCGGAAGCCGCATTGGAGCGCGCCAAGAATCGGGTAAAGGTCGCCAATTCCTCGTAAAAACTGCGCTGCGAACCATCGAAACCTGCGTTTCCGACTTCGGGCGGTCGCCATATATATGTGGAGTGGCATCCCCCACGAGCACTGCTTTATCCCGTCACGCATTACGCATGGTATCAAACCATCCGCCGGTAATGCTTCGTTAATTCCTCCAAATTATCCTCATCATCCGTATTGTTCCTATCAGAGGACACCTCCATCTGGCATTCAAAGAATTCCTTAGTCGTGCGGTAGATGTCCCGAAAATCCGATCGACTGGGACGATGACCCGAAAGATGGATCATGTCGCACGTCCGAAGAATTTCCCCAACGTGATCCGCCACCGAGCTTGTTAGATCGTGCGGTAGCGATCCCAAGATTTCCCCGGTAGTGGCGTCGAGCGTCTTAACACCGTATTTCTGCTCAACATACCGTTTCACGATTGAGGAGATTCTGTTGTAATACTCGTGAAACTCTTTGTGGGAATGATGAGAGGCAATTTGATTCAACTCACGAAGTGACAAGGCTTCAGGTGTTTCCCGCTGCGGGGTTGAGGGAATGAGTTGCTCCCCTTCCGACTCAGGTTGGGAAGCCTGCGGCGGTGCCGCCGATCTTCTTGGATTGGTGGGCACACCACTAGGGAGGTTAAACCGTGGCATGCGGCGGACGCGGTGGGAGAGTTGGTTGCGCTTTTTTCCGATCCATGAGTAGACTCCCACGCCAATAGCGGCGAAAACCGCCATCCACACAACGACCCAAACGACTGCGGAGAGCAACCCGGACGAACGCACGTCGGGATCCGTCTCTTGGGCAAACAACCCTGCGTTTCCGGATATCAGAAGTATGAGCAATATTAAGCCGCAAGGGGCAAGCCTCGTTAATCGTTGCACAAGTCGTATTCCTTGATTTTCCTAAAAATGGTTCTCTTGTTGACGCCCAAGATATTGGCTGCCTTGGCTCGGTTATTTCCGACATAGTCGAGCGTTGCTCGTATGGCTTCTTCTTTGATTTCCTCCATCGACATTCCGACTTCAACATTCAAACGGCGATCGGAATCCACAGCGGGACTTGAATTCACAGCCGTCGGTGCGGAGAACACAATGGGGGCACCGATTCCGGTGAACTTGAGAACGCGCTCCGGAAGATCCGCCAAATCCAACTCGCGGCTGTTCGACATTACGACCATGCCTTCGATACAGTTTCTGAGATCGCGCACGTTCCCGGGCCAATCGAATTTCATGAGTGCCCTTAACGCATCCGGGGAGATAAATTTGGACGCTTTGCGGTTCTCTTGGCAGAATTCCTCAATGAAGGTCTTGACCAGAAGCGGTATATCTCCTTTTCGCTCGCGAAGAGGCGGCAAATATATCGAAATCACATCAAGGCGATCGTATAGATCCGCCATAAATTTGCCCTCTTCGACCGCTTTCTCCAGATCTCGATTTGTTGCGCAGACGACCCGGACATCCACCTTTACAACCTCATTACCGCCGACGCGGTGAAATTCCCTTTCCGCCAACACCCTCAGCAGTCTAGCCTGGTTCGGCAAACTCAACTCGCCGATTTCATCAAGCAGCAGTGTGCCGCCGTTAGCCGATTCAAATTTTCCTTTTCGTTGCTGATCGGCGCCGGTGAATGCACCCCGTTCATATCCAAAGAGTTCCGATTCTGCAAGACTCTCGCTCAGCGCGGCACAATTGAAGACGACAAGCGGGCCTCTCCGCAAACTTCGGTAATGGATGGCACGCGCGACCAGTTCCTTTCCGCTGCCGCGTTCACCGCGAATCATTACCGTCGATTTCGTCGGAGCGACCTGGGCAATGATCTCCCGAACCTCCTGGATGTGCTGGGAGTGGCCGGTCAGTCGGAGCAAGCCCTCTCGTTCATCGATCTGGGACTGTAATTGACGGTTTTCTGCGGTGAGGCGCTGGTTTTCAAGTATCTTGTGCAGAAGCGCTTTCAAATGGATGGGATTCGGGGGCTTCGGCAAGAAGTAGCTTGCTTCATGATGAAGCATCGCCTTTATGCCTACATCTGTTTGCAGGACATCGTGAGTGGTCATGAATACCACGCCGACGTCGGGATACTTTTGTCGAGCGGCTTCCATCAGTTGCAGTCCGTCAAGTCGGTCTGCCTTTAACGGCGCAACCAGAATGTCAATCCCAAGCCGATCTACTCGATCAAGCGCCTCATACATGTTCCGGGTGATGACGAGGTGGAGCCCCTCACCCTCAAGTGCACGGCATACAGTTTCGCGCTCTCTCTGATCCGGATTGACGACGAGGACGGTTTTCTGCTGGCTCATTGGTTTCACCCAATTGCGTTGGGAAATTCGAACATGGGTCAGAATGTAACCCCAAATAATACCTTATTAGCGTTATTTCGTCAAGCGGAATGAAAGCGTCCTCTACCTCGATTTAGGTCGAGAGTGCAATAGCTAGGGTGTGGAGGAAAAATCGGGAAGGGGATTGGAAGGCTGGAATTTGGGACGGCACAGGGGCCGTTCCCTACAAGGAGGTACGATTATTTCGTATACGCCGAGGATTTTTTTCTGTTATAATCAAACCAGGATTTTTCATATTCAAAACCTGTGGGTGATTGCCGCACCTTGTCAGCGATCACCCCTATTCCCATGCCAACGCTATAGAACCGGAATCGGTTGGGAGGAACGAAAATGGATATCTATAGATCGCCATCGGCGGCGGATTCTGAAGGGGCAGCCAAATACTACCGTGCTACGGCATTCGCCGACGCGAAACCGGAACTAGCCGCGCCAGGTGCGACTTCGGAGCGTTTGGAACACTTCAAAGAGCACGGTTTCGTGATTGTCACCGACTTCGTCGGCAGCCCGTGGATTCCGATTCTGCGTGAAGCCGGCAGGCGTGTCACCGAAGCGTGCGCTCCCGAGAACGGCTACAGCAAGATTGACTGCTCCAAAGGCTATGTGCATCGGGCGGCAGAGGATGAGCCGTGGGCAATTCGAGGAATAATCCATCCGGCTTTCGGCGAGTCGAGTTTTGCCGAATTCTACGGTTCGGAAGAGTTTCTCCGCTTTGTTCGCGATTGGTGCCACGGATTGGAACCGGAAGATCTCGTCATGAGTCCGATGCTTCTCTGGTGTAATCCCAGGATGAACGAGAGTGGTCCCAGTTGGCATCGAGATACGACGTGGTGGGGCTCCGGACAGGGCTATTTCGCACAGCGGCCGGTACAGGAAGGTCCGGAAGCCTTTTCGGAGGAGGTTGAGAGGCGGCGTTGGAAGGAGATCCAAGAGGAAAACTTGAAATCGATCGCCGAAAGAAAGGGCGTCAGTATGTTTCTGGCGCTTACCGACGATGAGTGCCATGAATTGATTCCCGGTAGTCACCACCGGTGGCGGACGCCGTTTGAACACGATGTGCTGCTGCCGAAAGCCATGAAGGATCAAGGCGTCCCGTACACGCCGAGTTGGAACGGTGTCGATCCGTTGCCGGATCAGGTGGCAATTCGGTTGAAGCCCGGCGAAGCGCTCATTCGGAACGGCGCCACCATCCACACGGGGCACACCGTTCCCGACCGCGAGCGCAACACGTTGGCGATCGGTTGGAGTAAGTGGTCGGGACCTTTCACGGAGGAGCCGGCCGTGTCGGACGTGCGTAATGCGTGGCAACTGGATCCTGCCGTGCGGGAAGCGCTGCCGCACGAGTGGATGAAGACGACGTGGGATCGCTGGGCGGAGACGGTGAAACTTGGGGATACACTAGAGGACCGCTACACCGGATATGATATCAACAACATCAAGGCTGGGCAAGTATTGGGTTGGCGCGGCGAGTTGGAACGACAAGCGGCGGCGGCAAGGGAGGAGTAGGAAGCCTTTCGGAGGTTGGATCCACGGTATGGCGTTAACCCGCATTGGACCGATGTTGCAGGAGGGCGAAAACGAGATGTGTGAAACGTGTGGAGACGGTGGGCGGGGACTTACTATCGCGTTCGCTGTACACTCAATTGATCGTTCCGATTTTCGCGGATTCTTCCAAATGAATTTCAATGACCTCTAAGAGGTTTTTTCGCGCCTCTTCAATTTCGCGTCCGCAACTCACCACGTCTAACTCCGGGCAATAGGCAACGTACATGTTGCCCTCTTTCCATATTTCTTCCGTTATGACGAGATTTTTCACTGTAGCCTCCTCAATCTAAATGGACTCGGGACAAACCTGTGGCATGCGCGCAATGATGTTCTGAACGTCGGTTTCCAATTCTAGGGTGATCTGCTGAGTCGTCTGTCTTTTCTGTTTTTTGTAGGTCTCGTAGGAATCCAAGAGGTTCTTGGGCGTTCCGACACGCAGGAAGGCATCCAAGGGACCTTTTACGTTTGATCGACCGTAGACTTCGACCTCAAGGCGTGTAATGACCTCCAGGAAGCGTTCCTGAGACGGGTCTTCGCCGATGTAGCCTTCGTAGATGGCGATCGAGTTCACGATGCGGCGCACGTCGGTGTAAAACTGTCGAAACTTGTCGACGCGCTGGGCGTGAACCCCCCTCTCGTATTCCGTCATCTCATCCACATCCCGGTAAATCTCCTCGTCGATTCGATTCTGGAGTGCCCGAACTCGCCTGAGCGGGTTCCGGTCGGAGTGCGGCGAGAGCTCCAGGAAACTCTCCATCTGCGACAAAATGTGTTCGCGCATCTGTAGGATGCGATCATTCAGTGTCGCCCCTTCATCGAAGCGCAGGTGATACTCTCTCGCCAGTATCGACAGCAGGCTGCCTCCCACGTTCTTCACGCGGTCGTAAAGGTCTGTAGGTCGATCGGCAGGGTCGGGCAGCACGCTGCGTTCCAGATTTGCCAGCGCCTCCTCGATTTGATCCCACATGCTGTTCCTGTAGACGTACTTTATCCCGACGGGCACAAGGTAGAGTGGTTTCAGGTCGCCCGCCTTCTCCATGTCGTTGAGCGCCCACATGCCGAACTGCACGATACCGCTCTCAAACGGCATGATAGTCTCGTTCTGGTGGGAGATTTCGCCTTCGCCGAAGATGACCAGCTTGCGCGCCTGTTTGGCGAGGGTTTCGCGCGTTAGCCGAAACGAGTCGCGGTCCACCGCGCCGCGCACCACGGAGTAGACGCCGAGCCGCGTCATGAAGAATCCTCTCAATTTCAGCCCGGCTATCTTGCGGTCGAAGGTCTCGCGTGCGCACATGTACCGGAATCGTTCACCGCAGCGAGTTGAGAGTGCGAACAACACATGGGGGTCGGCGCGGGAGGGGTGGTTCGGCACCATGATGGTCGGGTAGCCATCGGTCGATTTCAGTCTGTCGAGGGATTCGGAGTCGATATCGACATGTGAGACCTTGGTCGTGAGGCGCATGAGGATCGGGAGCAGGAGCTTGACGCTTCCGATGACGAAGCTGTTATCTTTTGGCGGTTTAAAGTCTAGCATTGGTTTACCCCGAGATTACCTACGATTGAAACCAATATTGGCCCATAAGATTAAGAGCCTGTTTGAAAAGTACATTTGTAGGTTGCGCACTGCGCAACAGCCTCTAAAAGCCCCAGCGGGGCGGAAGGTGTGTAGAAACGTCAATACCCCGTGCACCAAGCCCCAGCGGGGCGACAGATATCTAGCAAACAACAATAACGACATGAAGAAACAGCCTACAAGTGACGAAAAATAGCTTTGCTACCGAATATTCAAACAGGCTCTAAAGTTCTTTGTATTCTTGCAAATCCTATAGAGTGCGCATTGCGCACAGTCACCATCAGCGAGTAGTGGCGGTGCATCATGATATTATGAAAGAAGGTATTTGAGGCATTTACCGACATGACGACGATAACTTTCATAATCATCTTTGTTAACTAGTGAAGCAATTGGATCAGCATGTGGAACAAGGCTTTTGTTACGCCGGTCAAATAACTTTAAGACTTGCGTCTTCGTTTCGATGGGAACATTCTGCGTCCTAAGGAATTCTTCAACCTTAGGACGTTTATAGGATTTTAATGCAGGGGAATTAACGTCTAAGAAATGGCAGATTGCGTGAAATTCGTTATGTAAATGACTAAGCGCAACCGAATATTCTTCTTTTTGCTCACACAGGACTCTCAATTGAATTTGCTCAATGATGTGTGGCTTTGCGATTCTTAAAGTCTGTGCTTTCGTCAATTCATAATAGCCAATTGGTTTTGGTGACAATCCTTTTCGTTTGAAAATCTCCATAATTCGTTTCATCGCCGGATCTTGCTTGAGAAGGTTCAGTAATTTGTTCGTCGTGAAGCCGGTCTGACAGAGATACCTTAGCGTGAGACTTATATCCCTCGACGTTAACCGTTTCTTCCGACGAAGGAAACGCCGGAACTGTTCGTCCACGTCACTGGATTTGGAAATTAATACAATTATTGGCATTGAGTAGGCGTTTACTAACTCAAAATCAAAGCCACCAGAACCCAGAAAAATCTCCTTTAACCGGCCCCTGTACTTGGCATTGGCTAACCTGTTTTCAACCTTCTTGTCGTATACACCCTTTAATGCCTCCTGAAATTTTTTCTCATCGAATTGTTCGTGAACTCGCCTCGGTACAAAATGTTCCTGAAAGTAAGGCGCTATCGGAAAACGCTTCAGTTTTTCAAGCTGTTTGAAGATGTTCTTGATTTTTTCGGCGGGAGGCGCGTTAGATTGATCGTATGCATCGTCATCTCGTGATACTGCCTTCAAGTTATCCTTGAGTGCATCTATGTCACTTTTTTCTTTTAGCCGGAAAATCTTTGTTTTGGGATTAAGTCGAAGTCCCAATTTTTGGTGAAGGCAATCAGCAATACGAGCTGCTAACGGATTGAACTTTGCTCTCAAATCACGGTCCTTCCCCTTGATAGTGATTGAAACATATATATCGTCTACATAGCGCACAATAGCATGGTTTTCTATTGAATCTATGTTGTCACGAAGTTCGTCGTCAAGAAACAAATCGCCAAAAGCTAGATACAAATAGCCGATGAAATCAGAAACGATGTTATTGTCTGATTGAGGTATGCCCGAAGTTCCACACGCAACAAAATCGAAAAATGAAACGATTTGCCCATAAGTTGTCTCGTCATAATGAAGTCTTGTCTTTACACTATCGTCAACACTTATTTCAAGTAAGTCTAAGAGTTTCGGGATGCTGAGTTCGTCGAAAAAGTTTTGTATGTCCAGACGAATGACTACCTTGCGCTCCGTGTCTTTTTCAGTTTCTTTTGTCACTTCTTCGCAAAAGTTGTCATAGTATGGTCTGTAATATATAGGATCGGGAATACATTTCGACTTCTTGATGAGATTGCCCTGTTCGTTGAATTGCACATTGCCTCCGTAGCAAGCGCGGATGCGATCCTGTGTGGTATGATTTTCCTTTAGATAGTCTTTAGAAAGTTCTAGCAAGTAAATCCCGACCGCGTAGTAAAGGACTCGAATGGGACACGTCATGAATTTGTAGCGTCGTAAACCAAGATTAGACTTTGGAATAGTATAGGGAATAACCGCAAACTCTTTACTCAACCCATAAAAAAGATTATTCGCGACCATACTATTGAAATATCTTTTCGTCCTTAATCTATCGAACGCCCCCCTCAGTCTTTCGTAATAAGACATCTCAAGCGTCCAGAAATGTCTATTGGTCTTTTTTCTATCTAGTTGATACTCCAACAATTCCAAAGCTTGGAGCCAATGACGGTATTCCAAAAAATGACCAAATTGGGATGTGTCATTTTCCTTGAAGTTCCTTTTCTGTACAACCTTTTTCTTGTTCATTATTTTGGTAATTCTCTGCCTAAACATTTATCCCGGTCATGAGATTTGTGAACTGCTAGTGGAATCTTGCAAAATCCGCGCAATTCCAAGTCTTTGCTATCTACGAAACATTACCTTGCCCTTCCAAATCCCGTTGCCGCTCCTCCCAATCCGGAAGATAGGCGTGCATGAAACTCCGAAACAGCCTACCGTGATTCGGGGCGAGGAGATGCACCAACTCATGAACAATCACAAACTCTCCCAACGCCACCGGCAGGTCAAGCAGTTCGGTGCTCAAGGTCAATCGCCCGGTTGTGGATATGGACGCCCACTTTTTCCGCATGTCCCGCAGGTGAACCTCGCGCACCGTTACGTCCATGCGCTCCGCCCAACCTCGCACAGCACCCTTCAAATCTCCCGAATCGTTCCATACGCTTTCGGTTTTCATAGGCGTTGCAAATCCAATAATGCGTTTGTTGTGTCCACTAAGTTGCTTGCTCCGACGATAGGTTTTAATGCGACGTAGAACCTTCGCCGCAACTGGCTTGCTTGTTGTTCATTCCACTGATAATCAGGATATTGGTCAAATATGCTATCGAGATCCCGCGCTTGCGCTGGTGAGATGTCGTTCGCATAGCGTTCAACCTCTTTGTAAATCGCATAGGCGTTTTCGTCCAGGTTCAGTTGAGCGCGCTCTATCGTCTCCTGTTCGTATTTCTCGATCAATTGCCAATACGCCGCCAGCGCCTCTTGTGTCGCCAATTGACCATTCTCATACCTCTCTGCGATTTCCTCCGCACGCTCTCCAATTGAAATCAGAAACGGCTTGGAACGGCTTTCCTCCGAAACGGTCTTACTCAGAACCTTTCGCAAGTTCAATACCTTCACGGTGTCTGATAACTCGCTATCGGCAACCTCCCGCAATGTGTCCGCATTCAGTTCATGGATGGCGCCGGGCAACTCAAAGTCATCGCTCTCGGTGTGTTCGCGCAGTAGATTGCGGGTTTTCTCGACCAGCTCTTTGTCAACGTAGGGGTTGTTTGCGTAGGCATTACGGATTAGGGCATAGAGCGACGCGAGCGCTCGATAGTCCCGCAAAAATGGACTTAAGTATGCGTCAGGGGAGATGATATTGTAAAGGTCTTGTATTTGTCTGAAAAACTTGAAGAAGGATTCTCGCGTCTCTTTGTGCGCAAAGTGGGCGATTGCCCGCTCCTTTCCCCTATCGTCCCAACTATGGGCATAGGTGAGATAGCTCGGTGCAGTTTCCTCGAATCGTGCCGCGAAAAGGGTTTTGAGTACGTCAAGGTTCTCAATCACGCTTTCGACGACATCGGAATCAAAGGCAAGCGCTTTTTCGAGATTCTCGAAGATGCCGACGAAATCCAAAACAAACCCGTACGGTTTCACCAGCCCGTCGTCGTCCTCATAGGGTCGGTTAACGCGCGCGATTGCCTGCAGAAGCACGTGGTCGCGCATGGGTTTGTCAAGGTACATGCAGTAGAGGATTGGCGCGTCAAAACCGGTGAGCAACTTTTCGGTTACTATCAGTATCTTGAGTGAATCGTTCTTGTCGGCGAACCGCTTGCGAATCTCTCTTTCCTCGTCCTCGTTGCGATGATGCGCTTTCATGAATTCGGGGTCTTGGTTTTTCGTAGAGTAAATCACCGCCGAATACTCCGGCGGGAGATAGTTGTCAAGCGCCTCTTTGTACAAGGCGCACGCCTCGCGGTCTACGCCAACCAGAAACGCCTTGAATCCCATCGGACCAACATTGCCGCGGAAGTGATCGGCGACATGCCGGGCAACCTCATCAACCCGATCGAGCGCCTTCATCATCTGCTTCAACCCGACTGCGCGGTCAAGGATGGCGTTCAGTTCCTCCACGTCGCTCACGCCTTCCGCCGCCGCAAGCCCCAGGAACTCCTGCTCCAGTGTCTCGCTGTCTACCTGCAACCCGGACGGAGCGAGCGCATAATTTAACGGCACAGTGGTACGGTCCTCGATGGACTCGGCTATGGAGTATTTGTCAAGGTATCCCTGCTCATCGTCCGCGCCGAAGACTTTGAACGTCCCTTTGCCGTGAGCGAGAGCGTCAATGGGCGTGCCGGTAAAGCCGATATAGGTCGCGTTGGGAAGCGCGCCCATGAGGTAGTTGCCCAGATCGCCGCCGGTGGTGCGGTGGGCTTCGTCAACTAGTACCGTCACGCTCTCGCGGGGGTTGATGTTTGGCGGTATGTCGTCAAACTTGTGAATGGTTGAAACCACCAAGCCGCGATAATCGGACGACAGAATCCTCCGTAAGTCCTTCTTACTGTCTGCAACCGTGGGGGTTGTGATGCCGTAAGCGGTGATATTCTTGAACAACTGGCTTTCCAACTCATTTCGGTCAACCAGCATCAACACGGTGGGCTTTTCGGTTTCGCCGCCGCGACGCAACAATCGGGAAGCGATGGTTATCATGGTCAACGTCTTGCCGCTGCCCTGCGTGTGCCAGATAAGACCGCGCCGCTTGAGCGGATCGTAAACCCGTTCAACCACATCCTCAATGGCGCGGGTCTGGTGCTGGCGCAGCACCACTTTGGTCAGTTCGTCGTCTCGACTCAAGAAGATAATCGACTCACGGAGGGTTTTCAGGAAGCGGGCGGGATCGAAGAAGGTCTTGACCTTATCCTCATAACTGGCGGGGTCGTCGGCTTTCCAGTTAAACAGATTCTTGCGGCTGGTGTTCCAGGTGACACCGTAGAAGAAATCCAACAATTGGGTGACGCCGAACAGTTGCGCCGTGGTAAACATCTCGGGCGTTTCACGGTGGTAGCGGCGAATCTGATCGACGCCTTCCGCCAATCCGTCGCGTTTGTGTGCGGATTTGGTCTCCACCACCGCCAACGGAATCCCGTTAATCAGAAACACCACATCAGCGCGGTTTCGGTATGCCGCGTTTCTATGCTGCCACTCATTGGTAACGTGGAACAAGTTGTCCTCAGGGGTATCGAAATCGATCAGCGTCACATTTCGCTCACGGTTTTGGTTTGGGACAAAAATTGACCGCTCGCCGCGCAGCCATGAAAGCACCTCCCGGTTTCCATCAGGCTTCGGATTGAGCAGGTCTAACTGACGCAAAATTTCTTGGCAGAGAACCGCATCCAGTATATCCCGATTGAGTTTCAGGAGTTGCGATTCCAGCAGTTCGGGGAAGTAGAGCTTGGTGATGTCGCCGCCGCGCATCCGCAGCGCCTGCAACGCGGAAATGGGCGCCCAGCCGATTTCATCGGCGTACCTGAGCATGGGGTTTTGTACTGCGTCACGTTCGGACATGCTTGTCTCCGAAGTGTGGACGGTCGATGTCAGTCAATCTCTGGCATTTCTTGCATTTGCCAAGGATTCTTCAAGGGCTTCAGGCGTTTCTCCGAAGGGTGAGAGACCGTGCTTCCCAAGAACGTATGCAAACTCGGTACGCGATATCCCCGCGAGTTGGGCGGCGAGTCCGCTGCTGAGTTCTCCGTTTTCGTAATATTTCAATGCCAGCAGCAAACGTCCTTCCGCCTCAAGTTCGTCGGGCTTTTTTCCTAGTGCGCCTAGAATTTCAGGCGGATATTGGAGGGTTGGTGCAGCCATTCTGGTGTCTCCTTCGTTAGTTTGACAATTCCGCATCAATCAGCGGGACAGCAGATCTTTGCCCGGTCATCAGTTCCTCAAGCATAGCGTGGAACAGTTCTTCCAAATGAGTGGATTCCTGCTCAAGAGCGGCGATTTTTGTATCACACGCTTGTAGAGTTGTAGCAATTTCGACTTGTTCAAATAGGGAAGGTAGCGGCACACGCACATTGGCGATTTTTTGAACTCCGATAAAGCGCATCGTTGATTGAGCGCAGTTTCGGTTAATTTCCTTCTGTCCCATGTCAGATTCGAGCGCATAAAACAAAAATCCAGAGTCAATCTTATCCGACTTCGGTTTTATCAGCGCTAATTGAACAAATATGCTGAATTGTCGAATCGTGTCAACTAGAGCGACATTCCCGACCGTGCCCACTTTGGTCAACAATACGTCACCGACTTCTGGCTTTACTCGTTTGGATAGAATAGTATGTTCTTCTACTGAGATGTAAGCACAACTAGCAAAACAGATTTTGTTACCTACAATATCTTTCGCGGTAATAAACGGTACACCATCCTCAACATACGTCGGAGTTTGGTGTACACCGTCCTTTATAGATTTCCGAACGACTTCTTCTAATCTCACCACTTTCCAACTCTCAGGAATCTCCCCAATCTCGGTCTGCTTGCGGGATTCACCCTTCGTGCCGTGAGAGAAGACGGATTCCATCAACGCGGCTTTGCGCTCGCGTTCTAAGGCAATCTCTTTTTGGCGGGCAAACTTGGTTTCTTGGATGGCATCCAGAACCGAAGCGATAGCGCGTTGTTCGGCGAGTGGGGGTACAGGGATAGTAATCTGTGCGATTGATGAGGGACTTATGTTTCCTTGTACACTTCTAAAAGTGTTTTGTCGAATGGCTTCTTGAAAGAAACCGGTTTTAGTAATTGCTAAAATAAAGCCTTGCTCGATTTCGGGCGAAGTCAATTCAATCTTTCCAACCCTTTGATTTAATAATGCGCCCTCAAGACTTGGTGACACCACAGCGGTTTTTCCAGTTTTTCCAGTTAGAGCAATAAGTATATCCCCTGATTTCAGTGTAAATCTCCGCAACTCCTCCTTCTGGCGCCATGATTCCAGAACGTAGTCATTGTCTGGACTGACAATGACTATCCCATCTTGTAAATTTCCTATCTTTATAAGTGGAATTCCTCCTTTAGTATAATCTGACCTCTTGAAAGCAAATCCACTAAACACTCGACAGAATTTGCCTAGTGTCTCGATTTTCCAATGTTCTGGCAAACCCATTTCGCTTATTGCGTCCCTCTCCCATTTAGTCCGAGTTGCGTCAGCTGATATTCCAAGTTTCTATCCGCCTTCTCACGCGCGATACGTACTTCTGTTAAATCTGCGAGAATTTCTTCCATTGAGCGGTGTTGGACCTTGTCTCCCACATCCACAAACTGAGCAGGACTCAGGTTATAATCGGTTTTTCGGGCTTCATCCAAAGTGATAACGTGACTCAACTTCTCACGAGATTCCCACATCTGATAGACCTTTGACGCCGCGTCAATCCCTTCATCGGTCAAGGCATTTTTGGGTGTCTGTTTCTCGAAATACTTGGAAAGGTTGATAAGCAAAATCTGTTGTTTGCGTTCGCTCGGCTTTTTCCGATTCAGCAGCAGAATGATGCCCGGCGCGGTGGTGTTATAAAACAAGTTTTCAGGCAACAGTATCACGCCTTCAATCAGGTCGTTCTCCGCAAACGCTTTCCGAATGTCACGCTCTCGGTTGGCGTTTCTGTTGCCGGAGCCGCGGGACACGGCGCCGGTATCCAACACAATGGCGGCGCGTCCGTTGGCGTTCAGGGACGCCAGCATGTGCTGAACCCACGCCCAATCTGCCGATGAACTCGGCGGCACGCCAAAGCCAAACCGCCCCCATCGGTCATTGGCGTAAAAGGCATCGTCATAGCTGTCTTGGTTCCACATCGGATTGGCGAGGACATAATCAAAACGTTGGAGTGTTGAGTCATCGGCAACAAGCCGCGGATTGCGGAAGGTGTCGCCGATATGCAATTCGGCGCCGATGAAATCGTGCAGAAAGGCGTTCATCTTCGCCATGGCGTATGTGGTGGCGGTCAACTCCTGACCGTAGATTTTGGGGGCTTGGCTCTCTTTATCGGGATGGACACTCTCAAATAGCAGGCGGGGTTTAATCAACAGACCGCCCGATCCGCACGCCGGATCGTAGATGGTGGTGTACGGCTCGGGGTTGATGATTCGCGCCATTAACCAGCCGACCGCCTTCGGCGTGTAGAACTCACCGGCGCTCTGTCCCTGGTCCTCGGCAAATTTGCGCAGCAAGTATTCATAAGTGCGTCCCAGAATGTCGGGTTCCGTGTCCTTCAGCCCGAGGCGATACCGGCTAAGAATCTCAATCAGGGCTTCCAGCCGGTCGTCGTCTAGGATACGTTGCCCGCTCTGTTGTTCGTTGAAGTCGCGCACATCAAGGACGCCGCGCAGCAGCGGGTTCATGCGGGCAACCTCGCGCATGGCTTCGGTGACGAACTCGCCCAAGCTGCCGTCTGCCGGATGGTTGCGAAGTTGCTTCCAACTGTACTTTTCCGGGATATAGAAACGCACAATCGGAGGACGTTCGTTTTTGAGCGCGTCTTCGTGGTCGGCTTCGATGATGTCTCTTGCCGATTCCTCATCGCCAAATTCGGCAACGCGTTCGGAAAATTCATTATCGAACACATCGGAGAGGCGCTTGTAGAAGATGAGCGGCAGGATAAAATCCTTGAATTTCGACGCGTCGGTTGCCCCACGAATCACGCAGGCGGCATCCCATAGCCAGGTCTCCAGCGTGGAGATGTCCAATTCTTCCTGTTCCGGGGTGGGGAATTCGATGTTTGTTTGGGGCGGGTCGGGGGCGGTTTGGTTTTTGAACAAAGTCTATTTTCCTTCAAGAGATTGCGTGAGAAGTTATCCTGAGCTAATAGCCGTCGTAATACATGATAGGAATTGATGTTGTTCCGCGTCGGAAAGTTCGTTTTTCTAAATTTTGACGATTATATCAACGCTGAAATAGGATTGCCAAGACACGAGAACCAAGATCAGGATTATGTGTGCCAGGGACTGGCACTGCCTCAACGTAAAATTCCCAGTTTTGATGCTTCAAATCCAGACAGATGTCACCTTGAAATTCTTCTTGGATTATTGATACCTCATAGAGAGGAGAAAGCTCATCAATGGATTTATGCTTTGGAATAAAAGCCGAGAAGCGGCTTGAGGGAACGCAAAACTGCACACGTAATTTTGCCGGAGGCACGCCTGGAGGACCATCATTGAACAAGTCAAGTTGATATTTGGCAACTTCAATCTGACTTAACTCAACTGGCTTATGCGTGTAATCCAACACTACGAGTGCACAAGGACTTCGGGCAATTCCAATCGCACGAATAGCAGTAGCAACCATTGATGCTTCATAGCGCTTAGAAAGTCTTTCAAGTGATGTTATCGACACACCCCATTTGTAAACATCCGAATCGAATTCAGGTGCCGGCAAGATGATTTCGCTCGCTCCAAAATCGCACAAAAACTCTAGCTCATTATGGGAATCATATTCACCAATTTTATGCCGAGCATGAAACTGAGATTCGTATTCTGGGAAAAAAGTGTGACAAATCTCATGGGCAATTGAGAAATTTTGCCGGGTTCTTGGTTTGTCAGGATTATATCTAATTACTAACTTTCCATCAGAGTTCGGATGCAGTTCTGCATCTTCACTAAGAATCAGTTTTTTGGATTTCTCGGAATTGATTCCCATTGTAGAAGCAAGAAATCGTGGATCATAAGGTGGGCCGTCCCATCCGAGATTCCTAGCTGCATCAATTCGAATACGAATCAAGTGTTGCATAATTTCTCTGGGGTCTTGAGAAATTCCATGATGACGTTCAATAAGGCCTACGACTGAGGAATGGGAATAAATGTGTCGTCCAACTTTTACGTATTTACGTTTCATTTTTCATTTACCACCAATCTAATTGTTCGCAACACGTATTCCCAATCGTCTACACTCTTGGGGTGTTTACCACGATATTGAATATTCATCAGCATCTTTACATCTTCTTCACGTATATCAAGTGCTTTTCCGCGCTCATCAATCAGTTTGCGCAATCCGTCTGGAATTGCGTTTTCTTGAAGTTCAGAAAAGTCTCGCGAGCGAACACGCACCGGCTTAT
Organism: Candidatus Poribacteria bacterium; assembly: GCA_965208765.1. Lineage (GTDB taxonomy): Bacteria > Poribacteria > WGA-4E > WGA-4E > JAJDTR01 > JAJDTR01. Next base: position 6,163,976 of record OZ242354.1, read on the forward strand.
CAAGGAGATCGGCAATTGTTGTGCCAAGTGCAGAAGCAATATTATATAGGACTTGCGCCGAGGGCTGCGTACTTACACTGTTTTCGAGTTGTGACAGATAGGCTTTTGATACCCCTGCCATTTCAGCTAACTTGCTCAGTGATAAGGCTTTTTCCTCTCTCAGTTGTTTAATCTTCTGATTCAAGTCCATACAAATCCCTCTCTATTTATAGTAAGCGTGTTAAGAATTATATACTAAATCGTTAGTTATTTCAAATATTCCTTGACACGACTGTTCGCAATAGTGTAAAATATGTCTGTTATAGAAAACTATTCGTAGGAGGAATACCAAAATGCAGGTCACTTGGAACAGATGTGACGGTCACATCTGGTGTAAACTCAACACGGTAGACTTAACCGATAACCACTTTGATGGCATGACCGGGGTCTATGTCATTTGGCATGGCGGCAATAATCCGATGACGGTTAGAGTCGGTCAAGGATTCATCAAAGATAGGATCGCCGCACATCGCCTAGATCCTGAAATTCAAGCTTACGCGCAACATGGCTTGTTTGTAACGTGGGCTAAAATACCAGAGCACTTGCTTGACGGAGTAGAAGCTTACCTCGCCCAACAACTCAATCCGCTGATAGGTGATCGGTTTCCCAACGCTCCTACCATAACGGTTAATTTGCCGTGGTAAGCAATGCTGCGAAACATCATTGAGGACAGCATGGCTTTGTCTGCTGTCCTCAATGATCCATTCAACACTTCATTGCCTGATTATATTAATTAGAGTTTCCAAAGTACTTGCTTGATAATATTGACGAAGATAAAGTTTTCTGCCTGGCTCTGAAAACCGCGTGCGTCACCCATCCTGTTGGCTAATGCAGTTCTCAATTTCTGGGCTTAAATCCGAATTTCTTACAGATTGAATTTGTTTTTTCCCAAAGGAGGATGTAATTATGAGCAGAAACCCCAAAAACCAATCCGCGCACGATAATCTCGTTCTCGATCTTGCAAATAAGCTTGAAGCTGATGGTTGGGAAGTTCAGGCTGACTTACCAAATTTCGACCAGCCCGATCCAATTGGTCAAGACGAGAGAATCCCTGACATTCTCGCAACTCAAGACGATGCTACTAGAATCATCGAAGTTGAAACCCAAAGTACAGTTCATTCTCATAAAGAACAGCATTCAACGTTTAGACGTAGTGTTGCCCAGCAAGATAATGCAGAGTTTGAGTTGGTTGTCGCAGATTCCAAGAAATCCTAAAAGTTGTACGCGAGTGGAACGCAGCTCGCATTATGAGATTAAAAGGTGGATAGGGAACGCAAATCTTCGTTCCCTACACCCCCATGCGAAATTGAAGGGAATCCGGGAGCCATCTGCGGTAATACCCAAATCTTTTTCTTTACGCATTACGTATTACGCATTAAAATCCAACAAATCCATTCCGAATTCCAAGCAAATTCTGTCCGCGTTTCTCCCTTTACGCTTCACGAAATCGAGGTTAAATCAACATCAAGCGCCTCGGCGATTGCTTTCAGTGTTTTGACGGAGCCGGACTTGCGTCCAGTCTCAATCTCCGCCAAATAGGCGCGTTGAATGCCGCACTTGTCCGCCAGTTGCTGCTGGGTGAGACCTCGATGGTCGCGATACACGCGAATCGGACTTTCCTCGTTAAGAATCAGGCGATTAACGACCTCGCTGGGGTAGGTTTCCTCATCAACGGCTTTGGCTTCGCGGAACTCGCGGATGTCTCTTAGCATCTCCGCATCTTCCAGGAGTTGATTATATTGTTCTTTCGGGACAAGCACATATTCATGTCCGTGTTCTTTGACGGTTTCAACCTTCATCGGTACACACCTCCTCTAGGTCCGATTTTTATGATTTCAATGACAAGCACATCGTCATGGATTTCGTACAACACGCGCCAATCCCCCACTCTGAGCCGGTATCCTCGTTCTCCCTTCAAACGTGTAACATTGTTGTTCGGTGCATAGGGAGCCGCGGCGAGTTGGTCAATCTTTCGTACCACGGTCTTGGCGAGGTTGCGCGGCATTCGCCGGAGCATCTTCGTTGCACTTGCTCGGTATCGAACCTTATACATTATACCCCAATATTGTAGCTTAAAGCAACATAAATATCAAATATTTTTTCCGTGGAGTCAACAATAGGAAAAACGGTCACGATAACAAACGGCGGGACTATTATGACGGGGGATTGACGGTAGGCTTGGTCAAGAACCGGCAATCACAATTCAATCTAAAAAAATCGGGGCGAAAAGAGCGCGACTTGCAGGCAGTCACTGCAGGACTTGCCAGAAAGCGACTCAATCCCGCTTTACGAATTACGCATTATTTCTTTTCCCACTTATCTTCCTGCACCGCCTCCGAGTCATCCTGTTCAAGAATCTCCGTCCACCACTCGCGGTTTTCGGCATACCACCGCGTGGTCTCTCGGAGTCCGGATTGAAAGTCGGTCTGCGGTTCCCAACCGAGTTCGTGCCGGATCTTTGACGAATCCAAGAGATAGCGACGATCATGACCCGGTCGGTCCGGGACATAGGTCTTCAGGGACTGCGGCTTGCCCAACGCCGCCAAGACGCCATCGGCAATCTCTTCGACGCTCTGCTCTATCCCGCTTCCGATATTGTAGGTCTCGCCAATCTTCCCCTCCCGGATAATCAAATCTATAGCCCGGCAGTGGTCGGAGACCGCGAGCCATTCCCGGCGATTCAGGCTGTTCCGATAGAGCGGAAGCGGTTTGTCGTCGAGCGCGCGGGTGGTGAATAGGGGTATCACCTTCTCGGGGTGTTGATAGGCACCGTAGTTGTTCGAGCAATTGGAGATGGTGACGGGAAGTCCATAGGTTTCAAAGTAGGCGCGAACAGCGTGGTCTGCCGCCGCTTTGGAAGCGTTGTACGGTGTGCGCGGAGAATATGGGTAGTTTTCCGTGAACTTTACGGGTGAATCCAGCGCGAGATCGCCGTACACTTCGCAGGTGGAGATGTGGTGAAATCGCGGTACTTTGTGCTTGCGCGAAAGCTCAAGCAGCATCTGCGTCCCCATGACGTTCGTCTCGAAAAAAAGGCGGGGATTGAGAACGGCGCGGCTGTTATGAGATTCGGCAGCGAAGTTCACGACTAAATCCGGGCGGTGCTCCTCCATCAGGGCATCTACGCTGTCGTAATCCCCGATATCTCCGTGCGCAAAGGTGTACCGGTCGGGAAAGGTTTCGCCGACATCGGCGAGGTTGTTCAGATTCCCGGCGTAGGTCAGCAAATCAATATTGATAATTGAATCGTTGGGATAGTGCTGGAGCCAGTAACGGATGAAATTGCATCCGATAAATCCGGCGCCGCCTGTGACTAATAGTTTCATAGGATTTCATGGAGTCACGGGATTAAACAGAGGTCTCGAAGAATAGCTTCTGTCAGAAAGATGGTTAAAGTAGCTAATACGTTATTCGTAATGCTTAAGAAGCAAAACAAAGAGTGGAATCGGTTTCTTTGGTTTATCTGCCGGTGATTTGAATTGTCGTGGTATCATGCAAAAACGAAGATGAAGGCGATATAAAGGAGCACGGATATGGCATTGACGGCAATCAGTGCGGCTTTGGCAATAAAGGACCGGAGGCGCGGAAACAGGTAAATGGATGCGCCAATCGTCGTCGCAATCTCCACTGCCGACACGATTCCCGCATGATACTCCGTCTCCCAGTACGAAATAGGGCTTTTGAATTTGTAGTCCCAGAACGGGAAAAAGTGTCGATGAGCATCCTCACGATGAAGGAAGAAATCGGCTAGGCAGTGGAGCAGCATGCTCCAACACACCACACGGACACGGTCGGATCGGAGGAGATAACCGATGCCGACGCCGAGAAGAACGAGCGGAATGGAGTTGAACGGATCGATGACGTTCTGCCATTCGGGTAGAAAATAGCGTTCCGACCAGATTTCCGATTGCGAGTGTCTCAATAACAGGGACTCAACGCCAAAGAAGACAAAGATCGGAACATCGGGCAGAACCGCGCCAAGCAGAGCGCATCTGTGCCGATGCGGATTGTTCGCGCGCGACAGCAACGCCATGTTGATGAGCGCGTGGGATTGTGTATGCATACGGTTCGCGCAACCTTGGGAACCCTTCGGAATCTTATCTCATTCTAACATACGGGCAGTTCATCGTCAAACGCAAAGCAGGTGTTGCTCAGCGGGTTCAAGTCCGAAGAGGGCCTGGTTTCGGCCTGGAGTTGGGTTTCACTGTGTTCAACCCAACCTACAGGATTTCGCCCATAGGGTAGTCGCGAAAAAATGCTGGTGCGCAGTGCGCACCCTACAAGGATTGGCAGCATTCCTGTTGACGTACCTTGATCCGAGTGATATGATTCACATCAGTGTGAGAGGACGCTGTCCAATCAAAACACAGGAGTTTTACAAATTGGACGCTGAAAAGGCAACCGGGGTCATCCTTGCGGGCGGGGATAGTCGGCGCATGGGGCGGAACAAGGCGTTGATGCGCTTGGGGGATGAATCTCTCATTTCACGTACCTTGAAGCGGTTGCAGAGTGTCACCGATGGAACCATCATTATTGCAAATTCGGTGCATCTGTATAGCGAGTTGGATGTGCGGGTGTACGAGGACCTTGTTCCAAAGTCAGGCGCGCTCGGAGGTGTCTACACGGGGCTTATTCACGCGGTCAATAACACCGTTGTGTGCGTCGCGTGTGATATGCCGCTCCTCCAGCCCAAACTAATGAACTATCTTCTCTCGGTTTTGGGAGAACATGACGCCGTAGTGCCGTATACGCAAGAGTTGGAGGAGTCCAATCCGAAGTTGCAAACGTTATGCGCCGTGTATACACGGCGCTGCAACCGCGTTATCCGCCAGATGCTTGAGGGAGGCGAGTTGCGCCTGCATGCGCTTTGTGATCGTATCAAAGTGCGCCGGGTTCCTCCGGACGAATGGCGAGCAATTGATCCCGACGGGCTGTCTTTCGTAAACGTAAACACGCGCGAAGATTATGAAAGGGTGAAACAGATGATGGCATACGAGATGATGGGGGAAATTGATGATGTTAACTGTCGAAGAGGCGCGTAAACGGATGCTGGACACAATCAGCGTTTCAGCGACGGAAAAGCGGGGCATTTTGGACTGTCTGGGACATGTGCTTGCTGAGGATATTCATGCCGATGAACACATTCCGCCGTTTGATAACTCGGCAATGGACGGTTTCGCCGTCATTGCGGAGGATGTTCTAGGCGCTTCCGAAGAAACGCCGGTGAACCTGGCGGTTATGGAATCAATCGCCGCCGGATACGCACCCACGCAACCGATTGAACGAGGCCAAGCCGCACGAATCATGACAGGCGCAATGATGCCGGCGGGAGCGGATGCGGTCGTCATGCAGGAGGTGACCCAGTTCGACGGTGAACAGGTTCAGATTGCGGAAGCGGTAGAAAAGGCGGAAAACGTCCGGTTCACAGGGGAGAGCGTGAGAAGCGGCGATCTCGTCATGGGCAGCGGGAAACTTCTCCGTCCGCAGGAATGCTCCATGCTGGCTTCGCTGAACAGATCGGAAGTGCTCGTGCACAGGCGTCCGCGGGTGGCAGTGGTATCTACGGGCGATGAGCTGACACCGCTCGGCAACGCATTGGAACCGGGGAAGATTCGCGACAGCAACCGTTACGGCATCTGCGCACAACTCCGGGAGGCAGGCTGTATTCCAATCGATATGGGAATTGCTCGCGACGATGAGGCCGAAACCGAGCGCATGTTCCGCGACGGGCTGAATCGCGCCGATGCCCTGATTACTAGCGGGGGTGTGTCCGTAGGGGAGCACGATGTTGTCAAGACAGTATTATCCAAGCTCGGCGAGATTAATTTCTGGCGGGTGGCGATGAAACCGGGGAAGCCGCAAGCGTACGGTATTGCCGATGGCAAGCCAATCTTCGGCTTACCGGGAAATCCCGTTTCTTCTCTAGTTGTGTTTGAACTTTTTGTTCGTCCGGCGCTCCTCAAGATGGCGGGACACTCAAGCCCGTTTCGCCCAACTTTCAGAGCAGTATTGGAGGAGGCGGTGGTAAACAAAGATAAACGCACCAACTACATGCGATCGATTATTACACAGCGTGAAGGGAAGTATTACGCAAAAACAACCGGGCCGCAGGGCTCAGGCATCCTCTATTCACTTGTTCTGGCAAACGGGTTTATCGTTATTCCGGCGGGCGTTAGTCTGAAGACGGGTGAAGAGGTGGAAGCGCAGTTTCTAGGAGATGGTGTCGGATGATTCTCCTCCTGTTTTCTTTGATTCAAGCGTTGTAGTCGTGGTAATATGAAAAAGCGGGAGTGCAGCCAAGAACCTTCGGACGAACCGAGTATGGCGCACAAGGTATCAGCCATGATTAATCCTTCAGAAGACAAGATATGTCAAGAGATTGTAAGACACATTCGAGAGGTGGCGAGTCCGAGGAAAATTGTGCTCTTCGGATCGCGGGCGCGTGGGGATGGCAATGAGGAATCCGACTATGATTTGCTCGTCGTGAAAGATGAGGTTAAGTCACGGGCCGCAGAAGCTCATCAGATAAATGTCGCACTTTTGGCACTCCCTATCTTCGCGGACGTTGTTGTTAGAAGCGCTGAAGAGGATAGAAAATTCCAACAAATCCGAGTCGGATTTCAGAAAAGGTTGAGGGAAGATGGTGTTGTCTTGTATGAACGCGGCGGAAAAGGAGTTGGTTCAAACTCTATTGAAGAAAGCTGAAACCGACGTGCTGAATGCCACCATTCTCCGTGATAGCAACCAAGGAAACCCTGAAGGGATAGGCTTTCATGTGCAGCAGGCGGTTGAAAAATCGCTTAAAGCCATTCTGGTTTTTTATGTTATTGACTATCCGAGAACACACTCGATAGCCGGACTGACACAATTGGTGAGCGATAACAACATCGATCTGCCGACAGCGTTTCTTGATTCGAATCGCTATACCAGCTATGCGAGAGATTTGAGGTACGACGAGATTGGTCTTAACGAGGAGTTTGACTTTGACGAAGCAATAGCAAATGCAGCGGAATGTGTAAGTTTCGCCAAAGCGCTCCTTATAATGGAGTAATATTCGACTTCTAGTTGGGATGATTTCTCCAAGCGATCACAAAAAAAGGGCAGAATACGACCTTTGCGTATCCTACCCCGTGTCCACATTGAATCCCGATTATACGCTGAAAGATTCCCCGCAACCGCATTCCGACTTGGCATTCGGATTGGTAATCTTGAAGCCGGAATCCATCAGACCGTCCTGGTAGTCCAAGGTTGAGCCAGCGAGGTAAAGCGTACTTCGTGGGTCGACGAACACCTTTAGTCCGTGGAACTCAAAGACCTTGTCGTTACCTTTGGATTCGCCAAAAGCAAGGTCGTATTGGAAGCCTGAACAACCCCCGCCAACAACCTTCATCCGCAAACCAAATCCGTCCTCCGCGGAATGGCCCTCTCTTGCGATTAAGCCAATTGCCTTTTGTGCGGCGTTTTCAGTGACCGTTATCATGATCCTTCCCCTCCGTTCAATCTGTTACCTTTGAAATATAGTCGTTAATCGCGGATTGAACAACTTTTTGCGCATCAATTGCGTAGCGTTGTTTATCTGGCGGCAAACCACCCAGTACATCGTCGATTTGCCGAATCGTGATTTTTAATGCTTCTTCAATTGTGGAATCCATGGCGAGCTCCGTTGTGACAGAACCGGCTGCGATAACGGATGGGCACCCGAAAGCTTTAAACCTTGCGCTGACAATCCTGCCATCGTGAACCCTAATCCAGAACCTTATCATCTCACCGCTGGCGGGTGTTCCTACCGTTCCCACACCATCGGCGTCCTTTATCATCCCGACGTTGCGCGGATTCTTGTAGTGGTCGATAACTTGTGGACTATACATCTACCTTGCTTTCGTCGGTTTAGCGAGTAAGCTTCCTTAATTATATATTCAGCGGCGCGCCATGTCAAACTATAAGTTTCTAGTTAATGGTCGATTAGCTACTGATCTCGAAAGCTAATTTGCCCTGCTTGTCATAGATAGAATGATTCCGCTCGATTCCGTAGGGCGGCGCTGGGTGCGGTTGGAAACCGCACCTACGTATTGGGCTGAGAAAAAGATATTCTCCATGCCCAATGCGGACTGAGTTAAGGGTTTTTCGACGGAGAACCCCATGAATTTCAGACGAACTCCATTAACTGGATCCTCTGAAGGACTTTACTACACCCTCGGATCCTGCGTTTGAAGAAGGTCCAACTGACCCTCCGTCGGTTCTGCTCAGCAAAACCACGGTTCCGTAAGCCGTGGCGCTCTCGCTCGGTCGTCGGGAAATACACGACGCTCCGGTGGAGTGCCTCCTTGCAAACATGCTGCGAGTTCCCAAACAGAATAGAATGTTTCACACGGATCCACACCCGCTTGGGAATCCCTCTCCACCAATGCACTGACGGTTTTGTGGAGTTCATCCATGCGTGCATCGGGATGTGACCAGTGGTAACTGAATTCACTCTGGTCCAGGGAACCGAGGTGAGGTTTCATGGTATCTCGATTCAATAAATGTGATCCCGGTGGAATCAACAGTCGAACGGCGTATTGCACCGGATCAACGTGGTCAATCAGGTCGTGTTTTGATACAAATTCAAACACCTCAAGGTAATCATGCAACGATGTCCACGGCGTGAATGCGACCCAAGTGGGACGCAGTGGGATGTTTGCGGTGTGGACAATTTCGATTGCCTCCTCGATGTCACGTCTCGTATGGTTTTTCTCCAAAATCTGAAGTACGCAATCACTTAGTGATTCCACCGCCGAAACAGTGAACGAGCAGCCCAATTGGCGGAACTCAGGGAACATCTCACGATGTTTGATGATATGTTCAACCTTTGTCGTGAAATCGAAGGTTAGGAACGGGAACTCAGTGTGCATTGCTCGGATGAGACGCAGCGAATGGGTGGGGCCATTCAAGAAATCCGGATCGCCGAACGTGATGTGCGTGGCTCCTGCTTGAACTTGCTGACGAATATCCTCCAGAACAATCTCCTGCGGAACTACAAAGAAACGTCCATCGTACACTGGGGGAATGGGACAGTGCGTACAAAAGTGTTTGCAGCCTCGACTTCCTTCAACGTATCCGACCAATCGGTGTTCACCACGATACGCTAGCCGCGCGAAGGAATTTAGCGCTGGCAGCGAACCGCGCGACGGCGGCGAGAAAGACAAGCGTTTAAGAAAAGGTGGGGATTTAACTCCGTGGCTAATCACGCCATCAGGTAGACTTAATTCCTCTGCTGGCGAAGAAAACCCGTCCTTGTCAGCCATCTCAATGAGGGCAAGTAGCGGTGATTCATACTCGCCGGCAATGCAGAAGTCCACACCGTTCTTTAGCAAGTAAGCTGCGTTGAGACCTGCGTAGAGACCGTAGAGGCAGATTATCGCATCCGGATTGATTTCGCGAATGCGCTTAACGACGTAAACGCCGAGGCGCAGGGCGGTGTGCATTGGGACGGCGATTCCGACAAAGCGGGCACGGGAGACCTTTTCCAAGTCTAGGGGTTCGACTGAAACGTCGATTGCGGCGGGTGAAAAGCCGGCGCGTTCCAAAAAACCGAGGGGCATGGCGGCTCCCATCGGTTGATGCCCCAACTCATAACAGGAAATAAATAGTACCGCACCGGGAGAACGCAAGTTTTTAGCCTGTGTGTGGCTCATTGATATGGTCTCTGTCTGCTATCTTAACGATTTGTCAATTTTTGTTGCAGATTCTCATACCATGTCGCTTGAATAATAGTGCATATGATGCCTGAATTACATCGTCCACTTAATCCGTAGGCGGGGCATCTTGCCCCGCCGACTTTGCGCGGAGACGTGACGTATTATTCCGATCCACGCGGGTTTCTTCACTTAATCCACGTAGTCAATGCACTGCCATTTTATAGAAATGGTATTATTACATTTCGGCAATGTCGGTGTACTTCCGCCTTGTAGAAATGCCTTCCATTTTCTAATCGGCAATCTCAACCTGATACCGTTCCGCAATCGCTTTGATTTGCTCCCACGTTTCCTCTTCAATGTAGATGCCGTCCCGCTCCCGTCTTTCACGCTCGCGGAATCCGCGTTCGCCGGGCACGAAGATTTCATTGACACCGGGTCGTTTCTGCGCCGACTTGACATATTCGACGAAGCGGTCTACTTCTTCGTTGAACTCCGGTAACTCGACAAAACTGGCAATGTTGATGGCAGTAACAAATATACCGTTGCCGGGCCTTGTCTCGTCTTCTCGGGTACAGCCGGCACCGCTCAATGCCCCTGAAAGAATATCCACGACGAGACTAAGTCCGAATCCTTTCTGTGCCGCAATTCCTCCGAACGGTAGCAACGCGCCGGGCGGATCCGAATAAAAGTCATCCACGTTCGTCGTAGGTGTTCCGGTGGAATCGACAATCCATCCTTCCGGGACAGTTCTCTTCCGATGTTGCTGCACTCGTACTTTTCCCGAGGCGACAACGCTGGTGGACATGTCTAGTAGCAGCGGCTCGCGTCCCGGCAGTGGAATCGCGCAAGCAAGCGGATTGGTCGATAGCCTCGGTTCAATTCCTCCGAACGGTACGACGCAACTTCCGGCTCCGTGGTCATTCACTGTCAGAAGACAAATCATATCGGATTCTGCGGCGATTAGAGCGTAACCCCCCAATCGCCCGACTTCGTTTGATCTGGAGACGGCAACCGAACCGAGATCGTTGCACTTTGCCTTCCGGACGGCGAGTTTCACGGCGTGAGTGGCGATGACGGGGCCAAATCCCCAGTTGCCGTCCAATACCGCCATGGACGAGGTTTCACGTTTAACCTCAATCCGTGTTCCCAATTCAATCAATCCGGATTCAATCTCGGGAACATATTTGAGTGGCAGATGGATAATGCCGTGAGAATCGTGGCCGACGAGGTTCGCGTCAACCATCGCGCGTGTGACAAGGTCCGCCTCTTCCTCCGGTACACCAAGAGCGTGAAAGATTTTCAGACACGAATCTGTCAGTTTTTCCGCCGTTAAAGTTGGCAACGCCAATACCTCTTCATTCTGCCGCTGATACATTGCGAATCGGTACTATTATACGACCTTTTAAGCGTTGATTTCAATCACATTACGTCTGGGTGTAGGGCGATCGAACCTGATTGCGAGGATGTAGCGATGAAGGAGTGGTGGGCAGGGATTCCTATCGCACTCACTATCCGTTCGCTTGATTCCACCCTACGACTATTGTACCGATTAATGGTTAGACATGTTCCGGGAGTTGGGTTTCACTTGGTTCAACCCAGTTTACGGTCTACGTGTTGTCGCGACCGGGAGGTCGCTCCTACAGGTGCCTGAACCTGTAGAATCCTATCCACGGTTTGATCATCGAGAATCTTCTGGAGTTAAGTGTGATTGCTTTGGAAAGGATATCGAATGCTGTTGACAATGGCGCTTGGAGTTATGGCATAATTAGCTGAAGTAATTTGATACAATTACCAAGATTCGCCTAATTTGAAACCAGGATGGAAACACATGTATAATACTGCGCAAGTTGCGCTTTTTCGCGGTGTTGGTCAACCGTTTGAGGTTAGCAGACGGCCGCTTGACGATCCGACCGAAGGAAACATCCGGGTTCGAGTCATGCTGACCACAATCTGCGGCTCGGATCTGCACACTCTCACGGGACGAAGATCCGTTCCGCTGCCGTGTGCGTTGGGCCATGAAGCCGTCGGAGTAATTGCTGCGCCGACAACATTGCACGATGCATACGGTAATATCCTGAATGAGGGAGATAGGATTACCTGGAGTATCGCCGCATCGTGCGGCAGATGCTATAACTGTGTCAATAAGAACCTTCCTCAGAAATGCGACAGCCTTTTCAAATACGGTCATGCCGGTGGCGAGTCCAGCGTCGGGTTCAGCGGCGGGTTTGCCGAGTACATCCAGCTCCGACCCGGCACTGCCATCTACCGTCTACCCGCTGATTTAACCGAGCGCGAAGCAGTGCCACTCAATTGTGCATTCGCAACCGTGCTGGACGGGCTGAAGGCTGTCGGTGTCAAGGCAGGGGACAATGCGGTTGTGCAAGGAGCGGGGATGTTAGGCATTTATGCCGCGTGCTACCTCTGCGAGAATGGGTGCGAGAGTGTAACAGTTATCGATTATCAAGAAGATCGGTTACAAATGGCGGCTCGGTTCGGAGCAACGCAAACCTTCAATCTCACTGACACCTCTGCGGAGGAGGTTGGACAATCCATCCGACAGATTACGAATTACAACGGCGCCGACCTTATCCTGGAAGTGAGCGGTGCAGGCGCGGCATTGTCGAACGCGGTTGATTGGTTGGGATACGGCGGTCGATGCCTTACGCTCGGGTTCGTTTATCCGGGCGCCGATGTAAGGCTAGACGCTCAGAAAGTCGTGACGAAATGTTTGACGATTCGCGGGCTTCACAACTATCATCCGTCTGCACTCGGTGAAGCGCTTCGGTTCGTCGAGGAAAAACGAGACCGCTATCCGTTCGATGCGTTGATCGGTGCAACCTACCCGCTGCATGAAATTGATGCAGCGTTTGAACGGGCGCAGACGGGCGATTTGATTCGAGTGGCGATTGATCCGCAAAGGGAGTGACGAGAAGTCATGAATGGACGGAAGGTTTTAATTATTTGCATTGACGCGGGCGGACACGACTACCTCGATGCCAGCGACATCCCGAATATTCGGAGACTTGCCGATTCCGGATTTTACAAATGCGCTAACTCGGTCATACCATCGGTTACAAATGTCAACAACGTCAGTATCGCGACAGGATGCTTTCCGGCAACACACGGGATTACGACAAATTATCATGTTGATCGAGAAACCGGAAGAGGAGCGTTTATTGAAGACAGCCGTTTTCTGTTAGCTCCAACACTGTTTGAGCGTGCAAAGTCGACAGGATTCGCCGAAAAAACTGCGCTGCTGGTCACGAAGCAAAAACTCTTGCGGATGTTGGAAGGGAGAGCGGACATCCGGATTGCTGCGGAAGCCCCTTCTGCAGCGTACGTTGAATCGGTCGGAGCGCCAGAGTCAATCTACTCCGCCGAGATTAACTGGTGGTTGTTCCGAGCGTTGCGAAGAGTGTTGAGCGATGAAAATCCCGACATCGTTTTCTGTTCAACAACTGATTGGGCGCAGCACAAGTTCGCGCCCGACGAGGAGGAATCTCAGCGTCACATGGCTGAGTTAGATCGGATACTCGGGGAAATTGTGAACGACTGTCCTGATCGAGAGATTTACATCACTGCCGATCACGGCATGTCCGCCAAAACAGATGCACTTGACCCGGGGCGCTGGCTCACCGAATATGGCGTGGGGGCGAGCGCGATCCCAATCATCAAAGATCGTTATGTTGCTCATCACGGAAATCTTGGCGGTGCGGCGTATATCTTTCTTGATGAGCGCTGCGATTGTGCACGGGCGATTGCGCTGTTGGAGGATGCGCCGGGAGTCGAGGAGGTATACACCGCCGCACAGGCTGCAGAGACATTCAAACTTCACCGAGATCGGATTGGTGACATCTTCGTCCTCGCGGATTGTGATACGGTCTTTGGGGAACTAGAACAGACAAAAATGGAGGTCAGGCTGAGATCTCATGGATCTCGGCACGAGAGTTATGTACCGGTAATCGGGTACAACAGCCCGTGGCAGGCAGAGGATTTCAGTTATAATGTTGATATCGGGCGACTGTTCTTGGAGAGTATTCTACACTGATATTTGAGGTTTTAGACCGCGAGGATGGCTACATTGAAAGGAGGAACCAATGAAATTCGGATTTTTGATTTTTACCGCAACGATTCTGTTGACAAACACTTTTGCATTGGGGAAACAGGAAGGGAGGGCAATGTCTGACAAGGAACGATGGAATTTAAAGTATGAGGGCACAACGTATATTTATGGGAAGGAACCGACGGCATTCCTCAAAGAGAAACTCTCGCTACTGAAGAAAGGCAAGGCACTGGTTCTGGCGATGGGTGAAGGACGTAATGCGGTTTACCTCGCCGAAAATGGATTTGATGTTACCGGCGTCGATATATCCGAGGTCGGGATTGAGAAGTGTGAACAGCTTGCGGCGGAGCGCGATGTCGAGGTTAATTCCATTGTCGCGGACTTGACCGATTACGACATGGGTAGCGAGCAATACGATCTCATCACGAATTTTTACTTCTATGACAAATTAATTCTACCGGGGGTGGTTGATTCGTTGAAACCCGGCGGCATTTTTATCTTTGAGACCTATTCGCGCGACCACCCCAAACACAGCAAATTTGGACCTAAGAATCCCGATTATCTTGTGAAACCAAATGAACTTTTGGAAATCTTCAAATCGTTGCGGATTCTTTACTACGAGGATACGGTTAACGAGCTTGACGAGGGGATGCACAAGGGGAAAGCCGCGCTCATACGGTTGATTGCGAGGAAACCGGAGTCAGATTAACGCATTCCAATGTAAGGAAGGTAGCGTGCGATTCACATCCAGCAGTGCTAGACATTTCGATCGGTGGGCGGTGCCCACCCTACTAAGTTGGCGGAAACGGTTCTTATTTGGGTTAGCTATGTTAGATTTCGGATGGAGCGATTTTCTATAGCCTAACTTGCTTAGAATGGATCACAGTTCTGCCACCATTTCCATCTCGAGCCGATGTTCAGGTGAATCCTGCTCTGTTGAGAGTAGTCGATATTTAAGTCGTAGTAATAGATCTGTCACTTTCCGCACTTTATATTCCGCGTTCGCTCGAATCTCGTGGCTCACTCCCTCGTGGAAGTGATATCGGGTGAATGGAATCCCACCCGTGCTACTCCCGAAGCCGAGTCGGTAGTTGAATTCGATTCGCCCCTTACGAATTAAAGAGTAAATCATTCGGTTTTCGATTGAGAATGTCCGCGTATGAGCTTCCGGTTCATCTGCCAATTTTTCAAGATCCGAGGTCGTTTCATAGCCGCCAGCCATACTGATCCGAAGAGCGCGGTTGAATTCGTACCGAAAGTCGATTTCGCGCCTTCGCTCAAACTGTACCAGATCGGATATTCGATCGGAAAAACCGACTTCATTCATGAGTTGACTAAACTGTTCCCGTTCGCGGCGCTGCTCCCAGCGCCCAACGAATGATATTCGGCGTGTGGGGTTCAGCGTCAAGTTGATGTCCCATTCGCGGTTATTCCGCCATCGTTCTCTGTTGTTGACACGCCTGTTCAGAGTTTGACTTCGGTTGTAATTCAGGTTGAGGTTCAATGTGGTTGACGGCGAGAATTTGAGCTGATAGCGTTGCCTTTCCTGTCCGAAAAGGGTCTGATTGTTACGCAAATCGCGGAGCAGGTATAGTGATGCGGAATCCGCTTCTTCCTGTTCCTCCCGAATGTCAAACCGGATTTCGCCGCTGATGGCTTCCGCCAACCACTCCAGCACAGTGGTACGTTCTGGTGATTCCTCTTCCGATCCTGTAATACCGTTGCGAGGGGGGAGTTTAGAGTCTGTCGGAAGTATTCCAAGTCTTGAGGTCGAAAATCGGCCAGCCCGTCTTCGCCGGGAAAAAATCTGTCGAGGACGAAAGCGTAATCTCAGTTTGGCATCAATTGCCGAAACGGGTTTGTCGTCAACATTCTGGATAATCTTTATGTAGTTCCCCTCCTCGGAATCTTCCCTGTAGTGCAAGTCGTCAATTTTGACATAAAACCCTTCTCCAGGCTCAATTTCTCTTCCCGTGAACGGGTTGATGTTGGAATATATTTCTCGTCGTTCCGTGGCTAACTTCTTATCGAGTTCGTAGGTAATCTCACCGTACAGCGCACGGTTAAACGGGGTGAGTCGCACACTGATGTCGGCTAGCTGTGTTGTCGAGTCGGTGTTTAGTTTGTGTCGCGCTTCAAACACGCGGCGAGAGATATTGGAGGTCAGATTTGCCCATTTGCGAGGTTGTGAATAAAAGCCGACTGTCCATGTTCGCGCAGTCGTTTGGAGCTCCCAGTCTGAGAATGCTAACGTTTCTCCGTCGACCGTGAGTAGGTCCTGTTTTCCAAACGACTTTTCGATTGAGTACAGAGAATTGAGCGATGCCCATTTGAATTTGACGACATCCATCCGACCTGTGGAAATATTCCGCCTTCGGTTAAGGTTGACACCGTCGGTGTAATCGAGATCCAAAGATTCCAACTGTTCGGTTGCCGCAGTCAGGTTTAATGCCCGAAGTCTATGGACCAGATTCCACTGTTGGTTTTCTTTGCGAAACTGATCAGTTCCCCTGATTTTGGATGCGCTTCTGCGCACATTCCATTTTAGTCGAGGAATCTTTCGGGGACTCAAATTGACAGCCCAGTTCAAGTTATTTCGGATTGTTATCTCGTCCCTCGCCGCGGGTGGCACAGATTCGCTGTCATTCGCGCCCTCCTTCTCTGGTTTTGTGCTTCCGGGGAGAGTTGCGCTGAAACGTTCCTCTGTTCGTCCAAGTCCGGAGTTAAGCCCCAACCACGTGAACGGCTTGAATTGGAGGTCGAAGTCAAGCGACCGTTCGTCCGGGGATTGACGTGACGCCCGTTCCTCAAGCAGATAGAGATCATCGAATCTCTCCTGCTTGTACTGTTCCGCGTACTGAAAACGAGAGCGGCTGGCACTTGATGCGCCAACCGGCACAAAGTCGGCGTCGAGCGATCGAACGTCTAGGTGTAATCGGAACTTCTCGTGGGACGAAAGTGCAAGAATTTTCCACGCGCGGCTGGTTACCTTCGAATCCAGACCAGAAAAGGTGTTTTTGTCGTGCGCGCTGAAGGCAATCTCCCCTGTAACGGAGGTTTGATCGCTGAGATTAAGAGCCCCGTCCAATCCCCACACGCTGTGTTTTTCCGGCGGAGTAAGCGATTTCCCATCGCCACCAGAATCCAATTCGTTTCGGCGGAAATTGACCAAATCTTGGTCACTGATAACAATGAATGCACTTTCGATGTCGTCCAAGTCCGACTCAACGGCGTAGGCGGCACCAAGAGAAACGCGATCTCCGGGCAGATTAAGGGAGCCACTCGCGCCGTAAAGATTTCGTTGGTAAGCTCGGTCTTCCGGGATGAACTCGAAGTCCACGCGAATGACATCATTGCTTGTGATTAGGTGTTTATTCGTGAACTCGATTGTCGGGTCGCCGTACTCGCGGATAACGTAATCATTATTCTTCCCACGCCGCATACGCTCGCCGTTGAGCCAGACAATCTCGCTTCCGGCTTTTACCACGACGAATTCGCCGTCGGCATCGATTCGATACTCGCTACGTCCCTCTTCACCTCGAATGATCTTGCTTGTGGATTGACCTTTTGGAATGCTGCTCGGTATGAGGTGAAACTTTCCCCACTTGAATTCTCCTTCAACTTGCACCCCTTCCAGAGCCCGCGGGAAAAAGATGAACTCTGTGTTACCGAGAGAGCCTTCGAAATCGCCGAGGGTCGCGGTGACATTTGGGCTTGTAATACGAATGAGTTTCTGGTCGATATCCTGAATATCTTCGGTTGTGCCGCTTGCTTGAATGGGCAGATCTTGATCCGAGAGCGAAGCAACCACGCTGACGTTTTCGGATATCTTGCCGTCAACGCTTATCCGTAACTCCTGGTTCTGAGATAGTGATCGCTTGCTTCCGACAGAGATTCCGAATCTCTGGGAGCCTGTAACATGCAATTGGGATGGCGCCGTAGGCGGTCTGCTTAAGGTGCCCCTGGCCGATGGTGTAACTCGGTCGTCGCCTGTAGCGGCCTTTTCGCGTTGCGCTTCTCGACGGAATAGGTCTAGCTTATACTGCTTCTTGATAGTGAAGGGAAGGGTTTGATACCTGATCTCAAGGAGCGCGTCCTCACTGAAATCGCGCTGGAGTGTGATTGCGCCTTCACGGTAGTCAATCTGGTAATCGATTCGACGCGTGAGCGTTTCGCCGTCAACTTTCAGCGTTTCACTGGTATTGACGATTGGAAGGAATTCTAAAATGAATGGCGTCGGGAGGTCTTTTAATCGATGTGTCTCCGATTTGTGGAGCAGGGAGATGGTTGGGAACTTGAATTGACTCGCTTCATCCTCTGTTAAATCTGCTTCATCCGCACCATGAAGCGTTGGATCGAGAATTACGAATAAAAACAAACTCGGTATTGCTAAAAATCTCCACATATAAGTACATCCACATGGTCATCTACGTGATTTCACAACTAAGCAGAAAGAGATGAAGCTTTAGCAGTCTTCACGTAGTATTGTCCTTATTTGTTACAGATTGTCCTCCCTTCTTCAGGTATTGTAATTGGCGCTTATTAAGGTCGTATTGCAGATTCAAGGTTTACATTCGGCAAGATTACTAGAATGTCGGAGAGCCGAGAGGAGAAACAGTGTCCATTCACCTGCCATAATGCCAGGGTTGTACAATTGGATTTGAGACGAACGTAGGACTTGCGAAAACAAATTGACCTGGCCGCCACTAAGCCGTAGGCGATGCAAGTGGAGACGATTACGGGCTAAACCGAATCGAACGCGGAAACGGATAGTCCGCAATCACATCGGTTGCGCATAGTTCGTGTTGACGGCCTCAAAACGAACGTTGATGGTCATTACGGTCTTTCAAAATACCGTCTGACTGCTCCTTTGTGACGAGGCAGAACTACTTGCTTGAAAGAGGAACCGCCACCTGCCGATGCGCCACTGAGCCCGCCCGATCGAGGTGCTGTGCTAGATTTCTCGACCGATGGCGCGGCGCTACTAAGTCCAATCACTTCACTGTCCTCAAGGGATGCGAGGTTGGAGAGCGGCAATACCTCCGCCTTGAACTTTGCGCCATCTGTCGGGGTACCCTCGCTCCACGTCATGGGCACATGGCCCGGCCCGCGAGTAATCGCTCCAAGCGCATTCCGACACCATAGACCAACACATTCTGACACGCCCATCTTATCTGAGTTCTTGGCAAGAAAACCGGCAAGCCCCTCACTGTTGCACTGTCCTAGTTTTTCGCAGGCTTTCAGTGTATCCAACTCAATCAGATTGACATTGTTTAGATTTACTAATAGATCAGATAGATTTCGCTTGGAATGGCGCAGCGCGTCGGCAATTGACTTAAGTTGTTCGGGGCTTAGTTTACTTAGGTCGCCCTCTAATTCGGGGAGTTGTGATGCGAGCAATTCGTTCTCTTTGGCAGCTTCCTGAACCAATCCGGACAATGCCGTCATAGATTCCGCCAAAAGCCCTTTCTCCATTTCAGAGCCTTCATTGATGAGTGCTTCGGCAAGGGTCTCTGCTTCGGTCAAGCGCTCGGTGGCAGCTAACGCATCTTCGGCGGCTTCCTTTGATTCTTGGGAAAGGAGGTCTGTCAAATGGTCTAACGCTTCCCACGTCTTGACAGGGTCCTCGCCTGACGCTTCCGTTTGAACATCGGCGAGTTTTTCTTCCAGCGTTTCAGCCTGGGTTAACTCGATGATCTCCTCCTCCTTGAGAACATCGATGCCTGCTGCCAATTGGTTTACTTCCTCCCGAATGTCGAGCGGTTGTGCCCTAGAGATTTCAACAAAACGCTCCGGAATGAGAAAGCTGATGCATACGAATAGAACCGCGCCGGCAAAGCGCGCCCAAGAGACTTTTCCGCGCCAACGCAGACGGGGTGTACGCGCCGGCGACAACAGATTCTTCCAATTGCCAAGATCGGCGGTTTCCGCTGCCATCATCAATCCACCGGAAGCACTGTGTTTGTCGAGACTTGCCCGCACGGCAGTTCGACTTGGAAGCTGGCGTAACGCTGCCACGACCGCCCAGCCAATGGCAAGTATCAGCACGATTCCACCGGCGAGCAGTGTCGAGCGGGGCATTCCCACGGCGGCACGCAAAACAACAACAACCGTACCCCAAAGAAGCCCCCACACAGTTACCGCCAGAAGCACTTTCCTCAGGATTAACAAAGCAGCCATTTTGATTCGGAACTCGCGAATTGCTTTATTTTCGATGTTCATAACGAAACTCCTTGTAGATGTGAAGCACTGGAAAGAATAGGGTCAAGGGCATGGGACTCCAATCATCCATTGCTAGAACTGCGGGTATTATATTCTTACCACTAACGGATTTACAAGCCTTTAAGCCTCATGATTCCATCGTCACGTCTAACACTCCAGCGGAGCGGTATGTAATTATCCACCACAATTGAAAAACCGGTGTCAGACAGTATAGGTTTTCGCTATCGTAGCCTGAAACAATTGCTGTAAATGCGTCTCGACTTTGGATACTTTGAATTCATGAGAATGATATCGGAGACGGATATGGGGTATATTTGATGAATTGAAACGCCAAAGCCCCAATTGCACTTCAGCTCGACTTGGTACATTTAAGCGGGACAACAGACGGTGTCAATCAAGCATTGGAGAAAAGGGGGAGGAGATTTTGACCATCTGGCTTTTTTGGTTCACTATTGAAAAAGTCGGTAGTGGCTCTGATACCATGCGGGTTGTGAAGATTGCTAAGGGAACTTTAACGCCCTACTCAAGTCAGTCGGTTAATCGCACTTTACACGGAATGGTGGGCAGTGCCCACCCTACAAATGTACAAAGTCGAACTCAGTCTTCAAGGTTTAGCCATCGCATTTCATCGTGAGACAATTCAATTTTAAGTGCTTCAAGGGATGAGTCTAGCTCATCAAGCGTGCAAGGACCAACAATCGGAAACGTTGGATACGGCTGATGCATGACATAAGCCAGTGCAATTTGGATGGCGGTAAATCCCCTCTTGCTGCCCAACTCCCGAGCTCGTTTGAGCCTTTCAAAATTGTCTCGATTATAGTACACCCGCACCATATTCTCATCATTCCGGTTCTCAGGAGTAAATTGTCCGCTGAAGAATCCTCTCGCTTGTGAAGACCAAGACACCAGCGGAAATTGATTTTCCCGATGCCAACGCTGGGCTTCCAAGGAGGCGGAGAGGACACCTGGCCACATCGCCTCCATCGGAACGGCAAGGCTCAGATTTGAGCTGCTGACGGCAAAACCGATCAACCCGTTCTGATCCGCATACTCGTTTGCCTCCTGAATACGTTGATGTGTCCAGTTAGATGCCCCGATAGCAAGAATTCTTCCCGATTCAATCTCCTGATTTAGGTAATCAATAACCGTGGCTACCGGAATTTGGGGATCATCGCGATGAAGCAGATATAAATCGATATAGTCCGTGCGTAACCGATCAAGGCTTTCGTCCAAATCGCACTTTATTTCTTGGGGATTGAGTCTCGGGCGCGGCACTTTAGGCGTGTGATGAGCGCCTTTGTCGATTAGAAATACTTCTTCACGGCTGTTATGTGTATTCATCCAGGCACCAACTACCCGTTCGCTGTCTCCGCCCCCATAGGCGTGAGCCGTATCTATCGCATTTCCGCCCACCTCGAAGAAAGCATCCAATAGCTCTTCGCCTGTCATCTCCTTGTGCGGAGAGAATATCAAAGTCCCGAGCACGATTCGCGAAATTGGTTTTGCTACACCCGGAATAGTTAATCGTTCCATTGTTATCCCTTTGACGTCATTTCGTTTTCTTTAGTTGCCATCATCTCGGAGAAAATTCATAAAGATTCTTGACTGAATCTAGGACACAGGTCTCACAGCGGGAGCACCGTGTTGTTCACACCAGTCCGCAAGCGGGCTTTCACCCCCGCCCGGACGGTGTTCCGGTGATTGAGTCCGGTAGTCCATCGGCATCACCCAGCGGTAACCGTATCCAATCATAATGCCTTTCCGAATCCGTGTGGTCAGATTCGCCGCGCCCGCGTGCCACGTTCGATTTTCAAAGAGCAAGCAATCACCCGGTTTAAGACAAGGCTCGACGAAATTGATCGGATCGGTTTGACGTTCCGGTATCTCAATCCGTTCATCAAGATGATTGCTGCCGGGCGCGACCAGCGTGGCGCCGGAGTTTGGCTCGCTGAGATCAGTCAGGTAGTATCCGCATGTGTGCAGTGGATTTGTCAATCCACTGCGAGCAGATTCAGTCGATTTAGCTTATATTACCGGTTGGCGACGTACCTACAAGAGGGGCGGGCTAGAAGCCTGATGGATCTCTATCGCCTTGGCATCTACTATGGGATTTGCTATCGCGGTCGCTATCAAGATTCCTATCGCACTCACTATTCGTTCGTTTGATCTTCCTTGATCCCTCCCTATCCGGTCAATCTATTCGCTCAGTTGATCCTACGGGAACGGATAGCAACTTGCGTTAATTATATCATAGAAAACTCGAAATGAACCTACGTATTTATGTAGCCCAAGTTGCTACCTATTGTTAATAGTTGAACTTGAATTTTTCCAAATGTTAGATTGCGGCCCTGTTCGGCTTGGACAGACACATCCAAGTCGTATCCGCATGTGTGCAGTGGATTTGTCAATTCACTGCGAGCAGATTCAGGCAATTTAGTTTACATTGCCCCGGTTTGCGACGTATCCTATAAGAGAGTCGGGCTAGAATCCTGGTGGATCTCTATCGCCGTGGGATCTACTATGGGATCTCTACCGCCTTCGCTGTCCGCTCAGTTGCTCCCTCCCTATCCGGTCGGTTGATCCTACGGTAATGAGTAGCAACTTGGGTTATGTATTATTGTCCAATCACGGATTCCGGAATACGTTAAATAACATAGATTGAGAAAGGATTTGAAACTCGAAGAGGCTTGTTAGGCGCGTACCACATAGTCTAAGCGAATTTTCTGTTGACAAGTTATGAGTCTAAGAGTAGAACGTATTCGGTACGATTTTAATGATGTGATCAAGGATTGTGAATCGATTACCTTCAGATTCTAATACTGCAGACTGCAGAGGAGGAGGTCGTCTATGAGGATTCTAGTTTTATTCTGTGTAATAGTGACAGGTTTAATTTTGTTGCCATACGCGATTGGCGTGGCGCAGGATGAGGAGGAACCAAACGCACTGTTACGAGAGGACTTTGAAGTTCGGTCGTTTGAAGCTAAGCCGGAGAGAAACTGGGCAAAGCTGCAATCCGACTCGATTGCGCTCGTAGACGACATGTGGGTATTCCTTGCCGGCACCTTTGACTGACAAGACCAAAAAATATACGTCAACGCTAAGCTCGATGGTACACTGGTTAATCCTGTTGGCTACGCCAACAATGATCTTATGCTACGGATTGGATGGGATCCTCACGCCCAAGAAAGACACTTTGTCGGTGTGATCGACGAAGTCGCTATCTATGACCGGGCGTTAACGCCGAATGAAAACGAGCAGAATATGAACGCCTCTCTCGGAATCACTTCTGTGGACCTTGCTGGCAAACTCAGTTCCACATGGGGGCCAGAACTTGGCGCGGAAATCTGGCGTACAATGTGATTGAGAGATTGCTCAAACAACCGGCAGGCACAGACGGTGCTTCCCTGATGTCAACTGCTTTCGGTTTTATCTTCGTTCTGGGAGGTACCGCCCTGCGATTGCGGTTTCTCTGGTGGCCGCTACACCCGATTGCATATCCGCTGGCGGGGTATCAATTTTTCGCGCACCTGTGGTTCCCCTTTTTGGTGAGTTGGTTAATCAAGGCACCGCTCCTCAAGTACGGAGGAATCAGGGCGTATCGAAAGGCTCTCCCACTGTTTCTCGGACTCATATTGGGAGACTTTGTTCTGGGAACCATGTGGGGAATCATGGGGTTGCTGACAGGTGAACCCACGTATACATTCAAAAATTGGTGATAAGAAATATGATAGAAATAGATCTTTCCGATAGAATTGCAGTGATTACAGGTGGTTCGGGGGCTTTGGGTCGCGTGATGGTCAGAACCCTTGCCCAAGCTGGCGCGGATATTGCCATCTGCTATCATCAAGATGAAGTCATGGCGATGCGCTTGTTGGATGAAATTCAAGATTTGGGCGTACAAGGGATGATTGTACAGGCGGATGTCACTGATGCAGATTCAATTCTCAGTATGCGAGATGCCGTTACGTCCAAGCTGGGAACAGCGAACATCATCGTCAATAACGCCGTTATTCAGTACAAATGGGTTTCGGTACTGGATCAACCCGCTGAAGACTATGAAAGCCAATTCCAGTCATGCGTGCTGCACAATGTGTACATGACCAAAGCATTTGTACCCGCGATGATTGAATCAGGGTGGGGGCGCGTGATTGGGATTAACACCGAATGTGCTATGCAGAACTTTGTTACTCAGAGCGCTTACACGGCTGGAAAGCGCGGAATGGACGGTGTCTTGCGCGTGTTAGCAAAGGAAGTTGGAACACACGGCGTTACCGTCAATCAAGTCGCTCCGGGTTGGACAATTAGTGACAAAAGCGCCGCAAGTGCATCTGACCAAGGTTATAATGAAAGCGTGCCGCTTCAGCGGCGAGGCACAACTCAAGAGATTGCAAATGTTGTGCTTTTTCTCGCGTCCGACTTGGCCAGCTACATCACCGGTGCGTATATTCCAGTCTGCGGCGGCAACGTGATGCCAACGATTTGACATTCATCACTATTTTAGTGACTTTAATTTGCGTGAGAGGCAGGCTCTTCTTTCGTATTATGACCATGACATACGTGCCCATTCTTCACGTGAAGAGATTACCTGCTCCGGATGTACGCGGCTTCGTAAGAGATGACCATTGACGCTCGTAAGCGTCGGTTGATGAGCATTCTGATAACGAAAATCGGCATTCCACCGAAGTTTGCCGGAGTGGTTCTCGCTTCCTTGATCCCCTCTCACAGGAGATGCTCTTCCTGCCTATAATCAGACACAAATAAATGCCAGACTAATTTTTCTTCTTTTTTGGACCGAACCAAACAGTTACAATTTTCCAATATGTATCGGCTAGTATCCGAATGCTAGAGCACCCTCCATTTTACCTAGACTTCATGATACTAGGAGCGTCTGAACTTGTCAACTGGATTGCTGGATCAATTTAGGGCAGTCACACCTGAGTGTGAGGTATCAAGCGACCGAATAGATCAAACGACTGGAGAAGGAATGGAATAGGGATCCCAATACGATCGAGATTTTCCTGGTCGGGAATCGGTGGGAACTCCTCCTACCCAAAACACGTGCTCTATGAGAACCCTTAATCTGTGGAATCAGATGCGTTTCCTCTAGGTCGGACAACCTTTTGTGTTGCGAGTGATACTCTTCTATGCTAGAATTCTCATCCAAGTTTGTCGCACGATAGATTGAGACATCTGTCTGCGCGGAAGCAATTCAAACGTGATTCATCTACTGTTCTTTAGCTTAACCCTTTTGAAAACGTCAGCGATACTACGTCTATGATAATCGTCTTGATGGGAGTGTCCGGAACCGGAAAAACTACGATAGGCGACCTGTTATCTAAAGAGTTGCAGTGGGATTTCTTTGACGGGGATGACTTCCACGATCCCTCTAACGTAGAGAAGATGGCGGCGGGTATACCTCTGACAGACGAAGACAGAGAAGCATGGTTGAGTACGCTGCGCGATATCGTCATACAACTACGAAAAGAAAGAAAAAACGGGATAATCGCATGCTCCGCTCTCAAGCAATCCTATCGGAGATACTTGATGACGCATGCTGAAGATATATCCTTGGTTCACCTCAAGGGCGATTTCGGGCAGATCAAGAAAAGACTTAATGATCGGAAGGGGCACTTCATGGGAGATTCGTTGTTGGAAAGCCAGTTCTCGACGCTGGAAGAACCTGAAGACGCCATTGAAGTGGATATAACGCACACTCCAGCCGAAATAGTTGCCACGATTAGTAAGTGTTTAGTGGCTAGTGATTAGTGGATCTCTAGCGCACTCATTATTCATTCGCTTGCTGGTCAGTGAAAACCCTGAAACTGTATGAGGGACAATGAATTGCACTACTACAAACCCGAAAATGGAGTCCACACGAGGTGCGCTTAGAATATGGCAAAAAGACCGTCTAGATTCATAGCACTTGACCTCAGGAATCAAGGAACTAAACAGTTACGCCAGTTCTATTCTAAACGACTTCCCATGAGCTAAAGGAATCGATGAAGATGTACAATCCCTCCGCATTGGCATCGCTTTCATACGGATCTCACGGCACATCAATCGCCGACCAAATTGACCGCGATCAATTTGAACGTGAAGGCTATCACGTTGTGAACAGCATCCTCTCGGAGGATGAAATCAATGAAGCCGTTGCCGTAATTGATCAGTTGCTGCCGCCGGACGCGCAACCGCCATACGTATGCGGCACCGGCGCTGAGATGAACGGCCGCAAGGCGCTTGGAGGAGGACACTGCGAGCCGCGTCTATCCAATCTGGCGGGGCATCCACGCTTGATCAAGGCTGCCGAAATGTTGTTGGGCGGTGCAGTACGAATCTGCCACACCTCATGCCCGGCGGTAACATACAAGAGCCCGCCGGGGGCTGAGCAGTTTGGAACCAGCGATCATGTGGATTGGCCGCATACTCCTCCCGAACCGGGGGATGAGAATTACGTTAATTGTGTGTTGCACTTCAGCACCGTCGAACCTGGTGGAGGCGCCTTCATATTACGTCCCGGCAGCCATCGCTTTGTCCGGAAGTGCCTCGCAGATCCCGAACTCCGCGAGCGCGCCCTGGCACAAGAATTCAAAGAGATGGACGGTCTGCAGGAACGAAAGGCGATGTGCGTGCCTGCAGGCAGCGCAGTGTTCTTTCACTCGTTTATGGTGCACGATCGCTCCGAGAATGTGCTCGACGTGCCGCGAAGAGTTTTATTTGCGCACTTCGTGCGGTGTGAAGTCGACGAACCGATTGAGGATCGAAGCAGCGCTTTTCACCCGGATCAGGTGCGTTCAATGGATAACCGCATGAAACACCTGTGCGGCATCCCGGCGGGATAGAGCCCACCTCTGTCTCGTCCTACGATTGAAGGAAACACCAATGAATTCAACACAACTTACTCCCCAACAATTAGCGGTTTTTGACACATTCGGGTATCTGTATTTTCCCGGACTGGTGGCTGATTGCGTCGATAGAATTATTGAGGAATTTGAAGCTGTCTGGAACGAACACAATGGAGGGCACGCCGGCAAGCCTCACGATGGATTAAGGCGGTCGTGCATCTGTCCGTTTCCCGATTTGAGCGAATACCTCAGCACCTTCTTGGACGACCCGCGAATCCACGACATTGCCGCCAGCATCTGCGGCGAGGATTTCAACTACACGGGCGGAGACGGCAACTTTTACGTCGGCGACAGCAGTTGGCACTCCGACGGCTACGACGGACACCGACTCATGAGCATCAAGATTGCTTTCTACCTTGACCCCCTAACCCGTGACACGGGCGCCCTGCGCGTCATACCCGGTAGCCACCGTGTTGGCGAAGGATTTGCCGATGGCATTGAGCGCGACATTCGGGATAGCGGAAAGATTTGGGGATTGAGCGGGCGAGAAGTACCCGCCGTTGCGTTAGAGACAACGCCCGGCGACATCGTGGTTTTCGACCACAACCTTAAGCACGCCGCATTTGGCGGTTCCGGACGGCGTCGGATGTACACCATGAATTTCTGCTGTCGATATCCTGAAGACCGACTTGGCGAGTTTCGGAACATGCTTGGAAGCGAAGCTAGGTTCTGGATTGACCGTATTCACGGCGAAGCGATGATTAAGACGGCTGGACCGGAACGAATAGTGCACCTACAGCAGGTCATGGAGAGCGACACGCACCTTGCCGAATTATCCAGAGAATTGAAGGAAACGATGTCCGAACCTGCTCGCGGGTAAGAACACAAGTGTTAAATATGCCAACAACCACACGATTGTGGGCACACCACCACGCCTGCTTCAATCAGATAATGAACAATCATTGTTTGAAATCAATACGAGTTCGAAAACAAAATGTTACGGCAATCCGAGAAAGATTGTCGTCACGTTCCTATTCGGTTAATTGATACAGATTCTCCATTTTCGCCGCATAGCGTCTAGTCTTAAGAATTCTCGCTTGGAGATTCACTTGAGGCTTTCATTCGCTCAATCTCCTCTCGTAGTCGCGCCAATTCAGTTTCAGCCTTCTTTCGCGCTTCCGCTTCTCGCTCAGCGACAGATTCAGCGCGTCGCGCTTGCGCCACTGCCGCCTCCGCAGGCGTCTCCAACCACCTTTTCAAGACCGGATTATAGAACCCGAGACGTTCTTCACGTAAACTCAGCTCAAGCCCCAAGCCTGCGGAAGGAACACTCCCGTCAGCATTGGGCGGAATGGCATCATAGTTCTTACCCGCAAGCCGAAACCCCATCAGCGGTGTAGGTAAATACCGTCCCTCTACATCACAAAGAAAGTATTCGGTGATGCCGATTTCCGCATAAAGCGCCTTCTTGCCTCGCAGATCGTTGCGATACGTCTTCTCACTTGAAAATTCTAACACGAAGTGCGGCGGGCTGCCCTCTTCCCAGATACGATAAATGCGCCGCTGTTTGCGTCCGACGCCAAACGTAACGAACACATCCGGCGAGATTGATTTTCGAGGGTTGCCCTCGACATAATACATCATCATGTATCCCGAAACGCATACAGCGGAGTTGTCTTTGAAATGTTCTTTAAGCCTTAGCAGCGCGTCTATCAGCGCATCACGGTGAAGTTCTGTTTCTCCCATGGGTTTCCCATCCGACGCGGGATAGACGATTTCCGATTCACCCATCGGAGCATAGGGCATTTGGGCGGAGGCGCCTCCAATAGAAAGTGAAGAGGAATCCGGTCTATCCCGCGATTGAAGTCCGTTTTTATCTACCATGATAGCATCACCCTTATGTATCACAAACATGCCGAAATGCCGACAACTTAGGCGTAACTATATGCATCACTGTTTAGTTTATAGGGCCTTCGCAACGAATCGCCCAAAAGTTCGGGATAGGACACTCAATTACGCGTCTCCACACACACAACAACACTGGAGGCGCAATCTCCAAACCGCGATTTCTTATTTCTGCACAAGTCCTAATCTAGAAAGAATCGTGATTTTTGAAGCCCGATTTCCGCTTTTACTTTTCTTCCACCACCGAATCAAAAGCGGGATCCTCTTGCGGCT
The DNA here is from genome assembly GCA_965208765.1 of Candidatus Poribacteria bacterium. GTDB lineage: Bacteria > Poribacteria > WGA-4E > WGA-4E > JAJDTR01 > JAJDTR01. Next base: position 6,192,997 of record OZ242354.1, read on the forward strand.
GCAGATGTTCTGCTAACCGATAGTGACCAGCCGCTAAGCCTTTTGCCTATATACTATACCAATTTCTTTCCGGATAAGTCTAGGAAAAGATTGGTCAGCAGCACATGACTATTACCTACGGCGAGAAAGATATATCTGTGTCCATAGGACAATGGAGGATAAGCGTGACAGATAGGGGGGCAGGTCAGAGACAAAAAAACCGGCCGGCTAACAAAAGGGACGCTGTCTGAGATGAACACGACCTTGAGTTAAGTCGGTCTCTTAGTATCCGAGTTGCCGTAGATAATCTCGATTCACCTGCATTCGTTCCTCATCGGTTCGGTTTTCTACCTGCCCCGGGCACGCCGTAATCCAACGGTCAAAACCGATACTTTTCAATGTCTCCATGATCCCCGGAAAGTCAAGGGAGGAACCGCCGCCGATATCCACCCAGTTCACCTGATAATCGCTTCCGTCTCCACCCGAGAAACTCACATAATCTTGAAGATGGACATAAATCAACTGCTCCTTGTAGCGGCGAATCGACTCTATGGGATTGTAGCCCCAGAGCGCGGAGTGCGAGACATCGATGCACAACTTGCACTTTCTCAGCAGACTCATATACTTTGCCCAGTCTTCAATTGAATCGACCGTCGTGTTGGTATGGATGTGGTAGCAGACTTCCAGTTCGTACTGCTCGGCATATTCCGCCCACTCCTCCGACACATCCGCCAATGCGGCGATGTGATTATAACCGGCGTCGTCATCTCTTGGTTTGCCTGCACCCATAAACATGAAACAATCGGCGCCCACCTCGGCGGCGAAATCAATTCGCCGCTTGTTGAGCTCCATCTGCGTCCAGTCCTTGTCGATTGGCAAGCCCTGCGCGGTTACCACAACAACCGGGAGACCGACGTTGTCGCAGATTCTTCTGATACGTGCCGGGGTTCCCGCCCAGTCCACGGATTGACGCATCTCCCATCCGTCCCAGCCGGCTTCCTTTAGTTGAACGAGAAGCGGTTCAAGGTCCGGCGCCTGCCAACGTAACGTACTATAACCAAATTTGAAAGCCATATTCCATCTCCGTAAGTGTTTATTCTCGGAACTGCCTCAATCACGCAAGGTCAATCATCGCCGAATCCCCGCCAGCGTCTGTTGCGTGATTGCGCCGACCATATCCGGTCAATTCATGTTCTTTGCCTGCCACTTGAGCGCCGCGTCTAACCATTTGTCCAGTTCCCGCAACGCGCGCCGATACGCCCGCAAGGTGTTCACAGACTCGCCGGCTTTAATCAGTTCCGCTGTGTCACCACTGATAACTAGAACGTGGTCCTGCCTGATTGCCAATTCGTTTATGATTTACTACCGTTAATCCACGGTGTATAGGTTTTCGTCTTAGTCAAAAATGCCGATTCAGCGCCTATCATCACTGAAAATCAGAACGCCTCAATATGAGGTTCTAGTGCATTATTCAGTCGAATCATGGCATCAATCATGGCAACCTGTATTGCTTCCCAGTTCTCTGACTCATTCCGGTATCCGCCCAGAGCAAGACTTTTCACAATTTGACAGGCACGCCTGTTTTCACGTGGTGGTTGCCATTCAAGTGGTTCACCAAACGCTTCTTCAATCTCCCCTTTAACTTCTTCAAGTGCATGAAAAATCTCGTAGTTCTCGTTTCCGCTAAAGCTGGGGTTGCCTATTCCTCGATCAATGTACAAACTCACACTAGAGTCATTTTGCCTGATAATGTATTGGAGGTATAACCCGCTCTTCACAGTTGCCCATATCGCCCCTTCCTTGCTGGGCGAAATGTTGGCATGTAGCGACGTTCTTTCTCTAGCGCGATCTAACAACCCAGCCCAGAATTGTCGGCGCAGAGTATACCGCTCTTGTTCTTCCTTCTTTTCATCGCCAACCTGTTTACTTTCCTCGCTTGACCCAACAATCAGTGTCAGTAACGGTGCCGGCAATGACGTGTCAACCTGAACTGCTTCAAGTTTTACGAGATAGAAGTCAGCCGAATACGTTTGATTCAGCCAGGATATTGCACCAATGTGTTCTGGTTTAGGATCGGCAACAATCCAGACACCGACTTTGGCGTCAAGTGCAGTCAAATAGGTAATCAACTTGCCGAGATGGTCATGGTTGCTCGCCTCAAGCTGATTTTCAATAACAACACGCCCCGTTTCAGTCTCTCCCAGAAGGTCTACGCTCAACCGCTCAGTCGGTTTATGCTCTCGGTCAGAGATTGAGATTGACAGGCCAATCGTATCGTTTAACACGTCAATGTTCTCCTCCAGCCACGGAGTAAAGTCGTTTGGTTCACTGCCCCACACCTGACGTAAAGGAACTCTTTGCAAATTTCCTATTGCATTCATTGTCGAAATCTCCTTTTATTCTGTCAAAACCAACTCACTATTCCCGCTCAAATACTACATCTTCACCTGTGCAGTTCCATGTCATCGTGTCTCCGATGATATCAATGTCACAAGTTGCGGCGGGGTCATCTTGATCTGATAAGTGTAGGAGATTCCCCTTCACTTGATAAGTCCCCTTACTGGAAATCGAACCATTCTTAATCCTAACTATTATGAACCTTCCGTCATTGTCAAAGGTCGCTCTAACATCCGTTCTGAGCCCCCGTGAAATCCATGTGCCAACAATCCCTGCGCTTGCCCCGCTATCATCCTCGCTACAGGCGACGATACCTAATAAACAAAGCCAGCATATCAAAATGCTACTGTACGTGAGTTTTCGCCTTGCCATAAACCCACATCTCCCTTTCCGGTATAGATCGTGAATTGAATAATCAACTTACTTAAGATAACTACAGTTATACAGAATGAACTACTTTGAGAGGATTCCTCAACCCGACTTTGTACATTTGAACGGCATGGCGAACGGTGTTAATAAAGCGTTTCAACAAAGCAGGTGGGATTTTAACCATCTGGTCTTTTAGGTTGACCATTGAAAAAGTCGCCAGCGGCTTCTGGTGCAATACAGTCTGTCGCTTGTTGCTCTTTCAAAGGCTGTCAGGATCTCTATCGCGCTCGTTATCCACTCGCTTGAGGGATATCTATCGCCCTCCTTAATCAGTCGGTTGATCCTACAGAATTGTGCGAGAAAGAAACCGAGTTTTGAAGAAAAAACTCGGTTTCGAGGCGCGTGATTCTACTCGAAATGATTTTTCAAACAGGTTCTTAACACACCCACAAGGTGTTCGTAGACTCGCCGGCATTAATCAATTCCGCTGTGTCGCCGTTGACAGCCAGCGCGTTGTCCTGTCTGAATGAAAGTTCATTCATGATGTAACCCGCCTCACTCTAAACGATTGCCGTTCTCGTCCCAGGAGGAAAAATCGCCGTTGCCGTCCTTATTGACGCCCATCCGCGCCCTTGCTCCTTTGCCCCACACGTCCACCGCCCCTCCACCTCCGTCAATGCTCATCGCCGCCTTTTTGAGTTCATTGCCCTCTTTGCCTTCCACGGACACCCTCCCGCCGTTTTCGTCGATGCTCAACGCCGCCTCTTTGAATCCTCTGCCCTCCACGTACACCTTCCCTCCGAATCCTTCGAGGTGCATCCCTGCTCCCCCTTTAGCCTCTTTGCCCCACACGAACACCGCCCCTCCGTATTTGGTGACGTGCATCTCCGCCCCTTTTCCCAGTTTGCCTACCACGAACACACTCCCGCCAAATTCGGAGGTGTTCAACCCCGCACGGATATTCCCCTTCGCATCAACTACGTCCAACTCCCTGCAGGTAATCCTTCCCGCGTTCAGGTCTACCGGTTCGTCTTTCGCTCCCAGTGGAGCTAATGTCCCCACAGCCATTGTCAGAACTGTTCCGACTATACCGCCTATCACCGCATACAGCATCTCTATCCTACGCATGAGATTCTCCTTTCAAAAACAGTGGTCAGTGGCTAGTAAAAGGCTTGGCTCATGTCAAAAGAAAGTGCAAAGAGACTTTGAGAAACCAAGTTTTCAAGAAAAACTCGGTTTCACCCACATATTCTTAACCTGAGCGAAAGGCTTTTGCTTTTCACCGGTCACTGGCAACAGGTCACTGATTCCGAGATTGAATGATTAATCGTTAAACCATCTTATACAATCTCAAAATCTAAATGTTACAGCCGATTCGAGACGCGCAATGAATTGCGCTACTACGAACCCCAGTTTCTGCAACTTATGGATTACGAATTGGAATTACATGTGATAAGCCCTTTTATACGGCATAGGCCACATTGAGAGGAGTCCTCAGTCTATGGGATTGTCCGCCTCAAACACGCGGCGCGCGCCGGTGGACAGTCTTCCTTCTGCTTCTAGGCGATCAGCCCAATGCGGCGGAACGCCGTTTGACCACTTGGCGGGGGCTGCTTCGCGATCGGGAGTACGGAATGCCATCAGCAAACCCCATCGCATCTCACTGTCCGGTTTACGCCTGCCTACGTAATGCGGCATGTGATGAACAAAGGAAACCATACTCCCCGGCGGCAGAGACAGGTGCACGATTTCCAACGGTTCGCCGGTAATGGGATGCGACTTGCCTTTCAACCAGCCAGCCCGTATGTCTTCATCTTCATCCGGCCGCTCGGTGTTCCATTTGTAGGGGACGCGATAGAGATGAGCGCCCGGAATAACGGCAAACTCGCCTCCGTCGTCGGTAGCGGCACCATCTGGGTAACACAAGGTGCGAACGCACTGCCGCTGCAGAAACTCGGGCGTAACCGCACTGCCGTCGCCTATCGCGTCTTGAACTTCATGCCGCCCGTCCCAATACGGGTGACCGTGCCAACGACGACCCTTCGTACCGGGAGCGCGGTTTAGCAAAAGGCAGTGGTCGAGTAGAAAGCGATCGCCGAGGACCTTGCGAAACAGTTCCATCATCTGCGGATGCGTGGTGATGACATCCAGTACAAAGTTGTTGTACCCCGGCGGAAAGTATTCCGGCATGACTCCAACTGAGTCGAACCCGTGGGCAATCAGTGCGGGGCCCGGGCGGTGTAACCCGTATTGATACATGTACTTCCGAGCTTCAGTTCTAAGAAAAGGCGGCATTTGTTCCGACCCGCCACAGCATGAAGCCAAGAATTGAGGTGTAATCTGTTCAGGCGGAGGCGGCGCTAGTCCACGCCCCTCGAAATCAATGGCAGCCCAGTCGGTATCCGTGAGAATGCCATCGTTCATCCGTTGCAGTTTCTTTAGATTTGCCCTCCACTGTTCGCAGCCGGCATCGGTGACTACTCCTTCCCACACCCAATAACCGTCACGCTCGAAGGTCTCGCGGTCAAAGGCATCAAGCACTTGGGGGCGAAGCAGGTCGGGTATGGCACCCGCGCTTATTTCGTCGTCACTGCTATAATCGATGTCGACGTTCATGTGTCTGTTTCTTGACGAGTCCGAGTCAACGCTTTAGAGCCTGTTTGAAAATTCGGCAGCCAAGCCATTTTTAGTCATTTGAAGACACGTTTTTGTAATTTCCCGATATATACCTGTCGCCCCGCTGGGGCTTGGTGTACAGGGTTTCGGTATTTCTACACACCTTCCGCCCCTCCGGGGCTTTTAAGGCTGGTGCGCGGAAGATTCCTATCGCCCTCCTTATTCAGTCGGTTGATTGCACCTCACAAAATGTACTTTTCAAACAGGTTCTTAAGAGCCTGTTTGAATAATCGGTAACAGCCAAATTTGGTTGTTTGTGGGAAGTTTTTTCGTAATTTTTTCGTTATTCACTCGCTCGAATTGCCTCCGGGGCTTTTGAGGTTGTTAAGACGCTATCAAGACTTTCTATCGCCTTCCTTAAGCAGTCAGTCGATCACTCATTATTCATTCGCTTGATCGCAGTGCGCACCTTACGAATGGGTATCAAAGCTATATTTGGTCATCTGACGACAGTTTCTTGATGTTTGTTTAATTGTACGCGATACACCGGTGGGATCTGTATGTGTAACTATTCCCATGGTTTAAGAATAATTTTCGCGCTTTCGTGTGAGGAAGATGTTTCGAATGCTGTCTGGATCTCGCTCATGGGAAAAACGTGGCTGATGAGGAGATCTAAAAGATCGGAATTTTGAATGACGTTCATTAACCTTGGAAACAGCGATAAATTGTAGTGCCACGCGCCATGAAGAGACAAGCCCTTGCCAATCATGTCGCGGCTAATGTTAATCTCAGTTTCTCTGCCGCCGCTCTGACCTACAAATGAAACCTGCCCGCGGCGCCGGGTGGCGTCAATGCAGAGGCGATGCGCGAGCGGATTACCGGAACAATCCAGCGCGCAGTCAACGCCGCGTCCATCGGTTGTAAGATCTCGAATCTGTTCAACCGCATCACCTGCGCTCGGATCAATCACTGCAATCGCACCCATTTTTTTCGCGTGTTCGACACGCCAAGGGATAGATTCCACGGCGATGACACGGGCACCACGGTACATCGCATTCGTAATTGCGCCGAACCCGACAGGCCCGATGCCCGTGATCAAGACGGTGTCAAAGGAGTTGACCTCCATTGTTTCAAATGCGTTGAATGACGGCCCCAACGCACAACATGCCAAGGAGGCATGTTCGTAGGAAACGTCATCCGGGATTCTGGAAAGAATCCAAGACGGCTTTAGGATGTATTGAGCCATCGTCGATCCGCCTTCTCCTCTACCCGTAAATTCTCTGAAGTTATGACCATCCTCGCAGTGTATATAGTCGCCCGATATGCATAAACGGCATTTTCCACACGGGTGCTGGGGCTGGACTACCACTCGATCTCCAACTTCAACTTTCCCCGGTTGGGCAATCGCAACAACCTCTCCCGCAGCCTCATGTCCAAGCCCACTAGACTTGCGTCCGGAGTCAAAATTGTGGTATTCATTACACATTGGGGCGGCGTGAATTTTGACGACTGCCCAGTCTTCTTTAGGCTCCAAATCGGGAACATCAACGAGTCCAGCTCGACGTTCTCCAAGAATTGCGGCTTGCTTCATATGTTCGATTCTCCTTACATGGATTGCACGGTTCGTCCCAAATGGAATTGACCGACAACAAGCTTGGCATCTCCCCTCATAGTCTAAAACCTGATGGTCGTAAGCCCTTCTTGAAATCTCCGAATCCGAAATAGGTGGGCTGATACGGTCCAACAAAGTCCACGACACCGACTTCGGGAATTAAATCTTCCAATCCAGTGCACCAATAGCAAGCATTCGCCAACAGCCGTCGCAACCCCTCGTTTTCAAGGTCAACGGAGGCGCCCATCGTGGTACAGAATACGCGGGACGCGAGACATTGTTCGCCAACATAGCTCTTTATCCACGCCAACGGCATAGTCGGTGTATCCGGTTTGGGTTTGTCCGTCGGATTCATGCCGGACAGCACTTGGCCATGAACCAGCACTTGTGCGTCACCTGTCAGTTCCGTGACGGTGTATACGTCGGTTGGTCCCCAGATGTCCTTAACCCCTTTGAGAATGGGGTGACCGATCATTTCATCGTTTATCAGACCGCGTGCACTCTCTTTTCCGTGATGTCCGTGATGCGAGACCCAGGTTTCGCCCAGCACCTGACGGCCGTATCCGCCGGAAAACACTTCATCGTCGCAACTGTATTTCGCGTAGGGACTGCTCGGGTTTCGGGTGTAGCTAAAGGCGTGCGTTGCGGTTCGCAAACCCAAGACGGGTTTGCCGGAATTCGTATAATCGACGATATATTTCATCTGTTCATCGGGCAGTTCACGGAACCGCGTGAAGAGTACCATCAAATCGGCGGTTTCCAAGTGATCGAGACCGGGGATGTTGGTCTGGTCGTTGGGGTCGATTTCGCCGGTCTCGGGGTTAATCGCGAAGAGCACGGTGCACTTGAAGCCGTGATGCACCGTCATGATTTTGGCTAATGCCGGTAACGCCTCTTCGGAGCGATACTCCTCGTCGCCGCTGACCCAGACGATGTGCTTTCCTTCGCCTGTTCCGCGGTAACCCTCGTATACGACCCATAGATTTTCGTTTGTCATGTTAAGCAAGTTTTCATATAAAAGTTCATCTTCCGCATCGACTAGGAAAACAAGGATTGGAAGGATGGAAGAGTGGAAGGGCGGAAGATTTCCCACCGCTCCACCCTTAATAGTCATTCCTTCGGAGCAGAAGAAGAATAAAGCTATCGGTATCTACGGACATAAAGACTCTCTATAGATTAGAATCTGCTGGATTTGTCAATCCAGCAGGAGCGGTTTGGACCTAGAACAAAACGTATGTGTATTTTTGAAACGTGCTTAGTAGAACCAATAAATATGTATACACTGCGGTAAGTTCGGTTTCCTAACCGAACCGGTAAATATCTAGTACAGTTCAGCGCAATTGTCTTATGGGTTATAGGCATGTTATAATATTGAGACTTATGAGGTGCGGTGAATTGATTTTGAACATATTAGCATACAAGGAGTCTACCATGCCAGGGCCTAAGCCAGAATTGATTGAGTTGACGCCAACCCAAGAAAGTATACTTGAGCGGATAGTTCGTCGAGAGAAAAGTTCGCAGCAACTGGTGCGACGCAGCCGTATTATTTTGGCTGCCAATCAAGGTGCTGCCAATGAACAGATTTCCCGAACACTTGCCGTAAGCTGTTATACAGTCCGAACCTGGCGTTTGAGATGGGCGAAGGCGTCGGAGAACTTAGCGGTGTGTGAAGTTGAAGAAACGGAGAAGGACTATAGCAACCGAATTGTCAATCTCCTTTCAGACAACGCGCGTAGCGGAGCACCCCCCACCTTTAGTGCCCAGCAAATCTGTCAAATTGTCGCCTTAGCTTGTGAACCTCCCTCCCAAAGTGGACGCCCCATCACCCATTGGACACCCACAGACCTCGCCGATGAGTCGATAAAACGGGGTATAGTCAAGTCGATTTCGCCCCGACATGTGGGGCGTTTTTTAAAAGCAGTTCGATTTGAAACCTCACCAATGTCGGTATTGGCTCAACCCGAAAAAAGAGGAGACGTTCGATGCTGAAGTGAAGGAAGTGTGTGACTTGTACCATCAAGCTCAAGAGTTGGCTCAACAATCCACTCACCTGGTGAGTTGTGATGAGATGACAGGTATACAAGCAACAGAGCGAAAAGCACCCACAAAACCGATGAGACCCGGGATTATCGAACGCCAAGAATTTGAATACATTCGTCATGGTACCTTGAGTTTAATTGCCAACTTTGAAGTGGCAACCGGACTTGTGCTTTGCCCAAGTCTAGCTCCCACACGAACCGAAGTCGATTTTGCAGCCCATATCCAAACGACTATAGACAGCGATAGCCACGGCGAGTGGATATTTATCGTCGATCAACTCAATACTCACAAATCCGAATCTCTGGTTCGGTTAGTGGCCAAACAATGTGGTATTGAGGGAGATTTGGGAGAAAAAGGTAGACGAGGCATTCTAAAATCAATGGGGAGTCGATCCGAATTCCTCAAAGACAAAACCCATCGGATACGGTTCGTTTATCTCCCGAAGCACACCAGTTGGTTAAATCAAGTTGAAATTTGGTTTTCAATTCTCGTTCGTCGATTGCTCAAACGGGCATCTTTCGGTTCTGTACAAGAATTACATCAACGCATTTTATCTTTTATTTCTTACTTTAATCAAACGATGGCTAAACCGTTTAAATGGACGTACAAAGGCAGGCCTTTAACTGCCTAAACCTCTTAACTATTTCTGCCAACGTGTACTAGTCTAGTAGGTGCGGTTGGAAACCACACCTACCGAAACTGTTCGAAGCGCGGGCTAGGATATCGGGAAGCGTATCGCAGGCATCATTATCGACGGTCGCGCATTGCAAACGGGAAGGTCCATTTGTAACCGCGAGGTTGCGAGACGTAGAGCACACCTTCGTGCATCGGAGTCAACTGGTAATGACAGACGACGTTGCTTCGCTCCATATCATCGCGCTGTTTTGCCCCTTGATGCGGAATGTGGCTCAAGAAAATTACGCAGTCGCCCGCTTTGGGGTATACGATGTCGTGTTCTTGTGCCTCACACCACGCTTCGAATTTGGGACGATCCATCGGATACATGTGCGGCGGCTCCATCCGATGCCCGTTTTTGACGTACTTGAGGTGCCCCAAACCCGGGCCGTTGTCCTGAAAGTAAAAGGTGGTATTGATGCTTATTGGCGGCACCGTAAGGCGCGATTTCGTTGCCTCCCGTTTCTCCTCCCAATACCCATAGAAATCGAGATGCCACTCCTGAAGATAAGCGCCCGGGTTAATGTGGATTCGTAGACTCCTCAGTTGGCACTGCTTGCCCATCATTCCCTCGAGATAGGGGCGAACTCCGGGATGACCCACCAACGGGGCAAAGGTTTCCGGTTCCCGGTCCAGCAGCGTATCAAACCACATATTCCCCACCTGGTTTAATCCGTCAGCCCATCCCATTTCGCGGGCGTGATTGATGCGGCCCCGAATATGTTCGGTTTCCTCGGGCGACAAGGCGCCTTCTACCAAGATATGTCCGTCCTCTTCCAGTTGATCGAGTTTTTGTTCGATGGTTTTCATAATCGTCACAGTGGAGGATTTAAAACTCCGTAACTATTTGGGTTGTTTTCCCTAGTGGTCTACCGGATCAAGTGGTTAATCCAAGCAAGGAGGTCGCGATTCGGAGAAGATCTCTATCGCACTCACTATCCGTTCGTTTGATCTCCTACCGTCAGTTGGTTTACGGCACACGGAGTGTGCCTACTACTTTAAAACGATTTGCCGTTTATCGTAGATAACCACATGCAAGATCCCATCTTAGATTTTAGAATCGAAGATCCCCGCTAGGGCTTTTGTAATGGCTGGTTCAATTATTACTCACATTCCGCGCCGCTGGCGTTCTCAAAGGCTGGTGGGCAGTGCCCACCCTACAAATGTACAAATCCGAGGCTAGGTAGCTCAATATTACTGGCGGAGCATCACTTTTGTGTGTTGCTTCTATGTAAGCTACCAGTTGACTCCTGTTTCTTTCCAACTTCTGGAGGCTGCGGATTCAAGCACCGCCTCGCATACCTTCTGCGTTTCCAGGGCTTCCCTGAATGTCGGTGAGCAGGTTTCGCCCGTTTCCAAGCTTTTCAGAAAATCAGCCATATGATGAACAAAGGTATGCTCGTATCCGAGGCACAGACCGGGAACCCACCACCTATCAATATAGGGCTGATCGCTGTCGGAGACATGAATAGAGCGCCAGCCGCGTACAATCGAATCATCACCGTGATCGAAGTAGCCGAGCCGGTTCTGGTCGTGCAAGTCCCATCGGATGGAGGCGTGTTGACCGTTTATTTCAAAGGTATAGCCTGCTTTTTGCCCGCGTGCGTAGCGAGTTGCTTCGAACACGCCGAGCGAACCGTTATCAAAATGACAATGAAAAATGCAGGCATCGTCAATGCCGACCGCTTGCACCTTCCCAGTTACTTGATGAACCCTTTCCTTAATGAATGTCTCCGTAACGGCTGAAACGTCCGCAATGCCGCCGTTCAACCACATGGCGGTATCGATGCAATGAGCGAGCAGATCGCCGGTGACGCCGGATCCGGCAGCATTCACGTCCAGCCGCCACAACGCCTCTCCGCCCTGAGGGAGATCGGGGCTGATCGTCCAATCTTGGAGGAAGTTGGCGCGGTAGTGAAAAACTTGACCCAATTTTCCGGAGTCTATCACCTGTTTTGCCAAGGTGACCGACGGCACACGTCTATAGTTGTACCAAACGGTGTTCTTCACACCGGCTTTTTCCACAGCGTCCACCATCGGCTGCCCTTCGGTTACCGTCCGCGCCAGCGGCTTTTCGCAGAGAATCATTTTTCCAGCGGCAATGGCGGCGAGGGCAATCTCCGCGTGTGTGTCGTTCGGCGCACAGATATCAACAGCGTCGATGTCCGCTCTGGAAACGAGGGTTCTCCAATCCGTCTCGACGGATTCGTAACCCCATTGCTCGGCAAAGGCACGAACCTTCTCCGGAGTTCGTGCGCAGACTGCTTTTAAGCGCGGCTTCCATTTGAGGTCGGGGAAGAAATCTCCTACACGTTTGTAGGCGTTGGTGTGCGCACGCGCCATGAAGCCGGTTCCGATGAGTCCGATTCGTAGTGTCTTGTCGTTAGTCATGGTGATAGTGTCATTCGAAAGTGTTTAGTGGTTAGTGATTAGAAACAACCTTAAAACCACAAGGAGTGCAATGAAGAGGAATCTCTATACTATCTCTATCGCACCCGTTATTCATTCGTTCGATCCTTCGTTTTTCGCTTAGTTAATCACTCACTATGGGAGTTCTATCGCGCTCAGTATTCATTCGCTTGAACCTTCACTATCAGTTCGGTTGATTGTGCTCAAAGGAGTCATTATTCCGGTTCGTGCCATCCGTGCATCTTTCGAACCTCGATCATCGCCGCCAGAATGTCGTTCCACGTTTGCTGTTCCATCATCACGTGATTCGGAAACATGCAGCCATCCCAACAGATGTGTCGAAAGGCTTTCGTGAGCCCGCCATCTTCTTCTCTAAGCCAGTGTCCGGCATCGACCGCGATGTCGAGCTTGCCGTTGGGGTCGGTAGCTTGGCAGTGCCTTCCTGTTTTGTCATGGGAGCCAGCTCCGTGTACGGTTCCGTCGTTCTGCGCCACATGAAAGTCGATGGTCCATGGGCGCAGCGCCGCAGTCAGTTGGCGAAGACCTTCGGTCAACGCCCCACGGTCGGACCAGTCGAAATTGTCAGGCAGGATGCGCTCCTCCGGTATGTTGTATCCCAACAAATACAGCAGTGTGTGTGCCATGTCAGCCTGAAACCCGATATTGGGACGGTCAACGGCTTCAAGCGTGTTAATCATGGTTTTCCAGCCGTGCATACCTCCCCAACAGATTTCACCTTCCGCAGCCAGCGTTTCTCCGTAATCCGCCGCAATGTCGCAGGCTTCGCGGAACGTTGACGCAATCCGTTCCGTGTTCTCTACAGGATCGGCTGCCCAGGTTTCCGGATCCACAGACGAATCAATCCGTACGACGCCGGTGGGACGAACCCCCAATTCGCGCAGCGTTTTGGCAATGTGACAGGCTTTGCGGACTTGAGATAGGAAACGCCCCCGTTCCTCCGCGCTCCCCATGGCGGAGCCGCCGCCAGTCGGTTCCCAAACGGGCGCGACAACGCTGCCAATCTTGAGATTGAGCGCATCTACCTCCTCGGCAAGCGCCTTTATCTCATCATCAGTGCTGTCGATGTCGACATGCGGAGCGCATAGGAAAAGGTCGATGCCGTCGAATTTTGCGCCGTCTACCTCAGCAGCGGCAGTGAGGTTCAACATCGTATCCAACGAGATGGGCGGTTCAGAATCTTCACCTTTTCCCACCACCCCGGGCCATGCCGCGTTGTGAAGTTTCGGATAGTTGTTTTCTAACATAGGCTCTCCCTAGTAGTAGGCATACAGAGTATGCCTACTACAATTTGTATAAAGGTTACGGCACACGGAGTGTGCCTACTACATGTGCCTACTACTTTAGATCTGATACAAAAAATACTCGCCATTCGAGAGATAGATTGGGTTTTCCCTTATGTATTGTTGGATTGCACAGAACTGTTTAGGGGATCGGACGAGGTGATCGAAACTTTCTTCTTGCCAAAATCGACCGGATCGCCCCAGCAGTTCATTAATCTTACCTGCGCTGAACTTTTTCCACGAACGACATTGCTTGAGGAGATCTGTGTCGCCGAGCAAACATACCAGCAAATGAACATGATTGGGCATAATCACAAAGTCACCTATATGGTACCGATTGCCATTAAAGTGCAACAAACTGTCCGCCACAATCTTTGATAGTCTTGGTCGTTTCAGAACACATGTTCCCAGACCTCTGTCTAAGTATTCCATATATTGCCGTGAAAAGGTTTGATGAAAATCTTTACGTAATCCTTCTGGAAGTTCTGCAAGTTTGGCTTTCCAATCTGGCATTGAAATGGAAATCCCATGTTGTGCAAGCCAGGCAGATCGTTTGGCGTACCAACGTCGAACTACATGCCCAGGGAGTGAATCCTCAGTGCGAAAGGTAATAAAGTAGGTCGCTTGCGGTTGAAACCAATGCGGCAGATTTGAACCTTCCGTGATTTGGAAGTCGCTGTTAGGATCGAAGAGTTTGAACATATTACTAAAGGGCAGTAGGCATGATTAAAGGAACGGATAGTAAGTGAAAATTTCTATCAAGACTTGCTATCAGGATTTGCTATCGCACTCATTATCCATTCGCTTGATCCCTTGTTGTTTACTCGGTTGATCTCTCCGTCGTGCCGTAATGTGCACAAGGTTTTCGGCATACGGAGTATGCCTACTACAATTTGTATAAAGGTTACGGCACACGGAGTGTGCCTACTACACTCTTTTTTCTTGAGAGCTGCCGGGATTTGCGGTAAAATTATATTGGACACTGCCAACTTCTCGTGCCTAAGCGTTGGGCGCATGGAATCAATGTTTTGTATTCCGATCGCGAAGAAAACTCACAAGGAGAACCCTGAAAGATGACCGCAGAGCAAGTGATAACCCAAGACCCGGATATTCATGGGGGACTGCCTGTGTTTACGGGTACCCGTGTTCCGGTAAAGAGCCTCATTGATCATCTAAAGGCAGGGGAAAGTCTTGACTATTTTCTAGAAGGCTTCCCGTCTGTTTCTCGTGAGCAGGCAATCGCTTTTTTAGAGATTGCCTTGACCACAACCATCGGCACCCCGCCTAACTAGGACTATTCGGATTGTGTTGTGTACTTACAAGGCTCAGGCATTCGTGAACCCACGCCGTCGTAAGGATTGCTACGCTCCAAGAACATCCAGAGGTTCAAAACAACGTGCGTGTTCTACTTGATGAAAACTTGGACTGGCGCTTGGTCCGACATTTTGATGCCGATTTTCAAGTCATGACTGTTTCTCGACAAGGATGGAAAGGAAAGCGAAACGGCGAACTCCTCGCGCAAGCCGCAGAAGCATTTGACGCCCTAGTCACAATGGACAAAGGTATTGAGCATGAGCAGAACTTACGCAAATAAACAATTAGCATCATTCTCATCTCTGCCAAAAGCAATCGGATTCAGGATATTGAACCCGCTATGTTCAGAGTCAATCAAATCCTAAAAACTCTTGAACCCGGGTAAATTAGTCACGTGACTGTTACCACCTAATCTATTTACATTGCACAGCACTTTTCGTTGGCATCTCGTTCTGTATCCGCTTTCGCAGTTGCTTCGGAACATTGCTGGGAAAGCTTGGCAAAAAGTGCGGAAAAAACCGAAAACTCTTCTTCTATTTTCGTATCAACATCTTCCGGGTCGCAGTGAACTCACCTGCCGCGAGTGTATAGAAATATAAACCACTGGCAACAGGTTCGCCGCCCTGATTCGTGCCGTCCCAATACAGCGCGCGGTTACGGCTCCGGTACGTCCCCGCCGGTTGATGCCCCACATCCAAACGCCAAACCGCCCCTCCATTCATATTATATATCGTCAGCGCGACCTCTGTGGGAGCTGCCAACTGATACGGGATCCAGGTTTCCGGATTGAACGGGTTGGGATAGTTTTGTAGCAGGGCGTTCCGCTTGATTTCCTCTAGCGTCGTCAAACGCTTTTCCAACCGCTCTTCCGCAGTTACTAAAGGAGTGAGTTCCCACAGAAGCACCGTACCATCGTGACTCCCACTTGCCAGTGTGCGACCATCGGGATTGAACGCAACGCTCCAGACACCCCGCGTATGCCCCTCAAGTGTGCGGTTATGTTCGCCCGTCTCGGCGTCCCAAAGACGGATGGTCGTATCCCAACTTCCACTTGCCAGCGTCGCGCCGTCGGGACTGAATGCCACGCTATAGACGCTGGAGCGATGCCCTTCAAGTGTACGTTTGTGTTCGCCCGTTTCCGCATTCCATAGACTGATGGTAGTGTCCGAACTACCACTTGCCAAGGTGGCGCCGTACGGGCTGAACGCCACACTCCGGACCCGGTCCGTGTGCCCCTTAAGCGTGCGTTTGTGTTCGCCCGTCTCCGCATTCCATAGACGGACGGTATCGCCCTCAAGAGATGCCAGCGTGGTGCCGTCCGGACTGAACGCTACATGGCTGACCCAATCAGCCGTGTGCCCCTCAAGTGTACGTTTGTGTTCGCCCGTCTCCGCATTCCATAGACGGATGGTATCGTCCCAACTTATACTTGCCAGAGTGGCTCCATCGGGACTGTACTCCACTCCAACTACGGCCCATGTATGCCCTTGGAGTGTGTGTTTGTGTTCTTCCGTCACCGCATCCCACAGATGGACGGTATTGCCCGTACCGGATGCCAGTGTGGCGGCGTCCGGACTGAACGCGACGCTCTGCCCCTCAAGTACGCGTTCGAGTTCTAACATCTCCGCGTCCCAAAAGCGGATGTTACGGTCAAGGCTCGCGCTTGCCAGCGTGGCTCCATCGGGATTGAACACCACGCTCAAGACACTCCTCGAATGCCCTTCAAGTGAGCGTTTGTGTTCACCCGTCTCCACGTCCCATAGACGGATGGCGGCGTCCCACCTCACACTTGCCAGAGTGGCACCGTCGGGACTGAACACCATGCTCGTGACATTCGACCTATGCCCTTTAAGTGAGCGTTTGTGTTCACCCGTCTCCACGTCCCATAGACGGATGGTATCGTCCCAACTCGCACTTTCCAAAGTGGCTCCATCGGGACTGAACGCCACACTCCTGACATTTCCCTCATGCCCTTGGAGTGTGCGTTTGTGTTCTCCCGTCACCGCATCCCACAGATTGACGGCATGGCTATGATTTCCAGTTGCCAGCGTGCTACTGTCGGGACTGAACGCAACGCTCCAGATGTCCGCCCCATGCCCTTGAAGTGTGCGTTTGTGTTCGCCCGTCTTTGCATCCCAGAGAAGGACGACATGTCCCTCACACCAAGCTGCGAGCGTTGCGCCATCCGGACTGAACGCCACGCTAGTGACATCGCTCAAATGCCCTGGGAATGTGCGAACTACAACTACTTTCCCCTGATCGTTGGAAATTATGGTAGTGACAGTGTTCCTAAACCCTTCAAGTGTACGTTTGTGTGCGCCTGTCTTCACATCCCAGAGTCGGACAGTATCATCCTCACTTCCACTCGCCAACGTTGCGCCGTCGGGACTGAACGCCACACTAGTGACATCCCCCCTATGTCCTTGAAGTATGTGTTTTTGTTCACGCGTTTCCGCATCCAATAAACGGATGCTATCGTCTTTATTCCCAGTTGCCAGCGTTTCGCCATCCGGACTGAATGCCACGCTTGTGACAGGAAACATATGCGCAAGACGCAGAGAAACTTCTTGATACGTCGCCATGTCATAGAGCCAGACACCGATGGAACTTGCAACCGCAAGGCGCGTGCCATCCGGCGAGTACGCTATCTCATTTATCCAGCCTTTACCGAGACGGGCTTTGGCGCCCTCGGGTAGATGTCTAGTTGTGAAATCTTGCGCAACACTGTTCGACAGAGAAAGGATTGAAAACAGAAGAGACATCAAGAAAATGGAAAAGCGTGTTTTTCTCATGAGATACGCACTTGTGAAAAGCGTAGTGGCTCGTGTCAAAAGAAAGTGCAAGGAGACTTTGAGAAACCGAGTTTTGAAGAAAAAACTCGGTTTCACCCACATGTTCTTAACATGAGCGAGCATTTTTTACTTCCGTATTAACATCTTGCGTGTTGCCGTGAACTCGTTTGCTCTCAGTGTGTAATAATAGAGACCGCTAGCGACTAATTCTCCGCCTTGATTTCGGCCGTCCCAATACGCCGCGTGATGCTTATCGGTGTAAAAGCCCTGCGCTTGGAGACCGAGGCGCATCTGCCGCACCAAGACGCCCTTCGCGCTATGAATTGAGATTTGGACGCCCACATCTCGGGCGAGTTGATACGGGAACCAAGTCTCTGGATTGGACGGATTCGGGTAGTTCGGCAGCAGCGCCGTCCGTTCCGGAGTCAATGCCGCCAACAGATTCTGTAAAAACTGAATACTCCGCACCAATATCGGCTCCGGGAGACCCAATTGCCGGGCATCTTCAAGCCACAGTTCAATGTCAGTAATCCGAGGCATCGCCATTCCGTCAACATACATCGGCTGGGCGCTTGTTACATCATCTACCAACCCCGCAACCAGCGCCACATCAAGGACGTTCACTTTGCTATCCCCGTTTACGTCCTCGCGCATCTGCGCCGATTGTCCTAAACGCCGTACAACCAACAGCAGATCTCGAATATCCACCGCCCCGTCACTATTGACATCGGGCACAACGTGTAAGCGTGGCACCTCTGGCGGCGTATAAACCTGAGACTCCCGAACCTGCTCCGGATGATCCAACGCATATATCACGTCTTCGAAACTTGATGTCCATGTGTCACGTTGCACACTCCCGCTTTTATGGTGTAGTACCAACAATCCAGCGTCGTGCAGTCTCGTATTTTCACGAACCCTTTCGAGGAAGGTTTTGGTTTCTAACCCGACTACGGCAGCGGCGTAATCGGCGTCCACCGGTGCCTGAAACGCCTCGTGGAAACGGGAAATCGGTTCAACACCGCGAAATGTGTTCCCCGTGGCTTCAAGCGCCTCACGGTAGCGGTTCATATCTTCGCTTACGAGAACGTTCATGTTCGCTTTATCGACGTACAGCCGCAACGCTTGCGCTTTGTCGTAGGGCGGATTGGCGTTGCTCTGAATCACGGAACGTACTTGGTCTTCAAAGGTTTTTACTCCCGCCGTGTGGCAGCCGATACAGGAGATTCCGTTGCGTACCGTGGGGTCGCTGGCGGCAGGATTTGACACGATGTTTATCGGGGCATCGTCTAGACGGAAACCGGACGCATTGACAAGGTAGTATCCCTGCAACCCGTTTGGGAGATTAAAGATGACCTCTCCGCCATCGTGCGTGAAGGAGAGCGGGTGGGTGAATATGTTCCTTGTCCCGACGCTTCCGACAAAATCGTAACTCTTCCAATAGGCTCCGTAGCGAGAAGTATGGCGTTCAACGGCACGATTGTTCGTTGAGACACCCGAATTGTTGAAGCCCGCACGCCATACGCGAACTCCCGGCGCGTTTACCAGATTGTTTGCTACATCGACTTCAAGTCTGGATTCCAACTCCCTAACCGTCGATGGCAAAGCAAGCAGTTCGTGGTACAGCGGCGGGGTTGAGGCGGTGGCGATAAACCAGTCGATATGAATAGCGGGCACATCGCTCTTGCAGTGTCGCTGCAATCTGCCCAGTTGGTTACGCTGCTCTAGATCCGCGGGCGCTTGAAACCAAATGTGGTAGGGATAGGCTGCCTCTATCGTCGTCCAGGCGTCATTACGGTCCCATTCGTAGCGCCGCAGGTCTATGTAGTAGATGGTCGCTTGCGGGTCGATGGGTTGCGGGTTGATGATTTTTCTTCCCCACGAGAGACTGTTGACCAGTTTGGAGAGCGCGTTGCGGTACTCGCGAAGTATTTCCGGGGTTTCGCCGGCATTATAGAGATGAGTCATCGTGAAGTAGCGGGCAAAGGCGCGGTCAAACGGTTCGAGCGACATAAGGTGGGATTCAATACCAGTGAGTAGTTGAGCGGGGGAGATAAATGGGCGATTTATTGCGGGAGTAGTCGTCCAGTCGGGCGCGCCGGCTAGAATCCAGTTTCGAATTGTCTCAGTCGACTGGGGCGGAAGCGGTTTTTGCCCAAGCGGCATCCGCGCGCCGTTTTCGGTTGGTCCAAGAAGTCGTTTATACAGTTCGGAGGCGTCTGGGTTTCCCGGCACAACGCTACCCCCTGAAATAAGGGCGTCGTGTTCCATCAGGAGAGTTTCTCGAAAGGCGCCGTCGGGTCCGTGGCAGATGAGGCAGTTCTGTTGAAATATGGCGTAGGCGTCTTGGGCAATTCGCGATTGGGCGGAAGCGTGATGAGAGCCGGCGATGAGCGCGAATAAGCAGATAAACGCGAGGTGATGCATGGTTATAATTAAAGCGGAAATGAAATGACGGTAAAACATAGAGAATGTCTCCCAGTTCATGACCGACCAAGAGTCGTTTTCACTTAAAGATATTGGTAACTATCAGTCCATCAAATCATTTGCTGATGTTGGTTTGTAGTATTGCAGTTTATTGCACGATTCCGCGCGATCACGGTGCTGTAGGCGGGATCTCCCGATCCCAACTTCCCCTCTAGTAGAGATTTCCAGATCCTAACGGCGCTGTATGAACAATCTCCGATTCGCGAAATCCTAGTGAACTAAACAATTATGAATATTGCATAGGGCTGTCGTTTTTTGGCTACGAGCGGTAAGAAACCGCAACAACAAATGTATCGGAATTG
Organism: Candidatus Poribacteria bacterium; assembly: GCA_965208765.1. Lineage (GTDB taxonomy): Bacteria > Poribacteria > WGA-4E > WGA-4E > JAJDTR01 > JAJDTR01. The sequence continues at coordinate 6,213,287 of OZ242354.1, forward strand.
CCCTATTGTCCCAATTACCTACGTATTAAGTTCTTGGATAATGAAGCCTAGAGCGACTACGCGTCGTATCCTGACACCGGACTTGCCACTAACCCGTCGAGCTCCTTTAGCCACCGAGTTATTCTTCCAGAATCTGCATGGCTCGCCCATCTTTTTCAGACAGTCGAATTCTAGTTTGTGAGCCGCATGTTCTCGTCTCAGCGTACGACAAGGCTGTCTCGCAGTTTCTCTATCGTTTTCTCACCGATTCCGCTTACCTCCGCAAGGTCCTCGACGACATCGAATTTCCCGTTGACGTTTCGATAGTAAATTATGCGCTCGGCAATCGCCGGACCAATGCCCGGTAAAGACTCAAACTCCTCAAGAGTAGCGGTGTTGATATCAATACGACCATCGTCAGATTCTTGCGGCAGGTGTTCGGAAACCGTCGTCGACCCTGCGCCGGTGGTTGGGATCGAGACTGCGGCTGGCGGCGTAGTCTGATCCGCTTCCCGCTTTTCATCCACGATTAGATCCGGCTCGCCAAGAAACAGCTCGGGATGTCGACGCTTCAATATCCAAAATCCGACGCCAAGCAGTGTGACTGCCACCAGACAGATTACTATCTTGCGGTAGTTTGAATCATCAAAGTTCATTTCAGTTTTCTGACCCAGTATCTAAGCGTTTGCCAAGATGTACACAGCGGAGGAGTGTCGCGATTCGGAGATCGCTCCCACTGTAGTCAAAGCGTCTATGTGCATATTCAATTTGGACTGATGGACATACTCAGTAGTTTTTATGCAAGAGAACAAAGTCGTAGGAATGAGGGTTGTCGATGTCCGGTTCATGCCTGACGCGACTGACTTCCCGCCAATCGCTCAAATCGAATGCCGGGAAATAGACATCCCCGTCAAAGCATTCGTGGATCTGCGTCAAGTAGAAACGTGCTGCGCAATTCAGGAATTGCTCGTAAACCGAGTGACCGCCGATTATCACCAACTCTTCGCAGGCATTCGCCTTCTTTAGTGCTTCATCAACGCTGTGCGTTACGATGCATCCGCCTGCACGGAAGTGCGGGTCGCGTGTCAGGATGATGTTGGTTCGTTTAGCCAAGGGTTTGCCAATGGATTCAAATGTACGCCGCCCCATCAACACCGGCTTGTCGAGAGTCAGTTTCCTGAAATGCTTCATGTCCGCGGGAAGTCTCCAAGGGAGTCGATTTCCCTGTCCGATGAGTCGATTTTGATCCATTGCCGCAATAAGCGATATAATCATCGAAAGTGGTTCAGTGGTTAGTGACTAGTGGTCAGTGGCTAGTTAACCGCGATGGGAACTCGATCGCACGGGATTTTCTATGGGAGTTCTATCGCGGTCGTTATTCGCTCCTACCGACAGTTAGATGTGTACGGCGGTTTACGGCACACAAGGGATCTCTATCGCACTCGCTATCCACTCGTTTGATCCTACTATTTTTGGCGAAAAGTCGACAAAGCAGTTCTCATACCGCCATAGGCGCCTTGATGGCGTCGTGGTGCTTGTAACTCCGCAGTTTGATATCTTGCATCTTGAAATCATCGATTGACTTTCTCTCGGGGTTGAGATAAAGTTCCGGCAACTTCAATGGTTCTCTTTCCAACTGTATCTCCACTTGCTCAAAGTGCTCGTGATAGATGTGAGCATCTCCCAATGAGAGAACCACCTCAGCGGGTTTTAGCTCGGTTACCTGCGCCACCATGTGCAGAAGCAGGGCGTAAGATGCGATATTAAACGGCACCCCGAGAAACATGTCGCAACTCCGTTCGTACATGTGAAGCGAGAGCCTGCCGTCAGCGACGAAGAACTGGAAGAAGGCATGGCACGGGGCGAGTGCCATTTGGTCGAGTTCGCCGGGATTCCAAGCTGTCACCACATGGCGGCGACTGTACGGATTCTCCTTGATTTGCTCGATGACCTCGGCAAGTTGATCCACCGTCCTTCCGTCCGCGGTTTTCCACGAGCGCCATTGCACGCCGTAAATCCGCCCCAAGTCGCCCTGAAAACGTGCACGCGGCTTCCAGTAATCCGCCTCGGCGTTTTGATTCCAGACATTACAACCCAACTTCTGGAAGTCCTTGACATCCGAGTAGCCTCTAAGAAATCCCAAGAGTTCGGCTTTTACACCGGTGTTGAACGCAAGCTGTTTTGTCGTAACGGCGGGAAAACCATCGGTCATGGCGAATCGCATCTGCATTCCGAATAGGGCGCGGGTGTCGCCGTTGCGACCAGCTCGATCAACCCCGGAATCCACAACCTGTCTAAGCGCGTCCAAATACTGTTTCAACTATGGTCTCCTTGATTATCGGTACTTCCAAACCCGCCGCGTGTCTCCGACTCGATTCGATCAACCTCCGACCACCGCGCGACGTTCACGCGGACAAATATACCTTGGGCGATTCTATCACCTCGTTCCACCATCACCGGATCGGAGCTAAAATTGTAGACCTGAATTTTTATTTCGTCCTCCTCGCCGCAGTAGTCCTGATCTATGACTCCTACTCCGTGCGGAATCAGCAAACCCCATTTTCTCGGCGTGCTGCTGCGAAGCGTTACCATCAACATGTATCCCGGTGGCGTTTCGACGATGACGTTGGCGGGGATGAGTCCCAAACTGTGCGGGTCGATTATCACTGATTCGCGACAAAGAAAATCAATGCCCACCGAACCTTCGGTTTCGTATTTAGGCAGGGGGAGGTCGTTATCTACTCGCTTGATTTTGACTTTCATTGGCTAGTTGCCGCTCTTCTTGCGTTCTTCTGACAGCGGGTAGTGAGTTGCGTGATTTGAGCTTCGCGATCATCTTCAAGATTTGCGCGAGATTCAATCTCTCTGCTCTAAATCACGTTATCATAATTGGCAGCATCATTCAAGCAAAATCAGATTCGTCGATGGACTCAAGGAGTACGACATTGGAGAAATCGTGTTCATTCGGTTCATGATTATTCGGTTGGGCCACTGGGTCGCGACCAGGAGGTCGCTCCTACGATTGCTTAGAGCGACTGGTAGGATGTAAATGGAAACTCATTCAGGACCCATTGATACGTGGCTCCTCCGATCAGGATTTTTTGCCGCTACGATTCGGGCGCGGGAACCGCGCCCCTACGAACAGTTGAACTTCGTTCATTTGAGCCTTCGCCGATTGCTCAGTCGATCTATTCGTTCGTTTGTTCCTTCCTACACAGTGGGAATAAGGAATGGTGGGCAGAAGATTAGCTATGGGATCTCTATCGCGTTCGTTGTTCACTCACTTGATCACTCGCTATTCACTCGCTTGATTCCACCCTACACTACTTTCGGTTCAAGATTATTCGGTCGGCAATTAGGTCGCGACCGGGAGGTCGTTCCTACAACTGATTAATACGGTCGGTTGATGACAAATGATATTCTGCTGCTGCGAGTCGGGCGCGGGAACCGCGCCCCTACGAACAGTTGAACTTCGTTCGCCTGCTAGATTAAGGGTTTCGAAGAAAGTCGTCGATGACGTCGTCCGTGAAGAATGCGTGTCCAATTTGATGACTTAAGGTGCGGGAGGTTTGGCGACGCATTCTTCGCAGAATCTGGGAGTCAAGCACAATGGGCGCGTCCGATTTTTGGCGCGGTGCCGGTTTGTTTGGACCGAGGTCGGCATCCGTGATTTCAACCGTGAATCGCGCCGAATGGGTGAACACGCTATCCAAGAAGTCACTCCATAGGAACCGGTCCCAGTCGTCGACCGCAAGCGGGGAATCCTTGACAAGATGGCTTATCCTGCGAATTTCAGGTTTCAAACCCGAGCGGTCTCTACGATATAGTTCGTGCTCAATTTTTGAAACAATGTCGATATCTCGGCTGTATTCTTCCGCCGTCTTTTGCAAGGTATCAATATGGAAGCCGTCGACGATTTTGAACAAAGTGAATGCGCGGGTCATCGGGTCTGGATACAATCCGTTGTCCAGCTGTCGCCTGACTGCCCTGTAGACGGAGTTGCGCACAGCGATAAAGGTCCCAGACGAGTGATTGCGCCGATAGGGATGGGAGAGTTGCCTTGTGGCTTGTTGAAGCGCGCAGTCCTGAATGAAGGTTTTGTGCAAACAGTCTCGCAGTTCCGATTCGGTTGGAAGCGGCCATTCGGGGATACTCAGAGTTGCGGCGGATCGTTCTCTAGTTGCGTGCCCCGATATGAGATCGATTAGCAAGTCGTAAAGATATTCCAACTCGAGCTTGGCGTACGACCAAGCGGTGCAGGACCGGTGATTCTCGCTTTCGTCGTCCGTGATCGGCGCACTCTGTGCGGGATAGCGTAGTTCACCGAGGTGAACGCGTTTCGGTTTCGCCATTGTCTTTCTCCTTTATTATACCAATTAGTTCCATTAACCAGATGCGCGAGAGGTTATATATCAACGCCAACTTACGCATCTCCGCAGCGTCTCGCGTTTTCGTTTCTTTAATGTGCATCAAGTGCTGCAGGGTCATCTCTTGAATATCTCTTGCTATTTGCAGGTCAGCTTCAATGAATGCTTCGATTTCCGCTTGCTGGCGTGCGATTATTTCTTGGGCGGCAAGGCGGTTTTTCTCATTGTCAAACGCACGGACGCGCTCTTTCCAGCGGAATCTGCTTGACCATCGCCCGATGGTCTTTAAATCTCGGGTTTTGCCGCGCACCGGGATATGGGTGAGTTTGCGCAGCGTACGATCCGGCATATCTCGGTAGAGTTCATAATATTCGAAAGCAAGCACGGTTTCACCCGCCATCCTTTTGTCGTATCGCATTGCGGTATTCATGCCTCGTGATGTTCCGGAAGACGATGCCAACGGAGCGTCGATTTTTGCACCGTGTTGGCATTTTCCGATATGAAGGTTTCCTATGCTGGCGCAGTTTTGGGGTTTTTTGAGCGCCAACAAGCTGCCCACAGTAAAAAGTTGCGCCGCGCTGACGGATTGCTATGAATCGAACAGCGGGTGCGGTTGTTCTATGCGGGACACCGCTACGGTAATTGCAGCGGGACGGAGTTATCGAGTTGCACCCCGACTCCCTAGTGAAATTACTGAATCACGGCCGCCATCTGTTATGTTCACTGCCACACTATACCACACATATGTTAAGTTGTCAATCGAAAAAGTCGGCTCGTGGGCGGAATGAAATGGGAAAGTATGGTGGAGCGAAGGGAAGGGTGGGATAGCCGAACCACTGGGAAATTCGTTGCGCCGACATGTATCGGAAATGGAGCGAATTCCTAGCGGAGGATTTGCGACAGTGACGGGAATCATTATGCGGATTGATCGGAATTCCTTCTACAGGTTGGGTCGCCGAGTCCACCTTGGGGCGTCTGTGTCAGGATGGGCTGTGGCCTTCACTTATCAGTCGGTTGATCGCTCAGCCCAGCTTACAGGTTAAATCCGGCGTAATCGGGGAATGCGGACGGGCACGAACTAAGAGTGCTCATCCGAAGATTACACAAATCGTTGACAGGAATTGGTAATCAGGAGTATAATTGAATGATGTCGCTAAGTCGGAACGCGATGCGTGATAAGACCAGGTGAGAACGGAAGGTTGGATGGTGTGCCTGGGGCGATTCGAACGCCCGGCCTTCAGCTCCGGAGGCTGACGCTCTATCCAGCTGAGCTACAGGCACGCCGTGGACGTGAATGATAATGTATGTCCACGAAATTGTCAAGAGATTTTGCATTGGCGGTTAACCTCGGCCGATTCCAATGCTTCGAGGAGTTTGTGATGTCTGAAAAGAATATTCGAATGGATCAGGAGTTAAAGACGAAGTTGGCTTCCCGATTCCTGTTGTACCGCATGATTGAAGAAAAGGATCTGCCCCCGGTTTTGCTTAACGGCGATTACAAGTTTCTTGAAAAGCTTCTAGACGAACATTTTGACGAGTATTGGACGATCGAGGAGGGCGCAGAGCACTATTCACCGACCCGTAAGGGAGAGTTGATTTACCAGAATTTCATTGCGCGTTGGTGGGACTTTATCCTTACATACGACATCTTTGCAGGCGTAGACTTGGGCGAGGGCGTATTTGCCGATGAGGACGCGGCTTGGGAAGAGCTCGACGAAGACGGGCGGCCGATTTGGGAGGACTTGAGGGTAGCCGTATGTATTTACAAGCAGAGACTCGCGGAAGGAGAAGGGCGCAAGACAGATCTCAACCCTTTCACGATTGCCTTCATGTCGCTTCTATCGGAAAGAAGGATCGGAGCTGAGAAATCGTGGCAATTCGATCTACTGTCCGATGAGTTTTGGGGCGAGGTTGAAGAGATCGTGAACACAAATCTTTGGCCCGAAGATTTGGCTTACATTGACGAGGAAACGGGGGACGAGATTTCGGGCGACGACGTTATGTTAGACGTGATTGACCAGGGTATTGAGGAAACCAAGAGAAGATGGGAGGAGGATGACGACGACGATGGCGAGTATCTTAATCCTCCCGAATCCATGACTACGCGGAAACAGGTGGTTGAGGAATACGAAGAGGAAGTGATTGATTATGGATGGGGTTACGATCCGTTTTACTATAACCCGTATGCTGTCATCGGCGGCGGCTTGTTGACAGCGGCGTTTATCGGTTCTGTTTGGCTCGCATTTTAGAGGAGGATTCCATGCAAAAAACGCACGTGGTGCTGATGAGTTGTCTCTTGTGTGGCGTGTTGGCGGCTTTAACGGGTTGCGATAATCGTTCAAAGGACGTTCCGGTCGGCGTCGGCAGATCTGCGGTGTCCGCGAAAATTGACCTGACCGACAAGCTTAATCCGGCAATCCTCCCGGATGTGCTCAAGGAGGTCTTCAGAGAACTTGCACCTACGAAGAAGCCCGAGTCCAAAGAATTTCAGCAGAAGGTCGTACAGAAACTGAGCCAAAAAATCATGGACGACCCGGAGGTCAACTATAGGGTAGATCTCAACGAGGACGGGAATATCGACCCGCTGCTTGTGGTGCCTGAATCAGTGGAGGGCAAAGCGGCAGTGTACTCGCTCCGCGTGCCGGACCCCGGCGACCACCCCAGAGATCCCGAGCAAAATGCGGATTGGCACAAGATTGCGGACGGCGGAATCGAGCTAGTCGCGCTCTCGGTGACGTACGATCAGAGTGCACAGTCGATGGCGATCAACGCTGAATCAAACAAGTACGTCTACGAGGGACGGAACCATCACCATGGCAGCACCTACCACTCGCACGGACACAATTGGATGGCGACCTACTTCCAATACATGATCCTTCGGGATATTTTATTCCGACCGTATGGATGGTACGGCCCCGGATTTTACGGCGGATGGTACGGAGGATTCTACGGCGGCTGGCATTCACCGGTTGCGACCCGCAGCGTGAGGCGCACCGTGACGAACTATAACACCTCTCCATCGTCGGCGAGGCCGGCGAGCAATGTGGCGAGAAGCAGCAAAGCAAGGAGCCGGACCACGGCGCCAAAGGCCATTACGGACATGAAATCCAAACGCGCCATGGCGGCGCGAACCGGCGGAGCCGCGCGAAGCGGCGCTTTTGGAAGCGGGAGGTCTTCTACGACGAGATCGGCAGTTAACAGATCCAGTAGCTCATCCAGTAGAAGTCGGAGTTCCGGTTTTGGAAGATCCTCGTCCTCTTCGACTCGACGCAGCAGCTCGTTCAGGGGAGGAAGTAGGGGATTTGGGAAGTGAACGCGGGTAAAGAGCATGGCCAAGGCTTAGAAACTGTTTGAAAAGCCGTCTTCTCCTACGAAAATAGCACCTATTTGAGATGTGAAAATCAAGCAATGAGTCACATCCCGCTTCCATAATACCAACCATAGGAGACACATCTGCGTTTGTAGGTATTCTAGGCTTTATCATTTTGTTGTTGGTAAAGAAGAGTGTAATAATGTCGTAATAGCTTGTTTAAATAAGCTGAAACTTCGAAAGCGCGTGATTTTATTCAATGAAGAATTGTTTAACTATTCTCCTCTCTCTCAAGTAACACTCGACATTGCACTCCGCTGGAGTGCAGACGCAGGGAGGAATCGTTTTCTATTGACATCTCACTCCGCTGGAGTGAAAACCAGACCACGAAGGAACACTTTTCACGGTTAGTCATTGAGCGAAAAAGGAGTGTTACTTGCTGAATGAATTATTCCGACAGGGATAATGGCGTGCTACCATAATAAGACATAATTATATGGCTTCTGTGGACTCAGAATTTAGGAAGTATCATTTGAAATCTTGGTGGGGAGAAAGAAACTAACGCACTACACGAAATCAGTAACTACCCCACCGTTTTCCCTTCCATGCCGGCTATTTAGTTCCCATGACCGCAAAGAAAGTAAAGACAGAAGATACTTAGTGCGATTATCTGTCTTTGCTTCTTTTGCCCTTTCCGGTCGAGAATTGAACAATCTGAACAAACAACTGTCCGCGAGGAACAATGCAATCTCCTTTAACTATTCGACAAATAGTTATAATTATCTTATTCTCAGCAATATTTTCGTTAATTGGAGTGAATGTATCTTCTCGACTTTTTTTATGGGATTTTGAAAGTCGAGATGCAGTGCTTAATAACATCGAATTTGATATAAATTCAACCTGGCGTTCTTTGGAAATTGCAAATCGTGTAGCGGAGCATCGGTGGTCTCTAGAGATATTGGATGTAGTAGAAGGGTTTGAATCATTAAAGAAAAAACAGAACCAATACTATGAAAAAGTGGCGTCGCAAGGGCATTTAGAATTTATCTGGAATGGCGCAACCGGTTCTCGTGCCAGAGAATACAAATCGATTGAGAATGAGTTTGATGTTTTACGCGATTCATTGGGAGGCATTGTCGAAAAGAATGCCGAGGAATATGGATCTCGTTAAGTGTATTTTGTTCCACAATGCCCTTCCCCTTCGTTGCTTGTTTCCCCTTGTAATGTCATAAACATCAAAGAAAGTCGTTTTTTACTGATGCCGTTTTTCTTTTTCAAACAAGCTCTTAGCTCGACTTTGTACATTTGTAGGCAGAATAACAGACTGTGGAACTAATTATTGTACTTGTGGGCGTCTTAGTTGTGATAGCTGTCATTTGGGCGCTTTTTTTGCGGAAGAAAGATTCGAATATTGCTGAATCCCCGCCAACCTTGGATGATGTGAAACCGGGTGGGGTTGTCGTCGTGAAAGGAAGCGAATACCTGGTAGAGCAACGGAACCGGTACACCGAGGCGGACGGGGAGTGGTTCGAGCTAAAGTTGACCGGTGACGAGGGTCGGACGTATTGGCTGGACTGGCAAGACCGCGGCGGTTTGAACGTGAGCCTCACGCAGGAAACGCCATTTTCTTCTCTTGGCTTGACGCCCGACGATCTGGCATCCTTTGACGACGAAGAAACCGGCAGTTTTGACTTTGATGATGTCATTTACTACTTCGCGGCGTCAGGAGAAAGCCAAATGTACGAGAACGACGCCCCGGAGAGCGAAGCGTTCTACTACTGGAACTTTGAGGACGAGGAACACGAGAACGTCATTAACGTGGCACGTTGGAGCGGAGGAGATTACGAAGCCGCAATCGGCAGTTACATCGGTGCTTCGGAGGTGGACATCTACAGCGCGGGATCAAGTGAGTGAATAGCGAGTAGGAGTGAACGAGAAAAGAAACCAAGTTTTGAAGAAAAAACTCGGTTTCGAGATTCAGTGCAAGAAAGAAATCAAGTTTTCAAGAAAAAACTTGATTTCGGTCGTTTCGGGAAAAACTCGGTTTCGATTTGGTTTTACGCCATCAGTTTCGCGCGAAACGCTTGAACATCTACCCTCTCCCGGGTTCGAGCAGATTCGTTGCACGCCTCCATCAGGACCCACGTGTCCAAGGTTGACCTCTGAAACCAATCCCGATTCTTTCCGGTGGAAATAGCTTCGGCCAACGTGTCGAGCTGAATACGGTCGTCCTCGCGCAAACCCGGATAAACGTCCTGCAACTGCAAGTCCTCAACGCACTTTCCTTCCCTGAATAGTTGCAGATGGCCCGTGTCTCGACGCATATCGCCTTTCGTTCCGTGAAACATCCAGTACCCACTCCATTCAAGCATTCTAACGTGCGCTGCGCGAGTGCCGGTGTAGCAGAACGGTGCCCCATTGGCAAATTCAAATAACGCCTGACCTCCGGCGGTGCCCCAGACGCCGGTTTGCGCAAGGACTGGGTCTTGGCGGCAATGAATGTATGCCGTGACACGCCGCGGCAGCCCTTTTGCAGCGACAAGTTGGTCAAGCTGGTGACTCGCGCCGGCGTGGAAATAAAGCCCCTCAAGAAACGCATCGGGCTGACGTGAATCTTCACCGACATGGAGATTCTGCCGAATCCAGAATCGACATTCTCCGCCGAGCATCTCGCCGATACCCGCTTCCTCCCGAAGCCAATCACGCATTTGTGTTGCGGCAGGGTTCCACCGCATATTCTGGCTTTGAACCAGCATCAGACTAGGATTTTCTTTTGCGACGGAGATAATCTGGCGAAATTCGTTCTGATCGACGGCAATCGGTTTGACGCAAAGTGTGTGCAAACCCAAATTGAGGCTTTCCATTATGAGTTGGGCATGTGCCGTGGTCGACGTGTAAATGAGACATACTTGGGCGTCGTGCTTTTCCTTAGCTTCCGTGATGGTCGTGTAAATGCTATTCGGAAGGTCACTCGGCACGTCCTCATCCAAGGATTGTAGAGTTTCGCGCGCCGCATCAGGATTGATGTCGACGCAGGCTACCGGTTCCAGCCCGTCGCAGCGTAGATGCGCTTGCAATCTTCCTCTGCCAAAATTTGTACACCCGACGTGGATTGTCGATAGTGCCATCGTCAACTCCTTTCCCTTATAGTCAAGTTCATTCATATTTACACATATTTCGGTACCTGCGGTTTCCAACCGCAGGTACGAGACTTGATAAACACCAGTTCGCTTAGTGGTTTATTTTCTAAGAATACATGGTATTACCCTTCTTGTTAATCGGGACAGGGGGAACGCTATCGCACTCGCTATCCATTCGTTTGATCCCCTCCCAGCGAGGGGGAGCCTCTTCCACTGGGTTACGGCACACGGAGTGTGCCTACTACTATGGGATACATCAAATAAACCAGTTAGGAAACCGAACCTACCGCAGTGAATAAATTATTATTGGTTTTACTATAAGCACAAAAAAAAAGGCTCTCAACCATTGAGAGCCTTTATCCCGGACAGCGTAATTAGAGTTTGTTGATTCTACCAAGCCGAAAGCTTCTTCACTTCCTCAGCCTGAAAGCCCTTGGGGCCCTGAACCATGTTAAATTCAACTTCGTCGTCTTCATCAAGGCTCTTGAAACCATCGCCATCAATGTTGGAGTAATGCACAAAGACATCCTCACCCTCATCAGTGGTAATAAATCCATAGCCCTTCTGGTCGCTAAACCATTTGACTCGACCTTTCGCCATTGAATTGCACCTCCTTTGTTTGAATCTACAAACTGCAAATGTCTCGTGAAGCCTGAAAAGCTGAGAGGTACAAAATGACACCATGCCGGGAAAATGCTTCAGTTTTGAACCTAACACTACTCACAGAACTTGCCAAATCCATGCTGCAGTTGTACTGTACCTTTATTATACCTCATTAAAATAAATTTTGCAAGCCCAGTATTTCTACAACTCAAAGCAAATACTCGTGATTCGGAGGAAAAAATGGCGTTCGGTGCCGTCTTACCGCAATTGCTTGAAGCTCTCAGGTTCATTATGTAATCCCGAAAAGGTGATTCGAGTCAACGGCGATGATCTGAATAATTTGAAATATAATTCGGTAAAATCGCCGCTACAACAGCCACGTGCACCTAGGCAAATGTCTACTGATCAATCGCTGTTGAGAGTATGAAGAAATTGCTTGGCAAAGCAATTACGTGCTCGGTGCGTGGCACCTTAGCTATGCATAGACGGTCGAGATTTGATCAAGCTCTACGCGAACGTCGTCAGGGAGCACCCATCCCACAGCACCTACGATATCCGGAATTTCATCGGGGTTATCGCAGCCCACAATCGTGGTCGTGATTTCCGGATGTGAAAGTATCCATGCCAAAGCCAGTTGCGCGGGTGTTTTGTTCAATTCGGAGGCACGCGTTTTGAGGACGTTGATGACTTCCCCGGGAGTTCCCCCGACCGCGGCTTCAAACTCTGACTCTGTTCGTTCCGCCCACAGCGAGCCACGCGGCGGCGGCACTCCCGGAGAATATGTGCCGCCGAGGAGCCCGATTGCCAGCGGGCTGTATGCCATTACGCCCAGCCCAGTGTCCTGCACAAGCCCGAACATCTCACGCTCAAGCGCCCGATTCAACAAGCTGTACGGATTCTGAACGCAGATGTACGGAGTGGCGTTGAGCGAATCGGCAACCCATAGCGCTTTACAGACTTGCCAAGCGGCGTAGTTGCAACAGCCAGCGTAACGGATTTTGCCGGAGTGAACCAAGTCGTCCAAGGCGCGAATGGTTTCGGTAAGCGGCGTGGATTCATCGAAGTTGTGCACAAGATAAACGTCGATATGGTCCGTGTTCAGCCGTCTGAGCGATTGTTCGACTTCGCGCATGATGTGGTATCGAGACAATCCGTGGTCGTTCGGACCGGGGCCGATGACACTGCAGACTTTCGAGGTTATGACCACATTGTCTCGTTTACCACGGAGCGCCCTTCCGAGAATCGTCTCAGACTGTCCAGGGTTGTGGTGCGTATCCGTGAGGCAGTAGCTGTTCGCACAATCTATGAGGTTTATCCCCATATCGATCGCACGTTCGATTATTCTTTGTCCAGAATCGGCATCAGTTACTCCTCTGAATCCGAGGCCAAGAGCCACTTGGCTGACCTTGAGCCCCGCCTTTCCAAAATTGACGTATTCCATTACGTTCCTCTCTTTTCCATTGACTTCGATAGTGTAATGCTGCGAATGAGGTGGCTTCGTATTTCAGATGCCGGCAACACACGACGAGGCAATTTCGGTGACAGGGTGACCGCTCTCATTTACTTCATCGACAGACTGGTGAAATTGCAGCGAGCACAAAAGATTTGGATATTGCGTCCGCCGTGAGTCTGCCAACAGAGTGACGTCCGCGGTGCCCGCCAAGAGCATCTAACGAAGGGAGATGTTTGGCATTGTGCTGTCGTAGCGCTGAAGGGCCAGGGCATCTGTGGTTGTCCAATTTTTACCATGTAACACTCTACATAGCACTCCGCTGGAGTGCAGAAGCGGTGAGGAATCGTGTTCTATTGACATTGCACTCCGCTGGAGTGCAGGAATTGGTTTCGTCGCCATCTACAGACATTGCGCGGGATTTTCTAGCGCACTCACTATCAGTTCGTTTGAGGGATCTTCTATCGCGCTCGCTAATCACTCGCTTGATCCTCTGGAGCGAAAACCAGTGTTACTCGCTGAATGAGTTATACCGACAGGGATAATGGGGTGCTATCAAGTAACACTCGACATTGCACTCCGCTGGAGTGCAGACGCAGGGACGAATCTTGTTCTATTGACATCTCACTCCTCTGGAGTGAAAAGCATTATTCGAAACAACACCTCCTCAATGCTTGTCATAGATCGAAAAATGAGCGTTACGTGCTGAGAGAATTATTCCGACATGAATGATAGGGTGCTATCAATGGTATGAATTAAGTCGAATTTTAGCTCCCTTGGATGCGCTCAAGAATGAGGTGGCTGCTGTCCTCCTTCGCGAGTCTGTCAAAAAAGTGCTTGGCTGCTGCATATTCCTCTGGTGAAATTACCGGCTGATTCAGCGTAAAACCGAGTTCATAGCGAATGACGTTACCATCGCGGCTGAATTGGCGATTTACGGTTGCGAAATCGGACTCCATCGTAAGATCGCCGGGGAGTACAGCCGTCCACCCATCCGGTAGTTCAATTGAAACCTCTTTTGTCACTTGCATCGGGTAGCCGAGATTAAGCATGTACTTTCGGTTTGTCCGCGCGAAGAGTTCAGCATAGTCTCCGAATTCATCAATCGGTAGAGGCAACAACAGTTGGTCATCAATTGACTGCGCGTAATGGTCTACTCGGAAACCTGCTCTAATCTCGACCGGAGCGTCCAGGTTCTCCAGACTGGAGGACTCTACCCAATCCACCTGAATACCCGGAAATTGATGACTCAGCTCGGCAGCAAGGGTTTCTTTCCAATCATCCGGTGCGAATTGTTGATACCTCAAGCGCGAATCGAGGTTGTACTGCCCCTTTGTTCCCATGAAAATCTCCCCGTTAACCGAGCGTTGTTCGTCCAACTGCATTTCGGTTTTGAGGATCAATCGATTGTCCTCCGCGGGAAAGAGCGGAATGTCTACGAACGTCCCGGTTTCATCTCCGATAAGAAATCCCTTGCGACCCTGATTTACATCGGGCAGATCGCCGAAGCTGCATGTGTTTGATGTCGCATCTAGCCACGTATAGGTCCCGTTAGATTTGGGAATGGCTGTTATCATATGGCTGAACTGCCCAAGAGATGGAAGGTCGGTATCAATCCGTTCGTGAGGAGAAGGATTGAGCATTACCGGAAAAGCCTTGACGCCCGCGAGATCAAGCATTGTTATGAGCAGAGTTGTCTTGTCCTTGCAGTCTCCATACAGGTTCTTCATTACGTCCGAGGCGGGAGAGGGCTGATAGGCGCTTTGCCCGAGTTCGATTCCCACGTAGCGAATCTTGGATGCCACAAAATTGTAGATCGCTCGTATCTTGTCTTCCGTTTTCGGAATGTCCGCAGTCAGTTGCTCAACAACAGATTGAATGGCATGGTCGGCAAGGTATCGTTCTTTCGCTAGATCTTTATACCAGGTGTAGACTTCATCCCATGATTCCAGCGACGAATAGTTTAGCCGCATCGCCACATCGTTGAGAGCGGGCATTCCTGTTTCCTCGCTAATCGGCGGTACATCGGTCGCCGACCATAGATACGAGGTGGTCTCGGACGATTCCGCTATCTGAGGCGCGAGGTCGCAATTGAGCGTTTTCCACCGAAAGTTGAGATCGCTGGGGAGACGCAGGACATAACGCGCTTCCAAGGCCGGTACGGTTGACTGAAAATTGAAACCGCCCCAAAACCAGGTCCGTTTACCGACAGATTCGCTGGCGATGTCTTGAAACGTAACCTGATACTCGATGATCGCTCCCGGAGATAGCGCAGGCATGGAGATGACTTTCCATACTACATCCGAATAGATGTTGTATGACAAGAGACCGGGTGGAGTGACTTCGTTATAGCCTTCGGCGGAGGGCTCGACGATTGTTCCGTCAGGGGTGATTGTACGGGCAACATTGACGTTGAGGTGCTGTGAATTCGGCTGGTAAGGGATAGCAATGTCGTCGTATCTTTCGATACCCCGCTGTGTCAGCAGTTTCACAATCTGATGCGTCGTGTACGTTGATTGCCCGGCAGAAGAAATGTCATGGCTGAACTGATTCATCAGAATAATCACATCGGCATCGGGATAATCGTCTCGTTCGGACGCCTCCGCGATTATGGTCTCGGAGTCAAACTCCACGATTTTTACGGGGTCTAGCTGCGGTGACACCGCTGCACTCGTATTCAATTTCGACAGCGCTTGCAGACGGTTTGGAGCCAGCAAATTGTCCGGGTCAATCGACAATATTTCCTGATACTGGAGTTGTGCTTGTAAGTAGCGCCCGTGCGACTCGTACAACGCGGCTAGTTGCTGACGAGGCCAAACGTCATTGGGAAAAAGCCGAGCCGATTCACGAAACTCGGCAATTGCATCGCCAATCTCCTCGCGTTCCAAGTGAATAGCCCCCAGATAGTTGTGCAAGTTTTTGCTCTCATTTCTCCGGCATTTCGGATCCAGCTCCAAGACCCTTCGCAAGGTTCGTTCCGCTCTATCAAGATGCCCTGTCTGTTTATACGCCAAGCCGAGATGATTCAGAGCGTACAGATCTTCGGGAGCATATTTCAAGGTAGTCTCATATTCTTGTACCGAAGCGTCGTAATCATTCAGCTTTTCGTAGGTGTAACCAAGATAGTTTCTGACAATGGTGTCTTGCGACTCCAGTTTCAGATATGCGGCAAAGGCGGCGGCCGCTTTTTCATAGTGCTGCTGTTGGAAGTAGATCTCGCCGATTTTACGCTGAACCTCACTTGACCCAGGCTTGATCGTAAGCGCTGCCTGATATGCCGCGACAGCGTCGGCAAAATTGCCGTTTTTAAATGCCCAGTTTCCTTGATCGATCTGCTTCTTCCACTGTTCGTGGCGTTCGACCAAAGGATCGACAACTTTTTCTTCTGTTCTGTGCCGAAGTCCAAGAGTTGTGCATCCACTGAGAAGCAGCACCACCACGACAACAGAAATTTTATGCATCCCTCTTGACGACATCGGCATTCACCTAATCTCCATATATTGGCGCACGGATGGGGCGACTCAAAAGCGTTGGAACTCACGGGTACCGGTTACTCAAATGATAACATATTTAGGTGTCGGTTTGGTAGACTGAGTCGGATAAGGAAAAAAGCAGACCACACCCACATAAATTAGATTTTGCGTTGTTAAAAGGGAATCGGAATTGCTATAATCTACTCAGTCGATAATATTCGGCCAAGCGACACTGAATAGAATCTTCCTCACGCAGGTAGCGCCTTCACGTCAACCGCACAATGTTCTGCACCTAAGGAAATCAGCCTGAATGTCCCTCCCGAAACTTTCCGTTAGTAATCCGGTCTTCGCAAACCTATTGATGATCATAATCATCGTATTCGGGACAATTGCGTGGTTCGTGCTCCCGAGGGCGTTGAGCCCCGATATCACGGTACAGTCAGCCACCGTTACAACCATCTACCCGGGCGCCTCTCCGGAAGAAGTTGAGAAATTGGTGACGGTCCCAATCGAGGAAGCTATCGAAGACAACGTTAACAAGATTGACTTGATGCTCTCGACATCTTCGGAAGGAATATCTACGATCTCGATCCAGTTTGAAGAGATAAGCGATCGGGACTTCAGAAAGCAAATGCAGAACATGCGGTCCGCGGTGGATCGCGTGAACGATCTCCCAAACGAAATCTTGAATGAGCCGGAAGTTGTGGAATTCGACATGGAATCAACTTTTCCGGTGCTAACGCTGGTCGTTGGCGGAGCCATCTCGGAACCGCAGATGAAGTCTATCGCCGAGAATCTCAGGGACGACATCCTAGACATCGAGGGTGTCGGATCTGTCCGCTTGGCGGGCGCGCGTGAACGGGAAATCTGGATTGAAGTCGATCCGAACAGGCTGCGGGCTTATCAACTTCCCATTACCGAGGTTATTAGTGCGTTGAGGAATCACAACCTCAATCTGCCTGCGGGAACGATGGAAGTCGGCACATCGGAGTACCTTGTCCGCACGTTGGGCGAATTCCGAAGTATTGATGAGATTCAAGACACAATAATCCGGGCGCGAGGTACCGGCACCTCATTACGATTGAGCGACATTGCAACCGTCTCCGATACGTACGAGAAGCCACGCACGTTGTCGCGCATCCACGGCAATCCCTCCATCAGCTTGACGATTCAACGCAAGACAGAGTCAAACACCATCAAGTTGGTCGAACAAATCCGTGAAGTTGTGGAGAAATACAAGGTGAACGCGCCAGAGGAGGCGCGGATTTCGGCGGTAAATGATTATTCCGTCATCTTGAAGGAACGATTTGGTATTCTCGAAACGAATGCTTTCTTCGGGCTTTTTCTCGTCGTTATTCTGCTGTTCGTGTTCTTGGGCTTTCGAAACGCGCTCTTCGCTGCGCTTGGTATCCCTGTTGCGTTCATGGCGACCTTCCTGTTCATGCACTTGACGGGAATTGTACTGAGCGGTGTCGCTTTGTTCGGATTAATACTCGTCGTAGGTATTGTAGTGGATGACGCTATCGTGGTGATCGAGAATATCTATCGGCACATTCAGCGCGGAAGATCGCCGCGCGAAGCCGCCATCGTCGGCGCCGAGCAGGTAGGAACTCCCGTTCTAGCGGCAAGTTTGACGACAGTCGCAGCGTTCGGACCGCTCATGTTCATGACGGGAATTTCCGGTCAATTTATGCGAGTTGTACCAATTGTCGCCATTTTGGTGTTGGCGGCATCGTTGCTTGAAGTTTTTATGATTCTTCCCGCCCACGTTTCCGAATGGGGGAAGGTATCGAACAATAATGCCCGCCGCAACAGATGGTTTAATCCGATTAAAAAGCGTTACGTAACGATTTTGAACCACATCCTGCGATGGCGTTACGCCGTAGTCTTCGGCGTATTGGCTACGGGTGTGGTGGTTTGTACCGCCGCGTTCTTGGCGCTTGACAAGGAACTGTTTCCCGGCGAAGACTTTCCACAATTTTACCTCAAAGCCGAAATGCCTCCTTCTTTTGGAATGAACGAGACCAGCGAGGTGATTTCCCAGCTTGAGCAGGTCGCCGCGTCTATCCCGCCAGACGAACGGGTTGCAATCGTAAGCAACCTCGGCTTACACACTCCCACATCAGGTATACTCGCTGGCACGACATTTCGATCTAATGTCGGCGAAGTGCTCGTCGAGCTTGTACCGAAGGATCAGCGCAAACGAAGTGTCGATGATATTGTGGATGAGCTTCGTTCGCAGATAGCGAAAGTCAGCGGCATCGAAAAACTAACCATTGACAAACTGCAAGGGGGCCCGCCGAGCGGCGCCGATGTCGATGTTAAAATCAAGGGACAAGATTTCCGTGAATTGAAACGTATTTCCGAGATGCTTCAATCAGAATTGCGCCAAATGGATGGCGTCTATGAAATCCGGGATGATTTTCTCGTCGGCAAGTCCGAACTCCGCGTGCACGTGAAGGAGGAGAAGGCGCACCAATACGGGTTGGATGTATTTCAAATAGCCTATAACGTTCGCAATGCGATTGAAGGAAATATAACTACGACCTATCGCGATGCCGACGAGGCAATAGATGTCGTCGTGAAATACAGCGACGGCGCTCTTAAGGCAGTGTCAGACCTTGGGGAGTTGCTGATAGCCACTCCTACGGGGGAAATCATCCCGTTAAGAGATGTCGCGGAGGTGCGAGAGGAAAGGGGATATGTCGAAGTTCGCCGATTCGACGGGGAGCGCGCCATTACCGTAAATGCTTCCGTGGATTCTGACCGTACTACGGCTGTAGAAGTAAATCAAGCGCTAATTGCGACATTCGCGGGCATCGAGTCCATGTTTCCCGGTTACCGTTTGGATTTCCGCGGTGAATTCGACCAGATTCAGGAATCCTTTGCCGATCTAGTCCAGCTATTCGTGATTGGTGTTTTCTTGATTTACGTCATCTTGGCGACTCAGTTCAAATCTTTTCTTCAACCCGTAATTATTCTCCTAGCCGTGCCGTTCGGGATTATCGGTGCAATGATTGGGCTCCTGGCCGTGGGTGCAACGTTAAGCATGATAGCCATGTTTGGTATCGTGGCGCTTGCGGGAATCGTGGTTAATGATTCGATTGTGCTCATCGACTTCATAAACCGCTATCGCAGAAACGGAAGCGGTCGGTGGCGCGCGATTCTCAGAGGGGCTGGCGTCCGATTGCGTCCGATTTTGTTGACAACCATTACAACCGTTTGCGGATTGATTCCAATGGCAATCGGGTTGGGCGGAAAGTCTCCAATTTGGATGCCGTTAGCCAGCACAATCATCTTCGGACTTACCTTTGCAACTCTGTTGACGCTGTTTGTGATGCCGGCGTTGTACGCGATTACCACGGATATTAATGCCTTGTTCGAAAGAAAACCTACTCCTGCCCAACGTCCTGGTATGGAGGATCTGGCAGTAGGAGCCGAGATTAGCGCTGACGACTAGAATACCAACTAACACCCGAAACAAATCAGGATTTCGTTTTCGACCGCAAAGAAGGGTTCTCAAAGAGCGTGAAAGTAGCGTATACCGGATTAGACTTGCCGCCGGGGAAGGTGAAATATGACGATGGATACCTAAGCGAGCTTGCGGCAAAGTTTAAACCCACCAAATCCGCGCCGTACTATTTCGAGTTTTTGCCCGACGACTACGAGACTTCGCACGCCATTGTCATAGCCTCCGACGAGCTACTAGATTTGCTTATCCCAGACATCGAAAGAATTGAAAACCTTCTCATACGGTTGGACGACGCGAACGCGAAGCCCGTACTTGACAAGTGTCTAGCACATCTCGAAGCCGAAATGCCTCTGTGCGATCTCCCACTCGAAGATAGCGAGAAGGCAATCGTTAACGGCTATGGGCTCCTGAGTTCCAAACCGACGGTGGCATTCGAAGCCCCGTTTACGGATGTGAATCAGGTGTGCGATGCCATCTTGGACAAAGCCGGGATGATGTTCTTCTACACACTGAACAAGCAGGAAGTTCATGCATGGTTAGTAGAGAAGGGCACAGATGCGGTAACGTGCGCCGGTCAGATCCATTCCGACCTAGCGCGCGGATTCATCAAAGCGGAACTTGTCAGTTGTGATGACATGCTGGAGTCGCATAGTTTGCAGGATGCGCGTTCAAAGAACTTGACGAATCTAGTGGGCGAGGACTACATAATCCCGGAAAACACTATCCTTGAGGTTCGTTTCAACGTGTAATCTATCACGAAGGAGCGGAAGCGCGCCCGAGAAACGCACATCCTAGCATGGGAGAAGACAGCACCAATGGAGATTAAGGGGTCATTTGAAGAGAACGGTTTTTACGTTTTTGACACGCCGGCAATAGAGTTGGAGCGGGTTCGGAATGCGAGCGTCGGAATGGATAAGATTCGCGAAGGTGAGTACGACACCGGAAGGCCGCCGGAGAACTCCCCTTGGAATCCCGGTGATGATCCGGCGCGTCTCTGCAAAATCGAACAGCCGCAGCTTGGCAGCGAGGCAGTTGCAGAACTTATTCGGTCCCCCGAGATTGGCGAATGGGCTGCCCATGTTACAGGTGCCGAGATGATTCAGGTATGGTGGGTACAACTGCTTTATAAACCACCAGCGGCGGAAAATGAGCCGACTCCAACGAAAATTGGTTGGCACACGGATTGGCAGTATTGGGGTAAGACTTGGGAAGACGGGAGTCAGCTCCTCACGGCGTGGGTCGCGTTAAGTGATGTGGAGGACTCTTCGGGGCCAATGAAATTCGTCGCAGGTTCGCATCGATGGGAGGAGATAACCGGCGGCGACTTCTACAGTCAGGACATTTCCGAAGAAGAGTTCGCCCTATCACCGAATCGGAAGTGGAGGGAGATCTCGGCTCTCATGGAAGCCGGTGGGATGAGCCTGCATGACAAACGGGTTTTGCACGGTAGCAGTTTCAATCTGTCCAGTTCGCCCCGCAAAAGTCTGGCGGTTCATCTCCGTACTGACCGCAGCCGTCCGATAGACGGTCAACGAGCAGGATTGGCGAAGTACGTAGATGATCTGGATACCGCACCAATCATCTATGGGAAGAGATTGAAAGCCACCTTCAGTTAGTTCGTAGCCGCTGCATCGTACTCCTCAAAGTGCCGGGGATAAATCTCCATTGCCGCTTTAATCATCGGTTTGAGTTCCATAATCTTGTCGAGTGGGCCGTCCGCAACAATCTGGCGCGTGAGAATGGCGCCCATTACATTTACCTCCCCCATCCAAAACCGGTGTGCGACGTCGCCTGACATGGAGAGTTGTACGTCGGGCGGTTCCCCACAATCACCGCAAAATACAGATTGCTCTCCACCCCGAGCGACCAAGGTAATGGAAGCCTCCGGATCGGTGAAAACAAACCGTACCGTCAAGTCGGTTTTTTGCAGCAATCTTCGGGTTTCCGAGTGATTCCTCATCAACTCAAAAAACCCGCCCAAACAACGATAAAGCCTGTCGGCAGATTCAAAAACGGGCATTCGTTGTTATTCCCCCTTCTAGGCGCCCTCGTTTATTTCTTGGATCCCCACCGTATCATCCGTACTTTGCACTCCTTTCACGTTCTCCAGATCCTGATAGCGAGTCGTAACCATTGACACCAGAACCGACCATAACCCCGCCATGACCATGGCTACGACGGAAAAAGCGACGCCGGGAATGTTCGTGAAGAGACCGACGAGTGCGAGCACGCCGGCGCTGCCTCCTTTTGCCGTCCTATAGCCAAAGGTATCAATTATCTGTTTCACGCGGAAGCGTGCATCGAATGACAGAGGGATGTAGAAAATCTCTTTTCCCGAGCGAAAGATGGAATAGTCGAGCGCTTTGAATAGAAGAAAGGCGGTTGCCCCGCTCCATAACGAAGGCTTGACAGTTAGTATCGCGCACGTCAGCAGATGCACTACCGGAATTCCGACATGCGCTGCGCGCAGCGAAACAAACCTGAGAATCAACGGGACGGCAAGAAACTGCAACAGAAGCGCGGCTGTATTGAGAACTGCGTAAAACGAACCGTAGAAAGCCGTTCTTTCATCCGGATTAACCTTCTCTATCTCCACCAACAGGTTGAAGCGAAGGTCCAAGACGGTTGATACGGTCTGTGTCGTCAAGATGAGCAAGCCGATAAGCAGGAGATAACGCGACTTCAAAAATAGCGCTACCCCTATGTGTCCCTTTTTGCCTCCGACCTCCCCCTCGCTCGGTTTCGGTTCTCCGGCGAACGCATAGGCGAAACCGGAACATAGCGCAGCGGGAAAAAGCGACCCGGCGGCAAAGAGAAGTAGCAACTCGGAACCCATAGGCGCGGCCAATTGCCTCACGAGAAGTCCACCCGCTATAGCGCCAAGCGATGCAATCCCGCAGAATGGACCATTAATCCGCCGAGCTTGATCAGAACTTAGCGTGCTGTTGACAAGCGACCAGTATTGCTCAATGATCAGAACAATATAGGCTTCTCGAAAGATGTAGATGAAGGCGGTCGCAAGCGCAATTCCCCGTAATAACAGACTGTAGCTACCACCGATTAGAACCGCTGACAATAGTGAGGTCAGCAACAAGGCGCGACTTGCCCCTAATTTCGAGAGTATCCGGCCATAGACACATAGCAGCAGGAATGTGCTTGGAGGCACCGCAAACATCACCCACGGGAGATTTGAAGCGCCGTATGCTTCAATGAACAGAGAGGTTGATACGGCTCGGATGAACTCGTAGCCGCACAACAGAAAACTTGCTGCGCCTGAGATTGCGAGGGCGGCAATTAAAATCCGTTTTGGAATTGGCATGTAGGAGGTTAGGGATGTGGATTATGCGGACGGGGCGTTTCGGCGCAAAGCGAAGCGAAGCAGATTTTTCTTGTCGTTTTCATTCATATCTTCACATATTTCAATTGTGATTTAATGAACTTTAACGATACTCGTGATCATTACCTACATAATCAGACGCCCGACCGTAGCGCGAGTGATCACTATCGAGTGGGAAGTTCTATCGGCGTCGTAATTCGCCCAGTCGATCGTATTCGGTCACTTCATGAGTTTCTTTGCACAAGCCACAATCTAACAGATTGTGATACAAAAGAATGCATGCGTAGTTAGTGGTTTATTTTCTAAAAGATTATGGTTAGTGTTGGGTGTCGGTAGATCACATTATCTGAACTGTGATTTATGGGATTTTTGTGATTACCTTGATTGCATGTGGCAAGTTGCCGGTGATGAGTCGGCTAGATCGTTATCTTGAAGCCACTAGGATTCAGGGAAGAAACCAAGTTTTCAAGAAAAAACTTGGTTTCTAGTAAGTATTAAATACTTATCGAATGAACCAGTTGGTGACACTGACGATGAATGAATATGGTTACTTTATGCGACTGTCAACTCTTCGGGCGATTCCTCTATTCTTCCTCTTCGGCATAGGAATGACCGCTCATGATGGCTCGCACCTGTTTGGCAGATGTGGCGTTCGCGAGTTTTCCTATACGCTCGGCTTCTTCATCGCGCAATGCCTGGACGTTTTTCACGACGGCTTCAAGTTTGTCTGCGGGGAACTTGCACGCGCCGTTTTCGTCCATGTGGATAAGTTCACCCGGCGCCACATCCATTCCCGCGACCGAGACGGGGACGTTAATCGCGCGAAGCGCCATTGCACCGTGACCCGGCGTGATTCCACTGAGCAAATACTGAAATTTCATTGGACGAATCTCGTCTATGTCGCGTGAAGGACCGTTTGATACGGCACCGACACAACCTACAGCCTTCATCGCTGACGTCATATTCCCGCCTGCAAGCCCAGCTTTGTCCGCAATCTCGGGAGGAAACTTTTGCTCAAACACCAGAACGGTTGGCTTCTTGGATGCGTCCAGCGCGTCGATGACGTCCAAGAACGACAACTCGGAGTAGTTCGGATCCGGCAAGCCGTAGACGCAGGTCACGGCATATCCGACGAGCGGTCCCAACTCGGGATACATACAACGAATCGACGTATCGGTGTACCAATTTTCTGTCCAAGGATTATACAGACTTAGGCATGTTTCGGTGCCGGGATAGGTGGCGACAACATTCGTTATTGAAGGGGTATCAAACTCCCGTAGAATTTCAAACATTTCCTGTTCTGACAGGTCTGGCATCAGTACCTCCGAAGTCGTGAATCTTAGGATAGCATTAAAAGATGCTGGTATAGCTGCACACTAATTGAACATCGGCGAATTATGTCATATCTCGGTTGTTTTGTCACGCGTTTATTGTCCACAGGTGGCAAGGTAGGACTGAATGGAATGGGTAGGAATACACATGGGTACCGCTAACCGAGATACCGCTATCCGCCGAACTGTCCCGTGCTTATGCAGCGTTGTTTCATCTCGCAGGAACTCACGTAGATATTGGAATTGATATAAGTGCCACGGAAGCGGTGTACTGTACCTTGTGGCTAGTTACAGTAAAAGTCGTGCGTCCGGAATCAGGCGCAGCCCGAAAGAATGTAACCTATTGGCATCTGGGAGAAACTTTGATCCTGAGACTCATCTTCCGCATAATAGCCTTGTGTAATCTCGAATTTCCACATAACAGATCTTGGGCATATTTCCGCGAGCGAGCAGAAATCACCTAGATACTACCGCGAGTCTGAATTAATTGACTGATTCTGCCTTTGCATCATCAACTTCAGAACCTGATTGAATAATCGGCGGAAGAGCCATTTTACTCATGTGCAGAAGGATTTTTTCATGTTTTTATTGTTGTCTGCCATGTACCTGTCGCCCCTCTGGGGCTTAGCTGCACGGGGTTCTGGCGTTTCTACACACCTTCCGCCCCTCTGGGGCATTTAGAGGCCGGTGCGAGCTGTGCACGCTACAGATGTACATTTCAATCAGGCTCCCACTCTGCCAATTATGATGCGCGATACGCGCAACTGTGAAATTGAACTTTTAGGTGCTCGATAATGCGGAAGACAAGTGAGATGATTGCCTTCGTGGATTTCAGTTGGGTCTCCATGCTAAGTTGCCAATTTGATGAGGAAGATTAGTCACATTGACGGGAGTACTTTCGCGCAGAACGTCCTATCTCCGCCATTACCCGCTTTGTTTACGGATTGTCGTCGATCAAGACTGTCTGTTTTACGCAAGCCCCAGAAAATCTTCGGCTGGATTAATTGTAGTTTCTCAGACTGCAACCACGTTCTTGGTCTCTACTGATTCGCGAACCGCATCAATCACTTTCATCTGATGGATGCTATTTTCAGGTGAAATACGATGCGGCTCTCCCGTCGTCAAACACTCGCAGAGGTGCCTGAGTTGATTCGTGAACTGAAACACCGGCTCAAATTCGATGGATTCCAATCCATCAACTGTGTGTTTTTCGATTGACACGGGTCGGTCCTCATTGTTCCAGATTCTGTCCAAGCGCAACATCCCCGCTGTTCCGCAGATTTCAGCGTATTGTGCGTTTGACGAATTGAAGCCGACAGAAATCTGTGCGGTTCTCGCACCCGGGAAGGTGAGAAGGATATACATTGCGTCATCAACCTCTATTCCCCACTGCTGAATGGCGAATACGGTCACAGGTTCAGCGTTGAAAACAGACCGCGCATGATGAATACAGTAGCAGCCCAGATCATAAATGCTGCCACCACCCTTTGCCTTGTTGAAGCGCCAGTTCCTTTCCGGTGGGCGAGTTTCAGGCCCTCCGCCCTTTCCCCCGGTGCAGAAGGTGCTGCGAACCGTTTTTATCTCTCCAACTTCACCTGCGTCAATGAGTGCCTTCGCCTTTAAATGCATCGGATGATGTCGAAACTTGAAGGCTTCCGCTACCAGTACGCCGTTCGTTTTGGCGGCGTTTACGAACTGTTCCGCCTCCACGGCATTCGACGTAAACGGCTTTTCACATAGGATAGCCTTAACACGGCGTGACTTGGCAATCTGGATGCCGGTTTCTGCATGGAATGCGCCCCAGTTGGCGATAACCGCTATATCGAGTTCTTCGCTAGCCAACATCTCATCAAGATCGCAGTAGAGACGCTTCACGCCAAATGCTTCAGCGTAGCGATGCAGCGCGTCCTCGGAAATGTCACAGATAGCGGAGAGTTCGGCGCATTCAAGTTCTTTACACGCCCTGCCGTGTGCCTTTGCGATTCCGCCTGTTCCCACGATGCCGACCCGGTAAACCGGCGTAGAACAACCGTCAGCCATAATCCATCCTCGTTTCGTCTGTCGATCGTGTTTATTTCTGATATTATAAACTCTTATAAGGAAGACATACAATGGTATTATCGTAACACTATGGACTGTTTCGTCCATCAGAAGAGGTAGAGATTCGCTTGCGTTTATGCGAGATATATGACATGATATTCGCATTTAGCAACACATACCTTATTTTGGGTAGTCACAAAAAAGACGCTCGGGCAACGAATGCCTCTTCCACAGTGAACAACTCTCATCAAGGAGGCTTGCCATTAACAACCGTAATGGATACCTATTTTTAGTTAGCACATTGATCTGCATTAGTAGTTGGCCCGAAGACGTGAGGACCACACCATTGAAGATTCAGCCCCTTAGCGATGATGCGCCTGAAGGATTTTCTTACGTTTTTCAAAAACAGGCATGCGTGTTCGGGATTGAGGTCTACGCGACTGCGAAGACTTCAGATAGGAAAGTTCTACACGCGGCGAACGTGTTAGCCCAATATTTGGATAACGATGAAGACGGTTTGCCCGACAATCCAGCAGTCTTAGCACAACTGCGGGGCGAACGCGCCGCCATTATCATGTTTGCTACCGAACGAGATTGTGAGGAAATTGACCTAGAAACCTACACTCCGGCACACGTGTTGAAGGCGATGAGTCTACAAGATTTGTACGGTGAGGAAACGCACCCTAACGGGGCGGCGGAAGGAAAATTTGATGCCGCTCTGGAGGAAATACTGCACTTAATCACCAGCGTGGGTTACGCTGGTGTGTATCCAGATGTTTTTGGGGAAAAGCCAAACACAGACGTTGCGAAAGCGATGGACATTGCGAGAGGCGGGCATTTCAGGCATGTCCCTCGCTCATATCCGGAAAGTGCGTGGTTTACCTACTACGACAGGACATGCGACTACGGTTGCCAGGTCACCGAATATGTCTATTGGGCGTTAACCTCAATTCTGGATGGCCAGAATTTCTGTGGACGGGCTGAAGAGATTGTCGATGAGTGGCGTCTGCACACGCCGGAATTGGTTCGGAAACAAGATTCACGAATTTACGCATTGTTGACGAATAGGGATTACAACCTCCCCACTCGCTTGCCTGACGGAAAATACCAGAAGCGGTTCAAATTGCGCGACGGTGATTAACTGGCAAGCCGCACAAATGGTTCCACATAGTGAATTGCCCGTACCTGAAAAGGAACCGAAGTAACTGAAAATTTCGTTACTCCTAACTGTCTCGACTCCTATATGTCACAGAAATTATTTTAAGATAACGAGCCGCCGGGTTATTTCCCGATCCTCAGCATCGTCGCGTTCGGAAATCGTGAATGTGTAGTAATAGATACCGCTGGCGACTATCTCACCCAGGTTGTTCTGCCCGTCCCAATATCCCGCGTTCGACTTGGTGGAATACAGTCCTGCAGGTCGTTCTCCCAAGTCAAGTTCCCTAACCAGATCGCCAGATGTGTTGCGTATGGCAACCGAAACTCTTGCCGTGGTGCCAAGTGCGAAAGGAAGCCAGGTTTCGGGATTGCCGGGATTCGGAAAACTCTGATAAAGTTCGGTCTTGAGTCCACCGATGGTGACAGCTTTCAAGCCCTCGACTGTGATAGTTGACGAAAGGTTGATTCTGCCCAATATCCCTCTATTCTCCAAATAATAGGAATAAGTCTTGTGCGGCGATGTGTCCTCGTCAAAGAAGACATAATCGCGTTCGGAGTTGCTGTATCCTCTACCCCTTATCAATACTTCAACCGGGCGGGCGGCTGTCGACCGGAAAGCGTCAATGAGGGGTTTGAATTCCCCATCCGGCGTTTCGCTGCGGTAGATACGCCATCCGAGATTACCGTATTCTCCCTGAGTCGTCCAAGTCAGTCGTATCTGATTGAATTCGCGCGTACCCGTAAACCCGGCGAGGACGTTAGACGGAGGGAGGTTGTTAACGTAGACACCGGTATGTTCCGGATTTGCTTGAAACATACCCCACTCAATCAGTGCGTCCGTGGATTGACCCTCCAAGTCCCATATGTAGACCGATCCGGGAATGAACGAATCCTGATTGGGCGATCGCAATGAGCCGATGCAGACTTCTATGTCTCCGTCGTTATCAAGGTCACCGATGGCTGGTGACGATTGAAGATTACCTGAAGTAATCAGGGGCCAACCCTCCAACTCGACACCGCCGGAACTGAACGCGTGCAACTGGCCGAAGATTCTTCCATAGTTGGTTGCAACGATGACTTCAATTTCATCATCACCGTTAATGTCGCCCAGCACGGGAATCGACGTAACCGATGATCCGAATATTGAAATCGGCCATCCCGGTGCCAATGTACCGTCTTCATTCAGAGCGACAATGCTTGACGTACCCAAATCGCCAGCGATAATCTCGAGTTGTCCATCACTGTTCAAATCGCCGACCGCCGGTGCGGCGTACGGCGTGTATCCAATCCTCTGAGGCCATCCGTCTCGTACCTCGCCCTTATGAGAAAGAACATAGATGCTTCCGTTCCTGAACATCAATATTATTTCCAGGGTGCCGTCCGAATCCAGGTCAGCCAACACAGGCGGCGAGTTGGCTCCGGTTCCAGGCCGTGGTTCAATGGGCCATCCCTCCAACGCAGTGCCCTCGGCGTCCCACGCGTATACGTTTGCTCCACTCGTCGTGACGACAAGATCCAGGGAAGAGTCTCCGTTTAAATCCCCAACTGCCGCCGGGGATAAACCGAAATCCTCTATCTCTTGCGGCCAACCGTCAAGGTCGTCTCCGTCATGATGGAGCACATGTACGCCGTCCGTCTTGGTGACAATGATGATCTCTTTGTCAAAGTCCTGGTCGAGATCGGCCAAGGTAACCGCCGCGACGATGCGGCTCCTGAAGCGTTTTGGCCATTCTGAACTAAATCGTGTGCCGTCGGAGCGGAAAATGTACACTCGCCGCTCAACCGGTATTACGATTTCGAGGCTGCCATCTGCATCGAGGTCGCCAACTGATGGAGAGGCTATCAACTCTCCATCGGTTTCTTGAGGCCAACCCGCGACCGATGATCCGTCATGATTCCAAACTTGGAGCAATCCATCCTTAGAGCCTATAGCAACTTCGAGCGTACCGTCTCCATCAAGGTCGACAAGCACTGGTGAAGAGAACACTTCGCTCTCAGTCAGAAACGGCCAGCCTTCTTGGTTGGGAATGAGTGTAACTTCTTGCGCCGTGGGAGTTATATCCACCTCTTCAGATGGTCCGCTCACGTTTCCGGCCGAATCAACGGCTACAACGACGGCATAGAGGGTCACATCGTTTTCTGCCTCCGATACTCGAATAGACGTTTGGCCGACGACCTCAAACTGCGCAAAATATGCTCCGGGAGCGCTGCCAAACAGAACAACGTAACCGATAACATCCGTCTCCGGGTTCGCAGTCCAGATGAGCGAAATTACGCGATTCCCGGGCGTCGCGATCAAACCGGTAGGCGGACTGGGTGATGTCGTGTCCGCTCCTCCCGGGTCCCCTGTTGGGATGACGAGCAGTGGCCTCGTCCTCGCGCTCTCATTCCCGGCGGTGTTGAACGCGCTCAGCGACACTGAAATCGGTACCCCGTTCTGGAGTTCTGTTAATCTAAAGGACTCGACATTACCAAGGTCAAGCATCTGGTCCGCGAAGTAGAGCCTATACCCAGCAATGTTGGATTCGAAATTTGCCGTCCAATTTAAACCTACGGCTCCATCTTCGGAAACTGCGGTAAAGCCCCGTGGAACTGCAGGAACATCCAGTGATGCGAGGATATTCAGTTGCCCCGCCCCCCAGTGACTATCCCAGCCCGGGTCTCCACTATCGACTGCACGCTCAATCAGGAGCTGTTTCAACTCTCCCGCCGTTCTCCCCGGTTCTTGCTGCAGCAGGAGCGCCGCCGCACCCGTGACATGAGGGGCGGCATAACTTGATCCTCGCAGCGCGATGTGACTCCGGTCTTCAATCACCAATGGCGGGTATCCCCAACTCCGTCCAGAGAGGGCGCCAATAATCATTTCTCCCGGCGCAGCGAGATCGGGCTTCTCTCCATCATCGCGGCTTGGTCCCACACTGGAAATACTAGAGGTCTCGCCCAGCGTTGCATCAACTGCTCTGAATAAGCCAAATGAATCCACCCAGCTGGTTCGTGTGACATAGGAGGCGACACTGACAACCCCTCTTGCCGTGGATGGCATACCGACAGTTTTATTGGCGTCCCCCGGAATTAGCCATGGATCAGGGCTGTCCGTTCTGAACCCGCCGTCAATTTCTCCGGATAAGTAGTAGGCATCGAAAGCAACACCGGGCCCGTCAAGTTCAATCGTCATCTCGTACCGATCTAACGGCAAACTGATATCGCCGCCATTCCAGACCCAAACGATGATAGAGCCTAGATCGGGATAAGCGGGGTGCTGCTGTTGAGAATCGACTATCAACGTCGCGCCCTCCCACGGGCCTTTCGGGATGTCGAATGAGTCCACCTGCCCGGGAGGAACCCACTCGAAATCAACGGTTTCTCCCGGATTGGACCCAGGGACTTTCACCCGAACCGAAATTGATTCCTTTGATGAATACCAGATCTCCGTATACATGCTGGAATCGTTTAAATCCGGCATCGGCACGAGCTTTGGATAGTTGTCCCCATCCGGAGGCTGCAATACTGTGGAAGCATGGATTGTGCTCTCACCCCTGTTTCCCGCGCTAGCTACTATCGCCCTGCCGGACGTTTCTTCGACTAGCTGGTTCAGCGCCTGTTCCAGAAGCGTTCGACCATCGTGCGGTCCTTGTTGATAGGCGAAACTCATGTTTACGACTGCCGGTTTTCCGAGCGATGCCGCCTTTTCAAAAATGTAGCGTGCCCCATCCAGCACCTGATTCTCGAACAGGTGCGATTTCACCACAACAATATCGGCTTCCGGTGCCATCCCGATATACCTTGGTACGGGATCTTGCACGCCGGTACCTCTACCGTTACCGGCGGCAATCGAAGCGACATGTGTGCCGT
Source organism: Candidatus Poribacteria bacterium (assembly GCA_965208765.1). Lineage (GTDB taxonomy): Bacteria > Poribacteria > WGA-4E > WGA-4E > JAJDTR01 > JAJDTR01. The sequence goes on from OZ242354.1 coordinate 6,244,799, forward strand.
GTCCATCATAGTCGTTCTGATTCGGAACTCCCTCGTTAATCTGCATCTGCGTCCATTCCGTTCCGTACCCGAATTCTTGAGGGGTTTGACCGGTCGCAGTTTGGGTCTGATCCCAAATCCATAGGATTCTCGTGCTTCCGTCCGGATTCTTAAAATCTTCGTGAGCCCAGTCAATACCCGTGTCGATTATTCCGACAACGACATTCTTCCCGGTAAAGGTGGGATTGCTTTCCCATACCTGATTTGCGCCGGTAACGATAGCGCTTATATCCAAGGCAGGGGCTGCCAATTCTGCCTGCCGCGCAGCGTGAATATATGCTACGTTCCGCATATTGGCGACCGCAGGCAGAGCATCTACAGGGAGATTCGCCGTAACCAAGAAGCCGTGCGAATAATCATTTAATCGAACAACCGAATGCAGCTCTACACCGAGAGTGCGAAGGGAGTGCGGCGAGTCTGACAGTAATAGCATGGCATTAATTACATCTGTGCCATACAGTTCAGAGTATCGGATGAACGGTGAAGCATAGCCCCGTTGAAGAGAATCGGCATGTCTCATGGCAAGCGGCTTTAATACTGTGTCTAGCTTGTGAAGCGAGGTCTGGATTGCCACATCCGTACGAAACTGGGCAATGCTCTCAATACTACATATAGTACCTATTATGAGGATGCTACATAGGAGGGTTAGCTTTCGTAACATAAAATCTCTATCTCCGCAAACGGTTTCTGTTTAGACACGAAATCAATGAAATCATACTATTGGACTAGGTTGGGCAATCACCGGAAATTATAACATACATGCGCCAATCTATCAAGCAGTGTAGTCGACACATCTGAAACTCCGAAACAGCTAGTTTGTACATTTCAACAGTTCCGGTCGGAATCCTCAAAATGTCTTACGTGACTTCCCGCAACGCCTGTGGTATAATTCCTTGTTACGTAGCCCCCGCCGGCAAATGAAAAGAAAAACAAACAAACCGAATTGCTTGAACCTAATTACAAATTTGGTCCAAACTAATTGAACTGGCAGACTCGAACGAGACATTTTGCGCCAGCTAGAGGAGAGGCTCAATGACATCTGAAACGACCGCAGAAGGGGTCGGGGTTGACAACAAAGACAACTCTAATTGTTCTTCTGCGGCGCCCACTGACTTTATCCGACAGATCGTCGAGGAAGATTTAAGGACGGACAAACACGGCGGTCGAGTGCATACACGATTTCCGCCGGAGCCGAACGGTTACATACACCTTGGCAGTGCAAAAGCCATTTGCATCAATTTCGGCATCGCGGAAGATTACGAGGGACTGTATAACCTTCGATTCGATGACACGAATCCCACCAAGGAGGATGTCGAATACGTTGAGTCAATCAAAGAAGACATCCGTTGGCTTGGCTTCAATTGGGAAGATCGCGAGTTCTACGCGTCGGATTACTTCGAGCAACTCTATCGATACGCCGTACAGCTAATAAAAAAGGGCGTAGCCTATGTTTGTGACCTGACGGCTGAAGAAATTAGCTACGGCAAATATCGGGGGACCTTGACCGAGCCGGGAGTCGATAGTCCGTTTCGTAACCGCTCCGTTGAAGAGAACCTCGATCTGTTCCAGCGTATGCGGGCGGGTGAATTTGACGAGGGCACACGTACGCTTCGGGCGAAAATCGACATGGCATCTCCGAACTTGGTCATGCGCGATCCTGTCATGTATCGAATCCTTTACGCGACACATCATAACACAGACGATGAGTGGTGCATATACCCCATGTACGACTTTACGCACTGTATTTCCGACTCTATCGAAGGAATCACGCACTCTTTGTGTTCCCTTGAATTTGAAATCAACCGTCCGCTCTACGACTGGTTCCTCGATCAGTTGGACATTTATCACCCGCAGCAGATTGAGTTTGCGAAGTTGTATCTTACCCACACGGTACTCGGCAAACGGAAACTGATTCAGTTGGTGGAGGATGGACACGTTAACGGATGGGACGATCCCCGGATGCCCACGTTGGCGGGATTGCGACGCGGCGGCTATACCCCGGAGGCAATCCGAGACTTCTGCAAACGGATTGGGATTGCGAAAGCCGATAATCTCGTTGAAATTTCATTGCTGGAATACTGCCTGCGTCAAGATTTGAATAAACGAGCGCTGCGTGTCATGGCGGTGTTAGACCCGCTTAAAGTCATTATTGATAACTACCCCGAAGACAAGGTCGAATTTCTGGAAGCCGAAAACAATCCGGAAGATGTGACGATGGGAGCACGTGAAATCCCCTTCTCTCGAGAACTTTATATTGAACGCGAGGACTTCATGGAGAATCCACCGAGGAAGTACTTCCGTCTCGCGCCGGAGCGTGAGGTGCGCCTCAAACACGCCTATTATGTGAAATGCGAGCGAGTGGTTAAGGATGAAAATACCGGCGAAGTCGTGGAGGTCCATTGTACTTACGACCCGGCAACGCGCGGGGGATGGTCCGAAGACGGGCGCAAAGTTCGCGGCACACTGCATTGGGTCTCCGCCCCGCATGCCATCGAAGCCGAGGTGCGCCTGTATGAACATCTATTTACCAAGGAAAATCCCAATGATGTTGAGGAAGGACGCGATTTCACTGACTACCTTAATCCGAACTCGCTTCAAATTCAGGATTCAGCGAGAGTTGAGCCAAGCCTCGCTGACGCAAAGCCTGGTAGTCACTACCAGTTTCTTAGGAAGGGGTATTTCTGCGTAGATCCCGATTCTTCCGAACAGAAACCGGTGTTCAATCGAACGGCAACATTGCGAGATACGTGGGCAAAAATTCAGAAGAACACTTCGTAGCGTACAGATAGTATTGGATTCTTACAGAAGAAAGGAGTTTATTTCGAATACAATGACGGGAGATTCAGGAGTCAGAGTGCGTTTTGCTCCCTCGCCGACCGGGTTTCTGCACATTGGTTCCGCCCGAACGGCGCTATTCAACTGGCTCTTTGCCAGACACCATGGCGGGACATTTATTCTGCGGATTGATGACACCGACGAACAGCGATCGACCGAGGAATCGATGCGGGAAATCTATGCTTCGCTAAAGTGGCTCGGTTTGGAGTGGGATGAAGGCGAAACTGTTGGTGGTCAGAATTCACCCTACGTCCAATCTGAACGAAGGGAAATCTACGAGAAGTATGTGAGGCAACTGCTTGATGACGGCAACGCCTACCGCTGTTACTGCACGCCGGAAGAATTGGCGGAGATGCGGGAGCGAGCACGGGCAGAAAAACGAGATCAAACGTATACGGGCAAATGCCGCAACTTAACCTCCGCAGATTGTCAACGATTGAAAGCGGAGGGACGCAAAGCGGTTGTACGACTCAAAGTTCCCCCGGAGCCGATTACGGTAGAAGACCTGATTTTGGGTGACATTCGAGTTGAAGCGGACGCGCTCCAAGATGAAGTGATTGTCAAATCGAACGGTTCGCCGCTGTACAATCTAACGTCAACCGTCGATGATCTCGAAATGGGGATCACGCATGTTATCCGAGGCGCCGACCACGTCAACAACATGCCAAAGCAGGTATTGATATGTCAGGCGCTGGGTATGCAGCCGCCTCAATTCGCGCATGTTCCACTTGTGCTCAATAGCGCAAAGGGTGAAAAACTCAGCAAGCGGCGTCACGGCGATCTTGTCTCTGTAGGAAAATACAGGCAGGATGGGTATCTTCCGCAGGCGGCGATCAACTTTTTGGTGCGGCTTGGCTGGTCTTACGATGACAAAACGGAAATCTTCTCAATTGACGAACTCATTGAAAAATTCGACTTGGGACGGGTTGGGAAGACCAACAGTGTCTTCGACATTCAGAAATTGCAATGGCTAAACGGACACTACATCATGGATATGGACATCGCGGCGCGAACCGATGCCGTGATTCCTTTCTTGCAACAGGAGGGATTGTTATTGAAAACTAATCTTACGCCAGACCGCAGGGCTTGGCTAGAGAAAATTGTTGAATCGGTCGGAGATCGGTTGACGACGTTGGCGGACATCATCCCGCAGACGAGCTATTTCTTTGTTGACGACTTTGAGTATGATCCGAAGGCGGTCAAGAGATGGTGGAAAAAGGATACGGTGCTTGAGATACTGGGTGGCTTGCGCGATGTGATGGTGCCCCTCAGGCCGTTTAATCTTGAGGAGGTTGAATCCGCTATCTGGCGATACACAGACAACAATGGCGTCAAGCGAGTCCAAGCCATGCAGCCCATGCGAATCGCTCTTACCGGGGTTTCTTTTGGACCAGGTCTGTTTGACATTATCACGCTTTTAGGTAGAGAGAAAGTGATGCAACGACTTGACCGTGCGATTTGTCATGTGAATGGAGGTGCGTGATGGAACAGTGGATTCACCACATCATTCAAGGACTGCCGTTGTACGGCCTTTTTATTATCATCGTGGTTACCCTCTACACCCTGGGCAAAGGTGCGGACTGGCTGGTTGAGGAGGCCGTGATCCTGTCCGTGCGCTGGGGAGTTCCCAAAGTGCTCATTGGTGCAACTATCGTAAGTTTGGGCACCACAACGCCTGAAGCCGCTGTCTCGGTATTGGCAGCTATCAAAGGCAACCCGGATTTCGCACTTGGAAACGCGGTCGGATCGATCATCTGTGACACGGGGTTAATACTCGGAACCGCGGCTTTAATCGCGCCTCTTCCGCTGAACCGAAGGATTGTCAACCGTCAAGGCTGGCTGCAACTCGGTGCGGGTGTTCTCCTCGTTGTCTCCTGTCTTTTCGTCGGTTCTGAGGGAAGGCATCTGCCGCAATTCATGGGGTTCGTGTTTTTGGTACTCCTTATCGTCTATTTGTGGCAGTCAATTCGATGGTCCCGTGATGTGGATCAGGATGCGGTTACCGAAGAGGTGGAATCAGCCGAAGGTAATTCCAACGCATTTTTCGTGGTACTCAAGCTGGTGTTTGCCATCGCAGTCGTCGTTGCCTCCTCATGGATCCTCATTCCTGCTGCGAAGGAGACCGCCCTACGTCTACACGTACCCCAGAGTATCATCGCCGCCTCTATCGTTGCGTTGGGCACGTCGCTGCCAGAATTTGTCACGGCAGTCACGGCGGCGAGACGAGGACACGGAGAATTGGCGGTAGGGAACGTCATCGGCGCCGATATTCTCAATGTTCTGTTTGTCGCCGGGGTGTCCGCCGCTGTAACAACTGGAGGTCTGGTTGCCGCATCTCATTTCTTTGTCATTCTGTTCCCGACGATGCTATTTATATTGGTTGTCTTTCGGATTGGCATATTCACCTCCGGTGATACACTGAAACGGCCGTTCGGCGTTGTGCTGATTGGCGCATATGTCGCCGTGATGATTGTGAGTTACGTGTTCCGAACGACATGACATCTGAAGGTCAAGTCATTCAGAAATCAAAAATCCCTGTCACGGTTGATTCGTTGCGGGCAGATTTCGCCGGCCTCGGCGTTGAATCGGGGATGACCTTGTTGGTTCATTCCTCCTTGAGCGCCTTGGGGTGGGTCAACGGCGGAGCTGTAGCCGTCATCATTGCGCTTCAGCGCGTATTGGGTTCCACTGGCACTCTTGTGATGCCAACCCATTCAACGGGCCTATGCGATCCGAGTGGATGGGAGAATCCGCCGGTTCCTCGGTCATGGTGGCGAATCATACGTGAAACGATGCCAGCCTACCGTCCGGATTTGACTCCCACTCGTAAAATGGGCGTTATTTCGGAAACCTTTCGAAAGCAAAACGGAGTGCTCCGCAGCGTTCATCCACATGTCTCGTTCTGTGGGTTGGGAGCCCACGCGGAAGAAATCACGGACAATCATTCCTTGGCATTCGGTATGGGAGAGGAATCGCCGCTTGCCAGAGTCTACGATTTGGGCGGTCATGTGCTTCTCTTCGGTGTCGGCCATGAACGCAATTCATCCCTACACCTCGCAGAATATCGGGCGACCTACCCAACCAAACGCATCGTGCGGGAGGGTGCGCCGATTTGCACGTCGGGTGCGAGAACGTGGACCACCTTTGAAAATATCGACTTGGATGCTTCCGACTTTGAGCACATTGGCGACGACTTTGTGAATTCCGAGGCAGGAAATGTGATTCATCACGGGAGGGTTGGTTTGGCAGATTGCCAACTCATGCCGCAGCGAGAGATTGTGGACTTCGCTGTAGATTGGATTGAGGTGCATAGGGCGAAGTGACTCTCTATTTGCGAGCTGGCAACAAGGGGCATGAAGCAAAAAGGATTTTCAATTAGATTTGCGAGATATTGGCTCGTCAATTGATTACGATTGAATAATATTTGATCTGTTAGGATTGAATTTCTTAATCACATTCGATTTCTTATTCGCTTATGCGTTTTCGTACATCTCTGGTCGCTAGAACGATACTGTCTTCAATTTCGCTATCCCAAGTTTAGAGGAGACAAAAATGGAGAAACTAGATCGAATCCAAATCAACCCCAAGGTTTGCCTAGGTCAACCTGTAATTCGAGGCACGCGAATTACGTTAAGTGTGATTCTTAAAATGCTGGCAGGCGGCAGCTCGGTTGAAGATGTCATTAAAGCCTATCCAGAATTGGAGGTTGATGATGTACAGCAGACGATGAGGTACGCTGCATGGGTAGTTTCGGATCGGCTTTCCACGACTCCATCAGTGTAGGGATTCCGGATGACTTCACTCCGTTTTCTGGCCGATATGAATCTTTCACCGGCGACTGTCGCTGATTTGCGCGAACAGGGCTGGGACATACTCCGAAGTTTCACAGGTTTTGCCGATGGATGCCGAAGATTCTGAAATCCTCGAGTTTGCTCGCCAACAGAACCGCGTTATTGTTACCCAGGATTTGGACTTTTCCTCATTAGTGGCGTTGAGAGGGTATGCAAGACCCAGCTTGATTACCCTCCGCTTATTCGTCTCTGATCCCGAGACAATTACGCGGACGTTGCGGGCAGTCATGCCTCAGATCGAAGAGGTGCTCACGGAAGGTTGCGCTGTGACCATCGATCATCTGACGGTGCGTGTGCGCCGCTTACCGATCCAATGATTCAAAGTCCGGTTGGCAAATTGGTGCCATCCATGAATCCAAAAGACTCCGTGCTTCAGACAGAGATTGCGCGATAATCGAGGGAAGCAGTGAATATCCCAAGTGTTATTATCATTGGCGATAAATCGCAAGCTGGAACTTATGTCCTGCGAATTCGCCTCAGGGAAGACAAGGCGTTACAATTCGGACGCTTCAAGAAAGGCAAACTGATTTCACTTCCCGCCGGGGATTATGCCTACGTTGGCTCCGCGCTCTCGGAGAAGGGTGCCACTTCTTTGGCTAGGCGGCTCGTCCGGCACGCCACGCGGAGTGGTGATAAGCGTCCACACCGTATTCGAAAGACAATGGTGGAGCATTTCGCCGAGTGCGGTTTGGGAGATGGGAATCTGCTGCCAAAACAGGGCAAAACCTTGTTCTGGAATATTGACTTTCTCCTGGACTTGGAGGCGGCGGAGATTGAGGGGTTCTCCGCGATTCGTTCGGCGGAGCGATTGGAGGACAGACTTGCCAAGAAGCTAGAGCAGGATCCGCACACGCAGATTATCGAGCGCGGCTTGGGCGCGAACGATGTCCCTGGCAACACACATGTTTTGCGTGTTTGTGCCGATGAGTCGTGGTGGAGGTCACTTCCGACGGTGCTTGCGAATATGATTCGGGATGGATCATAATCCGAGCATGACGCAAGAATCATCCGTATCGACAACATAAGATTGACCAAGTGAAATCCTATAAATTTACAGATCATACATACTTGGAAATCAAGGACTTTGTTGACGCAGGGTGCTTGGCGATCGTACCGACAGGATGCACCGAACAGCAGGGACCGCACTTGTCGATAGATTTCGACACATGGTTTGCCGAGACCGTTGCCTTGGCGGCTGCAAAGCACGTCACAAGTGTTCATCAAGTGCGTGCTCTTGTGCTGCCGGCAATGCCATTTGGCCCAACGCCGGAACATAAAGGATTCGGCTCAGGCTATGTGAACCTCCCGCACTCGGTTCATGAAGAATGCGTTTATTTCACCCTTGTATCGCTCGCAGAACAGGGCTTCAGCACCATCGTTGTCTGGCGAGGGTGCGGAGAGCATCGGCTACAGGGCGCGGTAGAAAGGTTCAATGCGAAATTTCGTTCTCAATGCGTGGCATACCTTCCATCCTTACCGTACCGCGACATTTGGCTACGTGTAGCCGATCCCGCTGTTCCGTGCGGTCACGCCGACAGCTTCGCGACCTCAATCGCCCTATATCGACGCCCGGAGGCTGTCCGACTCGACAGAATCCCTCCACCCAACTCTGGCAAAGTGAACTGGGGTGATCCATATCTCGATTTTACGGAATACTCAGAATCAGGTGTCATCGGTGACGCAACCCAGGCGAGCACCGAGTTGGGACGCACGCTATGGAATGAGGTTATATTAACCATGGCAGCGATGTTTAGAGATGTTGCGGTCAATTGTGCGCCTACATAAGGATTAAGGATACGATAACTGCAGACATGCCATTACGGATGCTCCCCGTTATGTGGGATACGCGTGTGGAGACTTGCTGATAACATCGTTGTAGAGGTTAAGGTTCATATCGGAATAACTTACGATGGACGCCAGAGCAATCAGACATTTCGAAACGGTCAAGGGAGGGGCGGCAAACCACAAGGAGGAAATATGGTATTAGGTGCATTCTCAGTCAGTCTGAATGTCAATGACATCCAGACTTCAAAGTCATTCTATGAGAACCTTGGCTTTCAGGTCTTTGGCGGCGATATATCCCAGAATTGGCTTATCATGAAGAATGGTAATTGCACAATCGGATTGTTTCAAGGAATGTTTGAAAAGAACATCCTGACTTTCAATCCGGGCTGGGACGAAAATGCCACCAAACTTGATTCATTTACTGATGTCAGAGAACTCCAACGGCAGCTTAAGACAAAAGGTATCAAAATAGAGACGGAAGCAGATGAAGAAGTTTCGGGCCCGGGAAGTTTTGTTGTAGTCGATCCGGACGGTAATCCCATTCTTGTTGACCAACACGTATAAGGCTTTGATGAAACCCTACAGGTAACGGCAGAAAACACGGCGATGCTGGTGACTAACACTACGCAAGGACAAACAAATGATATTTCGAATTTCGACTAAACTGGGCAAGAAAATACATGTGACTCCGGACAAGATTTTGCCAGTTGATCCCAATCCATTCGCGGATTGGTCGGCGCATCTGTTCACCGTCGACCGCACCCAATACGTTCTCGTCACGAACACGATCTCGCTCTATTCCATGGTCATGCTTGGACGAGGACTGAGCGATGATCGGTTGTTCCTAGAAAAGGTCACAGACCGTATGCGTGATGTCATTCGCTCGGCTGGACACGAATCGATATTTGAGAAGTTCATCCTACCATCAATGGATACCGTCCGTTTTTCAAAGGCGCTCAACCGATCGGTAACCGGCTCAATGAATGATTTCATATTTCAGGCGAAATACGAACTGATAGAACCAGAACTGTCACTGAATGAGATTTCGTTTCGCCTGAACGAATGCCCAATGTCGTATTTGGATCGTGGCATGCCAAAGGATGTCTTTCAGGAACTTGCAAACAACAGAGGCGATTGATCTCTGACTGCCGCCTCGGGTAGGCACACCCCGATCAGCAGTGACAGAAAGTATCTATTGAGGACGAAAAATGGAGGGCAGCCTAACAGATGCAGGTGACCTTTCTCGGAACAGGAGCGGCGCCATCCATGCCAATTCCGTTCTGCACCTGCCACGTATGCCTGGATGCCAGAAGGGTTGGCGGAAAAAACCTACGCCGGCGATCGTCAATCATCATAAACGATGATCTGCTTGTCGACATCGGACCCGACATAGCAACCGCGTCGTTTGAACACAACGTCTCTCTCGCCGGTATAAACGTCTGTCTACAAACGCATGCTCACGAAGACCATTTAGATGCCGAGTTCATCATCTCTAGACACGCAGAATACGGGACAATAGTCTCTAGTGATTTGCTCTTTGTCGGCTCCGGTGAAACCCTGAAAGTTGTCGATGAGAATGTACGTCGAAGATGCGAATACGGGAGCATTTTCGACCCGGACACGCAGGCGGCGCTGAAGATGAATGTGTTATCCGTTGCGCCGTACGAGGCGTGTACGGTAGGAAACTACCGTGTAACCGGATATCCTGCTGACCACGCCACCGATCAAGCATCGCTGCTATATTCGTTAGAACAAGAGAACCATGCAGTATTCTATGGCACCGACACGTCGATTCTGTCCGAAGAGGTCTGGGAGCATCTTCTACGCCACCGCACGCGGTATGACTTAATCGTCCTCGATCACACGTATGGAATTGGTCTTGAGTCAAGACCGGAAGATCATCTGGGATCACGAGATGTCATTGCTCACGCTGATCGATTTCGCGAAAGTGGATTGCTTAAGGACAACGGGATAGTTTATGCGACTCACATCTCTCACGAGGGAAACTTGGAACATGCTGAGCTTGATGAGTATGCTGGCAAACACGGCTACCGAGTGGCTTATGACGGACTGAGATTAGTGTTGGATGGCTGAGGTAGCCGCTTGCGCTTCGCGGCATTCGGCAACCCCTAGACAAGTGCGGGATTTGCAAACCGCGAAATATTAAAGTAGATGGGACCGGAGCAATGACGGTCCGATGGAGGATCTAAATGACTGGCTGGCGCGAATTAACATTCCCGGGTGACACGAGAAAAGGATCGGTGCTTGTTATTGATGGCGAACGACTCAAATTGCTCGCAGATCCCCTTCGTTGGCGCATCCTGACAACGCTTGGGGAAGGGAAATCCGTGGCAGAGATTTCATCAATGTTGGGCGTTACCGATACACGGATTCTCCGCCACTTGGAACGACTCGCGGAATCAAGTGTCGTACATCTTCGCAAAACGGGTAGTGACCCGAGGGCTTGGCGCTGCCTCCCGGCGGTAGGCAAGATTCGATTCCCGAATCGAAGTGATGAGTCGGCAACACCCTCCGATCCAATGTCTACGGAGGTCGTTTGCCAGTTTAATCAAGCGTTTCGCGAAAGTGTGGACGGCATATTCGGTCCCAATTTTCAAAGTTGCGTCAACCATAACCGCGCTCGGCTCTCGGAAGACCAGGCCGCAGAATTCAACCGCCGGCTCCTAAACCTCATAGAGGAGTATTTTCCACCCGGTAAGGGAGATCCTTCCGGAATCAAGTACGGCTTTTTCGGAGTACTAACTCCAATTGATCTCGCTCCCATTAAGTCGTGACAGGAGGATATTCATTTCAGTATTGCGGCGGATAAATTCCCAATCTCGGAGAAATCGCAATGGACTCGAAGATGGTCAGACACTACGAGACTGTCAAAGGAGAGGCGACTCGACTCGCTAAGGGCTCCCACCGCCTGGAATTTGAAAGAACGAAGGAAATTCTGCTGAGATATCTGCCGCCGCCACCTGCCCAAATACTTGATGTTGGAGGCGGGCCAGGCGCCTACGCCTTCTGGCTTGCAGAGAGAATGTACAGAGTGCTCTAATGGACATTGTCCCGCTGCATGTGGAACAAGCGAAGGCTGCGGACGGAGAGGGGACTCTTGCCAGCATCCGCCAAGGGGATGCCAGAAGACTTGACTTCGAGTCCCACTCAATGGATGCCGTGTTATCGCTGGGACCGCTCTATCACCTTCCGGAGCGTTCGGATCGGATTCGGGCACTAAAAGAAACTCGTCGAGTCTTAAAAAGGACGGCTTAGCTTTCTGTGCAGTTATATCGAGGTTCGCGCCTCTTCTTGATGGACTGAGGCAGGGGTTGTTGTCTAACCCCGAGTCTCGTGAAATTGTGCAAAAAAGATCTACGGGATGGAAACACCTGAATCCGAAGGAGGTCCCACAGTATTTCACGACAGCATACTTGCATAGACCGGAGGAATTGTCAGAGGAGATTGAAGAAGCGGGACTTCGCCATGTGAAAACAGTGGGACTGGAAGGGCCTGCATGGCTGTTGGGAGATCTTGAAGAACGGTGGGCGAACATTGACGATAGAGAGATTATTCTTGATGTGCTGCGCCTAATAGAAGACGAAAGGACACTTATAGGCGTCAGCGCACATATCTTGGCAATATCTCAAAAGGTATAGAGCTAGTGGAATACTGTTCCCTAATCGAACTCCTTATCTCGACTTTGTACATTTGAACTGTATAACAGACGGTGTCAATCACACGTTCCAGAAAAGTGGGTGAGATTCTAACCATCTGGCCTTTTGGGTTGACCTGTGAAAAAGTCGTTAGCGATTTCCAGTGCCATCACGGCGGGGCAAGATGTCCCGCCTACGGGTTTGTTTTTGTACAGCTTTCCGTACAATCCAACCGTTGTACATTTAAACTGTATAACAGACGGTGTCAATCAAACGCTAGAGAAAAGCAAGTGAGATTTATCCATCTGGCTTTTTTGGTTGACCTGTGAAAAAGTCTTCCCTATAGACTAGAACTGGTGTTTCACGCAACTCGATACATCGGGGCAAGTCGCTGGCGATTTTTAGAAGCCTCTAACCTTTAAGATCCCTATGGGATTTCTATCGCACTCCTTATTCAGTCGTTTGATCCTTCGCTATTCGCTCAGTTGATCCCACGCTGGGGCTTTGGTTTAGTGTGGCTTGGGTCGCTATGCACCTTTCGCGCCGCTGGCGCTCTCAAAGGCTGGAGCGCAGTGCGCACCTTACGAGAAATGGTGGGCAGTGCCCACCCTACAAATGTACAAAGTCGAGCTTATGGCACACCGACATTACGCGTCGACAAGGCATCTTGCTCATCTCGACACGAATTTCATCAGTCGCCCCATGTAATCACTGACTTCTATTTTGGAAAATCAACGCTCCGAGCGGGTCTCAAAGGATAAAAATAAAAATGGCAGGAGAAAAGTTCCGCGTTGGATTGGCTCCCGGCTTCTTAAACTCGGCTGGTAAATTGCGCTTCAAGGATATCGGATTAGATTTACTTGGGGAGCAACCGCATATTGAATATGACTTTAACAAAACAGTTCTACCCTTCGCTCCTCCCGAGGAAATGCGCGGCCTTGACGCATTTATTGCATTCAGCGGCGTCTACACGGCGGAGACGTTTGAAGGCGCAGATCGGCTAATCATAATCGCAAGGCATGGTGTCGGCTACGATAACATCGATCTCCGAGCGGCAACCGAAGCAAATGTAATGATTACCATTACGCCGCACGGTATGCGGCGCCCGGTGGCAGAGGGGATCATCGCGTTGATGTTTGCACTGTCGAAGCATGTTATCTCAAGGGATAGAGCTGTCCGGGCTGGAGAATGGCGCGATACGTTACAAATAGGCGTGGAACTTGGCGGGCGCACACTTGGTTCTATTGGGATTGGCAATATCGCTAGTGAACTGTTTCGGCTGCTTCAGCCGTTCGGCATGCGCTTATTGGCGTATGATCCTTATGCTTCAAGCGAACTTGCCAAATCCTTGGACGTGGAGCTTACCGACCTACAGTCGCTGCTTGCAGAGTCGGATTACGTGTGTGTTTGCTGTCCACTTACTGACGAGACTCGCGGATTAATCGGTGCTCGTGAATTCGGACTTATGAAATCTAGTGCGTTTTTCATCAGTACAGCACGAGGTCCCATAGTCAATCAGGCGGCGCTGACCGAAGCGTTGAACTCGAAGCGAATTCGAGGGGCAGGAATTGATGTGTTTGAAGAGGAACCGGTTGACCCGGACGACCCGCTACTCGCACTTGATAACGTCATACTCACCCCGCACGCCATCGCCATTACCGATGAATGTTACCAAGATATCGGTCGCACCAACTGTCAAAGAGTCATCCAGGTTTCACGTGGTGAAATTCCGGATGATATTGTCAACAAAGAGGTCTTGGATCAGCCAGGGTTCCAAGAAAGATTGGCGAGGTATCGCAACCGATAGGACGCGTCCCGGCAAAAATCTAGGTCATTTCCATATCCGATGATAGTATTCAAACGGGTGGACCAATTCGACAAAGGACTTATCTACAAACTGCTTCGGGCAAGTTATGCGAGCCTGCTGGAAGTGGAACCCGATTACGAGCATGAATTCGAGGCAAATTGGCGGAGGACAGGCGACGATCTGTTTGATGCCCCGAACTCAAGCGGAAACGTACTAATAAGCACGCTTGGCAGTGAACCGATTGGTTTTGTATCTTGGTACGTAGAGGGGGCAGGGGTTGGATCCATTGGTCACAACTGCATTGTGCCGCATCACCGCCGAAAAGGATATGGGAAGGAGCAGGTCCGGCTAGCTTTGGCTGAATTGCAGTCTCAGGTTCATCGCGTCAAGGTGACGTCTGCAAATCACCCGTTCTTTCTACCCGCACGTAAAACATACCTGGCGTGCGGCTTTGTTGAGGTTGGGCGGAATCCTACGGACACGTACCGAGGGTTGGAACTCATTCATTATGAACGCTCGCAAAAACGCGGCATCTGAGATTAAGTCCATTGCCAATGCTAATTCTAGGCGCCCGCTCTCTAGCGTCCCACTTCCCATGCGAGGTGTTGTAGTTCCGGACCAATCAGTTTTTCCCATGCCAGTTGCACCGCTGCGCTTGAACCAGGCGTCGAGACGATTACCTTCCCACGATACACGCCTGCGGTTGCTCGTGAAAGAATGGCTGCCGCACCAACCTGATCGTAACTGAACACACGGAAGAGCTCCCCAAAGCCGGGCAAGGTTTTCTCCAACTTGCGGCTTAATACGTCGAAAGTCGTGTCACGCGGCGCGATTCCCGTGCCGCCGTTAAACAGAATTACGCGCGCATCTGTGCCCGCCATCTCATCCAATACAGCCTCCACTTGGGCCGGTTCATCCTTAATAATACGATAAGCGGCAACGCTGTTTCCGTCATTGGTCAACTGTTCGCGCAGATAAACGGCATTCTTGTCCGTTTCCGGGGTACGCGTATCGCTCACGGTCACGATCGCTACTTCGACCGGCCCCTGCTCTGCGGCGGCTTCTCGATGTTGTTCGGTGCTTGCTGACGATTTTTGCGGCATCAATCTCTCCAGTATGATGAGATTCGGGTTGTGGTAAGATGCGTCAAGGATGGCATGTTCAAGTCACTGGTACGGATACGTCTTGCTCAAGTGATTCGACATTGCGAAGAGACGACCACCGGTTTGTTCGGCAAGAGCGAGTTGAAACGTATCTGCAGGGTGGCCAATCACATACGCCTGTATGGCTAGAGATTGGCAGACTTCTATCGCCTCATCTTCCGTAAGATTACCGGTGCTCGGTTCATCGGTCAGAACAAGAAGAACGCGAGACGCATTCGGGCGAAACTCAATCTTCGGCAACCCTTCCACGATTGCATCTATCAGATGCTCGTCACCGCCGAAAGGATCTTCCAGAGATGACTTGATCTGGGACTCCGTAACAAAGCCTTTTGTGACAACCGTTCCATCAATAGACTTGATTGTGTCTTTGGCTTCAGCAAAACGGATTAGCTTAATTTTATAGGAGATGGAGAGAAGGTCAAGCCTACCAATCAATGTACTGATTCCGAGCATCACAGCCTCGGACTTACCACCCATACTGCGACTGTAATCCAACATAATTATAACATCAATCGCACCTGGAGTTGAACCCGATTCCACGCTGTGGCCAAGATTGACATTTAGCTTGTCGTTTGCTTTTTTTATAGCATAGGAAGTTAGACCATCATATATTATCCAACTATTGCCTCCCCCTTTCTTCTTGATGTATGCAAACGGGGAAAGGGGTCTACCATGTTTCTTAAACTTACGCAAGATCTTTTTAGATATTAAGCTGCCCTTCGCGTCCAATTCGTCCTGCAACTCCAATTCCATACTAAACGCATGGGTGCCACTGCGCCGGATTTCCTTGACAACATCTTTAAAGACATTGAGGAATTTCTGGTTGCCGGTACGGGAGGAAGGCAATGCCGCAGCCTGAAACAATCCGCCGGGGATCTCCTGCCAAAGCCCGCCGGTTTCTTCGGCAACCCGCATCTGGAACGGCTCGGTGAAACCAAGCACGTTCGTGTGAATCTCTTGGCGTAGACAATCGTGAATTATCCTTGTTCGCATCTCTTTGGCCGCGTGCTCCGACGCCAAGCTTGTCGTGGCTGGCTCGTCCGTGACTAGCACCAAGTGCTTGTCCGCATCGGGATGAAATTCCATGAAGTTCAAGGTCTCGACAATCGCGTCTAGGGCGTGCTCATCCCCGCTAAGACGCGCGCGTTGCATCTTGCGGCGAATAAGCCCTACATCGGGTCGTAACGAATCCGTTTTCAATCGCTGGCCATTGCGTCGGACGCTGAACTCGGACATGCCAAGATGATACTCTAGGTTGATGGTGTCAAATTCTTCAGTCATTATGTGCACGTGGTTAGCAACCTGTTGAATGTTGTCCCGCATGCTGGCGCTGGTATCGACCACGAAAACCACGTTAACCTTGTCCGTTTGTCTTGTGCTGATAATGTGGTCGGCGATGCGCTTAAGTGCATGGGCAAACGGGTTGGTCGTGCCCATCGTCCCTCCCTTGCCACCCTTACCTTCTCCCGACCGTCCTCCCACCGTCCCAACATCCGATGCGCCGGTCGATTCGAGGGCATGAAGTCCGTTCTCCCCATCGCCACGTACTCGCTGACGATAACTTTTGACGCTGCCTCCATCATTTTCTCGAAATCTGCTTGCAACAGATTCGGGAATTGGTACTTCCCGGCTGTAGATTCGCGGCGTGTCCGTCATTACCTCCGGAAGCAAATCTTGCGGATTATCCCGATTCGGAGTTGTGTTCTGGTGCAATGTATCCGGTAGATAGCGAGCGGCTTCGTTAATCGGATTGGAGGACGCGCGCATCTTGACAGTTCTCGGCTGATCGGCCACCGTGGATTGGGATTTTCGCCGAGTAAACAACTGTTTGGGTAGAGGAGGTTTAAGCAACTCCCGTCGCGGCTTTTGGAGTTTTTCTTTATCAAGAAATTCGACGCCGATCGCGTCGTCAAACTCTCCTTCCTCACTACTGTAAAACAGAAATGTCAACACTATCATGAGGCAGAGATGTATTACCGCCGATATGAGAAGCGCCCGAATAGCACGTGTTTTCTTAGATTGGGGAATCATAGCAATACCTCAATCACTTTCGCACCCACGCTTCCAGTTTCCGCGAGTCTGCATTATCAAGGTTGATTTTATCAGATTCACGTCGTAATTTCAAGACGACCACCAACGCAGATAAATGAATCCTGTTCACGCAACCATGGCAATCTACACGGCAATATCAGAGGTCGACCGGAAAATACAATCTGTTCCAATGACTTACACATTGTAAATATGTTTCAACTACCAACTCAGTCGCTTATAGAGCAATTGTTATGCCAAACTTGCCGATAGTGTAAGCAAGCGGCTTTCGTGAAGCTTCAGCGATCTTCTTGTGGTAGATGTGAAACAATTGGACACATCTGTGCAAGATTTATCCACAAGACAGACGTCTTCGTGCAAAATCTCTTTGGCTGGTTTCGGCGTTCCTCAGCGCAGATTTACTCGAGTTAATCCTTAACAGTACCATTATTACACCGGGTTTCCGGCAATAGACAATTGTAATGAATGCAGATTCGGTATTCTACGGGACTATACGAAAATTTAGGTCAAGTCGTCAAAACGGATTCTGAAACCGTGATTTGTGCAGGACTGATGACTTCGAGCAATGCGAGGAAGCCGTGCGAAATCTGGGTAGGAGGTCGTTATGTTGACTTGGACCTTCCGGCGTGGAGTGAGAAAACAAGATTCCCGCATACTCAGCAGATGGGGAACGAGCTCCTGAAGAGGGTGCGATCAACTGAGCGAACAGCGAAGGCGATAGCGACCCCCTTATCCGCCTCGCAGAAATTACTTGACTGACGCAATTGATGCACTACGAATCATAGAGAAATGGAGCAGCCTCCTGCTTGGTAGTGACGGCGACAGGATTATACTGGCGGGTAGTCCTGTCGTCCGGTGGAAACGGATTAACCGACTTCCTGGCCCTTGTACTGAAGTTGATATAGTCGATAATAGACTCCGCGTTTTCGCAGGAGTTCATTGTGCGTCCCCATTTCGCGGATGCTTCCCTTGTGCATCACAATAATCTTGTCAGCATTCTGAATGGTCGAGAGTCGATGGGCAATTACAATCGACGTGCGATTTCTCATGAGGCGAGTTAGGGCATCTTGAATTAGGAGCTCCGTTTCGGTATCTACGCTTGATGTCGCTTCGTCGAGAATCAGGATGTCTGGGTTGAAGGCTAAGGCGCGTGCAAAAGCCACCAACTGCTTTTGGCCGACCGACAAGCCGCTGCCGCCTTCCTGTATCCTTGTGTTGTAGCCATCCGACATCCTCTGCACGAATTTGTCGACGTGGACCTCCGTCGCCGCTGCAATTATCTGTTCGCGCGTAATGTCCTTATTCCCAAGCCGGATATTTTCCTCAACGCTGTCGGAAAACAGGAAGATATTTTGCTGAACAATACTGATAGCACACCGCAAATCTTTCAGACGTATCCTCCTGATGTCCATTCCATCGATCAAGATTGCGCCTTCGTTGGCTTCATAAAAGCGGCAAAGCAGATTAATGATTGTCGTTTTGCCCGAGCCCGTTTGTCCCACAATGGCAACCTTTTCGCCCGGATTGACCTTGAAAGACACATCGTGCAGGACATAGTCTTCTCCTCGATAAGCGAAGCGGACATTTTGGAGTTCAATCTGGCCAGTGAATCGGTTGATCTTCTGGGGTTTGTCTGCATCTGTGATAGTCGGTTCGGTGTCTAACAGTTCAAAGATCCGTTCCGAGGATGCCATCGCAGCTTGAAAAATCGTGTACTGCTCGCTCAAATCACGGATAGGCCAAAAGAAATATTGGGCGTATTGGATAAAGGCAACTAGCTCGCCGAACGTGACCGCGTTCTGGAGAATCTGGCCTCCACCGTACCACACGATTATCGCGGTTGCAAGCGAACCCACCACCTCAATGAGCGGGAAAAACATCGAGAAGTAGATTACTGTTCTTAGGCTTGCGCCCAAATGCGCCCGGTTCCGCTCATCAAATTTGAGAAAGTTTCGCCGCTCCTGCGCAAAGAGTTGCACTGTTGTCATACCGAGGATGCTTTCGTTCAGGAAGGCGTTAATCCGGGCGAGGTGTTTGCGCTGATCACGAAACGCGCGACGGGAGTATACTTGGTAGATCGTCGTTGCAGTGAAGATGATTGGCAACACCGTAAAAGTCACAAGCGCTAGCTTCCAATTCATCAGAACCATCACGACCATGATGCCAATAATGGTCAACAGATTCGCGAAAATCGTGATTACTCCCGATGTGAAGAGTTCGTTGAGCACTTGGACATCCCCCATCACTCGGGTCATCAACCGCCCAACGGGGTTTCGATCAAAGTATTTTACATCTAGGCGTTGCAGATGCGAGAAGATTTGCTTGCGAATATCGTTCATGATTCTTTGCCCGAGCATCTGCATCCTATACTCATTCAAATAGCTAAAAACAAGATGCGCAACCATGACCGTAATCATGGTCAAGGCGATAAACTCCAAACCGTCTAAATTTCGCGGCTGAATGTGTCGATCGATAGCAAGATGAAGAAGATACGGGCCCGCCAACTGGGCGAGCATTCCGCCGATTACCAGACATACAAGCAGTATGACCTCGACACGATACGGTTTCATGTAGGAAACCAATCGTTTCATTAGTACGCGATCATAGATCTTGCCTAGATCTTGTTCCTCGTCACTATATCCGTGTAGCTGACCGCCCATTCCAAACACGAGCAATTCCTCCGTATGAAGACTATGGAGATTTGTCTCAAAAAAGCCGCAGGTTTAGGGCTCCTCAAAGCCCTTCCAATTCCTCTTGCAGCAATTGTCTCTCGTGAATTTCCGCATAGATTCCGCTACGCGCCAAAAGATTTTCGTGAGTTCCACGCTCCACTATTTCCCCGTCCTTCAGAACGACGATGAGATCTGCTGCTTTGACCGTCGAAATTCGATGTGAAATGATGAGTGTTGTCCGATTCGCCACGACTCCCCTGAGACGCTCCAGAATAGTGTCCTCCGTGTGCGTGTCGACGTTTGCAAAGGCATCATCCAAAATGAGAATGCGCGGGTTTACAAGTATCGCGCGTGCCAATGCGGTGCGTTGTCTTTGTCCACCGGAGATTGTGATGCCTCGCTCGCCCAAGAAAGTGTCCAAGCCGTCCGGAAACTCCTCTATCTGTGCCAACAAATCGGCGGCGTGTGCTGCGTCCTTAATCTTGAGTTCGTTCGCGTCTTCATCACCAAACGCAATATTGTTTCGCAGAAAATCGGAGAAGAGGTACGGTTCCTGTGAAACAAACCCGATATTTGACCGAAGCATCTCAATGGGAATGTCTTGAATGTCTACGCCATCAACAAAGATGGTTCCGCGGTCGGCTTGATAGATTCGCGGAATTAAGTTGACAAGAGTTGTCTTGCCGCAACCGGTTGGTCCAACGACCGCAACCGTTTCCCCAGGTTCGATTTTGAGGTTAATGTCCTTGAGAACGCGAACTCCGTCCTGATACGCGAAATTGAGGTTTTTCAGCTCGATTGCTCCTTCAACGGTTTGGATTCCTCGGTTGACGCTTTCGCTATCGTAAATGTCAGGGTTCTCATCAAGGATTCTCGTAATTCGTTTCATGGACGCTGCGCCTCGTTCGATGGAGTTTACCACAAATCCGAGCATAATCATTGGCCGGATAAGCATCATCAGATAAGCGCTAAAGGAGACAAAATCGCCGAGGGTAATTCGCTCCTCAACGACACGCATGCCGCCTAACCACAAAAGGACAACACCGCCGATTCCGGGTAGAAATCGAAAGATTGGAAAAAAGAACGCCATCAGTCGAATCTCTGCCCGATTGCGGCTCACGAAGTTCTGGTTGAATTCTTGGAATCGGGTTTTCTGAGCATCCTCAAGCGTATACGCTTTCACCACGCGCACTCCTGATAGATTTTCCTGTACCGCAGTGTTCATACCCGAGAACGCTTCTTGGATTTTCTCGTGGGTTTTGTGAATTCGTGTGCCGAGTTCTCGGATCAATATGGCAAGTACCGGGTAAGGGAGTAATGCATATAATGTCAAGCTGACATCAATATCCAACAATATAATTAGTGCGAAACCGAAGAACACAATTGCGTCGAGCGCGAACGAAATTGATGTACTTAACATCATCCGCACGGCGTTCATGTCACTCGTTGCCCGTGCCATCAAATCCCCCGTTTGGACGCGGCTGTAGTAACTTGCAGAGAGTTTTTGCAGGTGCGCAAAGAAATCGCTGCGCAAGTAGTATTCGGTTTTCCGGGCGACGCTCTGGATCGTCTTCCGTTGTGCAAACCGTATAATGCCACCGACCACTGCAACTCCAAAGATGAGAAGCGCGTAAAGTAAAATCTTCCGAGGACTAATGGACTCTTGAAGGTCGTCGATAGTCCACTTTAAGATTTTAGGGCTGATTAACAGGATGGCATTCGTGATGAGAACGGATATTAGGCTGATAATTACTGCAAATTTATGGCGGGTAATGTATTTCTTGAGGCGTAATAAGCTGCGAATGTGAATTCACTCCCTTCCAAACACGGTGGGCGGAATCTTTCTATGGAGGCTAAACATAGACCTGAGAATCAGGCAATCACATAAAGAGGGCTAGCAATGTGTTAATCTCTCGGGTAGCACTCGACATTGAAGATCTCTATCGCACTCCTTATCCAGTCGCTTGATCTCCGCTGGAGCACGGAGATTAGACGCATCACGATTCTATTGACATATCACTCCGCTGGAGTGAATACCCTTCTACAAAGCAACACCTTCTCAGATCCTGTCATAGATCAAAAGACGAGTGTTACTTTCTGGAGGGATTGTTCCGATATGGAATAATGGGATGCTACTAAGTAACACTCGACATTGCACAGGATCTACTAACGCACTCACTAGTTGTTCGATCGAGAGATTTACTATCGCGCTCCTTATTCAGTCGCTTGATCCTCTGGAGTGAAAGAGGTGGAAAATCTCTACAAAGTTTCTTACTGAAAGAATCATTCCGATAGGAATGATAGAGTGCTATCAAGATTAGATGAATCAAGCTGCTATCTTGTCGATGGCCTCATAGGTATCAATCAATTCTCAACAGATTGCACCGCCAGAGTCGCGATGAAAGAAATGAAGCCGTTCGGGTACAAACGTCATATTGAGCGTTTGCCCAATTTTGACACTGAGTGTCGCCGGTGCACTCGCTCTTAGAATAGTACTTGTACTTTTTTCTTCTTTACCGAAAATGAGTTCGACAATAGTTTCCGCACCCAAGGGTTCAAAACTGTAGACTTCCAAGGCTATGGTGTCGGGCATCGCTTGATGGGATACAACCACATCTTCAGGCCGCACGCCGAATACAACTCGCCCATTCCTCCCCGATTCGGCTAATCTGTGAACGATTGCGGCGTCGGTAATCTCGAATTGAAAACCGCCCGTCAGTCGCCCGAAGAATCGATCTCCATCGGCAACAAGGTCGCACGGTAAAAGGTTCATGCTCGGGTTACCGATAAAACCGGCGACAAACAGATTGGTAGGCGAGTTGTAGATGTTCATCGGCGTGCCAATCTGCTGGATGCGTCCTTCCTCTAGTACCGCCACCCGATCCGCCATCGACATCGCTTCAATCTGGTCGTGTGTAACATATAACATTGTCGTGCCCAACTGCCGCTGCCTCCACTTGATTTCGGCACGCATCTCGCTGCGAAGTTTCGCATCCAAGTTCGAGATTGGTTCATCCATGAGGAACAGTCCCGGACGGCGTACCATCGCTCTCCCAAGTCCGACGCGCTGTGTTTCGCCACCGCTTAGTTGACTTGGTTTCCGTCCTAAAAGAGGTTCGATATGTAGCATGGCGGCGATCTCTTTGACGCGCACGTCGATTTCATCTACCGACAGTTTACGCGGGTGTAGTGGAAACGCCATGTTTTCGTAGACGGTGAGATGCGGATAAAGAATGTGGGATTGAAACACAAAGGCGACATCACGTTCCGCAGGAGTGAACCCGTCAACCTGTTGAGTATCGAAAAAGATAGCTCCTTCGTCGGTACGTTCAAGCCCGGCGACACAACGTAAAGCTGTGGTTTTGCCCGCACCGGTCTGGCCAAGCAGCACGAAGAATTCTTGGTCGACGATGTCAAGATTAATGGTGTCAAGCGCTATAACATCGTCGAAGCGCTTTGTTAGGTTCTCCAGTTTTATGGATGCCATAGTAAATTCGACATTTTTTCCGAGATTTCAACAGTTTGCTGATTGCCAAGTCGATTACTTCGTAACAGTTTAGTTCAGTCCAGAACTTACGCGCCAACAGGAAATCGCGACCTGGAGAAGATTTCTATGGGATCTCTATCGCGGTCACTATTCATTCCTTATTCAGTCAGTTTATCTCCTACGTTACGCTCATGGTGCAGGAACGGGCATAAAACCGCAGCACGACGAACCAACATTCCCAAAATGATTGATAGACTAAACAATTGCATTACTTCTTTACTGCGCCAAAGGTGACGCCGCGTAAGAGGTGTTTTCTCATTAAGAACGTAAATACCGCAACGGGTAACAGGAATACGAACGTCGCCGCCGCGATCTTGCCCCAGTCCACGCCCCCAGATCCTGTTGCACTCGTAATAGATGGCGGCGCGGTTACAGCCTTGCCCCCAACCTCGGTCAAGACCAATGCAAAAGCAAACTCATTCCATGCCGTGATTAGACAAAAGACCGCGGTCGCGGCAATTCCCGTTACGGCTTGAGGAAGGACGACTTTGATGAAGGTTTGGAAGCGGGTGTATCCGTCGACGAGAGCCGCATCTTCGTACTCTTTCGGAATTTCATCTATGAAACCCTTCATCAACCAAACGGCAAAGGATACATTAAAAGTGGTATACAGTAGGATAAGCCCGGCGTGTGTGTCGCGCAGCCCGAGCGCGCTGTACATCAAATAGATGGGGATTACTACGACCACTGGCGGCAGCATTCGCGTACTGAGAATGAAGAAGAGCAAATCCTCTTTTCCGACTATTTTGAAGCGCGAAAATGCGTAAGCGGCAAACGTCCCGAGGCCTACGGCGAGGATGGTGCTGCCAACACCGACGATGAGGCTGTTTAACAACTGGTGAAAGTACTTCGATCCGCCGTCAGCCAGAGATATGCAGATGGCGACCAGCGCGAATACCGAGGCATTGACAAAACCGAAACGCATTTGACGCTCTTTTGCCACGGATTTGGAGATTAACCAATACGCGGCTCCAACGTAAACTGCCAACAACAGGAAATGGTAGTTCATCGTAAAGACGAAAATGTAGATGCAGGTGAGAGCCAGTAGACCGTTCAGTGACAATGCGGCGTGCTGTCCAATAGCGGAGGTCGGGAATCTCGACCACAGTCGCTTCGGCAGCGCAAATAACAAACCGCCTACCAGTGCTTCGAGGAGGAATACATAGGTCTTCCCCGGTACTTCAGCCGGCATCAACTTTCGATAATTGTCTAGCGTTATCCGAAACAGAAACTTGGGTACTTTTGTCACAATGTCGCCCGGTGCCTTCAGGGATGTAGCTACAATCCAGTAGATAGGCATGAGATAGACGATGACCGCAATCCCGATGACAGCGAGTATGATGTAATGACTCAAATTTTTTCGTCCAACGTCTCTCATGATCTTTACGTTTCTGCCTTGACCTTGTTCAGGTACTTCACGTAGATGTTGCTTAACGCGACAATGATGATTAGGAGGATGTACGCCATGGCACACGCCTTGCCTGTATTGTAGTTCCGGAACGCCAGCTTGTAGAGATTCATGGACACCGTTTCCGTAGCCGTGCCGGGGCCGCCCTCTCTGGTCAGCACATACACGATATCAAACATCTTGAATGCGTCCATTGTCCGAAATAGCAGTGCAATAAGAAGTAGCGGCGAAACAAGAGGCAACGTTATCCACCGAAACTTGAACCAACTTGAGGCACGATCAACATCCGCCGCTTCGTAAAGATACTTGGGGACAGCGGATAGACCGGCTAAGGCGATCAGCATCATGAACGGAGACCACATCCACGTGTCCACGATGACAACGGCAATCATTGCAATCTTGGGATTGGTTGTCCAACCGATAGGTGAACTTA
The DNA here is from genome assembly GCA_965208765.1 of Candidatus Poribacteria bacterium. Taxonomy (GTDB): domain Bacteria; phylum Poribacteria; class WGA-4E; order WGA-4E; family JAJDTR01; genus JAJDTR01. The sequence goes on from OZ242354.1 coordinate 6,270,044, forward strand.
AGAATGGGCTTAGAAAAAAGTTGAGTAGGCCGGAACCGTCGGAAGCCAAGATAAAACGCCAGAATAGTCCGACAACAACGGGCGAGAGCATCATCGGCAACAGGAGCAGTGTAGTGATTAACCCCTTGTTGCGAAACTCGCGATTGAGCAAAAGCGCCAACCCAAAACCGATGAGGAATTGCGCGACGACGGCGAGGAGGACGAAATAGGCGGTTGTCTGGAAATATCCCCATATTTCCGGATCTGACAGCAGACGAGAGTAGTTCTTAACCCCAATAAATTTCGGCGGGCGACCGGGCATTGAGGCTTTGTATCGGTGAAAACTTAGGTAAAGCGACCAGAGAAGTGGGAAGATGTTCATCAAGATGAGAAGGATCATCGTCGGCATGATGAACATCATCTTGATCTGATAGTCGCTCAATCCGCGTGAGAAACGGGTGGATGGCATCTATGTCCCAAAGAATAGAGAAGGGCAGAAGGGTGATTCTGCCCTTCACAGTTTGTCCATGACTCCAAATTTATTCGTCGTAATAGCCAGCATCCTCAAAGATGGCTTCATGCTTCCGCGCAATCTCGTCTAAGGCGTCTTTCGCCGATTTCAAGCCGACAATGGCGGCGTTCCAGTTTGTCTGACATGCCTCCAATAGCTCGGCGTACTCCGGCACTGCCCAGAAATCGCGGAGATACGGGAAACTGGCTGCAAAAGCTCTATTGAACGGCGTGGCATCCAAGAAAGTGTCTGACTGCAAAACCTCTTTATGCGGCGTAAACCCGCCAAGCATAGCCCATTTTTCCTGAACCGGCTTTTGCATAAACCATTTCATGTACTTCTTGGCGGTATCTTTGTTTCTCGAGTAAGACGAAATCGACATCCCTTGACCACCGATGCTGATGTAGTGTCCCTTGGGGCCGGCGGGTGCGATAAAGAAACCACTCTTGTCGTGGTAATTCGGATTCTGCCCCGGATCCACGGCAGCGGGGAGGAATGCGTAATAGTCCATCGCCATCGCAACTTTTCCCGATTTATAGGCATCCAGTGTTTCTTGCCAATAGTAGTTCGGTGCATCGGGAGGAGAATAGTTGATGAGTTCAATATAGTATTCCAACGCCTTGACAGAGTCGTCGCTGTTGATATAACCATCAACCTTATACGTCTCGGGATCGCCGTACGATCCTCCGAAGGACCACATCACCTGCTGGAATCCCATAGTAATGCCATCGTATTCTTTGCTGAAGTAGGTCGCTATACCGTACAGATCAGGCGGTCTGGTAAAGAACTCGGCGACATCTCTCATCTCTTTATAGGTTTTGGGAGGAGCCAGCTCATAGCCGTATTTGGCTTTGAACGCTTTCATCTCCTGCGGGTCGTTAAACAGGTCCGTTCGATAAACGTAGCCGTTGGCATCCACCTCGGCGGGAAGCGCCCAATACTCTTTGCTCCCCTTAGGATATTCGGCAAAAGCGGTCATTGCGGGCCCGTAGATTTCGTCTACCGCTATATTTTCGTTAATCCAGTCCGTCAACTCAATATAGTGCCCTCCCACAGAATTCCTTCCGAGCCACTGACTATCACCTATGACAATATCGTAACGGTTGCTCTTGCCGACAAATGCCGTGAAAATCTGATCTTGAAAACTTGGCCAGGGAATCTGCACGACTTCAACGGTAATCCCTGTTTCTTCCGCGAAATCTTTGGATAATTCCTGCAGATAATCCGCTGGCGGCCACTCTGCCCACGCGACGGTTAGCGTTTCTTGGGTGTCTGCAGATTGAGCTACCAAACACAACACAATAATTAAAAGCGGGATGACGATACGTAGTTTCCTCACGGTGTTACTCCTTTCGATCTCGATTGACGCGTGTGGTATTCGGGTAATGTCTCTTAGAATGCCTCGTTTCGGGAGGCTTGATTATAGCAAAGTATGGAAAAATTGACAAGCGAAAAGGCTGCGACGGTTCTGGGGAAACATTCTGATTGCAGAGAAGGATTCATGGTGGTAGAACGTACGATTAATGTTGGGTTTCGCGCCAATCTTGTCACGTTTAAGCTAGGAAGGGACTTGAAAATGCCTACAGGATTAGCGGTTACTAGCGGATATCCGTACAACCCAACCGACGATGCTGTCAAGATGCTCGATCGCACTGCATAACTCACATTGGCGACATAGATTGATGGATCAAACAGTTACCACGTTTTTTATGTGATTGACAACAGTCCACCACCGTGCTATACTGGATTCGTGTTCTAATGCAGTAATTCGCTAGATAAATCTTACGAACAACCTCGAAATGATTCGGTCAACACAATTGTTGACATACATAACATCGAAGGAGATACCAATATGGCACTCGGAAGAAAAACACGTTACGGGATGGTAGGAGGTGGTCCGGACGCGTTTATTGGTGCCGTCCATCGACAAGCGGCGGCGCTTGACGGCGAGATTGAACTGGTCGCGGGCGCGTTCTCTTCATCCCCTGATAAATCGCGCCAACAGGGTGAAGAGCTTCTGCTTGATGAAAGCCGTGTGTACGGATCGTATCAGGAGATGGCGGAGAAGGAAAGCCAACTACCCGAAGGGGATCGAATTGACTTCGTGTCTATCGTCACGCCGAATAACGTCCATTTTGATGTGGCGAAGAATTTTCTAGAAGCGGGATTTCATGTCATTTGCGACAAACCGATGACGACGACGGTAGAAGATGCGGAGGAATTGTGTCGACTGGTAACGCAACACGATGCCGTTTTCGCGCTAACGCATAATTATACCGGCTACCCGATGGTCAAGCAGGCGCGTGAACTCGTTCGAGGCGGACAGCTTGGAACAGTTCGAAAAATTGTCGTTGAATACCCACAGGGTTGGCTGGCGACACTCTTGGAAGGGGAAGGCGCCAAACAAGCCGTCTGGCGGACTGATCCGAATCGATCGGGGGTATCCTCGTGTATAGGCGACATCGGTTCCCATGCGGAAAACCTCGCACACTATATTACCGGTTTGGGAATAGAGGAGATCTGCGCCGACATGACGACGTTTGTGCCGGGACGCCAATTGGAAGACGATGGCAACGTCTTGGTGGGTTACGAAGACGGCGCAAGAGGAATCCTCTACGCATCGCAGGTATCAGTAGGAGAAGAAAACAACCTTCGCATTCGCATATACGGAACGGACGCTTCACTGGATTGGCATCAGGAAAACCCGAATTACCTCTACGTCCGTTTCCCGGACGGGCCTGAACAGGTTTACAAACGTGGAAACGGCTATGTCGCCGAAATCACGCAACACAACTCCCGTATTCCGTTTGGTCATCCCGAAGGATTCATAGAGGCGTTCGCGAATATCTACGTCAATGCGACACGCACGATGGCGGCAAAGATTTCCGGCGAGGAACCGGGCGAATTCGACACCGACTTTCCTACGGTGCAGGACGGAGCGCGTGGTGTTCACTTTATACACAAAGCAGTAGAGAGCGGTGCAAAACGCGCCTGGATCGACGCGAGCTACACGCCACCTTCTTAGTGGAATTCTCGCTAAGTACATATGGTAAATGTTGGGTGTCGGTAGTATACATTGTCTGAACTGTGATCCATGGGATTCTGGTGATTACCTTGATTGCTTGAGATGAGTTGACTAAACCGTTCCTTGAAGCCACTAGGATTTAGAGAAGAAACCAAGTTTTCACGAAAAAACTCGGTTTCGATATGCGTTAATTACCTAGCAATTAAACCACTCAGTCCGATATTCGGCGCGGTTGGACATCCTCTTTTCAATCAGAGTTCAAGATTCAATCTTGTGTAGACGATTTTCCCCGAATGGACATCATATATTAGAACCAAAGGAGACAGCAAAATGGCGAGACCTGTTACACTGTTTACTGGTCAGTGGGCGGATTTAACACTCGAAGACTTGGCGCAGAAAGCGAGCGGATGGGGGTATGACGGCTTGGAGTTGGCTTGCTGGGGCGACCATTTCGAGGTTGACAAAGCCCTTGAAGATCCCGATTACTGTCAAGGGAGGCACGACCTTCTAGCCAAATACGGACTAAAAGTCTGGTCAATCAGTAACCATCTTGTCGGCCAGGCGGTCTGCGATAATATTGACAGCCGGCATCAAGCCATTCTCGCTCCGAATATCTGGGGCGACGGCGATCCGGAGGGCGTCCGTCAACGCGCCGCAGACGAAATGAAAGCGACTGCGCGCGCGGCAGCAAATCTGGGGGTCAGCGTAGTTAACGGATTTACGGGGAGCAGCATCTGGCACCTGTTATATTCCTTCCCGCCGAACGATCCTGCCCAGATTGATGCGGGATTTGAGGACTTCGCCAACCGCTGGAATCCGATTTTTGACGTATTCGATGAAGTGGGGGTCAAGTTCGGACTTGAGGTTCATCCAACCGAAATCGCGTTCGACGTTGTGTCCGCCGAACGCGCCGTGGAAGCGCTTGATGGGCGTGAAGCCTTCGGTTTCAATTACGATCCTAGCCATCTCGGGTATCAGGGGGTTGATTACGTGGCGTTTATCGAGCGTCTCGCCAGCCGCATTTACCATGTCCACATGAAGGATGTCTGGTGGTCATCCACACCGCGCCTATCCGGCGTGTTCGGCGGACACCTCGATTTCGGGGATGGTCAACGATACTGGGATTTCCGGTCGATCGGCCGCGGGAATATCAACTTTGAAGAGATTATCCGAGCGCTCAACCGAATCGGGCACGACGGACCATTGTCGATTGAGTGGGAGGATAGCGGCATGGATCGCGAGCACGGTGCGCGAGAGGCATGCGCCGCAGTCAAAGCGTATGATTTTGAACCGTCCGATATCGCGTTCGATGCGGCGTTCGAAGATTAATCCGGAAGGCTCATGTTAGAGGGACAAGCGAAACCCGAGATTCTACAGGAATCTTGGTTCCGTAAGATTTCGTCTTGGGCTAGGCGTGGCCTAGTTGCAGATTTTCCTAACATGAACTTTTTTGACGCATAGAAATTCAAGCATTCTTGTCAAAGGAACGCGATTATAATCAATTCCATTCATATTTACACATATTCCGGTAGGTGCGGTTGGAAACCGCACCTACCGCAGTGTATAAATAACTGTTGGTTTTACTATTATAGTTTCAGGCAATGCTATGTTCGATAATCCGCGTTAATCTTGATATAGTCGTAGGAATAGTCGCACGTCCACATAGTTGCCTCCGCATTGCCGGCGTTAAGATTCGCGGTGATTGTCACTGTGTCCTCAGAGAAAAGTTGAGTAGCCTTCTCCTCGTCAAAACCGGAATCCATCCCGTTCTTAACCAGTTGGTAGTCGCCCAGCCAAACATCCACTTGGTAGGGATCAAACCGAGCTTCAGATTTTCCGACCGCCATCATGATTCGTCCCCAGTTGGCATCCCTCCCGAACACGGCGGTTTTGACAAGCGGAGACTCCGCGACAGCTTGCGCCGCCGACTCGGCTTCATTTTCATCCCTCGCATTCTTGACCACGACTTCAATCATCTTTGTGGCGCCTTCACCGTCCCGTGCAATCTTCTTCGCTAACTCAATGCAGACGAACTCAAGCCCCCCGTAGAAGGCATCAAAATCGCCAACCGATGCTTCGGTGATTTCAGGATTGTGCCCCGATCCGGTTGCCAAGATTTGTACCGTGTCGTTTGTGCTTGTGTCTGTGTCAACCGTTACCCGGTTGAACGACTTGTCGACAGACTTCCGAAGAGCTTCTTGTAACGGCGCACCTGCAATATTCACATCCGTCGCCAGAAAGGCGAGCATCGTTGCCATATTCGGGGCAATCATACCAGCCCCTTTTGTCATTCCACCAATCCGGACCGTATGTCCACCGACTTCAACTTCCACCGCAACCTCTTTCGGCACGGTGTCGGTAGTCATGATGGCTTGTGCCGCATCGTGTCCACCATCATCGCTCAACGTATCGGCTGCCCGCTGAATGCCTTTTCCGATTGCATCCATTGGCAATTGCACACCAATCACGCCCGTTGACGACACCAATACGTTTTCCGGTTCTACGTTGAGCTGCTCGCCAACCAAGGCTGCCATTTTTCGAGCATTATCCAATCCCTGTTCTCCGGTGCAGGCATTTGCATTGCCGCTGTTGACGACAATCGCTTGGGCAACCTGATTGTTGAGGTGTTGGCGAGAGAGCAGAACGGTTGCGGCGCACACACGATTTCGCGTGAAGACTCCCGCCGCCACTGCTGGCGCGTCTGCAACAATCAACGCAACATCCTTCTGGTTGTCCGGTTTTAAGCCGCCGTGTACGCCTGACGCCCGAATACCGGGGACAGCCGCGATTCCACCGCTAATCTGTTTCATGATGCCTCCAATGTGATTTATCACAATTCAATGGCTCATGTCAAAAGAAAGTGCAAAGAGGCTTTGAGAAACCGGGTTTTCAAGAAAAAACTCGGTTTCTAGCACATATTCTTAACATGAGCGAATTCAATTATAGATGGATTACTCTTGCGCCCAAGATATGAGTGCTTTGTCTGGCGATGATATCTCAGTTATCGATTTGAAGTAGTAACGCTCCCATCCGAGACGTGGCAAACCTGTGAAAATCATGAGGTTCAAAGGGTAATCGTCGGAATCAGTTGCACGCCGAAAGTCATCCCGGAATAAGAAAGTGGGCTTTCCGAGCGCGATCGCAATCCCCAATTCAACCATCACCCCTTCGTCAGGCGGGACGCCGTTCACGACGGCAAAAATCGCGTCCGCTTCCACGACATCACTCTTATCTCGTTGTCCAATTCGATATGCCCAACCGGGCACGGAAATGTCCTTATTGTTGTTTCGCGCAAACGGCTCCCACACCTCCAAGCCAATAGCTTCCAGTGCTTCAATCAGGGCTGGCAACAAGGTCCCCCGCTGTTGTTCCGAGAAACCGTAGGGATTCGCAAGGTACACTGTTTTTCGTTTTTTCATAGTCGTTTCCGTATGCGCTATCCCGCCTTGTCGTCAAACTTGAACTTTCCCAACATTTCTGCTGCGAATTTCTTCCGATACGAATAATGTTAGGAGTTATACAGTTCGGTTTGTAGTAGGGCATTTTGCCTGCGCGTCTACTGTGGGTCTCGATTCGGAGATTATTCCTACAGTCCTATAGTAGGTTTTTGTGTAGAAATGGGCAATAAATGGGATCTCTATCAAGATCTACTATCGCCTTCGTTATTCACTCAGTTGATCACTCGCCTGATTCTTACTACGAACCTGTGGATGTTCAACTGCGTAAGTCCTATAATGTTTCGAAGCCTGATTGACTAACCAAGAAATCAAAGAGAGATTTATTGTTCTTTAAGTATAGGAACGCCTGAGGCGGTGTAAAATCGTATTTCGATTGCAGGCAATCCAACGGTATAGGTGCGATTTCGATTACCTTGAGAATGGGAACAGCGTATCCCCGCCTATGTCGTGATAGATATTCAATTACGGGTTTGCCGTTGCCAGGCTTTTGTTGCTCGGCAATACGTCCAATTTCTTCCGGAGAAGCAATTAGTGGTGTGCCGAATCGAATGATGCCACTGATACATTTTACCGGCGAAGTTACATAGATAAAGGCTATTGTTGGTCTTTTTCTAAACCGGGAACGATACTCGTACGTTTTTTCACCTGACAAAATTCGTCCATACGGTTCCGGGTGCAGGCTCAGGACGATGTACTCCTCTTCCGTGAAGTTCCCCTCACCCAGTTCGAGAGTATCGTAATCAAGCTCTAGCTGATTGCAGCGCGCCATAAGCTCTCGGGTTGGCTAATGTGAGGCACTGATTCACATAACGGAATGAAACGGGGAATTGTTAGATGCCATAGATATCGTACCACACAAGGAAAACGTATCGTGTATTCCACAAATTCCGGACATATACTTTAGGTTGGCTAATGTTGCGCTTTTTTATCAGTAATAATGGTTTCTAATAAGAATTGCGTAGCACCAGTTAGTCGCGATTTCGAAGATCGCTCCTACAAGGGTTGGAATATCGGTGCGGTTGGAAAGGGATCTCTATCGCACTCACTATCCATTCGCTTGATCGCACCTACCTACCAGACGCTTGAAAACACGCAATTTTTAGCAGCGTGAAGTATAATTGCGCTTCTTAATCGCCTGATTGAATCTCATCCCATCCGAGTGTGGAGGATTTCGTTTCAAGAGTGCAGAAGTAAATCCCAGAGGAGGAAAACACCAAATGCGATGATAGGGATTAAACTGAAAGAGTACCGCAATTTCCCTTTTATGAACGGTGCGTCTTGAACCAACATTAAAGCACCTCCTGCAATCAAGACAATATCTAAAATGACGTAGGACATATCCCCAAATCGGAAATCTCTATAGGCAGACAATCCCAAGAGGTTTATGGGTAGAAGCATCACAAACGGCCTGATTGATCGCGGTACACTCTCATACAAGAACAAAACGAAGAAGAAAGCAAACAGGATCCCCATACGAATTGTGCTTTCGATATTCCCGTCAAAGGAATATCTATAAGCAAACAGCCCTCCCACGTTCATAAGAAACATTGCCTTTATTGCCGCGAGCGGTTGGGATTGGAAAAATATGAGCGCGCCGCTTGCAATCATTGCTACTCCTAGTATCACAAAGGCGACTTCACCTTCTCTGAAATCTCGATAAACAGATGTCCCCAAGACGATTAACGGCAGTACCACGAAAAAAGGCTTAATCCACGATTGCAAGTCGGCGTAGAAGAAGGCAAGGACTCCAAATAGGGAAAACGCTACGGCAGTCAACACAGCGCGGTACAAATCTCCGCCAAGGAGTTCTTTATACGCAATCATCCCTCCAACGATGATGAGATATCCGACTGTAATTATACGATTTCGATTCACTTCGTCGACGATTCTCCTTCGCTGCAAAGAGTAGAACAGTGATTCCTACAAGAACCTGTTTCGGTTAAAGAATCAATGCTAACACTAATTCGTAATCCATAAGTTACCAGAACAAGGGTTCGTACTAGCAATCAACTGAGCGAATAGATCAAGCGAGTGAACAGCGAGTGCGATAGAGATCCCAAAACGATAGAGATCCCTTCATAGTGCGTCTCCGAGTGGCGGTAACATCTAGATGGGAAAAACGTATTAGATGCATTTGAATTCTATAGCATCGCCTAATTGTCGAGTCAAGCTACTGTCTTACCAGGTTAGTAATGGGGAGTTGGCTTCCGGATTGGACGCACCCTCTCCGAGTAGATGGCGGGTCCGGTTTAGATAAAGAAACTGAGTATCGTCGTGAGTTCTTCTGATTTTCGAGATTCCGGTGTTGTTGTGCGGGAAACGGTTTAGAGATTTTTTTGGCAGCGGCGTCTCAAGCAAGGTTCCGAGGAGTATCGATCCGGAACCTCCGTGCGTAATGGCCGCGATCTTCTCATCTTTTCCAACGTGGTGTTGATCCAAATGCGCAATGAATTCAAGACAATTCCTGTGTACCAATTGCAGTATCCGGGCATCGTCCAACGCTGGCGCCCGTCCATCGGAATCACACGATGGAAACCACCATCCTTCATCCGTCACGTCATTAGGCAAAACCACTGAAGAACAAACTTCGCGTAACTGAGAGCGCGTCATACCGGGCAGCTGTGTTATGCCCCCATCAGCACGGTCCTCCCATATGCCGCCCCACTCGTGGATGCCGACAAAAACATGCGGCGCGAGCTCCAAATGTTCCCCGACAATTGCGGCAGTCTGCACCGCACGGAGCATAGCACTGCAATAAAGGCGTGTGATACCCTCGTCCCTTAACGTTCGTCCAGCTCTGTCCGCTTGCTGCTTGCCGATCTCTGTCAACGGTGTCTCGGGAATGCGCGCGTCTCCACGGTTGTTGGTCGACTGACCGTGACGAATCAGGTACAATTCCATAATTAGTTTTTTCCTTTCGGCTTGGAAACGCCTCCAGCTACCATGTGCTTCTTTCTCCCACTTACGGGACTAGAGTATTTGTATCGCGTTGGAATTCGATTCGCGTATTTCCAAATCACTCCGTCTCGATGGTGTGGGCATTTAGTCGTTCGCTTCACCATGTCAACATCGGAGAACAAGCTTCTAGATTGAACTCACTCTCTCTCAGTAGATGGTAGGTCTGATTTTGATAAAGCAGTTGAGTGTGTTCCGGGTTTCTCCGAATCTTCGTAATCCCGGCGTTGTTATGCGGGAAGCGATCTCGAGCTTCATTTGGCAACAAACCAAAAAATGCACCGAGCAATATGGATCCGGCCCCGCCATGCAAAATTGCACCGACCTTCTCATCTTTTCCAGTGTGGTGTTGGTCCAAATGCGCTATGAACTGTAGGCAATTCTCATGTGCCAAGCTTAGCATCTTTTCAACGTTCCCGCCCTGCGCTAGCTCGCGGGTATCGAATACTTGAGACCACCAACCTTCGTCCGTCACATCATCCGGCAACACGACTGTCGAACAGACATCACGTAACTGCGACCGTGTTAACCCCGGCAGTTGTACGATTCCGGCGTCGCCGCGGTCTTCCCACATTCCACGCCCCCACTCGTGGAGGCCGACGAAAATGTGCGGGGCGAGTTCCAAGTGTTCCCCAACAATTGCGGCAGTCTGCACCGCGCGGAGCATCGCGCTACAATAAAGGTGTGTAATACCCAGATTTTCGAGCGCCCATCCCGCTCTGTCCGCTTGCCGCTTTCCGATCTCTGTCAACGGTGGATCGGGAATACGCACATCTCCGCGGTTGTTGGTCGACTGGCCGTGGCGAATCAGGTACAATTCCATAACGTGTTATCCACTTTCGACTTGGAGACAATTCCGGCAAACGTGCGTTTTTTCTTGTTGGCACCACACTACAACATCTGCTTCACGTAAGGATTCGATGCACTGTTCTTCCAAATAATTCCGTCGAGAATGTAATGCGTAATTTGCGGCAAAGCCAATAACGCATACGCGAAAGCGATCGCCAATGAACCTTCAAAGATGCCGACAAAATAAGCCGGGAATAGTTCGCCTTTCTCTCTAAATAGGAGCATATCCCAACCAAATTCCTCAATATATGCCAATACAATTGCGCCAAATATAATGGTCGCAGTCATCTGGAAAACCGGTACCGATCGATTTAAACTGGTGTTTTTCCGCAACTTATACCAGACAACCAGCACCATGTACGGTAGACCGTGCGCAACGACGTTGGTGATGGAAAAAACAATGTCGGAGTTGAAGTACACAATCCCGAAATACCAGTTGAACGCTGTAACCAATACCCAAGCGATTTTGCCGTAAGCTATCCTGCCGACTTGCTTGACAGAAGTGATGCACTCCTCTATTAACCAACCTGCCAAAATCCCCCAATACAACACATTGGTAACAATTAGCTCCTGATGCGGTAGTTGAATGTGCTTAAGGAAAACGAAATCGCCGGATACGAACCATTCAAATGCCCTGTCCTGCGCCACATGCCAATAGATGACTGGATAAAGAACAGCGAGATATATTGCCAGTTTGTCCGGGATGCGTTTTCTAATTCTGCCCTGTCTAACTCGGTAGAGCGCGAGAAAACCAAACTGCTGCTTTGCGAAATGAGAAACAGCGAGATACGCCAGTAGTCGCCAGAACAGGTGAACAGAGAAGAAGCATAGGACAAAAACTGCGAGAAAGGAGATGAGCGGGATCGACCACGCCTTCCGTCCCAACCTCTCCGTCTCATCTTTGTCTGTGTATGTTCGGAACAGCGTGCTCCAAACGTGGCTCACATCAAATCCCAAGATGAAGACCGCCCATGCCCACAAGGGCAGATCGTGGTCAAGCATGGAAGAAGGCAACAGGAATATCACCGCCCAAATTGCGGCAAGGGGCAAGAAAAAGAAACTCAGGTCGGCTTTTTGAGAGATTAACCACGAATTACTCATTATCTTGTAGTGGGTGTTACGACTCTTCTGTCACCTTGCCGATGTCATCCCACCGATAAAGTGAGTCATTCACGGCCGTAGCACCGTGTTGGGTGTAGAACTCTCTGTAAGGGTTATGCACTGCAACATTCACACAGACTGATGCGCCCCTGCGACTCTTGAACCATCTTGCCAGTATTCTAAGCAGGTTTACCTCCACCCCTTTTCCCCGCTGCGGCTTCAATATGTTCATTGACTGAATCTCGCCCTGCGGATCAGGTTGAGAGGTCAGATGTCCGGCGATGTATCCGACAATATTCAGCTTAACCATCGCAACGTATATCGCCCGTTGTATTCTAGTCGTTCCGGTGCGGCTAGTACGATCAAAATAATCGCACCACCAACGGTAGCGGGTGTCGAAGCAATTCTCGTACTTTTCTTGACAAGAAGGATTGAATCCAACTTGCGATCGCAACTCAATTTCCGCGATTCGTTTCAAATCTCCGGCTTCCGCCAATCGGTATTGGTACATATCAATCTAGATAGCTAGTGAGTTGCCGAATTTTCGGGATGCTGCCTTGGCGTTAGCTGTTTTACATTGCAATGGTTACCGGCAAATGCAGGGTTGGTAATCGCGCCAAGATCATCACGAAAGGAGGAGTAGACAATAATTGGAGTTCACAAATCAGGGATCTACTGGAAGTTAACTATTATATCTTGCGAGAAGTCAGCTTATCAAGAGGATTGGGTGGGTTCGGCAGGGGAAACGCATCTAGTCGCAGAGGTGGCCTCATGGTGGTAGAACGTACGATTATTGTTGGGTTTCACTCCGGTCTTGACCTGTTCTAGCGAAATAGGTATTCGAGAACTCCCAAAAAGATTAGCGATTACTAACGGGTTCCCGTTCAACCCAACCTACGACTCCCAAAATAGTTTCACAAACTTAGCCCGATTTTCTTTTTTGTGGTGCAGAATACTCAGATGCGTTTCCACTGGTGGGTGCGGTGGTAACGGTCATTAGTGAGACAACAAGTACAGATTCAGTCTTGATGAGGCAGGAATCGCATCTCCTTAACGTAGCAGATACAGTCCACCAACCTGCACGCAGCAATTCAACCTCAATACTTCTTCAGACTTGACTAACGATAACGTAACTCCTTGAGCGATGGTCTAGTGAGTTGGTATCGGACTGATTGTGCGGCGTCTTCCAGCATTTCGACGACATGCAACGTGGGCCGTTGCGATGGCTTCGCGTACACCTCGGGCGATTCAATCTAGTTCGCGGAAGTTGGGAACTTCAACCGGAGCGCCGCCGTTTGCAATCGACTGCTCGGAAACCAAGCCGGGTACGGTAAAGTCGAGCGCCGTATAGACATCCAGCGGCGGCTCGGTATCGTGAAGTATACAATCTACAAAATCGCGTAATTCAAAGTAATCGCCGAGCCCATCGGTCAAATGCGCGGCTTCTTGAGGCGGATCTTTCCACCGCTCGGGCAAGAACTCGTCCTCAAACGCCGAAAGCGGAATCCATTCATCGCCTCGACCTGAATCGGCTAACCAAATTTTGGGCTGATCCCCAAAGCCTCGGCTGCCCTCATAGCAGCCTTTCGTGCCCTGAAGGCTGTAATACGAGTTCGGCGGACGGTTGGATAGCATATCTATGCGAATTTTGATGAGTGCACTGCTCTCCGTCTTGCATAGCATCATCACTGTATCCTCCATCACGTACTCAGGGTCGGTTTGCACGCCGGTTCCCAAGCAACAAACGCTTGCAACCCGTTCGCCGAACCATTGCAGCACGGGACCGAGATGGTGTGTCGCGTAGTTGCATCGATTGACGCCGACCTGCCAATGGAAACGCCACGTCGGATTGCCTTCGCCATCGTGATGAAGCGATTTGACATTATGGAGGTATTCACCTTCCCCAAAGTATATATTTCCAAACATCCCTTGCCGCACCATGTTGCCAATCAACACATTCGATTTAAGATAACAGTAGTTCTCCGCCATCATATATTTCGTGCGGCTCTTTCTGACAGCTCGAACCAATTCCGCGCACTGATCGAGCGAAACCGCCGCCGTTACTTCGCTGATTACATGCTTTCCCGCATTTAACGCCGCGATGGTTTGCGGGACGTGGAGATTTTCTGGAGTTGCCAACACAACAATCTGGATGTCGTCATCTTCAAGCAGTTTCTCATAATCCGTGAATTGTTTGGCTATGCCGTGCTGCGTCGCGACGGTGTGAAGTGTATCTTCGTTCACATCACAGAGCGCAGCCACTTCCGTTTCCGCAATCGTGCCAAACGGTTGAATGAATCCTGTGCCTCGACGTGCTCCGACAATTCCAACGTTTAATTTCCTAGTCATTGGTCTGCTCCAAGTATCCAACTCTGAACGATGGAAACCTGTTAATATTGAATCCAATTATACCAACTCGCCTGTTGGTGTTCAATATCAAAAAATGGAGTTGGCGCCACCGCCATTCTCTCGCTCCCTTGTCACTTAAACTGAGACAGTACGTCGTTGACTTTGACCTGACCGAAACCAGATGCAACCTTCCTAAACTAAAGACTGGATACTGGATTCGAGCTAAGTGAAATGATATAATAGCAATTAAGCGTACCGGTTTAATTTGCAGCGGATGGGTAAACTGGTTTTTAACGCTGGAAGGATCTCGCGCGATTTTAAGCCCGCGGGCTGTTGATTTACGTGTTCCAATTCCCCATTCAAAAGGAGCAACCGAAGTGAAGATAAAAGACATTCGTGCCGTTGCAGTTAACATTACCCCTAATTCCAAGACAGAATCCCGGGTTCCACGTCTTGAGACGGACGGGTTCACCAGTCCGATGGCGCGTTATCCCGAATTCAAGAGAAGTGATTGGAACACCGAATGGACGCGCCTTGCTTGCGTTATAACCGCGGAAGACGGAACCTGGGGATTCGGAATGACAGTGAATAGCGGCCCGGTCCTTAGCATCATTAACGACCATCTTGCACCTTTGCTTTTAGGCCAAAACTGCGTTGCGACCGAGAAACTGTGGGATATGATGCGCCGCAGTTCCGCGCAGTATCACAGCGCGGGTTTGGCGAGCTACGCTATCAGCGCCGTGGACAACGCCCTATGGGATCTGAAAGGCAAATTACTCAAGTGCCCAGTCTACGAACTTCTCGGCGGTCCTCAAAAAGACAAGATATTCTGCTATGCGAGCAACACCGATATATCATACGGTACGGAAAATAGCATCGCGTGGTTCTTGGAACTGGGGTTTAAAGCCGTGAAACTCTTCGCACGACATGGACCCGAATCGGGAATCGAAGGGATTCGAGCGACGGAGGAATTGGTAGCGAGCACTCGCGAGCAGATAGGCGACGATGTTGAACTGATGCTAGACGCTTGGATGTCCTTTGATGTGGAGTATGTCGTGAGGTTGGTGGAGGCGTTGAAACCGTACAGCTTGAAGTGGTTAGAAGATTGCCTGCTGCCGGAGGATATGGACAGTTACTTTAAGGTGCGAGAACGAGTGCCGTCGCAGATTCTCGCGACGGGCGAGCATTGGTATACCATCCACCCTTTTGCATTGGCGGCGGGAAAAGGGCTGGTCGACATCTTGCAGCCAGATGTTCAATGGGTGGGCGGCGTCACGGCGCTGGTACGAATCTGCCACATCGCCGAAGCGCACGGATTGAGCGTCATCAGTCATGCCGGCATGAATTACCCCTACGGGCAGCATGTTTCGTATGCGATGCCAGCCATTCAATGGGGAGAACGTTCGGAAGGGGTATCACCGCCGGGAGTGCCGCTCGAAGAGATGGTTGTGCTGCCGGGAACCCCTGTGATAAAAGACGGCTATCTGACGCCTAGTGACGCGCCCGGGTTCGGAATTGAGGTGACCAAGGACTGGCTTGAAAGTAGAGCGGTCTAGGGATAGCGACCGATTGTTGGGCGGTGTCGCTTGTTTCGACGCCCCGCGACGGACCGAGAAGTCGCCGCAGTGGGACAACATTCAGGTCCTAGATGAGAAGTAGGCGAATTTACTTTTCCGGAAAGCACGCGGGATCTGTATCCGACTCGTCTTTCAGTTGCTTGATCTGTTAGATTGTGCTTGTGATTCGCAAACTAACCGTGGAACGTTCTATCGCACTCCTTATTCAGTCACTTGATTGCTAAGAGGACGCATCCGTTTCTGTAATTGTCTATATCGTTCGTTCCTTAACATACAGTAGATTTTCTTCTCGTTGATTTCGGTTCGAGTCAATGATTTACTCATGAGTTCTCCCCCTTTTTTTCATCAACCGGTTCGGGACGAAGTAAAGTCGTCATTCGCTCTGCATGTTTGTATTCATCATACAGGGAGAGATACTCACGAATCAATCGGTCAGAGAGATGAGTAATGAGCCGTATCTGTTCCCTGGGAAAATCTTGATGATGGAGCGTTGCTACCTGAGTGAAATCACGCAAGTATCGCAACACGGCACGTTCGGTATGGTTCGTCTTTCGCTCAATGTCGGTGAATTGATACCCTCTAAAGTATAGTTCCAGGATTTGTGTCTTATGAGAAATGCCGGGGCCCATATCGTGTTTGGCGCCACGAGTCATTACAAAAAGCCCTTGCTGTTTCAACTGTCGGATATCGCGTTTGACGGTTGCCGGACTGGTGGTTAATAACACTGCCAAATCTTCGTAACTGAGCAAGGCATCTTGGTCATAGGCTTGTTTGGTTAACCGTAAGATTCGATGGCGTCTGAGTCCTGCAAGTCCATAATTGGCTAAGACCTCAAGATCGGTGTGCACGTCATTGAACGTGAGTTGGCAGGAGACCTTTTTGGCTAAGGCGATGTGTTTACCTGCCGGTTCGTCGGCTGCTACGGCTTCATAGCAGATTTGGCCTGATGTAAGTTTGATATCGGCGTGTTGGGCAAAGTAGGAAGAAATCTGATTATAGTAGGCTTCGGCAAGAATAGGCATCAGATTGAAGTCTGACGCAATCTTCTGAATAATTGCCGCTCTCGCCGTCTTTGATTCCAGACGATTGATACCGTAGTTTGAATTGCTCTGTGACTTCATAATGACCTCCATGAGTTAATGGCGATTGATGGGATTACCAACCGCTTTTAGTTTAGCTCATGAGGTCATTTGATACAAACTAAAAAAACTCGGTCTCTTCGGTCACGAGAAACGCTCCTATGTTCCTTCCAGTCTTCCGCCCTTGCCTCCGGCATAACAACTGGATAGCTTTCTAGTACCATTTTTCTAAAATAATAATGCGTAAATGACGTGAATTAAAGTCGCGATTCGGAGATCGCTCCTACAACGTGAATCGTTGGGTTTCACTCGAATTACTTATGTTTTCGGACAGAATTAAACATTGGAAGTCTTTTTTCTGCACACGATTTCTTTCGGATTTCCGTTTAACCCAACCTACATGCTCTCCGCGTGGCAAAAGTGGCGGAATTTTAATTCTCTTGGTACACCTCTACCATCTTCCGTGCGGTCTCTATCACGCGCTCGCGCAATTCCTTCGGCTCAAGAACTTCGGCTTCGTCTCCCCATGTCATGACCCACCAAGCAATCTCGCGCAAACCGGCAACGGCAACTTCGAAAATAAGTTTGCCGTCTGGCATGGTATGTAGTTTTTGGGTTGGGTGCCAGCGTACTTCCTGAATCAATGGCGCAATGCGAGGCGCGAATTTGATAACGACGTGCGTCTCGGCACCAAGCATGACATCCCAGCTTTTTCGAGGTATTTTTGAACGGAAAAATCGCCGGGGATTGTGTACGGGGGGTGCGTGATGGAGAGACGATGGATACAGTTGATGCGGAAGGTTAACACGCGCCCTCTGGTTTCGGAATGTCCAATGACGTACCAGGCGTGTTTGCGAAATATAACGGCATAGGGTGAAATACGATGGCGGGTGCGTTTGGCACTACTGAAGGAGTCATACGTCATTGTGACTTTGAGTCTTTGACGAATTGCGTCGAACAGCGTTTCTCGGTGCGACTGAATTTCATCCAGTTCGCTCACCTGGGAATTCGGGATGTCAATTTGCGGAGCAATTTGTCTCAGAACGCGCTGGGTGCTTTTGGGTAAACCTATCGCGATTTTCGCGATTGCATTGTCCAACGCATTTCTTGTTTGCTGCCCTTCGTTTGCCTTGTAGACACTTGCCGCGGTAATCAGAGCGAGGGTTTCCTCAAAATCAAGATTGAGGGCGGGAAGAAAGAAGTAGGAATTCATTTCGTACCCCTGTTTCCCCCGGGCTACAATCTGAATTCCCATTTCGCGCAAGAGATTGATGTCGCGTTGGATGGTTCCCTTGTCCACGCCTACGGTATCCGCAAGGCGGGGGCGCGTCCATTGGCGGGGCTGGTGGTGGATTCGGCTTGCGACTTTGAGAACCTGTGTCATTTGGTAGGTTCGATACATCTGAGTCTGTCCTTCCAAAACCTATGGGTTGTTTATCGTGTTCCATTTTCAGTCGCTTTATCTCAGTTGATCCTGCAGTGAGGCGTTTAAAGGCTGGTGGGCAGAAGATTAGCTATCGCACTCGTTATTCACTCGCTTGATGGATTTGCTGTGGGATCTCTATCGCGCTCCTTTTTTCAGTCCTTGATCCTTCGCTATCCGCTCGGTTGATTCCACCCTACAACTATTTCTCCCCGGTAAGTTCGTGAAGTTTCGGAAGCCGGATTATATTCAATCCTACCCTTCCGACTGCAGATTGTGACCGTAACCGAGCCGGATACATCCTATATAGTTGCGTAGCTAAGCGATAATCCGATTGACTCAGTCGTAGATCGAAGACGATGGAAGATGAAATAGCAGTTGTAGTAGCGATTCCGTAGTCCGTCGTTCAGACGATTGCCCAACAACACCTTCACAACTGATCAAAACAGGGTTTGCTGCTTACCTATTTTTGACTCCTTGCTATTCGCCCTAATGAGATAACACCTCACCATTTTACGATCAACTCCGTCCCGCTCATTACTTCCAACTAAGATCACCGCCGTCGATGCCGATCCGCGGGATTTCAGGGTGAAATCGGCTCCAACATCAACTGGCCTATGAAAAACCTCTGTTTAGGCTCGAGTGCCTTTACCTCGCGCGGAAATGTTTTGTAGCCGGGTTTACGTACATTGATGTTCGACTCCAAACGGGACCAAAGGTCGATGGAGAAATCTCCTTTGCTATCGGAAACCGCGCTCAGAGGCGCGCAGACCGCCGTCGAGCACTCAACCTGTATTTCCGCATCTTCGAGCGGCAACTGGGTCGATTTGTCAATAATCTGTCCAACCAATCTGGCAGCCTCGGATCGTTCCCGCAAGATAATCAGGTCTGCCTCCACAGACTGTCCCGGTTCAATCCGTAGATTGTGAACCGAGATATCCGTGAAGAAACCCGTCGCAACGACTTGCAAGCTGTATTCTCCTCTAATTAGATTGGCTATTTCATATCGCCCCGTTTCATCAGCAGTCGCTGTCGAAAAATCGTTTCCGTTTCGTAACACAATCACGGTGGGTTGAATTCTAGGGGGCAGAATACGACCGGAAATTCTGGCGGCGGTGCCGGAGGTTGGGTCGTCCAAATCCGTAGATGCACCTACCGGGTCGTGTGTGCTGTTGTCCCCGCATCCTGCCGCAATCAGGAGGTAGAGAACAGCCAGCCGATAAATCCGCATTGTCTAGGGCTCCTTAAATGCGATATTAAACCCGCCGAAAAGCGAAAAACCATTGAGAGCATTGTAAAAAATAGTCTTAATATGATACACTCACACTGCGTAGAATTGAAAGAGCAAAGTTATGACGACCTTCACAGCAAAGGGAAATGGAATAATCATAGCTAAAGCAACGGTGCAATGAGGACTGCAACTCATGGAAAACCAGCAACGAGAAAAGTATGAAGTTTCGGTGGATCAGCGACGATTTTTTGGTCGAAACGGCTATTTGAAGATTGAAGGGCTTGTAACTCCCCAAGAGATTGAGGAACTCGGCAAACACACGATGGATCTCGCTATGGGAAGAGTGGATTTCAGCAAGCTGGAAGGTGTTACTCCCCGGTGCGAAGGCAACTCGCCCGCAGAAATGGAGGACATGTTCTTTCGCTTCATTCAATTTCACCGCCATCTCCCACTTCATGAAAAGTACATGTTGCACCCACGAATTCTTGATGTACTTGAGGTGCTCATAGGACCCGACGTGATGGCGATGCAGTCCATGCTCTTCCTCAAGCCGCCTCGAAAGAAGGGTCAAGCGTATCACCAGGATTCCTTCTATATCAAAACAGCCCCGGACACGCTATGCGGCGCCTGGATTGCGGTAGATGATTGCGACGAGGAAAACGGTTGCATGTACTTTATTCCCGGTTCAAACTTTGATCCGATTTATCAGGATGTCGCAGACCCGGATGATTCGGGCAACTTTCAGATCGGGATGACCGAGATTGTCGGCGTGGATGAAGATAGCGAGATTCCCGCCATAGCAAAAGCAGGGGATGTCATCTTTTTCCACGGCCACCTCATACATCGCTCAAAGCAAAACAACTCTCCGGATCGATACCGTCGAGCGTATGTCTGTCATTATGCGAACGCGCGCTCGCACACCGATTGGGGTGATGGCAATCAGAATCACATCCTGGCACGAGGTTCAACCCACCTACCGTTCGCCAATAGTCGTTTTATTGATCACGATCCCTCGGCATGAGACGTCAGACTTGACAGGACGGGAGGCAATTCACGGTTTGGCCTAACCCAATCGCCTGACAACACAATCCGAGGCAACCGACAATGTTATTTGTTATCGCCATATTCTTCGTTCCCATCGTTACGTGGTTTATTTTATGGACGGTTTCGAAACGTAGGGCAAGGGAAGAATCCGAGCCGCCGACCCTTCTTGAGATCTGCGCGCTTTGTCACGAAGAATTCGAGATGACTGAGCTTATTGAGAAGGAGGTTGGGGAGTATGGAAGGGTCTACTGTTTCTGCGGAGGATGCGTCGAGAGTTTGCAGCATGAGTTTTGCCAACGTAGGAAATCCGGGGATCCGGAGGACGATTCTGTCGTTTCTCACGAGACTCGGCATATCAAGAACTAACATCAGTTTTTATCGTGTTTTGGCAATAGGTTTCCTGTTCGCCACAGTATTTCCGGAGCACCTGAAGTCGAGCGATCACCTCTCCCCTCAAGGACACGATGCGGAAGTCGAGAGCGGATTAGCGATTCCAGTCTATACTTTCAGGGTGATTAACGCTTACCCTCATGATAGAAACGCATTTACGCAAGGACTGTTTTTTGAGAATGGGGTTTTCATTGAAGGAACCGGGCTTTATGGGCGATCATCGCTGCGCCGGGTTTCAATCAAAACCGGTGATATTTTGCAGTACCATGAACTTCCTCCCCATTTCTTTGGAGAGGGAGTCACAATATATGAAAATAGAATCATCCAATTGACATGGCGATCCAACGTCGGCTTCGTCTACGATAAGGACAGTTTCGAACTGCTACGAGAATTCAGCTATCCAACCGAGGGATGGGGGATTACCTGCGATGAGAAACACTTAATCATGAGTGATGGAACCTCAATCCTTTACTTCTTGCACCCGGAAACCTTTGAAGAACGAAACCGGATACAGGTACACGACGGCAATGGCTCGGTTGAAAATCTCAATGAATTAGAATATGTTGAAGGCGAAGTCTACGCGAACGTCTTTCAAACCAATCGCATAGCGAAGATTAATCCGAAAACAGGTAAGGTGGTTGGATGGATTGACCTGAAAGGCATTCTTGGTGAAGAAGACCGTCAACGACCGGTTGACGTGTTGAACGGTATAGCCTACGATGCTGAAAAAAAACGTCTATTTGTCACAGGAAAACTTTGGCCCAAGCTTTTTGAGATCGAGTTAATCCGGTTGGACTAAATCCATTAGGGCTCGGAATGCCTACCGTATTCATTATCGGGAGTTCTGTTAATCCAATTCGGCACCACCGGAATTGGGAAAACACAACTCCAACTTTACGACGAGAACACACGCGAAAAAAGGAGTGCGTTAATGCCAAAAAAGATTTTGCTATCGCGTCTTTTCTATAACACCGAATTTGACTCTGAACCGCGCCGCAACGGGCTAGCCAGTCTGGCGGAGTATGGGACGCTTTCCCAGCATCCCGATGAACTGACCGAGAAACACGCGGAAGATGTGATTGCCGTACTTGCGGGCGGTCCCCAAGTCCACGAGAGTTTCTACGAGGCGGCAAAGGACCTTAGAATCATCGCTCGATGGGGTGTGGGATTCGAAACCGTCAACGTAGATCTTGCGACACAATACGGCGTGATTATTACCCTTGCACCGGCACACCTCGACACGGTCGCCGAATATGCGATTGCCCAATGGTTTGCGACACATAAACGGCTCTATACCATCAATGAGCGTGCGCATGAAGGCGACGCTTCTCTTATGCGCAACTTTGACGTGAAAGGGTCTACACTTGGAATTTACGGACTAGGACGAATCGGACAGGAGGTAGCCCTTCGTGCGAAGCCGCTCCTCGGCGAGGATGGCCGACTACTCGTGTACGATATCAGACCCGATATCAAGGAGTTGGCGGCAAAATTCGACGCCGAAGCTGTTGACGACCCGATGACACTTTTCGAAGAATGCGACACCATCTCGCTCCACGTTGCCGGCGCTGATCCCATCGTCACCTATGAATGCCTGTGCGCCATGAAGCCGCACGCCTCTCTGATTAACCCGTCGCGCGGAAATCTGGTTGATGACGGTGCGGTAAACCGCGCCATTCGCGAAGAACGACTCTTCTACTACGTCGTCGATGATCCATTGAGCGGCCCACGGGCGATCCACAAGGGGCATCCACGCATCATCGCCACGAACCACTTTGCCGGGATAACCGTCGAGTCCTCGATACGCCTTGATCTTTGCACAATTGGTCAAGCCATTGACGCACTCAACGGACGCGAACCGGCTCATATCTTAAACCGCGATGTGTTGGATCACCCGCGGGTTAAGGGTTTCTTGGGGAGGAGTTAGTGCATGAAATTCTTCGGTTTCAAGGACAGGAAACAACTCGGCGAAGAGAACCTATCTCAGGGAGAGGCGTTCATTACCGAGAATGGAAAGAGGGAGGGAGTCGTGTCGCTCCCGAGTGGTTTGCAGTATGAGGTGATTCACGATGGCAGCGGCGATAGACCGGGGGCAACGGATACGGTGGTAACGCACTATCGCGGAACCCTGATTGATGGCAAGGAGTTCGACAGTTCACATCGCCGCGGTGAACCCGCGAGTTTTCCTGTAAATCGCGTAATATCGGGCTGGACAGAAGCGCTCCAGTTGATGACGGTTGGCTCTAAGTGGAAACTGTTTATACCATCGAATCTTGCTTACGGCGAACGAGGCGCCGGTAAGGTGATTGGCCCAAACGCAACCCTTATTTTCGAGATTGAATTATTGGAAATTCGATAGCGTTTCGCTGCAGCCCATATTGTAGGGTGGGATCAAAGGACATGGATAGTGTCTGATCCAGCGCTTTGGACAAGGAGTACGATAGTAAACACTAATAGACTTGCCCTCCCACTAGTCTTCGTGGCGTGTGGATGCGTACCGTGTATGTATAATGTCGAGCCAAACACTTAGCTTTCTCCCGACGGTTCGACGTGGGGTGCCGTCTCAACTCTGCCATCACTTGCCACCAGAATATCCAACTTGGTGTGAATCGTGTTGATTAACCCATCCAACTGCACCATGAAAGCGAGATAATCATCTCCAGCCGGAAGCCTACCGTCGACGCGATCGTCTACGGCGCGTTTCTTGACACGAGATAGCACGTCCAACAAACGATAGAGTTGCTGCGGGTTCGTTTCACCACGCTGATCCTCTTCAATGTCACCAATCCGTGTCATGAACTCGTGTAATCTCATGCTCGTATGCCGCCGTTTTTCGATGTGGTTTTGGCGGAGTGTTGCGCCGACCACAATGACCAAAATTGCCAGGACCAGGAGATACGGCAGCGTATCGTTGAATGCTTCGGCGACGCTCGATGAAAAGGTAGGTTCGCCGCGATGATAAAAATCCATGGCGCCGCGGTGAATGGGAAAATCCTGTTCCTCTTTCGCGAACGCTTCGGATAACCCCCTTAAATGATTGCGGATTGGAGTTGAGAGCGCCATTTGCGTCATCGTACGCACAAGGAAGGCGGGAACATCCTGATGCGTGATGAGACTTGCTTTGACGGCAAGGCAGGTCGTATCTCGTGACGGTACGCTATGCTCCCCGGAATACACGCTACGCGGCAGTTGGAAGGGAAGGAATGCCGTGTTCTTGAAGGTAAGCGCGTTTACGTCTTGAATGGGTAGGAG
Source organism: Candidatus Poribacteria bacterium (assembly GCA_965208765.1). Lineage (GTDB taxonomy): Bacteria > Poribacteria > WGA-4E > WGA-4E > JAJDTR01 > JAJDTR01. The sequence continues at coordinate 6,294,264 of OZ242354.1, forward strand.
ATCATACTCTCCCGTACTGAGCAACTTCCTCATCATCGGTGAAAGGCTGCCCGTTACGATAAATGCCGCGTCAATCTCTCCGCTGTCAAATGCCATTAACGTGTCAGCAAAATTGAGCGTGTGCATCTGCTTGTCGTTCACGCTCATTTTGTAATGCCGGAGCACATGCTGCGCCATCTGAATGGTTCCACTCTCTTTTGCACCGACAGAAACTTTTACGCCGCGTAAACTCTGAATTCCGTTCGCGTCAATGCTCTTGCGAACGATGATGTGCAACACCTCTACGTAAAGATTGGCGGCCGCCCTAACCTCACGGACAGCTTGGACACCCTCACCCGAATCATTGACGTCCGTTCCTCCGAGATGCAACCTTCCGTTGTTCTGATAAAGCGCAAATTGGACTTTACCCTCCGTGATTCGCTTCAGGTTATCCGCGGAACCGTCAGTGGCTTGAATTTCGACGGTTATCCGTGGATATTCGAGTCGCAGCAGTTCCTTGAGTTTCAGAGCCAAGTGGTGATATGCTCCAGTTTCGGAGCCTGAAGCGATTGTGATGGTATGCGGAAGCCGGGAGGCGAGGCGATTATAACTTACACCGGCAAATATTATGCATAGCAGAATCACGACCACGAGAATCCATCCTCTGATGTTCATGCGGTTTCCCCCCTCCCAGTCTCAATCGAAAGCTGGTTGACCAGTCTCTGTCTCAATCCCCTCGTGCCCGAAGCGTTCCACGGATGCTTGCGGTCGCCAAGTAGAATAAGGCCGTCGCCATCCTCCACTCTGAAGTCTTTTTCGGGAGCCATGATGATTCTTCGACCACGGATAACTCCCTGCGGCAGAACACGCTCCTCCAATTCCACCAAGCATTTGGAGATCTGAGCAAACGTGTACCCATCCAGTTGCGCGTCTTGAACGCTGTAGAGTGTCGATTCGGTCCTCGTATCAAGCGTTTCAAACACCGATGGTCCAACTCCTCTATCAATTGCAGTTTTCGCCAATATGAGCGGCACTATCTCCCCCGTAAACACGATGCGCTCGCAGCCATTTCGCCGAAATAGTCCTTCATTCTGCTTATCCAAGCATTCGGCGACAATCTCAAGGCGTGGATGCAGATCATCAATGATCCCAACAGCCGCCGCCGTGAGCACGTCGGCGCTTGAATCTTCCCCGCTGGCAAAGACGATTGCCGCCTGCGCCTCAGTCACATTGGCTTGGACGTACGTATTCGCGTTGGTTGGCGAACCGTGGCAGAAATAGACGTCATCGAAATCATCTGTAATCCTGGTGGGCAGTTCCTCAAACGCCTCGGAGACGATCGCGATTGGAGACTCGCTGGTGTCCGCATCGGTGCGCAGATTATCAATGACCGTGGTAATTTTGTCAGGGTTTTTACTCCAATCTACAATCAAAATGTGTCTCTTCAGACGTAAACGAACCAATCCTCTCACCCGCCTTTCATGAATGTCGGATAGCTTTGTAATAAGTTGACTGGCAACTGTTGAGAAACATCCTAGTGTAATGATGCTGAATATGATCGTGGAGATTCGACCAGCGATGGTCGCGGCGGAAATGTCCCCGTATCCGATGGTTGTCATGGTGATGAATGCCACCCATACCGAATCAAAGAGCGCTAAATCCGGCCTTTCTTGCTGTTCAAATGTGTGGAACGCGAACACATACAGTAGAAACGCAAGCAACATTATTTCTGAAACGAGCAAGGATGTGCCGCTTCTCCAAGGCAGCAACCGGCGCAGTTTTTTAAGGACATGCTGAAGCGAGATCATAATTGCATGGAGATCTATAAGCTGGGATATAATCGCCGGCGAAAACCGCTAGCGAGCACCACGAGAATGGAGTGCGGAACATTACGACATTAGGAATCTGCTACCACAGTTGATGGTCTCGTACCTAGTTCGCCTTCTCGTTGATTGTCATAGAAACGCCGCGTCGGATAGGCAAAGTTGATATCCTTGTGATCGGCAAATTGGTGCAAGACCTCCTCCCAAATCGTCTCCGACGTGCCGCGGCGGGTACGCGGTTCACACAAATAACGGATAGTCAGTAGAACCCCACTTTCCGCGATGCTTGTGTAGACCGTTGGTGTAAGCACGGAATAGAATATCATGAACCTGCGGCTCGCCTCTTGAATTCGTTTCTGGGCAGCTTCACTTGAGTGCTGAGCGTGTTTCGTAACAATCTCTAGTAGAATTGTCTTCGCCTTTGTCCAATTACTCTCGAAGGTCACCATTACCGGAAGTTCATTCCAAATGTATTGGAACCCACTACTATAATTCGACACGACTTCACTCAACACTAAACCGTTGGGTATGTGAAGGAGGCGCCCGGTGCTTTGATCCGCGTCCACCCAATTCCCGATTTCCATCAAGGTAAACTTAAAGATTCTTACGTCAATCACATCCCCCGCGTGATCTCCTATCTGAATACGATCGCCCACATTAAACGGCCGACGCCAGATGATATAAAACCATCCGGCAATAGCTGTCACTACGTCCTTCAACGCAATCAGTAATCCGACAGCAGCAACAACTAGAATGGATGCCAGGTATTGAATGCCTTCGAACCATACGCTTCCGACGAGCACAACCCCAAAAGCAGCGGCAACGCCCTTCGATGTCTTTCGCCAACGATATCGGAGGCGCACGTCTTCCACTCTCCGCAGGACAATAGACATGACTATGGTACGGAGCAGCCAGAGAATTAATATAATGACTAATGACGTGAAGAAATTTTTCTGAATCAACGGTGTCAGTTTCGTTAATTGTGGGAGCCAGTCTGTAAGCGTTTCCATTAAGAATTACCCGTCTCTATCTCCTAATTGTAGTTATTGATTGATTGATCCGAATCATCCGTGAGGCGCGTCCGCAACTATTTATTCGCGTCTGTAAGGGACGCCCAGCGCTTGCGGGGGAGTAGACCGGCCAACGAAGCCTGCCAGAACCAATAGTGTCAATACGTATGGCAGCATGAGCATGAACTGGTAAGGAACGTCCCATCCGATAGCTTGAAAACGAACCTCCAGCGACTCACCAAGACCAAAGAGGAGGGCGGCTCCGCACGCTTTGACAGGATGCCATTTGCCAAATATTACGATTGCCAGAGCTATGAAACCCCTTCCTACAGTCATACCCGGCGTAAAGTATGGAACATCGGCGAGAGACAGATAGCCGCCAGCGCATCCCGCAATTACTCCTCCGAACAATACGCACGAAGTGCGTAATCTTTTTACATCAACACCGACCGCATCAACAGCTTTCGGGTGTTCACCGCAAGCTCGAACTGTCAAGCCATGAGAAGTTTGGAACAGATAAAAATACACGCAGGGAACAATTAGAAAGGTTAGAAAAACAAGAATGTTGTGCTGAAAAAAAGCCGCACCCACCCAAGGGATTCCGGACAGTAGAGGAATATGGACCTCGCCAAACGCGGCGACTTTGAGCGCGGAACCGGTATAGCCGAATAGCCTTTGATAGATGACCTCGGTCAAGCCTAGGGCTGCCAGGGTGATTCCCGTTCCGGTAACCACCTGATCGGCTGAGAGTCGGATGGTCAGGAGTGCAAAGGCATAACCAGTGATTCCTCCGCTCAATCCGGCGGCGACTATGCCTACCCATGGAGCCAAGTTCGGAAGAGCAACACCGGTATAAAAGGATCCCAACATTCCAAAGAACGCCCCCATGAGCATCATTCCTTCAATACCGATATTAATGACGCCGGACCGCTGCACAATAACCTCACCCAATGCAGCCAAAAGCAACGGGGTTGCTTGTCTTATGGTTGCCGCGAGGATCTCTTCAAACATAGGTCATGGAGACTGGTTTATCCCGAAACGAACACATACCCGTATCAGCACAAAGATGATACAAGATGTCACATCACTCCGGAGAAGCGGGCATCCCCTTGGGCCGCATGTTGACTTGGACATTCTGTGACGGGCTATCTCCTGTGATCTCTACCATCTCCGTTCGATCTGCATAGCCCTGCTTCTTCAACACGATTTCATGTGTCCTCGGTCCAAGATTGAGAAGTTTCGCTTCGTGGCGGCTATCTGATGTCACTGTCTGCTGCTGTCCGTTGAGATACACTTCTGCCCCGCCGACATTAGATTTTATGATTAAGTGTACTCGGGGGTGGCGCATTGGCGCGGTGGGCTGAGGGACGGTTCTTGGACGGAAAGATTGGATAACGACGATTCCGATGACGAGAATGACTATTACCCCAACAACGATCCACGGCAACAAATTCTGGGGTACCTTACGACTCACTGTAGACCTCTCATTGTCCTGTATGAAATTGCTCTTATGAAACGACCTAGGTAAGTTTACTAACCTAGCCGATTCTCTAATGCTATCTCACGAGTATCTTATCACGAATTGCCAGATGATGCAAACAGATCCGATAAAATTCTCTCGACCTGCCTGCGAACACATCAAGCGAATGAATAGCGATCAACCGAGTGGCAAACAGGCAGGATTAGCCATTGGGTGTGATTGCAATCACACTCCCCGGTCGATCTCCTGTCTGTCATGAGGTGGAGGATTCCTTTACCAACATAGAAATCAAACGCGGTCCCCCGAGCAGCGCCAAATCTCTGCTTGACACAATTCAAGAGTATATGTTATATTTCTTTGATTTTTAAGTTTGATACAAAACGAAACACACTTCCGGATTTACACAGAGGGTGCTCTCCGCTGGAGGGTCTGATGTAAATTTGATGGGAGTGAACGTTGAAACCCGATATTTGAACAGGAGGATTTTTTTGAGAACTACAATGAAAGAACTCCTTGAATCAGGAGTTCACTTTGGCCACCAGACGCGGCGTTGGAACCCTAAGATGGCGAAATACATTTTCGCCGAGCGCAACGGCATTTACATTATTGATCTCCAGAAAACCTTGCGGATGCTTGAGTCTGCATGTGACTACGTACAGGAGATCGCGGCACAAGGCGGAACGGTGCTCTTTGTGGGAACGAAGCGGCAATCTCAGGAGGCCGTGATAGCCGAAGCCACCCGATGCCAAATGTTCTATGTGAGCCATCGTTGGCTCGGCGGCATGTTGACCAACTTTCAAACCATTCGACGGAGTATTCAACGACTGGAAAAGTTAGAGGCTGACGAATCCAATGGCGTCTTCGACCAACTACCGAAGAAGGAGGTCATCCGTCTCGCGCGAGAGAAATCAAAATTGACCAACAACCTTACCGGCATAAAGGCAATGAAGCGGTCTCCGGACGCGGTTGTCATCACCGATACGCGCAAGGAACACACTGCCATATTGGAATCGAACAAACTAGGTATTCCGGTTATTGGCATCGTCGACACAAATTGCGATCCGCAGTTGATCGATTTCCCGATTCCCGGCAACGACGACGCGATTCGCGCAATTAGGTTGATCTGCTCAGTAATAGCAACTTCCATAATTGAGGGCAGAGGAAGCGCATCGGAGGGCGCTGATGTTCAGGAAATCGCCCAGCCTGAATCGGCAACAGAAAGTGGCGAACCGGAAAGCGTTGAAACTAGCGCCGAGGTAGAGGTGAGTGCGACCGGCGGTGAGGGAGAAACACCGTCAGAGGCTGTTGAAGCCGACGCTGCGCCCACGCCTCCGAGAAGAAGGAAGCGTACAAGTACAAAGACCAAAAAGGCGGAATCAGAAAGCGCGCCTCAAGAGATTGAAGCCGCCGCCGCAGAATCGGTTACACCCGATAGTGGGACCGAGGTTGAGGCTGAACAAGCGCCCAAACCTGCACGCCGCAAGAGGCGCACAAGCACAAAGAAGGCGGGGGCGGACGAAGCGGATGCAACCGCCAAACCTGTACGCCGAAAGAGGCGTACAAGCACTAAGACTGCAGACGCTGACACTGCCACTCCCGAGGTTGAAACGGCGGCGACCGAGTCAATTTCCACTGACAGTGCCGCTGAAGAGAAGGCGGAGTCGGACGAAGCGGATGCAATCGCCAAACCTGCACGCCGCAGGAGACGAACAAGCACGAAGTCCAAGAATGCAGACACGGAAGCCGCTGAAGCTACGGCATCAGACGCGACGCCGTCATCGAGCGCTAACGCAGCCGACGAATCTACAGAAGCAGAAGCTTGAAGATTGAGTTGTATACGATAATTGGAGGTTTTCTTCCTAGATGAATATCACAGCAAAAATGGTGAGTGCCCTTCGGACACGCACAGGCGCCGGAATCATGGACTGCAAGAAGGCTCTGTCGGAAACGAATGGTGATGTGGAGGCGGCGATTCAGTTCCTCCGTGAGAAGGGGCTACGAGCATCTGAACTGAAAAGCGGCAGAGCCGCTAGCGAAGGTCTGGTTGTTTCATATATTCACCCCGGCAACCGAATCGGCGTGTTGGTAGAGGTAAACTGCGAAACCGACTTTGTGGCGCGCACCGACCAGTTTCAGGATCTCGCAAAAGAGATAGCGATGCAGATTGCCGCAGCCAAGCCGAAGTACGTGAGCAAGGAAGATGTACCGGAGGGTGAATTGGATTCCGAGAAGGCGATTCTCAGAACACAGACCCTTGATGAGGGAAAGCCCGAGAAAATCGTAGACAAGATTGTCGAGGGGCGGCTGGGAAAATTCTACTCTGAAATGTGCTTGTTGGAGCAGGGATACATCCGAGATGCCGATAAGACCGTAAGACAGCTTCTTCAGGACTCGATCGCCCAACTGGGGGAAAACATCATCGTGAAACGTTTTGCGCTTTATGTGTTGGGTCAGGATAGTGATTAGTTGGTGCGATGCTAGCCGACTCAATAATACTATTTAATGGGGGACTTGAACATGGCAGACAACAGTTTACAGCAGGCGGAAGCGCGCATGAAAAAAGCAGTGGATGCTACCTCCAAGAATTTTTCGCACGTACAGACCGGCCGCGCCTCCGCTTCTTTATTGGACAATGTTTTTGTAGATTACTACGGCAGTAAGAGTCCGTTGACTCAAGTTGCCACCATTACCACGCCGGAACCGCGAACGCTGCTTATACAACCTTGGGACAAAACAATACTTAAGGAAGTTGAAAAAGCCATCGCTCGCTCGGATCTGGGCTTGAATCCAAATAATGACGGAAATGTCATTCGGATTCAAATTCCCGAGCTAACTACGGAACGTCGTGAACAGCTCACGAAATATGTCCGCAAGTTAGCGGAAGAGGGACGAGTTAGCGTCAGGAACATTCGCCGCGACGCGAATGAGGCAATTCGAAAGTCCGACCAGGATTCTGGATCCGGGGAACGAAAAGGTAAGGGCAGAGGATCGGAGAAAAAGAAACCGCGAGGTAGTGACGACCCCGTTCAGGTGATTACTGATAAATACATAGATCAAATCAATCAGCTATTGAAGTCTAAGGAAGAGGAATTGCTTGAACTTTAATCGTCCGGATTGAAGCCAACTATTCCTAAAAACCAATGTTTTGGAAACGGCTTCTGAGTGCTGTAGTCTTAATTCCGGTAATCATTCTGATTATCTACTGGGGTTCGCCATTCTATCCAATCCTTGTTTTCGCTGTAGTCGGGGTTATGTTGGCTGAGTTTGGTCAACTTGCACGCTCAATTGGATCCAAGAGCTATAAAACCACGCATTTCCTTTCAGCATTTCCGTTTTGCCTCTCGGCACAGTTCGGTTTCTCGGTTGAGTTAGCCCTTGCCTTTGCCCTTATAGTTGCTTTCGCAGCGGAAATCTTCCGAAGGCAAGTGAGTGGCGTTTTCTTGTCCGTTTCCAGTACCATTACCGGAAGTATCTATATTGGGTGGGCAATTGGTTACCATCTGTTACTACTGCGGCAAATCGAAGGCCAAGTTGGTAGCAGTTTGGTCTTTTTCCTCCTAGCGACCGTCTGGTGCGGGGACAGTGGCGCATACCTCATAGGGAGTAGCTTGGGTAAGCGAAAGTTGTGCCCCGCTATTAGCCCAAATAAAACGATCGAAGGAGCGGTAGCGGGTTTAGTTGCCGGGATGGCAGGCGGCTTCGCTGCTTGGTTGTTGCTTCTGCAAGAGACCGTGACGATTGTGCATGTGCCAATACTCGGTTTGTCTTTGGGCGTCGTCAGCCAAATCAGCGATCTCAGTGAATCTATAATCAAGCGAAGTGCGCATGTAAAGGATTCAAGCAGTGCTGTGCCCGGGCACGGGGGACTGCTAGATCGATGTGACGGCCTGGTTTTTTCTACTCCCGCTCTTTATTACTATTTCGAGTACGTCGTTGGGACTGCGTGATATGTACTTAGTCCCGTGCAGTACCTCACGATCCATATCTTTTTCACTTCCCCTCGTCCGTAAAACCTACGTTCAATTCTAGCATATGAAACACCTTGCCATTCTCGGCTCTACTGGATCCATCGGAAAGAGCGCACTTTCAGTCGTAGCAACTCATCCTGATGAATTCAGTGTGGCGGGAATTGCTGCAAATTCGTCCGTGGACTTGATGGAGCGTCAGATTCGTCGTTTTCGCCCGAGACGCGCCGCTCTCCACGATAGGAACGCCGCAGATGAGTTGCGAAGACGAATCCGAGATCTGAAATCGGTCGAAATACTCGCGGGACCGGAGGCTGTTTTAGCAATCTCGACTATGGACGAAGTGGATTTGGTGCTCGAAGGCATCGGCGGAAGTGCTGGGCTGTTGCCAACGCTGGAAGCCATAAGGGCGGGTAAAGACCTTGCATTCGTCAACAAAGAGGTCTTGGTGATGTGTGGCTCGCTTGTCATGCAGGCCGTCAAAGAAAATGATGTGCGTCTTCTACCGGTCGATAGCGAGATGAGTGCTATCTTCCAATGTCTATCGAATTGTGGAGAGGACAGTCGGGAACGCGGCGATGTTCATCGGCTAATTCTTACAGCATCGGGTGGTCCCTTTCGGCATACCGACGTAAATGAACTCGACTCGGTGATTCCGAAGGAGGCTCTGAATCATCCCAAGTGGGACATGGGTAGTAAGATTACAATTGACTCCGCAACCATGATGAACAAGGGGCTGGAAGTCATCGAAGCCAAATGGCTGTTCGACATAGAGTTGTCAAAGATTGAGGTAATAATTCACCCGCAAAGCATCATCCATTCCCTAGTTGAATTTGTCGATGGTTCGCTTCTTGCTCAATTAAGCGTTACGGATATGCGTCTCCCAATCCAATATGCTCTAGCCTATCCGAACCGCTTGGCCACACCCGTTCCAAGGCTCAATCTATCTGATATCCGTACGCTTCACCTTGAACCTGTAGATTTCGAAAAATTTCCGTGCCTCTCTCTAGCGTATACCGCAGCCGAAGTCGGGGGAACGCTGCCTACAGTGCTCAGCGGCGCGGATGAGATCGTTGTTCAAGCATTTCTTGACGAAAAAATTGGGTTTATGGACATCCCGGATATACTCGAGGTGGTAATGGATCGGCATGAAACGGAACTCGAACCCGGTTTCGATGACATTTTAGCCGCAGATCAATGGGCAAAATTAACAGCGCAAGAGTTGGTTCAGAGGCAGGGGCTTGTTGCTTAGGGGACGATTCTACCTCATTTGACCAAGTAAACCCATTCAGCGGGCTCTAGCGTTTGATGTTATACATCTGCTAATCTCAAGGATTTACACATTACAAGACGGTGACATTTTATGCTTGGTTCGATAGACGGTATAATAATTGCCATTTTCACGTTGGGTTTTCTGATCTTCATCCACGAACTCGGACATTTCCTAGCGGCAAGACGCTGTGGAATCCGGGTCGATAAATTTTCAATCGGCTTTGGCCCTAGTTTAATTGGCTTTAAACGAGGCGACACGGAATACTGCATTTCTCTAATTCCGTTTGGCGGATTTGTAAAGATGCCGGGCGAAAACCCCGAAGAGCGCACAGGAGCGCCCGATGAATTTCCCTCCGCTCCGGTAGGTCAGCGCATATTCGTCGCGATTGCCGGTCCCGCCATGAATGTAGCGTTTGGCGTCATTGTATTCTCGTTAATCTACCTATTCTCTGGCGAGTACGTTCGCAAATCACTCGAAACAACCCAGGTTGGGCATATCGTTGACGGTAGTCCGGCCGAATTCGCGCGACTTCAACCCGGGGATAAGCTTATTGCCATAAACGGGAAACGATTAAAGGATTGGGGAGACTTGCAGATGGTAGTTGCCATAAACCCCGACGAAGAGCTTGATATCGAGATTATTCGGAACGGTCAGAAACAGACACTTTATAAAGTAAAAACTGACACGAAGGAAGTTAAGGCGCGCAAGATTGGCCAGCTCGGGGTATCACCAAAGCAAGAGGTGTTGATTTCACGTATCGAGGAGGGTAGTTGGGCTGAGAAATGCGGTCTCGAAGTGGGAGATCTGATCGATAAAGTGAATGGCGAAGCCATTTATAGATACGCAGACTTTCACGAAATTGCTAGGCACAACCACGGCAACACGGTTCAACTTGACATCAGACGTGGCTTGATGTTTGATTCTGAAGTGATTCCCCAAGAAGAATTGAACAAAGGCTTGATTTCACGGCAGTTGCGTCGAATGTTTAACGAACACGATGCGTCGCTATCCGGCGATGCAGCAATTTCAACCTTGGAAGACGGTAGAGGGTGGAGGATTACCGATCTGGAGAAAGTTTATATACTTCAGGATGGCGCAGGCAAAATCGATGTCTTCAAAGAAAACGGCGGTTACTTCTCAAAGGATCTGCAGGTCGAACGGAAACTCATTGTCGGGGCAATTCAGAAAGACAGTCACATCCAGAATAAAGGAATTCGGGTTGGCGATCAGCTAATCTCAATTGACAGCACACCTGTCCATAACGTTGATTTTGAACAGAAAGTTCAAGAACTCGCCAAAGTCCACGGCGATCAGCCCGTTGCGTTTGGATTCCATCGCGACTTGCCGCTTCGTACCAAATCAGAAAACAACCGGACTGATTCGAATACTCTTGATGACCAGAGCGTCCATCGCCCGGACAGTGGGACGTTCACGGTAATGCTGAATTTGAAGCATTCCCAAGATGACGAAAAACTTCTGATTAAGGAAATGCGTATCGACCCCACGGTCAGCGGACTTTCACTCACCGAACCGGTGAGGATCACAAAGTATAATTTGGTTACTGCGTGGGGCCGTGGGATTGAGGAGAGTTTTTCAATGGTAAGCCAAGCTCTGTCGATGGTTGGTCAACTGGTTACGGGTGAAGTTTCTCCGGAATTACTAAGCGGCCCGGTTGGCATTGTTAGCGCCACGGCGGAAACCGCGCGCTTCGGTTTCCGCGAATTAATCTACTTTGCCGGATTCATCTCTGTCAATCTCGCCTTTGTCAATCTGCTTCCGATCCCGATCGCCGATGGCGGACTAATTCTCTTTTTTATTATTGAAAAACTACGTGGCAGGCCATTGAGCGTTCGCAAACAACTGATTATTCAGCAAGTCAGCATTGTACTAATCATCGGACTATTCCTATATATCACATGGTTTGACTTCGTAGGCATTTTCAAATAAACTATAACGGTCCGAACAGGCGGAACACCCATAGCTGATCCCGCTCGGCTTGGGTTTCCAAATCCAAGCCTTCGCCGAAAAGTTCTCAATCCACAATAGCAACACAATTTGTGAACAGGCTTCACCGCTGAGATCGTAAATCCGGACTCTTTATCGCGCTCCAAAATCATGTCAGATCAGGACGCCGTTCAAGAATACCTGCAGGTTGTTGCGACAGTGAGAGAATACGTGGAAGAACAGATGGAACTCGGTTTCGCGGAACTAGCGGAACCGGCCGAACCGGAAGATCCGTCTCCATTCGCAGGGTTCGATATTAGTCGTTTGCGCAACGAAGCAACGGCTTGCGAGCGGTGTGAGTTGCACACAACGCGTAACACGGTTGTGTTTGGAACCGGAAATGACAACGCCGACCTTATGTTCGTTGGCGAAGCACCGGGTGCAGATGAAGATCAACAAGGCGAGCCGTTCGTTGGCCGCGCCGGACAGCTTCTTACCAAGATAGTAGAAGCGATGGGGTTTAGGCGCGACGACGTTTATATTGCAAACGTAATCAAATGTCGTCCGCCCGGAAATCGCAACCCTAAGCCAATAGAGATTGAGACGTGCGAGCCTTTTCTCCTAAAACAGGTGGAACTTATTCAACCCAAAGTTATTTGTGCTCTCGGAAGCTTTGCTGCACAGGCACTCCTGCACACCGACGAAAAGATCTCAAGACTGCGAGGACGGTTTCACGACTACCACGGCGCCAAACTCATGCCAACCTACCATCCCGCCTTCCTTCTCCGCAACCCGCATTCGAAACGCGAGGTCTGGGAGGATATGAAGAAGGTCATGGATGAACTGGGCGCAAGTCCGACCACGAACGCAGTGCAATAGGTTGTGGGATTCACGGAAGCTCTATACGACTATCCCGTTATGCCCGCCGTTGATGCGCCAATGTCATGAACTATGCGAACGTTGTTTTTCCTCTGCCTCAAGACCTCGCCTTCACCTACACTGTCCCCGATCGTCTGAAATCCATCGTACATTGCGGTAGCCGCGTAGTAGCGCCCCTCAGAAGGCGTCCTCAGGAAGGGGTTATCGTTGCCTTGCTGGACGAACCGTCCCTCGCCGACCGCTCCATTGAGATTAAGCACCTCTCTGATTGTTTAGACGGTCCACCGACATTCACCTCAGAACTGATAACCCTCACTAAATGGATGGCAGAATATTATTTGTCCTCTCACGGAGAGGCGTTGAATTGCGCCGTCCCTGCAACGATACGCAGCCACCGGCGACGGATCGTGCACTTGCTGGCATCTGATGAGCAGATTAAAGCGTTGGGAAAACGAGCGCCGGTTCAGGCGGAGATTCTTCGTACATTGCAAGCCTGCGGGAGTTTATCTCCAAACCAATTAACAGCGCGGTTGCGGGGCGGAAATTCTAGTTTAAAGCGTGCACTCTCCATCCTGCAAGGCAAAGGTTTGGTTGAAATCAAGTCAGACCTGAGCGTTAAGACCAAGCCGAAAACCGAGAAATTTGCTTCTCTCGCAAAATCCGTCCCGGAGATTGAATCAGAAATCAAATCCTTTACAAAGCGAGCAACGAAGCAGATTGAGATTTTACGTTTCTTGATGGAAACCAAGGCTTCATTATCTACGAGCGAAATATCAAAGCGAGCACGGACAAACTTAACTACCTTAAGGCAACTTGAGAAGAAGAATCTTATCAGGATTGACTCTGTCGAAGTACTACGAAATCCGCTAAGTCTCGAATCTGTTTCTCCAAATCGGGCGTCTATTCTCAACACCGATCAACTGATAGCTTTCAACGCAATCCGCGGAGCTATAGAAAACAATCAACACAAGGTCTTCCTCCTGCACGGCGTTACCGGGAGCGGCAAGACCGAAGTCTATATGCAGGCAATCAGCAGAGTCATCGAGCGTGGAAAAGGCGCGATTGTGCTGGTACCAGAAATTGCTCTCACGCCCCAGATTGTCTCTCGATTTGTCGGTCGGTTTGGATCACGCGTGGCAATACTCCACAGCAATCTTTCGGATGGGGAGCGTTTTGATCAGTGGCATCGCATACGAGCGGGAAACGCCGACATTGTGATAGGGCCGAGGTCCGCCGTTTTTGCACCAGTCACTAACCTCGGTATCATCGTGGTTGATGAAGAGCACGAAACATCGTATAAGCAGGAAGACACCTCACCTCGATACCATGCACGTGACGTAGCTGTGAAGCGATCGGAACTTGCGAACTGTCCGCTAGTGCTGGGAAGCGCTACTCCATCGTTGGAAAGTTTCTACCACGCTCAACAGGGAGAATACCATCTGCTTCGACTTCCATCGCGAGTCAAAAATATAAAGATGCCCCCGGTGCGAGTCGTAGACATGTGCAATGAATTGAAGCGAAACAACCGCACAATTTTTTCGGTGATGCTGCGAAATGCCATCAAAGATAGGCTCGTCAAGAATGAGCAAATTATCCTATTTTTGAATCGGCGGGGCTTTTCCTCCTATGTGTTTTGCCGTGCGTGTGGATTCGTTGAACAATGTGATAACTGCGCAATTTCGTTGACGTTTCACTTTGACACAAAATTAATGATGTGTCATCACTGTGGTGATGCACGACCTACATCCAATCTCTGTCCTGAGTGCGGCAGTGCCTACATGCGCTATTTTGGACTTGGAACCGAGCAAGTTGAACAGGACACTATCAAGGCTTTTCCGAACGCGAATGTGAAGCGTATGGACGCCGATTCAACGGCGAGAAAAGACGCGCACAAGAGGATTCTTGACGCCTTCAAATCACGCGAGATTGACATCCTTGTCGGCACGCAGATGATTGCCAAAGGGTTGGATTTTCCGAATGTTACGCTCGTGGGTGTTATCTCTGCGGATACCGCCTTGAATTTCCCAGACTTTCGTGCAGGAGAGCGGTCCTTCAATCTGTTGACGCAGGTTGCCGGCAGATCGGGACGAGGTAAAGCTGGAGGGGAGGTAATCATCCAAACCTACATGCCCAAGCACTACAGCGTTCAAGCGTCGAAAACCCATGACTACCAGAGTTTCTACCGACAAGAGATTTCGTATCGAGAAGAATTGCTCTATCCACCGCTCTCTCATGCGGCGATCCTCTTAATTCGAGGCGAAGTTGAAGCGGAGGTCATCCGTGTAGCCAAGGTGATCCTCAAGCGTCTAAAAGCGCTCAAGGTAGAACGATATCGGGATGTTGAGATTCGCGGTCCGGTGGCCGCTCCATTGTCGAAGATCATGGGAAAATACCGCTGGCATTTTTTTCTCCGAAACGCCAACATTGAAAAGCTTCGCGAATTTCTTCAGCAAGCAGTTCGCAGCTCCGCAGCTCCTCGCGTACCGAGAAATATAGACGTGGTCGTGGACATTGATCCGGTGACAGTTTTGTAATACAGGAATTATGACGGTGATGGAAGCCGTGTAATGGACCTCTAAAATTGCACATTCATTCAGGAGAAAGTTATGGGAGAGCGTGTCTTTGAGAAACTAGAGTGCAGTGACCAACTTGATGCCAGTCCGATTTTCGTATTTGCCGCCGATCCGCTTGCGGCGGTCGGGATACAAGGGCTCGGGTATGTGCAGCACCCAAAACCGCACTACCGCACCCGCCCTGAATTTCTACAGTTGCAGCGCGACCTCGTGGCGGATGGTAGTATTGATGGATTATTGATGACGCCTGCCGATGCAGAAATACTTGCACTTGAAGAAGGTCTCTTCGATGGTACGCCAGTGACACCGCTAGTACGGATGAACGCTGAAACCGCTATCTGGAGTCCCCGTTTCGGCGCCTATCAGTCCCAGCATTCGCGACCATTTCAAACCGTATTTCCGGATGACTCACGAGCTTATTGCGAGGCACTTGTGGCACCCGCGCTGGAATGCCGAGTCTCGCTAGGATTGTACTCAATCACGCTGAACAACGATGTGGTTGCTGATGAACGAATGCTCAACGCCTATATACAATTCGCACACACGGTGGGTGAGATGAAGGGATTCGATCACATTTTGGAGGTTTTTCTCCCGAATATCAAACTGCCCGGCTTGGACGATGAGAAACGGGGAATGTACGTAGCGGATTCCATTGTTCGGACGATGAACTACTTGCGCAAACATCAGCGGCCGCGCTTCATCAAAACAGCGTACACAACTGCTACGGTTTGGAAGGAGCTAACACAATTTGACCCTACAATCATTATCGGGGCATTGGGAGGACCACGCGAAAATGCTCGCAAGACGTTGCAACTAGCTGACAACGTGGTTCAAAACGGAGGGCGTGCGATCCTGTTCGGTCGAACAATCTTTGGTGAAGAATATCCTGTCGGCATTGCAAGAGTGCTGCGAAACGTGTTGGATGGACGGCTAAGCCCGGAAGATGCTCACTCGGTTTATCAGCAGTCAGTTCGCGAAAGCGCGGCCGTGACATGATACCGCTGACTTAAGGAATAAGCCGAAATTGACCATTCATCAATCATCAGGAATGCGTCAGTCGAAGTAGAATACCCCTGAGCGGAAGCAGAATAGACATTAATTGTACACATGTTTCCAATACGCCACTCCTTGAACTACAGTTCTAGGAATGCGCGTGAAAAACACTGAGAGTGAACTTTCGATTACAATGGTGTCACCCGGTATTGACACGATCGTAGTACATCTGAAACGCGTTTTGGTTTTGACCGGGATTGTGTGAAGAACCGCATCAAGGGACAAAAAAAGAGCGGCTAAGACGCTAAATCTTAGCCGCTCAAAGTCTCTTTCGGTTAGAATTTTCGGTAATCGAAGAGGTATTATACCTGAAACGCAGGTCTATAATTTGAGCGCAATGTCTCCTGCCACGAGTTCTCTTTTGATTGAATCTGCGCTGCAAACTCGTCGGAGATACGCGATAGGTTATTAATAAAACTCTCCCAGTCGGTCTCGCCACTTGCATAGTCTCTGGATTGACTGCTCGCCAAGAGTAAAGAGAGTTCGTAAAAGTTCGGTTGGCTTCCTTCTAGGTGTTTTGTTTCCATTTTCAGTCTCTCATCATATATCGTTCAGAGCGTCAAGGATATTGTAACAGTCTTTTCTTTGTATATCGGTCCTAATGGTGTGTACCGTATTTTATACAAAACTGTATCAAAATGTGACGTCTTTTCTGCTATATCCGTTTCAAGATTCGAGAAAATCAACGTTACAACTTGATTTACCCACTGTCTCGAAGTTAGTAGATTCTCATTCTACTAGAATCTGTAGCAATAATAATGCCAATTACCGCGTAAAATTACCCTCAGCTAATTTCATGTGAGAATCGGTCTACATCAGATTCAGATTCTCGCGCTTTATTCCTGTTTGATGTGCGAGATTGAATGCCTATGGGGTGAGCATCGTATGCTACAGAAAACAGCGAATGCGGCACAAGAGTTTCAGGTCAAAGGCACGACATCCGCATACACGTAAGTTGGCGAACTGTTTCCGGCGTGGATTTCATCATCGCTATCGCTGGAAGTTGAAGCAATGTGTCGCTTCACAATTCTACCGGGTATCGCTTTGATAGGTGCGCTGAACATTGGACCATCGACAACGCACGTATGAAACTCGCCGTTTTCGCCCAGTGGGTCTACTCCTTCCGGCAAATCTGCCAGAAAATCGGAATCAAACCAGCGTCCCGCGAGTTCCTCCGGCACTCTCGTTGGATTAAGTGCTGTCACAATCGCCCGCATTCCGGAATTAATCATCTCCTGAGCGAGCGCGGTTGTGTCCTCACCCCATACCGGAAAGATCGGCGTAAAACCTGTTCCGCGTAATTTATCCTCCCGATACCTGCGAATGTCCTCCAAGAAGAGATCGCCAAATGCAAAGTGTGTTGCTCGCGAATCTTCCGGTAGTTCCCTCGCTCGGGTGACAAACGCCACCATTGCGGCTTCATACTGTGCATTGGAACAGGGATAAGGTATTGGAATCTCGTACAGGGGAACACCTAGTTTTTCGGCTTGCTGCTTTAAAACCCACGAAGGCGTGGAGTGTATGGACACTCTATCAAAAGTCTTGGTTACGGTAGTGAACACACCGCGAACCGAATAGAGTTCCGGACGCTTACATAGCGTGTAAAACGTCCAAGCAGAATCCTTACCCGAAGACCATGACACCAGAACAGGCGTTGGGTTACCGTGGCTCGTCGCTTTTGTCATTAATCAAGATTTCAATATCTTCAACTAATACATTCGAAATACAACGCCCCCGACATGAGGAGACCGAATTGATAACACACACGGACGCGAAGCGTCAACGTGACACCAATCAAGTACAGTTTACGAATGGTCGCAGATTCGCGTTTCAGCAAAACAAACTAATAACGTAATTGGTAGTTTTCGACTTGCCAGGCAATAAACAACTCGGGTTCGCGGGTCAATCTCGCAAAAGCCCTCTGTATCCCTGTGCCATGTGTTCCCACGTCGTGACGACTCCTGCATGCGGTAACCTGCTGACTTCAGCGCGATAGATACCGTTCCTCGTGCCCGCATACAGTGAGGATTTGTACGATAGCAGATCAGTAATTGGAACCCCTTTAAGACCTGCACTAGACCAAGTTTCCGCCTTAGTATCGAATACATAAACCCCGTCTTCCCTCGACAAATTCGCACCTATTCCGACAAAGAGAAGACCGCCATGAACAGTTGAGCTACTTATCCAGGGACTACCACGTGGATAACTGCTCGCAATAGGAACAACTGTCCTATGAACTGGAAGTCCATCCATCAGGTATTCCCAAGTGTGTTCTTTCTCATTCCATCGAGCAACTCCGCCTAGCATAGCAACGTACAAGCGATTATTAAGCACCGCCCAATCATTTGCACTTTGATCACTGGGATCTATAACGCTCTCAGCCATGTAGGCTGCTCTCCACATTCCCCCATAGTCAGACGACCAAAACTTCTCGTTCCACGCAGTTGATACCCAAACGTAATTATCAAACGCCGTCATAGACTCGACAGTATCAACGCCGGTTCCAAACCAATCTTCTTCGTACCATGACTCACCTCGGTTTGTTGATACCAATACTTTAACCGAGGCGTCATTCACCCCAGCGATAATCTTGTCTTGTGTGACGAAAATTTGGTAAACTCTGGTGTAATAACGTGTCCCATCGTCCGCATCAAAAAAGGGCAATCCGTTATTGATCGGTTTCCAAGTTATACCGGCATCATCTGAACGAATTGCACCTGTTTCCCCTACTCCAGCATACACCGTATTCCCATCAACTGTAATTGATTCGCAAGTACCTTTGAACGTGGTCGCACGCCAAGTGTATCCGTCATCTTGTGAGACAAAGATTCCATCGTCTAATGTTCCTGCGTAGAGTCTGTCCTCGTCCGATTCGAGTACCAATACATGCCCCAAGTTCATGCTGATTGGTAAATCGTCGATCAACGATTTTACGTCATTTTCAGTCTCCGAACAAGCTAACAGCGTTACTGCCATCAGTGTCAGCACAATTACCTTCATTGTTCTGCCCTCCTTGAACGGTCCAAATCATGTAATAGTTGCTCAGGGAATATCCAATAGGTGGCCAACCAAAAATGGTTCAGGTGTCCATAGTAACTCACATTTCAGCTATAGTATGAGCAGAGTCCATGCCAACGCCTCGCTTCAACTTTGACTCGGTGAATACGCTGCATCAAGTCAACACGGAAATTCTAGGGCTTTTCAGGTAGGGGAAATGGTGTTCCACAGCGAAGTGCAAAGGGGCGCCACGTTTGGTGGACATAATTTGGGAAATGTGGCATCCCCCGCGCCGTTTCGTTGGTGAATGGGGCATTTGCACTCTTCGAAATCCAGAGGTTTGTATTCACAACTTAAGTATACTCAGCATCGGTTAATTTTGCGCAATTGTGCACCGAAGGTTTGTAGGAGCGATCTCCGAATCGCGACGGTCGGGAATCGGAATTCCCTCCTACCATCTGCAAACTCACGCTCCATTTCTTGACTCTTGAAAAACGCAACTTCCAACAGCGTAGAGTATAGCAGATTTTCGCCCCAGTGGAACATATCTGATTAGGCTGGTAGGAATGGTGCAATATCTCCCTTGTTGCTGGCCTATTCGGTGCAAAACGGTTGAATTAAACGCACGCCGATTAGGCCCCGGAAATCAACGCGTTCGATAAAGTTGAAGATGGATATCATTGAAATGTAACCCGTGTGACAAGTGCGCAATCGAGTTATCTGTATTTCTGAATGGTCGCTTGAGACAATGTTGACGGGGCATCTCAATAGCTAATTCTGTTGGCTCATGTTAAGGATTGGTGCAAGCCACGAGTTGGACGCAAAGGTTGAAGCCATAAAAGCGACGTATCAAGTTGGTGAGTATCTGCACTACACTGCCGAATGCGAAGAATCGGTGAAAACGCGTTACATCGGTCGTGGACGCGGGGGTGCCAATCGCCGAAAGAAGAAAATCCGCCACGTTCGTTATCAAATCACACAAGTTATTCGAGCTGAGCAGGCGATTCCGC
Organism: Candidatus Poribacteria bacterium; assembly: GCA_965208765.1. Taxonomy (GTDB): domain Bacteria; phylum Poribacteria; class WGA-4E; order WGA-4E; family JAJDTR01; genus JAJDTR01. The sequence continues at coordinate 6,314,250 of OZ242354.1, forward strand.
ACGCATACTGTCAGATGGGGTGGCAATTGTACGCCACCAATCAACCCCGAGCGCATCTACCGCTTGATGAAGCGATTAGACTTTATCGTGCCGCCCCGCGCATCGAACGCCATTTTCATCTGTTTAAATCCGCTCCGATAGGGATTTCACCGTTTTATGTAAGAAACGATGACCAGATTAAAGGGCAGGTTCGCCTGCTTTCGTTGTGTGTCCGACTTTTGACCTTGATTGAAATTGTCACCCGACGCCATCTTGAAGCGCACGGTCAAACTGTGCCAGGACTGTACCTCGACAACGCAGACCGTCGAACCGCCAAACCGACAGCAAAGCGACTTTTACGCGCTTTCCGTGGTATCCATCGCGTGCGATTGCCAAATCAGGTCACATCTTACGCCACCCCACTGACCGATTTACAACAACAGATTCTTTCAATGCGTAGTATCCCCGCGTCTGTTTACGAAGCTAGAGCACCCGATTCACACCACCCATCACCTTCGCACGAACATGCGGACAAATACTAGTCGAAGTCTGCTACGCATAATTCAACTTTTACTCATCCGATAATGCAGATGATAAGTCTGAGATTGATAAAAAACTCACAATAACCACTCAGATACTTCTTGTGAACTTCACGAAAGGGACGCAGAAAGTTGCGGGCAGTTGTCCACAGGCCTTCAGCGGTGTTGGTGCGGACTTCGTTAATCCCGTCTCCATCAGCATCTTTGGCCCACTCTTTTTGACTATGGCAAACGGTCGCATGGGAGCGTCCAATCCGATGGTAGCCCCGCCACTCATCGGTGTAGACCTGAGCGGAAACTTTGGTGAACTGATGCACCACACGCAGCCTTACTTGACCTCTCTCTCGTCCAATCATCCCTACAATTGGCGAACGGTCATTGGCGTAGCTACCGTGTCCTCTTCGCTTGTTGGCTCTCCGACGGGGTGGGTCTGAAGGATTGAGATGTACGTCACTTTTTTCCCCCCGCGTTTTGGAACATCTCGTCTGTTTCGGTTTGGGCATCGGTTAAGGAGGTTTGTGGGCTAATCGCTTGTGCGTTGGCCTGCAGCTTTCGGCGTATCGACAGCACTGTCTGTCGAGTGAGGCCAATCTCACGAGCAATTTGAGCCGAACTCTCTCCTTTGCAGACGCCGCGAAGCAGAAGCACCGCTTGAGCCGGTCTGAGCTCCTTCTGTTGAAATACGGTTGAACTGTAAGGTTGTAAATGCCCTGACACTGGGGACATCGATGCACGGTTAATTGGCTTGTTGCTGTCTGTCGAAGTAAATAGAAAGTGACCGGCAGATTAGCCAGCCGGCCACTGCTTTACTTGAGGCGTTCCTGGAGTCACGAGGATTTTCGACCTTCTAAGATGCCAGGGATGACAACGCTTCTTTCTCACTGTCGAAATGCTCAAAATGACTTACAACACTACTTATGACAATGGGATTCTTGACATGAGAACTCACATTGATGACGCCGGCGCGTCCACCCTTCCGCTTAATCGTTGAGAGGGCTTCCATCAGCATCATCAGACCCGTGTTCCGTACTTTTGTGACATCATGAAAGTCGATTAACATTTTCTGGGGCGTGTTGTTAACGGAGAGTGTCCTATAAATCGACTGTCCGAGTATGGCGGAACCGTTCGCATCTATTCTGCCGTGAGGCGTCAAAACGACGACGCCGTTTTTGTGAGAAACATTGACCGTCATGATTTTCCTCCTTGATAAATCAACCGCGGGGTTAGCACAGTGGTTACCTCAAGAGCAACTGTAGAATTGATAACACACCGACTTCATGCTTAATCAAAGAACCTGTTTGAGAATTATGTGGCAAAACCATGTTCCGGCAATTCGGAGGTTACAATTGCCGAGTTTCCAAGTCATTAACCTCCCAATGTGCCCTTACCGAAAGGCACATCTGGAAAATCCAAACAGATTGCTAATCAATAGAGTTTCAGTGTCCTATGTAACTCAAGATTCAGCCATAATTCAGCAAAGTTCATGCCATATTCAGAATCACACTTCAATTTAGACTCGGTGAATGCGCTGCGTCAAGACAACACGGGGATTCTAGGAATTTTTAAGTCGGGGAATGGCGTTCCCCAGTGAAATGCAAAGGGGTGCCACAAAAATGGACAAAATCTGGGAAGATTTGGCTTAAAAGGAATTCAAACCCTTGCCAGGCGAGGGTTTGTGCGGGGTGCCGCAAATGCGGACAAAAACCCGAAATGTTCCACCCCTTTGAAGGATAGATTGTAGGAAGGATGAGGGGATACAGGTTGGAAAAACGCAGTTTGCGGCAAAACGCCTATAGATGATTCAGTTCTTCATAAGACCCACATTTGGCTTTGCCACCTACTTTTCAAACGGGCTCTGGGCAACTTCTATGTCAACACACGAAATCAGAATTGTGATCCTGTCAATCCGTCGCTTTGAGGCACGTATTCCTAGGGGCGAATCACAAGATTTTGTGCATTGCGCTACTAGCGTGCGACGCAAACAGCACCGCACCGGCACAGCGACGCTGCAACCGTCATTCAATCCATAATAATACGTCCATTTCTCCTTTTGCTCCGGTCGTGTCTGATTAAGATTCCCTTTAACTCAAGCCCTGCGATGGTTTCGACCGAAATCGGATTAGATTCGGCGTTTATTTCCGAGAGACTCTCCGCTCTCAACAAGGGGGACAAGTCTTTTACGTGGTTGCGATACAGATAGAGACTGGTCAACTCTCGTAGGGTGCCTAGTGGCGAGACATCAGTCACAAAGTTGCATCCCAGGTCCACGGTCTCCAATCGCTTTATGCTTGCAACCGGAGCCACGTCGTAAATGTAGTTCTGCACAACTGCCAAGTGCTTGAGATTAGGCAAGTTTGCCAGCGGGCTAAGGTCCGATATCTTGTTCTGATTTAGCCACAGCAGTTCAAGATTGGGTAGTTCCCCAAGTGGCGATAAGTCCGAGATGAAATTCTCCCGCAAGTCCAGGAATTCCAGTTTCACCAAACCTGAAAGCGGCGATAAATCCCAAATGCGGTTCGGATTCAGTTCTAACCTCTCAAGCTGAGTTAAGCCGGCGAGCGGCGTGAGGTCCGATATTTCGTTGTGCCGCATTTCCAGCCTTTTCAGATTGATGAGTCCGTAAAGACCTGACAAATCCGATATGCCAGCGCCGTTGAGTTCCAAGATTAAGAGGTTAGTCAATTCTGAAAGGGGTGTAAGGTCAGAGTCCGATAACGGATTGCCGCTAACGCTCAGATGTGCGAGATCGGTAAGTTCTGCAAGCGGAATTAGATTCGAGATCGGATTACCGCCTAAACGCAGCTCATCTAGCTTGGCTAAGCCCGAAAGAGGGGATATATCCCAAATGCAGTTGCCATGAAGATATAGGATTTCGAGTTGCGTTAAACCGGCGAGGGGAGTAAGGTCGGATATTGAATTACGCCACAATTCAAGCGTTACGAGATTGGTTAATGCGGATAGGGTGGATAGGTCTGATATTTCAGTTTCGGCGAGGTTCAAAACTTCAAGATTGATCAATCCCGAGATGGGTGTCAAGTCAGTCGCCGATAACGGGTTGTCGCTAATATTCAGATATTCCAGATTGACCAACGCAGCCAGCGGGGACAGGTCGCCTATTTGGTTATTGTATAGGTCCAAATATGTGAGGTTCGTTGCGAACTCAAGACCGGTCAGGTCTTTAATCTCTTGGTGTCCAGCGTAGAGGTGCGTCAGCTTCCCCATATCATGAGCAGTGATAGCGGCATCGTCAGGCTTTTTCAGGTGTGCCGCGACAGCACGACTCAGTCCCGGGTCAAGGGCGATTGGGGTCTCGGCCAATCCATCGGGCATTGACGCGTCGTGCTCGTCGGCGTGTGCCAGCGAAAGCGTCATCAGCGTACTCACTATCAGAGCGATCGTTTTCATTCCATTCTTCCTTTCGGTCAACTATCCATCGGGTCATAACTGACATCGTCGGTTCCTTTCAATCCCCTTTCAATGTAATGCTCCGCCAAGTGCACACATGCCGGTTCCGATCCGTTGTGACATTCCACGGTCTCAGTGACGCAACACACGTTCCCCGCCCTCGCCATGTTGAGTAGTGCTCAATCACAACATCCCGCTCCTCTATATGGTGATCGATCGGCTGGACCTCAATTGCCGCCCACGTTTTCTTGCGGTTATTGTCCTCGCCTCCCTTATGTCCGGTCTGACAATGCCGATTTCAACTTTCGTCACCATCGCATTACTTGCCGATATCACTTCTGTAGACTTGGTGTACCAAATCATGATGTAACCAATGTCCTGTTGTAGGATTGTTAGGCTGTAATTACCCCAAAAACTAGACATTTGAAGAAGAGATCAATCCGACTGGAAAAATGGTCATCATCTGAGCCAAACTAGGAATCAGAAACGTCAAGAGCAAAAAAGTTGCTTCTCCACCGTGTCCCAAAGAAAACAGCGCGATGGCCGATTCAAAGCACAAGTGGCTCTCGAAGCCATTACGAATCAGCAATCTATCAGTCAGATTGCCAGTGAGTACACTGTCAACCCATCAAGCACGTGGATTGCGAGTGATTAACTGAGTGAACAGATCAAACGAGTGGATAGCGAGCGCTGGTTTTTTCGTGGTACTTTTTTCCAGTACTCCTCGCCCGTCAACTTTCCTAGCTCTGCTCAATGGGGCGTTTGACCCTTGCGATAACATCTCGGAAATAGCACGTCATGTTAATACGCAAAGCGCCCACAATTCATGAAGACCTGCGGGCGATCGGTGATAGGAGGCGCTTCAACGAACCTGTCAAACCATTTATCGAGCATTGGTAATTATTTTAAAAGCGCACTGTTACCTTGAACAGTAATAATCTTGTGTTGGGATATCTTGTCCAAACTCTTCGCATTGAATGCCTGTTTGGTATCAACACGAAGGACGATTTCTATACTCCTACCCGTCAAAACAAAAAACTGTATGAAGAAACCACCGCCATCCATCAATTCGACATCACACTCGTCCGGACCTAAGCCATCCAGCCAAATTGGCAACGATTCTCCGAAATCCGGATGATCGATCACCTCCTGCGGCAAGGCGACGATTAACTTTCCTCGCTCAACACCAGTCACCTCGCAGATGAGATTCTGCTTCTCAACCGCGAACGGTACAAGGCGGCTGGCATACTCAAAATTGTCCTTACTCGTCCGTGGTGGCGGCACAAGCCCCCACGTGAGATGATGGATAAACGGATTTCCATGATCTTGGCTCAGCAAATTTTTCAATGCAGGTTCATCGACGGGATGCGCTATCCCCACATACTCGAACCAGCCCCTGTCCCGCGCGGAATTTTCCTGCGGGAGTCGCGCGGACAAAACGACGTAGTCAAAATCGTTGATTGTTATAGGATAACTGCGCCTGTCCCAGCCAAAAACGTAGCCTAGTTGCTTCAATGGGCCCATAACCAGGTAGGATTGATCCGTCAAGAATGCAGCGTGATCGATGTTAGGGTACAATTGGACGCCATTCGCAGTTATCTTTTCTGCGACGTTGGCAGCCTCTTCAAATTTGAGGGATGCGTTTCCGATCGTTAAATAGTCAGTAAAATCTGCCGGTAACGAAACTGTGTTTGCCATAACGCGCTGTTCTCCATAGCTCCTTGATGATATGTATAACCCTGAGGGCGTGTATAAGACATCTTTCCAAAATGGATCCATGTAGTTACAGTAATCTTGGAGATTAGAATAACTACACCGTCTGGCAACTTGTCGAGCAATATCTCAGGTTCACAATGGCAGCAATCACATTCCACGTTTTCCCATAATTGCGATGTTTGCCTCGATAGATGTCTTTGGTAATGCGAAAAATCTTACACCGTCTGACGACATTCTCAATGCCAACTCTTTGTGTTGCCAACTGCCGGTTGAATTGCTTCGCCTCTGGAGTCAAGGGCGCACTCCGACATTTCTTAATAGGTGTCGAACTGTTGGCATACAGCTTGGATATGCCCTGATAACCACTGTCAGCCAACTTCTCAGTTTCAGAAGAAATCGCTACACGGCTTTCCTTCAGGATTCTAAAATCGTGTACACTCCCCTTGCGGCAAACAACCGATAATAGTTCTAACATCGCCAAACATGCAATCAATTGAACTTTTATGGTGTGCCGTTTTTTTTACCGCTGTAGTAGACACGCTGTCCTTTTGTTGGACGTTCAATCGGTTGCTCGGTGACATCAATGATGATGGTTTGCAGATTGCTCTCTAACAAGTGCTTTCGGTTCTTCAGCGAAAGCACCTTAACCAACACATCAAGTATCTGATTATAGAGTTTATTTGCATAAGACTCACTGATACCAAACTCCATGCCTAATGTGGCAAAGGTTGGATAGTGACGCAAATAGGTGAATGTCAATAGAAGGCGATCGGTCAATGCCACCTCCGATTTCTTTCCGCGTTTCTTCATCGGTCGTTCTTCTCGAAGGTTTTCGAGGTAAGCAGCCACACGCTCCAAAATAAGGTTGAACGCTGCCTTGTCAATACCAACCGCTCGCAGAAATTGCTCATCTGACAACTTTATTGCTTTTTCAAATTGACTCATGGGTATATCCTTTCTACAACAGAAGATGTTGAAAGGATATAACGTAAATTCAAGCCAAATGGATACTTATTTTGGAAAGATGTCTAATACGTATCAAGAGTTGAATAGGCGATTGTTGTTTGTGTGCACGGTTGCCTTCCGCATCGTATAAAGCCTCGTCGCCCGCAAAATAGCCGGAGGTCATCTCACGAATGTCCTCCCATACGTCAGTCGCAAACATGCCATTTTCTCGTTGATACTTGTAACCGGAGGGAAGTGGCGGGTCAATTCTCAGACGGTTGAATAGTCTTGGGGTTTTTCCTTTCGTCCCGAACGCGATGATTTGGTAATGCTTGCCATAACGCTTCATGGCGGGAACAGCGGATGTCTTCTTTTTCCAAATTATCAGATTCTGAAATGTCCAACCTGACTCACGCAAACACCGGAGAACCAATTCACTGTTTTCTCGCGTTGCATGAAGTAGATTGCGCCACCATTGGATGTTAACGCGTGAACCTCCTTACACACATCCCGCATCCATCCCCAATACTCCTCATCGGGCAAGTTTTCGTTCCACGCATTATACTCCTTATCTTGATTGAATGGCGGATCAAGAAATGTAAGGTCTATGGGTTCGATATTGGTGTGCTGCCGAAGCAACGACAAGCAATCGCCGTGACGCAAGGTTGTTTTCATTATACGCTCTGGTCAGTGAGATACTCACCGTTTATGGAAACTCGAAAGCCATTGGTCTTTGCTTCATTTCGTAGATTCACTAGTATGTTTTTCTGCGATGGGTGTAACGGCTTTTACCTCAAAGCCGTAGAGTTGCTCACCGGGGCGTAAGTCTGCTTCCGACCCTCGGATTGTTTCCAATATTTTGCCTCCGTAATTTGCATTCTACTGTTTGTTTTTTGCCAAGTTTGCACAAACGAGTTCTTTATCGTTCCGAGCAAAGACGTGTTTATAGGCGAACGCAGGGTGCGCCCAGGTAACACCGCCCCTCCGGTTGAGCTGGTCGCGTGTCGGTTCGATCAATTTGGCGCGACTTATAATATTCAGCCCTTCCGGTGAGAGTTCCGTGATAAGAAGCTCACCGTGTTCGTTAAACATCCAGACTCTGTTATTTGCCGAGACCGGATGTCTGACGAAATGGATGGTGCTCCAACGCGCTTTCCGTACAGCGGAGAGGTCTTCCCATATCCGATCCCCGTTGCCCGCGTCTAAACAGCGGAGTTCACCGTAACTGTCCACACCGTAGATATAATCGTCTATTCGAACGGGTGTTGACATGGCAGGATGAATGGCATCGGTGTTCTGTTCATCTTTTCCCGTGCGATACCAACCGAGTTCTACTTTTAACGCATCTGGTGACAACTTCAGGAGGAGAGCGCCGCGCTGGAACTGCGCAACGAACAGTTCATTCCGATAGAAAGTTGGGGTTGCAATAGCAGATATAACACCTTCCGCTGCAAACGTATACAGCCAGTGTAATGCGCCTGTTTGTGGACTAAGTGCTACAACATTGGTGCTCGTCCAGCATACAAGGACGCGTTCACCCGCTTGCGTAATAACAATCGGTGCGGAATAAGAGGCGTTATCGTCCAACGCTTTCCATTTTTCCTCGCCGGTCTTCCGGTCAAATGCAACGATACACGCGTTCGGTTTAGCCCCGATTTGGACGATGAGATGGTCGCCTTCAACAATAGGCGCGCTCGCGATGCCCCAGATAGGCATATTGATGTTATATTCGGCATTGAGATCTCTTTTCCATACGATCCCACCCGTGGCGGCATCGAAACAGTGCAGATGTCCCATCGCTCCTAACGCATAAGCGAGCCCATCCTGTACCGTCACAGTCGCACGGGGGCCCGCCGTATAGTCAATTTTGTATATGCAACCGTAGGAATAGGACCAGATGGATTCACCCGTCTCCCAATCGAAACAGTGAACACGCTCGGTCTGTTCCGGCTTTGTAACCCGATCGGTAACATAGACACGACCCTCAGCAACGCTTGGCCCGCTGTAGCCACTCCCGATAGGCACACGCCAGCGGATCGGGATTTCCGGTTCCTCGAATTTTTCAATAATGCCGGTTTCGTTCCAAACGCCTTCTCGATTTTCACCGCGCCATTGGGGCCATTCGTCGGCATTCACAAATTGTGCTTGTATCACCACTACGGCAAACAGGACCAAGAATAGATTTGTAAGTTGCTTCATTTTCTGTATAACTCCTCAGCCAGCGAACTTTAATAACATCCAAGCAGCCATGAGCATGGCCTGCTCAGCTATATCTAGAGCATCAAGAAACTATCATTGAAATACAAAATGACTTGACGGATGGATTCGGTAAGCCAATCTATTTGATTAATCCTAATGGCATCGGTAGGAAAATCACAACTAGAAGATGCCGATCACTCGTCGTGACTCACGATTCAGTCTACCTCGTCGATCTGCCTATACAGATTTGCCATTTCAATCGCCGCGACCGCCGCCTCTGCCCCTTTGTTTCCCGATTTTGTGCCGGCACGCTCGATTGCCTGTTCAATGGTATCCGTCGTAATCACGCCGTAGATGACGGGCACTCCCGTATTCAGACCAACCTGAGCTATTCCTTTAGCGCTCTCATTGGCGACGTAGTCAAAATGCGGTGTCGCACCGCGTATAACCGCGCCAATGCAGACAATCGCGTCATATTTCCCTTTTTCGGCGATTCGTTTGGCAGTTGCCGGAATCTCAAAAGCGCCCGGCGTCCAGCACACGTCGACATCGTCCGGATTCACACCGTGCCGCATCAGCGAATCCATGGCGCCGTCAAGCAGTTTGGTGGTAATAAAGCCGTTAAAGCGGCTTACGACGATTCCAATTTTGAGATTGGTACCGATGAGGTTTCCTTCGTAAGTGGTAGGCATCGTTTTCTTAAATTCGTCGCGTTGTTCTCGGACTAGGTCTTCAAGGTTTCGTCAGTTGGAACAGAGGAGGTCGAATCCTCTGGCTCTAGGACCGGATGCAGCAGCAGATGCCCAAGTTTCGATCGTTTGACCGCAAGGTATTTCCGGTTAAACTCATGCGGCACTGTCTGCAAGGGCACCTGCTCCACAATCTCAAGATCGTGCCCCGCGAGACCTGTGACCTTCTGCGGGTTATTTGTCATTAGACGCATTTTGCGAACACCCAAGTCCACCAAAATCTGCGCACCGATGCCGTAGTCCCTCAGATCCGGAGGGAATCCGAGCCGCTCGTTTGCTTCAACCGTATCCAAGCCTTCGCTGTCCTGCAAGTTGTACGCGCGAATTTTGTCCCGCAGCCCCATGCCGCGTCCCTCCTGCCGCATGTAGAGCAGCACACCTCGCCCCTCCTTCTCAATCATCTCCTCCGCCAACTGCAACTGCTCGCCGCAATCGCAGCGAAGAGAGCCGAACACGTCCCCGGTTAGACACTGTGAATGAACACGCACCAGCACGGGTGCGCCGTCGGAAAAATCGCCTTTCACGAGGGCTATGTGCGTCTTTTCATCATTCGTGCTCTCGTAAGCATACAGTTTAAATTCACCGTGATCCGTCGGAAATTCGGCCTCAGCCACGCGCTTGACAAGTGTTTCGGTCTGTCGGCGATACGCGATCAGATCGGCAATCGTTATGATTTTCAGGTTATGTTTCACGGAAAACTTCAGCAACTCCGGGACGCGCGCCATAGTTCCGTCTTCGTTTAAGACTTCGCACAGCACGCCTGCCGGAGCTAACCCTGCGAGCCGCGCGAGATCTACCGCCGCTTCCGTATGCCCCGCTCTTCGAAGAACGCCCCCTTCCATCGCTTGCAGTGGAAAAATATGCCCGGGTCTGGAAAAGTCGTCCGATACCGAGTTTGGGTCAACGAATTTGCGAATGGTGCACGCGCGCTCGTAGGCGGATATCCCGGTTGTGACCTCCTTCGCATCAATGCTAACGGTGAATGCGGTTCGCATGTGTTCGGTGTTGTCCGGCACCATTGGATCGAGGTGTAGTTCAAACAAACGGGTTGAGCACGCTGGCAGGCATATTAGCCCGCGTCCGTACCGTGCCATGAAGTTAATCGCTTCAGGAGTCACCTTTTCAGCCGCCATAATGAGATCGCCTTCGTCCTCTCGACCAGGGTCGTCCACCACTACGACCAGTTGTCCGTCTCGGACGGCTTCAACGGCTTCGGGTATCGTATTGAACTTCATGGCATCTTCCTCTTCAGGCTCTGTATCAGGCGTAACCATGCGATTTCAAGGTCGCTAGATCTATCGCGCCAGCAACCTTTCCACATAGCGTCCCAGCAGATCAACCTCGATATTTACGCGATCGCCTATTTGTTTCTTTCCAATAGTTGTCACTCGCTTAGTGTGTGGGATGAGTGCAATCTCGAATTCGGTCTCAAGTCGATTGGCTATTGTCAGGCTAATCCCGTCAATGCAGACGGATCCCTTGAACACAACATATCGCATCACATCGGGAGATGCAGAGACACACATCATTGACGAATCGCCTTCGTCCCGCCAACTGCTGATAACACCAACATCATCAATGTGTCCGGACACAATGTGGCCGCCCAATCGAGAGTTGAGTTGCAGTGAGCGCTCAAGGTTGACTCTATCTCCGCGACTCCGGTCGCCCAAGGTTGTACGGCGTAAGGTCTCGGCGGAGATGTCTGCCGTAAACCTTGCATGATCCGCTTGCGTCATTGTCAGACAGACCCCGTCAATCGATATGCTGTCGCCAACCTTGCAATCTGCCAGCACATCCGAGGCTTCTATGGTTAAAACCGCGCCCTGCGAAGATCTCTTTACCTCACTGACGATACCGATTTCCTCAATAATTCCCGTAAACATGAGTCTTAACCTGGTAGGTTCAGCTCATTAAAAGCCGTTCCCCAAATAACCTTCAACAAGAATATCCCCATCAATCAACTTGACACTCGTTTCATGCAACTCGTGCGCTTCCGCCAAGCGCAGAATTCCTTCGCCGCCGATGGGACTGGGGGCATCCGTACCGCCGATTATCTTTGGGGCAATGAAGCACATGACTTTGTCCACGATTCCCGCTCCTATCGCCGAGGCGTTAACCTCTGCCCCTCCTTCGATGAGCACGCTCGTGATGCCCCGACATCCAAGTGATCTCATTAGTGAAGACAAACAGACACGGCTTTCTTTTTCCTCAACCACCAATACCTTTGCACCGGTTGCCTCCAGACGAGTAATCCGTTCTTTGGGGGCTCGCTCGGTAGTGGCGATGATGGCGTATCCTTCGCCGTCTTGATTCACAACCCGCGCCTTCAGCGGCGTGCGGCACTCAGAATCAACGATGATTCGGACTGGATCTTTTCCGTCCCGGTTGGGCAGGCGCGTCGTCAACGACGGATCGTCGTTGATTACCGTATTTACACCCACCAATATGGCGTCCACGGTGTCCCGGATTTCATGCCCCTGCAACCGCGACGCCTCCGACGAAATCCATTGAGACTCGCCCGTTGATGTCGCGATTTTCCCGTCTAAGCTCATCGCCGACTTGAGGATTACGAACGGACGACCTGTCCGAATATATTTTATGAAAATCTCGTTTAGGCGCCGTGCCTCCGGTTCACACAAGCCCAGATGGACGCGGATACCAGCCTTCTCAAGTTCCTGAATTCCTTTGCCGCCAACCTTGGGATTCGGGTCCACGTGAGCAACAAAAGTCTGTACAATCCCCGATCGGATAATCGCTTCCGTGCACGGAGGAGTTCGTCCGTAATGGACGCACGGTTCAAGCGTTACATAAAGCGTTCCGCCGCGTGCGGCAATCCCCGCTTGATTGATGGCATGAACCTCTGCATGGGCTCCTCCCGCTGTCTGATGATAACCCTCGCCGACGACCTCGCCTCCCTTCACAACGACTGCGCCAACGAGTGGATTGGGGCTTGTCCGTCCACGAGCCCGCGCGGCGAGAGCCAAAGCACGACACATGTACTCCACATCCTGCGCCGTCCACGCCGCTATGTCAGCCACGGCTAACTCCTTTGCAATGCGCTTACTCCCCTTTAATCTCTGTCAAAATTCCGACAGGTTTTAGAAAATCTTCGGAAATAAAAAAAGCCCAAAAATCTGTCTTTGGGCGATACGCTTCTTTCAGTTTCTTTTCCCTTCCGAATGACAACCGTAGGCTTGGCATTTCCTCAAATCTGTTTCGCCTTTGCAAGGTTCTCGGGTATTGCGCTATCGTGGATTTTCACCCGTTCCCCACAGATTTCGTACTCGCACAGAAACAGAAGAATTTTGCTTGCCAACATTATATCACAGCACCAATATACAATTCAAAAAAGAAAAATGCGAAGCCTTCCCGTAAGGAGACATCGACAATCATCAAATCGCCGATTACCCATCTTGCTACAATCAAGCAAGTGAAGAAAGATTAAGGGCAAGGATAGTCAGCACTGTAGAGATTCCCGCTTAATGTCATTCTTGCCGGTATTTCGACGTGCAAGCTCCAGCTCGTGATAACCCGAACTCGCAGTGGATAACCAACATTGACTTTCCCCTAATCATTCAGGAAAGCTGTTGCAGGGATTTCAAACAATCAACGAGGCTCTGATGATTGGCGAGATCGAATTGATGTGACCCGACATACACGAACTGAATAACCCCGTTCTTGTCGATCACGAAGGTAGCGGGACGCGCGATGTTGTATGCATCAATTCCAAGTCGATGGTGTACACCGTAACGCTTGATGACGTTGCGGTCTTTGTCCATTAAAAGCGGAAATCCGATATTGTGCCGATCGGCATATTTGCGAACTTCCCGGGGCCACTGACCAACAACACCGACAACTACTGCTTGGAGGGAGCTATATTCATCCAAGTGTTCCATTAGACTCGCCAACTGGCGGCGGCTATTGGGTCACCAGGTTCCCCGGAAGAACACCAGAATGATATGCTTTTCGCCAATGTATGATTCAAGGTCTACATGCTGTTGGTGAACGGAACGCAACGAAAACGGGGGGGCGGTATCTCCAATCTTGAGCGCTTTGTTTTTTCGCGGCATAATCCATCTACAGGAAATCTACGAAGACCTCATTGGCGAGGAAAAGACCTCGTCGGGTTAACCGAAGATTCTCTCCTTTCCATTCCAACAGATCCCTGCCTATCCATTTGTCGAGAACATCCCCAAATTCATCCTCAATCGACTCGTCGAAACGTCGTCGATAGTCTTCCTTTCGAATCCCATCCCGCTTTCGTAGACCGAGGATGATAGTTTCTGCCTTCTCATCTCTCCCGGTTAGTTGCTCGAAATCTGCAATCGGTTTTCCACCCTGTTCAAGGGATTTCACATAGTCCTGAACTCCACGGATGTTCGAGTAACGGACGCCGTTGATATACCCGCAAGCGCCCGGTCCCAATCCAATATATGACCGATTGTCCCAGTATGCAAGATTGTGATTCGCGACACAAGACGGCTTTGCAAAACTGGATATCTCATAATGCTTCCAGCCGTGTCGGACCAACGTGTCGATGGCTAGGTGATACATCTCCGCTTCAATCTCATCCGAAAGCCTTTGGAGCTTTCCTGTTCGCCACGATTCGTAAAAAACAGTTCCTTCTTCAAGCATCAGGCTGTAAGCAGAAATGTGTTCAGGCTGAAGTGCAACTACCTCCTTCAGACAGTCCTTCCACCCCCCAACTGTCTGATCGGGCAGCCCAAATATCAGATCCAGGTTGATATTGTCGAACCCGACTTCTCGCGCAAGGTCATAACTCCGGAGAACCTCGTCCACCGTATGAATCCTTCCGAGTTGCTTCAATGTGGCATCGTCCATCGCCTGCACCCCGAAACTCAGTCGATTCACTCCGCGGGAACGCATCACTTCCAGTTTCTGTCGATCCACGGTTCCCGGATTGCATTCAACGGTGATTTCAGCAGCCCCATTCACCTCGAAAACAGCGTGCAAATGCTTGAACAACCTCTCCAACGATTCGGCGGAGAGAATCGATGGAGTTCCACCGCCAATGAAGACCGTCCTTAATCCGTCGGAATCAAGACGGTAAAGTTCCATTTCGCTTCGTAATGCACCGAGATATTGACGTGCCTGCTCCTTATGGAAGGCGTAAGTATTAAAAGCGCAATAATGGCACTTCGTCGCACAGAAGGGCACATGAATGTAAAGCGATTGAACTTGATTCATTGGAATTTATATCTTGCTTCCTTTCTTTGCGTATTCCCCAGCTGCTCGGATCTGCCATTCCGTAAGTTGGGTTGAACACCACGAAATCCAACTATTTCCGTTTTGTTTTTCCTCTTGGTTCCAGCGTATTTGGAAAAGCGGATGCGCACCATACAGACTAGGGTAAAGAACTATTGAATATGGCGCGAACGGAACACTGTCAAGCCTCTTCTCTTTCACGCTTGCGCCCCTGTCTTTCTGAACAGGTCAAATCAACTAGCTAGGATTCCATACCGCCTATCATGCCGATGTCACCAGTTTCGTAGAAATCTTGGTTCTTCAGAGTTAAGTGTGGGAATGAAACTTGCTATAGGTACATGCGTTTTTTTCTATGAGTGCAAGTTGATTTGAATACTATGCGATATGACTCTGGAGGCTCCAATGTATGCGCTTTTAACACAACTGCTTGATATTCCTAATTACTACGTGATTTCTGCCGAGATTGAGACAGATAAAATCACACTGGACATTGAATCCACATCTCAGACAACAGCATGTCCTCACTGTGGTAAAACCTCAAAAACGTTGCACGAAAGACACCGTCGCATGATTCGCGACCTTCCTATCAGTGGCAAGCCGACTTATCTACGCTTTATCAGACGCCGATTCTTTTGTGACAACTGTCACCGCGCATTCTCTGAATCCCTAGGCTTTGTCGACGAGCGACGTGATTACACCCGTCGTTACCAACATTGGATATTCCTTCAAGTTCGAGAAAACAACATCAGTGCAGTACGTCGGGTTGAACAGCTAACTTATGACCAGATTGAAAGCATCTTCCTCCACGAAGCCGGATGCCGTATCCCTCTAACCCCCTTTGCCGACCTCCGACGTTTGGGTATTGACGAAATTGCGTTGCGTAAGGGAAGAGGAAACTTTGCCTTGATTCTGAGCAACCTAGACACAAAAGAAATCGTTGATGTGCTCAAATCGCGAACCCAAGAGAAACTTAGGGCACGACTTGAACGGCTATCAGCTTTTGAACGTGCACAGATTCAAGAAGTCGCCATCGACATGTGGAGTCCCTATGATGCGGTCTGTGCCGAGTTGTTGCCCCACGCGGTTATTACTGCCGACCGATTTCATGTGATGCAGGCGGTCAACCGGGAACTCAAGCAGTTGAAGAATCAGCAAAAGAAAGTACACCCTCAAGCACTGAAAGGGGCTCACTATGCGCTGTTAAAGAATCGTCAAGACTTAACCGATAAGCAGCAAGCGACGCTTGAGCACGTATATCAAGTGTCTCCTTTGGTCAAGACAGCTCATCGGCTCAAGGAGTGTTTGCGACATATCTTTGAGTGTAAGTCCACAAAAGAAAAGGCAATTAAGCGCCTACGGAAGTGGAACCTCATTGCTGAGAAAGCGGGGTTGTTTCCGCAATTCCGTAGGACGCTGGCAAACTGGATACATCGAATTGCCAATTACTTTTGTCACCGCACGACTAGTGGCATTGTCGAAGGCATCAACAATAAAATCAAACTCATCAAGCGCCGGGCTTTTGGATTTCGAAACTTTGAACATTTCCGAATCCGAGTCATTGCAGCATTCTTATAACTAACTCCTTTTCCACACTTAACTCTGAAGAGCCGAAATCTTTAGCCTGCGGCGCACCAATTGCGACACGCTGTCTATCCCCATATTGAGCAAGGCGGTTACAAGAATGAGAATAATCATTATATCAAGTTGGATCGACTTTTCCGCACTATCAATGTAGAAGCCAAGCGTGTATACTCCCAATATGCCAAGTAAAGCTGTCTCTCGCATCATCACTTCCCATCGGTAAAAGAGGAACGCGAGAAATTGTCCATACACACGTGGAAGGACTTCAAAAAAGTACCGCTCCATTCGCTTTTGGGGTGCGTCTATACGTAGTGGAACAAGATCAGCATTATTGCTTGTCAGAAAAGCTAGAATTGCGCCGTTGTGCAACAAAATCGCCCATACCGCCGGAAGCATTGATGGTCCCCAGAGTTGCACGAGTATATATGCCAGAATATACTCCGGAGTTGTACGCAATACAATGAGTAGATAGTGCGAAATTCGCCTGGCGACCTTCCCTGTAAAATGTCGGCAAGCGAACGGAAAACTCAACAGCGTAAATATCCCAGTGCCTACCAATACAATCTGAGTCAACACAACCGTGTTCCGAATGCCCGTCCAACCTTCCCTCGCGATGATTTCTCGCAGCCAATGAATCACGGATTTCCAAGCAAACACGACGCCGTTATCCCAAGATGCAGCACCTTCCGGACGCATTGGAAACGGCAAAATTTCATACGAGAAGCGCTGGACATTCTCCCATGACAGTGAGACCTCCCAAGGCAGTATAACAAACGCCGCCATGACATAGAGCGGTATTAGGCGGGCTTTGATCCAATATTTCAGCGATGCAATCAATAAATAAAAGACATAAAGTAAAGCCGCAGCTTCCGAATACAACCCTTCGCGAAAAGCCGTCTCCAAGTAAAATCCGAGTGTTGGGAGACCAATGAATCCAAGAATAGCACTTGATCGTAATGCACATTCGAAACGGTAACCGGTATAGTGCTTCGTATCGGCATAGATGACGGGAAGAATGCCATAAACAAAGCGGCTCAAACCTCGAGACCGAGTAGGTACTCCCTCTCGTGGCCGGTGGTCTGACTCCTGAACAATTTCGGCATATACCTTTGCAAAGATGCCGGCGTACGGTATCGCGATAGCGAGCACGCCGCAAACCGAGTTGAGGCCAACCACGGATTGAAAAATCAATGCCCAGAAGATTTCATGAATGGCGCGGACAAAAGCGCAGAACAGCCGAACGGGAGTAAAACGGAAAAAGAACGCAAGCGCGACACCGAACACAACGGCGAGGCAAATGCCGCAAAGTGCAAATACCACCGTGTTCAAAAGGGCATGCCAAAATCCCCAGACAGCGAGAAAGTCGGGAGTCACCGCTCCTTTAGCCATTCTGCCAAATTCCAGCCACGGATCTAGCGTCGATATTTCAAGGTCTGCCAACAGGAATGCAAGAAGCGCAATAGCGACAAAGAAAAGGCTTGTTTTCAGCATTAAGTTTCCCGGAAACTAGGCATGCACGTGGAGTCGGTGCCATTGGAGATGTCTTTTATCTAGGCAATACCGGTTTTACGCAGCGGAAGCCCTGGAAGTCCTCAATGAAGTCAATCGGGCTATAGGAGCGATGGAACACCTCCAGTCCATGCTCAGTTCTAAATTGCCAGCATCCGCCGCGCGTGACACGAAGGCTCTTAATCGATCGAAGGTCGGCGGTTGGTGACACCACCCCGCCCGCCACCGGATTCTCCCGTGGGCTTCGCGAATAAAAATCCTCCTGCCACTCATCCATGCACAACTCCCACACCGTTCCGGCCATGTCGTACAACCCGTAACCGTTTGGTGGAAAACTGCGCACCGGCAGCGTGATTCGATAAATCGAATCGTAACTCGCCAGCGAGGAGTTGGGCTCCTGATCGCCCCAGGGGTAAGGTTTGCCGCTGAGTCCGCCTCGTGCCGCCTTTTCCCATTGCGCCTCCGATGGAAGTGTCTTGCCCGCCCATCGCGCATATTCCATAGCGTCTCTCCAGGTCACCCAGACAACAGGTTGCTGCGGATGGCTGAACGGTGGCGTTGTCTTCGGCGCCGGATAACCTGTCTCTTGGATAAACTTCCGATACTGCGCATTTGTGACAGGATGAACGTCCATATAGAAGTCATCCAAATACACTGTGTGAATAGGTCGTTCCCAGTGCTTGTCATCGTTCTTCGGGCTCCCCATTTCAAACTCTCCGGCGGGAATCAGGACCATTTCGGCGCCGTCTTTCTCATTCACAATGCGCCCCGGCAGCTTAACTTCCGGATCGACCGTTCCAGGGATACATCCGTGCAACGTGATTACGGCAATCTGCAAAACCAAGACCTCTACGACTGTACGCATCCTTACCCCTGCAATAAGATAGTCGATTAATCCGATTTGAGGAATCGCCTTTCCGCAAACCATAACGCGCCAAAAGCTATAACCGTCGATATCAGCACCAGCCGATACGCGCTGAATTCTTGACCTGTTTGCACATAATTGAAAATAGCTAAGGGAAGAGTCTGAGTCTTTCCGGGTATGTTACCGGCTATCATTATGGTGGCACCAAACTCGCCTAGGCTCCGGGCGAATGCGAGAATCGCGCCTCCGATAATCCCGCGGTAGGACAGCGGAAGCGTAACCGAGAAGAACACTTTGAATCGTCCGGCTCCGAGCGTCCGTGCCACCCCCTCCAGTCGAGGGTTGATTCCCTCCATAGCGATCACGATGCTGCGAACCATCAGAGGAAACGAGATAACGGAAATTGCTAAAACAACGGCTAACCATGTAAAGACAATTTCAAGTCCTAACAGGCTAAAGAGGATTACACCGATAGGTCCCTGTTTGCTAAACAGCATCAGCAGCAGATAACCGCTCACGACAGGGGGTAGTACCAGAGGCAGCATCACAAAGGTATTGAGCAACGACTTGCCGCGAAACGATGCTTTCGCAAGCAGCCACCCAATTCCAACACCCACCGGTAGAACGCACAGCAAACTCAATAAAGCAGTTTTGATGGATATAACGAGCGCCACGATCTCTGTATCGGTTAGGTTCATTTGACGACAGAAAATCCGTACTTCTCGAAGACGAGTTTGACTTCCGGCGTTTTAAGGTATCGAAGGAATGAGTGCGCGATTTGTTCTCGCTTGGTACCCCGAACAACTGCGGCTGGATATAGAATCGGGCTGTGGCTTGAGGCGGGAAATTCATAGACTATTCTGACCTTCTCGCTAAGCGACGCATCTGTCTTGTATACGATACCGAAATCGACCTCCCCTGCCTCCGTGTACGCCAGAACAGATCGAACATCTGCTCCCGGAATCAGCTTCGGCTCAACTCCCGACCAGATTCCTAAGCGATCGAGGGCTTCCGCACCGTATATGCCCGCGGGAACGGAATTCGGTTCAGCGATGGCAATTCGCCGGACACGCGAGGTCGTGAGTTCTTCCAGATTCTCGATTTGGTGAGAGAACCGAATCGGAGCAACCAGTACCAAGCTATTCCTCAGTACATTGCGGCGACTGGATTCATGGATGGCGCCCTTCTCCTCCAACGCATCCATCTGTATCGGGCTAGCGGAGATGAACAGATCTGCCGGAGCCCCTCGTTCAATCTGAACCTGCAACGTCTGCGAGCCGGCGAAATTCGCGTAAACCTTCACACCTCGCCTGGATTCAAACGATTTGGAGATGTCCGCAATTGCATCCGACAAGCTTGTCGCGGCAAAAACCATTAACTCTGCAACGCGGTTCGGTTCACTCTCCGTCTGCGCTCGTTCTTGTCTTTGATTCGTGCACCCTGCCACCGTGCACATGGAAATGAGAATTAAAATACAAGTGTCGATAATCCGGAGGTGCATTCGTCAAACAGTAAATAACTCCTATTTTCATACATACGACGAAACTGAGTTTTTTCTTGAAAACTCAGTTTCTATCTTGCACAATTTTGTATCTATTGTAGTGTGGGCATTGCCCACCAGCCATTTGCATCTCGTTGCTTACAGATCCTGCCATGTGCGCCCGCGCAATCTCGTCAATCCACGTCTCTTCTTGCTTTACACTACAACAGATTAATCCCGACCGACTCACTCTCGTACAACTCGCTAAGCATAGTAGGGGAAACCATTTCAGTCGGCAAATCAAACTGAACCTCACCGTCGCGCAGCCCGATAATCCGCTTGGCGAACTTTAGCGCAAAGTCGACAGCGTGCAAGGACAACACGATGGTTTCCGCGCTCCCCATAATCAACTCCATCACCGTCGTAGCCTGGTGCGGGTCAACCGAGGAGATGGGTTCGTCTGCCAACAGGATATCCTCGCCGCGGTACATCGCGCGCGCGACAGCCACCCGTTGCTGCTGGCCGCCCGACAACGCGCCTACCCGCTCAAAAGTCTTTTCCTCCATCCCGAGTTTGGACAGAATCGGGATAATCTCAGTCAGAATCTTTTCTTGGGGTTTAATCAGGTTTAGGAGGTTAAAGGTTGTGGAATGTTGGTCGAGGCGTCCGATGAAGACGTTGTGGAAGGCGGTGAGTTGCGGTACGAGCGCGTAATGTTGATGTACGAATGATGATTTGCCCGCAACTCTTTCGTACAATGTGCGGAGCAGCGTGGTTTTCCCCGCCCCGCTGGGACCAATCAGAGCGACTTTTTCCCCGCGGTGAATGCGCAGGGAAACACTTTTCAAGGCGACGTTATTCTCGTAGGCAACACTTTCCTCCTCCAGAGCGAAAAGTGCGGGTTCAGCGGATTGCTCCATGGCATGTAAAAAACGGTGTGAAGAACGCGACGAGTATTTATAGTAAAACCAATATTATTTATACACTGCAGTAGGTTCGGTTTCCTAACCGCACCTACCGGAATGCGTGAAAACATGAATGGAATTGACTATAATAGAACAGCGAAGTTGAACATACCGTCGTAGTTTTTTCGAAGGTGAAAGCCCGCGTTCGGCGCGTTGATTGATCTTATCCTTGCGGACGGGGATATTCCACGTCCCGCGACGACTTGCTATTTGCGAATAATTCCAACCTCAATCGCGGTATCCAAAATAGGTTGGTACAGAGAATTTTCGGCAGGAATAAAACTCGCCCTCGGGAAAGCGTCGAGTATAGCCGGATCATCAATGTCGGTAATTGCCTGCTGCACCTTCTTGGTGAACCCGTCGCCGAACGTCTTGTCCACATCTCCGCGAATTGTCCAGTTGTAATCCGGGTACGGCGGCGTGCGCCAGATGACCTGAACCTTCGTTGGGTCCACCTTGCCAGCCTCCACCTCTTTGCGCCAGACCTTGTAATTCATGGCGCCAACCTCATAACTGCCCGACTGTACCAAAGCCAATGTCTTGGAATGGTCCCCGCTGAAACCGACCCGTTTGAAGATATCATCCGGCGTCTTTTCAAATGCCTCTCGGACAAAAAACTCCGGCATGAGGCGCCCCGAGGTAGACCCCTTCGAACCGAAAGTAAAGGTTTTGTCGGCGATATTCTTCGGGAATTTTTCGGAAAACGCCAATCCTGTGCTCGTATTCGCGATGAAATATGAAATGAAATAGGGATCCTCTACCCCTTGAGCAATTGCCACCGATCCCGGCACCCCGAGCCGCGCTTGAACTCCCGAAAGACCCCCAAACCAAGCGAGTTGTACTTCGTTGTTCTTGAACGCCTGCACCGATGCACTGTACGACTTAACCGGTATATATCTTACCTTAACATCCAACTCTTGCGACAAGTAATCCGCTATTTTGCCGAAACGCTGCTCTAGCCGTGACGTGTCCTGGTCCGGTATAGCCGTGAAAACCAGCTCATTACTCCACGAAGGGGACACACACAGCGCGGCAACCAATGCAGTCAGAACAAACTTCGATACCTCTTTGAACGCAAATTTCAATCTAATTCTCCTTATTTTTCGTGTGAATAACCTTAGGATAATGCCTTCGTAGCACAATTATTGACTATTTTCAATTAAAAACGAAGGTACATGTCTAAAATCTTGCAAGTAGCACTATGCATTCTCCGCAAGAATGTCAGCCATTAAAACTTATAGTAGAGCGTCACCCGCGCCATCAGATCCGCACCCGGTTTCTCACCCACTTCGGGTGAATCGTAGAAGGACATCAACACATTCGGTATGATGTGCACGTTCTTCACCGGCCGGTAGTCGAGTCCCGCAATAATCGTATTCGACTTTGCGTCGGCGCTCATCGGCGTATACGCGATTTTTGGCGCGCCCGGGTTTACACTCAACATCTTGTCGACGCGTCCGAACACCCAGATCTTCTCGGGCTTGACAGCGGCAGCCCCAAAGACCGACACCCCTTGAATCGACACATCGTCCACACCTTCTCCCTGGCCTCGGATCTGGTTACCGAACTGCACTCCCGCCCGATAGTTGTCCATTTGATATCCCACAAATCCCATTAGGGTCATGCGATTCATGCCAGGTTCCCGTGCCTCAAAGTCAACATACCCCTGAACAACAACGGCTCGAGAGGGTTTAAGTGTTGCTGACAAGTACCCTCTTTTGTATTTGTCGGTTTCCGCACTCGTGCCTGCGCCGTTGCCAACCATGGCGTGATAACTCAGCATGTCGACTCCGGGCACTTTGCCCTTCACCGCAACCCCCAAGTCCCGCGTACTGCCATACTTTTGCATGAGAAGCATGGACTTTTCAACCGCTCGATAACCCCATAATTTAGGCACCACCGAAAACGTTGGTGTAATGGACCGTCCGAGATAGATGCTGTGCGATGAGCCTTTCGGCGAGATTTTCAAATAGGCATCCTTCACATACGGGATGTTTTTGCCGCCGGTACCGGCCAAGCCGTCCGGACTATTCACTTCGAAACGCACTCGCGACGAAAACGTCTCGTTCAGTTTCTGATCGTACGTCAGGTAGACGCGGCGTGTCCAGAATCCGTTGCGCGATTCTAGATCCTCATTGTGATGCGCGGCGATGTAGTAATAATCACCGAAGTAAACACCGCTGATTTTTCCGCCATCGGCAAACACCGACGGGGAAAATATCAAAAATAAGACAATAGATACTAGGCTTAAATAGCGCAAGTAGCTCGTTTTCAAAATGTAACCTCCTTTTAGACTTTCAGGGTACCAACTCATACATCTGAGTCCGTGGTACGAATCAACGCGGTTAGTATGGCCGCGAACGGATTATATAATTCTATCTCTCTCTGTTTTTGTCAAGCACAAAATCTGTCATGGAAACCTGCGCAGTGAGATCACTCCGCCGGAGAATGGCAATGTCCTCCCCGAATCCGATCACTATGAATAATATGGTACGCCGCAATCCCGAGCGCAACATGCACATTCAACGACATCACCTTCCCGTACATCGGGATATAAATCGCCATATCGCACACGGAAATAGTTCGCTTTGCCACTCCGTAATACTCATTCCCCAATACTAGGCAGACTTTTTCCGGATATTTAACCTCGTAATAAGGGGCAGAGTTCGAGGCAATCTCTATGGCGCAGCTTGTATATCCGCGTTCCTTGAAACCCTGAATCGCCTCCGGTGCGGAATCCGATTGGCTCCAATTCACGCGCCGATGCGTTCCGCGCCCGATGCCAGCGATCGACGGATGGGGCGGAGCCGGAGTCGTACCCGTCAATGCCAGTTCACGCGCATCGCAGGCATCCGCAATTCGGAAGGCGGCGCCAACATTTACGGGATCTTCCACATCCTGCAGCAGGATGACAAGATCGGTACCGGGATGCTCGACCTGCTTCAAATAATCCTTGAGCGGTTTGCCCCGTAACTGCTTCAGTCGGCGGGTTTCAGAGGCCATATATCCGTTTGAAATTCTCTCCCAAGATAAGCGCTTCCTCTTCGTCGGTAAAACCGATATTTCGGATGCCGTTGACGCCGTGCGTAGCCACGCCGGACGGAGCGTTTGATCCAAACACGATGCGATCCGCACCGACCTGTCCGCCCCGCGCCACACCCTTGATCGAAATCGGCTCCGCCGCTGCGATAAGCGTGGTGCCAAGATAAATCTGCGGGTTTTCCACCGCCGCCTGCACGGCGTCCCCAATCCATTCGCGATAGCCCATATGATCCATAATAATTGTCACATTCGGATGGCGAGCTGCGAGAGTCCCGATGAATTCCGGCGAGCACCCGCTCATGGGAGACCCCGAATGAATCGTCGCCGGCATCCCGAGCGTATTTGCGAGTTCCATTACCGGATCAACGCATGCGGCATCAAGGCGATAGCGGTGAGACGCAGCCATCAGCTTCACGGTCCGCGCCCCCTTATCGGCACAGCGTTTCAGGTCGTCCGTGGCAAGGGGCCCCATCGTAGGATTGATGAGCGCGCCCGGGAGAATCCGCGACTCTCCTTTGACCTCCCGCAGCATTTCCGCGTTCTCTTCCCGCGGATCAGCCGGCACGCCGCCGATGAATACCACACTGGTGCCAATGCCCGCTTCATCCATCGTGGCGAGAACACCGGCTTTGCCATAGGTCTCCTCGTTAAACTCCGCGGGTATATAGGCTTCAAAATCTGCGACGAATTGCCTCATGAGATTCTCCTTCCGATGAGGGCTTCAAAACCTGCCATCAAGTGTCAAGAGTGCCAATGTAAAATCACTTTCCACGAACCCGGTTGAATACAGAATGTTTGTCTCATCAACATAAGTATAGGTGTTATAGCCAAAGAAATGGTTTATCTCAAATTGAAGCCGAAATGCTCGGCTCAGATCGTAATAAATTCCGCCCCCCCAGTCCGAAATCCGAGCTCGAAAATCGAAGCGCCTATTATTGGCTGAGCTGAGCGCGGCGTTGACGTAATCGTTGCGTATCACATTCAGGTAAAGAAATCCTTTCGCTTCCCGGTAATGGCGCGGGCGATGATCACGCGTTACAACCAAGTCAAGCTCGATTCGATCATCCCAATAGGTCTGCGTTGATTCGTCATCTTGGTTGAAACTCCCGCGGAAATCCTCAAACTCGCGCGCACGGTAGAAATTCGTGTCTGACATCCACAGGAGACTCAAGGTATTGGAGATGGAACAGCGGAGATCTTCATTCAAAAGGTAGGAGCACGTGAGTTTGGTGTTTGCCTCATTCAGCACGAGACGCTGGTCGAAGTCGGCGCCGCTATAAAGATCGTCGTCAAGATCGTCCTGATTGTCAATCTCCGCATCATGAATCTCGAATGTGTAACCTAGTTTGGCTTCCACGTCGAAAGCGGAGGGAACGAATTCGCCTATAGGAGAAAACTTGCTGAATACTAGGCTCTCCGTGTCGAGGAAGTAAAGGTTCCCACTGTAATCAATCGCTTTCAGTTTCAGGTGAGTGTGCAGTTCGTTTTCTCTGCCGAAGCGAATGAGAGTTTTTTCTTTGTATTCACCGTCCGCGGTAAATCGCTGAACTCTGCGGATTCGAGTCCGAAATACGCGGTACGGTAATCGCCCGAATTGAAACGGATCGTGCTGTCGCCGCGGTAAATCGGACTTGTAGTCGAGTTTGTATTTGGCGCTATCCGCGACCAAAATTGATCCGTCGTCTCGGGCAAAAACGAGGAATGGTAAGACTAGCTGTCCAGCACGATCACCGTATTGACCAAACGCCGTTAGGAATTTTCCACCGGAATCATACTTCAAGACACGATGCGCGGTTTTGTCGACGAGGTAGAGATTCCCCTCCCCGTCCGTCGTCATATCCGTCGCCTTAATCACTTGTCCCGCTTGGGGTTGCGACACCGGGTAGGTGGTTATGGTACTACCGTTCGTGTCGAGTTTGTGGATCACTCCGTTATCTAAAACATAAATGCCCCCTGCTCGATCGACTGTCAACAGAAATGAGCGCTTAACGTCTCCTTGAGGGATGATGAGCGCGTAATTCCCCTCAGCGTCAAGCCCCGGCACGGCGGACTCAAGCGGCACCATCTGCCGCGCGAGATTTCGAAGAGGAAAACTGGCAACAAACTTGCCTTCCGCATCAAATCGGTGAACACAGGGACCGTAGTTGAAGATTTTCGGGTCTGCGGCTCCCTCTATCGGAATGAGGATCCAGTCCATCACGTAGATGGAGCCATCTCTACCGACAGCGATGTCCGTTGGGTTGATCAGTGTAAACTGTTCCGCGTTTGTCTTGATCTCGAACTGAAGTCGCCCATCGGGGTTGAGTTTTTGAATCCTAAAATTGTCAGTGTCGGTAATGTAGATTCCTCCCTCTTGATCGAAAGCGACATACACATGCTGGGCAAAATGTCCGCCCTGTTCCCCTTTTCCCCCAAACTCCTGAATGAATTTGATTTCCTGATGTGCGGGTAAAACTGAAGGTATCACCAGAACCAGAACACCAGTCAGGAAGCGTCGAAAGTGCGTCAACTATTGCCTCCACAAGTTCGCAGGTGTTCCATTTCGGTCATCGTCGTGGCTATCTCTTTGATTCGATCCAAAACGCCATTTACAAATTTCGGAGAGTCGTCGGTACTATAGGTCTTGGCAAGTTCGACCGCTTCGTTGATCGAGACTGCGGGAGGTATGTCGACGAGATAAAGCAGTTCATACGCGGCGCTACGCAAAATACAGAGATCCACAATCGGCATCCGTTCCAGTGTCCAGTTGTCGGAAGTAGACCGTATTGCCGAGTCGATCGTCTCCCGATGCTCAAACGTGCCCTCGACAAGAGGATTGGCGAATTCTCGCACATATTCGGGCGCGTTTTCCGATTGCCAGAAAAGCTTCTGAACATAGCCAATCGAATCACGAGTTATCTCGGCTTGGTATAACATACGCAGTGCACATTCTCGTGCTCTAGTGCGTGGTTTCATCAGTTTCTCTTTTTTTCGACTGCAATGAATCACTTGGAAGTGGATTACCCCGTGGTACAAACCACTAAATTTTAACAAGCCAATCATACGATGTCAATTCATTTGTCTCCACTGTACAGAGCAATCACCGAGGATTCTAGGTAATCTTCACACATGTACGGCACTTTAGAGCTTACGTTCCTTAAACTGTAGGGGACGCAGATCTGCGTCCCCTACTCTCCAGCTATTATTAATTCTTCTAGCCACAGACGCTGCGCTTACCGATTTCGTCTCTTAACAACGAATCCGCGATGCCCCGCCATCTACAGAATTTGAATGTTGAATAACACACCTTAATAGGTTAAGATTTATGAAACGGCGTGAGAACAGATGCCAGGGTGGTTAAGCATGAATCAGAGTGTTGCGATTGTCACCGGAGCAGCGAGCGGAATTGGGCGCGCAATTGCGGAGGCACTGGCTCTAAGAGGCGACAGAGTAGTTGTGGCTGACATCGACAGAGCGGGCGGTCAAGCTGCTGCCGATGAGATGGATGCGCGATTCATCTACGCCGATCTCTCGCAACGCGAAGACTGCGAGCGTCTTGTCGCCGAAACCTTGGATAGGTTCGCGAGAGTCGACATCTTGGTTAACAACGCGGGCCTTCAACATGTTGAACCCATTGAGACCTTTCCGCACGAGATTTGGGACAGAATTATCGCCGTTATGCTTACCGCGCCCTTCCTACTGACCCAATTTGTCTGGCAGATGATGAAAGCGAACGGTTGGGGCCGTATTGTCAACATTTCTTCAATTCACGGGCGCGTGGCGTCCCCTTTCAAGAGCGCTTACGTTACCGCAAAACATGGTCTTATCGGTTTCACCCGTTCAGCAGCTTTGGAAGGTGGAGCACACGGCATCACCGTGAATGCAATCTGCCCT
This sequence comes from Candidatus Poribacteria bacterium, assembly GCA_965208765.1. GTDB lineage: Bacteria > Poribacteria > WGA-4E > WGA-4E > JAJDTR01 > JAJDTR01. The sequence continues at coordinate 6,342,323 of OZ242354.1, forward strand.
GGTTATGTGAAGACACCGTTGGTCGAGGAACAGATTGCCGATCAGGCGCGGACACACCAACTCACACACGATGAGGTGTTGGAGCAGGTAATGCTGGCGCCGGCAGCTATCAAACGGCTCATTCGGCCGGAGGAGATTGCTTCGCTCGTCGTTTACCTCTGCTCCGAAGAAGCGGGCGTTATAACCGGCGCCGATTGGGCGATTGACCTCGGCTGGACCGCGCGTTAAATGACGGAAAACTTCTACATTTGGTATAATCTTCTCGGACCCAATAAGATCGATAAACCAACAAGACCGAAGGCTATTCCATGGCAGCGCAACTAAACCTTGAAAAACTAATCGAATGTGGATTAGACACGTCAGGTGCATCCAAGATACTGGAGCAGGCAAATCCTCTACTCGAATCGCTGTCCCCGTCTGAATGCTGGCGGCGAATCATCCATGAGGTATTGAAGCCTTCTCACCCATTTGCCCTACACAAGCTATTGCATGAGTGCTCCTTCTCCGACTGGAACACATCGCATGATGGACCCGCCCCAGCCTGGTTCCCATCTGACGAGCAAGTTCAGCGGGCAAATATTACCGGATTAATGGAGGAACTGGGCATCGGGTCTTACCTAGATTTCCACGCATGGTCGGTCCAAAATCGCACTAGTTTTTTCGAGTTGATGGTAAATCGGCTGAATATTCGTTTCGACAAGCACTATGAGTCGATTGTGGGGTTGTCCCGTGGCCCAGAATTTCCCCAATGGCTCGATGGAGCCGAATTGAATATCGTGGACAGTTGCTTCAGCGCGCCGAAGAATAGACCTGCAATAGTCTCAAAATCGGAGAAGACGTCCATTTCAAGATTGACCTATGGCGAACTCGACTCCTTGTCGAATCGAGTCGCCAATTCCTTGGTGGACGCGGGATTCGTTGCAGGCGATGCGATTGCGGTTGACATGCCGATGACGCCGGAATCGGTTGCCATCTATGTGGGAATTATCAAAGCCGGATGTACAGTAGTTTCGGTTGCCGATAGCTTCGCACCGCACGAGGTAGAAACCCGGCTCAAAATTGCGGACACAAAAGCAATTTTTACCCAAGATTACATCTTCCGCGGCGGAAAACGGTTGCCGCTATACGAAAAAGTGATCGCATCCGGCGCGCCGAAAGCGATCATTCTTTCCTCTGACTGGGAAGAGACATTGCCTCTCAAGATGCGGTCCGGCGACGCGGCGTGGGCGCAGTTTCTGAATGACAGCGATGAATTTAAATCGGTCGCTTGTCACCCGCACGGTCACACGAATATCCTTTTCTCCTCGGGAACCACCGGAACGCCCAAAGCCATACCGTGGACGCATGTAACGCCAATCAAGTGTGCGATTGATGCCTACTTACATCACGATATTAAGCCGGGAGATGTATTGGCTTGGCCCACCAATCTCGGATGGATGATGGGACCTTGGCTGATTTACGCAAGCTTAATCAACAAGGGGACGATGGCTCTATATGATGGCTTGCCAACGGAACGGGAATTTGGCCAGTTCGTGCAAGATGCAGGTGTTACGATGCTCGGGGTTGTTCCGAGTTTGGTCAGAGCGTGGAAGAACACCACTTGCATGAAAGGGCTTGACTGGAGCAGGATCAAAGCCTTCAGTTCTACCGGGGAATGTTCAAACCGGGAAGATATGCTATTTCTGATGTCGCTGGCTGAATACAAACCGATCATCGAGTATTGCGGCGGTACGGAAATCGGAGGCGGCTTTATAACAGGTACAATTATCCAACCCGCCGCACCGGCAACCTTCACGACACCCGCCCTAGGCTCAGACCTTGTTATACTCGACGTGGAGGGAGAACCCACGGACAACGGCGAAGTTTTCCTCGTCCCGCCATCCATGGGGCTTTCTACAGAATTGTTGAAGAGCGACCATCACAGAGTTTACTTTGACGATACTCCCTCTCTGCCCGATACAGCGCCTCTTCGGCGCCACGGCGATCAGATTGAACGGCTCGCGGGAGGCTTTTTCCGGGCACATGGACGTGTGGATGACACGATGAACTTGGGCGGGATTAAAGTCAGTTCGGCGGAGATCGAACAGGTTCTCAATACCGTAAGCGGTGTCCGTGAAACCGCAGCCGTGGCTATATCTCCCAAAGATGGAGGACCCAGCCAGTTGGTGATTCACGCTGTCCTGTTGCTTGAGGTGAACTCGGATAAAACGGCATTAAGAACTGCTTTCAGATCAGCGATCCGCGAGCAACTCAACCCTCTATTCAGGATTCACGATGTAGTAATTCGCGATTCATTGCCGCGGACGGCATCCAATAAAATCATGCGGCGTCTCCTCCGCGACGAGATCACTACCGGAGCTAATTCCTGAGCACGGGCTTGTATGGCAATCCTGCGATCAACTCACTGCTGCAGACGAGCGGCATTTCCGTAGTGTCTACAAGTGCAATAAACTGGCATGGTATCGCAATCCATCGTTTTCAAGACACTGCGTTATCATTTGCGTTCATTTTTCTAACCCGGCAGCGTTATGCAATAAGGAGCCAATCATGTGCGGCAGATTCACTTTGGCGACCGACCCAATGAACTTTATAAGATTCCTCCTCGAATACGAGATCTCCGACGCCTTCACGCCGCGTTACAACATTGCGCCAACACAGCAGGTCGCCGTTGTTCCGAACAACGGCACTGGAAGAATTGAATTCTTCCGTTGGGGGCTTATTCCATCGTGGGCAAAAGACCCAAAGATCGGCAACCGTATGATAAATGCGCGGGCGGAGACACTCGCTGAAAAACCGTCCTTCCGAAATCCTTACAGACGCCGCCGCTGCCTCGTTCTTGCCGATGGTTATTACGAGTGGCGAAAAGAGCCGGGTGAAAGTGCCAAAACTCCATATTACATCCGAATGGCGTCGAAGCAGCCTTTTGCATTTGCCGGGCTGTGGGAAGCTTGGCGGCCACAGGGCGAGGTCGAACCGGTGCTGTCGTGTTCTATCATTACCTGTCCTGCGAACGAAACGTTAGAGTCAATCCACCACAGGATGCCGGTTATCCTGGACCAAGAAGCTTATGACGTGTGGCTGGATCCGGTCGAGTGTGCTCCGGATACACTGAATCACCTTCTTATGCCATATGCCGGAGAGGAGATGGAGACTTTTGCCGTCTCGCGCTTGGTAAACCGTCCAAAGAACGACGTGCCCGAATGCATTCTGCCCGTTTAGGGACGCGGATCAGTCTGACGACTGGGCAAATCCGGATTTCATACATCTGCTAGATTATGCACGACGGAGAATCAATTTGAGAGGGTATCTCCGGGCTTAGAACCTGTTTGAAAAGTCATTTCGAGTTGAATCATGCGTCGCGAAAGCACCGAAATCAAGTTTTTTCTTGAAAACTTGATTTCTGGATGGAAACAGAATGACGAAACCGAGTTTTTCCCGAAAACTCGGTTTCTTTCTCGCACAATTCTGTAGCGTGCGCAGTACGCACCTTACAATTCGTACTTTTCAAACAGGCTCTTAAAGAGGATCTGAAGAGCATAATGCCTGGCTATTCTCACCTTACAGTCGTGCAATGCCGAAATGGGAATATGTTTCAAAATTGCTGCCTCCAACTACTGTCAACCGCCGCTTCTTCCGCCACAACCGAAGATTTAATAACCCGGATTTGGTTTGCGTAGCCAAGTTCATTCCGATCCCAACTGGTCTATCATGGCAAAAACGGAATCACATGCGACTCTTCTACAACCTGATGAACTTCAACCCGCGCTTGAACTCACGTCGAAGGTACATGCGGAACTGGATCGAATCCTAATCGGAAGATCCGAGTTACACCGCATGGTGCTCGCTGGAATACTGAGTCAGGGACACATCCTGCTGGAAGGTGTGCCGGGCGTCGGAAAAACCGCGCTTGTGAAAGCGCTCGGGCAGCTTCTTAGTCTCGACTTCAACCGAGTACAGTTTACCCCAGACCTGATGCCCGGCGACATCGTGGGAACCCATATCCTTCAGCAAACACCGGAGGGGGAACGCGAGATGACTTTCCAACCGGGACCGGTGTTTACCAACATTTTGTTAGCGGATGAAATTAACCGTGCTTCCCCGAAGACACAATCCGCGCTACTTGAAGCCATGCAGGAACGCTCCGTGACCCTCCTCGGAAATACCCGCGCCCTACCCAACCCATTTTTTGTACTCGCTTCCCAAAATCCGATCGAATTGGAGGGGACATATCCGCTACCGGAGGCACAGTTAGACCGATTTCTATTCAAGCTAATTGTCCCCAATGCCGACGTTGATGTGCTTGACGACATCATCTCAACCCGCCGCCGCGGTGAACCGCCTACGCCGACATGGTCCATCGGAGCGGAGCAACTCGGTTATTTGTTCGATGTGATGGACAGGATTTATCTACCCAATCCGGTGTCGCGCTACATTTCTCGCTTGGCAGCGTCCACGCATCCGAATGCACCGGAAGCTACCGAGGATGTCAAGAACTATGTCACATACGGCGCCTCGCCGCGAGCAGCAATAGCGATGGCGGAGGCATCGCGCGCATCGGCGTTACTTTCCGGGCGCCCGACGGTCGGCTTCGAGGATGTGAACGTAGTCGCGGCATGCGTGTTGAACCATCGTGTAATTCTCAATTACCAAGCTCGATTTGACGGGGTCGATACGTTCTCTGTCGTCAACGGCCTTCTTACGGCTCTCGACGAGGCGGAACTAAATCTGCCAGAGGACGTAGAAATTAATCCAACGCCGTGACCTGTACGTCATAGAATACGTATCCCAAATCTCCCTTTTGGATTCACAACTAACCTAAGTTGCCACCTCTGTCCGACAGAGCGCAGAAACCGAGTTTTTTCCCACGTAGAAGCATGAGATTGACGAAAATGAGATCAATTTACCCATAATTTAGCAAACGTGAACCAAAAACTCGGTTTCTCTCTTATAGGTAGCAACTTGCGTTAACTACCGTTTACTCAATCTGACCACGCATTTGCAGATTTGGACTTGATCTTACAAAACTCCGTTTATTCCTGTACACCCGTCACCGATTCAACCGGATTTTCGAACGCACATCGCGGTTTGGAGGCAAGAATGGGTTCCACCCGAATCCAGTTTATCATCACTCTTATTGCCATCACGCTAGGCTGCGCCTCCACCAACGGCTACACCGCGACGCGAATTGGCGACATTACAATCACTCCCGGAATCAGTCCGAGTGGTAAGACCAACCATGGATATGCGGAATTCAAGGTTTCCGTGTCCAATCACTCGCGGGAAAAGATGCACGTCGTCACCTTAATCTTTCCTAACGACAATTACAGCATTTCTTCGGATCGTATCCGCGAGATCACCCGATCTATGGCAGTTGGCCCAGGCTCCACCGCTCACGTTTCTCTACTCCAGCCTCCCATACCCTTGCACGGAAGTGATTTGGCAATAGCCATTGACGGACGACGCCAAAAAGAAGGGGTTTCGTTACCAGGTGGAACCCACGGACATGGAGCATCACACTCGTTTGGAGGCCATTGGACGTCAGGATCTATGGGATTCAGCGCATTCCCTATGGCATTGCAGGTGTTAGTAAGTCGGAACGTGGACACCTCGGCGTTACACACGCATGCTGGACCGCTAGTAAACGCTATTCCTCCTCGAAGCGGGTACAGTTTTTCCAGTCCGCCTGGCGGAATCCGCGTTACTAGTAGACACATTTCAAGCTCATCCGGTCCAGCCTCCTACGACCTCATTGATTTAGGGTTTCCCGTGTCGGCGTGGAGTACAAATTGGCTCGGTTTTTCTCGCTACGACGGTGTCGTTGTCACTAATGAGGATATCCAACAGATGCCGTCGGATGTGCAATCCGCACTGCGGCAATACGTGGAGTGCGGCGGTGCGCTGCTTGTGTTGGGAGGGGACAAACTTCCGGACGATTGGACGTCAAGACTTGAGATTCCCGGCAAGTCGACCGGGATCGCCAATACCCATGTTGGATTCGGCGAATGCATCGTTAGCGCGAATAAAGATGCAAGCGGTTTGAATCAGACACAATGGCGGCAGATTGTATATTCATGGGTGAAAACCACAACTCCATGGCAAACCCAATTCTCCGTCGCCGAAGCCAACAACCGCTTTCCCGTAGTGAGCGATTTCGGCGTTCCCGTAAGGGGGTTGTTCCTGTTGATGCTCGTATTTGCGATTGTGATTGGTCCGGTAAATCTAATCGTGCTCTCGCGCAAAAGGCGCCGCATTTGGATGCTGTGGACCATCCCTGCTATCTCACTTGTCACCTGTCTCGCGGTGTTCCTCTACGCGACGTTTGCCGAAGGGTGGAATCGGTATATTCGGACCCAGGGGGTGACTATTCTCGATCAGAGGACTAACCGCGCCACGAGCATAGGCTGGACCGCTTTTTATTCGGCTTTGACTCCCGGCGATGGCTTGCACTTTGGTTACGAGACTGAACTGACACCTCAAGTCTTCGGCGCCTCATCTGTCCCCCGATCCGTTGACTGGACGCACGACCAACACCTGACACGCGGCTGGGTAACCGCACGTGTTCCATCCCACTTCAAACTGCGGAAGACCGAACTGCGGCGGGAGCGCATCACGATTCGAAGAGGGGAGGGAACGCACTTGAGCATTGTCAACGGTCTCGGCGCCGACATTGACCGGATTTGGCTGGCGGACACTGACGGCTCAATATACTTAGGAAGGGGCATCTCTGCCGGAGCGGAAGCAAAACTTGACCTACAAGAGGACATGCAACTGCACAACGTCGCTCAGGGCGGCGAGTTGTTCGAGCTACAACTTTGGGATCCAGCCGTAAATGCGGAGCTAGACAAAGGCAACCTCCCAGTGATATTGAAGGATGAAATGATAATGCACGGTGCATTGCTTTCGGATGACGTAAACGTTACGGTTCAAGATTCCGGTCGTGAATGGCAGTTGACGGATCAGGCTTTGGGGCGCAACTACGTCATCAAAGCGGATGGGCCGAAGAGCCAACTCGTTATCCATTCCGAGATTAGCGGTTTACGCGGAATATTTGCCTCGGAAGATTGGATTGGAAATATGGAACGTCTCAAGAAGGAACCGGAGAGATTCCTTAGACCGGGATGTTATATAGCGACTTTGAACGCCTCGCCGTTTATAGAAGACGGACTTGAAAAGACGACGAAGAATATCTACAGCTCTATTGTTTACGGCATCCTAAACGGGGAATAGTTGTAGCGGCTATATAGAGTTGCCGGTAACGTAAAATGCCGCAAACGGCCCCCGTCCATCTATGACTTCTCTTGCATCTGTACTCCCTTACGGACTTGCTCACCACTAGGGTAGGCAGGAATCGCAGACCGCGCTCTGATGAATTAGTAAACCGCTTCTGTTGTATCGACAAGATTTAATACCATGCAAATCAACGTTATAAACCTTGTCAAAGACTTCGGCGCAACGCGAGCCGTCGACGACATCTCTTTCACCTTTTCTTCGGGACAGATCTTTGGTTTTGTCGGTCCCAACGGCGCCGGGAAAACCACTACGATGAGAATCTTGGCGACCTTGGATGAGCCGACAAGCGGGGACGCGGCGATCGATGATGTTTCAATTGTGGAATCGCCGGAAACAGCACGTCGGTTAATCGGATATATGCCCGACTCACTGCCTACGCACCGCGATATTTCCGTGCATGACTATTTGGACTTCTTCGCACGCGCTTACGGACTAGCTGGAAAGCGGAGACGACAAGTGGTCGATAGTATTGAGGGATTCACAAATCTTACCGGAATTCGAGAAAAAACCCTACATTCGCTCTCCAAGGGGATGAAACAGCGTGTCAGCCTTGCTAGAGCGTTGCTTCATGATCCGCCGGTGTTGGTGATGGACGAACCTGCCGCCGGGCTGGATCCGCGCGCTCGGGTTGAACTGCGTGAGTTACTCAGAGCACTATCCGAGCAAGAGAAAGCGATTCTGATTAGCTCGCATATCCTGAGCGAACTTTCGGAAATCTGCGATGGCGCCGTAATTCTGGAACAGGGAAAGATTGTCACCGCGGGGACGCTACAAGAGATAGCTTCGTCCGATGTTGAACAGCGAACCGTGTTGGTTCGGGCGCTAGAGCGACAGGACGACCTGTGCAAGGCGATGCTTTTGATGCCGAATGTGGCAGCCGTAAACGACCTGGGGAACGAGATAGAGGTGAAAATCGCCGGCTCGGAGGAAACTTGCAGTGAGTTCCTTGAAACCCTCGTGACAGAGGGTTTCCGTATCGTTGAGTTCAAACAGCAAGGAGGTGATTTGGAGTCCGTGTTCATGAATGTGACCAAGGGCGACGTACAATGACAACCATCATCCATATCCTTGAAAACATCGGCAATTCCCTCAATCCCATCGTTATCAAGGAGTTGCGTCAAGCGGTAACAGGCAAGTTTCTTGCCGCAGTATTGCTAATCTTTCTCGGCATTCAACTGTTGGCCATTGGATTATTTCTGACTGATTCCTCTATATCCTGGTCCTTTAATGCCGGGCGCAATATCTTCAAAACCCTGTCAAGTATGTTATTAGGCACATGCCTGATCTTGGTACCCGCCTACACGGGTCTCCGGTTGGCGATAGAGCGTTCGGATGCCAATGTCGACCTTCTGTTTATTACGACGCTTCGTCCACGATCCATCATTTGGGGAAAATTCTTCGCCGCACTCGTTTTCACTGCGCTGCTCTTCGGCGCTTGCATGCCGTTCATCACGTTAACCTTCTTGCTGCGCGGAATTGATTTACCATCAATTTTTACCTTGCTTTCTCTCAATTTCATCGTGATCGCCGTAGCTGTTCAGTTTTCAATTCTCCTAGGCTGTCTCCCCGCGAATCGTGTTTTTAAGATAATTATCGGGCTGGTATGGTTCCTAATCATGTCTTCCGTCGTACCAGTATATATCACATTTACGGTTGTGCCGGGCGTGGGCATTCTCGACAGTGGAATCGGAAGTCGGATCGGTTCGTGGGAATTCTTGGCGGTCTGCTTGGCCGTGTTGGCTACTGGATTGGCTTGCATTGGGCTGCTTGCCAAACTGGCGACGGCGTTGATTAGCCCATTATCCTCAAATCGCGCGCTGCCCGTACGGGTATACGTTTCGGCAGTTTGGCTCGTCACCATTATTAGCGTTGCCATCTGGAGTGGTATGACCGGCAATCTCGCACCTATCGGTGTCGGGGCATCCGTTCATATCATTCTGCATTGTATCGGTCTCCTTGTCGCTGTAAGCGAGAGAGAGTCGCTGGGCAATCGAGTACGCCAAAGCATTCCACGCCGACGGTTGCTGCGATCGCTTGCTTTCCTCTATTACAGCGGCGCTGGCGGCGGAGTGGCGTGGTCGTCCTTGATGATTATCTTAACCCTGCTGTTTGTAGCTGTATGGTCAAGTGTTTACCCGCATATCTGGAGCGGAAATGATCTTGAAGAATTTATGATTTGCATGGCAACTTTGGGAATGTTGGCGCTGAGTTATGCACTGACGGCGTCGTTTATTAGACGACGCGTCTTGGCGAAACGAGTTGCCGGTTGTCACACGTGGCTGATTGCGTTAGTAATGATGGGTTTTGCGACGACCATTATTCCGCTGATTCTTTTCTTCCTGTCAGGTACATGGGAAATAGGATGGCTTATTGGGAGTCCTCTAGGTCCATTTATATTCACCGCAAACGGCGAATCCGATCTATTGAACGGAAGCGCCGCACTAGCCGGTGCCTGTGTAGTGTTCATCGGCGCTCTTAACATGCCTTGGTTTTTCAGACAGATAATAAACTTCCAGGCCCCAAGACAGATATCGAAGCCAATCCGCAAACAGACTGAGTAGACTGACGGAGCGTGCAGCATGAGGTGACGGCAAAAAGTATCAGTTCGCTATCGTTAAAAGCGCGTTCCACTCCAACCCTAACACGACGAGAATTCGGATTTGGAAGCGGCAAACATTGCGAGAGGCGGCGCATGATGAAATCAATCGTCGATATCCAAGATAGAATCTCCGACGCGCTCAATCCCATCGTGGTACGGGAATTACGGCAAGCAGTTCACAGTAATTTCCTTGTCGTGACACTCGTGTTGTTCCTTGGTCTAAAGCTCCTGATATTGGGGCTGGTTCTACCGAACGAAGCCCTCTCCAGCTCCTTTGACGCGGGTAGAAGCATATTCGGCGCCTTTTTATTTATCCTGATGGTAACGTGCCTACTGTTCGTACCTGCGTATGCGGGTATTCGCTTGGCGGTTGAACGCTCGGTTCAGAATGTGGACCTCCTATTCATCACGACCCTTCGACCGTGGTGCATTATCTGGGGAAAATTCCTCGCTGCACTTGTTCTCACCGTGTTGTTATACAGCGCAGGAATGCCGTTCATCGCCTTCACCTATCTGTTGCGCGGGATTGATCTGCCGTCTATCTTCAGCTTGATGGCTATCAATTTTGTCGTGGTGGCAGCCGTCATTCAGTGTGCCATCCTCATCGGCGCCCTACCTGTGAACTGGATCTTCAAAGTGAGCCTCGGCATCTTGTGGCTCGGTTGCTTGATCGTTGCAGCACCATCGTTGTTCGGTCAAGCCGTTATGCCAGGTGGTTTACTGGATTTTGGGATCGCAAGCCGTATGGGTACTTGGCAATTCTGGAGCATCTCGTTATGCGTATTGGTTGGCGGATTGACAATCATGGGAATCCTCGCGCTGTTGGCGGCTGCAGCCATTAGCCCTCAATCCGCAAATCGGGCGCTACCCGTGCGGGTCTTCTCCACCGTTGCCTGGTTGCTCACCGGCGTAGGGTCGGCAGTCTGGAGTTTCTGGTCTAATAACATCGTGCCGATCGGGGTGTGGGCATTTATCTGTTTTTTGCTGTATGCGATAGGTCTGTTCGTTGCTGTCAGTGAAAGGGAGAACGTGGGCATGCGGATCCGTCGTCGTATCCCGCGGATTTGGCTGCTGCGACCATTTGCATTTCTATTCTACAGCGGCGCCGGAGGAGGGGTGGTATGGTCCTGCGTGATGATGATCCTGACTTTCATCTGCATTGCAGCGTGGATAAGGTTTTTTCCTTTCATGGGATTCCCAATGAATCTCCATAATACTCTGTTTAGACTTTCAATGCAGTTTCCGTTCTTCTTCCTGTCCGGAGTATTAGGATCACACCTATTGCATCCCTACGCTTTCAATCAGCTATTCTCCGCGCTGCCCGTTTTTGCTCTCTACGCCTTCAGCTATGCCTTAGGAGCATCTTTGGTTCGGAGGTATTTGGTAGCGAATCGAGTATCCTCTTGCCACACTTGGGTGATTGGGCTTGTACTGGTCGGATTTTCGACAACGATTGTCCCGGCAATTCTATTTTTTTTCTTCGGGACACTGAGTGCAAAATGCTTTATTGCAAGCCCAATCGGTCCGTTTCTGTATTTGGGTATGCATCATAATCTGCTATCCACCAGCGCGGTTATTGCAACCGTTTCCGCCCTACTCGTCGGAGCGCTTAGCTTTCCGTGGTTTGTACGGCAGTACCGAAATTTTCAGCCCGTTTGGAAAAAACGCCCATACACCGCACAAATGGATCAGGAGAGGTAGCCTTCATGGGCTAAGTGCGAGTGGCGGGAAACGTCGATACTAGAGTCGATTCTCGCTCCTCGAAGTTCGCAAATTTCCTACCTCTTAGCGTTGAAGGAGGGGCGTGCCATGAGATACATCGCCGGAATCCGAGGAAATATTTTGGACGCACTTAGTCCTATCGTGGTAAAGGAATTGCGACAAGCAGTAAAGAGCAGATTCCTCGAAATCGGGTTACTGTTTCTCCTGAGCGTACAACTGTCGACCATTGGTATCTTCCTGTCTACCCATTCGGCTACCTGGTCCTTCGATTTAGGGAGAACCCTCTTTAGCAGCTTGGTGTGCGTTGTATTGGGATCCTGCCTCCTCTCAATTCCAACCTACACCGGCATCCGGCTTGCCGCCGACTGTTCCGGTTCGAGCATCAACCTTCTCTTTAACACGACCCTCCGAGCATGGTCCATTATCTGGGGGAAATTCCTAGCCGCTCTCTGTCTGGCTGTTTTACTCTATAGCGGGTGTATCCCTTTCCTGACCTTCACGTGCTTCTTGAGCGGGGTTGATGTACCATCGCTATTTGTTCTCATGGTGCTCAATTTCGTGGTCGCTGCAGTATGTATACAGTGCGCGATCTTCATCGGCTGTCTCTCGACTACTTGGCTGTTGAAGGCGGGCATAGGCATGATATGGCTGATCTCTATGGCAACGGCAGTTTTTCTGTTTTTCAAGACTATGGTCTTGCCGGGAGGTATGCTTGATTCGGGTATAGGGAGTCAAGTCGGCTCTACCAGATTCTGGACATTTGCCTTACCTGTACTGGTCAGTGCACTTGCAATAATAGGTATTTTTGGATTCCTAGCGACCGCGGCAATCAGTCCTTTGACTGCGAATCGGGCATTACCCGTGCGCGTGTATGTCACCGCGGTATGGTTCCTCACCGGTTTAGGTGCGGGGGTCTGGGGCATTGCTGTACGAGATTTCGCTTGGGTAGAAGCATGGGCATGCCTTCATCTCTTTTTGTATTCCATCGGTTTCTTTGTCGCAGTTTGCGAAAGAGAGAGTCTGGGGCGGCGTGTTCAGGGAAGTATTCCACGTCGATGGGTGCCACGCCCAATCTCATTTCTGTTTTATAGCGGTTCTGCCGGCGGGGTGGCATGGTGCTCCGTAATGTCATTCCTTACGGTGTTCTGCGTAATTCAATGGTACGGTATTTTCTACCGGTTTTCAATTTACGACGATTTCAACCACCTAACGGGAAACTCCTTAACGGCAATCATCTCTTCAGTCTCCAGTTTGGTGGGATCAGGAGGATTTCCTCATATGTTGAGCGCCAAAGGTCGAGTTGACTGCATGAGTATAGCAGCTCTATCGGTGCCCTTCGCATACAGCTATGCGCTAGGTGCATCCATGATGCGACGACAATTCCTTTCCCAACGTGTCTCCGGCGCGTATACGTGGGTGATCGCACTGATTCTTGTCTTTATTACAACAGCGATCATACCGCTGATTCTCTTCCTTGTCTTCGGAAGCTGGGAAACAAACTGGTTTATTGGCAGCCCGGTTAGTCTACTTCTATGGCTCCTAGACGGAGACACAGACATTTTGGACGGTGCTGCCGCACTCGCTATCCCTTGTGCAATGATGCTCAGCGTACTTGACCGCACTTGGTTTCTCAAGCAGTTTAACAGTTTTTGGCCGCTATACGAAAAGAAACCGGTAGACCGCCGGCAGATGGATTCTTGCTCAGCAGTGGGAACTGGTTAACAAGGTAATGCGGGGCACGTTAAGGTGTCCGGCATCCTTCTCATTGCAGGTTCCCGACGAGTTAAGGCTTGTATATCTCAGGTAATCTTTCCCATGAACGAAGCTTATCGCCAACACCTCATAGACGGTGAACGTGCCGGTGCGCGATACGCGTTGGCATCGCCGAAAAACGTACCCTTTGGCGCTTCGGGCAATCAGATGGGTAAACGACCGGGGAGTTCACTTGAATTCATCGACCATCGCGAATATCAGCCGGGTGACGATCTGAGACGGATCGACTGGGGAGGATTCGCACGAAGCGACAAACTGACGGTCAAACTATACCGAGACGAAGTCAGTCCTCATCTAGATATCGTGATTGACGGATCCTGTTCCATGGCGCTTGAGAATAGCCCCAAAACACAGGCTACGCTTGGGCTCGCGGCAGTCTTTGCCACAGCGGCGGCGAACGTCGGGTACTCCCACGCCGCATGGCTGGCAGGAGATGGGTTTCGGCAAGTAGAAAATGGCAGAAGTAGAGCGTCAATTTGGGGAGGGATCGATTTCGATTACCGCGGCGACCTCTTGACCTCATTCACCAGATTACCGCCTTCATGGCGTCCTTACGGGCTGCGTGTGTTGCTTAGTGATCTGCTGTTCCCCGGCGATCCGTTGGCAACGATGTCCCGACTAGCCGAGCAGGCAACGGCCGTTGTCGTAGTGCAGGTTCTGGCGGCAGCGGATGTTAATCCGATTGAACGCGGCAACATCCGGCTCGTGGACTCGGAATCGGATGAAGCGCAGGAAGTTTTCGTAGATGCAGGAGCCGAGAACCGCTACCGGTCAGCGCTTGCTCAACATCAGGAGAGTTGGCACCGTGCGACAAAGCAAGCCGGCGCGGTTATGACGACGGTTGTCGCGGAGCACATACTTGACGATTGGCGGCTTGAAGCGCTGGTTTTGGATGAAGTACTTAAGCTATCATAAACCGCTGTTATGTGTCGTGCATCGTGTTTCTCGGTAGCGCCCGCATGTTTAGCTTCGGAATCGATCTTAGTCGAGACTATAGTGCCTGCCCTTCTCCCGGATGACATGATCACCTCAAGGTCAAATGAAACTCAGGTTAGAACCCTAGAGTTTATAGATTTCATCTGCGTAAATCCAAGTGTAAATACAATCGAGGCTGAGGTATGTCTTGCACCGAGACGGGCAGTATACACTTGATCAATGCCCTGTTTTGTGCGTTCAGTGCCTGAAACCGATCGGTGTTTGCCGAATGGTTGAATCGACCCGAATGGCACACTTGTTGCTAATATTACATCTTTAAGAACCTGTTTGAAAAGTCATTTCGAGTAGAATCATGCGTCGCGAAAGCACCGAAATCAAGTTTTTTCTTGAAAACTTGATTTCTGGATGGAAACAGAATGACGAAACCGAGTTTTTTCCCGAAAACTCGGTTTCTTTCTCGCACAATTCTGTAGCGTGCGCAGTACGCACCTTACAATTCGTACTTTTCAAACAGGCTCCAAATCCTAACCGCGAACTCAAAACCGAAACCCCTTTAACGTGCGATTTCGTTGGGACTTACGCAGTTTAACTGCTTGCAGGATCCCTCAACTAACATTCTGTCCGCAGGAAAGTTACTGTCGCCCTCGAAGGATCCGAGTGTGAGGAGCTTGGAACAACAGCCTTCACGAATTCTCGTTCCCGGCTCTTCTATAGTGAAAATTTTTGCTGGTTCGTTATTCTCTTTACGTACCTGACGACACCGTTAAGCTATCTTGATCTTGCGTAATCTTTTAGAACCTGTTTGAAAAGTCATTTCGAGTAGAATCATGCGTCGCGAAAGCACCGAAATCAAGTTTTTTCTTGAAAACTTGATTTCTGGATGGAAACAGAATGACGAAACCGAGTTTTTTCCTCAAAACTTGGTTTCTTTCTACCACAATTCTGCAGATTGCGCAGTGCGCGCCTTACAAATCGTACTTTTCAAACAGGTTCTTAGCTCGACTTTGTACAAAACTAGAAGGGGAATAAGGTAAAATTAGTCGAAAAAGCAACACCATTCGACTAAGGAGGTACACCTTGATTCCCCCATCGCTGATAACATTGTTAACTCCGTTTCAATCATTGTTTCGACGTCCTAGCTGGATTAAAATCCAAATCTTACTCGTTGGAACAATCCTTTTAACCGGTAGGCGAACAGTAACTCAAGCCCTGAGAGTGACCGGTCGGTCAGCCGACAATCGGTTTGCTCTGTATCACCACGTGCTTAGCCGTGCGGTTTGGTCCCCTCTGCAAGCCGCCCAAAAACTGTTGTTTACGTTATTGAAGTTCCTCGACGACGGTAAGCAACCGTTAGTATTTGGCATTGATGAAACGATTGAGCGCCGCTGGGGAGCCAAAATCAAAGCACGAGGTATCTATCGTGATGCCGTGCGTTCTTCATCAAGCCACTTTGTCAAAACCAGCGGATTACGTTGGATAGCGCTGATGTGGCTAACACAGATTCCCTGGGCATCATGTATCTGGGCGCTGCCGTTTTTGACGGCACTTGCACCCTCCAAACGTTACTATGAGTCTGAAAAACGTTGCCACAAGAAACTCACTGACTGGGCAAGACAAATTGTATTTCAACTTCGCCGGTGGTTGCCCAATCGTTACTTGGTTGTGGTCGCTGATTATAGTTATGCGGTGTTAGAATTCCTTGCAGCTTGCCAAGAATTGTCAAATCCGGTAACCATTATCACTCGTTTGCGACTTGATGCAGCACTCTACCAACCTGCTCCACCTTATAGCGGTACAGGACGTCCTTGTAAGAAAGGAGAGCGGTTACCTACCTTGGCTGACATTCTGCATGACCCAAACACCCAATGGCAGAACCTTGATTGGTATAACGGTCAACAAAGAGAAATGCAAATCATCTCACAGCCAACCGTTTGGTATCACACGGGCAAACCCCCGGTGTCAATCCGCTGGGTTTTGATACGAGACCCTCTTGGCAGTTATGAACCGATAGCCCTTTTATCAACTGACACAACACTTTGTCCCAACCAGATAGCCAACTGGTATGTTCGTCGCTGGCGAATGGAAGTCACTTTTGAAGAAGTGCGTGCCCATCTAGGCGTGGAAACACAAAGACAATGGTCGGATAAAGCGATTGCTCGCACGACTCCAATGCTATTTGGACTGTTCTCTTGGATTACCTTAGCTGCTCATCTACTGGTTCAACAGAATCAAGTAGAAGTGCGACAGGCTGCATGGTATCAGAAATCGTTAGCCACCTTTTCTGATGCAATAGGGTGGGTGAGACACCATTTTTGGTCTGCAGAAGCGGACATGACTTTTTCACAGGTCAACCAAAATGACCAGATGGTTAAAATCTCAACCGCTTTTCTCGAACGCTTGATTGACACCGTCTGTTATTCCGCTTAAATGTACAAAGTCGAGCTTAGAGCACAACTGATTTCCCCGTAGCCACATCTTACGTGCTGCCACAATAATGTGAATCGCTTACTTTCCCAAATCGTGTCAAGGAGGTGCCCATGTTTGGACATAAAATCCGGACGATACGCCTAGTTCTATGTGTCTTTTGCTTGACGGTCGTACTTTTGGCAACTGCCTCTACGGAAAACCCCGAAGCCAAAGGGGACAAAATCATCGAACGCTACAAGCTGATGCTGGAACGCAAACCAAAGGAGGGCAGTACGTTCGACCGCCTCTACCAACTATACCTCGAAGGGGCAGGTCTGGAGCAACTGGTGGCCGATTATCATGCGGACACCGAAGCCAAGCCAAACAACTCAAACCTTCAGTTGATTTTGGGACACATCTTTAAACGATTGGGCAAACATGAGGAAGCAATCGCGGTTTACCAACATGCCGTCGGACTCGCGCCAAATGATTTTTATCCCCATTTCGCCCTGGGACAGGCGTATGCTGCCCGCCGCCAGCACGAGGATGCTATTTCGGCGTTGACACAAGCGGCCGAACTGGCATCCACCTCACGCACCGCCTCGCTTGATGAACTGATTACACTCTATAAAACGCTGGGCCGTGCTTACTTTAGCCGAGACCGAGTTGAGGAAGCGATTTTAGCATGGGGTAAAATCGCCGAAATTGATCCGCGGAACGTTTTCGCTCGTGTCGAACTTGCCGACCTATTTCGCGAACAGGAATTGTACACCGAGGCTATCGAACAGCACGAAGCAATTATCCGACTCAAGAACGAGGATCCTTATCGCGTCTGTCTCAGTTACCGGGAGATCGGGAAGGTTCAGGAGGAAAAAGGTGATTATGGGAATGCCATCCAAAGCTATGACGCCGCCATTGCATTGACGGCGCCGGGGAATTGGCTGCGGAAAGACCTTCAGCAACGCATCGTGGGTGTTTACGCGGGCGGCGGGGATTGGGGAGGTTTAATCGCGCATTATCATACCAAACTCACGGCTGCGCCGAATGACCCTGAACTCATCGGATTATTAGCCTCGGCGTACGTTGAGAATCAGCAACTCGACGAAGGAATAGCCGCTTATCGGAAGGGATTGCAACTTTCTCCGACAGACGCGGAATTGCGCCTGAGCCTCATCGCGGTCCTTCGCAACTCTGAGAAAATCGCCGAAGCCGCGGCAGAATATGAGCTCCTCAGCGAAATGCAGCCAGACAATTTCGGCATCTACCGCGAACTTGGCGAGTTGTATCTGGAACTTGAAGATGAAAACCGGGCGAAATCAGCCTATCAACGTATGATTGACCGCGCCCCGAAGGATGCCGGAACACATCTCGTCCTCGCCGAGATTTATGCCGACCATAAGTGGTTTGATGACGCTATTGGGGCCTACGAGAGAGCCATATCACTCGCGCCCGACAATCTTGATTATGTCGAGTATTTCGGCGAGTTTTATCTTCGTCAAGGCGATCGCGCGAAAACACTGGAAACTTGGAATCGGATGGTCGCCGGAGATAAGGAGTCGGGAGAAAATTACGACCGCCTCGCACAGTTGCTGGAGACTAATGACTTCCCCGACGAAGCTATTGCAGCGAGTCGGAACGCGGCGAAATTGGCGCCAGGCGAGTATCGCTATCGTAAAGTGTTGGCGAGGCGACTAATGGACAATGAGGAGTATGACTCCGCTCTGTCCGAATACACTGAAGCGTCGAAACTCGCGCCCAACGAATTTTTCGCGGAGCAGATGAATGATCAGAAGATCGAGATTCATCGGCGTCAAGGAGTCTTGGGAAGGGAGATTGAGATTACCGCCGCGGCGCCGAAATCCTTTAATCAACAGAAGCAACTCGCCAAGATGTATCTCACGTTGGGGAATATGTCCAATGCGATGGAATCCCTGAAGCACGCCAAGATGCTCAAGCCGGACGACGTGCTCCTTAATCGCCAGTTAGTAGCCCTCTATACCAAGCTAGGTTTTAGAGACGAAGCTGTCGCAGCCTGCAGAAATTTGGTTAAGATTGATGCCGAAAATGCCCGAGAGTATTATACGGAAATTGCGCAACTCCAACGCCGTGCGATGCATTTTGATGCCGCTGTCGAAGCCGCGAGACATGTCATTAACCATAGCCCTCGAAATCCGGAAGGGTATCAACTTCTCGCGAGTATTGAGCGGCAACGGGGACATTTCACGGGCGCCATCGATAGCCTCAAACGGGCGGTTCGTCTCCGATCAGACGCCACAGAAATCCGCGCCGAATTAGCGACGGTATATCAGCTGGCGGGTGAGCATCAGCAGGCGATTGAACAGTATTGGCGATGTTGGGATTTGAGTGAAGACCTTAGGGGCAAGCTGGGGTTTGTCAGGAAGTTGTCGAATGTATACAGAGACCTTGGTGTAAGTGATGCGCTCGACGACAAACTAAGGAATATGAACCGAGCTACTCCCAACGACCCCGCACCTGCCATCGCGCTGGCAGAACTCTATCAAATGCGAGGCGAACTCCCTGCCGCCAGGGCACAATTGGCAATGACGCTTGAACGCGAGTCCGAGAATCCGGAACTGTTGAGTCGGCTCGTTGAGATAAATCGTCTTCTCGGCGACACACAGGAAGCAATAGCGTATCAACAACAGTTGGTGAAAGTGCTACCGGACCAGGCACATCAACTCCGGCTAGGCGAACTCCTCTTCAACGCAGCGCGCGAACAGGAAGCGATACAGGCGTGGACGAGGGTGTTGCATGCGAAGCATCAAACGGTTGAAGCGGAAATTAAGCTCGCTACCCTACTCACCCGCCACGGTCTTCTGAATGAGACTCGCGTCGCCTTGGACCGTGCAGGCGAGAAGGTTCAAGATCCCGAGAAACGTTACAAGATTGGCGCGTTACTGGCCGAGATCAATGAGACCGAATCCGCTACCCAGCATTTCAAGGCTATATTGGCGATGCCGAAACCGTCAAAATCATCGGCGACTAACACCGGTCAGACCGTGACCGATTCGACTCGGCTGTCACAAAGATCACTTCTGCCCGATACGCGAAGGTTCGATCTGCCAAAGAACCTGGTTAGGCGGATTCAGCGCCCCTATCGAACCGTAGTAGGACAATTGTGGTCTCCAGATAGTTTCGAGGAAGCCCAAGCGGGTGCATTGGCTCAGCTTGCCCTAATTGCGCAGCGAGAGCGACGCCTTGATGGTTTTGTCGCCGCCTATGAGGCGAAAGCAAAGTTAAACCCGAGTGACCTCGAAGCGCTCGAAACGCTGGTGAGAATATACATTCTGATGGAAAACCCTGACAAAACGATCGAAATCATCAACCGTCTTATCGTGCTATCCCCGAATGATCCGGTCTTTAGAGCGGTTCAGCTTGAGCATGCGCTGCGACGCGACCTTGACTACGAATCCGCGAGCAGCTATCTGCATGGACTCAAGCAGTTCTCCTTAGAAGCTAGACTGTGGTATGCCTGCGAACTGATGAGCGCACTCTATCGACAAGGCAAGACGGAGGACGCCGCAAGGCTGCTGTCTGAAACTGAATTTCCGATTGAAGATCTTGTTAGTCAGATTCATGAAAAGATTACAGACGCAAGAGTGGTTTCCCGGCTAATGGAACTGTTGACACAGATTGGGCGGGTAGAAATGGCAGAGGCGATTCTATCACAGCTTGTTTCCGGACCAACCCACGCTACGATGGGTCAGCAATGGCGTTATCAGCAGACCATGTACTCCACACTCTTGGACGCCCACGTGCGCAATGGTCAGATTGGCAATGCGATTGATCTCTTCTGGAAATTCCTTGAGAGTTCCAAACCCTTCGTTGGTTCCACCGGCGTCCCATCAATCGCGTACGGTCCACAAGGCCATGGAAGGAGCCAACTCGCCCGGTTCAGCTTCCCGGGCACCTCCGTCTATTACGATAACGATCGCCTGCGTTTTCTGCAGACGTTTTTCCTTCATCTCTGGGCAAAAAATCGATTGGAGCCCTTATATGCAAAGATCCAGTCGGAATTTGAAGCCGCCGAGGCGGAGGATAGAATCTTCCGTGGTTTGGGATTAAGCTACATCTACTGGTGGGACGGAATGCACGATCAAGCGCAGAAGATTCTAACTGAACTACAAGCGCAATTTCCCGATGACCTGGTGCTAATGCTTCAAACTGTTTTTGTTTTCATCCATACTGGAAAGCACCAGGAAGCACTGACGATGCTGTCCGACATCGCGGATAGAGACCGGCAGAATCGCGACAGGTATGATGGGCTCGCACTAGAGGTAGCCATCTATACGGGAAACACGGTTAAAGTGCGCGAATTGCTGACACGGATCCTCAATTCGACTGTGAATGCTGATTCGCTTCTAGGTGTTGCCGAGAATCTCCAACGAAGCGGATTCACCCAATATGCGGTTGCTGCCGCTAAGGGAGCGATGAAACTAGCACAAGGGCGTAAGGATCCGAACTTCTTGGTGCGCTTAAGTCGGCAGTTAGAGCAGGTCGGAAGAGGACAGGAAGCTGCAATTCTTGCGGAGCGAGCCGTACGATTCGCTCATCGGCGTAGCCGGTACGGACAAGCGATGCACCAATGGAACTTTCAACAGGCGGTGCACCTGATGCGGCGACGGGTGACCCCGGCCGGGGAAACGCAACTCCTTGCCGCCGTCGAAAAAAAGCCGACTTCCTTTCGGGCACAAATGCGCCTTGCTGCCCATTACGAAGGTACAAACGAAGTTGATAAAGCCGCACAAGCCTTTGAAGCCGCGCTCTCAATCCGACCGAAGGATGAGACGGTACGCTGGCGATACGCACAGATGCTGATGCGAGGTGGGCGATCAGATGCCGCAATTGCGCAATTTACAATTTTGTCGAAGAATAATCCTAATGCGTTCAGCTCAAATTATTGGGAGGTGATTCACCAATTCTTTGATGCGGGAAAAATCGATGAAATTGTCGCGCTTGCCAAGGCTAGCATCGGACCATCACTGGGGCATGGCTCGTCCCACCGTTTTGCCGATGGCGTGGCGCAGCGCTGTCTTCAGAACAATCTGCCGGGGAAGGCTGCGGAAATTTATGAAGGACTTATGACGGTCAACCCCAATAACATTCAGATGTACAATCAACTTGCCTCTGCGTACGCCGCATCCGGTGAACGGGAGAAAGCCATCCAGTTCCTTTACACAAGATTGGAAGTTCATGAATCCTCAATCTCGAAAGATTGGAACACACTGATCAAGATTATTCACCAGCTCATCGAACTCACTAAAGGAACAGATGCGATGAACGCCTTGCGTGAGGAATATGAAGCAGAATTGGCTGCATCGCAGGATGACTTACCGCTGATCTATCTAGTCGCGTTAATGCGGCTCGCAGCCGGTGGTGTTGCCGAAGCAGAACCTTTGGTGAATCGTCTGCTAACCGAATTATCAACACCGAACCGTGACTGGTTCGACAAACTGGCGGAGGCTTATCGCGTTGCCGGCAACCGAGAAGGCGAGTTGCGTATGCTTAACCACTCAATCCAAAATCTCAATTTAGGCAACCAGTATTGGGCGTCGAAGGCGTACGAAAAACTTGGCAAAGCCTATGCCCAAGGCGGCGACAAGGAACGCGCCAAGGACAATTTTAGGAAAATGGGAACACTGCGCATGATGGCGTTCGGTAGTTCATCCAGGTCTTGGGAGAAACGGGAAATCGCCGATCTCTACATGCAGTATGAGATGTGGGACGATGCAGAGACGATGTACATGCAGGTCCTACAAGATTTATCCGCTGATCAATTCTTCCGTCAGCAAGCGCGACAGCAGCTGATAGAGATAAAACAACGAAAAACTGGAGTGACGTCCACCAAGCCGGGAAGTGAAACAATAGAAGAGATGGATCCTCGGATGCTACGGGCATTGGGCGAACAACATATGCGGCGAAATGAACACGACAAAGCAGCGCAACTCTTCAAGCAACTTGCGGAAATAATGCCGGAAGACCTCGAATCCCGCGCCCGGCTAGCGGAAATCTACTCGCGCCAAGATCAGCATGATGCCGCACTGTCCGAGTGGCAAGCTTTGTTAAAGGTCGATCTTGACAATACAAAGTATCAAGACGGGCTTGTGAACGCTTACCGGTTAGCAGGCAAGACTGACGAGGCGATTAAACTCGCGGAGAAGTATATTGCAGACGAGGAAAACAGCATTCACTACGCACGTCTTGCAAAAGTGTATGCTTCCGGCAACCAAATCGATGAGGCAATTGCTACTTACCAGAGGGCGATTGAACTGAATCCCGGGGATGCAGACATCCATCAAGAATTGGCGCAGGTGTATCTTCGCAAGGAGGATTTCGAGGCGGCTGAAAAAAGTTTCCGGGAGGCGTTGCGTAATACTGGCGAAGAATGGGAACGCCGCAACATCGAACGCCAGATCATAGCGCTATATCGGCAACAAGGAAAGTTGGACGAGAAGCTTGAGCAAGCGGAGTCGGAGGGCCTACTCACGTTTGAGATGCAGAAAGAACGCGCCCAGACTTTCGTTAGCCAAGGCGAATTGGAAAAAGCCGTGGAAGCCTATGAAAAGGCTTTGAACATGTCAGCACAAAGTTGGGAAAAGAACGACCTATCTAGAGAGTTGACCGCGGTTTACGCACGACTCGGACAGACGGAAGCCACTATCGAACTCTACGAGATGCTGTCCCAATCCGGTTCCCACGGCGGGGTATCGTTCGGCATGGGATCAACGGAACCGTACAGCTATCGCATTCATATTGGAAATGATCAAGTCCGCGAATACATAATTGATGGCTATAAGAGCATCGGGAAGCTGGATGAACTGTTGGAGTACCTCATTAGGCGGCGTGAGAACGAAGGCGATGAGCCGATAATGCTGGAGATCATAGCAGCGATACACCATACTCGAGGAGACTACGCCGAGACCGCGGCAACCTATCAGCAGCTTTGCGAGGCTCAACCGGGGAACGTCCGGAGCTTCTTCTTCGCTGCCGCCGCATTAAATAAGGACGGACAACCTGAACTCGCCCGGAAAATGCTTGTGCGAGGCGAAGCCGTCCGCTCCACTAGTCAGATGTGGAATCAAGACATGTGGCGACTGCTGTCGCTTGCAGGGATCTGCCTCGAAGGCGAACTCTACGACACAGCAGTTGAATTGCTTAAATCCGCGATGAGTAACCAGAGACAATTTGGTGGCTCATTTGAGCAACAGATGATACATCAGATGTTTGCGCACGCGTATTTAGGGATGGAACGCTACTCGGAGGCGGTCGAGGCTTATCGGCGGATGGAGAACTCTGCCACAGACGATCATACGAAGAGAATTGCAAGGGAAGGAATACGCAGAGTATACCGCGAAGGCAACCTCTCCGATCAATTTATTGCAGAACAGAGAAAGACAATCGAGAATAGCCCTGACGACCCGGACGCTCACTTTGCCCTCGCTCAATCCTACGAATTGAACGGCATGCTCGAGAAAGCGATTGCGGCGTATGAACGTGCGAAAGCATTGAATCCCGACGTTACGATTATCTTGGAACCGTTAGCAAAACTGTATATTGATGCCGATCCCGACAAAGCAAAATTACTCTATAAGCGACTCATCGCACTAGCGGATTCCGCGGACGTGCGCAGTAAGTACCGGAACGTATTGATTGACCTGTACAAACGGCAAGGCGAGTTCGACGCCGCCATCAGCGAGTTGCTCGACACGGCGCAATCCACCGAGGATGAAGTCGAACGCAATGCGGCGCTACCATTGCTCTGGGGCATCTACACAACCGAGGATCGAGCCGTGGAAGGGCTAGCTACCCTTGAAGCGCTAGCGACGAAACTTACGAACAATTCAACCCTGTATGAAGTGCTCGGCGACGCCTACAAAGAAACAGGCGACCTCGAAAAAGCGAACACTGCATATACCCGATGGATCGAACTCAGCCAACGCGAACTAGAACGCCAGGAGCACCATTGGGGGTACATGATTCTTGTACCCAAGTTGCTAATCAAAGGAATTCTACCCGAAAAAACTCTGGAATTGGCGAAGCGGGCACCAGAAGCGGAACCGAACCCATACTACTACGCGATATTGGGAACAGCGTACCTCATGAACGGTCTGTACGATGAAGCCGAGTCTTCGTTGAAGAGTGCACTCGGCAGCAATGAGATTATCAATATGCCTTCTCAATGGCTATGGTCAATATTAAGTCCGGCAGCGAGGGCAGTCGAGGATACATCCCGATTAACTAACCTCGTCGAGGCGCTGATAGAAGACATGCCCGCCAACGCAGCAGGACGAGTTTATGCAAGTCTCCTGTTAGCCACCTTCCACCACGAACACAACCGACCGGAGGAGGCGGTGCGGTATATGCGCAGATCGGGGATTGTTCCCGAGAGCGCTTGGTGGACTATCGGTCCGTTTGACAACGCCAAAGCAACCGAAGACCACATGCCGGAAGAAACTACCAAGGTTGATCCGACACGGTTCTATCAGGGTAAAACCCAACAGGTTAGTTGGAAGCAGGTTGCGGACGGGACGCCCGACGGCTTAGTGAATCTCGCCGAAATCTTCGGTTTCGGGAGTTTCACAGGATTGATCGACACCATGTTCATAAACCAGGCTAGAGTTGAACTGGACGGGCTATTCGGCTACGCTTCCGTGGTAGTTAAGTCACCCGACGAGCGAAAAGTTCGGATCTGTTTTTCTAGCCTTAACAACGCGACAATTTGGTTCAACGGAGAGGAAGTTTTCACATTTGATCAGGACCAAAATCCCGTAATCACCCAATACCACCCGATTCCCGTCACACTGAATCCCGGTGAAAACAGTATCCGCGTCAAGCTCGGCGGTCGACAGTGGGGTTGGGGCTTTCACCTATGGCTGACGGACATGGATGGTAAGCCGCTCGGAGATCTGGTGTTTCCCGAAGAGCGCGATGTGAATTGAGTTGGTTGCGTCAGGCTTCCAGTGATGTGAATAGAACCGCATTGTCTGGTAGTAGAACACGTGAAGCCAGATCCTGATATGCTGCCGCAATAGCTTGTATCGTTCATCATTCCAAATACCGCGAAAAGGTTATCCGATGCTCGGACATAGAAACCGACCGGTGTGTATTTTACTGTTTTTCTCATGCTTCATTCTCGCTCTGCCAGCACATGCCGCTGCACAAGACATTGAAGTAACCGGAGAAAAGATCCTCGAACGTTATAAGCTAATGTTGGATCGCAAGCCTAAGGATGGGAATACCTTCGACCGTCTCTACCAACTCTACCTCGAAGGGCCAGGTCTGGAGCGGATGGTCGCCGATTATCGAGCGAAAATAGCAGCCAAGCCAAACAGCCCAAACCCTCAGTTAATTTTGGGGCACATCCTTAAACGGTTGGGCAGAGATACGGAAGCCATCGCTGCCTACACACGCGCAATCGAACTTGCACCAAGTGATTATTACGCACATCTCGCACTAGGTCAAGCGTACTTCGCCCTTCGTCGACACGAGGACTCTATTACGGCGTTGACGCAGGCGGTTGATTACACGACCGCATCACCGGCCGCCTCGCTAGATGAGTTGATTACCCTCTACAAAACGTTGGGGCGCGCCTATTTCATGCGAAACCGCGTGGAGGAAGCGATTTCAGCATGGGGCAAAATTGCGAAAATTGATCCAGAAAACACATTTGCTCGTGCAGAACTTGCCGACCTATTCCGTGAACAGGGGCTGTACGCCGAGGCTATTGAGCAGCATGAAGCGATCATTCGACTCAATAAGGACGACCCGTATCGCGTCTGTCTCAGTCATCGAGAGATCGGGAAGATTCAGGAAGAGAAGGGCGATTATCAGAATGCTATCCAAAGCTACGATTCCGCCATCGCGATGACGGCGCCGGGGAATTGGCTGCGAGAAGACGTTCAGCGGCGCATCATACGCCTTTTTGCCTCCGACGGAAATTGGAAGGGCTTAATCGCCTACTATCTGGACAAACTCCAATCAGCGCCCGGTGATTCTGAACTCGTTGGTTTGTTGGCGTCGGCGTACGTCGAGAATCAGCAAATTGACGACGGGATTACTGCCTATCGCAAGGCGTTGAAACTTAATCCGGAGGACACGGACTTACGTCTTGAATTTATCACGGTTCTCAGAAATACCGAGAGATTTGACGAGGCAGCAACAGAATATGAAGCCCTCCGTGAAATTCAGCCCGATGCTTTGCACATCTATCGCGAACTCGGTGAGTTGTAT
Source organism: Candidatus Poribacteria bacterium (assembly GCA_965208765.1). Lineage (GTDB taxonomy): Bacteria > Poribacteria > WGA-4E > WGA-4E > JAJDTR01 > JAJDTR01. Next base: position 6,369,300 of record OZ242354.1, read on the forward strand.
CTACAGCTTGAAGACGAAAACCGGGCGAAATCAACCTATCGGCGAATGATTGAACGCGACCCGGAGAATGCAAAGATCCATCTCTCGATTGCAGACATCTATGCTGGGCACGAATGGACGGATGATGCAATTGCCGCTTATGAAAGAGCCGTCGCGCTCGCGCCCGATAATCTCGATTATATCCAATACTACGGTGAGTACCTCCTGCACCGCGACGAGCGAGACAAGGCATTGAAAATCTGGAGTCGAATGGTAGCCGGGGACAAAGCTGTCGCTGCAAATTTTGATCGGCTCGCACGATTGCTTTGGATACATAACTTCCGTACGGATGCCATAACGGCTAGCAGGAATGCCGCGGCGTTGGCACCAGAGGAGTATCGCTATCGCGAAGTATTGGCACGGCGGATGATGCAGAACAGGGAGTACGATGCAGCGCTATCCGAATATGCCGAAGCGTCGAAACTCGCGCCTAGCCCATATTTCGCCGAGCAGATGTACGCCCAGCAGATCGAAATATTCCGGCGTCAAGGTATTTTGGCAGAAAAGATTGAAACGATGACGGCGACTCCGAAAACGTTTGATCGAGAGAAGATCCTTGCCAAGATGTATATCAAATTGGGAAACGAAACCAATGCGATCAAGTCTTGGATCCAAGCAAAGACAATTAAACCGGAGGATGTGTCCGTTAACCGCGAGTTGGCAGCGCTGTATGCAAAGCAAGGGCTGGGAGAAGAAGCCGTTGCTATTTACGAACACTTGGCAAAGATCGATTCCGGCAACGCGCGCGAATATTTCTCTGATATCGCACGCCTGCAATTAAAGGAGAGAAACTTTAATCCTGCAATCCAAAGTGCGAAACAGGCTATCGCGCTCAGCCCGCGAAATCCGGAAAGCTATCAACTGTTGGCAAGTATCGAGCGAAAACATGGAGATTATCCCGGGGCTATAGTTAGTCTGAAACAGGCAGTCCGCCTGCGGGCGGATGCCATAAATATCCGCATCGAATTGGCGGAGGTGCACACGCTCGCCGGAGAAGATCGACTGGCGATTAACCAATACTGGCGGTGCTGGGATCTAAGTGAGGATCTCAATGATAAGCTGTCGCTGGTCGATAAATTGACGAAGGTTTACCATACCCTCGGCACAGACAGCGCCCTCGAAGAAAGACTCCGAAAGTTGAATCAATCGCACCCCGCCGACCTCGCACCTGCTTTGGCGTTGGCGAAGTTGTACCGAGAGCGAGCTGAACTCCCCGTGGCGATCTCACTATTGGAAAAGACCCTCGAACATAACCCGGAAAATCCGACTCTGCTGAGCCAACTCGCCGAGATATATCATGAGTTCGGTAACTCTGAAGAGGCGATTGGACATCAGCGGCGTCTTATTAAACTCCATCCTAATTCAGCCCATCAGCAGCGGCTCGCCGAGTTTCTTTTTGAATCCGGACGTGAACGAGAGGCGGTCCAAGTTTGGAAAAGATTGTTACACGCCAGATATCAGACGGTGGAGGCAGATGTTCAACTTGCATCTCGGCTCATCCGCTACAATCTACAAGATGAAGCTCGCTTGGCTTTAGCTCGCGCGGCTGATCGAGCTAAAACCGCTGAAAGACGCTACCATATTGGTACGATGCTCGTGCAGTTGAACGAGCTCGAATCTGCCGCACGACACTTCGAGCGAATCTTGACGATGCCGAAACCGTATGAATCGAGCGTGAAGAAATCCGTTTATTCCTCAAGTCGCTCGACTAGCTTTTCCATAGTATCCTCGTCGCCAGACACAAGCAGGTTCGATCTGCCGAAGCATGTCCTGAGAGAAATATCTGAACGCCGCCGAGCCTTCACATCGAAGCCGTGGCTGCCATCCAGTTTCGCGGAAAGCCAAGCCGGTGCATTGGCACAGCTCTATTTGATAGCCAGTAAGCAAGGACTGATCAATAAGTTCGCAAGTCGTCTTGAGTCCTACTGCGACTCTGATCCGGGAAATCTTGAAGCACTCGAAAACTTGGCCGCCTTCCAGTTCTTAGCAGGAAACAGCGGCCAAACCGCGAAGGCGTTAGACCGACTCATCACACTGTCTCCGGACGATAATGTGTATCATGCAGTTAGAATCGAAAATGCATTGCGTCTCGACCTTGATTATAAAACGGCGAAAGACTATCTTGAGGAACTAGATCGATTATCCCTTGAAGCACGACTGTGGTATACCTGCCGATTGCTAAGCACTCTCCTATATCAGGGTAGACGTGATGATGCCAAGAAACTCATGTTTGAAACCGAGTTCATGAATGCGGACTACGTCGGCAGAATCACAGATTCGATCGTGATGTCCGATTTTACTTCGCTGATGATACAGCTCGGAGCACTGGACGCGGCAGAGACACTGTTAGCACGGCTTGTGACACCGCCGTCCAACACTGCTTTCTCTCCAAGATTCCGTCAACATCTTTCGAATTACCAGCATACATACGGACGACTTGCCGACGCATACGCACGTACCGGGCAAAAGGAGAAAGCAATTGACCTACTCTGGAAGTCTTTCATACAAACCAAGCCGGTTGCCGAGAAAATTGGCGTGTTATCAAGTGGTCACGCCGACTCTCGGCTAGTCCCAAACGACTTTCCAGTGAACCACATCTATTTCGGTTATAATTGGGCGTCTCTCTTACCCAAACTATTCTTCTACTACCGCAGTCAAGACCGGCTGGATTTGCTATACGCTAAGTTAGATTCTGTATCTAGGCATGCTGAAGGCGAGGACAAGATATATTACAGATTAGCGTTAACTTGCTTTTACTGGTGGGACGGAGCACTCGATAAATCGCTTGAGATTCTTGCTATGTTAGAAGCGGAATTCCCAGATAGCCTTATCATTCTGCGGCAGGCCACCACCGCCCGTATCCTCACCGGGAGACATAACGAAGCGCTGAGGACACTTGACAGACTTGCCGATAAAGACCCGAAAAATCGCCAGCCATACTACGATCTCATGTTGCGAATTTCTACATTCACAGGCAATACGATAAAGATACGAGAGCTACTGTCTCGTATTTTAAGCGTGCAGGTTAATTTCGAAGCGCTACTCAAGATTATCCACGAACTTGATAAAAACGACTTGAGACAGTTCGCGATCCAAGTAGCCGACAAGGCGGTGAAACGCGCCGCAAGTCAATCCAACCCAAAACTCCTGGAACAGCTAAGTCAACTTCTGGATCGCCTCGGCAGAGCAAATGACTCCGCTATGATTGCGGAGCGTGCTCGACACCTGTCCCATCGAATGAATGCCCGTCACGATAGAAAGCGCAGATCCGCGTTTCAGCTCGGCAGAGACGCACTACTACGCGGGCAGTCGCCGGACCAAGAGGGAAAACTTCTCGCTGAAATCAAGAAAACCCCCGACTCCATACAAGCCCGGAGGCGGCTCGCTGCTTACTATGAGCGCATCAACGATTCTGAGAAAGCCGCAAGAGCGTTTCAGGCCGCGCTTTCCGTGCGCCCGGAAGATGGACGAACACGGCTACGATATGCCCAAACCCTGGTGAAGCTGCAAGAGTACGATTCTGCCGTTACACAGTACATACGTCTGTTCAAGGATCATCCCGGTGTCGTTAAAGCGTCTCAGTGGGAAACGGTACAGGCTTTCTTTGAAGCAGACAAAATAGATGAGATCGTCTTGATCGCGAACGCAACTATACCTGGTCCGAAGAAGAACGGTTCGAGTGCGGCAATGCGTAGATACCGCCCATATTTTTATGAAGTCGTTGCCAACGAATGTACCCGTCGTAAGCTGCACACAAGGACGGCTGAAGTTTATGAAAAGGTTTTGGACGCGACTCCCGATGTGAGTTTTTTCTACGACAATCTCGCGTCTGCGTATGTCGCAGCGAAGGAACATGGCAAAGCCATCCGGTTTTTACAGGGTAGGTTGGAGGCAGAGGATTCTGTTCTCGCTGAAGACCACTCAAAACGGGTGATGGTTGTCCAGCAGCTTATTGAAATCCACAACGCAGCGGGCACGCTTCGAACTCTGGCGAGGAGGTACGAGAATAAACTCAAGCAGGACCCCAACGACGTCGAATTGCTGTACGTGGTAGCCTTGATTCGGCTTACGGATGGCGACGCTGAAGGCGCAGAACCACTTATAACGCGACTACTAGAGGATGGTTCTGCGACGAACCTGCGATGGTTCCTGAAATTAGCTGATGTATATCGCGCGACGGGTGCGCGAAAAAGGGAAGTGCAATTGCTTGAACAATCAATCCAAAAGTTCAACCCGCACCCTGCCTCTTTGAATCCTCATCACCTAGTAAAATCCGCTTATGTTCGACTCGCCTCGGCTTGTGCGGAAGTTGGCGATAGCGAACGCGCAAAAACGGCCATCCGAAAGATGACAGCTATGGCTGCAATCATGCCCGGTCACGGTAAGCACAAAGAAAATGGGCCCTTATACATAAAATTTGAAATGTGGGACGACGCCGAGCGGGAGTACACGGGAATCCTTAATGATCCGACGACGAGTCACCGCAACCGCGATGAAGCGCGCAGGCGGCTGAACGAGATTCAAACACGCATAAACGAGTCGAAGACAGAGGCTATACCAGAAGAAAATATGAATCCTAGCGTGCTGCGTGTCTTGGCTCGGACATACAGAGAGCAGAAACAGCCTACTGAAGCTATGCACCTTTACGAACAGTTGGAGAGGATAATGCCCGAGGATCTTCGATCCCGTTCGCAACTTGCAGAACTCTACTCAAACCAAGGAATGCACCACGCGGCCATCATGAAATGGCATGAACTCACGGACGCAGATCCGCAGAACACAGCGTTCCAAGCCGGGCTCCTGGACGCCTATCAATCCGCAGGCAAAATAGCTGAAGCCATTCAGATTGCAAAGAAGCATATCGAAGAAGGCAAGTACACCGTGCATTACCTGCGGCTCGCTAGGTTGTATGCTGTAGTTCAGCGCGAGGATGAGGCGATAAATGCTTACCGGAACGCGATCGACGTCAATCCAGATAACATCAGCGCCTATCAGGAACTTGCGAGACTTTACGCCAATAAAGGAGATAGGGACATCGCCGAAGGCATTTACTACGAAGCCCTAAAATACGCTCGTGCAAAGAAGCCTCGTCAGGAGATTGAAGGCGAAATCATTGAGCTCTACCGACGACAAGGAAAACTGGGAGAAAGGCTTGAGACCGCAGAAGCGAAGAGAAAACTTACCTTCGGATTGCAGTGGGAACTCGCACAATTCTACCGAGATTCCAAGAAATGGGAAAAAGCCGCACGAGCCTACAAAAATTCGTTAGAGATGACGACCGATCCCGCGTATAAGGAACGCATCCCCTATGCTTTAATCACCGCTTATGCACAACTCGGTCGACATCAATCGGCTCTGGAACTCTACAAGACACTTAGAAAGCCCGGTACTCATGCTCAGATACCGGCATCGACGAGCGAATCGGTGCCATCCGGTGATATGATGCTTAAAACCCGCGCGGATGATGCCCGCCGCAGCTTCATAAACGCTTATCGGAACGCTGCAAAGTTGGATGACCTGATTACGTATCTGGGGAATTTCTCCGATACGGAGGCCGATGACCCGATCCTACTTGAGATGAGTGCAGAGATCTACCGAAGCCTTGAGTATCACCCAGAAGCGGCTCAACTATATCGTCGACTTGGAGAGATTCAACCTACGAACGTGCACAGTTTCTATTACGCCGCTGCAGCGCTGAATAAGAGCGATCAGCATAGTCTTGCCCAGGAAACATTGATTAAAGGCGAACACGCTCGCACCTCTAATAGACAGCCGAACCAAGACACATGGAGACTAATCGAGCTCGGGAGCATCTGCTTTGAGGGTGATCTGTTCGAAGCAGCTATTCAGTTGATTAGAGAGGGGATAGCGAATGAACGAGAATCCGGTCGCAAACCAGAACATACGATCAACTCGGCGATGGCGCAATTACGAGGGCTTGGAGGTAGATCTGAAATTATGCTGGTTCTGATGCGCGCCGAGGCGCACTTTGAAGCTGGACGTTATGCGGAGGCGATCGAAGCCTATCGCCAAATTGTGGACGCCGACCAGGATACTCGAGTGAAGAAAATCGCACGTGAAGGAATTCGCAGAGCATCTGTAGAAGGAAACCTTCCCGCGTCCTCCAACCAGTGAGGAGTCTCTGGATTTCGAACAACACGATTAGGACAAATGTGTGGGATATTGAATCTAGCCGAACAGTCTCAATTTCCGGCGTGTTCTTTACTGAAACGTAGCTTGATTGCCCTGCGATTGGATAGTATTCGATACCCCAATTTTTAGGTAGTTCGTCACTCCATTATCTGCAGAAGGAGAAACCCTATGATTGAACCTAAAAGGTGGCTAATAGTATGTGTCCTATTTTCCATGTGTCCCATGCTCGGACTCGCACTGCTTTATTCTACGGAACACTCAGAAGCCACGGATGAGAAAATCATCGCACGTTACAAACTGATGTTGGAACGAAAGCCCAAGGAGGGCAGTACGTTTGATCGCCTCTACCAATTATACTTGGAGGGCTCAGGTTTGGAGCAGATGGTCGCCGATTATAAGGCGGAGATCAAAGGCGAGCCAAACAGCCCGAACCTTCAGTTGGTTTTGGGACATATCTTCAAACGGCTGGGTAAAAATACTGAAGCCGTCGTCGCTTACAAACGTGCCATCCAACTCGCGCCGGAAGATTATTATCCGCATCTCGCCCTAGGACAGGCGTATGCCGCACTTCGCCGGCACGAGGACGCAATCTCGGTACTGACACAAGCGACTGAGCTTGCGTCAGCATCACGTACCGCCTCGCTGGATGAACTGATAACCCTCTATAAGACGCTCGGACGTGCCTATTTCAGCCACGATCGGGTGGAGGAGGCGACTGCAGCATGGGGTAAGATTGCCGAAATTGATCCACAGAACGTCTTCGCCCGCGTTGAACTTGCTGACCTATTCCATGAACAGGAATTGTACACCGAAGCTATCGAACAGCACGAAGCAATCATCCAACTCAAGAAAGAAGATCCGTACCGTGTCTGCCTCAGTTACAGGGAGATTGGGAAGATTCAGGAGGAGAACGGTGATTATCAACACGCCATCCGAAGTTACGACGCCGCCATTGCACTGACTGCACCGGGGAATTGGCTGCGCAAGGACCTCCGACGACGCATCATTGCCGTATTCGCCTCTGATGGGAATTGGCAGGGCTTAATCGCGTACTATTTGGAGAAATGCCAAGCCGCGCCAAACGATTCCGAACTCATCGGTCTGTTGGCTTCGGCATACGTCAAGAATCAGCAACTTGACGAAGGACTTGACGCCTTTCGGAAGGGGTTGGAACTTTCTCCGGAGGACACCGCATTACGCCTAAAATTTATTTCGGTTCTCAAGAGCGCCGAAAAATATGACGAGGCAACGGTAGAATACGAAACACTCATTGAGATGCAGCCTGATGATTCACACATCTACCGAAAACTCGGCGAGTTGTATCTGCAACTTGACGACGAGAAACGGGCAAAATTCACCTATCAACGGATGGTGGAGCGCGACCCTGAAAATGCCGGGATTCACCTTGCGCTCGCCAACATCTATGCCAGCCACGAATGGAAAGATGACGCGGTTGTCTCCTATGAAAAAGCCGCCTCTCTCGCACCCGATAATCTCGATTATATCCAGTATTACGGAGAATATAACATTCGCCAGGGCAATAGAGGTAAGGCATTGAACATCTGGAATCGGATGGTCATCGGAGACAAAGCCGTGCCGGAAAACTTTGACCGGCTTGCACGGCTGCTTTGGATACATGATTTTCATTCGGATGCCATAACCGCTAGTCGGCAAGCCGCGGCATTGGCGCCAGCTGAGTATCGCTATCGTGAAGCTTTGGCGCGGCGGTTGATGGGCAATAAGGAGTACGATGCCGCACTGTCAGAATATGCCGAAGCGTCACGACTCGCGCCGAACGAATTTTTCGCCGAACGGATGCACGACCAAATAATTGAGGTGTTTCGGCGTCAGGGTGTTTTGGCAGAGCAGATTGAGAAAGTGGCAGCGGCTCCGAAAACCTTTGATCGAGAGAAGCAACTTGCCAAGATGTACCTTAAGATGGGGAACATAACCTATGCGATGGAGTCTATGAGTCAAGCGAAGGCATTCAAACCGGACAACGTACCGGTCAATCGGCAGTTAGCGGCACTTTATGCTAAACAGAGACGCAGTAAAGAAGCCGTCGCCATTTACGAACACTTGGCCGAAACAGACTCCGGCAATGCGCGAGAATATTATTCTGACATAGCACGCCTGCAACTGAAAACAAGAAACCTCAGCGCTGCAATCCGGAGCGCAAAACAGGTCATTGCGCTTAGCCCACGAAATCCGGACGGATATCAACTGCTGGCGAGGATTGAGCGGCAGGGTGAAAATTACGGCGAAGCTATCAGAAGTCTCAAACAGGCGGTCCGCCTGAGTACTGACGCTGTAGACCTTCGCGCCGAACTGGCGAAGGTGTACGACCTGGCTGGGGAGAACCAACCGGCGATTGAACAATATTGGCGATGCTGGGAATTGAGCGACGATCTCAATGAAAAGCTCTCAATGGTCGATGAGATGACAAAGGTTTACGAAACCTTGGGTGCGAGCGACGCGCTCGAGGATAAGCTCCGAGGGTTGAACCAAGCGCGTCCAGATGACCTTGCGCCTGCTATGGCATTGGCAGAATTGCACCGAAAGCAAGGTGAATTTCCCGGTGCTCTTTCACAGTTGGAAAAGACACTGGAACATAACCCGGAAAACCCGAATCTGCTGAGCCGACTTGCCGAGATAAATCATGAGTTTGGCAACTCTGAAGAGGCGATCGTATATCAGCGGCGGCTTGTCAAAATCCAACCTGATTCTGCACATGAACAGCGACTCGCCGAGTTCCTCGTTGAGGCGGGGCGTGAACGCGAAGCAATTCAAGCTTGGAGAAGGTTGCTACATTCCAGAAGTCAGACGGTTGAGGCCGATATACAACTTGCGTACCTGCTCATCCACTATGATTTGCTGGATGAGGCACGCCTCGCTTTGAATGGCGCGGGCGAAAGAGTTAAATCCGCAAAGAGACGCTACCAAATCGGCGCGTTGCTGGTGCAACTGAACGAGATGGAGTCTGCCATCCGGCATTTCGAACAGATTCTGACAATGTCAGAACTAGATAGGGCGATGGAAAAGAACACCGGCCAAGTTGGGCATTCGACCACTCCGCGATTCCAGATAACGTCCTCGTCCGGTACAAATCGGTTGCGCCGTCCCAAAGAGATTGCGCGGGAAATCCAATCTTCAAGTCAAAGCTCGGCGGGCAGGCCGTGGACACCGACCAATTTTGCGGATGCACAATCTGGCGCTTTAGTCCAACTCTTTCTCATCGCCAAACAATTAGAGCGGCTTGACGAATTCGTCGAATCCATCAAGACAAACGCAGAATCAAATCCGGACGACCTTAAAGCATTGGAAAATTTGGCACAGGTCTATATCCTCGCTAACGACAATGACAACGCCTTCAAGGCGATTGAGCGGCTTGCCGCCCTGTCACCTCACGATTATACCTACATAAAAATGAAACTCGACTATCTGTTGCGAAAGAACCTTGATTACGAAACCGCGAAGAACTATCTTGATAGTCTCAGTCCGTTCACCATGAGTACACAGTTGTGGGACGCCTGCCGATTAGCCAGAACGCTCCACTACCAAGGTAAGCGAGATGGTGCCAAACGGTTAATATTCGAGACTGGCTTCTCGGTTAATGATCCCTACAAGACCACAACAAATACGAAGGTAATATTTGAGGTATTTCGGGTGCTGACAGACTTGGGAGAAATGGATGCAGCAGAGGTGTTATTATCAAGATTTGTTTCTCTGCCAACCAGTCCCCAGATTAAAACGGCACATCGCCGGCCATCGTGGTATAACGAAGCGATGTATAGCTACCTCGCGGATGCTTACCTGCGCAATGGACAGATAGACCGAGCGATTGCTCTTTTCTGGAAGTACCCTGAGCGACTTGATTCCATGCGCCAGCAAACCGCCGCCGCATCAACTACAGGCAACTGGAGTCAACGTACACTTCATGAATTTCCGGAACCCAGCATTTATTTTGACAGTACCCGGCTGCGGTTATTGCGGGCGTTGTTTCTCCATTACTGGGCGCAAGATCAACTTGAGCAGTTGTACGCGATGTTTCAGTCGAAATTGGAGCAATCTGAAGGGACGAAGAAGATTTGTCCCGCTCTGGGGTTAAGTTATTTTTTCTGGTGGGAGGAGTCGCCCCATAAATCACGTGAGGTTCTGGCAAAAATCCAGTCTAGATTTCCCGATAACCTGACCTTAATACGCCACAGGGCATTGGCTGCCATCCTTACCGGCGAACATGAAGAGGCAATGACGGCGCTTGACCTACTTGCAAATACAGATTGGCAGAATCGCGAGCAATACGATGAATCTATGCTTAAAATCGCGATTCATACGGGTAATATTGCCCGTGTACGCGAGTTATTGCCGAGAATACTTGATTTAGCAACGAACGCTGAGTCTATTCTTCGAATTTCCGAAAAACTCCAACAGAGTGGATTAACTCGTTACGCGGTTACTGCGGCGAAGAAGGCTATGACACTTTCTCGAGGGAATCACACAACATATTTCCTTGAACAGTTAGGTCAGCAGTTGGAAGAACTCGGTAGGGGACATGAATTTGCGAATCTGGAAAAACACCTAGGACGTTCTACAAAACCACGCACACGCAGCGGGCGGGGTTCGAACCAATGGAACTACCGGCACCCTCGGAAGATAGCCGGTTGGCGCACAAACCCGGCACGTGAAGCGCAACTCCGCGCCGTGATCGAGAAAAACCCAACCTCTTTCCAGGCACATATTCGCCTTGCTTCCTATTACGAGGGGGTGAACGACGTAGACAGTGCCGCCAAAACCCTCGAAGCCGCACTAACCATTAAACCGAAGCATCATCTTACGCGGAGACGATACGCCCAAATCTTAATGCGCGGAGAAAAGCCCGATGCGGCTGCCGCTCAGTACACATTCTTGTTAAAGCAGAACCCCAATGCCCTCGCCAATACTCATGTAGCTGCCTTCTGGTGCGGAACCTGCAATAATCATAGTGAAGTGATTAGCCCGTTCTTTGACGCTGACAAAGTGGATGAAATTGTGGCGCTCACGAAGGAGCTTATGGGACCGCCGAGGCGCGCTAGCTTTAGCCGCCGGTTTGCCACTGAAGTTGCGGAACGATGTATTGAAAGCCGCCTACCGCGCGAAGCGTCAGAGATTTATGAGAAATTGGTGGTGGATGCGACCGACAGCTATACGTACAACCAACTCGCGTCCGCGTACTCCGCGGCAGGCGAGCACGAGAAAGCTATCAGATTCCTACGCAGTAAATTGGAATCGCCAGATTCTGTCAATTCTAGAGACACGAATTCCCGGATCCACATGGTTCGACGGCTCATTAAGTTTTACAATGCCATGGGAACGCTCGATATATTGCGCGACGAATATGAAGAACAACTGGCACAAAAGCCCAAGGACACGTTGCAAATCTACTTGGTGACCTTGATACGGCTCTCAGACGATGACATTGACGGCGCGGAGCGACTTGTGAATCAACTAATAGAGGATGATTCAGTGACGTATTTTTGGTGGTTTGAATATATCGCGGAGCTATATCGCACTGCTGGCGATTATGAACGCGAGGTGCGCGTGCTTGATCGAGCAATCCAAAAACTGAGACTGCATCCCTCCAACCTGCGTTCTCCTCATGAAATCTCACAGGCATACGAAAAGCTTGCGGCTGCCTGTGTTAAACTCGGAGATACGACCAGAGCAAAAGAGTACATCAATAAAACGAAAACTTTGAGCTTGGTAGAAAGTGGAGTTGGTTCTTATTTTCACATTGCAGATCTGTATAAACAGCATGAAATGTGGTCCGAGGCAGAGGCAACGTATGTCAAGGTTTTGGACTGCCTATCCAACGGTAAGTATGTTCGTCAACAGACAGAAGAATATCTCATTGAGATTACCTCCCGCGAGGGTAAGCCGAAAACAGACATACCGTCCATAGACAAGTTGGGAGAGATAGATCTCGGTATGCACCGTGCCTTGGCAATGCATTACAAGGATCGAGGAAAGACGAATGAGGCGATAGAGTTCTTCAAGCAAATCGCCGAGAGGATGCCTGAGGATCTCGAATCTCGCGCCCGACTCGCCGAAGTCTATACTCGCCAAAAGAAATATGATAAAGCGTTTGCGGAGTGGCGGAGGTTGTTGAAAGCAGATCCGGAAAACACGATATTTCAGGGAGGGCTTGTGGAGGCTCAAGAAGCCGCAGGTAATATTGACCATGCAATCCAACTCCTGAACAAATACGTTGACTCCGAAGAGATCACCGTACATTACCCGAGGCTGGCAGAACTCTACGTCAGGACCGGCCGTGTGGATGAAGCGATTAACGCTTATCAAAAGGCAATCGAGATAAATCCCGGTGATGGAAGCCTACACCAAAAGGTGGCTCAACTATATCTGCGAACAGAGGACTTTGATGCGGCTGAAAAGGCTTTCCTCCAAGTTCTGCGATATAACGACGATTTGTGGAGTCTCGATGCCACCGATAACCAACTCATACAACTCTATCTCCGGCAAGACAAACTGGAAGAAAAGCTTGAACAAGCGGAAAAAGAGGGTACTCTCACATTTGGAATGCAGCAGACGCTAGCGGAACATTACCGGGACCAAGGCGAATGGGATAAAGCTGCTAAAGCTTATAGAAAAGCGCTACAGATGCCGGCGCGGAGTTGGCACAAAACATGGATTTCTAGAGATTTGGCGACGATTTACGCGCGACTTGGGCAGACTGAATCTGCGATCGAACAATATGAAAAGCTATATCACGCAAGTCCGCAAGACGGACTTCCTTCTATGCATCAATCCATGACAGCGTCCGACTCCAAAGTCTACTTCAAGCGGGACGCGCAAGCCCGTGAGGAGGTGCGGGAACTACAAGCTTCCATGAGCACATTCGTCGTATCCTTTGGTTCGATGGACGACGCGGACGATGCTCGGCACAGCATTATCAGGGTTTATCGGGATGCGGGTAAGTTGAAGACCCTTCTAACCTACACACGGAAACGCAGTAAAACGAACCCGGAAAACGCGGCGCTCTTCGAAATCATCGCTGACATCCATTTCACTCGCGGAGATCATGCAAGAGCCGCGATGTATTACCAGAAAGTTTGTGAGTTGCAGCCAACAAACGTCCGGTGTTTTTACTACGCTGCGGCACATTTGAATAACAGCAATCAGCCGGAACGCGCACAAGCAATGCTTGACAAGGGTAAAATTGCTCGCGCCCGTTACGCTGGCGGGCAATGGAATCGAAGTAAGTTTGGACTGGCAGCGCTTGCTGGTATATGCATTGACGGTGGATTGTACGATGCGGCAATTGAGCTGCTCCAAGCCGCTATGGAGAATCAAAAGAAGCCGAGTCGCGGATCCGAGCCGATACTGTATCATATGGCAGCGCAGGCATATCTGGAACTAAAGCGTTATGCTGAAGCAGTCGAAGCGTACCGAAAGATGGAGGAGGCCGCTAAGGATGATCGCGTCAAAAAAGTCGCCCGGGAAGGAATGTACAGGGCGCGCCGTGACGGGAATCTGCCTGATCAATCCTTCAGTGATGAAACCCAGAGTGCCCGGTGAAGATTAAGACCTACGTACGCCTGCGGGCGTGCAAGTAATGAAGCTGTGATTTCATCTACTCTAAATTATACCATTTCGCTTGAATAATAGTGCATATGATGTCTTCACTATATCGTTCACTTACGCCGTAGGCGGGGCATCTTGCCCCGCCGGCTTTGCGCGAAGACAAGACTTTTGTTCCACTTCACGCAACCAATGCACAGCCATTTTAGAGAAATGGTATTAACAGTAAATTATGATCCCCATCTTTACACTTCCAATCGGATTCCTCGCTCTCTTAGCTGTTCCGGCATTGGTCGGCATCTATCTGTTGCGTACTCGATCACGCCGTTATCCGGTGTCCAGCCTGATGCTGTGGGTCAACCAACAGCAGGCACGCCAAGGCGGTTTAAGTATTGAGCGCCTACATACCCCGCTCCTGTTTCTGTTAGAACTCCTTACCATCATCTTTTTGGCTCTCGCGGTAGCCGAACCAATCATCCGCACCGCCAAAAGCCGGATACCGTTGATTATCGTTTTGGATGATTCCTTTTCAATGCTGGCAGGCGTCGGTGATACACCTAAAAGCCGATCAATAGAAGCTCTTGAAGAGTTACTCGCACCGGAGGGCTTTAATCCACTTGCCAAGCCCCGCTACGGTGTACGTTACGTGCTTGCGGGCACGGAGCCGCAACTATTGAACGAAGTAGCTAGATCCGCAGGAGAAGCAATTACCGAGCTTGAGCGTTGGCAATGTCGTTCGCCGACCGCGGAGCTGAAGGAAGCTATAGCCTTCGCCGCGGCGCTAGGAGATCCCACGGCTCTCATGCTGGTGGTAACAGACGAAGCACCGACTCACTCGCTGGAGTCTGAGCGTGTTCAATGGTGGGGTTTCGGCGTTCCCCAACCGAATGTGGCATTCGTAAATGCGACTCGCAGCCCATCCGAATCGGGTGAAAGATGTCTATTCGAGATTTCAAATCTCTCTGCAGGCGAGATAAGGACAGAACTCGTCGTCGAGCTAAATGACACTCAGGCTGGCGAGTCCCCTGCGCGGCTTCACCGTTCGACGGTGGCTATCCGTCCGATGGAAACTCACCGGGTTTTCTTGAATCTGGCGGAAAAAACGCCGGCATTACAGGCACGCATTGACGAAGATGCCCTATTGATTGACAACACGGTCGTGCTGCTGCCGCAACTTAGGAGACCGGTGAATGTCGAAGTCAATATTCAAGACCAGCGGCTTCGGTCGCTCATCGAGGACACATTGGACGCTACAGGACGAAGCCTGGTTACAACAACGCAGCCGGAGCTAATCTTCTTGGACAACACAACGCTACCGGATGGCTTAAACGATTCATGGCTAATGCATCTTGTAGTTGAGCCGCAAGCGTCCGCCTATCTGGGACCTTTTGTCGTGAATCAATCGCATCCGTTGACCGAAGGGCTTTCGTTAAACGGGGTTGTGTGGGGAGCGGGAACAACGGAAGAGCTTATAGGGGTTCCTATCATTACTGTAGGAAATATCCCACTATTGACCGACACCGAGCGATACACCGGAATCCATGAAGTCCGTCTGCGTCTACGTCCGGACCTATCGACCCTTCAAACGTCGCCGAACTGGCCCGCACTGATCTGGAATCTGCTTGAGTGGCGCAGCACCGAATCACCGGGGCTGGAGCGTTCCAATCTCCGTTTAGGCGAAGCCGCGGTTCTGAAGACAAATGCGGGGGTGGAATCCGCTCGGATTGTTTCACCGAATGGCGACATACGTGACCGGTCCGTGCGTGAGAGGGAGGTAAACCTCATGGCTCGAGACGTTGGGATTTATGACGTGGAGGCAGGAAGCGAGAAATACGCCTTCGCGTCAAACGCACTCCGCCGGTCGGAATCCGACCTCAGCACCAGAGCATCGGGAAGATGGGGTGGTTGGGGGGATACAGCGCTGGAGCGCTGGGGATTCCAGGGTTTCTCGTGGTTCTTCCTTCTGCTCGCCATCACGACCTTGACGCTCCATCTAATCCTTTCCAAACGTGGAACGTAGCACTATCAGCATGCTTTTTACCGCTCTTGCTGGATTGCCAAATCCAGCAGTGCTCCCCAATTCTCAAACTCATCCTTGACATATTCATGACCCCAGTATATACCTATTGTGCATCCAATTCAAAAAACGGTAGTCATCGAAGCCAACTCCGCTTGTCGTTAAATGGTTCCCTTCCAACGATTGGCAATCCGCATGGACTATGCCGAGACGTGACGCATGTCGGCCATTTAGGTTTGGGAGATGTAGATGTCCGCATTTTTTTGTTTATGTGCAGCGTTTTGACGTAAGAATACCGACAGCCATAAGAACCTGCTTGAAAAGTCATTTCGAGTTGAATCATGCGTCGCGAAAGCACCCAAATCAAGTTTTTTCTTGAAAACTTGATTTCTGGATGGAAACACAATGACGAAACCGAGTTTTTTCCCGAAAACTCGGTTTCTTTCTCGCACAATTCTGTAGCGTGCGCAGTATGCACCTTACAATTCGTACTTTTCAAACAGGCTCTAAGCTCGACTTTGTACATTTAAGCGGTATAAGAGATGGTGGTAATAAAGCGTTGGAGAAAAGCAGGAGAGATTTTAATCATCTGGTACTTTTCGTTGACCTTTGAAAAAGTCGGTAGTGGTTTCCAGTACCATCACGGCGGGGCAAGGGGATCTCTATCGCACTCGTTATCCACTCGCTTGATTCCCGCCTACGGGTTTGGCGTTGTACAGCTTTCCGCACAACCCAACCGTTGTACTTTTGTACAAAGTCGAGCTTAGTTCGGTCCAAAAAAGAAGAAAAATCAGTCTGACATTTATTTGGGCCTGACTGTCGCTAGGATGAGTATCCCTCTGTTGGAGGGGATCAACTGAGCGGATAGCGAATGACCAAGTAAGTGAATAACGAACGATCAACTGACTGGATAAGGAAGGCGATAGTAACTCCTGATAGAACTCCCATAGAGATCCCGGTGCGATAGAGTTCCTCCCCTGTCCCGGTACTAATATCATTTCGCTTGAATAACAGTGCGTGGAGTAAAGCGGTTATCTCGTTAAGACTTACAAGGCTACGCGGTGTAGCACCCGGTAGGGGCGATTAACTGAGATCAAGCGAGTGGACAACGAGTGATCAACGGAGTGAATAGCGACGGCGATAGTAGATCCTGATAGAGATCTTTATAGCGAAGACGATAGCAGATCCTCATAGATATCCCTCTCCGAATCGAGACTCCAATTCACGCTATTTGCCGTTATGCACCATTATTTTAGAGAAATGATATAATAAGGTTCATTTACGGTTCATAGTAGTAATCAAGGGAGCAAATAGCAACCAATCAACCGAGATCAAGCAAGTGAATAGCAAGCGATCAAGCGAATGGAAAATAAGCGCGATAGAGAATCACTAATCACTAGCCGCTCTCCACTGATGTTTGCCTTTACACCTTTACAAATGTATAGTATAATCTAATGCAGATACATTGGTAGCGCGAAAAAAACGCGAACCACTACCGACTCAACTCGGCGCGCGCAACCCAATTAATTGGCGCCATTCGAAAAAAAACGCGAAAAAGTGTCGGGTTTCGTCAAGTTTCGTCAAGTAAAACAGGCACGATATGCCAAGAACGGAAAACAAAATGCACTGGCCTCGCCCGAACGAAGCGGCAAGCAACTTCTGTATCTTCGGAGTGGCGGCGCAACCATTGAAGGACTCGACATCACAACCGCCGTATGCAAGGGATCCTCGCGCGATAGAGATCCCATAGATAATCCCGATAGCGAGCCCAATGTGGTAGAAATCCCAAGGCGGTAGAGATCCGCTAATCACTTACATTTGCCGTATAGGCTTCCAGATAGCCAAGCGAATCAGCCGATAGAAGATAGTAACCCCAGTTTTTTCTTCCCTTCGACGGACGCTTTGATTGCAATAGGGCCCGAATACAGAGTTTGTTTCGGAACTTCACCGTTGAGTATATTCAATCTCCACTAACAACTCAACTTCACTTTTGCATTGATAACCCTACACATGTGTAGTATACTTCAGCCGGAATAGTCAATCAAACAAACGAACAAGGAGGTGGCAGCCACACAAGTAGGAGCAATCATTGAATGGCGGTAACCGCCAAATCATAAGCGTTAGCCCGGAAACGCAAGACCCTTCTGTTTTAGCCCGAGCCGAAATGCCATAAACGCAGACTACGACTGCATTCAGCAGCCTTTTTCTACCGATTAAACCACTCGGTTAAATCTTCATCCGGGCTAACGCAGGCTAAAGTAGTAGGCATACTCCGTATGCCGTAACCCCTGGGCGTATTACGGCACGGCGGCTCCTGCTGGATTGACAAATCCAGAGAATCTTTATCTAGCTATTCAGTTTCCATTCTGTCGCTCCAGAGGCAATCAAGCGACCGATCAACTGAGTGGATAGCGAAGACGATAGCTAATACCATTTCGCTTGAATAATAGTGCATATGATGTCTTAACTATATCGTTCACTTACGCCGTAGGCGGGGCATCTTGCCCTGCCGGCTTTGCGCGAAGACAAGACTTTTGTTCCACTTCATGCAACCAATGCACAACCCTTTTAGAAAAATGGTATAATCCCCGAAATTCACGCCATTTGCCAGTTATGTACTGTCATTTTAGAGAAATGGTATAACCACGGCGGACGTGCAATGAGTTGCTACTACAAACCGACATCGGCAGTATAGACTGATGAACAAAACGTTTACGAATTGCACTACTACGAACCCACACTTCCTGTAACTTATGGATTCCGAACAGGTATCAGATGAAGCAAGTTCAAATCAAACTCACAGACGAAGAGCGCACCGACACAATCTATCAACCGGCCTCCACTGCCGCTACCGCCATTGCTGGCACTCGTATTAAGACGCATCCCGAATGGAGGATCGTGCCAAGACGCAAAATCCAAGACCGAACCTACAATCCGTTACGCGGCAAATTCGCAAAAAAAGGGGAAAGCCAATCTATACAAGCACTATCAAGCACTTTCAAGCAGAATGCAAAATGCCGCTCCAAGCCACGTCACTACACGCTTC
Organism: Candidatus Poribacteria bacterium; assembly: GCA_965208765.1. Taxonomy (GTDB): domain Bacteria; phylum Poribacteria; class WGA-4E; order WGA-4E; family JAJDTR01; genus JAJDTR01. The sequence goes on from OZ242354.1 coordinate 6,388,130, forward strand.
AACGGCAATTTCTGGGGTCATAAAAAAAGTGCTTGAAAGTCTCAACTGCATCGCAATAGAAATTGCCAATGACGGCGGTAATACTGAGACTTGGTTTCTGACCATGGATATCAATTCCAAGCCAATTCGAACAAAGGTAGATGCCATCAGCCTCCAGGATTATTTTGGAAGATGTCCAATTTCATTTTCCACACTTAACTCTGAAGAGCGAGATTATTCTCGTCTAGAAGGAATCCTTTGACATAAAGGTCCCACCAATCGCAAAAATTTTTCGCTTGACCTGAACCCGGATTGCTGCGAAAATGGGACTACCTCGAACAGCTGCCCGACTGAAAACTGGAGACATATATTCTCGTGATAACTGTTTGGTCCATTGATTTCTGGGGTCGAGTGCTATGAATTTAGACGGTCTTTTTTGCTTTTTTTGGCGTATCCGGTGTGGATGCCCAGTTTTCCGGTTCGTAGTAGGAATCAAGCGAGTGAATAGCGAGTGCGATAGAGATCCCATTCATTGCCCGTCTTATGGCTTTAGAGTTTTTACTGACCACTAATCACTAGCCACTAAACACTTACTTCTCGTGAATGTCCCGCCAAAAAAATACATCCTCGTACAGGAAAGTCGGCTCTTGGCTTTCGTGACGACCTGCTTTGAAAAGGCGGGACTCGAAGCTTCACACGCACGTCTCATCAGCCGGCTGCTGGTCAACAACGATTTGCGGGGTGTTCGTTCCCATGGCACCCACATCGCCCATAACTACTGCATGGACTTTGTGAACGGCAACCTGAACCCGCGTCCTAATGTGAGAACGTTGAAGGAAAGTGGTGCTTCAACAGTCATTGACGGAGACGGCACGCTGGGCTACCTGCCCATGGTGCAGGCAGCGGAGAATGCGGTCCTGCACGCAAAAGAATACCAAGTCGGTTTGGCGTTAGTGCCACACATCGGGCATTACGGCTCGGCGGGCCATTATACCCGCATCTGTGCGGAAGGCGGGTGCATAGGCTTTTCGGCTCAGTCTGGGCGCAACGAATCCAGAGGCAACCCGCCCATCTGTTTTGCAATTCCCGGAGGCGAGGAACCGGATATCATACTGGATGGCGGATCGGATCTTTTTGGACCATATCATGGGCCTGAATTCGAGGATTTGCACACCCGAATTCCAGCAGTATTCTTCAAAAACCTAGGTTTCATGGCAGTTTCATCGCTGTTAGGCGGCGGGCTTACGGGATTCTCTCTACCCGATGGTGACGCCATCCAAGAGCGATGGCCTTCGGCGCGCTTAGGCGGCATGATACTCGCCATCAATATTGAAGCGGCTGTCTCGGAGGGGGTCTTTCGAGCAGAAGTGGATCGATATACCCGGGACCTACGGGCAACCTGTGAGCCGATACCCGGCACCGACAGACTGCTGTTACCTGGTCACCTTGAGGAAGAGCGCATGGCACTGCATCGTCGCGAAGGGATTCGATTCGGGGATCAGGAACAGCAAGCTATAATGGCACTTCACGAGTACTTCGATGTGGCGCCGCCTTGGGATTGAGGAAAGCCCATGTGAGCGTAGAAAGCGCTTACTTTAAGAAGACCTCTGGGAAAGGGGAGGACCGATGCAACTAACCGACGAACAGATGGCGACCTGGAGACGAGATGGCAGCCTAATCGTGCCCGATGTCTTTCCCGCGGAAAGCTACATGCCGGCGCTTGAGGCGGTTGAACGCAACGCTTATGGTGGATTGACATACTCCGAATACCGTGAAAAATGGGGTGATAATCCGGAAGGCGTCCGGGAAGTGTATGAGAAAACGCCTGACATGCAGCGATTAGCCGGACCGATCGGAGCGGCAGTTCACTTTCCTACCGGATTGCCTTCTGTAGATCGACTTATTGAAAACAAGGACTATATAGACTGCCTCTGCCAGGTGCTCGGCACGACGGAAATTCGTTTGGGCTACGGTCAAATCTTCTTCCGCGAAGGACTAACAGATTCGCGGCACAGCGAACACTCTTGGCAAGGTTACCACCTTGACAATGGCACCAACTCGCAATTGCCGCCACACCCGGACTGGGAGCGGTACAACTACGTGCTGTCCGTAATTGTTCTGCACGACATTGAGCCAGACGGCGCTCCGATGTTGGTTTGTCCCGGATCGCACACGCAACTAACCTCCCTGTTCGGTCGGGGCGGTGCGCGTGCCGGCGGACTGGGATTGGACGACCTTCGTAAGTTTGAGGAACTGGCTGATCCTGTACCCGTCACCGCCAAAGCTGGAAGCATTGCATTCCGATCCAGCTATCTTATTCATGCCGCACAACCGTTTGCGAATAAGGAGAAACAACGAGGCTGGATGGGATTCAATTTCCATCGCGCCGATAACGGCGACTGGTGTCATACCACTCGTCCCATCCCCGGGTGGTCGACCCCACAGTACGTCAACTTTGTAGCAGGCACGACGCCGCGTGTTCGTCAACTGTTGGGCTGGCCCGCTCCCGGCGACACTTATTATTCCGAGGAAGCGCTTCAACGTTTGGCACATGCCTATCCGGATATTAACCTAACACCGTATCGGGATGCTATGGCGGGATGAAGATTAAGCACTTGAAGTCAAGGAATACAACAATCGGAGTGGGACAGTTCTTCCCAGGACTGAGTCGCGAATGCAAAGAGGCGGCGGAGGACTGCGCCCCTCGATTCTTGAAAGATAGACATGGATGAATTAATCGCGTCTCTAACCGCCGCGGGCAACCCTCCTATCCAACTGTTTGGAAGGGGCGGTTCCCTGCTCGTTCTTCCCTATGGTGGGAGAACGCTTGGTCTATACGATCGGGATGGTCACAATTTCTTCTGGGTCAACCCGGATCTTCATCATGCCACAACTGCCGAGACCTTCTTCACTGCAGAAGGCTGGAAGAATAGCGGAGGAGACCGTACCTGGGTGTCACCTGAAGTTGAACTGTTCATTTCCGATATTGAGAATGCTAGTGAAACTTACCAGGTACCGCCATCACTAGACCCCGGCAACTACACTGTTCAACACGGCACAGGGCAAGTCACGCTGATCAATCAGGCGCGCGTCTTTCTGAATCGACAAGAGAAAAGCTGTGAGGTCGAGTTGGCGAAGACTATTCGGATGGCGGAAAACCCGTTGCGTTATGAGAAGGGCGCGTCATCATCCTACCAGAAACTAGACTTTGTTGGGTATGAGCAGCTTACGTCGTTGCGGTTTGTTTCTGCGGAAGAGCCGAAGATTCGCCTCGGAATCTGGAATCTGGTCCAGGTTCCTGCCGGAGGCGAGATTGTCATACCCACGGTGAGAGAAAGTGCGCCGAAAACCTACTTTGGGGGTGTCGGAGCGAGTGATCTGTGTGTTAGGCCCGAATCTATCCGATTTCGAGTTGATGCGAGGCATTCCCACAAAATCGGAGTGCGCGCTGCGTCTACGATTGGACGAATAGGATATTTGCGACCTATAGGAGATGGGAAGAAGACGCTAGTCGTGCGCAACTTCTTCGTCGCACCGTCAGCTGAGTATGTAGATGTCCCGTGGGATGATTTGGACGACGTCGGCTACGCCATCCAGTGCTACAACGACAACGGCGATCTGGGAGAGTTCGGTGAAATGGAATACCACACGCCGGCGATCGGCGATGGCACCGGATTAAGTAGCTATCAGGACCGAAGCCAAGTCTGGGCTTTCCTCGGTGACATCCAATCGATACACGAGACATTTAGACTGCTGCTCGGGGTGGACCCTAATCCGTCTGCATCAAAATAATTGTCCTTGTTGCAAAAAGTGACGAAACTGTGGTACTAAACGCTTCTGAGGAAACTTGCCAAATTTCCGAGTGTGCAAGAAAGAGGTTAGGTATCAGCTCGACTTTGTACATTTGTAGGGTGGAATCAAACGAGCGAATAGCGAGTGCGATAGGAATCCCCTGCCCACCATTTCTTGTAAAGTGCGCACTGTGCACCAGCCTTTGAGAGCGCCAGCGGCGCGAAAGGTGTATAGCGGGCCAAGCCACACTAAACCAAAGCCCCGGCGAGTCGAAAGGTTAGAGCCTTTAGAAATCGCCGGCGACTTCCCCCCGATGCATCGGGTTGGGTGAAACACCAGGTCTAGTCTATAGGGAAGACTTTTTCACAGGTCAACCAAACAGACCGGATGGGTAAAATCTCAAGCGTTTTTCTGTAGTGTTTGATTGACACCGTCTGTCATACGGTTTAAATGTACAAAGTCGAGATCAGAATAAGTTTGATTAAGGGCTGAGGACACCCCTGAAGAGCTACCTGTGAGAATTGTCTGAAGTAAGGGTAAGCGCTACGCTATGCCCTTAGTTGTTGCATGAAAGAATGCAGCTTGGGGAAAAGGCTAAATATGATGAGTCACAGATGGGGATGTCTCCACGTATTTCGTTTGATCGCAATTAGTATTTCGGTTTTAGCTCTTTTACCGGGTTGTAGAGAAGAGGTAACCCGAAAGGCGGATTGGGAAACCCATTTCACGGACCTTCATTTCGCGAATGTGAAGCTGGGATGGATCGTAGGTCTTGAAGGGCTGATTATCCACACCGACGATGGTGGGAAGACATGGAAGAAACAGGAAGTTGACACAACCGGCGACTTTAAAGCGGTGCATTTTGCAAATAGCCGCTACGGATGGGCAGTCGGCGACGACGGCCTCATTGCAACAACCGATGATGGTGGACGTCACTGGCAGCTACAGACGAGTGGAACGTGGGCGATGCTGCGCGATGTGTTTTTTGCAAATTCTAGGGAAGGATGGATCGTTGGTGAGAGTGCCGATGTCCTTTATACACAGGACGGTGGAAAGACATGGAAGCGCCGCGAATTCGTGAGTGAGTTTCCGCTCAGCGGCGCGTGGTTTGTTAATAGTCGGCGCGGTTGGGTTGTCGGTGAACAGGACAGAATTTTACACACAACTGACGGAGGAAAGACTTGGCACGAGCAAAGCAATCGCTTTGAGGGCGAAAGAGATCGCATGATTAACGACAACAAGCAAGTCTTTTTCATCAGCCCGGGAGAGGGGTGGCTCGTTGGAAGCGACGGCTCGATATTTCACACAAAAAACAGCGGCGCTACGTGGGATCGACAGGACAGTCGGATACCTTTAATCAACGGTCACGTCCGAGACACGATCAATAGCATTCATTTTATTGATAGACAAAGAGGTGTGGCGGTTGCCGATATCGGATTCATCACGTTTACGGAAGACGGCGGCAAGAACTGGCGTTTGCTTGATAGTGGGACAGAGAACAACCTGACCGGCGTTCAGTTTACGACGTCGAAAGAAGCTTGGGCGGTCGGTTGGTACGGCAGCATTCTGCATTCGACGGATGGTGGAGCAACTTGGGCGATGGTGAGCGGCACGACAGCCAATGACTTGGAGAACGTCCAGTTTGCGGACGCCAATCGGGCCATCGCCGTCGGAAAGCGCGGCACGATCGCGATGAGTCAAGACGGCGGAAGGACGTGGACCGAAGTTGACTCGGACATCTGGGATAACATCCGCAATATCTTCTTTGTTTCGGACAAGGAGGGTTGGGCGGTCGGAGAACGTGGAATGATCGTTCACACGACGGACGGCGGCCAGACGTGGGACCGCCAAAACAGCGGGTGGGGTTATGTGCTCACGGCGGTACATTTCGTGACTCCGAAAAAGGGGTGGGTTGTCGGCGAACTGGGAACGGTGCTTCACACTGCCGACGGCGGCGAATCTTGGGTGCCTCAGACACCGGGCGAGTGGCAGTCCCTCAAGGGAGTTTTCTTCCTTAACGAGAACGAAGGATGGACAGTAGGGTGGCCCGGCGTAGTGATTCACACCACCAATGGAGGCATGACTTGGACGCAGCAGACGACTAGAACCTACAATGAGTTGTACGCCGTTTATTTTGTTGACCCCGACAATGGCTGGATCTCGGGCCAGTTCGGTGAGATTCTGCGCACCAAGGATGGCGGACGAACATGGAAATTCCAGCGCAGCGGTACGCAGGAGAATCTCAACAAAATCTACTTTGCGAATACCATGCACGGTTTGATCGTGGGTGACAACGGCGTGATCTTAACGACAACCGACGGTGGCGCGAATTGGGAGTTTCAAGAAAGCGGCACCGAAAATGACCTTCACGGATTCGCGCTTTCACCTGAAGGAATGGTTGCCGTTGGCAAGGGCGGAATTGCCATGCGATACTCCGTGGATGCGGAAGAGTTGCCTGTCGCGCTACCGCCAACAGCAGAGCAAATCGAAGTTGCGGAGATTGTTGACACACCACCTTCCGTTGAGGAGATTACGTATCACTGGGAGATTGTCCGCCAAGCTACATGGCAGACGGATTTCAACGACACCTTGTTTGTCGACGATAAAACAGGTTGGGCAGTCGGTAGCAACGGCGTCATCGCCCATACCACCGATGGCGGAAGATCGTGGAAACCTCAGCACAGCAGTGTCGAGACAGATCTGAACCGAATTACCTTCATCGACCCTGACCATGGCTGGATCACCGGACGCGGCGTGCTGCTCCGAACGGAAAATGGAGGCGAAACATGGCAAGTCATACAAAGAGTGCTGCGGAATTTTCGCAGCATCCGTACCATCCAATTCCTGACGCCGCTGGAAGGCTGGCTGGGAGTAGATCAGGGACAGACGCTACATACTTTGGACGGTGGCTTGACTTGGAATCTCCAAAAAACCGGCACCACGGATCGACCCATTACCCATTTACATTTCATCAATAACTTGGAGGGATGGGCGGTTGCACCACAGCGCCGTGATGGTGGCTTCATCCTCCATACAACAGATGGTGGCGATTACTGGCAGATTCAATCCAAGACCAATCAAGCGGGAATTGCAGTTCACTTTGCAGACTCCAAATCTGGCTGGGTAATCGTAAGGAATGGGGATTCGCTGATTACGAACGATGGTGGGATAACTTGGGCGCGTCGTTCTCCAGGACCGGGTAATCGAATTCGCGGGGTGAAGATGCGTAGCCACAATGAGGCATGGGGTGTTAGTCCTAATGGACAAATCCTTTTAACCCGAGATCAGGGGAGAAGTTGGGAGCGCGCGCACGTCGACTTGACCGCGGGAGAGAGAGAACCGGAATTACCAACTGAAGATGCGTATTCGAATCAGGAGTCTTCCGGCTCTGGTTCATCCAGCACATCTCAAGATACCGAAGAAATTCGAGCCGCTTTAGACCGGGACGCGGGTGAGGCGTTCAGAACTCGTCAGCGCGAGCGCCGCCCGCGTCCTCCCAGCCTCAATCCAGAGAGTGGTTCAGGCGAGAGTGCGGCTTCCCCACGAACCAGACGCACCGCAAATCGCCGGAGACCTCGTATTGGTCGTCCTAGTTCGGCAGAGGAGATCACCAATTTCCACTATGTCGACAACCAAAACGCGTGGGCAGTCGGGAAAGCCGGGCACATCTATCATACGCACGACGGTGGATTGACATGGGAACGCCAGCTCGGCGAGCAGCTAGATGATTTCCACGAAGTGCTTTTCCTGACCGAAAACATTGGTTGGATTGCCGGCGACGATGGACTGCTATTGGAAACCGAGGACACCGGGAGGACCTGGACAACTCTGGACATCGGCACACGACAGAAAATAATCGGTGTACACTTTGCGAACCTGGATCCCAAATGGGGATGGGCGATGAGGCGTGATGGCACGTTGTTCTATACAACCGACGGCAAGAAATGGTCAGCAGGGAAGACACCGATGCGTCCCCCGCTTTTCGAAGAGGATCCACCGGAGCGTTATGTGATGAATGACGTTGGTTTCGGCAAATTTTCCGAAGGATGGGCAGTTGGAGAAGAGGGACAGATTCTTCATAATCGGGATGGCGGGCCGATCTGGGAGCCACAGCGGACTACCACGGGAAGGGATTTACTCGATGTTGAAACAAAATTCGCGCCTCTCGCATGGGCTGTTGGATCCGGCGGCACTGTCCAGCGTACCATTAACGGCGGCGAGTATTGGAAACTGCATGAAACGAACACGGGATACGACCTGAACGGCGTGTCATTCTTTACCAAGAGGAGGGGCTGGGCTGCTGGGCGCTATGGGATTGTCCTACGCACGACCGATGGCGGGTTTAATTGGGAACCCAAATCGAGCGGTGTAACCTCCGATCTTTACGATATTACGGCGGTCTCCGAACAGGACATTTATGCGGTAGGTGCAAAAGGGATGATTCTTCACTCTACCGACGGTGGTGAGACTTGGAAACAGCAACACACGGATATTGACAACGACCTTTATACGATTGATTACGCGCACGACAGTGACACCCTATGGGTTGTTGGCCAGTGGGGCGTTGTATTACGCCAAAACGTTGGCAGCGCCAAGATGTCAATGCGGTAAAGAATCAGCACGCACGTATACTACTACTGTAGAGAGTGGTATGCCTGATCAGGCGGGATGAACGGAAGTTTTACGCACTCACGCAGCCGATAAGCGATATCCCACCTTACGATGTCTCGGTGTACCCACGATCTTGAAGCCAACCTGCGTGCACCCTAGGATTAGGAATTATGGCAGAAGAACGCACACTTCCCGCTGAGCCTCTAGCCTCCGATGCCATGAAATATGTTTTGGAGGATTTCTATGAAAACGGCGCGGCGATTGTCCGGAGTGTGCTCTCTAGTGAAGAATGTGGACGCATCATCACGCGCCTCGATGAGATTTTCGCCGAGCCGTATTTTATGCAAATGCGTAACGTTAAAGATCCTCGGCAAAACGGGAAGGCTCCGATTGTCATACATCGGCTCTTCGAGTGCGATCTCATGTTTCGCGACCTGCTTGTGCGCGAACCGATCATTAGTATCGCCGAGAGAGTGCTGGGTGAGCACTGCCACTGTATTGCCCAAGGTTGCATCCTCAACCGGAAAGATTTAGGTATCAATCGATTTCATGTTGACGATGGTATAGAATTTCCGATCGCACCCGAGATGGAACGGCATGACCCAAGGCTACGAATGCCCGTGCTTCGAATGTCCGTACAGATTGCCCTGACCGATCAGGATGATATTAAATACGGCCCATCCCAATTCGTACCAGGTAGTCACTACTCCGGTAGCCAACCCGATGACCCGGAATATCCAACCTTTGACGGCAGAAAGCCTGTCTCCCTCCTCATGAAAGCCGGTGACCTTTATCTACTCAATGGGCAAACATGGCATCGAGGCGCTCCAAACCGGACGGATCGAGTTCGCTACCTATTCCATCAAGTGTATGGACAGCGTTTCGTCGCGCAGCGGTTCTGGCCCTACCTGAATTACCGTATGCCCGATTACGTCTTGGAAGGTGTCGATGAGCGTTTGTTGCGTGTTCTTGGTAAACATCCGGAAATGGCTTATGGTTAACTATGGTTAACATACACTATCGGTGGTGCCGTATCTAATTGATTCAGCAAGACCTACACGTAAATTCGTTAATGCGTGGATCCGGCAGGTGTAAGTCTTCTATCGTTCCTATTACGAAAGATCTGCATACTTGAGAATGAGATTAAAAGCGAAAATAAACGGAGCGCTAATAGTTTCAATACTGTTGCACGCAATTGTCGGTACAATAGGATTCTTCTTTTGGATTGATTCAGGTCCTGCCAACGAGCAAGACTCTATCAGCGCGATCTTGATGCAGGTTGAAAAGCCGAAACTAAAACGCAAAACTGCCCCGAAGCGAGCGCGCATTCGTAAGAGAACCTCCGACCAGACTAACCAACCCAGACTCAAAGTTCTGACCAGCAATGCTCCGAAGACCGCGCGTGGGGTTGTTTCAGCTGAAACGCCGTCAGAATTTAGCGCGACCGGATCGCTGGACCTCAGTGATGGGATGAGTTTAGGTACAGAGGGTGTAGAATTCGATCAAGGGCCGCCACAGATCGGACGGGTGATTGAGAATCCGGTTGGGCGAGTGTCAAACAAAGATGCTCGCCCGAAGAGTCGCTTGGTAAGATTCATCGAAAGACAGGAAGGACCGCAACACATCGCATATTGCGTGGATCTATCCTCCAGTATGATGGGATTGACGCCTCGAAAGCTGAAAAAGATACTGTCTATCATGCAGGATTCACTGACATTCCTTGAACCTCATGATCGATTCAACATCATCACGTTCGGCAGCGAAATCAGCTTCTTTCGTGAGAAGTTCATTCCCATATCCGATGATGGGATTTTGGAAGGCACATCTTTTCTTGCGACACTATCGCCCAGAAAAAGTGACGCGTATGCCGACAAAGACATGATTGAGGCGATTCAAGAAATCCAGAAGATACCCCACACCATCGTTGTATTGTTCAGCGACGGTATCTTGACTTCCGGTGTTCCCGATCCGAATAAGATTCGGCAAACTGCGGCTGCGAGCCCACGAATCTTTACGATGGGAATCGAAATGCCGGAAGATTTTCCGGGTGCCGTTATGCTTGCCATGCTCGCGGCTGACAGCGAGGGCGAATTCTGGTTGGTTGACTGAAGATGGAACGGTTGCTTTGCCAGTAGTGATCGCACAATCAGCCACCTTCACATTTCCGCAGACCGCGATTTCTCCGATTTCATCTCTTTTGATCAATAACCTCCCGGCCTTTAGACTAGGTCCTCCATTTGTATGAACGTCAACTGCACATGGTATGAATCCTATTCTCTGCACCGCAATCGTAGCTACGTGCAAAGAACCGCTTGCCTTCTGAAAGGAGATGCGTTATACTTTCAAACGAGAGAAGATACCCGCGGAACTGATATTTAAGAAACGAGCATAAGCACCGACAAACACGATTTCGAAAATCTTTGTTTGCGCGTCGGCATCGCCCGCTGACCTATATCGGCATATCTAATTGCGAAGGAGAGTGAAAATGTCACTAAGAATCAACGACGAAGCTCCGAATTTTACAGCCGAAACTACACAAGGCACCATAGATTTCCACGAATGGATTGGGGATGGTTGGGCAGTGCTGTTTTCCCATCCGAAGGACTTTACACCGGTTTGCACAACCGAGTTGGGATATATGGCAGGCCTAGCATCTGAATTTGCGAAACGCAACTGCAAGATTATCGGTCTTAGCGTTGATCCGGTGGGAGACCATGTAGAATGGTCAAAGGATATTGAGGAAACGCAAGGACATGCTGTCACCTATCCAATGATTGGAGACACAGATTTGGCAGTAGCCAAGCTGTATAACATGCTACCCGCCGACGAGCCTGGCACGTCAGAAGGGCGTACGGCTGTCAACAATGCTACGGTGCGATCGGTATTTGTTATTGGTCCAGACAAAACAATCAAGCTCATGCTGACGTACCCAATGACCACCGGGCGCAACTTTGATGAAATCCTCCGAGTTCTTGATTCGATGCAGTTAACGGCGAGTCGCAAAGTTGCGACTCCTGCAAACTGGGAAATGGGTGACGATGTAATCATCGTGCCAGCCGTTACAGACGAGGAAGCAAAGCAAGTGTATCGCGACGGGTGGAAGACCGTCAAACCCTATCTGCGGGTGGTTGCTCAGCCAGATTAGGTTGATCAGAAAAGCATTCGTTCTTTCTAAATGAGTGATTTGAAATTCGTCGGGCCATAGGCTAAACTTCAAGGGCTAGACAAGAAAAGGGAATGTCAGATTGAATGTTCCCTTTTCGACTAGCCGATGATTAGGTTCGCCATCGTTGCCAAACTTTACACCGAAGGACTTGATGTTTCGATCTTCACCTTTGCATGCACTATCTCACCCGCCAAGTAGCTTTTGAAGCCTCACACGCCCTCCGCCTCCCCGAACTCAGCTTTAAGGCAAACTATGAACTATTTGGTCCCGCCGCCAATCACCATGGTCATAACTATGTTGTTGAAGTAACGATTAAAGGAATCGCATCTAATGATGATGGGATGGTTATCAATCTTGCAGATCTTGACCATCTCCTTAGGGATCAAATCCTCGTTCATTATGATCACAAGTTTATAAATCGCCAACACCCGGTCTTTGCAGGTGATTCACATCTACAACCTACCGCCGAGAACATTGCGATCGAGATATGGAATAGTCTTGAATCACGCTTGAAATTGACTAACTTACACCGCGTTCGAGTGTACGAAGATACTGGACTATTTGCCGACTATTGCGGAGAGAAACAGATGGTTTATCTCACCAAGGTTTATGAGTTTAGCGCATCGCATCGTCTACATAGCCAATTTCTGAGCGATGAGGAGAACTTAGAGATATTTGGCAAGTGCAACAACCCGAATGGTCATGGCCACAACTATGTTCTTGAGGTCATGATTAAAGGAGAGGTCCATCCCAAAACAGGAATTGTTGCTTCCCCCGACTTCGTTGATGAAGTTGTTCAAAAACAGATTTCAGCGCGATTTGACCATAAACATCTAAATCTTGACACACCCGAGTTCGAGGCGCTTAATCCAACCTCCGAAAATTTTGTGAAGGTGATATGGGATCTTCTTGAGAAACCCTTGAAACCCATCATATTGCATCGACTTCGATTAAAAGAAACTCCAAGAAATCATTTTGACTATTATGGTGAATCCGCAGAGGTTGATCACCTATGAATGACAGTACAGAATCTGAATTCATCTCAGAACCAGAAGGCCTTGATGGTAAGGACACCGCCTCGCAGGTCGACGCCGACTATCGGGAGATGCTCCACCCCTATGCCGGTGCATCTACTGAAGATGAACTCGGCATCGCGAATCCTCAACTGGAAGACATCTACACCAGAATCTTGATGCAGATCGGTGAGGATCCCTCTCGAGGAGGACTCATCAGAACTCCGCGTCGTGCTTCTACGGCGCTTTCCTTTCTTACCCAAGGATATCATCAAGATATTAAGCAGATATTGAATGGCGCAATCTTCAATGAAGCCTACGACGATATGGTCATCGTAAAAAACATCGAGTTCTACAGTTTGTGCGAACACCACATCCTTCCGTTTTTTGGGAATTGCCATGTGGGCTATATACCCAACGGAAAGATTATCGGTCTTAGCAAAATACCCCGAATTGTGGATATGTTTGCTAGACGACTGCAGGTACAAGAGCGATTGACCGACCAGATTGCCAGGACGTTGGCTGATGCACTTCAACCGCTCGGCGTTGCGGTTATAATCGAGGCGCAGCACATGTGTATGATGATTCGTGGCGTCGAAAAACAGAATTCCAAGACTATAACGAATGTTATGTTAGGTGCATTCAGAGATAGGGATTCAACGCGGTCAGAATTTATGCAGAGCTGCCAGTCGCCATGAATCCTCGCCGAAAATCCTTGAAGTAACTCTTAATCCTTATGTTTGCGTAGAATACGATAATTCCATCTAGTTATACCATTTCGCTTGAATAATGGTGCATATAATGTCTTGATTATATCGCTCACCTTCTCCGTAGGCGGGGCATCTTGCCCCGCATTGGTGAGATTTGATTAACGCCGTAATGCACTGCAAATTTTGAGAAATGGTATTAGCAGCGCGAGATTAGGCGAGCAAATGCACCCAATCTCACGAATCCTGACGGATTGTACACGAGGCAACTGGGCTGTCCATGGATGAGCAGACGCTAAAGAATCACGTTGCGATTGTTACCGGTGCATCGCGCGGAATTGGCGAGGAGACCGCAGTTGCATTTGGCAAGGTTGGAGCGAAAGTTATATTGGCTGCCCGGACATCGCCGGATGTAGAGGCTGTTGCTCGGCGCATTCGCGAGAATGGAGGCGAAGCGATAGCAGTAACCGCCGATGTTACTCAAACGAATCAAGTTGAGCAGCTGATGCACTCGGCTCTTGATCGTTACGGCCAGATTGATATTTTGGTGAATAACGCCGGGCACGGAGAATTTGGCAAGGTGACGGAGTTTGAGTTGAATGGCTGGAACAGCGTCATTGAGTCGAATCTCACAAGCCTCTTTCTCTGCTCAAAGTATGTGCTCGGACCGATGCTCAACCGTAGATCAGGACAAATCATCAATGTTGTGTCCGTGGCTGCGAAAACCACCTTTAGCGGTGCAGGTGCCTACTGTGCCGCTAAAGCAGGTGCATTGGCTTTGACGAGAGTTTTATCGGAGGAAGTGCGCGGAGAGAATATTCGGGTGACAGCAGTGCTACCGGGGGCGACTCACACGTCGTTTTGGGACGGGTCGGACGAACATCCGGATTTTGACCAAATGTTGAAGCCAGCGCACGTAGCAGAAGCAATATTGTCGGTTGCGAAGCAACCCTTGGGCATGGTTATTGAGGAAATAAAGGTGGCGCCACCGCTCGGAGTCCTGTAACTTCGTCCGTTTGCGTGCCAAGCACAACGTACCCTTACGCCTTATTTACGCCTTTCAGATTTCACAAAGTTTCCCGCTTTGCTGCGTATTCGAACTTTGCGGATGCGACGTGAATCGGCGTCCGAAATCGTGAAAATCAATTCGCTTGTTTCGATTCTGTCACCGGGTTTCGGAATGTTCCCCGTTCGATCAAGAATGTAGCCCGCTACGGTCTCGTAGTCTCCTATCGGGATTGGAACCCCGTACTGATCCGATAGCATACCAATCTCTGTTCGTCCATCACATTCCAATTGACGAGAGCTAATCACGTGGAGTATATTGGGCTCATCCTGTTGGTCCCGTTCATCGGACAGTTCGCCTACGATTTCCTCGACCAAGTCTTCCACTGTGCTCAATCCCACGACTCCTCCGTATTCATCCACGACGAACACCATCGTGTGATGGCTTTGCTGAATCTCTTTAAGAAGGACATTCGTGGGTTTTGATGCCGGAACAAACTGAAGATCAGATCGAATAAATGATGCAAGTTCTTGGAGGTTGTCATCTGCATAGATAACGTCAAGCAGGTGGACAATCCCGACGATGTTGTTGACTTGGCCGTCATAAACGGGAATACGAGAGAAGCCCGCCTCTGCCGCTGTTTCCAGGAATGTATCGACATCCATGTCTTTTTCAACGGCGACAAAGTCAACTAAGGGCACCATTACCTGTTCGACGGTGCGATTGTGAAGATTGAGAACACTGTGAATCATTCGTCGCTGGTCTTCCAAGATGCCACCTGATTGTTCTCCCATCGACGCTAATAACCGCAATTCGTCACGTTGGACATCAGGCGTAGCCGGAGCCGCCCGTCTCTCCCCGATTTGGACAAGGAAGCTAGTCAGGTGGGTTATCCCGTTGACGATTGGGCGTAATACGATATTGGACATTCTCAACGGAACCGCATAGCGTAGTGCAAGGGAGTTGGCATTTACACGGAAAATTGTTTTCGGTAGAAGTTCGCCGAAGACCAAAATTAACGCAGTGGAAATTAGGGTTGCCGCCGCTTGTTCATTTGTCCGCAAAGTCGTCACAACTGTCTGCGTTATAGGGGACATCTGTAGCAATGCAATTACAAACAGCAGTCCCATCTGGGATGCCAATACATTCGCGATGTTGGTGCCTACCAACGTCATTCCGAGAGTCTTCTCGGGCGTATCAACCAGGTTTTTCACAATCTGGGCTTTCTTATCTCCATGTTCGGCGAGCTGATATATCTTTAGTCTATCAAGAGAAACTGTCGCCGTCTCCGATCCCGAATAGAAAGCTGACAGAACGACAAAGATTATAAGACCACCAGAGAGAAAAGCGAATCGAAGGAGCATGTTCTCCCATACCGCTTCAAATCCGCCGAAGTTAGTCGCTCCAGACAGAAAGAAGCAACAAACTAGAATGACGGCAACTCTTAAAGTATTAGGTCTATTCATAACAATAGCATCTTGTGGCAGACAACCATACTGCGGTCGTGATGATGTTCCGTCTACTTAGCAGTGACTATATCGGATTCAGTTTGTTTAGGGAGCGTCAGGATTACGACACCAACGAAGTTCCCCTCCATCGCGGCGATCTCAAATAGGATCCCGTCTTCATCCTGCTCGGACTCTCCTACCGCCGGCACGCGACCAAAAAGAGCAAGAACATATCCTCCGATGGTATCGGCAATGTCTTCGTCTAGCGTGAGGCGGAATTGTTGATTGATGGACTTGACGCTGACTCGACCGGAAACCTCAATGAGCGAAGGGTTGTCCGGGCTTGAGATTATGTTAGGAGACTTAAGCGTGGTGTCATGTTCATCGACAATATCGCCGACCAGATGCTCGAGGATGTCTTCGGTTGTAGCGATACCGGCAACGCCGCCGTATTCGTCGACTAGGATTCCCATTTTCGTCTTCTGCCGTGTGAGTTCGAGGAGGAGATCGGCGAGTTTCATCGTTTCAAGGACGAATACGGGTTGGCGTATGAGGGTATTTTCTACGTCGTATCCTACGAGAAGATGACGCCGGTTCAGGAATGTCTCTAAAGTCATTTTCCGGATGTCGGCACGCCGCCATAGGGGTACGTCCTTAATCTGGAAAATCCCGCATACGTCGTCTATCTGCTTCCGGTAGATCGGGATTCGGGAAAATCCAAATTTCTGAGCTTTTGTTAACGCGTCTTGGATTGTCGCCGAGATTTCAAGTGCAACCATCTCCGTTCGCGGCACCATGATCTCTTTCGCCTCGATTGTGCGCAATTCCAAGACATTGCTTAGGATTGTCCGCTCATCAGTTTGTAATCCCTTGACCTGATCCATGTCAAGAATGGTCTTAAAATCGCCAGTGGTCAAGCGTTCTGCCTTCGGGGCATGACTAGCGCCAAACAAAGGCATAAGGAAGTCAATGATAATGCGCAGCAACGCGCGCAGGGGTGAGATCACTATTGAGAAACCCCATAGAGATCGAGCGGTGATGCGGGCAAAGAATTCCGGATGTCGGATGGCGTGAGTCTTGGGGACAATCTCGCCGAATATCAATAAAGGCGAGACAATCAATGCCGTAGCAACAACGAACTCAGCGACATGTTGAAGGATAGTACTATTGAGTCTCTGAAGGTGTTCAAAAACCGGCAAATCACGAATTAACCAATAAGCGATCGTTGCAAACGCTACGTTGACGAGTGTGTTGCCGAGCAGGAGGGTAATGAATAAGCGGCGGGGATTGTCTACGAAATTGACAATAGCAGTGCTATTCTTCCTCTTTTCGGTCCGAAGGCGTTCTATCTGAACCTTCGTCAGTGCGCATAATGCGGTCTCGGACCCTGAGAAGAAGCCGGAAAGAAAAAGAAGCAGCCCCAATCCTATCAACTGGGGCAAGGGTTGGTCAATTTCCATGTTTGATGAATATCAAAAAAGGGGCAGCGTATAGCAATGCCGTTGATTTGCACATTCCACGTAGCAAGAATGCCGCGTGCGTTTTATCGGAGGATCATCGGGGCTTGAGAACGTGAACACACGATGTATCTAATTTAATGAAACCCGATAGACATATGTCGCAATTCTGGCAAATCACGGCTAAGTATAGCACACCGTCGTATCAAAAACAACCATAATGTTATTATTTGGCATTGACAGCGATATAATTTTGTGATAGCCTCTTTTCGGGATTTGACGGAAATCCGAGTACCTTCAATCGTGCAAGGAACCTTATTTATGCAAATCAACGGATTAGTCTCGGGAAAATATCGCATTGAGAAACTAATAAACAATGGCAGTTTTGCGTCCGTTTTTCGCGCAAAGGAAGAACTAACGAATCGTATTGTAGCTATCAAGGCATTGCCCAAATCCGTGTATCCGTCGGGACGACTACGTTATTTGTTGGCTGAACTGAGCGCCATGACGTTAAATTGGGGACATGAAAACATTGTCTCCATTCACACAGTCGAACCGGGCGAAGACGAATATGTCGTGTACATTGTAATGGAGTACATAGACGGATCCACACTCCATGAGCGAATGGGCGCCGAGTCGTTCTCCCCAAGTCGGGCCGTCAATACTGCGTTAGATATCTGCCGAGGTCTTACCGCTGTTCATGCGCAGAACATTATCCACCGAGATATCAAACCTCAGAACATCCTCTTGACGTCTGATGGCACAGCGAAACTCGGCGATTTCGGAGTGGCAACTATACTTGAAGCAACGGACGACATTGCGGCAACAGTCACGGGTACTCGAAAATACATGGCCCCGGAGCAATATGACGGAGAATACGATTATCGCGTAGATCTTTATTCGCTGGGATTGGTTCTCTATGAAATGCTGACCGGGCGATTTCCATTCCGAGGACGAAATCATGATGAGATCAAAATAAAAAAACTTGATGCGGAATTCGAGTTCGATCAGGAAGTACCCGGAGAATTGCACAGTTTTCTACGGAAGGTATTACACAGAAATGTCAACTCCCGCTATCAGAGTGCTACGGATATGTATCAGGATCTGGATGCCATTCTTGCAAAGTGGTATGCCAAGACTGTGCGCGAAGAATTGGCGCAATCGCCGAATTCAGGTACGCTCAACGCAAATCTATCCAGAACGCGACAGGAACTACGGCTTTCGCCAGATCTGGCGCGATGGATTGAACTTGAAATACATTACCAGCACCGAAATGAGAAGGAACGGCATAATCGACAGCAGCTCGAGCAAGAGACTCACGCACGACATAAGCGCGCCATCAATTATATTCACCAACACAATCCGGTGGCTGCGCTACGGGAATTACAAAAAGTGCAGAACCTTTACTCAACGAAGATTGGACTTTCAGATCAAGTAGAGAAAATTTATAGCTCATTGGCAGATTTACTTACGCTTGCCAAAGCCCCCTCCAAGGCTGCTGATATAGTCCGTCTAGTGGAGCAGTTGCCTGCCGATGAGTTGGAGGAACTAAAGACTTGGTTTTATCAGCGAACTCTCCCTAACGAGGTTGACCAATCTCACGACGTACCGGATCATTCAGGAAGCGATATAGAGGACGACGGTACGGATCTTCCACTGGTGCCGCCTACCAATTCTTCGCCAGTTCAACCGCCACACGCCGAGTCTGTGCTGCGTACGTTTCATGAGAAAACAAGATACCCGCACGAGGTAGAGGCCGCCGAAATTTGCCGAACAGCCGAGGGTTTTGCGCGACATAGGAACAAACGTGCGCGGTCGGAATACAAGAAGCTTGCCGAATTTTACGTTCAGCGTGCTGTGCACTTTATCGACACGGGCGATTGGGAAGTGGCTGCGGACTGTTACGCGCGCGCTCGGTTGGCTTATGTTGCGGCTAAGCGCACCGGGAGCGCTAGAACGGTTGCCAACAAGGCTGGAGAGTGTTATGCCAAACTCGCTGAGACAACGAGCAGACAACAACACTGGGAGGATGCTGCAACTCAATGTGTTCTATCAGCCGACCACTTTGATCATGGTGAGTCGGAGGAAGCAGCTGAGGAAGGCTGGTATAACGCAACAGTTTATTATTTGAATGCTGCTGAAGACGCTAGCGCCGCAGGAGACGTTGAGCGTATCAATACCTATTGTCACAAGATCTTCGCCATTGCCGAGAACAGCAAGCGACCTTCAAAAGCCGTAGCCGCGGCGCGACGACTCATGGCTGCAATAGAGGGATCCGATGTAAACCCGTCCAACGTGAGTTTCCAGAATTCTGAGCGTTATCCTTCAAAACCCGTAGTAACGCACTAGAATCTCTTGCCGACAAACCAGCGGAGAGCGAAAAGATCGTGCGAGGAACTGCTAGGATCATACATCCTGTGGAACGGCTCAGATTGACCATTAGATTGAAGGACCATGTTGTCCCCCGAATCAATGGTATAACGCTTATCGAACTATGCACTAGCGACAACACTTGAAGGTTAATCTTGCGCATCGCCTATAGACCTCTTTTGCTCGGTGTTAGTCTTTTCCCGCTTGCCTGCCTTGTTTGCTTCTTTCCTTCTGCCTCTCGTGCCAAAGTGTTTCCGGTGCCCCTGGCATGAACATACCGTCGTCAATGATGCAGCCTATCCGTTAACTCATATGCGCGGAATAACCGTGCTTTGTAGACTAGCAGAGATATCCTTCAGCCGGAAACCTTGGTCCAAAGTTCATCGGAGAACATGCTCTTGAGCGCGTCGGATTGATCCGGCATAATTGGTAAGTCTAGTTTGGGGAAGATTTTGTTCCAACGCTCAGGATGATCAACATCAATGTATACGGGAACGAAACCGAGATTCAGGTAGGTTTTGATAGCTGGTAAACGGAAATCGTCCGTGCCGAGAATTGCGCACTTGAAATTGCGTTGTTGGAAGAAGTGTAGGACGCAGAGCGTCACCGATTTTCCGAGTCTTCGCCCAGTATGTTCAGGAACTACAGCGACCATGTGCACCGAACCCATCTCGGATTCTCCGGGGACAAGGATACGAGCGTAGGTA
Source organism: Candidatus Poribacteria bacterium (assembly GCA_965208765.1). Lineage (GTDB taxonomy): Bacteria > Poribacteria > WGA-4E > WGA-4E > JAJDTR01 > JAJDTR01. The sequence continues at coordinate 6,408,386 of OZ242354.1, forward strand.
GTGCCTACAGGCGTGCCTTGGAAGGTCACAAAGTAAAGCCCCTCGGGGGCGAACGTCGATTTACGGCCAATGTCCTTATAAAAATCGGCTGTAGTGAATGTCTCACCGAACGAGGCGTTAATTACATTGACCCAATGCACATCATCACCTTTCTCGTAGGTTCGTATTTCGTACTCAGCCGGAATATTGACCTCTGGTAGCCCATCAAGGTCGGGGCGAACCATCCTGAGTTGTTTTGGCATCGGTGATTCTCCTTCAAGGGATTATGTCGCAGGATTCGCGCACAACTGCAATACATTTATGCTTCTAGATTTACGGTGAGGCTTGGGGTTCGAGTAGAGCAGAGAATATGCCGAATATCATTTTAGTCGGATTCATGGGGACAGGTAAGACATCTGTTGGGCGGCAGTTGGCTCAGCGTTTGAAGATGTCCTACGTAGATACTGATGAAATCATTGAGCAAGCTGCCGGAAGGTGTATCACTGACATTTTCGCTCAACATGGCGAAGCATATTTTCGTGAATTGGAAAGCGAGGCGGTTCAAAAGGTTTCGGGGCTAGACAAGCACGTTATCTCAACCGGCGGAGGGATTGTGCTTCGAACTGAAAATCTGGAGATTCTTAAGCGCAATGGCGTGGTTTTCTGCTTGACAGCAACATCAGAGGAGATCTGGGCACGGGTGAAGAACGAGACGCATCGACCGTTACTAAGGTCACCAAACCCCATAGAAAAAATACGCGAGATGCTCAGAGCCCGCGAGCCATATTATGCTCTATCCGATCACACAGTTCAGACCGATGGTGTACCCATTGATAAAGTCACGAACGAAATAGTAGAGGTATTCCAAAATGCCATCAATTTGCGTTGAACTACGCGAGAATAGCTACCCCATCATTGTCGATCAGGAGGTTCTAGGTAGGATCGGTGAACTATTGCGATCGCACACGAGATCAGAGAAAGTTATCGTGGTTGCGGACGCATTCGTGAGCCGCGCATACGGCGGCAAGGTTCTGGAAGGCTTGTCGAGTACCGGTTTTGATTGTCGCATGACGGAGGTTCCATCGGGCGAGGAGCATAAGTCTCTTGAGTGGTTCGGCAGATTGCATGACCAACTCGTTAGCCATCGCATGGACCGCACGTCAACACTGATCGCACTCGGCGGCGGCGTGATTGGCGACCTCGCCGGATTCGTCGCCGCTACATACATGCGTGGGATTTCGTATGTCCAGATTCCGACGACATTGCAGGCGCAGGTCGACGCGAGCGTGGGCGGCAAGACCGGCATCAATCTGCCTAACGGGAAAAATCTTATAGGGGCGTTTTATCAGCCCAAGCTCGTTCTAATCGATGTAGCAACGCTTAGAACGTTGTCCCCTCGTGACGTTCGTGCCGGATTCATCGAAGTCATCAAGCACGGGGTAATCATGGATGTGCCGTTATTCGACCAAATCGAGGAGAATCTTGATGCCATTTTAAACCTCGATCCAGACCTACTTATCAGCGTAATTGCCAGATCATGCGCGGACAAAGCCAAGGTTGTTGCAGGCGACGAAAGAGAAAACCGCTTGCGGATGACGCTAAATTATGGCCACACATTCGGTCATGCGCTTGAATCCATCACAGATTACAATATATATCGACACGGCGAGGCGGTCGCAGTTGGCATGACCTGTGCCGCTCAACTCGCTTGCAACCTGGGCATGTTATCGCAAGTTGACATGGAACGCCAGACGCGGCTAATCCAACGGACCGGTCTTCCTACGAGTTTTCGACCTGAAATACGATCGGACACACTGCTTGAGGCCATGTATCTTGACAAGAAAGCAAAGCGCGGAAAACTGAACCTCGTGCTTCCGACAAGAATTGGTGAAGTAGACATCCGCGATGATATCGATGATGCCGACGTTCTACACGCAATTTCGCAGTGTATAGAAAATTAACCATCGGCCCCGCTGCAGTGATTTAGATAGTAGTGACGTGTCGTAATCCTGCCTATCGAACGTTTAGCACCCTGAAATCCGAGATTTAACGTTCTCAGCAAAGACTTAGTCACCATCTAGCCCAAGCTCAGCTGCAATGCCTTTCATAGCCTCGATTACAAACGCAATGTGTTCCTTAAGCGGGACATCGAGATTCTCAGCTCCGGCGTAGATATCTTCTCTATGTACGGTCCTCGCAAACGCTCTGTCTTTGAGTTTCTTCTGCACCGACGAGACCTTTACATCTGCAATCTTCCTGTTCGGGCGGACGAGCGCCACGGCGGTTACAAATCCGGCCAACTCATCAACGGCATACAGGGTTTTGTCCATCAGACTCTTTCGCTCAAGTCCAAGGTAGTCGGCATGTGAGCGGATCGCATATATCACGTCGGGTGGATAACCCTTTTCCTCAAGGATTTTCGCTCCTATTTCCGGGTGTTGGTCGGGGCTTGGGTACATCTCATAGTCGAAGTCATGCAATAGCCCAACGATTCCCCATTTTTCTTCATCTTCATTCCACTTTCGGGCATAGGTCCTCATGCATGATTCAACAGCTAAGGCGTGCTTTATCAGGCCGTCTTTTTGAGTGTATTCATGAAGAAGGTTTAGAGCACTGTCCCTATCCATTTGCCAATTTCCTCAAAAGTGTGTGTTTTATGGAAAACCGTTGTACGTTAGGTCTAAACCAGATTCCGCCAAACTTGAAAGTTCGCCGACTCCCCTATGCACATTTAGTAGGTTAAATGACTTCGCATTTCACCAAATCCAGAAGATTCGAGTTTTGCCAACCGGACATCCTATTTGCCGCATCAACCCAGCATTCTCGGCTGCTTGTCCCGACAGAGAATGATGTGTTTTTTCCAGTGAACGTCATCGCGATCGGGATAATCCTCTCTATAGTGTGCTCCTCGACTTTCCCTGCGGAGGATAGCGGATTCGGTAATCAGATTCGCAACGTCAAGCATGTTCTGGAATTCGAACTCTGCTATGCTAGTCCAACTGCGCTCCTGATTCATTTCCTGCAAAACGTTATGTGCAAATCTGAGATTAGCTTGCGTCCTAAAAATGCCAACGTCTTCCCACATCAATTGACGAGTCTTTTCTTTGCCCGATTCCACGTCAATCGGATCGGTGATTTCATAACCGCCCTCTGTTCGAACCCGAACTTTCTCAAGATTCTTAATGTCAAGTCGCTGAGCGTATTTCACCGCGGATTTCGCTGCACGGTATCCGAAAACAATACACTCTAACAGGGAGTTGCTTGCAAGCCGATTTGCGCCATGGACCCCTGTACAAGCCACCTCGCCGCAAGCGTATAGTCCGTCAACACTTGTCCCCGCATCCAGATTCGTTCGGATTCCGCCCATCATGAAATGTGCGCCTGATCGGACGGGGATGAGGTCCTTTGAAATATCAAGTTCGTAATGTTTGCAAGTGTGGGAGATTGTCGGAAAGCGCGTCTGGATGAAGTCGGGAGATAGATGGGTTATGTCAAGGTAGACACAAGGAAAACCTGTTGACTGCATTTCATTCAGGATTGCCCGGCTTACAACGTCGCGGGGAGCGAGTTCCGCATCTTCGTGATATCTTGGCATGAATTGTTCGCCGCGAATGTTCACTAGAACGCCGCCTTCACCGCGAACCGCTTCCGAAATCAGGAAATGCGGCGCGCCATCCAGAAAGAGGGTTGTTGGATGAAATTGAACGAACTCCATATCCATCATCTCGCATCCTGCACGCCATGCGGCAGCAAAGCCGTCACCTGTAGCCACATCGGGATTAGACGTGCACTGATATACACAGCCTAGTCCACCGGCCGCCAAGATGGTGGCATTGGCACGGATCCAATGCACCACGCCATCAACAAGCGCAATCACTCCGTAACACGTTTCTTCCTTCGTTACAAAGTCGATAGCAAAAGCGTTCTCGACCACCTTCACATGTTTCTGTTTGCGGAGATGGTTGACCAAGACATCGGTCGTCTCTATGCCGGTAGCATCGCCTCGATGGACAACACGACGCCGTTGATGAGCGCCCTCCATGGTAAAGCCTAGGACATCACCCTCTCTGTCAAACTTGGCGCCCCAGTCAATCAGTTCCGCAACTCGCTGAATGCCCTCTTCGACCATCACTTGAACGGCTGATGGATCGCACATACCCACTCCGGCGTTGATCGTGTCCTCAACGTGGGCGTCGATAGTATCATCGACATTCATGGCAACGGCAATGCCACCTTGGGCATAGCGCGTGCTACTCTCCTTCAGTGCACTCTTGGTCATCAGAAGCACACTGCCATGTCGATTGGCTTGAATCGCAGCCCGCAACCCGGCGCTTCCGCTCCCGATTACCAAGAAATCCGTGTCGATCACCGGTAACGCCGAAGTGTCAAATTGAAGTATATATCGGCGGTTCATGAGTGTTTTATCGGGGCGAAATGAATCCTCTAGGACATGGTATAGACTTTATCTTAGGGCTCACAATCCTTTTCCCACCCTTACCACTTTTCCGCTTCCGTCGGCGACTAACGTACCATCTTCCAGCGTAATATCCGCAGTGGCTTCAATAAGTCGTTTCGTGTTTCTAACCCGTTTAGCGTTGATGATTAGCTTTCTTCCCGTAGGAGCCGGGGTCTTGAATCGTATTTCAAGCTGGGCGGTCACAGCCGGGCTATCGAAGCTGGCAATTCCGACGTAGGTAATTGCTTCGTCCAATAGCGTGCTGAGAATTCCGCCATGCATCACGCTCGCCCATCCTTGAAAGTGTTCGGGCGGCGTGCACACAATCTGTACCGCCGCACCATCTGCCGAGATGTGTGGAGACACTTGCAGACCGAAAGGATTGTGTTTCCCGCAAACAAAGCAACGATCGTTGTTTTCAATTTCCATTTGATGTGTCCTGTAACTGTAGACCTAATGTCGGAACTAGATGCTAAATCTTACTCATTCTAGCATATTGAGGTTTGACTCCAGTTTCTCCTTTTCCGATTCAAACGTCTCAAGCAAGTCCTGTTTCTGCATCACGACCGCCTTGGGCGCACGTTCGATGAATTTCGGATTGTCGAGTGTTTTTCGGGTAGCGGCCAGATCAGCGTTCAACTTATCAAGGCGCTTCTGTAGACGGTTCCGTTCCGCGTCAATATCGATTATTCCAGCCAACGGGACGTAGATCGTCAGATCGCCAACTACTGCTGTTGCACAGGCAGCCGGCTTCTTAAGTGATTCGGCAATTGAAACACCTGATACTCTCGTGAATGAAGGAAGATAATCTTCAAGGTGCGTCTCAAGCAGGTTACGATTTTCGGCACTAGGGGCTTTAATCAATATTTCTACTTCGCTGGATGGAGTCACATTCATCTCGCCACGAATGCTGCGGATGCTCTCGATCACGTTCATGATCGTCTGCATTGCGTTTTCCGAACCTTGGTCATCCCAAGCGGGGATTGATTCGGGCCATGACGCAACCATTATGCTGTCTCCTTCATGCGGCAGCCGTTGCCAGATCTCTTCTGTAAGGAAAGGCATGATCGGATGTAGCAAGCGCATGGTGCGTTCGAGAATGTCGGATGCGATTGACTGGACCGTCCGCCTAGAGTTTGGATCGTCGGCATAGTATAACCGTTGTTTAATCAGTTCAATATACCAGTCACAGAACTCATGCCAGAGAAACTCATAAAAGGTGTGGGCGGCATCGCTAAAGCGAAACTCCTCGACATACGTCGTCACGTTCTTCACTGTCGCGTTGAAGCGACTTCGAATCCAACGATCACACAAATACAGCTGATCTTCCGGAATCTCGGCTACTGATGGGTCAAAGTCGTCAAGATTCATCAAGAGGAATCGTGAGGCGTTCCAAATCTTGTTAGCAAATCGCTTTCCCGCCTCAATCTGGGACTCTGGAAGCGGCATATACGGATTCGGAAGAGTGCAAAAGACCAGAGCGAACCGAAAAGCATCGGCACCATACTTATGAATCGTTTCAATGGGATCGATGGTATTGCCGCGGGACTTGCTCATTTTCTGTCCCTGCTCATCGGCAACAAGCGCGTGAATATAGACCTTCCGAAAGGGGACTTCACCTTGGCACTTCAAGCCAAGCATTATCATTCGGGCCACCCAGAAGAAGAGAATGTCCCAGCCGGTAACCAGTACAGACGTCGGATAGAATGATCTTAGGAGCGGGGTTGCGTTGGGCCAACCCATCGTAGAGAACGGCCACAGCCCAGAACTGAACCAGGTGTCCAACACATCCTCTTCTTGGTGCAGGTTTTTAGAGCCGCAGGTACACTGCTGTGGCGTGTCGACAGCCGCTATGATCTCATCGCAATCGTTGCAATACCAAATTGGCAGTCGGTGTCCCCACCAGCGTTGCCGTGAAACTGGCCACGGTAGGATGTTCTCCATCCAGTGATAAAACCGTTTCTCCTCGCGTTCGGGGACAAATATGATCTCGCCATTTCGAACGGCTTCAATTGCCCGCTCCGCAAGCGGTTTGACGTTGATAAACCACTGGAGCGAAAGGTAAGGCTCCACGATAGCGCCGCAACGGTCATGATGACCAACAGAATGAGGGTGAGGTACGACCTTCAGGAGTAGGCCGCTCTCCCGCAAATCTTTAACTAATGCAGGGCGGGCGTCAAATCTATCCATTCCCTGATATTTCGAGCCTGCGGACTGATTAAGCGACCCATCCGGATGAAAGATGTTTATCTGAGGGAGACTGTGCCTAAGACCGAGTTCGTAATCATTGGGATCGTGGGCAGGAGTAACTTTGAGCGCCCCAGTCCCAAATTCTCGGTCTACATATTCATCTGCAATGACTGGGATTTCACGCCCGATAATTGGCAGAATCGCCGTTTTGCCGATGAGGTGCCGATATCGATCGTCTTCCGGGTGGACCGCTACTGCAGTGTCACCAAGCATTGTCTCCGGACGAGTCGTAGCGATTTCCATGGATTCCGCCGAATCCTTTATCGGATACTTGATGTGATAGAAATTACCATCTATTTCAATCGATTCGACCTCCAAATCGGAAATTACGGTTTGACAGCTGGGACACCAATTTGCCAAGTACGTGTCACGGTAGACCAATCCATCGTCATAGAGCATGACGAACGCCGTTCTAACAGCTTCCGACAAACCTTCATCAAGTGTGAAGCGTTCGCGTTCCCAATCGCAGGAGCATCCTATTTGGCGCAGTTGCTCAATGATTGTCCCGCGCGATTCATCCTTCCAGTTCCACATTCGGCCGATGAACTTTTCGCGTCCAAGAGCTTCTCGAGAGGTCCCCGAGTCCACCAGTTTTTGCTCCATGATAATTTCGGTGACGATTCCCGCATGATCAGTGCCCGGCATCCAGAGAGAATTGTAGCCTTGCATCCGTTTCCAGCGTATTAGCACATCCTGCAGTGTGTTATCAAGTGCGTGCCCGACGTGAAGGTTTCCTGTGATGTTGGGTGGGGGAATTACGATCGAGAACGACGGCTTGTCGGAAGCGTCGGCGGCATGAAAATAGTCTTTATCTAACCAGAACTGGTACCATTTCGCCTCGATCTCCTTCGGGGAATAAGTTTTCGGAATTTCCGTCATCAGCGGGTGTGATGCCTCCTGTCATTAAACGATTACTTCGTCACGCGGATCTGGTTACCCAGGGAGAGTCTTGATTATACTCGGCACACTTTCATTTTACCATCTTCTCTAGACCCAGTTCAATAGTTCAGGGAAACGATCCATTGCTTCTCGCCAGATGTAGGTTTCAATTTCCCCTGCCGTGGACAGTTTCATGATATCGTCAACGAGGTGCTGTGCGTCCTTTAGGGAGATTGAGCTAATGACTTTTTTGATTTCGGGAATTATCGCCGGGCTCATGCTGAGTTTCTCATATCCCATGCCGACGAGTAGCACGCTCAACACAGGATCCCCCGCCATTTCTCCGCAAACAGTAATGTCTATACCCGCATCTACCGCGACACGAAGCACGTTTTGGATTAAGCGGAGAACGGCTGGATGCAGAGGCTCATAAAGTGGAAGTGTTTCCTCATTACGCCGATCAATCGCTATTGTGTACTGGATCAGATCATTCGTGCCGATACTGAAGAAGTCAACCTCCTGGCAGAGAAGGTCCGCACTAAGGGCGGCAGCGGGGAGTTCAACCATCGCACCCACCTCGACCTTCGGATCAAAAGGGATTCGCTCTTCTGCCAACTGTGCCTGCGCTTTCTCGAGATGCCATTTTGCCTCTCGCAATTCGTCTAAACCGGAAATCATTGGGAACATTATTTTGACGTTTCCGTATTCGCTGGCTCTCAGTATGGCACGTAGTTGATTCATGAAGATATCAGGATATTTCAAGCAAAGACGTATGGAACGCAAGCCCATCAAGGAATCCATGCTGCTCCCGAAATCTAGATGCGGGACCAGCTTCTCGCCGCCAATATCAAGAGTGCGGATTATTGCCGTTTCCGGATTCACCTGTTCTACCATATATCGGTAATCTTCAAACAGTTCCTCCTCAGAAGGCAATTCCTCCCGGTCCATATAGAAGTACTCCGTTCGGTACAATCCAATGCCCTTAGCACCGTATTTCTGAACCAGTTCTATTTCCTCGAGAAACTCAATGTTAGCGGCAATCTCAATTTGCCTACCATCGGTCGTTTGCAGGTCAACTGAACGTAACGCGGAAAGATCGACTTCGACCTTGGCATAATGTTCTCGTTCAATCCGGTATTCGTTAATCTGCTCTTCGTCCGGACATATGATGACGCGTCCGTGTGTGCCGTCAACGACCATTTGATCACCGGTTTCCGCCTTGGTGATCGCGGCTCCGACACCCACTACAGCGGGAATTCCCAACGAGCGAGCCAATATCGCCGTGTGGGATACGCGCGTGCCAACTTCAGTCACAAAGGCAAGAACTTTGGTTTTGCGCATCAGTACAGTATCCGAAGGCGTAAGATCATGGGCGACAACAATTACCTCGTTTTTCTGATTGAAGAGATCCAGCCGCTCCTCTCCCGTGAGGACGGATATAACCTGTTGCACGAGGTCGCTTAAATCTACGGATCTCTCACGAAAATATGGGTTCTCCGATTGCGCGAAAACATCGATGAATTCGCCACCGACATCTGAAACGGCGGCTTCCGCGTTGACATTGTGGGTCGCGATATGGCTTCTAATGCGCTCAACCATCGTTGGATCTTCAAGCATGATGATATGTGCTTGAAAAATGTCCGCACCGTCGCGATGCGCATCCAAGTGAAGACGCTGACGAATTGCTCTCAGGTCTTTTTTTACCTGATTTACAGCATGGAGAAATCGGTGCACTTCAGCCGGAACACCGTTGACAGGGATGCTATGGCGCGGGATATCCACGCGGTCGTGGATGCGGAAAACCTCCCCGATAACAACCCCGGGCGATGCCGCAAGTCCGGAAAGAACAGTGGGATTGTCTTCCGCTGGTTGGGATTTCATAGGTTTTTAGCGAGGGAGAAGATCGGTCGTTCGTTGAATCGGGTTCAAGACTATTTCGGGGCAGCACCATCCGTAACCGAGGGTGCCGTATCTAGAGCACACCCAAGACACTGCTCTAAACAGCTTGGCGCTTGAGAATGACTCGGATCCGACGGTAGATAGCGATCTAATCTCATTACATATTAGAAACCACTGTAGCAGGGGTAGGACAAGCAACTTTGACAATCATGTTTCGTGAAATCCGCTTGCAATTAACGCTGTTAGTTCTTCAATGGCTTCCTCTTCATCAGCTCCGTCGGTAGTGACGGTTAGCTCCGTTCCTTCCCCGGCCGCTAACATCATTATGCCCATTATGCTCTTGGCATTCACCTTCATCAAACCCTTTTGAAGATAGATGTTGGATACATAGCGACTCGAGGTTTGGGCAAACATCCCTGCTGTTCGCAAATGTAGACCGAGTGAATTTCGAACGGTAACCACTTTTTCGCGCATGATTGAACCCTAAGATACACTAAGAATCAGAACTATCCGTCGTCACTGAACTATCCAAGTCGTTTGTTGCGCCTTTCTTACGGTACCGATTGCGAATGGTTAAGAGAATCAAGGAGAAAAGCGCACCCAAAGCGCTAGTCTACTTACACACTCTTAAATCCTCCCGCTCCATTCCAGAAATAGGATGAGGTTCTCAAAACCCATCTGGATTCAGTCCAGAATCAATTTTACCTGAGTTGCCTCTTCGGCACACCGACATCCTACGCACGTTGAGATCGAGCGAATACTGCCGACTGCAATCACCGCTTCATGCTTGCCGCAACCGCTTTCCGCGACATCTGAGCGATGCGACGAGTCTCTCAAGAGTGATAAACCTCAATGCTAACGAAGGTCGCCCGACATGTCTCGGGCAGACATTGGTTGGGCTCGTATAACGTAAGAACGGAGGTTTCTCGGAAGAACAACTATCGAAGGTAGCTGTGACCGGGGACCTAGCGTTTTGCATCTGATGGCTGTACAATCTCTCGATGCAGGGTTTCGTGTCTCCATTGGTCGAGTACAGCTTCATCATTTTTGTCCTGTGTCATTTCTACGTGGGCAGTGTCAAATTCTTTAGCTGCGTCCAAGCCCAACTTATCTCCCCAAAAACTCATGGCGGCGACCTCAATCAGATTTGCCAAGTTTCTACCCGGACGCACGGGTATTACAACATGCGGTAATTTCTCATTATGAAAAACGTACTCATCGTCTCTTACCCCAGTGCGATTGTACGCCTTCTGCTTGTCCCAAGGCTCAAGAGTAGCAACAAGCTCAACTTGCTTCCGGTCGCCCACTGCAGTCACGCCAAAAAGTGCGATAACGTCAATAATACCTATTCCCCGAACTTCAATGTAGTGCTTGAATGGTCGAGGACGAATACCAAAGACGCGATGTTCCGAAACTCTCTTCAGCAGTACGGTATCGTCTGCTATAACGCGATGACCGCTCTGCAGGAGTCCGAGTGTGCACTCGCTCTTGCCAATGCCACTCTGACCTAGAATCAAGACGCCAACACCGAAAACATCAACCAAATTCCCGTGTACATACTCCGAGGGACCAAATTCGTCTTCAAAGAAAAGAAGCAAGCGTGTCGTAAACGTCGAGGACGCGAGGGCTGTTGTCAAAACTGTAATCTGATTTCGATTGGCAAGGTCGATGAGCCCTTCCGGGGGTCGCAATCCGCTCGTAACAACAATACAAGGAAGGGGATAGGAAAGTAGCTGGTTAAGCACATCGAAACGGGCCGTTGAGGAAAGACTTTCCAGATATCCGACTTCGCCATGTCCAAATATCTGAACACGATCAAACCCGAAATGCTCGTAGTATCCACAAAGTGCCAAGCCGGGGCGGTTAGATTCGGCAGTTTTGATCTGCTTGTCTAACCCAGCTTCGCCAGCCGCGGTATCTGTTTGTAACTCGTATCCCGCGTATTTGATTAAATTACGTACCGTTACGTGCTGTTCCATTGAGTGAATCCACAAGGTTAAGAAAACTCGGGTTCTATCCAGCCGTATTCCCCACCGTCCGTTTCGTAGAGGAGATTCACTTGTGATGTTTCAGCATTCACAAATAGCAGCAGTGAATCTTCAGAAACCTGGAGCTGCATCGCGGCATCTTCAACCGTTAGCGGTTTGGATGCAAATTTGTCCGTGACCTTCACAACCGGTGCAGATGCCGTTGACGAATCGTCGCTCATTCCCGTTTCAAAAGATGACGCCACGTCTTCGTTCAATTGCGCCGCAACATCGCGATGTGATTGCCGATGCCTCCGATCTTTCATGCGTTCTTTATGACGCCTCACCTGCGACTCAATGCGATTTAGGGCGGTGTCAAGCGATTCAAATATGTCGTGCGTCTCTATCCGTGCATGAAATGCCGCTTTTCGAGCCAATAAGGTCAATTCTGCGAAATATCGAGCTTTTTCCTGTTCTAACACGACCTGTAACTCATTAAGGAAATTAAATGCCCCTTCAAGTTTATTCGCCCGTTTCTCCACGAAACGTCGCACGTCATCCGTTATTTGGACATGTCGGCCGGTATAAGTTATCTGCATATATCAAGAACTCCATTAGCTGATTGTGATTCTACTTAAGGATCAGATGATAACTACGGTGTCAAACTCTAGTCAGGTTACCATGCTTGTTTTCTTTTGCTTGACGAGAGTATATTGATCTCCTCCCGGTACTTCTGGACCGTGCGTCGGGCAACATGAATTCCTAGATTGCCCAATGCATTGGCGATTGCCTGGTCGCTGAGCGGTTTCGCCGCGTTTTCTGCCTCAATCATCTCCTTAATCTTATCTTTGACTGTTGTTGAAGAGACATTTTCGCCAGAGTCGGTCGGCAAGTCCGTACTGAAGAAGAACTTCAGTTTAAATATTCCTTGCGGAGTCTCGACGTATTTGTTTGATGTCACGCGACTGACGGTCGATTCATGAACGCCCGCCATCGCCGCTATCTCTTTGAGTGTTAAGGGCTTCAACCCCGCGATGCCCTGTTCCAGAAAATCCGACTGAATCTCAAAAATTGCGTCGGTTACGCTTACAATCGTCCTGCGACGTTGATTGATACTGCTCATTAAATCTATCGCCGAGCTCCGCTGCTGTTCCAGCCATCGCTTTGTTTCGCGATCAACCTCACCCTTCTGACCCTGCAGCATATTCAAATAAGTTGGGTTCAGTCGCAGCCGAGGCATTCCGTCGTCATTTGTAAGTACGTGATATTCGCCACCGATTTTCTTGATAGACACTTCGGGGATGATGAGGCGAGAGGGATTGCTGCCGTTTCTCAGATATTTACCGGTCGGATCTGAAAAATAACGTCCCGGAAAGGGCGCAAGTTGCCCAATCAACTCCTTTGCTTTAATGACTTCCTCAATGTTCACTTCAAGCTGCTGCGCAATTCGAGGAATCTGGTTATTCATGAGGTCTGTAAAGTGGTTTCTGAGGATTTCCTCGGCGACGGGATCGCGGGTTTCGCCCACCTTCATTTGGATCAGCATAGATTCAGGGACTGTCCGAAACGCAATTCCGATCGGTTCAAAATTATTCTGAATATACTCGAGTACTTCCTCCACATGCTCAACATCACAACCAACCGCGTCGGCAATCTCCTCAAACGTGATGTTGTAGACTTCCAGTTTGCCATGGTCCTCTCTTACCGAGTATGTCTGTCTGTTCTCCTCATCAACTATTTTCCAGGTGCCCTCTTCTTCTCCAAATACGACCGTGGAGTTAGGCGGAAGCGAGATTTCGTCACTTAGCAACTCTAGCCGGAGGTGACGATCAAACGCCTTAAGTAACCCGTTCGAGAGGCGCGCTTCATCCAGATCACATCTGAATCTGGCGCTTAGTACGAAGAGGGGCATCTTTAGCTGCCCGTCATCGTTCAAGTTGCCGATTATCTGCTCACCGATAGCTTTTTCAATGTGCGACAACGGTGTTACACTCAGTTGAGCAAGCAAGAATTCATGCAACGATTGTGTCTGAGCAACGTCGGATTGTGGAGCATCTTCGTCTTCCGTACGCTGAAATGAGGTTTGCTCGCTGACGTTTGCCATGTCATCAAAGGCGGCATCCCAATCAATGTCCGGTTCCTTATCTTCCCGATCCAGACTTTTTTCCGGTTCGTTCCATTCGGTATCCGGATCCAACTCTGTTGTCCCAAGTAGGTCTTCAATTTCTAGTTCCTCAGTCTGGACCTCATCTTCTTCTAGCAGTGGGTTTAGTTCCAACTGTTGCGTCATGAACTGGTTAAGTTCCAGTTGCGGCATAAGCAACACTTTGATTGCCTGCTGCAACTTCGGCGTCATGATTATCTGCTGTTTAAGGGTTGAAACCTGTCTTAATCCAAGGTTCATTATTCGTTCCTCAAAATCACCGGTCCACGGGACCGCCTCTGAGTTCGAAATGATGTCCGAAGTAGAGATCTCGCGCCAACTCGTTGTCAACCAATTCTTCGGGTGTACCGGTCAGCGTAATTTTTCCATCAGCAATTAGGTACGCTCGATCTACGATTCCAAGTGTCTCTTCCGCGTTGTGGTCGGTAATCAAGATTCCCAGATCTCGACTGCGCAGGTGCAAGATGAGTTGCTGAATATCCTGAACGGCAATCGGGTCAATTCCCGAAAATGGCTCATCTAGCAAAATGAAGGATGGAGAAGCTGCCAATGCGCGCGCAATTTCCGCTCGTCGACATTCTCCTCCCGAAAGCGTATACGCCTTGCGATTCGCCAACTCGGAGATACCGAGTTCCTCCATGAGTTGTCCCGCACGTCGTTTTCGCTCGTCTTTGGGGATATCAAGAACCTCAAGAATTGCCATTAGATTCTGTTCAATCGTCAACTTGCGAAAAATAGATGTTTCTTGTGCGAGGTACCCGATGCCAAGACGTGCTCGTTTGTACATGGGCAAGTAAGTAACATCACGATCATCGTAGATGACTCGTCCGACGTTTGGGCGAATTAGCCCGACCACCATATAGAAGGTGGTAGATTTTCCTGCGCCGTTTGGACCCAGCAAGCCGACAATCTCTCCGGTTTCGACGTCAAGGTCCACCTGATTGACTACAATCGGTCCCGTTCGCGAATATCTTTTTACAAGCCCCCGAGCTTGGAGTCGGCTCGACATAGCGATTATTCCTCAATTTATGCTTCGCTCATCTCATACCGTCCTGCTAACACTGTTCGAACTGATATTACCTACACCTGTCGGTCTCTCGTTGCTACTCCGCTTCATTTGTCGTCGTCTCAGCAGCTTGCTTTCCGCGCTTCATCCTAACTTTGAATCTGACGCCGCCGTCGCCAGTTTGTTTCCCGGTGCGTCTATCAAGTGTGAAATGACTGGCTTCCAATCGATCGGCATCTTGAATGACGACAACATTGTCCCTAAGATCTACCGTATCATCAATATGATTTATGATAGCATGTTCGCACGTGGCAAACATATCTTCATCGCGAATCTCAACGTTTCCTTCTGCAACCGTTTTGATAGTCTCGCCAGTTTCAACGTCTTCGTGGATGGTTGCTTTGTCCGCGTGCAGGAACCCTTTGGGGCGTATTATTCTAACTTGCTTATAAATCGGGCCTTTTCTAAGAACCGTTACGCCTTTCTTGTCATCGCGTTCATAGAAATCGGCAAAGATCTCGATCATCTCTTCCTCATCATCGGACTCGGCGGCCGTATCAGGCTTAACCTGCTCCGGTGACGCGCTCGTAGTTTCAGGCTCCTCCGCATAGGCTTTGTGCGGCGTAGAGAGGGGACTAAGGCAAAAACCGAGACCCCAGCCAAGTATCATTAATACTACCGGGATCAAAGCACCAAGATCGGTGGGTATTCTGTAAAGGGAGGCAGATGTAACATTCGGTATTTCACTGAGTCGATTCATTGACCTTTTCATCCTTCGGATTAATCCTGAACCGCGTGTTTTTCATTTTGACCTGCTCTAAAGATGGACTGGCTTCAAGCTCGTTCCCAGTTACCGTTGACTCCCCTCGCACAATCTTTGACGCATTAGGAGCATGTAATTTTCCATCTTGATCTTTCCAGTGGAGTTCGTCCGTGTATAGTTTACCATCGCGGCTTTCACCGACAACTTGGTCAAACAATTCGATATCATTTGAGTTCTTGATGATTTCCCCGCGATTACCTGTAAGTGTGATCTTCAGTTCACCATCTTCAAAAATTTCTACAGTAGGTTTCTTTACTGCTATTGTCTTCTTTAAGAATGTCGCCTCAGAGCCAACGAGCACCCACCTTACGACACCGGCCTCAGAATGGCTTGTCGAAAAGCCGTGAAGCGTTTGTTGAGGCGCCTCCTCTGCGTGATGTGTAACGTCCTCCTGTCCTGTGTCACACCCTAGCCCACAAAAGGTTAGAGTCATTGTCCACAGGACAAAGATTCTCCACATCCAACGCAGAGATTCAGTGGGATGAGTCGAGATTAAGGGACGACTAGGAATCAATGGCATCCCCCGGTTGTCTTTTCCATCGCTGGTGCATCCAAATCCACTGCTCAGGATATCGCCTCACGTAGGATTCGATTATCCCGGTAAACATCTGAGTGTTTATGAGGAGGTCTTGGTTTCGATTGCCTGTCGTCTTTAACTCCAACGGAGGTTCAACGATTACGCGATGCGAATCATCAGGTTGTCGAATAATGAAGGTCGGTAAAAGCGGCGCTCCAGTTTTGAGTGCAATCGCTACGGGACTGTACGGTGTGTATGCCGGACGACCGAAAAAGTCAACAAATACGCCCTCAACACTCGTATCTACGTCGGCTAGAACACCGACCAGTTCATTTCGTTTAAGGCAACGCAAAATGTCGCGAGCCGCATTATCGCGGTCAATGGTGGAATAACCTGCAGCTACCCGCCAATGACGGACCAATGCGTCTAGCCGTCGGGATCTCAATCTCCGAGCGATCGGCGTCAAAGGTGAAACTTGCTCCGCAAGGTTAGCCGCCAGAAGTTCCCAGTTACCGAAGTGCCCCGTTAGAATGATTGCTCCGTTGCCTCGCGCCAATGCGCCGTCAATGCGCTCCGTCCCTTCAAAAGTAACAATCTCACGATTTCTCTTAGTTGAAGTATGCGGAAATCGGACGAACTCGATGAAGTTTTTGCCCAGATTCTGAAAACAACGGCGGATGACGTGATCGGCGGAAGTCCCATCTTCTAAGTCAAGGCTGAGATTAAGATGCCTCTCGGCAATCGCTCTTTGATCGGAGGCAAACCGATAAGCAACGGATCCCAGAAAAGCCCCGAAGGATAACGCAATCTTGTAAGGTAGCGCGACAGCGCATACGCAAACCATTTTCGCCGCCAATCCATAACTGGAATCCTTCAAAAATCGCCACATACTCCCGGGTTGTGCGAGCAAATGCATCGCACGATGGCAATCAAATCCTAGTCTATGTTTTTCAAAGCCCTAGCAAAAGCTATACCATATATCGGCATATCGGCGTGTATTATAGCAGATAGTATAATTGAATAACAAGCCGATTTCAGCCACCTGTTGTCGGGGAAATCGCCTCTAAAGCCGCGGTGTAGAGTGATCAAAGACAAGATCTATGATAGGGAAAATTGGGAAGGTATAATACACGCGAATAGTAGAATCTTAAAGGAGCAAGGAAAGGACTATTCTTAATGCGTTGTGTGTAAATGCTGTCCGATTGAGTTCTGTAGGTCGCCAGACATTCTATTTAGGAATATGCGCGGTCTCAATGTCTTCAAATAGTAGATCTCGCCGAATCCATGACACGACTTCGTTTACGCCAGATCCATCTCGCAAATTGGTAAAGACAAAGGGCTTGTCACCGCGCATCGTCTTCGTATCTCTCTCCATGATTCCGAGATCCGAACCCACGTACTCTGCCAAGTCAATCTTGTTGATAATCAGTAGGTCGGAGCGTGTGAGACCGGGCCCGCCCTTCCGGGGGATTTTGTCTCCTCCAGCGACGTCTATGACGTAGATTGCGGCATCCACGAGTTCCGGGCTGAAGAATGCGGCAAGATTGTCGCCGCCGCTCTCAAGAAATAAAACATCCAGTTCCGGAAATTCGTCGCTCATCTGATCTACCGCCTCAAGATTAGCAGAAATGTCCTCGCGGATTGCCGTATGTGGACAGCCGCCGGTTTCAACGCCAAGGATTCGTTCCTTGGGCAGCGCTTCAAGGCGGGTGAGTATTTCCGCGTCTTCGCGTGTGAAGATATCATTCGTTATCGCCGCCAACTCATAGGTGTCGCGCATGGTCTTGCATAGCTTCTCAATGAGTGCGGTCTTGCCCGATCCAACGGGACCTCCAATGCCGATCTTCAGCGGTTTCATTACGATATTGCCTTTACCATTTCAATCTGTGACTTTGGCTGACTTGGGTTTGAGAGTTAGGTTACGAGATGAAAAGCCTTGAATACAGCCGTTCGTGCCGCATACTTTGGATATCAAGACCGGGGGTAAATCCGCCCAGATCATCCATGTCCGCCGACTGTGCGAATTCGGCGACCTCAAGGATATTCGTGCGAAGATGTTGGATGATCTGTTGTCCTTCCGTGGGTTTGAGTGGAATTAACCTGACCGCAGCGGATACCTGGTTTACGACGAAGGCGTGAAGATAACCGAGCAGTATCAAGCGCAGGTCAATCTTCGCCGCGCAGCCTACCAAACCGTAAGCGATGGCATGGTGCCCGACACATTCCCCTGCCTGAATTCGTTTCGTGTATTCGTCCAACATCCTACTTTCCGAAAGGGTTGCCGCACCGCGGAGAAACTGTTTGCCGATTTTGGCGCTCCCTTCTCGCGATTCACGCGAGATTTTCATCGCCGATAGGCGTTGGTCAAGGTCGACAATCTGCTCAATCTCGGTCGCGTTATACGCTACTGATACAGCAAGGGCATCGCCAGTTCGGATTCCGTGATCGAGGGTGGAGATCAGAAAGGACTGAAGCGTCTCGCGATCGTGGACCTGTCCATCTTGTACGTAGGTTTCCAACCCAAAGGAATGCGCAAACGCACCTGACGGGAAAAAACTGTCGGTGAACTGAAGGAGAGCCAAAAGGGACTCACCCGTTGTCGACGTATCAGTGGACATGGCGGTGTGGCGCGGACTGGCGGACAGCATGTGTGAAGACGCGCTCCTCGATAGTGTAATGAAGTCCAAGCCGAGACAATTGGTTCTCCAAGACGGGTTCGTAGGGAACGAGAATCGCGCCGTCATCAAATGCGATAGGACGGTGCAGATTCCCTATCTGGAAACAGGCGAGACCGTAATCCTCAATCCTCTCGGGACGAAGCACAAACACCTCTTCGGTCCGCCCTTCAACGACAATCTCAATCTCGGCATCCCGGTACAAGATATCTCCGGGAAACATCACCGTCCCGGTAGGGAGCGCAAGACCTAGCTCCCTACCGGCTTCGGTTCTGAGTCGTTGGCGGCATTTCTGGCGAGCTTCCCAATCCAATTTTACTACATCGCGCTCTAGCGACGGGACTTTGACAATTTCTGTGACAATCTCTTGGACGAGGAGCATCGTACTTCCGGTTTATGATTATTCAAGGATTAGATTGTGAATTGAGAACCCGAGTTCTTCGTCCACCGAGTTCTGCTCATAGTCGATCCACACCTCAGTTGGATACCCCAACTCGGGGTGATATTTCGCAGAGATGGTATGGGCATTTTCGTCGATTGCCGACTGCAAGAGATCGAATAGTCCATCCACTGTTTTGTAGCGCACATTAGCAAGGTCAAGAGGAATCGGAACATTACCTTCGACAAAGTCAGCACCGTTAATCCGACTTCCGCGCACCCCGATTTTTGCTTCGGCGACAAAGTCCATCGTGCAGTAGCAGGACCATTGGAAATTGAACTCGTAGTTCGACGCCATCTGCGAGCCCCACATCTTTCGATTGTTATCTAGTCGCGATTGGGTGTCAACATGCCGGTCATCACGTAATCCAATAATTTCGCATCCGCACAACGGCGCAAGCATGCAGTATATCACAATCACGCGAAACAATATGTGCCCATTCCTCATTCCGGCTGTCCGCCTTGCCTAGTCACGTTGAGGGTTTGATTTTGGTATTTCCCGCAAACCGTACCAATTACCCTCCGGGTCGAGGAAGATGGCGAATTTACCCCAAGGCAATTCTTTAGGCTTATGAGAAAACTCCACACCCCGCTCCGACATTGACTTGTGGGTTTCTTCAATATCGTCGCATTCAAACACGAGCGACGGCTTTCGCTCAGCCCAATCTTCCATCATGCTTTTGGGAAATATGACGATGCAGGATTCGGCTCCTGGCGGCGCCAACTCAAGCCATCTGGCTTCGGAGCCCATGGACAAATCTCTGCGTATTTCAAACCCGACTTGTTTTTCCCAAAATCGGTTGGCAACTTCTTGATCGGTCACATAGATTGCGGCAGTCGCTATTTTTTCAATCATGAAAATGTCCACCTTGTTGAAAGGTAAGATACGAATGCAATCGGAGTGAAATCGTGTAGAACTCGCCCCGATTGTTTTTGATCTGCGCCTAATTTGCGTTCAATCCGTAGATACGAGACATTAAAATGTTCTTCCAGTGTGATTCCCGCTGAAGAATATTGTCTTGGCTGTCATGTAGATCCGATATCTCAAGGATGGAATAGCGAAAGTTCACAGCGTATTTTGTTCCCTCATCGGCAAGCAACCCTTTGAGTTCCACGTTTCCGCCGTGCCCATTGTTTGCATATTCCGACCAGCGGTGCCATATTCCGCCTTCGCCATAGGCACTACCGACGTAAAACTTTCCTGTTACGATATCGGAAATCAGGTATACCCCTGCCACATTAGAGAGTGCGGTACGCCACGATTCAGGGGATTTCTGCACTATAAGTTCTAGTTGTGCCTTTGTGAGGTTGACAGCTTTGAAGCCCGGAAATTCGCCGATAGATTGCTTTTCAGTGTATATCTCACTGAGAAGAATCTTATTGCTCCACTTCTCAGCGAGTAGGTAGGAAGCGCGCCCCGGTCTGACGAACGTAACGACGAGCCGCCCATTCATTTCTTTATATGTTTGTTCTTCGGTCAATTCATACCAGTTATAGTGCTTCTTGTATTCGTCCGACCATTTCCGCTCTGAACCGTTCGAACGATAGATACCCGCGAAGAGCCACTTGTCTCTTAGGTGCGGCATGTCAATTAAAGATATTACGAACCTACGCTCAAAATTTTTGGCATTTTGCCAACGCTGCCAGTCATTGAAGTTGCCGGCAAGATAGACATCAAGCGGCTGTTCCACCCTATTCCAAGTTGCAAGGTGCAGTTTGGCTTCCGCCGGGTTGAGGTTTGGATTCATGGTTCGCAGAAGATCGAACATGAGCATGGCGCGGTTCTCCCAATGAAAATCTTCGGTTTCGACTCCAGTAAAGCTACGTTAAGAGATATGGACTCAAGCATATCATGTCGAGTATGTTTGGATTCTTCTAAGGAGGATTCCACTGATCGGAAATATATCCATCGTCATCGGGAAGGTTGTTCTCGCTTGCAGCTTGCTTTGAGAGTTTATCGCAGATTTCGTTCCATTTGTTGCCCGCGTGCCCTTTGATCCAGCGAAAATTGACGGTATGTTGCCCGCACAATTTCAGCAGTTTTGACCATAAGTCCGGATTTACGGCTTTTTCTCTCTTGTTTCGCCGCCACCCGTTCATCTTCCAGCGTTGTGCCCATCCCTTTGTCATGGCATCAGCCAAGTATTTCGAATCGGTGTACAGATTCACCGTACAGGGCGATTTTAACGCCTCTAATCCGACGATGGCTGCCATAATCTCCATCCGGTTGTTTGTGGTAAGACGGAATCCTCCAGATATTTGCTTCCGGTTGCCGTTATAGCAAAGCACAACGCCGTATCCGCCCCTGCCGGGATTCCCTAGGCAGGCGCCATCGGTGTATATTAAAACTTCGTTTTCACTCATTCCAGCCATTCCAAGAATCAGGGTTCAGTTGCTGCGGGAGGTAACAGACTGATGCGGCAGAGAAACAAAACTCTTTCGATTTCGCGCTGGTGGAAGGGGGTATCATGTTTCATCGCATTACATAGTCGAATGTTACTACGGCGGTGACTTTCTTGGCTATGGACGAAACATCATCTCTGGCTTTTTCCGAAATGCTGCTTGCGTCCGCGGACTGGACACTAAATATGCCTTGACGCGCGGCGCGGAGCGCTCCCAGATTCGCGCCGCTGCCTTCAGCCAACGTCTTTGCTCGCATCCGTGCATCCTTGGTTGCCTCCACAAGCAGCTCACTCTTCAAGGCGTTGACTCCCGTATAGTAGTAACCAGGCATTTCCGTCTTTAGGTTAATTCCCCGTCCGAGAAGATCGGCTATCGATATCGCAACTTTTGATATGTTGTGCACGTCCTTTGATTTGACCGTAATATCCTGTGAAAGCTGAAATGCCTCAATCTCGCTTGTTTCGTGGCCCTTTTCCGTCCGCTTTTTGCGCTCACGCACTTGGACAGGAATGATTTTGATTTCCTCGGGTTTCACACCGTTCTTCTCCAGAAAAGTTAGCACCTCTTCGCGATGCTCAGCTAAAACCGGATATGCATACGCCATGTTACTGTCTGTCGCTTTGACGGTGATGTGCCAAATTGCCAAATCTGACTCGACAGGTATTTCGGCATACCCTCTTACCTTGATGATTTGGTGAGCCATGAGTATGTCTCGCGCCACGTTTGTAACGAGGTAGGTCGATATCACAAGACCGAGTGCGAGTAATAAACCGAGTGGTATGAGGGCTTTGGCGTTATTCACGATTGGAATCTCCTTAATGTAGCTACTTGGGACGGAAGATCATTTATGGTGCGTTCTAGCGAAGTCCGCACGAAAATTTTGCGACGTTCTGTAATTCGAATCAATGTCAAGGTTACAGCCTAAGCAGTGAACCGAGATAGTTAGCTAGGTCGTGGTACTCTGCGGTTGTGCCTGAGGTAGCGGAATTTCCCGTGCCATTACCTCTGGTTCAATTTCCACACGAAGAACATCAAAGCCTGCTAGCTTGACGTTCACCAATGCAGATTCGATGGCTTCCTCCAATGATGGCGCTTCACGGTGAAAACAGATTTTCGGAACGTCAACACTCGTAACTAGTGTGCCATCGTCAAAGGCTTCGTATAGTCGATTGGATTCTTCTTCATTTGGATCTGCTGTGAGAATTAGCGTAAATTCATGAATTTTCATGATAGATTCCTCCCACATCAATATTCTTGGTTAATCCTTCGCATTAGACATGGGGACAGCGGTCGATATACCGACGGATGTCCCGTGCGTGCAACTCCGGATTGCGTGGTGTTGACATGACTCTAATGCGACACCCATCACGGGCGTGTTTCGGACACCATAGTGTGCCCCAAAGGTGTGCTCTAGGACCTGCTTTTGTAACACTCCAGTTTTTGCTTTCGGCGTAACGAATCGCTTCGCGGATATGTTTGTTTGAATGGCTAGCTCTCATTAACCACAGGATGTTGATTGCGGATTTAAGCGTGTACAAAGCCAGAAAGCATGCCGTCAATTGCGTCAACGACTTGGATGGTTTTATTCCTCTGCGGCGCCAATGCCGGACAGATACTCGATTGCGCCCTTATTGCCGCTTTTCAACGCGATTCCAAGAGGTGTTTGGTTGAGATAATGCCTGCGATCGTTCATGTCAGCTCCCGCGTCAATCAGGATTCTAAGCGACTCGGCGTATTCACCCTCTTCGCCTTCGCCGCACGCGGATCCACCATAAGCGGCGGCATGTACAGCATCCAGAGAGTCTGCGTCGGCACCATTTTCAAGAAGCAGACGAATGGTTGATATTCTCGCATTGTTCGCCGCCCAAGAAAGCACGGATCGATACCAATTTGCATTGCTGGCATTGATGTCAGCATCATATTCGAGAAGTTTAAGGACAAGCCGATCTTTGCCGTCATTGGCGGCGTAATGCAGCGCCGTGCTTCCTTTGATGAATGGTTGACCCTCTTCATCTGGACCGGGCCACTCCAATTTTGCGATTTCCGGATGAGATTCGAGGATGGCGATACCAAGGTCTTCCTCTTCTTCTTTATATTTCGTAGCAAGCAGTTTGTAGAATGGTGAATCTTCGTCGTACTGCATATGGGCAAGTCCTTCATCCTCGTGTGTTGGATTTACTCAGTTAAACGGTCCAAGCCTCATAATTCAGCAACTCAAAGCCGGACGGCATCGGCACGCAGATCTGCGTGCCCTACTCATCATGCGCGATAGCTTAGGGAGGTTACATAATTATTAACAATCACAGGATGTTGGTTGTGTATCTGAACGACATTCTTCAGATGTTTGGGTAGGATAGCCATCGCGCTTCCACCAATCCAAACCGCCGATTAGTTCCTTCACCCGAAATCCCAGGCGCGCCATCTTGAGCGCGCCTTTCGTTGAGGCGTTGCAGCCGATGCCGTCACAGTATGTCACATAGAGAGCGGATCGATCCAGATGCGATGTAGCCTCGGAGTTCATCGTCCGATGCGGCAAACTGACGGCTCCCGGGATATGCTCTTCGGCGAACGCTTCGGCGGAGCGAGCGTCGATTACGATAATGTTCTCGCCATTTTGGATGGCTTCATTGAGGTCCCATGAGTCTGTTTCGTAACTCAATTTTTTCTCGTAGTGTCGGATTTGGTCGTCCATTACTATTCCTCTAGAACCTATTTGTTTTCAAACAAAGGAAAAACAAGCCATTGAGTAAACGAGATGTTTTCACTAGTTTTTGTAGTGCTAGTTTTTCATGCGGATTGACGACCTCACAGTGAAGGCTTGGATTTGGCAATCCAAGCCGAGCGGAAAACAGTCATGGGTGACTCATCTTTACTCGACCGCTACATTGTTTTTCAAATGGTGTGTGATTTGCGAGACGGAAGTCTACGGCTAATTATAATCGAATTGCGGAGGGAAATTCAAGAATTACGTGGAAGTCTTGGAAGTATAGTAAATCTAACGATGTGCGAATACTCTGGCAGGAATTAAACTCAAAATAGGAAGTAGCGCTGTGCCATTGGAAGGATTTCGGCGGGTTCGCAGGTGAGGAGTTCGCCGTCGGCGCGGACTTCGTAGGTTTCGGGATTGACCTCGACATTTGGAAGGTAGGTATTGTTTATCATCCGCGTTTTGTCCAAATCACGGCAATTTTTCACGGGGACAGTCGGTTTTTGCAGCCCGAGGCATTCTCCGACCTTTCCATTGACCCCCGCTTGGGAGACAAAGGTGTAAGATGCCGAATACGGCACGCGCCCGAACGCGCCAAACATTGGACGCCCGAGGACCGGCTGAGGAGTCGGAATCGAGGCGTTGGCGTCACCCATGGCAGCCCAGACAAGGAATCCTCCTTTTAGCACGAGTTGCGGTTTGACGCCGAAAAACGCCGGATTCCAGATCACCAAGTCCGCCAGTTTGCCCACTTCAATTGAACCGACGTGGTCACTGATGCCGTGCGTGATTGCCGGGTTAATCGCGTACTTGGCAATATACCGTTTTGCGCGGACATTGTCGTTTTCACCCGCTTCGTCGGAGAGAGGTCCTCGCTGGACTTTCATTTTATGGGCGGTCTGCCATGTGCGGAGTATGACTTCGCCGACGCGCCCCATCGCCTGAGAGTCGGACGCCATCATGCTGAAGGCGCCGAGATCGTGCAGAATATCTTCCGCGGCGATGGTCTCCGGACGGATTCGTGACTCGGCGAAGGCAAGGTCTTCGGGAATGGAGGCGTCGAGGTGATGGCAAACCATCAGCATGTCGAGGTGTTCGTCAATAGTGTTGATCGTGAACGGTCGGGTTGGATTGGTCGAGGAGGGCAAAACGTTGCTTTGACCGCACACCTTGATGATGTCCGGCGCGTGTCCGCCGCCGGCACCCTCGGTGTGGTAGGTGTGAATTGTGCGCCCTTTGAAGGCGGAGATAGAATCTTCGACGAACCCTGCTTCGTTGAGCGTGTCCGTGTGGATGGCGACCTGCACATCGTACTCATCTGCGACAGCTAGACAGCAATCAATTGCTGCGGGGGTAGTCCCCCAATCTTCGTGGAGTTTTAGTCCCAGTGCCCCCGCTTCAATCTGTTCGTTGAGCGACGCCGGAAGAGAGGAGTTTCCCTTGCCCAAAAAGCCAAGGTTAATCGGAAATCCATCAGCGGCTTCGAGCATCCGCGCGATGTTCCACGTACCGGGTGTGCAGGTGGTGGCGTTCGTACCGGTAGCGGGGCCTGTACCACCGCCAATCATGGTCGTGACTCCCGACGAGAGGGCTTCATCAATCTGCTGTGGACAGATAAAGTGGATATGAACGTCGAGACCTCCTGGCGTTACAATCGTCCCTTCGGCTGCTATGACTTCAGTGCCGGCTCCAACGACCATGCCATCGGACACGCCATCCATAATGTGGGGATTTCCCGCCTTGCCAATGCCGACAATTTTGCCGTCACACACCCCGATGTCCGCTTTAACAATTCCCCAATAGTCCAAGATTAACGCATTGGTCAGGACAAGATCGAGGACACCGTCCTCCCTCGTTGCGCCCGGCATCTGACCCATGCCATCGCGCAGTGTCTTGCCACCGCCGAACTTCGATTCGTCTCCGTAGGTTGTGTGATCTTTCTCGACCTCAATAAATAGCTCGGTGTCGGCGAGACGAACTTTATCCCCAACGGTCGGGCCGTAGATGTCCGCATATGTACGCCGTGGAATGTTGAGCGACATTGGTCTACCTTTACGCTATATCTATTGGTCCGTTGGTTTTGTTGTTCAATCCATGTACAATCCGACTGCCGGCTATTCCAGTGAGTGTCACTGTCTTCTCATCGCCCGGCTCAAAGCGAACGGCAACACCGGACGGAATGTTTAACCTCATGCCAAAGGCCTTCTCTCGGTCAAATCGGAGCGCCGCGTTGACCTCAAAAAAGTGGAAGTGCGATCCGACCTGTATCGGTCTGTCACCGGTGTTGGCGACGGTTAGCTCGATAGTATCGCGCCCGGTGTTGGCGGTTATGATTTCTTCTGAAAGTATGTATTCTCCGGGTATCATCTTCAATACTCTGCTGATGGTTTTTCTACCGAATCGGATTGTGAACAGTAACAAGCTTTGTGCCATCGGGAAATGTGCCCTCAACCTGAACTTCGTGGAGCATCTCCGGGACACCTTCCATTACATCGTCTCTGTTTAGCAGTGTCGTGCCGTGCTGCATCAGTTCTGCGACTGATTTTCCGTCGCGTATTCCCTCCAAGATTTCGGCGGTGATGATTGCGACTGCTTCGGGATAGTTGAGTTTCAGCCCGCGCGCCCGTCTATCCTTGGCAAGCTGTGCGGCGACGTGAATCATCAATTTCTCTTGCTCACGCGGTGTGAGGTTCACGAATCGACTCCTCCGAAATCAATACTTTCGCAAATCAACGGTGTTCAATCCGAAGTGTTCCAGTTTAATCCAGTTCCAAATTGTTTGAAAAGCGGACTGAATTGCGCCGGTGTTGTGAGCCAGCATCCTTACAACAATACCGTTCCGACCCAGTTGCGTCAACCCGCCGATTGATTTTTTTGTGTGGTTAAGCAGCGGTTCGGCAGCCTCACAAAGCGCCTCCCACGGCGGCATCTTGAAATCGCCGAGGAGGAACCAACTCCCCCAGCAGGCATAGTTGTCCAGTACGCCGTGATTGGTAAGATAGGGTTGATGTTTGGGTTGTAGGAGGCAGGAATCAAAGAGCAACATCCCATCCGAATCCGACACTTCAATATGACTCCGATACTTAGTGAATTCTAATTTTTCGCCCCGCGCCAACCTACCCGGCATGACAATCTCCTGCATGGCTAACATTGCTCCGGGCTCCAAACTGAAGGACACTCGTTGACTGAAGTTCGCCTCGCGAAAGAGAATTGTAGGATCGGGGAGATATTCAAAAATCGCGTTCTTGCCAATTCGCCCGCACAGTGATTGCGCCGCACCTTGGATGGGCATGGCGTACACCTTTGTCGCGGCTTGAGTTGTCAGCGTTGCGTGGGAGTGCGGCAAGAGCGTCACGTCGATCCGGTAGTCATCACCTTGCACTACCCCGCCCGTTGGACTTAGAAGATAAACACACGCACAGCCCGATTCATCGTAACGGGGCTTCATCACTTGCAACGGCACACGAAAGTAATTCTCCGCTAACACAGTACCTTCCTGTCGCTTTGCGAACGCCAGTTTGAGTACGCCATGCCGTCCAGCGCCAGAGTTGATTCGTGACATCTTAAACGCTGAGGTACTCCTGAATCATGCCTTGGCTAAGTGCATCAGTTTCGCCACGCGCGACAATTTCACCACGGTTCATGATGTAAAATTGCTGGCAAAATTCGCGCACGAAATCGAGATACTGTTCAACAATGAGAATCGTCATGCGTTGGGTTTCCACGAGTTTTCTAAGCACCGTGCCAATCTGTTGGATAATGTTCGGCTGTATACCTTCAGTGGGTTCGTCAAGTATGAGAACCTTCGGATCAGTAACCAAAGCACGTCCGATAGCAAGCTGCTGTTGTTGTCCGCCAGAGAGGTCGCCACCCATACGTTTTCCCATCTCGCTAAGAATTGGGAACAGCTCGTATATCTCATCGGGGATTTGCGTTTTTTTGTCATCTCTCGCAGAAAGC
This sequence comes from Candidatus Poribacteria bacterium, assembly GCA_965208765.1. Classification (GTDB taxonomy): domain Bacteria; phylum Poribacteria; class WGA-4E; order WGA-4E; family JAJDTR01; genus JAJDTR01. The sequence goes on from OZ242354.1 coordinate 6,436,509, forward strand.
CCAACTCTGAGGTTTTCCTCAACGGAAAGTTTGGGGAAAATCATGCGCCCCTGCGGCACGTACGCCAACCCGGCACGAATTCGGCGGTGCGTCGAAATACCCACGAGTTCGCGTTCTTCAATCTGAATGGATCCAGATGACGGCTTGAGCAGTCCGATAATATTGTTCATCAGCGTTGTTTTGCCCACGCCGTTCCTACCCATCACGGAGACGATTGTCTCCGCGGGTACGTGTACGTCAATTCCGCGTAGTACTTGGACTTCACCGTATGAGAATGAGAGATTTTGGACGTTTAACATATTAATGCAAGCCTTCACTTGTTGTCCCTGATACATTGGTCATTGGGACTGCTAGATTGGCTACCTCTAAAATCGCATCTAGTACATCCGAAACCTCAGCGTCAATCTCATCAGAGGAAACATATTGGACGAGCGTGTGATAGTTTGTCCGTTGCATGAGATTGTCCAAATTGAGTTTTTTGAAGAAGGTGTCAAAAAGAGGATTTAGAAAATCGTCACTGACTTTGGTTTCCGGAGACCATGGAGAACTCTTGCCGAGCGTTTCAAGGCTTTTCTCGGTCTCCGCTATAGCTTCGTCCATTGTATGTACCCATTGATGAGAAAACAGCGGGCCTTCGGTCTCTTCTCCTTTGTCTTTCGCCCATTCGATTAAAACCTCTCTACAGCAAAGGTAGTTCTCTATCTCACGTCGTTTCCACATATACTCACGCAATTCCGAAGTGTGTTGGACTTCGTAATCCGTCTGATCGAAAAGGCAGAATCCGATGCAATCCGCTTTCGCCTCTCGAAGCCCATAAAAATGTTCCCCTGCTGTTCCCGGTTCATCCCCAACGTAATGTACAAATGGGCGTTCCAATATGTCTTTTGCGGGGTGCTCCAGTTTCTCGGCAAATGCCTGCAGAATAGCAAGGTTCGTTGGGCCTTCAAGGTAGAGAATCCAGCCCTTCTGCTCCGCTTGATAATACTGCTCAAAACCGATTTTCCTAAGTGATTTCAGAAGTTGGCTACCGCCCCGGTCGTCGATGCGATGCGGCTTTCCGAGAAAGGCGATGACCACATCGCGGTCGGCCGCCTCGTTGAGAATTACCTCGGAATGGCTGGCGACAATGATTTGGCTGTCCTGTTTCCTCCCCAACTCGGTGAGAATCTGGTAAATCTGCCTTTGCCGCAAAATTTCAAGATGTGCATCGGGTTCGTCAAGCAATAGAATCGACCCCGGACGCGCCGAAATATAGGCGAGTAAGAGCAGCGTTTGCTGCAATCCGAGTCCGGCTGACGACAGCGCAAGGGAAACTCCTGAACTATCCCGGTAATTCATTTCAATCTCACCGCGCTCTTGAATATAGACCGGTTCATCAAGTTGAACGCCAAACAGTTCTCGGATTTGTCCACAGATTGATTCCCAAGTTTCTTCGTCTTGACGCTCATGCAGTACCTGAAAACAGAGATTGCGGAGTACTTCTGCGGTACGTCCTTCTCCAACACGAACATTGATTGCCCCGGGATCGAGTCGTGTTTCGTTCGATGCCAGCCCTGACATAGGTCGAAGAAAGGCAACATCAAGGTTTGCCGTCTCTTCAGGGATAGACATTCGTTGTAGCCCTTCGCCATCTCCTTCCGTCAATCGAAGGGGACGGCAGTAGAAGGACTCCTCGTTGGCGTAATCGAATTCCAAACCGCAGGTCCATTTCCTCCCGAAGGTAACGCCTTCTACAATAATGTCCATTCTTATGTTCTGGGTGCGCTGTTGATTATTAACCCGTTGAACATCGCGAACTCGCAAATTCTGCCAGAGCAGCCTGGCACTCGGAATGGGAACGGAGATGAGGTCGCGCCGATTGATAGCAACCCCCGGGCGTCTTTCTGGTCTTGGTTTTCCCTTTCGGTGTTCGTTCCAACGCTTGAGGCCCACTTCCCAAAGTGCGAGCGCCTGTAAAGCCGTTGTTTTGCCGGAGTTGTTCGGCCCAATGAAGACAACCGGGTTGCCCAATTCGATTTGGACCTCACCAAAGCATTTGAAATTGCGGCAAATCAGTTTTGTAAGCATTTCTGCTCCAAACAGGTTTTGTAGAATCTGGTCTTGGACAGGAATCATCGCCATTCAGTCGTCTAGGCAATCTCAATCACTCCGTTACCGATCAAGCAGTAGCTTAGCCCATGCTCAACCAAGCAGCCACCATTGTGGCTGTAGTTGAATGGAAACTTGGGGATAGACTAAAATGGCTGGCGAAGATGTCCGTGCGTCTTGGGTGAGGTGTGCCGGCAGGGAGACATCTCATATCTTAGATTCGACTAAGTGGGAGAACTATAGACGCCTCTGATTCTGTCGGAATTTCCTCACAAAAGTGGTTATCACCTCTCAACCCTATTATAGCAGGATTTCAAGAATGGATCAACGGTTAAGATAGTACTCAGGTACTTCATAGAACACGGAGACTCATCTACCGAGGTACGCCTCAATAACCTCTTCATTCTGCTGAACCTCGCGCATCATTCCTTCCGCCATGATAATACCCTCGTTCAGCACCGTGACAAACGAATCCAGTTGACGCACGAAATCCATATCGTGTTCGATAACGATTAACGTGTGATCGTCCTTCAGTTCAAGGAGGAGTTCGGCAGTCAGTGCCGTTTCCGCGTCCGTTAATCCGGCAGCAGGTTCATCGACGAGCAGCAGTCTGGGATTCGACAGAATCAGCGTGCTAATCGCCAGCCACTGACGTTGACCATGACTTAGATATTTGGCTTCACGGTGCAACTCATCTAAAAGTCCTACGCGCTCCAAAATTCCCAGAATTCGCTCCTCCTGATCTTTCGTCGTTACCCCAAACAGATTGGACCATAAGCGGTAATGACCGGGAAGAGCAAGTTCCATATTCTCATACGTTGTGAGGCTGTTAAATACTGTCGGCGTTTGAAATTTTCTGCCGACACCTCGTAATGCAATTTCTTCCTCGGTCTGGTTGGTAATGTCGGCGCCATCAAAGAATACGTACCCAGTTGTTGGACGAGTTTTGCCGCTCACAACGTCGCAGAGCGTAGTCTTTCCGGCGCCGTTAGGTCCGATAATGACACGGAGTTCATTGTGTTCAATACCCAATGCCTCTATATCCAAGGCTCTGAAACCGTCAAAGACGGCGGTAATGTCTTCCAGAAAAAGCAGATATCTTTCTTCGGACAGTCGACTTTCTCGAGGGCTATATTCTTTGTATTCTGCGGTTCGCTGGGCTTGATCCATACTATAATCGGTCCGCTCCATTCCTAAGTGTAGGTCGTCATATCATGATTTCGAGTACCCACCAGACGGTGCCACAGGTCAATTAAACCACCGGGAAAGAGTAGTACGACGCCGATGAACAATCCGCCCAAGACAAACTGCCAATACTCCGCTTTCCAAGTAAGCAGCCAGAGATTTTTCTCCGACGTGAAAAAGTTATAGAGGAGATTCACCGCCAATGCGCCGAGAATGGCGCCGGAAAGTGCGCCGCGCCCGCCGACCGCCACCCAGACGACGACCAAGATTGACGCACTCGCCTCCATATTCGTCGGTGTAAAGATACCCATCTGCGGCGCGTAAAGCATCCCGCCTAGCCCGGCGATCATTCCGGCTAGGCAGAAAGCAAAGAGTTTGTAGATATAAGGTTTATAGCCGGAAAAACGCAAAGTCGGCTCGTCATCTCGTATCGCGATGAGGATACGCCCTACGCGAGATTTTACGACATGTTTACAAAGAAGGTAGACGCCGGCAAGCGCCAACAGCGTGATAATATAAAGGCTTACTTTGACGTTGGGATTTGTCAACTTGAATCCCGCGATTCTGTCGAACCGAGTCAATCCATTTGTACCGCACAGTTTCATGTTATTCATGCAGAACACCAACCAACCTGCCACAGTAATCGCCTGAGTCAATATGGCGAAGTACACCCCTCGAACACGGCTCCGAAAACCGAAATAGCCAATCGCCAATGCAGCTAAACCCGGAACGAGCAACCCCAAGATTGTCGTGACCGGGAGCGTATAAAACGGCTTCCAAAACCAGGGAACAAGGGCGTCCGCCGGCGCTTCGCCAACCTTGTAAGGATAAACAACGTACAGACATGCGGGAATTTTCCATCCGTTGGCATCAATAATCCCCTCCGGACCACCGTGGTGTGCCAAATACATTCCCATCGCATAACCGCCCAGTGAGAAGAAAAAGGCTTGGCATAGGCTCAAAATGCCGGTGTAACCCCAAATCAAATCCAACCCGACGGCAACAATTGCGAAAGCCATGTATCGACCGAGCATGTTCACCGTACCTATGGTAATCAACCCGGTGTAATAAAGCAGCGGGATAACGACCAAGCCGATAAAAAACAGCATCCACGGCACGAAGAATGGAATTCCGCGATTGACCGTGGCTGACTGTTTTGCCGTCCCAGCGGCTTGTAGAAAACCGCTCAACTGTTTGACGGCGCCGCTTCTAAACATCGCTCAACCTACCTTTCGGCGCGAACAGCCCCGCCGGCTTGAACTGGATAAAGCCGACAATGATGATTAGGAGCAGGATTTTTGCCCAGATTGCCCCGACTACGAGAGGACCGATTGTCGTCGGTTCAATCACCTTCGTCAGCACGCCAATTCCCAAACCGGCGCAGATAACACCAATCAGTTCACCGACGCCGCCAGTGACAACGACGAGGAACGAATCAATGATAAAGTTAGTCTGCCCCATGTCCGGTGTGACGCCGCCGATTAGCGTCCATGCGCAGCCCGCAACGCCGGCGATTCCCGAGCCGAAGGCGAAAGTGTAACGGTCAACGCGCTGGGTGTTCACACCCACACTGTTTGCCATATTGCGATTCTGCATTGTCGCCCGCATTCGCAAGCCCAGCTTGGTGTGGTTCATCAGGTAGTAGATTAACAGGACGCACAAGCCGCACAGAACAATGATAAAACAACGACTGTAAGGCACGATGAGGTCCTGCATAACTTCAAGCCCGCCTCGCGCCCACGTTGGAGCGTTGACGCCGATGTTGTCTCCGTATCGAATGCGCACGATTTGAATAAGGATTAGTCCGATTCCCCACGTTGCCAATAAAGACTCCAGTGGTCGTCGATACAGGTGGCGGACAACCGAGATTTCGATAAGGTAGCCGACGAATGCTGCCGTCAGAAACGCGACAGGCAATGCCGCGACATAATACAAGTCCGATGGATTGTCCGGCGTATGACCGAACACCCTCTGCATCTCGAAGGTCGCGTATGCTCCAATCATCATCAGTTCGCCGTGCGCCATATTGATGACGCCCATCAGTCCGAACGTAATGGCGAGGCCTAGCGCCATGAGTATGAGTACGGATCCGAGGGACAGCCCGCGAAATATATTTCCGACCCCACCCACGAAACTCTGATATCCGTTGATTTGGTCGATTGCGAATTTGTATGTTTTCGTGGCCTCTTCCTCGGCGGCATCGGGAAGTTCAAGTCCTTGCGATAAATCATCGTACGTTTCCTGCAGGCGCGGCAATCCGCGCATACTCTTCATATTTCCCAATTCACGGACAATGGCAAGATGCGCTTCCGATTCTTTTTGCAAGGAAATTAGGTTCAAGCGGATTAGAAGTAGGCTTTCCTTGGCGAGATACCGAATTTTCTTGACCGGATCGTTCTCTGACATTTCCTCAAGCTGTGAGACCGAATCGATTATCCCCGGTGGGTCGCCGCACTTTTTGGCACCCGACATGCGAATTTCTTTGTCCGGTGACGAGAGTCTGACGAGAAACTTCGCATTGTTTGTTAACTTGCGTTCTGCGCGTGACGGCGCTATCTCCTGAAGTTCATCAATAGGGATTTCATACTGTTTCCCGCTTGCATCTAGCATCGGTTCGCCGGTCAGTACATCGGTAAGCCGACAAAGTTCGTTGTAATTGTCGTCCTCAAACATCTCCTTGCACAGGACAACTAGATCGTTCCAGAGATAGAGTTCCCCCAATTTAAACGACTCCAAGATTGCCTCCACACGCATGTCACCGCTCTTTGCCAGCGTCATGACCGCTGCTTTGCGAATTGCCCTGCTGTCGTCAGCCAGTTTCTGGACTTCGGCACGGATGAATTCGTCGTTAGATTGCGCAGAGCTGTGAAACACCAAACTGAGGGAGTGTAACGCGAAGAGTAGCGAGGTAATATAGAAAATTGCGATTCTTGACATTTGAACTTGTCCGGGATATTGGTCGAAGGAGAGTCGAGAGAGTTGAGCCTTGTTGCAAAGGTCGATAAAGTAGCACAAAAAAAGAGTCGCAAAGCGTAAAACCGGATAATACTTTACGCTTTGCAAACTCTATGAAAAGGTGAACAGTTAACCAAAAACCCGAATTACATGCCTGCGGTTGTCCTTCCCTTGGGACCACCGGTCGGTGCCGGGAAATTGCCGTCTGGATGCAGATAGGCGCTGTAGGAGTCAGGCGAAACCAGTCCGTCAGATTTGTAGATAATCTTGAACTGGCCATTCTTCATGATTTCGCCAACGTAAACCGGCTTGAGCGTGTGCTGGTTGTTGGCGTGCATCTTTTTCTTGCCGCCGGGAGCGTCAAACTCCAACCCGTAGACAGCCTCGCGCACCTTGTCGACCTCAAAGGACTTTGCTTTCTCGACCGCCGCCTTCCAAACGTAGACGCCGAAGTAGGCTGCCTCAATCGGATCGTCGGTGACACGTTTTGAACCACCGGGCAGGTTTTCTTTCTCACAAAACGCCTTGAAGTTTTTCACAAATTTCCTGTTTTCAGGCGTTTTGATACTCTGAAAATAGTTCCAGGTGGCAAGGTGTCCGACGAGGGGCGGAACATCCATCGCTCGCAACTCATCCTCCGCCACCGAGAAAGCCATAATCGGGCAGTCATCAGAAGTTAACCCTTGGTTGGCAAACTCTTTGTAGAACGGCACGTTACTATCACCATTAATTGTGGACAACACACAGGCGTCACCTCCGGCGGCAAACTTCCTAATCTTGCCGACGATTGTCTGATAGTCCTGGTAGTGAAAGGGAGTATATTCTTCCACGATGTTCTCATCAGGTACGCCCTTGGTCTTGAGGAAAGCTTTCAGCACCTTATTGGCTGTGCGCGGGAAGACATAGTCAGTTCCAAGCAGATAAAACTTTTTGGCTCCAATCTCTTCCATCATGTATTCGGCGGCGGGGACCAACTGCTGGTTGGGGGTGGCGGCAGTATAAAAGACGTTAAGGGATTGTTCTTCGCCTTCATATTGCACCGGATAGAATAGGAGCGCGTTGTGCTCTTCAAAGACCGGGAGCACAGACTTTCGGCTCACCGAGGTCCAGCAGCCAAAAACCGTAGCAACTTCCTCTTTAATTATTAGGTCTTTTGCTTTTTCAGCGAATAGATCCCAGTCGCTAGCCGGATCAACGACTACGGGCTCAATCTGTTTTCCCATCACGCCGCCAGCCGCGTTAATCTCTTCAACAGCCATAAGAACAACATCCTTGAGGGAAGTTTCGGAGATAGCCATTGTACCGCTCAACGAGTGGAGCACACCGATTTTTACTTCGTGGTCTCCGGCGTTTACATGTCCGACGCCGAACATTCCTACAGCCAAGAGTAGCATACCGATCGCGATGATACCGCGCAATTTTCGTGTAAAGCGAAACATTTGAAATCCTCCTTAGAAGTTTGAGTTTACTTGCTTTGAGCTAAAATGTGAAAAGTGACTCAACGGCAATGATTGTTTCCTCGGCGTCAATACGTTGTTTGAATTCCGCGAGAAGCAACCAGTTGTCCGTGACCGAATAAGAGGGACTTAGCGTGAACTCGGTCGAGGATGAAGAATCACCATTCTCCTCCGCGCTAGGCGCAGCATGACTATGACCATCATCCTCTTCATCCAAACTGATGCCGCTAAAGCGGAGGGTTACTCCGACGGGTGCGCCTATCATGTCCTCCAGAGAAACATTCGCCATCCCCAAAAAGTGCATCCCGTTGTCGCCTTCGTGGCCCCAGTTTCGCAACAGATCAATCTCACCGGCGAGGGTTAACGGTCCTTGCGCGAACTGCACCCATGCGTTGAGTTCGCTCTGGGAGTAGTCCTCCAGTTTGTCCATGGCGTAACCGACCTTGGCGGTGATTTGCTCCATCGGTGTCAATGCGACTTGTGCTTCAATGCCCGGATTCTTCACGTTGACATCATTCACATCCCAGACACCCGACAACAGTGCGACGTAAACTCCCACCTGCTCAACTGGTTTCACGTCAATTCCGATACCGTTTTGATAACCGGGATACGGAATCCCCTCAGAAAAGGAGTATTGAAACAGCCCCGTCGGTTCAGCAGCTTCAAACCCCATCGCGCTGAGAAACCGTCCGGCTTTGATGCTCACGCCAGACACGGTTGATTCGGGTAGCATATAGGTCACATACCCCTGTTCCAACTTAATCCCGGCGTCTGGCCCCGTACTGTCGATGTCGACATACCCGGTGACCGAACCCTGTTCAATCTTGAAATCTAGTTCGAATTGATCGAAAGTTAAACCAATTTCTGTCTCATCGCCACCGCTAGTTGTAGTAGATGACATATCCAAAAAGCCCGAAACAGATAGGCTGTCAGTTAGTTTGATTTCTGCCGACGCAGAACCGAGCGCGCAAACAAAAACCAGTAGGACGACAGCGCAAAGATGCGATTGCGCGCCTTTTAACTTTGAGTGTAGCAAGATCATTAGTTTTCCTCCATTTTTCAGACGATGTTGATGAGATGCTGTTGGAATCCTACGAGAGTAGCTTGTCCCCGTCCACTTTCAACCGTTCCATTCACAATCAGACTTCCTCATCTCTTCAGATAGACGGACATATTCCGTTCCTCTGTCCGCCAGACAGAATGACTATCAGCAAGAGAGATGCCAAACCGAAAGCGGCACGCAATTCTTGTCAGTTAACAAGCGAAGAATCGGGTAAATACCTTATTGGGAGGGGAGTTGAGGGTGTTTGTGATGACAGGGAAAGAACGAAGAGAAAAGATAGCCCAAGTGAACTTGCCTAAAATTTAGGCAGTTGCCTATCCGAATTTTAGGCAGTTTGGATAATTTTGGTGGCGCTTTAGCGTATGGGTGGGAAAACTGGTTGAACTAGCGTTTCGATCATTGCTATGGAGGGTAGTGGGGGGTATGATGAGTTTAGACCGCTCCACATGCCCGCAATTTCGCCGCTATTCTCTCGTGCCCCCGGCGTTCCGCCCAAGCGAGCGGCGTTGCCCAATTTGCTCCGGCGGCTTTCGGGTCGGCACCGTTGGCGAGCAGCAGATCGACAAATTCCGCTTGTCCTTCGCGGGCAGCTATGCCTAATGGCGTAGAGCGGTCTTCCTCGTCAACTGCGTCGATGTCGGCGCCGTGGTCGATAAAAAGCTGGATCAATTCCGGAGCATCTTCTACGTGGCGGATTCCTGCGCTAAGGTCGTGCAATGGAGTGCGCCGTTGCCAGTCGGGCAAGTTTGGGTCGAGTCCATGGCTCAATAACTGGCGCGTCATGTGGGGTACATGGTAGAGGTAGGATTTGCACTCGGTAAGTACTGTTGGGGACGGGTGACCTCGCCGCAAAAACATGCTGAGCATCGCCTCATGGGCATCGGTGCATTGTTTTCTGTCCAATCGGCGCCTGCAACCGCTAATGATGGCGGTATACGGTGTAGTCAGGTATTCGCTTTCTTCGTCCGAAAACGGGTCGGCGCAGTAGCGCAGGATTGCCGCCAAGGTCTCAAGATTGCCGCTCTGCGCGAATCCCCACGCCGTCCTGGTGCGTCCGCCGTATTCATACATGAGTCCGCGCATCGCATCGGAAGAAGCGCGAATTGCCGGCGTGCCCGACGAATCAATGTCCCCGTTAGGGTCGGCGCCTGCTTCAAGCAGCCACCGCGCCACTTTGATGTCGTTTTTCACCGAAGCAGTCATTAGCGCGGAACCGTGCGGACACATCCGTCCTTCAGGCAGCGACGGATCTGCGCGGAGGTCGAGGAGGTATTGCACAAGCTGGTGGCGACCGCGTTCTACGGCGGCAGAGATCGGGCGCTTTTGCAAAGCCTCGCCATCGTTAACAACCGCCGGATCCGCCGCGACAAAGGTACGCACGGCATCCCTGTCTCCGCGCGCAGCCGCGAGTGTCGGACTGTCGGCTGCCCCTGCGTTAAGCAACGTCTCCAACAACCCGCCGCTTTTCTCTGCCAGTGTCCAATATTGATTTGTCCAACAAGTGTAATGAACCGCACGGAATCCGAAGTGATCTGCTGCGTCAATATCAATGCCGTGTGTCACTAACGCACGCACCGCGTCCTGATTTTTCGCAATCACTGCAACGTGCAGCGCTGTCCGCCCTTCAGAATCTCGGTGTACGCCGATTCCCGGAACTTGGGTTAATAGACGCTCAATCTCCCCCTGATTTCCGGCTTTCACGGCTCTGTGCAGACGGATATCGGTGTCTGAGCCCACCGTACCGATAGAGGTGCGCAAGAAATCAGCAACATGATCGTGGCCGCGATCGTCTGCCATCCTAATGAGCCGTGTGACTTCGTCGTACGCATATGCCTCCCATAGTAGTCTTGTTGCTTCCAAATTACCCTCGCGGACAGCAAAGTGGATTGGGGGAGTGTACCAAAACTCTAGCCTGGCGCAATCTATGTGTTCTTTGATATAGGTTCGAATTATCCGGACATCATTGCGGATAGCGGCACAGATTAGATTCCAGTATAACCGTCCCTCCTTGGAAACTTCGCACCACTTCGGGCGCAGAATTGCCGTTATCTTCTCTTCGGGTGTGCGGTTGTCAGAGTCAGAACTCGTAGAAGACCGAGTACGCATAATGTGATTTCTCCGTCGTATTTGGATACGGTGGATGACTTTCAGTCACGAGCACCGAGAGAAGTTGTAGAATAGAGAATAACTCAATACATACTGGGCGGCAAACCATCTTCGCCTCACCCTATAATCAAAATTTGGGCAGCGTAACCAACGAGTAGAGATTGACGATACACCCGGAGTAATCACGTGTCAGACAAATCCTACGCTCGACTTTGTACAAAAGTACACCGGTAGGGTTGTGCGGAAAACTGTACAACGCAAAACCCGTAGGCGGGGCATCTTGCCCCGCCGTGATGGTACTGGAAACTGCTACCGACTTTTTCGCAGGTCAACCCAAAAGACCAGATGGATAAAATCTCACTCGCTTTTCTCTAGCGTTTGATTGACACCGTCTATTATACAGTTTAAATGTACAAAGTCGAGCTAAGTATAGTTCGAAAAATCGGCAGCAAAGGCACTGTTAGTCATTTATAGGAAGTTTCTTCATGCTTTAATTGTTGTCTGCTACGTGCTTGTAAGATTTCTATCGCACTCGCTATTCGCTCGCTTGATCCCCTCTGAGGCTTTTAGAGGCTGGTGCGCAGTGCGCACCCTACAAATGTACTTCTCAAACAGGCTCTTGGTGATCCTCTCTAATGACGGATAATTGTGCAAAAAAATCTAGTCAATCTGGATATCAAGAAGAAAACATGATTGCAAACAGCCATCATCCACAGCTTTCACAGCTTGACATTAGTCATCCCGAATTCTAGAGAGGTGATTCAACCCGTCCTGTGATAAAGTATTGCGCGAACGATTCATAACTTACAGGAGGATTGATTAGAGGCAACTTCTCTCCGAGCCTTCCTTCCCTTGTGACATTAAAGGAGGGCATCGTTGGGCGCGTTATCGTCACGCATCCATGATAAGAACGTAGTATTTTTTTGATCTGCGCATCGCCGGCAACCAGTGTTAAGCTTTCGACCTTAGCCTGCGCGATCAGTAGCCGATCAAAAGGGTCATTGTGATGATAGGGAAGATCCGATACGGCTAAGACATGAGGAATCGTTATCGGCAGGTGAAATCAATTGGCCGTTAAAGCGGCTTCCAAATTAGACGGTATACCAAGCTTACCCAGCGCGCGTTTAATCGCCATTTCCCACGTGACGGTGGCGCTGGCAAACACGAGATTCTTTCCATCCAAAATCGCCGCACGTATCGTTTGGGAAAACGTCGGGGCATCCGTGAGCCACCATAGCAACACATGTGCATCGATTAAAAGAATCATTGGTCTCCTCTCTCGAAAAATGCGGTGAACGATTCGGGCAACTCGTCGAAGTCATCGACAACCCTCATCTTTCCGCCCCAGAACCCCGGCTGGCGGGGAGTGTCCCATTCATCGTAGCGAATGAGCTTCGCAACCGGTACTCCCGCTTGACCGATGATAACCTCTTCACCTGCTTGCCCCCGTTCAATGAGCTGCGCGAGCCGGGATTTGGCTTCATGAAGATTGGTGTTTTGCATCTTCTTCTCCTTAATTTGCTAACCTTAGTCTACACCAACGCTCTCATGAGTGCCAACTCTTAATCGACTCGTTCTCATGCCCCGATGGATTGGGACATCCGCTATACTCCAATCTACTTGGTTAAACTACCCGGACGCTCTGCGTCAATTTTTTCGGTTTTCTCAACGCATCGTGGCATTCCCTTCCTTTCTTCCATCCTTTTCAGCAACGGTATCAGAGAACGGGTTAGCAGTTCTGGGAATCTCGCGCCAGCGGACCTACTCTGCTTTCTTCCTTTCCTTCCGTCATTCCCTTATAACCTTCCGACATCTTGACATGGTTCCTAAGATCGAGTATAATTCGCGTCATCCGAATTATCAGATGGGGAAAAGCTGCATAATGTTAAGCGGATTTAGACTAGAATTTATCCGCACGATCGTGCGAAGGCCACGAGTAGTGTGAATCAGGCACTCTAGCTTGGAAACTGACTTGGTGATATAAAGGATCGAATGAATCTGTCGTTGTAAATCGGTCATTGGAGTGGTGTAACACGTGACCTGATTGGGCACTCGCACGCGATGGATGGCGCCGAAAGCGCGTAAAAGTCGGGTGGCTGTCTATTTGTCGGATCGACGGTTTTCGTTGTCTTGGTACAATCCCGCCAAGGTTTGACGGTGCGCTTCGAGATGGCGTCGGAAGACTATTTCAATCAAGGTCAAAAGTCGGACACACTGCGAACGCAGTCGAGTCCAGTCCTTTAATCTGGTCATCGTTTCTCACATGCCCCAAGTTCCCACCATTGTAGCACAAGGATTGCCTATCGCTTTGGAATCTATATGGCACTCCCTTGCCACTCGGTCGATTGCTCACTTGATCTGTTAGATTATGCTAGTGATACGCAATCCAACAGTCTGTGCTACATGATCTCCATGATTAATGGACTATTCTCAATGATACCCGACGGCGCATGTCTAAAATCTTATCAGTAGTAACTTGCGTTACATACACCGGTGAAGTCCCAATCCGCGCGAATTTAAACAGATGAAAATGGCTTTCAATGCGCGGGGCGGCACGATAAAGCCTAATCGCTTCATTGAGCGGTAGATGTGCTTGCGGTTGATCGGTGGCGTACAATTGCCACCCCTTCTGACAGTATGCTTGGTGATTCCCCTGCTCATCTCGAATAACTTGTGTGATTTGATAGCGGACGCTGTGGATTTTCTTTTTCCGGAGAGTGGCACTCCCGCGCCCACGACGGATGAAACATGTTTTCATCGATTCTTCGCATTCGGCAGTAAAATGGTGATACGTACTGACGTGATACGTCGCTTTTATGGCTTCAACCTTTTGGTGCAACTCGGCTGCTGTGCGAATCTGCTGTCGTCCACGTCCAGGGACTGGTGTTAAGGCAAGTATCTCTTCTGTCGCTTGTTGAAGGTTTCGCTCTAAAGTGCCAAACTGCTTTTCGGCTTTGGATAAGGAACGCACCACTAAGATGCGCTCTTGCCAAGCCAAAAGTAAAGTGACGGTCGGCGGAATTCAGTAAACCATTTTCTAGTCTGAAGGAGGGATAGACATGAAACGACATGTTTAGGTTCTCGCGAGTCTAATCATCACGTATCTTTGGTAAGAACGGGAGGTTTTTATCGGACTCAATGAACACTGGATCTGGTGGATTGATGAGGAAGATCTGTCGGAAGGAAATGATGAGGGGGAGTGTTTCAGAAAAAGGGAGGTTCTATTGAAACGCGATGCCTTTCCCTGAATGGCTTCAGATTTTGGTTGGCACAAACTTGGAGATTGGTAGAATCTCATCCGACAGACAAACATTCCGGATAAAATTACTGGTTGATATCAAAATTAAGTACAGTCCTCGAATTCTGACGCGGCCGCGCTGCCGCCCACTCGGTCTCCCTTCGATGTTGGGGCAAGAAGCCACGGAGTGACACAGGGAGCGGCGCGGTCGAAAACAAACGATTCTTCACGAATTCTTAACATGAACCAACATCGAAAGGAGAACCTCATGAAATCGATACGGTTTATGCTCATCAGTCTAGTCCTCGGTATTGGACTGGGCGCCATCAGTCTCCCCACGCTCGCGCGCGAAGACGAAGTCAAGCTTATCGGTGTCGAGGACGGACTAGACAATGAACATTTGTGCGCCGATATTATCGGGGACTCCGTGGTCGTCGGGGCACATAGGGTGGACATCGCGAAAATCTATGTAGGCGGTGGCAAAAAGTGGAAAGAGCAGGCGGAACTTACTGCCAATACGGACGCTGCCGCCTTCGGCTGGGCGGTCTCCCTCACCGGCCGCCATGATCGAGCCAGCGCGGACACTGCCATCGTCGGGGCACCAAGCGACAGTCATGCCGGAGCTAAGGCCGGCTCAGCTTATATCTTCGTCCGCAGCGGGGACACCTGGAAACAGCAGGCGAAGCTTGTCGCCCCGGATCCGGAAGACGAGGACGTGTTCGGATTTGCCGTGTCCATCTACCGGAACACGGCCATCGTTGGCGTACCAATGGACGATGATGCCGGCAGGGATGCGGGGGCAGCCTATGTCTTCGTTCGCGATGGCAACGCCTGGAAACAGCAGGCGAAGCTCGCCCCCCAAGATTTAGTGGGATTCGACGCTTTCGGAGGCGCCGTCTTCGTCCACAGGAACACCGCTATCGTCGGGGCAAATGGGCACTCACATAATGGCTTAAGATTCCCCGGCGCCGCTTACGTCTTTGTACGCGAAGGGACAACGTGGGTGGAACAAGCCAAACTCACGGCCGACGACGCGGCATCCAGCGACAGTTTCGGAAAATCTGTTGCCTTGTTCAACGACACCGTCATCGTCGGGACGCCAGTGGCTGATGTTGAGGGCAAGAAAGATGCCGGTGCGGCCTATGTCTTCGCGCGCGAGGGTGACACTTGGAAACAGCAGGTGAAGCTAATCCGCAAAGCCGTGGGGAAAGGCGATCAGTTCGGATCTGGTGTCGCTGTCGCTGGGAACATCGCCATCGTTGGGGCTGCCGGAGTGGAAGATGCCGGAGTGGGCTCAGGTGCCGCCTATGGCTTTGCACGTGTTGACGGCGTCTGGGAGGAGAAGGAGAAAGTCCTTCCTGAAGACGGAGGAGCAAGAATCAATTTCGGCGCTTGGGTGGCTATAAGCGGCGACATGGTCGTTGTCTCGGCTCATAACGCCCCCAACCCCGATCACCCGGCGACAAACAGGGGTCACGGTACAGCAGCGTATGTCTATAATAGTGAAGAAGATTTCGGCACACCGCCCTTCTTGGCCGTCGAGCCGTTTGGATTGAGAGTCACGGCGTTGGGTCAGGTCAAGCGCACGGCACTGCTTCAAAACTTTCCCAATCCGTTTAACCCTGAAACGTGGCTGCCGTATCGGTTAGCGGCCGATGCGCCCGTAACCCTTGGCATCTACAACGTCCGGGGACAACTGATGCGGGAATTGAATCTCGGAGTGCAAAAAGCGGGTGGCTATCTGACCCGAGAAACCGCCGCCCATTGGGACGGCAGGGACCAGGTCGGAGAAACGGTTTCCAGCGGCATCTATTTCTACAGCCTCCACGCTGGGCCGTTCGAGGCCACGCGGAGAATGCTCATTTTGAAATAGGAAGGAGCAGAGGGGAATGGTGTGCGGCCGCTCTACCCCCTCTCAGTCTCCCCATCGGGGGCGGACAGGTTGAGATGTACAACCTGAACAGTTACATTCAGGCATTGAAAGAGGTTCGTGCGCATGAGCGCTGGCGCTGCAAGGGTAACGTACTGTTTATGCCTTGAGAACAAGCGTATCTCGATGAATTCTCTTCCAATCTCCAGCCTTCCGAATCTGTCGTCAGCTGTATTAGGAATTTACCCAGCATATTGAACGGTGCAAAGAAAACCGCATTCATTCCCGCCAGAGCCATTCTCATCGGCCTGATCCTTATCCCGATAAATGCCTATTGGATAACCATTGTCAGCGAGCTTTGGGCCACGATGATAGGCATGAACGCAACATCATTGTTCTTCAACGCGGTCTTCAATCTCTTCTTCTTAATACTCATCAATCTCCCCCTCCGCAAATTCCTGCCTAACTTCGCTTTTTCGCGAACCGAACTCCTCACCATCTATGTGATGCTTGTGATGCTATCAACTGTATGCGGGTACACGATGATGAGCTTCGTTATCGGCGGCCTGACACATCCGTTTTGGTTTGCCACGCCAGAAAATGAATATGCTGCGCTCTTCCATAGATATATTCCCTCGTGGTTTACTGTTTCCGATAAGCGGGTGTTAAGAGGTTTCTTTGAAGGAGGCGAAAGCTTCCACACCGCAGTGCATCTCAACACCTGGCTGATTCCCGTGCTTGTATGGACGGGGATTATATTCGCGATTTTTTTCACATTCATCTGTGTAAACATCATTATACGCAAGCAATGGACGGAACAGGATAAATTGAGTTATCCGATAATTCAAGTCCCGATTGAGCTGACTGCGCCACGCACGATTTTTCGCCCTCTTCTGTGGATTGGCTTTTCCGTATCTGCGCTGTTTGAGATTATCAACGGTCTTCATCATCTTTTTCCCGTTATTCCTGGCATCCCGTTGCATTATATCCATACCTTTACAGAAAGACCATGGACGCTGGGATGGATGAGATTCTCTTTTAACCCATTTGTGACTGGGTTGACATTCTTCGCGCCCTTGGATTTAGCGTTTTCTGTCTGGTTCTTCCATCTTTTCTTCAAAGCCCAACAGGTTATCGTGCATGTAGAGTTAGGATCAATGCCCTCGTGGGTTCCTGTCCGTGCCCACGGTATCTATGGGATGCAACAGGGACTTGGGGCATGGACGACGCTGGGTATTTTATCTCTGTGGATGACCAGGCGACATCTTAGACAGGTATGGAGGAAACTCATTGGGCAATCCTCGACCCTGGACGATTCAACCGAACCGCTGCGTTACAGATTTGCCGTCCTTGGGCTGGTTCTTGCGATGACTTTTCTGGTTCTTCTGCTCCAGCAAGCGGGTTTATCCTTATCAGTGATGCTGTTTTATTTTGCGATTTACTTGCTGATGTCTATTGCCATCACGCGTGCCCGCGCTGTGCTCGGTCCGCCCTACCATCAAATTGTCTTCACTTCCCCGCAGGGATTTATGGTGGACGTGATGGGGACACGTGCGCTTGGCCCTAGCAGTCTGACTATCCTCTCCTTTCTATACGCTTTTAACAGAGAAAACACTTCTCATCCGATGCCGAATCAGCTAGAAGCCTTCAAGATCTCCGAACGGACAGGCATAAACAACACCCATATCCTGTTGGGTATGGTGCTCGCCTTGCTGTTCAGTATCCTAGTGTCGTTTTGGGCGTATTTCCATGTAATGTATGAACACGGCGTAGCCACGAAAGCGCAAGGCCCTCTAATGTATATGGGGTTTGAGTTCTTCAGACTGTTAACGTCATGGTTACAGTACCCTAAGGAGTCAAACTATACCGCTACGCTTTTCATCGGATTGGGCGGGGTATTTACTGTGTTTCTGATGGGAATGCAAAGACGATTTATCTGGTGGCCTTTTCACCCTGCCGGCTATGCGCTGGGTGCGTCATGGGGTATGTGGCATGTGTGGACATCAGTCCTGATCGGTTGGGCTATCAAAGGGATAATTCTGAGATACGGCGGATTAAGAGCGTATCGAAACGCTGTTCCATTTTTCATTGGGTTAATCTTGGGTGAACAGATTATCATTTGCTTGTGGTCAATACTTGGCGCTGTCCTTGGGATACGGACTCTGACGGGGACGATACTCCATTGAATTGAGAGAACGCTATCGAGATTATGGATTTGTCAAGTCCTAAAATACGTTTACAGTAGAAGCATTGTCTCTGAGTTAATAATGAGGACGTTTTTGGCGACATTTTGGATAAACAGCCTGTGGAGTTTGATAGCCCAGACTGAGATGAGGACGCTCGTTGTTGTATATCAAAATGCTCTGTTTGACGATGCGTTTTGCTTGTTTATGCGACATCACTAGACTCCTCTCTTTCTTCTACTTTTGTTTCGGAGTCAAGTGCTTTTCTTGTAAATATATCTTAGGACGGGGCATGTGTGAAACACACGCACAAATACCTCGCGTGCATTTCACACATTGTACAATTACTTGGACTTTTTGATAGCTCCCCATTGAGTGGTCAATTTGCCCTTGGCGTTAACGGAGGTAAAACCATCCAAGCCATCCGCATCGGTAACGGTAATGTTGTCAAGTATACCTTCTTTCATACTCTCCAGATAGATTCCAACACTACCAGACGCATACCTAGAATCCGTGACGTCAAGAAGTGGTTTTACTAGCCCCGCCGCGACAGTTTCGCGATTGACTGGGGTAGTACCATTAACATTCGGAGCGTTGTCTGGTTGTAGAGGAAAAAGGTGTGCCTGCGACGCAACTATAGCTTCAGCGTCTTCAGCATATTTGGGCCCGAACCAGACCTTAATGTTATCGCCGAAGGCTTCAAGCCGAAAGTACATTACAATGCTGTGATCCATCGGAAGCTGTCCGCGCTGCCCGGGAGGGTCCCCGAAAGCGGGATCGATCGCAGTATAGCCGTGCCACGATCCGGCAATGCGCTTGCTCACCCCGCCCCCGTCAATATCTGTATAATCCCAGTCACACTCCCACGACGTCTCGGGATCGGGGACACCATCCGGACCGCCGTCTGGACCTCCTCTAACATCCGGCCCTCGTCGATAATTTAGGCATCCGCCAGGGACACCGCAGCCGTCTTGCAGATCAAGTAACTGGACAGACTGCGATTCATTCCATCCGAACGTCACCAAATATCCCGTGGCCCAAGCGTCCGTGTTAATCAAGGGCAGAACCTCAGCGATGTCGAAATAAGTAAGCGGGGCAGGGGTACGTCGGAAAGCAACGCCCCAAGTGTCATCGTCCGCCCAAGACGCCTCCAAATCGATAATACCATCGGTGAATTCTGGAGTAAACGGTAGCTCGGTAAGCCCGGATACAGCACAACCTTCCGTAATCTGAATGAGTGCTTTCTCGCCTACGGCTCTTCCAGAATCTGGATACTCTGCTCCGACATCCGAAATGTCCCAGAATATATCTGGCATTTCGACATTGGCATTCCAATTTTCGGGGTCATTTACCTCTGGGCCAGGAATAGCTTTCGTCGTGTCGTCCGGTTCAAAATCCGCATACCAAACGACCTTAGCATTTGCCTGACCAATCATCGTGAACGCTAGCAGCACGGTGATGGTGAGTAATGTTGCAGTTTTCATGACTACGATCTCCTTAGTTTATAGCTTTATCTAATTTTCCACAATAAACGGTGCACTTTAGTTTGCGGCTCCGCAATTGTGATCTTCCCGCTTTACAGTACCTAGAAACTAAGCGAGCGGCAACGGATCACCAAACCACAAAGTACTCCATAAACACAGAAAATTAGGTCGTTGACGCAGCACGAGACATATCGCGCTTCGGGTTGTAGGTGCATAACACGTTACCCTTATTGGCGCGGGGAAGTCCCCGCAACAATCGGGTATTATACATAGATCCACATCGATGTCAAGTCAAAATGCAGCCTGATTCATCCCCAGTTTTTAGGATTGGAGATTTTATAACCTCTACATCTACTGCCTCACCGAACCCTTGTAAGTTGGACGCAGAGCGTCGAGTGGGGCGTTCCGACACGGAGCATCGGAACGAGCCGGTGAGTGCGTATTCTCGTTCCCACGCACCGCGTGGGAATGCGATCTTGGACCCTTTGCGTCCGTCATAAATTACGAATACCGCAGCAAACTGTACATCTGCATCAATGGAGAGAACGTTAGGCGAGCCGGTGTTGGGTCGGTTGGGCAAGGCGACGCACTTAAATTACGGATAGACGGATGTTAGAGGAAATGCGTTGCGGAGATTTGGTATTGAGTCGGTAACTTACGAGTCGGTGTATGCCCCGGAGGGATTAGACTATGTGTGGTATAGAAGTATCGGTAAGCCCAAGGTTTAGCATTGCATCAACATATGTGGAATTGGACATATTGAGGTATGTGCTGTTCAATGATGCCTGAACGTAATTTAGCGTAAGTGCTCCAATAGCGCAAGCGGCGTAGCTGCCAACGTGCCAGCATCAACTGGCAACACTACTCCGGAAATCCAACGAGCCTCGTCACTTGCCAGAAATACTCCTGCCCACGCCACATCCCACGCAGTGCCCTCGGTGCCTAGGGACGTCCCACGCCTACGAAGATCTCGCGATTCTTCCGCAATCATGCCTACAAACGACCCCCAAGCATGTCCGGGGGCAATGGAATTGACCCTAATGTTGTCCCGTCCGTGATGTACCGCCATGTTCTTGGTCATAGCAATGACACCACCCTTGGCTGCGGCATAGGGAATATTTGGTGCCCACCCCGCACGCATACCGTCAATAGAAGAAATATTGATAATCGACCCGCTGCCACTCGCGATCATCTGCGGGATGGCGTGTTTACAAGCCAGCATTGTACCCTTGAGATTGACCTCTACGACACGGTCCCAAGCATCTTCTTCTACATCAACAACGGTCTTTGTGCTAGCGAGACCCGCATTGTTGAATAAGATGTGCAATCCGCCGTAACGTGACACAGCAGCTTCAACCATCGCCTGACAATCCGCGTTCTTCGTTACATCGGCGACAAATATGGACGCGTCGCCGCCTACATCCTTAATCGTGTCGAGGGTTTTTGCGGCATTGCTCTCGTCCAAATCCGCTAGTAGAACCTTGGCGCCTTGCCTAGCGAAAAGAATTGCTGTAGCTTGGCCCGTGCCAGTCACCTCGCAACGCGCTCCCGCCCCTGTCACAATTGCGACTTTTCCGACTAACCGCGTTCCGTTCTGTTGCATTGTTCCCTTTCCCACTTCAGTGGACATCTTCCTCCGTAGAGTATGTTTGAAGATAGGACGTTTTTGGGCGTTCTGAGATTGTCTTTTTTCCCGAACCCGCGCTACGGCTGTGCCACGTTTGTGAAATCTAGCATAATTGCCTTAGATCCTGTTTGGAAAGTACATTTGTACGGTGCAATCAAACGAGTGGATAGCGAGTGCGATAGAAATCCTATGCGCTCCAGCCTCTAAAAGCCCCAGAGGACATCAAGCGAGTGGATAACGAGTGCGATAGAGATCCCACGGATACATAGCAGACAACAATAAAAGCAAAAAATCTTTCTACAATTGACTAAAAATGGCTTCGCTGCCGATTATTCAAACAGGCTCTTAACCTTCGTATTCGACGACGATGTCATCGCCATCGATTTTAACCGGGTAGGTCTTGGCACGTAGTCTTGGGTTCACCAGACATCGCCCGGATGCTATATCGAATGCCCTCTGATGCCACGGACAGCGCGGAATCTCACCGAATACCATTTCGCTCGAATAACAGTGCATATAGCGCTTTCCATATACTATTATGACAACTGTTTCCCTTCACACCAAAACCCGTAGGCGGGGCATCTTGCCCCGCTTTGGACAGACTTGATTGACGCTATTAATGCACTGCTAATATATAGAAATGGTATAAGCCGTCAACAGAGTGCGTAGTACCGCGGGTAGAGGGCGGCGCATCAGTAGTAACCCGACCGCTGAGTTCACCGGTACAGAGCGGCCCATTCTTGTGGGAACAGAAATTGCGTACCGCGTAGAACAAACCATTGACGACAAAGGCGCCAATGCCAGCCCGATCGTGGCCCGGCACCGCGATCGTACGCTCCCCTAATGAGATCTCCGATACTCTGCCAGCGACGACAGGTTTCATGGATGGCTACCGCCCATTGAGTTGGAGCATCTCGAGTGCATTGTCGGCGAAGATGCGCTGATGCAGGTGGTCTGGCAGTTTGGGAAAGGTCGTGACTGGATCGTTCCAGTCAAACGAGCTTGACTAGGGAAGAAATTAGGGTATGCTGTGTGACAACTCTCAAGGAGAAGAGCAAATGCCTGCTACCCCAATTTCGTCGATTGAAGCCCCTTTTGGCTCATTAGCGGATCCTAGACGGGACGATAGTCGCACACCACATAAATTACTTGATATAATTGTTATCACAATCTGCGCAGTTATCTGTGGTGCAGGGCTAGGTAGCAGTTGAAGCATTTGGACGTGCCAAATACAAGTGGCTGGCAACGTTTTTTGAAGTTAACCCAAGGAATCCCGTCGCACGACACATTTGGTCGAGTGTTTGCAGCCATCGATTCGGCGCAATTCGAGGGTTGTTTCACTGTCCTCCCTCGGAGCCGTCCTCAAAGTCCGAGGTCCCGCAAGGTGTAGTTTGTTAGGATGCTTTCCCTCATCTCCTCGCTCCACCGATTGGCATTCTCTTGTCCAACCAAGGGCTGGTATGCGTAGCGTGGCTCATTGAGGAAGCGTTGTTGCCGAGCATCGATAGCCAGGGCGATCAAACGGGACCTTTCAAAGATGCGCTTCTCGTCGTAAACGACCTCCTGGTCATCGTACTGCTTTCGCCGAACACCCAGTACGGAAGAGCGGCGGTGGAATCCAAAGTTGAAACTCACCCGCTTGTACGGAGAGGAGTTCGGAAAAGAGGCGTGCAACACTTGGCGATTGGCAATGACCACATCGCCAGGCTCGCACACCATCGGTACTGCCTCGGGCAAACGATCGGAGCCGCCGTTGGCAGCGATCATCCCCTTGATGTCCAGTTTGCCCTGCTTGTGAGATCCGGGAATCACCCAAACCCCGTTGGTCGCAGTGCTGCCGTAATACTGGAACATAAAATTAAACCCGTGCGTGTCCTCGTCCCAGTCAGGCTTGTCCCAGTGTGTGGTCCCATCCTGGTGCCAGGCGACAGACGGCCCCAACGCCTGCGGCTTGACCACTATGAACTCTTGGAACGGGGTGAAATCGGGTCCGTTGATCTGTTCTGCGATGGACAACAACTGCGGATGACCGTAGAGCCTTAAGCAGGAATCCATGATCTCTAGCGGGCGACCGATCCCGCTAATCACAAATTCCGGGGCATCGGTGGGAGGTTCTAGTTCAGTCATCTTGGCGGGGTGGCGACCATTGTTTGCCGACGTGCCACCGATAGGGTCGCTCAACGGCTTGGCAAAACGGAAAGTCGGCCGCGCAAACTCAGTCCCGAGTGCGGGCTGTCCTTTTGAGTCAACCAGCGCGTCCTTGGTGTGCGGTGCTCGATCAAACACGTACTCTAAATCAGCCTGCAGGTCTTCGAGTTCTTCACTTTTTACAACCCCTTCGAATACATAGAAACCACAACTGGAGTAGGCATCCAGGATGTCCTTGTCTAGCGTGCCGTCGGAGTTGAATTTAATCGGCCCGCGATTGCCAAGTGCATAGGCCATTCGCTCGCCCTCGCGGACGTAAGCGGCTATTACATCCTCTCCATTGTTTGTGGTACTCATTTGGTTATCTCCTTGCTTAACATCCGCATAATAAGGCTTGTGTAATCTCGAATTTTCACATACTAGATATTGGGGTATACCGCCATGAACGAGCTAAAGTCACCTAGATAATGCCGCGAGCCGATTGATTGACCGATTTTGCCCTTCCATCATTTGTTTCATTTCTGTCAATTATGATGCGAGATAAGTAGCACCGCAGTTAAGTGTAGTGGACATCATAAGACTGGATTTGTGGTCGAAAACGGAGACATACCGACAAACGCCAAACCTATGTGAGACGCTAGAAACCTAGTGTTGACAAGGGTTTCTTTATGAACGTCCCGTTGCTGCATGACATGATTTTCCTTGGGTAACGGGTGATTTCAATACTCCACACTTTAGTGGGGTGCACCCGGATAACAGCCATCTGAGAAATTAAACTTTTACGCACTCGATAATGCGGATGATAAGCCTTGGATTAACGAATCAACCGAAACCTAGGGCGACCAACGCTTCCCAGTATGCAATCAAAATGAAAATCCATCAAGTGGAATTACGGTTCGTTCTTCGTCAGCATCGAGTTGACACTTTTTAAAACTCAAAAAGATTCACATCCGCGTTTGCGCTGGGGATAGCTCGCTGACGGGAAGGAATCGCGGCCACTATCGCTTTGTAACCTCCAATTAGCTTGGTCTCATCAATCAGTATCAACACTTTACCACGACACTTTAGAAACACACTTTTTTTACCGATTCTATCTTTCGGTGATACATTAGCCTGTAGCAGCGATTTTAATCGCTCTTTTAAGCGACTGAAGTCGCCACTACGCCGAATGCACCATTAATATTGAGAATTGGTGATAGTACAAAGGTAAGCCATTTTTCTTGTATTGCTGCTAACTGCAGTTTGGATTTAACGAATCGGGAAAGCCGCTTCTGTTCCGTCTTTTGCCTTTGACCACTATGGGCAGATGCCGCGCTAGCTCGTTGAAACGGAACGCTTGCTCATCGCTTTGGCGATGAGCAGCTCTGTATTCTTCAGTTGCGGTTGACTCAAGGTCCCCTTGAAAATCGGCGACACAGTGGTCATCATTTCTTCTGGCGAGATTCGCTTTTTCACAGCGTGTGTCACTTTCATAAATCCTTACTCTGTTAAACTTAATGCGTTTCACAAAGGGCGGGAATTTACCATATCTCAACAGACTTTCTCACACTTTTGGCCTTTCAAACTGCTCTCGGTGCACCCTCCCCAAAAACTGGGGGTGAGTCCAAAAAATGCAAATATTATCTTCCGATTTTCAACTCGCCCCATGTCACAGCAAGTTTCCCATCCGGTTCAACGGCCTGACCCAGGAGGCCAATTGATTCCAATCCTTCCGCCATGAGGGTTTTAATATCATCCAGGCTCAGCGCTACATTGAAAATAGCCAGTTCGTCAATGGAGCCACCAAAATAATCTGGGCCTGCATCCGCGGGGCCAGCAATCCCGCCGCCGCCAATTTTCGTAGAGTCTGCCGAAGCTCCATAGGAGGTTATTGGACCAATGTTCAGCTTGTTAACACGTTTCTGTACCCCTCTTGCCGCGTTACGCGTGTTCCTCATAATTGCTGTGTCCCCAATAGCCGCCAAATGAACCCAGCTCTCTTCATCTTCCCATTTAAAGTCAGGACCGGGCAATTTGAGGAGTGCGCTGATACAGATTTTGGCATCTAAACATCCTCCCCGGTCATGAGGATGAGGATGAACGGCTTTCTTCCTATGGGTCTCTGTTGTCGGGTACGCCATCAACATAAGGGTGCTTCTCCTACTTAGAAACCATTCAATAACATCATGTTGCCCCACGATGGCTTCAGCGCCGCCATCCCAATCCACGGGGTCTTTATTGACCCAGGCAACAATTGTAAACTCTTGAAGATCATTCAACAAGGGTTTTCCGAGGTCAATGAAATTTGATCTGCTCGGATCAAAGTGTATTGCCTTGCCGAACTTCCCCTCTACATAGTTGACTTTACGGTTAATTTCACCATGGTTGCGATTTCCAGACCAATCTATTAGAACCTCGTCAGCATTCTCGTTATCAAAAAGGTACGCCGCGACAACACTGGCCGGATCGATTTCGGCAGAACCTTTGTTTGTGAACACTAGGCTGACGCCGATTAAACCAATGCATGTTAAGGTGAACCATGTTGCTGAGGTTTTCATTGCAATTCCTCCCTCGCGCTTTCTGGATTTGGGTGAAAATTGAATTACACTCATTTCTATTGTAATGCTAGTATGGCGTTATGCTAATTCGTGCAAACCCAACGCTCACAAGGGCTAGACTACGATGACGCCTCCCTAGCCTAGGGCATTATGCCCGTTATGATTGAATTGGCGAAAACACCTAGCATAACGGGATAGCATATCTAACATAACGGGATAGCATATCTAAAATGACCCCCACTGTCAAGATTATAGTAAAGTGTGAAAAACAGGCGGTGACACAATTTACACATTGCAGTTGATTACTTGGAAGCCTTGATGGCACCCCACTCAGTAGCTAATTTGCCCTGGCTATCAACGGCAAAGCCCATCGCGTCTGTGATAGTTAGGTTGTCG
Source organism: Candidatus Poribacteria bacterium (assembly GCA_965208765.1). Taxonomy (GTDB): domain Bacteria; phylum Poribacteria; class WGA-4E; order WGA-4E; family JAJDTR01; genus JAJDTR01. Next base: position 6,462,846 of record OZ242354.1, read on the forward strand.
ATTATACCCTTCGACCAACTCTCATGCCAGATGCCAACCTGACCCGACCGATACTTGCCATCTCTGACGCTAATCATCGGTTCCCCCAGCTTGCCTCTGTCAAACTTTTTATCCATCGGCATATACCAGATATCAATCTGCCTCCCGATGGCTTGGATGCGTCCATAAAGCGGGTGTTTGTGATCTTGCGGGAGTATGCCACGGTCGTCAACACCTCCACGGCGGCCAGCCTTCTTCCCATCAACCTCGAAGCCGACGTCTGCGAGTAATACCATTTCAATCCATTCGCCACCTAGCCGCCATGTTGGTTCGTCACAGTGCTTCCCGTCTGCCCGAGGATCGCTTAGACACAGCCCGGGTTCTGCGCAACCACGTCTCAGGTCATGCAACATTAGCGCAATTGTTTCATTGTATCCGAATACAACTAAATAGCCTCTGTCACCACTCGTCCGAAAAGTGACCCCCACGCTGTCATCATCGTTCCACGACATCTCCAACTCGATGGTGCCATCTCTGAATCTTGGCGACTCCGGTATTGGAGTGTTACCTGAAGTGGTACAGCCTTCGGCAAGCTGTATAAGTACATGCCCCTTTCTTCTAGTCGCTGGCCAGTCTTGTCGATAGCTGGTTATATCCCAGATTGTATCCGGGTTCTCGACATTGCGATTCCAATGGTCCGGATCGTTTACCCGTCCGTTAGGAATTGCGTCGCGAGATTCACGTCCTTCAAAATCTGCCCGCCATACGACCTTCGCGCTTGATTGAACGATGACCGTAAAGCATAGCAATATGACAATGAATAATTTCAGCCCTTTCATGTCCAGCATTCTGCTTACCAAGTGGTGGTTGTTCCAGAGAGCAAGTTCAAGACATAGCGACTCTCGTTACCACCTCAAAGAGGCAAATTCGTTTGAATCAAAAAAACAGGAAACGAATCGCTTGATAGCGGCGGTGTTGTTCAGGTCTCGCGGGATGCTCCCATACCATATTCAGTCATTGTCATTCTGATGTATAATGCAGTACACGATGGAGAGGGTGTCAACAATCAACGTCATAAGCTCGTTGGGACACCGCCGGTATTCTATCGTTGTCACTTACCATTTAACTATCATGAATCTCAAGGCCTCTAGCTCCATTATTTCTGAATTGCGCACAGTATAACACCTTCAGCTGAATTGTCAATCAGAAAGGGATGAGTCGCTTTATCTCCACGAGAAGAAGTGGACGGAAGCTGCACTACGAGACGGTTCAGACAATTGTATCTTCTCATCTGTCCTTGTTACTGTTGCTACAATATGTTAAAACAGTGTTGCCATGGTAAGGGAGTATCGACATGGCAATGCCTGCCTAACGGCTGCCGTATACGAAGACGGGCTGCACTTGAGATTTCCGGCTGTAGAGATACGAAAACGCACGGTCGAATGCCTAAAGAGCTATCTGGATGCACCTCGACGGTTTAAAGCAATGCTAATGTGATTTCGCGGGCCTTCGCGAAGTTGGATTAGCAGCTTTGGAATAGAGCGTAGAGTTGGTAATTGACATGGGCATGTAGACTTATGTGAGCGGGATGAGCCACTCAAGAGATACGATGACATCAGCACGCTGTTTGAGATCGGGTCGTACAGACTCAGACTGGGCATTAAAAGAGACAAATCTTCGATGCGACCCCAAACACAAGAGAGATGGACATTGGCCTGCGCTGTGGCAATGATGCCGGCGGTTAGATCAAAGCGTGGCTGAGTCCCTGTTGCTTGCGACAGGGACCAGGCTGAGCCTAGTCACTACGACACATTCGCCTGACACCACTATTCACTTGTTGCAAAATGCGGTTCATTGACCAATTTTCCTGCGGAATTAAGGAGAATTCCTTATGGCAATTCAAATAGAGAAGATGTTTGACTTTCCCGGTCCACAACCAAACGGTATGCAAGCCACAGTAGAAGGACTCTGGGTACTTGATCAAGTTTCAAATCAAGTCGTTCTTATGTCCTACGAGGGAGAGGCTTTGAAGGCCTACGATACAGAGTCGGTCCACGGCAGCGGCATCACGGATGACGGGACAGAGCTTTGGCTGGCATCGACCTGGGGTCCGACGATTATCAAGGCAAATAGAACCAACGGATCGACTATTGCCACCTATCCGACCGCCGGTGCGACAGAGAGTGGCGCCCATGGATTAGAGTGGCGAGACGGCAAGTTGTGGATGGTAGTGCCGCCATCGGAGACGATTTACCAGTTAGATCCTGGCAATGACCTAGCCGTGCTGCATTCGATCCCCGCTCCGGGAGGGCGTCCGCATGGTCTCGCATGGGAGGAAGATGACCTCTGGTGCGTCGAGACAGACCACCGAGCAATCTATCGCCTGAATCCAAAAGATGGTTCGAAAATTGATAAAATTGAAATCCCCAAACCGCACCCCGAACCGCACGGGATGACCCGCTGGGATGGTTGCTTCTGGTATTGTGACGCCACCTCTGGAGCTATTTGTCGGCTGTCCGTGTGAGATGGTATGGGGTAACCCCGCTGTGCTGATGCTCATATCGGCTTCGATGGACGCGTCGGCATAGCCCTCAGTGCTACGGGCAGTGTGCTTCGACTCGAATGCGGCCAGCGTATCGAAACGCTGTTCCATTTTTCATCGGGTTAATCTTGGGTGAACAGATTATCATTTGCATGTGGTCAATACTTGGCGCTGTGCTTGGGATACGGACTCTGACGGGGACAATACTCCATTGAATTGAGAGATTACTATCGAGATTATGGATTTGATTGCATCTTGAAACCTGAATCGTGCATCGGATGCAGGGTTCAGGCGATTCAGGATTCAAGATCGATCAAGTTAAAATCCAATGTCAATTGTCTACTGTATGAAAGTATACATACTTTTCACTGCCAAGCTCGCTATTTTGAGAGCTTTATTCCGCCCCAGGTGAGAGCGAGCTTGCCAGCAGTATCGACAGCGAGTCCTTCGGCGATAAAATTCTGTTCGACCTCACCTGCGCGTAGAGTTCTATCGTAGATGCTGACTTCGTCGATGAGACCGAAGGTAAAACCCTCATCATTCTCATCTCCGTTCAAGAGTGAACCTATCGCCCCGGTACCCCCCAACACGGTATTCAGTTTCCTTGGCTGATTTCCCCATTTAAGACCGGGAGGGTCTTTCTTATCGAATTCACCATTTATGTATATTCTCAAAAGCTCGCCATCATAAGTAATGGTGATGTGATTCCATATTCCACTTTTCATGGCGCCATCTGATTCCATATCAGCGTGCCCACCGACGAAAAAACCCGTTCCCCCATTGCAAACCATCATACCAGAAATTTTAGTGTCATCGAGCGAACCCCACTGAAAAACGGATCCGCACGCTTGGGGAACTGAATCAAGCTTAACCCATGCGGACAGAGTCCTGGGATCGTTTCGAGCGGGCAGATCTGAGTCATCGAATTCAACATGGCCAGGAATGGGATCCAGCGCTTCGCCAAATTTGCCTCGATCAACTATCTCCGCAGGTCCAACAAAGGTGGCATGACTCTCTCCCCAAACGTCATTAAGGGTATCGCCATCTATATGCGCGTTATCAAAGGTCCAATAGCTGATCAGACCATCTGTAACGACTCCACATTCTGCAGTATCTATTAGCCAGGGTATTGTTACCAGAACAGTTGTGAAGAGAACTGCGGTCAAAGTCAATTTTACTCTCATTTTACTTTCGCCCATCTTTATTGGTAAGCGTTCAGGTAGTGTATGGGTAAATTCGGTGAGCTGTTTAAGCTGTGGGGTTCGGAAGTAGGGACGGGGCATCTTCGCCTTTTATGTGCGCGTTACAGGTCACTATGAGATATTGAAGTGCGTTGCGACTCTGTTGCTTGAGCGCGGCCACCGTCGTCATCATCCGCTCCACAAAGCGGCTTCCGTTTTCATCTTTTTTCTCCAAGAAAGCGGGTGAAAATTTATTGGATGCCACTTTTTCTTTATATCAGTCTTTAAATCCGAGAGAGGAAACTGTCCAGAGAAAAGATGAGTACATCATTGACTCGGAGTATCATGATGTTCACGACGTGTACCAGCAACTCGGCTATGTCTTGGATGTCGTCTATAATGAGAAACGACCGCATTCGTCTCTTGACTACAGGACACCTGCTGAGTTCGAGGAGCAGTCTATCGCCCATCGGCATCAATCGGATAAGCTTGATGTTTCACCCTGAATCAACAGTAAAGGAATAACCACAACCAAGTCGCTTTTGTTCCTGTGGTTCATATGACGTTTCCAAGCTGCAACATACGAAGCTTCATTAGACCACCTGGTACTCAAAAACTAGAAGTACCTTCTTAGCATTGCCAAATTGGTGCCCAGAAAAATGGGGTCACTTCCATACACCTTATATGGTGTACGGTAATCGAGCGATTGATGAAACCGTTCTCGGTTGAAAAGTTAAAATAATCTCTCAATCGACGGTGAGCCGTGTTCATTGAGTCATAGTCGTTGAGATAACCTCATAACTTACCCCCATCCTTTAGACAGTAAATGACAAGATTTAAGTAATGAAATCCGACTAAACTTGGTCAAACTTAAACGCCTGAAGTTATTGGGAATACACCTCGTAGGGATCTCTACCGCACTCGCTATCCGCTCGCTTGCTGGTGTACGGTAATCGAGCGATTGATGAAACCGCTCTCGGTTGTAAAATTTAAAATAATCTCTCAATCGACGGTGAGCCGCGTCCATTGAGTCATAGTCGTTGAGATAAACCTCCTCATACTTGACACTGCGCCAAAGTCGTTCAACGAAGATGTTGTCAAAGTAGCGGCCTCTGCCGTTCCAACTAATGGCTATGTCTGAAGATTCAAGTCTAGCAGTAAACACCTCGGAAGTAAATTGACTTCCTTGGTCGTTATTGAATATTAATGGGCTCGCTTTACCAAGCGCCCGTTCCAGAGCCGATAGGCAAAAGAACACGATCAAACGAACGAATAGTGAGTGCGATAGAGATCCCCTAGGGAGTTTGAAAGTTCCCATGACAACACATAACGGGAAAACCAATCCATAATGGCTATCAGATAAACGAAGCCAGCAACCGACCGAACAGGGAGGGCGGTAGAGATCCCTTGTTCAAGCGAATATAGGTGATGTCAGTTGCCCAGACGTGGTTCGGTCTGGTGATGGTTAATCCTTTCAACAGATAGGGGTACACTTTCGACGGTTTGCCCATTCTGGAGGTCTTGGGCTTGGGATAGATGGCAACTAATCCCATCTTCCGCATTAACCGTGCTACCCGTTTCGGATTGACGGCGTATCCTTGACAACGAAGCCAATCAGTTAACTTAGGCACCCCGTGGGACGGCCTCTTGGTGTACTGTTCATCTAACAGACGCATGTACACCAGATTTTGTGGAGACTCCCCTACAGGAGTGTAATAGAACGATGCTCTAGACAAGCCTAAGAGCTCGCACTGTCTTGCAATCGACAATGAACGGCACTCCGGTTCAACAAGATGCCGCTTCTGTTCAACGGAGGCGCGACGTTTTTTTTTTGAAGCCAGTCCAGTTCTACCTTCAACTGACCGATCTGGCGATACAGTTCAGACACTAACTTGTCGTTGTCGGAAGCCGTTTTTGAACGTCCGTTGGCAAAGAGTTGACGTAATTCCTCAAGAACCTGTTTTTTCCATTGGCTAACTTGTGGGGATCTCTATCGCACTCGCTATTCGCTCGCTTGATGGATTGACACCGTATTCACTGGCAATCTGACTGATGGTCTGCTCGTTCTTGATAGCTTCAAGAGCCACTTGCGCTTTGAATCGGCCATCACGCTGTTTTCTACGCGACATAGTGGAGAAACTCCTTTCATTTACTTAGCGTTTCCGAGTCCTATTTTCGCTCAGATGATGACCATTTTTCTAGTCGAAAAGATCTCTTATTCAACTGTCTAGTTTTTGGGGGTAATTACACACAAACTCAGTAAAATCAACATTTGACCCTCAAAACCCTCGGTTTCTGAACCCTTGTGTTGACTAGCTTTGTCCGATTCAGAGGCGCTAAGTGAAAAACTCGTAAAGTTATTTGATAGCCATTCCTAAAGGAAACATTCATAGACTCAGGGAGGAGTGTGCGCAAAAAGCGACAGATTTGAAGAAGCGAGAGTACTTTGTTGACCCGAAAGCGGAAAACGGGTAAAATAGCTTTCATATATTTCCACAGTAGGCAGCGAAAGTCCCGATGTTGTTCTCTCGTTCCGAGCGTTACAACATTGTGGATCCATGACCTCCGGTGCTGCGCACCGAGAGTGCGAGCAGCTGTAACGTTCCAATTCTCGAAACAAACAGCGTCGGGACTGTCGAATTTTAATTATTGCCAAAACTGACGGAGAAAAATGAGCAAGACTATCCTTATGATAGGCGCCTTCGATTCAAAGGGGCAGGAGTTCGCGTTTCTACGCGAGCAGATCCTAGCCAGAGGGCACAGCGTGATCACGGTGAACACAGCTATTCTCGATACATGGCGGTTCGCTGGAGAGATAATTCCGGTGCCCGATCGCTTTCCGGTTGATATTGGACCGGAGGAGATCGCTAAGGCGGGCGGTGGGGATTTAAACGCCATGCGGGAAAAGCGAGACCGCTTGGCGGCGACGAAGATTATGGCTAAAGGCCTCCCGGCTGTGGTCAGGTCTCTCTACGAAGAGGGCCGGTTTGATGGCATAGTCGGAGGGGGAGGATCGCAGGGGACTTTCATGGCGACGACAGCCATGCGTGCCCTCCCTTTCGGCGTGCCTAAGGTCTGTGTATCTATATATCTCTCTAAATATCTCTCCAAAGGAAAACTCCCGGACCTTGGGGCATTCTTGGAAAGCAAAGACATTACGATGATCTCGTCCATCGTCGACGTGAAAGGGATGAACCGTGTCACCCGCACTGTCTTATCGCGCGCAGCCGGTGCTATCTGCGGAATGGTGGAGACTCCACCTCTGGCGGCTTATGAGGATAAAACATCCATTCATATAACCGGACGGAGGGCTAATAACAGCACCTTTACCTGTACTTGTGCCTGTGAAAAGTCTCTATATGATAAGGGATATGACGTGCATGTCCACCACGCCGACGGCATCGGTGGAAAGCTCATGGAGATACTCGTGTCAGAAGGAGTAGTCGATGCCGTTTTGGATATTGCGACGACGGAGTTGGCCAATAACATCTGTGGCGGTGACTACGATGCTGGGCCCGGACGGCTGAGTGCTCCCGGCAAGATGGGCATCCCTCACCTTATCGTTCCAGGCTGTGTCGATATGGTGAGCTTTGAGGTGCCAGAAACGATTCCGCAGAAGTACAAAGACGCGGGGCGAAAGTTCTATAAACCACCCTTTAAACCGGGAGATTGGTATGCTCAGATGAAGGAACCGATTAAGGTCGTGGATTCAGGTGTTCCAGGTGAGACCCTGATGCGGACCAACGCCGAAGAGAACAAGAAGCTCGGAGAGTTATTTTCCGAGAGGGCGAATGCCGCCAAAGGGCCAGTGGCGTTCCTGCTTCCGCTAAAGGGTTTATCCATATTTGGTGGGGACGGTGGGCCGTTATGTGACCGCGAAGCGGATGGAGCGCTTTTTGATGCCATCAAGTCGAATGTCAGGGAGGACATCCCCGTGGTAGGGTTGGAAAACAACATCAACGATCCAGAATTCTCTGCCAAGGCGGTGGAGATGATGCTCGAGTTAATTTCAAAGAAAAAATGAAGCGAAAACTATGGAAATCAACCCCAAACCTTGATACGCACCGGGTTTGATGGAAAGAGGGTGGGCATTCTTCACCCCCGGTCTCAAGATCGGGGCTGATAGCTCAAGTCGTTTCTTGAGCTTTCAATATTTATTTGGGTAACGAACCGTAGGGTGCGCATCGCGCACCTTACAGATGTACTTTTCAAACAGGCTCTCAATCATATTTACTTGCCGAGAGAATCACTAAGCTTTTGCTCTTTAATTTAGCCCATGTCGTACTGAGCTTGCTCAATGGCTCCACCGCCCTCGCTCCGCTGCCAGGCGTTAGGAGCACTACATACATGGGGTCTTGACCAACAGAGATGTCAACTCTTGCGCAGCTTGCCTTTCTGGGAACTACTAAATTGGATGCCTTATTTTCTTTAGATCTGTCATTGATTCCGAGAGAGGAAACTGTCCAGAAAGTGGGAACGAACAAAAGGATGTTTTCCCTGAACGTTTGATTATATCATCCTATCAAATATTAGATGCAATTTTTCGGCAGGAATTTCAAACGCAAAATGGACGAAAATGGCCAAAGCCAAGATCAGCCGAAAAACGGGTAGAGTAGTGTTCCCGACATAATCCCCAGCAGATTCCAGATGCAGCCTATTGCGTATTCGCCCAGGATGAGGCCAAGGAAAAAAGGGAATGCATTGCGATACGCTTTGAGACCTCCGTATTTGAGGATTACCCATTTGATAATCCAACCCACCAGAAACGAGAACCAGATAAGATTAATGAGCCATCCGCTTGTGGATAGGGCATAGCCAACCGGATGTAACGGCCACCACAAAAACCGGGTACGGAGAAACATCATTATCAAGGAAAAAGAGAGGCCAATCCCAATAAAGCCCAGTTCAGGATAGCTCGTGTTGCCTGGATAGCGAAGCCACCGCTCCAGCCGGTTAAAGGATTCCCATGGAATGCCCACGTATCCCGTAAAACCCGAAGCGACGCCCTCTTCATAGGCAGCATGGAGCCATATCCATAAAGAAGACACAACGCCAACTGCAACAGCTATCATAATGGCGGCGGCAAGCCTTCTGGCATTCATGCCCACCCGTTCCGCCATCTTGAAACCTTCTAATTGATGAGGCATTGGATGACTTGCCATTGCCCGGTCAGTGAAAAATAGATAAGTAAGCATCATCAGATTTTTCCCGCCCAGACTCCGTGATCCCAAAGCCGAAACAAGGATTTTATCTGGCCCCACCAAATATAACGAGTGGTTTGGCGGCCCAAGTTCCGCGCGCATCCGCGTGACGGTCGTCGCAAAACCGATCAACAGAACAAAAAACGGGAACGCTATCCAGAAAGACATTCCACCGGCCATACAAAACAGGATCAGAAAAGAGAGTCCTAGAGTAAGTCCTATCAAGGCTGTTCGAGGACTCATTGGCTCTTCCGAGAAATCCCGTCCTTCTGAATTCTTTGCACCCCTTCGAATTGATTGTATGAAAACGTTCTTCAGATGCTTCCTTGTCAGCCACAATGCAATGAGAAGGAGCCCAAGCCATCCGCCGGTCGTTTGTTGATAGATATAGGGGAAACCAGGCAACCGTTCCAATCCAAACACACTTGCTATGATGCGTTGCGACTTGGCGAACAGATAGAAAAACCAAACAGAGAAACACAAATCCAGCGGGATAAAAAACACGAATCCCACAATCCATAGATAAACCGCAACCGGTGTCCATCCGATGGCGTTCCACGGTTTTTCAGTGAATAAGCTGCTGATGTCCGTTCGAAAACGCAGGTTAGGAACGGCTGGGAAATGGAAATGCAGCGCATGGATCATAGTAATTACCGCCATTAAACCGAACCCCAACAGGAACAGCCTATTTGAAAAGAGCGCATTTCCAGTGCCGTTTCGCGTCATCGCCAAAGGGAGTTGGATGATTGGATATGACAGCTTCTCACTCTCTGTCCACTGTTTTCTGACAAGCACGGTGACGCACAGAAAGGTAAATATCAGAACCACCGTAAAGATTGACCAGAGAGCCAGAGGTTTTAACCAGACGTTGATAATTTCAGAACGATAGATGCTGGAATCGCCTTCATAGAAGCCGCGCAGCGCTGTTTTATCTATAACCGTGAGCCGATCAGGCACGTAGCGCGAAAATAATCTAGACCATTCGTTCTCGGGAGTGGCGTACCAGGAAGCGTGTCCTAGCGAAAGAATGAAGTTCAGAAGGAACTCGTTTCCCGTCATGCTGGACCCCAAGCATAACATCACGAAGATAGTAAGCAACTCCCCCTGTTTCAACGCCGCTTTAGGAGCTAATCGCTTGCATAATGCGTTGAATCCCTCTAATATCAACAGAGTGAAGACCACATTAAAGAAAAGGGAAACGCCTGAGGTCAAAGAGCTCCCAGCCGAGGCCGAGATCCCTTCGCCATGTGCTACCCAATAACAGTTAAGCGGGACTAAGACAAGCCCTATTACCAGAGCACGGAAAGTGACGCCCGATGAGCTGCCTTCTGGTTTTCCCATGTTAGAACACCCCTGCCATGTTAGAACACCCCTGATCTCTGCTATTACTGAGTGGTTATATTGTAACTGTGTACCTATTTCAGATCACCGTTCCGGCTCATGCAGTCGCAAACGCCCGGAAACGCGCTATGGGGACACGGGTCCCTTTTGCACACACCCACCACTGTAATTCACACGCCGTAGTCTGGGAGTATACAGCTCATCAAGTGCTGATGCAATTCCCTCCACCGGTCCAGACAGAAATACACTCGCGGGAATTTCTGCATTGATAATCAAGTCTTCGCTGATAACATCCAGGGCTAGCTCCGCAGGTGTATCACCAATTGGCGACGCCGTGAGCGCGCGAATACCATCCAAGCCTGTATCCTTAATCTGGTAAAGGAGGTTCTTCACAGGTCCGCACATATGAGTAATTGCCGTTTTTCCCGCCGCGTGAATTATGTCTTGCAGTTCGAAGACGGATAATCCGTAGCGACGTTATCATGGCAGTGTGTCAGGTGAGGATCGCACGGTCATGGGCTTAGGCTTATGGGCTAGCAGTCTGTTGGCGGGTTTCGAGAAATGATGGGGATGAAATATCGGCACAGAAAAGGCATCTTTGACGACTGCCAAAGATGCCCTCAACCCAGATGTGGTGCGAGTTTGCGCGATTCTGGATGACGCTACGGCGCTTGGATCTCTGCGCCAGTTTCAAAAACCCAAACGCGGTGGGTATCGACCTCGAAGAAGAAACACGACATGAAAATGTTCCCGCACTGTTGTCCGACATTCAACTTGCTACGGAATCATTGCAAGATCGTTGCATCAAACCGGCACACACCATGTGGCTCTTACCTAACCTTCCTTTTCCATCGCTGTCGGCGTATATTCCAGTATTCTTCCCCGTAGCCACGAATGTTCGGGCGGAATGATGGGGTTATCGTCCGCGCAGAAGTGATTGCCGAGCGACGGCGCGCCGGTCGAATCCGAATCGTTCGGCGGCGCCATCGCGGAAGCGGTCACGGCATTTTCCCGCGCAGGAGCGGGCAGTCGGTGACGTCTTTGCCCCGTAATCCCGCTTCCTGCAGGTGCACGGTGTAACCGCAGCGTGAGCGATCGGACTGGTTGGGCGGAGCACCATGGATGGTCTGGCAGTGATGCATTACCGCATGCCCCGCGGGCACGGTAAACGAGATGGCGCGCGAGCCATCGACCTGCTCGTCGGATAGGAGCTTGTGGCTGTAAGCATTTGGGTCGTCTAAATCGAGCTCGCCCTCAAGCAGCTTGGTCTGGCTGCCCGGAATGTAATGAACACCCCCGTTGGAGGCGTCCGCATCGTCCAGAGCGATCCAGATGGTTAACATGTTGGGCGGGTCGCCAGCCCACCAAATGTTGTCTTGGTGCCACGTCGAAGGGGCGCCCTGCTTCGGCGGCTTCCAGAAGATGTTGTCTTGAAAGAGCTGGACGTTGGGCCCCAGGACCGACTCGGCGGCGTCGAGAAGGTTGTCGTTGTTGATGATCGACTTAAACCATTCATCGAAGGAACTGACATTCAGCAGGCGAAAAGACTTCTTGCCAATTTGCTCGGCGGGATTGTCGAGGAGATCGCGCTGGCGCAATGCTTCAATGCGTTCCTTGGCTTCCGCCACGGCCGCCTCGTCCAGAACCTTGCCGATGGGAACTACGCCGTCACGGCGGTAGGCGTCGATTTGGTCTGATGTAAGCTTCATGCACAGGTTCCTTTCAGGCTACGGGGAGTGCCTAACATGTAATGATGAAATATGGCATCCTAACTGTATATCGCTGAATTGGGAGGAACTTTAGGGTGCCAAACTGTCCCGGTTGTAACAGTAAGCGTGTCGTTAAGAATGGGCGAATCCAAAATGGGAAACAGAATCTCAAACGCCCAAAATGCGGCAGACAATTTGTAAAAAATCCACAACAGAAACGGATATCACAAGGAACCAAAACTCTCGTGGACAAAACGAATGAATAAACGATAAAGAGACTTGTCAAATAAATGCCCCAAAAGGGGTTTCAGCGGATCCAGGATTCTACATCAAGTCTTCTTGACCCCTCGCGGGGGTCTGTTGATTTCACACTTGTTAGCCCTGTGACGGTTTACCTACCTTTATGCGGTTGTACCCCAATTTCCTCCAAGAGGTTGCCGAACAGTTCCGCATCAACTCTCGAGATCGAGCAAAGCGAATCGTAGCACTGCTGTTCCATGTATATAATTCCAGCGCTCTTTCGGTTCCATGGGTGTCTTCAATCACTCAATAGAGACTCCATAGCCTTCAAACGGCTCCAATGAAAAGTGTCCGATAGTGACGGGGGTAAGTGTTTAGTGGCTAGGTTCTGTTGACATTTGAAAATTGAGCCAATATTGATTCACTTGAGGCAGAATGTTGGGCAACCACAAGGGATCTCTCTACACTGGGGCAATCTTCGTAGGGGTTGGGTTTCCCAACCCGTCATTTAACGGGCGAGGGAACCTCGCCCCTACGATTGGACACTCACTTCACGTAAATGTCAACAGAACCTAGTGATTAGTGGCTAGTAAAATCCTTGACGCCATAGGACGGGCAATGAATTGCCCTACTACAAACCGGAAAATGGGGTATCCACACGAGGTGCGTCTAGAAAATGGCAATAAAGACCGTCTAGATTCATAGCACTTGACCCTGGAAATCAGGAAACTAAACAGTTACTGTCGGGGAAATAAGGGTACCCATGTTCTATTATAACACCAACGGCACCAAAAATTAGTCGTTCTCGTCGTCCCACATTCCGTTAATCAACTCAACAGTTTGATCAACGAGCACCTCGCCGCCTTCGGGGCCTACTCTCATGTCGGCGACCTCGGCGCTGTAGCCGCCGCCTGCAACCGCTTTGGCCGTAGGAAGATAGCCGCCAGCGGAACACGCCAGTTGGATGACAAAAGTTTGCAGCGCTTTACTTTGCGCCTTGATGCGTATGCCATACTCGACAAACAGTTCAAATGGATTCGTGGCAATGGCAATATCCCCGAATCTTACGACGTGAATTTCCATTCGGTAAAAAGGATCTTTCTGTTGCCGTTCGTGCCTATCTATAAGGCTTTTATTGCGACCAAGGGACACGAAATTTGCGCCCTTGTCAAGCTGCCCCTGTTCCAATAATCTACTATATTCTGACTTTGCATTCTCCAACTCGTCTTCGGTAACCTTTCTCACCGGAAGTTCGAGTTCTTCTACCGCATGATCCAGACGCGCCACTGTTCGTATATCGCTTTTAGCTGCCGGAAACACGTAATCCACAGCGTCTGCGATCCTGATAGCTATCTCTTCCCGTTCAGATACGCCCTTTCTCTTCCGCATGTCCTCTTCAGCCATTCCCGACAACAGGAAACGAGGCGCTTGATCCCCTGCGGCGGAGCATTGCGGCAACACGAACAAGCTCTCCGAATAACGCTTTCGCAATTCAGCCCTCGCTTCGTGCCAGAAATCCGCTGAGACCTGATGCACCGATTCACTCGCCTGAGCGGGGCACGCTACATTGACGACTATCCCTGTAGGCTCTCCTTCCTCGTTCCAGAAGAAAAGCAGGTTCAGGCTATGATCCTCATATCCCTCTACATGGCTAAAATCCGCGGTGTCTGTAGAGCCATACATCTTGGCGGAGCCATCAAGGTATACTGCTCTTCTGTTATGTCCCACCACAGCGTGGCTCAAAGCCCAACTCGCCCCGCCAGGCTTGCGCCCATTCCATGCCTCAACCACAACTTCAGACAGGCGACTCAGAAGAAAGTCAACGTATTCGGAAGGCGTCATAACTTCCTCGCTCTGTTCAAGACACCAACCTCCCGCCATAATAGGCGCGGTGTGGGTATGAGTGGCGTTAAGAAACAGCTTTCCGGTATCGAAATCAGGCAGCATCGGTTTGACAATATCGCGCAGCCGCCCCTGGACCGCCTGCCGATTGTCCCCAAATCCAATTGCGAGACGTGAGTCGTCGGGTATCCATAATAGATCGCACGAAACCATGATGACTTGCTCGCTCGCGTTATCCTCGCCCGCCGACTCGATCGCCAGCGCTGTGGCGGTTATGGGATCAAGCGCCTGCTTTGAGATCCTGACAAAGAACTGTCCCGCCAGCGCTGCCGGCTTTTCTGGTGTTATGTCCGTCGAGGCCCATCCAATGAGAAGCTTGCTTCCTTTTTCGGTCGCGGCGCCGCCAGAAGACGAGTCTAAACACGCTGTCTGCATTTCCAAATCTCCTCTTTAGTGGTTCAATCGCTAAGTCGGTGGTGTTTGCGGATGTAGGGGAGTGCCCGCGTGCGCTCCCGATTTCAGTGGCTTTGGCAACCGGGCGGACAGCCCTCGACCGCCTTTGGTAGGCGGAGGAGGCATCGAAATACAGTCTACCAACATTATTAAACTGACCGGTTATAGTGAGGAGAAAACAGTAATGCCTATTCAGGGAGCGTATGAAACGTCTGTGGCAGTTCCAGTCAATGTCATTGACACTTCTTACCAATAGTTACGCGGCCCACTGCACGGTCCTTACTTTCCCCTGCACCTCTAATTTAATAACTAGCTTTGCAACTTTTCGATCTGTTGGCACACCTTAGAGTGTTACACACCCTAGGGCGTGTTGACATTTATGTAATGTGTGTCCATAATTCGCCGATAAGTCTCTATCGTAGGGGCGAGGTTTCCTCGCCCCGCGGGTTGGGTTTCCCAACCACTAACTGAGCGAATAGCGAAGGATCAAGGGAGCGGCTAGCGACCGCGATAGAAATCCCGTAGAGATCTCCTTCGGAAATAGACTCAATATTGGCTCAATTTTCAAATGTCAACGGAACCCAGCGTGTTACACTCTAGAACTAGTACCAGCCAAAGATAGTTGGAGCCACGAGAAAAAACAGGTTCTCCTTTGAGGTCAACGCTTTCTGTTCAGCATCACTGAGAGGTTTGAACCGTTCTGCCGCATCTAACAGTTTGGGAACAAGACGTACATCCGAAGCAGAGACTGCTGTTGTTACGTCCTGAGAAAGTACAAACCGCAGACAATTATCTGTTTCTTCTTGTTCATCAAAAGGTTCGTAACCAGTTTCATAAATCTGTCCAGTTGGTGATTGGCTCTGAATTTTATCACCCCATGGCCTTTTGGCTATCGTCTTGATTACCAACAGCCCTACGTCTTTTTCCTTTGCTAGCTTTCGGAAGGATTCGTAATGTCTGTAATATTTGGGATTTGCATAAAGAATGAAGTTTAGTGGAAACATAATAGTGTCGATATCGAAGCGATTAAGCGCCTCAATATGCGTGCTAAGTTGATGGCCTGAAATCCCAATATATCGAGTCAACCCCTTCTCACGCGCCTCAAGAATACCTTCAACTGCTCCACCCGGGCCAGTTACAGTGTCCAATTCGTTGAGAGCGTGAACCCCATGAAGTTGATAAAGATCAAAATAGTCTATCTGCAATCGCTCCAAAGAGCGATGAAACTCTTCACTCGCTTCCTTGTTTTTCCTTTTGGTGGTCTTGCCTCCAAGGGTGATTAAACTTCTGCATTCTTTATGTCTTTGTATCCATGATCCAATCCTCAGTTCTGCCTCCTCATAAGCAGGTGCAACATCAAAGTGATTGACACCATGTTCAATTGCTAAATCAATAGCTTTATCCGCCTCCTTCTGCGAAACAGCTCCGAGACTTGCACCGCCGAACGTGACTATCGAAGTCATAAACTCCGTCTTTCCAAGTCTTCTCTTTTCCATAAAACATCTCCTTCATCCTTGTTCGGGAAAGGGCATAGGGATTGGGGGCTTCCCTATTCTCTTCCGGCCTCTATCCCCTCAAGCACTTTGAAAGGAAGGCAATACTCTTTCGCAAACCCGAGAACTCCTCTTCTCTACCTTCGAACTCTATCATCCAGTAGCCACCGAAACCTGTCTTCTTTACTATGTTCACGAGCCTGGCGGTATCCCATTCCGGTTGTTCACCGTTCTCGTCGAAGTCATGCATCTTCGGGTGGATCTGCTTGGCAAAAGGAGCCACTTTTTCTATCGCTTCATAGCGAATATCTGCCTGAAAATTGCCGAAGTCGGGCACCGTTCCGATGTGATCACTATTAACTCTCTTAATAAGCGTGACCAACTCGTCCGGGTTTGCCGAGATCCCGCCATGGTTCTCTATGACCATGTTCAAACCGCGCTTTTCAGCCTCGGCAGTCAGACGCGCAAAGCTATCAATGCAAAGCTCTAACGCCTCCGGAGCACCGCCCCCTTGCCCGCCTGTATTATTTCGTACGTTTGGACAACCAAGTATCACGGCGCTGTCCATCCAACGGACGGTGCGATTTATGGCTTCCTCGCGGTTGGCAGAATCCGCAGATGAAAGATCATAACCCCCGTCGTCAATAGCGATGTTGTTAATATGCACACCGTAACTATCGGCGGCCCCTTTCAAGTAGGTAATATAATCATGTTCTTGAGAATCGAAGAAGGGTGAGTTTAATTCTACGGCATCTACACCTAACCCACGCACCGCGGCGAAGAATTGCGGGTAATCCATGGTCGGCGGCTTAGCCAGAAACCGCTTGTAAAAGGACCATGCTGAAATGCCAATTTTCAAATCGATTGATCCTCTTCCTCTTTTTTCCTCAAAATTTTTCCAAATGTTTGAGGTGCTTCAAGGTCGCGCCTGGAAGGTTACCTCCCGCTCATAGTCCTGACCCGAGGAATTCTCACCGAAAGCGGCGACGAGGGTCTGAGACATGATCGCCAAGAACCGCATGACACCAGCATTTGATAGGGATTATCATGAGGAAATTCGCGCCGCCATGGGCACGAATTTCCTCCCACATTGTAGCAACCATGCGGGTTTGTGTTCATGGGCATCTAGGCGATCCTGTTGAGAATCTCTGTCCCGACCCCAGATTGTTGTGAGTTTGCCGGGGAAAACGGTCTACTTTGAAACCTTTATCGCTCCCCAAGTATGAGCTAACTTGTCAGAAGGTTGTACTGCAGTAGCAGTATTCGCCTCCGCATCAAAGTTCGCCGCCACTTCGTCTTCACTTAGATCTCGATTGTAAATGGCGACCTCGTCGATGTAACCGTCGAACCAAACTGGCCACGTATCAAGAGCCGATACATGTCCAATGTAGAGATCTTCTGCGTTTGCCATAGTAGCTGTTAAATTATCTCTTTGTGAGGAAACCGGTTGATCTTCTCCATTAATAGAGAGATGTATACCAGCAACATCAGATGTTCCCTCATAGCTCATACAGACGTAAGTCCAATCCGTGGCTATTTTCATAGAATCGTCTGGAGTACTACTATTGATATCATTGCCTCCAAGTTCATGGGACAAGACACCGTTTAAAGTATATGGCTCATCAGGATGACCGGCACCTGTAACAGTGAGTAAATAGCCGTGCCAATTTGTATCGATCTTCCCAACAATAGCCTGGCCCCACAACTCCCAAGGTTCCAAGATTTCCAGCCTTCCCGGGTTACATTTAATCCATGCACAAATAGTAAAGGGGTCTGCTGTATCAAAATTCAAACTCTCATCGTTTCCACAATTAACAGCATCACCATCGCCATCAAACTCCATTGCATTACCGACTTTTCCAGTGGCTAATTTGGCATCACCGACGAGGGTTCCATCATTACTCCCCCAAACGTCTGCGACCGTTCCATTTTCTACACTCTCAAAGTTCCAGTAACTAACCAGTCCATCAGTAACAAATTGGGCTTTCGCCACATTTGCATACACAAAAACGGTCGCTATAGCCGCTAGAACCAAAACCTTTTTAAACATTTTTAATCTCCTTTTCATTGTGGCACTATCACATTTGCTAGTGAACAAAGCATACTCACTTCTATAATTGGGTTTAGACTGCTTACGCACTACCTCAGCGGGTTGGTCCGGAATCGAGAAAAACCTATGGAAACAAGCGGACCAAAAATATAAATCCATAAAACCCGTTCTAGCGGATCAATTTAACCACCCCCATTCTCTTGCCGAGAGTGTTCGAAAAGTCATAGTCCTGACCCCAGATTGTTGTGAATTGGTCGGTGAAAACGCCTACTTTGCAACCTTTATCGCTCCCCAAGTATGAGCTAGCTTGTCAGTAGGTTGTACGGCAAGCCCGTTCTCGGCAAAGTTCTGCGATATTTCGTCTTCACTTAGAGCTCGATTATAAACGGCGACCTCGTCGATGAGACCGTCGAACCATATTGGCCAGTTAGTAACCTTTACTTGCCCAATGGTGAATCTTGCTCTACTTGACATAGAAGCTGTTAAACCATCTCTTTGTGTGGAAACCGGTTGATTTTCTCCATTAATAAAGAGATGTATACCAGCAACATTGGATGTTCCCTCATAGCTCATACAGACGTAAGTCCAATCTGTGGCTATAGTCATAGAATTGTCCGGAGAACTACAATTAATATCATTGTTTCCAAGTGTATTGGACAAGACAGCGTTTAAAGTATACGGCTCATTATTATGACCAGCACCTGTAATAGTGAGTATATAGCCGTGCCAACCATCATCCACCTTGCCGGCGACAGACTGGCCCCACTCCTGCCAAGGTTGCAGCACGGTCAGCCCTTTTTCGTCTGCTTTAACCCATGCACAAATACTAAAGGGGTCTTCCGTATCAAAATTCAAACTCTCATCGTTTCCACAATCAACAGAATCTCCATCGCCATCAAACTCCAGTGCACTACCGACTTTCCCAACTTTTCTTTTGGTATCACCGACGAGGGTTCCATCATTCTTCCCCCAAACGTCCCTTACCGTTTTACCTTCTATGGTCTCTGCCTCGAAGCTCCAGTAACTAACCAGTCCTTCAGTAACAAATTGGGCTTTTGCCACATTGGCATACACAAAAAAAGTTACTATAGTCGTAAGAACAGAGGCTACCGTCAAAATCTTGTTATACATCTTTGATCTCTCTTATTCTATTGTGGCACTGTCACATTTGCCAGTGAACAAAGTATACTCACTTCTATAATTGCGTTTGGACTGCCGATGCACTACCTCCCCGGGTTGATGCGGAATCAAGCGAACGGCTAAATCAACTTGGCTTCTCGCAAGTAACACTCGACATTGCACAGGATCTACTATCGCACTCACTATTCGTTCGCTTGATCCTCTGGAGTGCGGAGAGTGGACGCATCACGATTCTATTGACATGGCACTCCGCTGGAGTGCAGACGCGGGGCGGAATCGTGTTCTATTGACATCTCACTCCTCTGGAGTGATACCATTCTACGAAGAAACGCCTTTCCAATATCTGTCATAGAGCGAAAAACGAGTGTTGCTTGCTGAAAGAATTATTCCGACAGGGATAATGGCGTGCTATTGAGCGGTATTTTTCATTTTGACACCGCCTTGCAAGGCGGCATTGTATTATACGACGCTCCTTGAAAATGGACAACAGTGGCGATCCGATTTGTCTACTCCCACCTTCTCTTTTAGCCCAATAGACCCCCTTTCATTCCATCCACTTTCTCATATATGCCGCCACTCCCAGTGCAGACAGGAAATTCAACTAGGCAGAATCCTCCTCACGCTTCCGCTTTTCTCATTGCATTTCCCAACAACTATATTCTGCTTCGCCATCTTAGTCAAGCACTTTTTTTCATGTTCCGTGTTAGAGCAAACTTCTCCTGCTCCCCACGCTATCCTGATTTTCAATGATATTGTATTAGTCACGAATATGTTGCAATAAAAAGGTCACCTTTTTTGACGATTTTCAATTTGCGACTCTCTGATTAAGTACGGCTTTGTACATTTGTAGGGTGGGATCAAGCGAACGGATAATGAGATTAAGCAAGATCAATTTAGTGAATGCGATAGGGATTCTGGATAGCGCGTGCGATAGCAATTCCCGCGCGATAGATTCCCACAGAAGACGGGACTCCAATTGCCAAATAATGTCTTTTTCTTCTATTATTCAATCAGAATTTTGAGCCTACCCCACATTGTGGTTGTTTTTGTAGCGGGGGACACAGCTCGTCCCAGCGGGCTAATGTCGGGCTCGAAATCGCTCGCATTACGGCCATCGCTAAGTTGCCTAATATGTCTTCCATCCGAGGTCATCAAGTGAATCGTGCCTCGGAAATTCACGGGCCAGATGCCGTCCAAGACAGAATATGCGATCACCTGTCCATCCGGAGACCACGCGGGTCCCGAATGATGTTCTTCATGATGCGTAAGCCTCACCCGATTTCTACCATCCGCGCCCACCACAAAGATGTGATGGAATTCTTCGTGATGCGCCTCGTATGCTATCCGCCGCCCATCGGGAGAAAACGACGGGCTCGATTTACCTCCTAAATCGTCCGTCACCCTTTTACGCCCCTGTCCGCCAACGCCTATCACGTAAATTTCATCTTGCACGAATGCAATCTGTTTTCCATTCGGAGACCATGATGGCTCTCTCGCCCGGTCTTCAAGCATCTCACGATTTCTACCATCTGCATCCATCACGGCGACATAATCTTCAATATCGTGGACGGAGAACGAAATCTTACCCCCGTCGGGTGACCAGTCTGGATGACTCTTCTCCATAGGTCCATCCGTAAGTCTAATCACGTTCTTTCCATCGGCATCCATTACGTGTATTTGAGCTTTACCGCCGTCTCTATCGGAATCGAATGCAATCTTAGTCCCATCGGGAGACCAATCCGGACCAGCGTCATGCGCTGGATGGTTTGTCAGGTTTACTTGGTTTCCCCCATCGGCATCCATTACATAGATTTCAGCGTTGCCATCTCTCAAGGATCTAAAGACTATTCGCCCTGTGTTGACGGCAAGTGCGTTTCTCAACCACACCTCCTCACTTGTCAGACAGATGCACAGCACAGTAAACAGCATAAACCTAGGTGTCAGTTTGAATCGCATTATGCCCCTTCTTTGGTTGTGGATAAAGTGTAGGGTAAAGTAGCGGGATTCGTAGTTCATAAAGTCCCGCATTTGCGACTTACGGGACTTCAGAATTGCACAACCGTTTCGATTGAGAATAGTACATCAATTGTGCAGATTATACTCTACGCTGTTTGAAGTTGCGTTTTCCAAGAGTCAAGAAATGGAGCGTGAGTTTTGCAAGTGGTAGGAGGAGTTCCCACCGATTCCCGACCGTCGCGATTCGGAGATCGCTCCTACAGACCTTCGGTGCACAATTGCGCAAAATTAACCGATGCGGAGTATATGTAGAGTAAACTGTGAATTTGTACGTTAGGCGCACAATCTAACAGATTGTGCTACAAGGGCGATAACGTAGGTTGAGGCAATCGCGCAAACTATCGGAGGGTGGGTGCGAGTTTCTTAAGCCTGCCCCAGATGGTAAGACTTTTGCCTGCAGGAGCAACAGCAAGCGTTGCAGGATCAAACCAGTCAGGATCCCAATCATGATGATTGGGATCGCTAAGACGTTTCAGATGTTTTCCATCGGCAGTCATCAAGTGGATCTCGCTTAGCAAGTCACCCTCTCTCCACGACTCGTATGCAATCAATTCGCCATCCGGCGACCAAGCTGGACTCCAGTTGTATCTTCCGTCTGTTAACTTTCTCCGATTCTTGCCGTCGCTATCCATCACATAGATTTGAATCGAGGCAAAATCGTTGAGCATGAATGCGATGCTTTTCCCATCGGGAGACCATGCGGGTTCACGCTTGTTGCTGTCGTCATCGTGCGTTAATCTCGTCTGATTCTCGCCGTTGCTGTCCATCACGTAGATTTGCTTCCTAATACCACCTCTAGTCGAAACGAAAGCAATCTTTTGACTGTCGGGCGACCATGATGGCACTCCATCATACCTCGGACTATCGGTTAGCCGGGTCTGATTTCTTCCATCGGCATCCATCACAAATATATTAGTGTTAAAACGTCCTGCACGTTCTGCGATCCTGGACTGGAAGACAATCCTTTTCCCGTCGGGCGACCACGCTGGGTTCGCATCCCATTCTCCATCTGTTAGCCTTATCACATTCTTTCCATCGCTGTCCATCACGTGTATTTCGCCGCCAATACTAATTCTATTGGATGTGAATGCAATCCGCTTTCCATCGGGAGACCATGAGGGATGGCGGTCAGCCGACCTATGTTTTGTTAACCTGGTTTGATTCTCTCCATCGGTGTCCATCACGTAGATTTCGGCATTTCCATCTTGGGATGAAGAAAATGCAATCTGTGGTATGTGATTAGAGGCGAGAGTATTCCTTGCGGTTATTGTTCCAATCAAAAGAAAAATAAGTAACCGTTGATTGTAGCGAGATTTCGACAGCATGATCCCTCCTGAATATGAAATTAAACCTGTCGCAATAGCACGAATTCTTGTAAAGATTAAGGCAAGCTCGACACCAACCGCTTAAGCCTGCCCCAGATTGTAAAACTTTTGCCCGCGGGAGCGACGGCAAGCGTTGCAGGATCAAACCAGTCAGGATCCGAAGCAGCATGATTGCTAAGAAGTTTCAGATGTTTTCCATTGGCATCCATTACATAAATTTCATAGTTGCCATCTCTCAAGGATGAAAAGACAATTCGACCTGTGTACGAGGCGAGCGCGTTTTTCAGCCATAGGTCTTCACCCATCAGACAGATGCACAGCGCCGCCAACAGCATAGATCCAGGTGTCAGTTTGAATCGCATTTTGTCCCCCTTCCGTGGTTGTGGATAAATGGAGAGTAACGTATCCGGATTGTGGCGCGAGCGGCGATTTAGGCGACACTCGCTACACCGGCGAGGTTTTCAATGAACCACTCCGTCGTATTGACTTATTTGCCAAGATTCGCAGCTCATAGGGCAACCGTAGTTGCGACTTATGGGACTTTAGACCTGCACAGCCGTTTCGATTGAGAATAATTCATCAATTGCGCAGATTCTGTAGATTGAACTTTGAATTTACACGTTAGGCGCACAATCTAACAGATCGTGCTACAAGGATGAAAACGCAGGTTGAGGCGTTCGTGTAAACTATCGGCGGTTGGGCGCGGGTTTCTTCAGCCTGCCCCAAGTTGTGCTCGTTTTGGAAGCGGGGGACACAGCTAACCCTAGCGGGCTAATGTCGGGCTGGAGATCGAGCGCGTTACGGTCATGGCTAAGTTGCCTAATATATATTCCATCGGAGGCCATCAAGTGAATCGTGCCTCGGAAATTCACGGGCCGGATGCCGTCCAAGACAGAATATGGGATCACTTGTCCATCCGGGGACCATGCGGGTCCCGAATGATATTCTTCATGATGCGTAAGCCTCACCGGATTTCTACCATCCGCCCCCACCACAAAGATGTGATGGAATTCTTCGTGATGCGCCTCGTATGCTATCCGCCGCCCATCGGGAGAAAACGACGGGCTCGATTTACCTCCTAAATCGTCCGTCACCCTTTTACGCCCCTGTCCGCCAACGCCTATCACGTAAATTTCATCTTGCACGAATGCAATCTGTTTTCCATTCGGAGACCATGATGGCTCTCTCGCCCGGTCTTCAAGCATCTCACGATTTCTACCATCTGCATCCATCACGGCGACATAATCTTCAATATCGTGGACGGAGAACGAAATCTTACCCCCGTCGGGTGACCAGTCTGGATGACTCTTCTCCATAGGTCCATCCGTAAGTCTAATCACGTTCTTTCCATCGGCATCCATTACGTGTATTTGAGCTTTACCGCCGTCTCTATCGGAATCGAATGCAATCTTAGTCCCATCGGGAGACCAATCCGGACCAGCGTCATACGCTGGATGGTTTGTCAGGTTTACTTGGTTTCCCCCATCGGCATCCATTACATAGATTTCAGCGTTGCCATCTCTCAAGGATCTAAAGACTATTCGCCCTGTGTTGACGGCAAGTGCGTTTCTCAACCACACCTCCTCACTTGTCAGACAGATGCACAGCACAGTAAACAGCATAAACCTAGGTGTCAGTTTGAATCGCATTATGCCCCTTCTTTGGTTGTGGATAAAGTGTAGGGTAAAGTAGCGGGAATCGTAGTTCATAAAGTCCCGCATTTGCGACTTACGGGACTTCAGAATTGCACAACCGTTTCGATTGAGAATAGTACATCAATTGTGCAGATTATACTCTACGCTGTTTGAAGTTGCGTTTTTCAAGAGTCAAGAAATGGAGCGTGAGTTTTGCAAGTGGTAGGAGGAGTTCCCACCGATTCCCGACCGTCGCGATTCGGAGAAGATCTCTATGGGACTTCTATCGCCTTCGCTGTTCGCTCAGTTGATCACTCACTCTTCATTCGCTTGATCTCCTACAAACCTTCGGTGCACAATTGCGCAAAATTAACCGATGCGGAGTATATGTAGAGTAAACTTTGAATTTGCACATTCGGCGCACAATCTAACAGATCAACCGAACGAGTAGTGAGGGCGATAGAGATCCCTCGTGCTACAAGGATGAAAACGTAGTTGAGGCGTTCGTGCAAACTATCGGCGGTTAAGCTCGACTTTCTTCAGGCTGCCCCAAATTGCGGTGGTTTTAGAGGCGGGGGACACGGCTAATCCTAACGGGCTAATGTCGGGCTGGAAATCGGTCGTATTACGGCCATGGCTAAGTTGCCTAATATATATTCCATCGGAGGCCATCAAGTGAATCGTGCCTCGGAAATTCACGGGCAGGATGCCGTCCAACCGGATGCCGTCCAAGACAGAATATGCGATCACTTGTCCATCCGGGGACCATGCGGGTCCCGAATGATATTCTTCATGATGCGTAAGCCTCACCGGATTTCTACCATCCGCCCCCACCACAAAGATGTGATGGAATTCTTCGTGATGCGGATGCCCCTCGTATGCTATCCGCCGTCCGTTGGGAGAAAACGATGGGTTCAATTTATGCTCTAAATCGTGCTTTACCCTTTTACGCCCCCGTCCGTCAACGCCTATCACGTAAATTTCACCTCGTTGTGCGAATGCAATCTGTTTTCCATCCGGGGACCATGATGGATACCTCGCCTGGTCTTTAAGCTTCTCACGATTACCATCGGCATCCATCACGGCGATATGATTTTTTACCCAATCGCTGACGGAGAACGCTATCTTACCCCCATCGGGAGACCAGTCTGGATCAAACTTCGACCCATGTCCATCTGTGAGTCTAATCGGGTTTTTTCCATGGATGTCCATTACGTAGATTTGAAATCGAGCGCCGTCTCTATTGGAAACGAATGCAATCTTCGTTCCGTCGGGAGACCAATCCGGATCGCCGTCATACGCTCGATGGTTTGTCAGTCTTTCTTGGTTTCGTCCACGGGCATCCATTACATAGATTTCAGCGTTGCCATCTCTAAAGGATGTAAAAACAATTCGACCTGTGTACGAGGCAGGCGCGTTTCTCAACCACAACTCCTCGCCCGTCAGACAGACGCACAGCACAGTAAACAGCATAAATCTCGGTGTCAGTTTGAATCGCATTTTTTCCTCCTTTGCTGCGGGTAAAGTAAGAAGTAAAAGTAACTTGTGCACGTTGGGGAAATAGTCAAGCAAATTCAATGTTTTGGAGTGCCCTTTGTATGTCCACTCAAGTGCTTTTTTGAAAAGTTGACGACAAAGCCAAATTTGGGTTTTTTAGGGTCCAAGTCATCGGATTTTCAAGGTATTTTCTCTCCAAATGTTATCTCTTGAAGGCGGATTCGGATTTTTCAAACACACTCTGATCTCGACTTTGTACAAAAGTAAAACGGTTGGGCTGTACGAAAAGCCGTACGACACCAAACCCGTAGGCGGGAATCAAGCGAGTGGATAGCGAGTGCGATAGAGATCCCCTTGCGCCGCCGTGATGGTACGAAACCACCAGCGACTTTTTCACACGTCAACCCATAAGACCAGATGGGTAAAATCTCACTTGCTTTTCTCTAGCGTTTGATTGACACCATCTGTTATACGGCTTAAATGTACAAAGTCGAGCTAAGAGCCTCTCCCATTCATCCTCGGTCATTTCCTCGACTGTCGCGACGGTGACGATGCCGACGTTTTGAACGGAAATATCAACGCGTCCGAACTCTTCCACAGCCTAATCATACAGTAGGGCAGGTTTCCGGCTTACATCGCAGGTGACAGGCAGCCGCTCTACCCAATGCGCTTATCTCTTCCGCGACATCATTAATCCTATCCTCGTTTGCTCTTACGACAAGGGTAGCGCCTTCTGAAGCGAACCGCAGAGCAATGGCTCTTCCCATTCCACGACTTACTCCGGTAATCACAACCACCTTGTTCTCAAACCTGTTCAGCTTCTCCATTTTCATCGCTGGATCCTTCGATTTCTCCCCTTTGAGGCGGACTTCGCCCGAATCTTTTCCCATTTTCTATCACCTCCCCTGCTACTGCGACCCGCCACTATTTCCGGTCGACCGCAGGTGCTATTTCAGGATGAGCATTCTGCGGGTGGCCCGGAAGGTGCCTGCCTGGAGGGTGTAGAAATAGACGCCACTGGAAACGGTCTCTCCGACTTGGTCCCTACCGTCCCAATAGGCAGCGGTTTCTCGGGTCAGATAGCCGGCTGCTTCTTGGATACCGAGATCTAACTCGCGGGTCAGTTGCCCTTGTACGTTGTAGATGCGAAAAGTGACATGGGCTTCGCTTGCCAGGTGATACGGCAGCCAGGTTTCAGGGTTAAACGGGTTCGGGAAGTTCTGAAGCAGGGCTGTGTGCTTGACCTTGCCCAACGTTGTGACTCTCAATCCAAACGGCTCAACGGCGAAGGGCGGTGTGCCAAAATCCGTTACGCTATTAAAGACATACGCCACTGCGCCGTCAGTATGGCGCTTATTTTTGCCGCGGTCCATCTCCACACCATGAGACGAGACAACGACCGTGTTGGTGCTCATAGCAACCGCAAGGCCGAAGCGGAAATTTTCGCCCCCTTCTTTGGGCACGACCTTTTTCCTCGCCTCCCAGACTCCGTCAACACGTGCAAAGCCATAGGCGGCACCTGAGCTCGGTGCGGCTTCTTTGGCTCCTCCGGCCCCAACGATGGCGATGTTCCCATCGACGGCGACACCAGAACCGAAGTTATGGTCCTTCCCTGCGTCTATAGCACTCAGCTTCGCGTGCTGTTTCCAGGTGGCTCCGTTCGGCACAAAGATATAGGCGGCACCGGCATCTTCCTTTCCCCCGGCATCATGAAATGGTGCCCCAACGAAGATGGTGTTCCCGCCTAAGGCAACAGAAGTTCCGAAACCGTCCCCCTGTCCGGGGTCGTCGGCCGTGAGTTTGGCTTGTTGTACCCATGTCTCACCCTCGCGTACGAAGACATAGGCGGCGCCGGCGGATGTCTTTCCACTATGCGCGTGCGCAGGCGCCCCGACGACGATGGTGCCCCCACGGAGGACGACGGCCTCTCCGAAAGCGTCTCGTTTTGCTAAATCTCTCGCGACCAGCTTCGCCTGCTGTCTCCAAATGCCCTCATCAATTTCAAAGATATAGGCA